>JAJEJD010000020.1 GCA_022828125.1 bacterium | reverse complement strand
CGGCCGGCGGGGCCGGGTTCCCCCGAGCGGCGCGCACGATACCGCAACCCGCGATCTCACAAGGTACGGCAAATGCGGGCAAATGCGCGCGAGGCCGCGGCGAAGACGGGAGAGCCGTGGCGGGGCCGTTGAAAAAGCCCGTATCGAGGCGGAATTTCTCCTCCCTCAGCCGGAATTCACCCCTCTTTTGCCGCTCTCGCCTCTAAAGGCAACCCCCCCTTTCAAGGGATTGTTGAAAAAGTCTCGCTTCGCTTGGGATTGACCTTCGCTTTTGCTCGTCATTCCGGCGAAAGCCGGAATCCATTTTCGCCTTTGTCTTTGGTTTTTCGCCCGGATGTCCTCTTTCCCGGCCGGGGAAGATACGGACACCGCCATATATATCCGCCTCATCCGTCTCGGATTCGGGTGCGGCGCTCCCTCCCGCAAGTCGGAATCAAATGCGAAAACGAAAGCAAAAATCTAAAATGGATTCCGGCTTTCGCCGGAATGACGGTGGTTTTCCCGCATCGAGGGACTTTTTCAACAGTCCCTTCAAGGGGGGTGGGGTAGGGGGGCCTTTGTCCCCCGTCAAGGGAGGGCTTTTTTTATGCCCCTCCCGGCCGGAGGGTGGCTTCGGAGGCGCTTTCAAGCGCTTGGCGTCGTCCTTGCGGCTCCCCGGCCGATGGCTAAATATATATATTGTGTGTGAGATAATTGTGTGATATTTTAGAGATTACGTGTTGTTTTAGGGAAAGCCGCGAAATTTTTGTACCTTGTAACGATGTTGGGCGGCATTTTCCGGTCCAGAAGCAGGTTCTTTCGGCTGGAAGCCGCCATCGATGAATTCCGCATCCAGGGGGAGAAATTGAAGAGTCGCGATGAACTTACACGTGAACTCGCGGCTTTGCGCGAACGGATCGCCGCGCTCAGCGTGGCGGTCCTGCGCATCAGCGGGAGCCTCGACCCGGGCGTCGTCCTGCAGGAGGCCGTGGACGCCGCACGCACGCTGACCGGGGCGCGCTACGGGATCATCATCACCCTCGACGAGGCGGGCGAGGTGCGTGATTTCGTCACCTCCGGCTTCACCGCCGAAGAGCGCCTCGAGTTCGCAAATTGGGAAGACGGACCGCGTCTTTACGAACACTTCCAGGGCCTTCCGGGAACCCTGCGGGTCGCAGACCTGCCGGCTTACGTCCGCGCGCTGGGCTACCCGGCGGATTTGATCCGCTCGAAGACCTTCCAGGGCACCCCGATGCGTTATCGGGGTGTGCATGTGGGCAACTTCTTTCTCGCCGAGAAGGAGAACGCTCCGGAGTTCACCGCCGAGGATGAGGAGGTGCTGCTGCTGTTCGCGTCCCAGGCCGCGGCCGCGATTGCCAACGCGCGCACGTACCGCGACGAGAAGCGCGCCCGGGCGGATCTCGAGGCCCTTGTCGAGACCTCGCCGGTGGGCGTCGTGGTCTTCGATGCCCGCACCGGGAAACCCGTGTCGACGAACCAGGAAGCCAAGCGAATCATCGAACCCCTTTGCACACCGGGCCGCCCCGCCGAGGAGCTGCTCAATTCGGCGTCCTTCCGGTTCGCCGACGGGCGCGAGGGCTCGCTCAAGGAGGTTCCGATTACACAGGCGTTCATTCACGGCGAGAGCATACACGCCGAGGAGGTCGAGATATCTGTCCCGGACGGGCGCAGCGTGTCGATGCTGCTCAACGGAACGCTGATCCCTGCCGAAGACGGCACGATGGCGTCGGTGGTCATCACGATACAGGATCTGGCGCCGCTGGAGGAACTGGAGCGGCAACGGGCGGAATTCCTCGGCCTGGTGAGCCACGAACTCCGCACGCCGCTGGCCGCCATCAAGGGCTCGACCGCCACCGTACTGGGCGCCACGACGAGTCTGGATGCGGCCGAGGTGGAGCAGTTCTTCCGGATCATCGACAAGCAGGCCGATCACATGCGGGGCCTGATCAGCGACCTTTTGGATGTGGGCCGTATCGACGCGGGTACGCTTTCGGTCTCAACCTCTCCTGTGGAACTGGCGGAAGTGGTGGATCAGGCGAGGAATGCTTTCCTGAATGGCGGCGGCGCGCACACGATTCTCATCGACCTTCCGCAGGACCTGCCCCGGGTGCTGGTCGACGGGCGGCGCATCGTGCAGGTGCTGAACAACCTGTTTTCCAATGCGGCGAGGCACTCGCCGGCATCTGCTCCCATCCGGGTCGCCGCGGTGCGCGATGGTCCCTACGCCGCAATTTCGGTCTCGGACGAGGGCAGAGGGATTCCGGCGGAGCAGCTTCCCTACCTGTTCCGCAAGTACGGGGGGGCCGTCGAGGGCGCGGGGAGGCGCGCGCTGCAGGATAGCGGCGGCCTGGGGCTCGCCATCTGCAAGGGCCTGGTGGAAGCGCACGGGGGCCGCATCCGGGCCGAGAGCGGCGGGCCGGGCCAGGGCGCGCAGTTCACCTTCACGATTCCGTTGATCGAAGAAGCCGGCGACGCGGCCGCCTCGGTCGGCGACCGACCCCGCACGTCTCACGAAGGAAGCGACCGCCCGCCCATCCTGGTGGTGGACGACGACCCGCAGACGCTGCGCTTCGTTCGCGACGCGCTCACCCAGGCCGGCTTCTCGGCGGTCGTGACGGGCGACCACCGGGAGCTGCCGCGGATCATCGAAAAGGAGAAACCCTGCCTGGTGCTGCTCGACCTGGTGTTTCCCGGGACCGACGGCATCGAGTTGATGGAAAACATTCCCAGAATGGCCGAGCTGCCGATCATCTTCATCTCCGCCTACGGGCGCGACGAAACCATCGCCAGGGCGCTGGAGAAGGGCGCCGCCGACTACCTCGTCAAGCCCTTCTCGGCGACGGAGCTGACGGCGCGGATCCGGGCGGTCCTGCGCAGGCGGGCCGAACCGGAACCCTTCGTCCTCGGCGAACTCGCCATCCACTACGAGCAGCGTCAGGTGAGCGTAGCCGGTCGCGAGGTGGCGCTGACCGCGATGGAGTTCGAACTGCTGCGCGTGCTCTCGATGAACGCGGGACGAGTGATGACCTACGACTCGCTGATCCACCAGTTGTGGAAAGGTCCGGACACAGGCGACCCGAACCGCGTCCGCACCTTCGTCAAGCAACTGCGCCGAAAGCTCGGCGACGACCCCGCCCACCCGTCCTACATTCTGAACGTCCGGGGCGCCGGCTACCGCATGGTCGGGCCGGGCGAGCCGTAAGCTGCGGCGTCCCCAATCTACTCACACGCTCCGCGCCGGCGCGCGGAGTCGCCTCTCCAACTCTCATTCAGGCAGGCGATCTGCTCCAGCAGAACCTCGCCCGACTCCCGAGCCGCAACCACCAGCCGCGTGAGGCCCACAGGCCCTTGCGGCGTGATGACTGCAAATGCGGGCAAATGCGCGTCTCGCACGATGCGGGCGTACCGGTCGTTTTTCGGGATGCTCGGGCGCGTCAGGCGTCGCCGCCGACGACGAGCAGGTCCTTGGTGTCGACGGTGGCGCCGACCGGCGCAACGATCCTCAAAACGACGCCGCCCCGTTCGGGGGTTGTTGAAAAACCCTGCAATGACGGCAACGAGATTCCGGCCTGCCGAAGGGAGTGTAGGGGCCGCATATATGCGGCCCGTCGTTGGAAGGCAAAAAGGCCGGGTCGCATGTATGCGACCCCTACACAAACAAATTTTCCCTCGGCGGGGGACTTTTTTAACAGACCCGTTCGGCGCGGATGACGGTTTCCATCTTCATCGCCTCGATCGCCACCGGCACGTCGCCCTCATCGACCGCCTCGCCCTCATGGAAGAACACCTTGGTTACCGTCCCCGGCATCGCTCGTTCCTGGTGGTGCGGATGCGTTCCTGTGAACATGCCGGGCCGTTGCGACAAAGCGCAGAATGCAGATAACATCGATAATCATCCATTCCGGCCTTGGCCGGTTCGTTTGCGTTTACCGGGAAAGGGGAATTTCGATGAGGATCGCTTTGGCGGCAGCCGTCGCTTATGCAGTGCTGACGGTGATGATATCCCATGCCGGGCCTCTCGCGCCGGCACCTAAGGTCATCGCCGAATACGACCGCAAGTTCATCGAGCGCTCGGGTGCCCAGACGCTCGAGGAGCTGTTGGACACCGGCATCATCCGTTACTTTTTCACCGGGGGACGAGAGCTACTCGTCCTGGTGAACGGCAGACCCTACGCCACCACCGGCCATAATCTGGATTTTCTGCCGCTCTCGGCCATAGAGCGCATCGAGGTTCTGAGAGGCGAGAGTCTGAGCACGCTGGGCGGCCACGCCGCCATAAACGGCGCGTTCAATATCGTGCTCAGAAAGGACCTGGACGGCTTCGAGGTGCGTACGGTTACGCGGATGCCGAGCAAGGACGGTGGTGACGGCTGGCAGGGCAGCCTCTTCTGGGGCGGCGCTGTCGGCAAGGGAGGACGCATGACCTTCGGCGTGGACATACTGGACCGTCAGGAAATCCTCGGAAAGGACCGGGAACACAGCCGCTCCGAGTGGGTCGAGGGTGGCAGCTTCAGCCAGGCCAAGAATATCAGCGTCGGCGGGAACACCATCTATGTCTCCCAGAAAGACGACCAGGGAGAATTCGTCGGCTTGAGGTCAGTGCCACTGGGGGACTGCGACCCGTCGCTGGGCTATGCCGGCCCGCTCAGCAATCCGCCCGGTATCCGCACGGGCGACGAGGGCTGTGGTTACGCCTATGGAAACATCTGGTGGGACACACCCAGCTATGAGCAGAAGAGCGCCGTCCTGAACCTGGAGCATCCGCTCGGAGAGGACGCCGAATTCCATCTGGACGCAAACATCATGCAGGGCCGCGGGGCGTTCCGCTACGCGCCGTCGATCGACGTGTTTTCCTTTACGCCGAACGAGACGTTGCTGGATGAGATCAAGAGAGCAGCAGGCCCAGACTTCCAGTTGGGAGAAAACGACGAGTTCGTCGTGGGGCACCGCTTTATCGGCCACGGCAACCGTGACTGGGTGACGGATTCCGAGGAATACGACATTTCCGCAAGCGTTGAGGGTCGTCTGGCTGAAGGTCTCGGCTATGATGTTCGCGTCAATGCCTACCGGCTGGACTATTCCGTGTCCGGCGACACCTTCGTGCATGCCGGCAGGATCAGGGAAGAGATCACGAGCGGGAATTACAACCTCGCGAACCCGTTGGACCCGCGTAATTCTGCAGCGATCGAGAACAGCAGCTTGCAGGAGGAGGATACTACAAGTGCAGAGTATCTTGGCGCCCGGCTGGCGCTGGAGGGCTCCGGCTTCGCTATCGGCGGGCGCCAGACGGCATGGACCGCAGGGGTCGAACTGGGAAGCGCGGACGTACAGCATCTCCTGGTCTTTCGGGACAAGGACGGCCATACCCATAATGTGACCGAGGTGCTCGGTTCCGGCGGAACCAGCTATGCCGGCAAGCGCGACATCGCGGCGGCTTTTGCGGAGATGTCCCTGCCGCTGACCGACAATCTGAAAATCAGGGTCGGGGGGCGCGGCGATGAATACGACGATATCGGCGGATTGGAATCGTGGCGTTTCGGAGCCGAATACCGGCTGACCGGCATCGTCACGCTGCGCGGCTCGTGGAGCGCGGGCGAGAGGGCACCCTCGATGCGGCATATCTACAGCGACGCGTCGCAGGACCACCCTTATATCGTTTGCGACCCCGGGAGCGGACCGCCGCCCCGCACATGCGATAGTCCGAACTTCCGGCAAGTGACGCGCGAGACGAGCGGCAACCCGGGTCTCGACCCCTCAGGCTCCGAGATGTTCTCTTTCGGCGCCGAGGCCCGCAAAGGGCCGTTCTATCTCGTCGCGGACTGGTACCGGCTTGAAACATCCGACCGGCCGGGGCAGAACAGCGCCACCTGGGCCATGTTGAACCTGCAAGAATGCCAGGGCGGTAACCGGAAGGACTGCATCGAACGCATCGGCGGCGACATCACCATACACGACAGCTTTGCGAACATTGTCGATACCGAGATTTCGGGCGTGAATTTCCGGTATGGCGCGCGCAGGAGAATGGGTTGGGGCGTTATCGGGATGCGCGGGTTCTGGCGGCACGTCATCAACACCAAGCAGCAAATCGCGGGCGAAAAGCGGCGGTTTCCCCTCCCCCGGGATGCCGTGCGCGTCGAAGTCTCGGCCGGGCGTGGCAATCTCACCGCTTTCTGGTCCACGAACTACCGCTCCGAAATCGAGAGTCAGTCGGGCGAAGGGAGGTTCAGGTCCTGGACCGGCCACGATGTGACGCTCGACTGGAAGCGGCCGCTGGGACTGGATAACGTTCGGGTGACCGCGGGCGTATACAACGTCACCGATGCCAAACTCTCGACGAATACAGCCAACCCCTCCTATACGGACGGGCCCAGAGCGGCCGGTTGGGGCCGCACCTTCTTTCTCACCCTCAACATGCGGTTCTGAGGATCCGTTTGAGAATGTTCAGGGAAAGAGGGTGGAGGGGAATCCGGTCGATCATGAATGCGGTTTTCCTGTAACTCCATCCCCCGATCCGATCGGGTCTTCTGCATCGCCGGCGTCCGACGTTCCATGGTTCGCGGCGAGCGATTTCTCGGGGTTGGTGTAGCCACGCGAGACGAGGCGCTGTGTGAGAAAGGCCGGGTGCCGATGCGAGCGGAATCCCTTTGCCCTGAACTCGCGAGGCAGGTTTCTCGTCCCCCGGTTTGCGGTCCTCCGGCCCGGCGCGTCAGGCGTCGCCGACGACGACGAGCAGGTCCTTGGTGTCGACGGTGGTGCCGACCGGCGCGACGACCCTCAAAACGACGCCGCCCCGTTCGGCGCGGATAACGGTTTCCATCTTCATCGCCTCGATCGCCACCAGCACGTCGCCCTCATCGACCGCCTCGCCCTCACCAAAGAACACCTTGGTCACCATCCCCGGCATCGGCGCGCCGGCGTGGCCGGGGTCGCCTTCCTCGGCCTTGGGCAGTTCCGTGACTGCCGCGGCGGCGCTGCTGTCGGCGACGCGCACTGTCCGGGGCTGCCCGTTCAACTCGAAGAAGACCGTGCATTCGCCCTTCTGGTCGGTCTCGCTGCGCGCGACATAGTGGATGAACAGGGTGCGCCCGCGCTCGATGTCGACGGCGATCTCCTCGTCCGGCTCCATGCCGTAGAAATACACCGGTGTCGGCAGCACGCTCACGTCGCTGTATTGGCGCCGCGCGGCCGCATAGTCGGTGAAAACCTGCGGATACATCAGCCAGGAGGCGAACTCGGCGTCGCTGATCGGGCGCCGGGCGTCCTTTTCGGCCTCTTCGCGGCAGGCTTCGAGATCGGCGTCGGGCAGCACCGAGCCGGGCCGCACGGTGATCGGCTCCCTGTCTTTGAGAATTTTTTCCTGCAGGGCGCGCGGGAAACCGCCGTGCGGCTGCCCCAGTTCGCCCGCGAACAGCGAGACCACCGATTCGGGGAAGGCGATCTCGCGCCCGGGGTCGGCCACGTCTTCGGGCGTCAGCCCGCCCGTCACCATCATCAGCGCCATGTCGCCGACCACCTTGGAGGAGGGCGTCACCTTCACGATGTCGCCGAACATGCGGTTGACCTCGGCGAAGGCGCGCGAGACCTCCGGCCAGCGCTGGTTGTCGATGCCGAGTGCGCGCGCCTGTTCGCGCAGGTTGGTGTACTGGCCGCCCGGGATCCCGTGGTTGTAGACGTCCGACGTGCCCGCGCGGAATTCGCTCTCGAAGGCGCGATACTGGTTGCGCACCTGCTCCCAGTAGGTGGACATCGCCATCACCGTATCGGCGTCGATTCCGGGGTCGCGCGGGGAGTGGCGCAAGGCCGCGGTGATCGAGCCGAAACTCGGCTGCGAGGTGAGACCGCTCATCGAATCCATCGCCGCATCCACGGCGTCGACCCCGGCCTCGGCCGCGGCGAGCACGCTGGCCGCGGAAATCCCGCTGGTGTCGTGGGTGTGGAAGTGGATGGGGATGCCGATCTCCTGTTTCAGGGTTTCGACGAGCGTCCGGGCCGCCGCGGGCTTGCACAGGCCCGCCATGTCCTTGAGGCCCAGGATGTGGGCGCCCGCCGCTTCGAGCTCGCGGGCGAGCGCGACGTAGTATTTGAGGTCGTACTTGGTGAGGTTCGGGTCGGTGATGTCGCCGGTGTAGCAGATCGCCGCCTCGCAGAGCTTGCCGGTCTCCAGCACGGCGTCCATCGCCGGGCGCATGTTCTCGACCCAGTTGAGCGAGTCGAAGATGCGGAAGATGTCGATGCCGTTCTCGGCCGATTGCTGTACGAAATAGCGCACCACGTTGTCGGGGTAGGTGGTGTAGCCGACGCCGTTCGACGCGCGCAGCAGCATCTGGGTCAGGAGGTTGGGCATCGCGGCGCGCAGCCGTTCGAGCCACGCCCAGGGGCATTCGTTCAAGAAGCGCATCGCCACGTCGAAAGTAGCGCCTCCCCAGCATTCGACCGAGAAAAGCTGCGGCAGCAGCCGCGCATAGGCCGGCGCGACCGCGATGAGGTCGTAGCTTCGGACCCGCGTCGCCAGCAGCGATTGATGCGCGTCCCGGAACGTGGTGTCGGTCATCAGCACCCGGTCCTGATCGAGCATCCACTGTGCGAAAGCCTCCGGGCCGAGCTCATCGAGCAACTGGCGCGAACCGTCCTGGACCTCGTGGCCTGCGGTCTCCGGGGCGTCCGGAATCCGGCGCGTCGGCGGCTCTGGCCTGCCCTCGACGGCGGCGTTGCCGTTGACGATCACTTCTCCCAGATAGCGCAGCAGCCGGGTCGCGCGGTCGCGCCTGTAGGCGAAGGTGAACAGCTCCGGCGTCTCGTCGACGAAGCGCGTCGTGCAGGTGCCTTCCTGGAACTCGGGATGGCTGATGACGTTGTCGAGAAAGGCGAGGTTGGTGGCGACGCCGCGGATGCGGAATTCGACGATCGCCCGCCTCATCCGCCGGATCGCCTCATCGAGCGTCGGCGCCCAGGTCGTCACCTTTTCGAGCAGCGAGTCGTAATAGGGCGTGATCCGCGCGCCCGAATAGGCGGTGCCGCCGTCCAGCCGCACGCCGAACCCGGTGGCGCCGCGATAAGCGGTAAGCACGCCGTAATCGGGGATGAAATTGTTCTCCGGGTCCTCGGTGGTCACCCGGCATTGCATGGCGTGGCCGTTTACCCGAATCTCGTCCTGGCCCGGGATGCCGCTCTCGGGCGCGCCGATGGCGGCCCCGCCTGCGATGCGGATCTGCGCCTGCACGAGGTCGACGCCGGTCACCACCTCGGTGACCGTGTGCTCGACCTGGATGCGCGGATTGACCTCGATGAAGTGGAACGCGCCGGTGTCGTCGTCGACCAGGAACTCGACGGTGCCGGCGTTGTTGTAGCCCACCGCGCGGCCGATCTTGAGCGCGCTCTCGTGGATCGCCGCGCGCGTCGTAGCGCCCAGATAATGCGCCGGCGCGCGCTCGACGATCTTCTGGTTGCGCCGCTGCACCGAGCAGTCCCTCTCGTGGAGGTGCACCAGGTTGCCGTGGTTGTCGCCGAGGATCTGGACCTCGACGTGGCGCGCGCGGCGAATCAGTCTTTCGAGATAGACTTCGTCGTTCCCGAACGCCGCCAGGCACTCGCGCCGCGCAGCCTCGACCGCATCGGCGAACCCGGCCTCGCTCTCGATCGTGCGCATGCCGCGTCCGCCGCCGCCCCAGCTCGCCTTGAGCATGACGGGGAAACCGACTTCGCGGGCGAGTCGCGCGGCCTCATCCGGGTCCCGGGGGAGCGGGCCGGTCGCCGGAACCACCGGAACGCCCGCCGACACCGCAAGTTCGCGCGCCGCCACCTTGTTGCCGAGCGCGCGCATGATCTCGGGTTTCGGGCCGACGAACGCGACGCCTGCGTCGACGCAGGCCTCGGCGAAGTCGGGATTCTCGGCCAGGAAGCCGTAGCCGGGGTGGATCGCATCGGCGGCGTTCTCGCGCGCGACGCGCATCACCTCCTCGATGCTGAGATAGGCCTCGATCGGGCCCATCCCCCGGCCGACCAGGTAGGCCTCATCCGCCTTGAAGCGGTGCAGCGCGAAGCGGTCCTCTTGTGAATAGATCGCGATCGTCTCGATGCCGAGTTCGACCGAGGCGCGGAACACGCGGATGGCGATCTCGCTCCGGTTGGCGACCAGGATCCGGCGGAAACTGGTCTGCGGCTGGTTAATCATCACGTTCCTCGTGCGTCCTCGCGGAACTTCCGCCCGCAGGGTGAAAGGCCACCTCGCCGATGCGCCTCATCCTTCACGAGATGGGCGCGGTCGCCCCTGATTACAAAGGGAATTATATACACGACTCAACGGCGGGATTCCAGGTTATGGATGTGAAAGGGGACGGCGTAACCACCCCCCTGGGGGGTGTTGGAAAAGACCTCTGGCGAGGGGACGCTACTCAGGGTGAGGAGTGTCGGGCGGCGCGGCGGTGCGGCGGATGAGTTCTTTGAGCGCCTCCATGTTCTCGTGGTGCTGATCTTTGTGCTCCTCGCGCTGGGCGGCGAGCGCGCTCATGGTTTCCCGGTGGCGGCTGTCGAGCGCCTCCATGTTCTCGCGGTGTGTGCGCTCCATCGCCTCCATGTGTTCGCGGTGGCGTGTGTCAAGCGCCCTCATGGTTTCGCGGTGCTGGGCGTCGCGGTGGCGCGCGGCCTGGCGCATGAAGTAGAGGCCGTAGGCGATCAGGGAGCACTGCGCGGCGCCCACGAGCGCGGCGACCCACACGGAGGCCTGCTGCGCCGCGAGAGAGGCTTTCTGGATGGCGAGGCTTGCGGCTTCGTATTCCGTCACTTGGTTTTCCCCCACGTTAGTGGGTCCTCATGCGCCTAACTGTAATGCGCCGCCGCGCGTTTCGTCAAGACGAATCCCGGCGGATGCGGGGGAGTCGGAAACGCCTTTTCCGAGGGAGCAATCCTTCCCCCGACAAGGGGGTAGGAGGGGGCAAAGAGGGAGGTCGGGGGCTCGCGCGAAAGCGGCCTTTCCGCTGAAGGCAATGTCCCCCGACGAGGGGTTTATCAACAACCATTGCAGGGGCGGTTCGCGAACCGCCCCGACGACACTATTCCGGAGAGAACACGGCACCGTCATTCCGGTGTCGGAGCCGACCGGGGAGGAAGGGTTCGACGGAACCCATTTGCCTTTCGCTTTTCGGCATCAATCCCGGGCGAATGCGCGCGCCGGAAATAGAGCGCGTCTGCGTCTTAACCGCCGCTCAGTATCGCCGGGAGGCGGGATTTTCGGGCGCAGGGCTCCGAGGGCTCCGTCCCCTCCACGAAGGCTTCCGTTATCGGCTCCCCCTCGCACCAGGCCGAGGGCAGTTGACCGGAGCGCGAATCCACCTGCACCAGGGTGATGCCCGGCGGCGGTTCGGGAGTCCGAACTTCCGATTCCCTGCCTTCGAGCCAGCCTTTCATCGCTTCGACCCAGATGGGCAGGGCCGCGCCTCCGCCCGAAGCCCGGTAGCCCATGTGCTTGTTGTCGTCGCGGCCCACCCATACGCCCAGCACGAGGTCTTCGGAGAAGCCGATGAACCATGCGTCGCGGTACTCGTTCGTGGTGCCCGTTTTTCCGGCGAGAAACGCGCCGATCTCCTTGGCCTTTTTTCCCGTCCCGTTCGTGACGACGCCGCGCAGCAGCATTTTCATCTGGTAGGCCGTCTCGGGCGCGATGGCGAGGTGCGTCGTGGGAACGTTCTCCTCCAGCACCCGGTTTCTCCCGTCGGTGACTTTCGTGATCTCGTAGGGCCGCGCATACACGCCCCGCGCCGCGAACGGAATGTAGGAAGCCGTGAACTGGTATGGCGTCACCTCGATGGAGCCGAGCGCGAGCGAAAGATACGGGTTCATTTTCGAGCGGATGCCGAGCCGGCGCGCGAACGTGATCGCCTTCTGCGGGCCCATCTGGTCGAGCAGCTTGATGGTGGCCAGATTGAGGGAGGATTCCATGGCTCTTCTCATGGTGACGGGGCCGTAGAACTTGTTGGTGTAGTTTCTGGGCTTCCAGTCCTTGCGCGTCCCCGGCATCCGGCGGACGAAGGGGGTATCCATGAGAATGTGCGCAGGCGTGTAGCCCTGGGAGAGAGCCGTTCCCATGACGATGGGCTTGAAAGCCGAACCCGGCTGGCGCTGCGCCTGCGTGGCGCGGTTGAACGGGAAGCGGCGGAAGTTGGTTCCTCCCGTCAGGGCGCGGAGCGCTCCGCTCCTGGCGTCGAACGCGATGACTGCGCCTTGCACAGTCTCCTGCCACTCCAGGAAGAGTTTTTTCGAGGCGCGATCCACCTTGATCACGCGCCCCAGCAGCAGGTCGCCTTCCCGGAGCCTTTTGGGGTCGATGTGTTTGGGTAGAGGCATCTCCGCCTCGTAATCCCCGATGATTCCGCTCACCACGTTGCCCGCGATGTCGAGAATGTGGAACTGGAATCCGTTCCCCAGGCGCGGCGGCCTCTTGATTTCCGCTCCGGGACCCTTGAATCCGCGCCTTTCGTTTATCTTCTCGATCCCGTTCAGGAGCGCTTCGTGGGCAATCTTCTGCAAGCCGATATCGAGCGTCGTATGGATTTGAAGGCCGCTTTTGTAGAGGGATTGCCCGAATCTGCGGCTCAGGCCCAAGCGTGTTTTTTCGATGAAGTAGGCGGCTTCGGGTACGATATTGGCTACCCGGGGGATCACTTCGATCGGCGCTTCGCGGGCGGTTTTCTCCTGCTCTTCGGTGATGAAGCCCGAAGCACGCATTCTCTTGATGACCAGGTTGCGCCGATTCAGCGCTTTCTCGGGATTGGTTTTGGGATTGAACCGCGTGGGCGCCTTGGGAAGTCCCGCAATCATGGCGGATTCGGCCAGGGTGAGTTGAGCGACCGTTTTTCCGAAATAGATCCGGGCCGCCGCCTGCACCCCGTACGCCCCGCTGCCGAGATAGATTTGGTTCATGTAGAATTCGAGTATTTCATCCTTCGTGAAGCGCCGCTCGATCTCGAGGGCCAGGAGGGCTTCCCGGATTTTCCGCTTGAGCTTTCTCTCGGGCGTCAGGAAGAGGACTTTCGCCAACTGCTGGGTGATGGTGCTGCCGCCCTGAACGAATTGGCCAGCACTCAGGTTTTTGATGAACGCCCGGATAATATCGGGATAGCTGACGCCCGGGTGGTCATAGAAGCGGCTGTCTTCGATGGCCAGGAACGCTTGTTGCAGTGTGGCGGGGATTTGCCTCAAGGGGATGGGTTTTCTTCTCTCCTGGTACAGTTCCGCGAGCAGTTCGCCTCCGCGGGCGTAAATGCGCGTGATGGTGTTGGGTTTGTAATTGTGGAGACGCTCGAGTTCGGGAAAATCGTATAGATAGGTGAAGCTCGCGCCGACCCCCATGCCGCATGCAATGGCCAGGGCGCATAGTATCAGCAGGGCTGTTTTTCCGCGTCCGGAACGGGGCAGCAACGGGGCGATCCTCTTGGGGAAGGCGAATTTTCGAAGCGTTTCTCCGCATTTTGCGGAGATCAGCAATTATAAGTTTGCCGTGCCGTTTTCGCAATATCCGAAAAAAGCGATCGCTCGTTGACAAGGGCGGGCGGGGTCGACATAAAGGGATGCGCAAATCGTGTGTGTATCCCGTCGCCCACTTGTCTCAAGGGGAGCGTATAGGGTGATCGAGCAATCGCGTGTTTTGGTGCTCAACCAGACGTATGAGCCGATAAACGTCTGCAACGCGCGTCGTGCGATTCGCATGATGATTACCGGAAAAGCGGATACCGTCGAGACGAACGGCCTGATCGTCCGCAGCGAAGCGATGGAGTTTCACCTGCCCGCCGTCATACGGCTGAGAACGTATGTTTACGTTCCGCGCCGAAGCCAGATTCCGTTCAGCAAAAAGAACGTGATGCGCCGCGACGAGAATACCTGCCAGTATTGCGGGGCGAAAGGCGGATTTTTGACGGTGGATCACGTTTTGCCCCGCTCGCGCGGCGGCCGCTCCACGTGGGAGAACGTGGTTTGCAGTTGCCGGAAATGCAATGCGAAAAAAGGGGACCGCACGCCGGACGAGGCCAGGCTGAAACTGAAAAAACAGCCCCAAAAACCGAAATCCTTCATATTCCATCACCTGTATCACCGGTTTCCACGAACTGTGCAACAAGTATGGGAAAAATACCTTCAGCCCACGCCTCTCACCTGACCCGCAAGGTTTATCAGCCTTCCTTTATCAGCTAAACTTTTATCCGCTCGTTTTTTCGAGCGCCTGACCCGGAGGCAGAGGACCCTTCATGAGCAGCTTCGAGCTCCATTCGAAATTCTCTCCCACGGGCGATCAGCCCGAGGCGATAGACGCCATCGTCCGCCAGTTCGAAGAGGGCCAGAACCACCAGGTTCTGCTGGGCGTCACCGGCTCCGGCAAGACGTTCACGGTGGCGAACGTCATCGCGCGGCTGGGGAAACCCACGCTCGTCATCGCCCACAACAAAACCCTGGCCGCGCAGCTTTACAACGAGTTCAAGGGGTTTTTCCCGAACAACGCGGTGGAGTATTTCGTCAGCTATTACGACTACTATCAGCCCGAAGCCTACGTCCCCACCACGGATACGTTCATCGAAAAAGACGCCTCCATCAACGACGAGCTCGACTGCCTGCGCCACGCGGCCACGCGCTCCGCTTTGATGCGGGACGACGTCATCGTGGTGGCGAGCGTGAGTTCCATCTACGGCCTCGGCTCTCCGGCCGATTATTTCGATCTGCACATCGACATTTCCGTCGGCATGGAGATGGATCGCGAAGAACTGCTCACCCAGCTCGTGCGGATTCAGTACCGGCGCTCGGACGCGGCATTGCGCCGCGCCTCTTTTCGCGCGCGCGGCGACGTCGTCGAAATTCTGCCCGCCCACGAGGAGGAGCAGGCGATTCGCGTCGAGTTCTTCGGCGACGAGATCGACGCCATCACGGAAATCGAGCCGTTGCGCGGAATCGTTTTGAGAAGACTCGACCGGGTAGAGATTTACCCCAACAGCCACTACATCACGCCCGAGGAGAGGCTCTCCACCGCCATCGAGGCCATTCAGAAGGAATTGTGGGAGCACGTGGCGGAGTTGAACGCGCAGGACAAGTCTTTTGAGGCGCAGCGCCTGCAGCAGCGGACATTGCAGGACATCGAGATGCTCCGCGAAGTCGGCTATTGCCACGGGGTGGAGAACTACAGCCTGCACCTCGACGGGCGCCTGACGGGCGAGCCGCCCGCGACCCTGTTCTCGTATTTCTCGCGCGATCATCTCGTGGTGATAGACGAGAGCCACCAGAGCATCCCCCAGTTGCGGGGCATGTACCGGGGCGACCGCTCCCGCAAGGAAACCCTGGTGTCCTACGGCTTCCGGCTGCCCTCGGCTCTGGACAACCGCCCGCTCGAGATGAAGGAATTCGAGGCAAACCTCAAGAACACGATCTACGTTTCGGCGACTCCCGGGCCTTATGAACTGGAGAAGAGCGAAGGGCTCGTCGTGGAGCAGTTGCTGCGCCCCACCGGCCTGGTCGACCCGCCGGTGGAGGTTCGTCCGGTGCAGGGGCAGGTGGATGACCTGCTGGCCGAAGTGCGCAAGGTGGCGGCGAAGGGGGATCGCGCCCTCGTCACCACCCTGACGAAGCGGTTCGCCGAGGATTTGACGGAATACTATGAAGATCTGGGCGTCCGGGTTCGCTACATGCACAGCGACATCGACGCCCTCGAGCGGGTGCGGATCATCCGCGACCTGCGCTCGGGCGTTTTCGACGTGCTGATCGGCATCAATCTGCTGCGCGAGGGACTGGATTTGCCCGAAGTCGCGCTCGTGGCCATATTCGACGCGGACAAGGAAGGTTTCCTGCGCTCGGAAACTTCCCTGATCCAGACCTCGGGCCGCGCGGCGAGGCACGTGGGCGGCCGTGTCATCATGTATGCGGACCGCATGACCGACAGCATGCGCCGCGCGCTGGATGAGATGGACAGGAGAAGGAGCATCCAGATCGCCTACAACGAGGCGAACGGGGTCGTTCCCCGCTCCATCAGCCGCAGGATGGACGAGCTTCTGGAAGCCTCCGCCGTGGATGGCGCCGGCGACGCCTTCTCGTGGGAAGAGGGGGACGCGCCGGAATTTTCGGAGACGGACGCGGCGACGCTGGAAGAGCTCCGCGCCCGGATGCACGAGGCGGCCCAGAAGCTCGAATTTGAAAAGGCCGCCGGGATTCGCGACAAGATTCTCGCCATCGAGCGCCGCCAGCTCGGCCTCAAGCCCTCCAATATCGCGTCATGAGTGATTCCGCCCTTTCCCCCAGCTCCGTTTCCGTGGAAGAGGACCGCTCGTTTTTGAAGTCCTTGCCCGAAAAACCGGGGATTTACATTTTCAGGAACCGCGCGGGGGACGTGCTCTACGTCGGCAAGGCCTTGCGCCTGAGAAGCCGGGTGCGCAGCTACTTCGCCAAGAGGACCGGCCGGGGCCCCTGGATTCAGAAGATGGTGGAGGAATCCTCCACGATAGAGCACATCGTGACGGCCAATGAAATCGAGGCGCTCATCCTGGAGAGCAACTATGTCAAGAGGCACAAGCCCCGCCACAATGTGCTTTTGCGCGACGACAAGCATTTTCCCTACATGAAGTTGAGCACGGGTGAGGACTACCCCCGCCTGAGCATCGTCCGCCGCCCCGCCGGTGACGGGGATTCCTACCTGGGTCCCTTCCCCTCGGCGAGCAGCCTGCGGCGCACGATCCGCTTCTTGCAGAAGACGTTTCACATCAGGCCCTGCACGGGCGGGCTGGAGGACAAGACGGCGAAGCGGTGCATCTATTTCCAGATGGGCCAGTGCCTGGGGCCGTGCGACGATCTTCAAAGCAAAGATGCGTACAGGGGCGGCGTCGACGACGCGCTTGATTTCCTCAAGGGGAAGAACCGGGAGCTGGTTCGAAGGCTCAGGAAGCAGATGCAGGAATACTCCGAAGATTTGCAATACGAGGCCGCCGCGAAGGTGCGGGATCAGATACAGGGCATCGAGCACGTCACCGAGCGGCAGACCATGCTTTCGGTGAGGGGGGGCGATCAGGACGTGCTCGGCTGCCACCGGGAGGAGGAAAAGGTGACGTTCCGCCTGTTTTTCATCAGGGGGGGCAGGCTCCTGGGCGACCAGGGGTTCCAGGTGGCCGCCCGCGAGGGCATTCCCGACGGAGAGGTCGTCTCCGCGTTCGTGAAGCAGTATTACGGGGGCAAGACGTTTTTTCCCGATGAGGTGCTCCTGCCCTCCGCCGTGGGCGACGCTTCGCTCATCGGGGAGTGGCTGTCCGGAAAGCGGGGCAAGAAGGTGTCCGTTTTTCATCCCCGCCGGGGGAACAAGCGCCGGCTGGTCGAGATGGCGAGCGAGAACGCATCGCACGCCCAGGAGCAGGAAAACGCTTTGCTCAGCAAGGAACAGCAAACGCTGGAAGAGATTCGACAGGCGCTGGGGCTCGAGGAGTTGCCGGTGCGGATCGAGGCGTTCGACGTGTCGAACCTGCAGGGGAGCAACATCGTCGGCGCGAGCGTCATGTTCCAGGACGGACGCCCGCTCAAGGACGGCTACCGACGCTACAAAATCAGAAGCGTGGCGGAATCGCCGGATGATTATTCCTCGATGCGCGAGATCGTTTTCAGGCGCCTGGAGCGTCTGGTGAACGAGGGAGGCGAGATGCCCGACCTTCTGCTGATAGACGGCGGGAAGGGGCAGCTCTCATCGGCCGCCTCGGCCTTGGAGGAACTCGGGCTTGCGGACGTGGCGCTCTGCGCGATCGCGAAGGGCAGGAGTTCCGAGAACCCCGAAGCGCAGGACGTGGTTTTCCTGCCCGGCCAATCGGACCCCGTTCGATTGAAAGAGGGCGGCGCGCCCAAGCTCATGCTCCAGAAAATCCGCGATGAGGTGCACCGCTTCGTCCTCACGTTCCACCGGACGCGCCGCAGGCGCACCGGAATCAGGAGCGGCCTCGATGACGTGCCGGGTCTCGGCCCCAAGCGCAGGCGCGCGCTTCTCAGAACCTTCGGGAGTCTGCGGGGCGTTCTGGAGGCGAGCGACCTCAAGCTCATGGAAGTGGAAGGCATCACGCCGAACCTCGTCGCCGCCTTGCGGGAAAAACTCGGAGGCGAGGGCGGGTTGACCGAAGAACCCGGGAAGAGCGGTCCCCGGAGGAGCGAGTCTTGAGAACGAAGGACATCGGCTATGCCATATTCTCGGGCCTTTTGGTGGCGTCCCTGTTCCCGCCGTTTCGCTTCGAGATGCTGGCCTGGATCGCCCTCGTTCCCCTCTTATGGGTGCTCGAAGGCAAGAAACCGCACGAAGCGTTCACCCTGGGGCTGGTGAGCGGCCTGGTTTCCTTCGGGATCATCATCTGGTGGGTCAAGATTTCGATGGCCACCTACGGCGGGCTGCCGGCGTCGCTCGCGTGGCTGATCACCGCCGTCCTCGCGCTCTATCTGGCGCTCTACCCGGCGCTGTTCGCATTTTGCATGGTGCGCATCCATGCGGGCGGCTCCGTACTCACTTTCCTGCTCGCCGCGCCGCTGTGGGTCTCCCTGGAGCTCTTGCGCGCCTATTTCATGACCGGCTTCCCGTGGGCGCTGCTGGGATACAGCCAGTACCGCTATTTATACGTCATCCAAATCGCCGATCTGGTGGGTGTATACGGCGTGTCGTTCTTCATCGTGTTCGTGAACGCGGCGATCTGGCATTTCTTCCGTTTTCCCCGAAAGGGGCCCTTCGCCCTCGTCATCAGCGTCTCGCTCGCTGTGGCGCTCGTGTGGGGCTATGGATACCTGCGGCTCCATGAGGTGCCCCTCGAGACGCGAGGCGAGTCGCGCGCGGTCGGCATCGTGCAGGGCAACGTCGATCAGTCCGTGAAGTGGTCTCCCAAGTGGAGGAGGAGCATTCTCGAGAAGATGGGGAAGCTGACGAAGGAGCTGAGAGGGCGTTTCCCGAAAGATGAATCGACCGCTCCCCCCCTCATCGTCTGGCCGGAGGCGGCGGCGCCCCTTGTCTACGGAAGACACACACACGAACAAAAGTATCTCCGCGGCATCGCGAAGGACTCGGATTCCCACCTGCTCTTCGGCGTCCTCGGGAGGCGTGAGGTGAAACAGGGCCCGAAATTGACGAACTCGGCTTATCTCCTAAGCCCGGAGGGCGCCGAATCCGGCCGGTACGACAAGATGCACCTGCTGCCCTTCGGCGAATATGTCCCGCTCGGCAAATTGTTGTTTTTCGTGAAAAAACTCGTGCCGGTCATCGGCGCGTTCAGGCCCGGGGAGCGGCCCGAGATATTCGACGCCGCGCAGGGGAAATTCGGCGTCCTGATTTGTTTCGAGGTGATTTTTCCCCGCGTGGTGCGGCGGATGAAAGATGCGCAGTTTCTCGTCAACATCACGAACGATGCGTGGTTCGGAAAGACGGCGGCTTCCGAGCAGCACCTGTCGATGGTGGCGTTCCGGGCGGTGGAATTCCGGATGCCGATCGTTCGCTCGGCCAACACGGGAATCAGCGCGCTTATCGACCCCACCGGAGCGATTCGGGTGCGAAGCCCCTTGTTCGAGGAGTGGGTGCACGCCGATGCCGTATCGCTGAAAAAAGCTCGTCCCAGCTTGTACGCCAGGGTGGGGGATATGTTCGCCTATATCTGTGTTTTCTTCTCCGCGGCGGCGGTTTTGCTGTTCCGCTCCAGACGGAGGTCTCGGATGTGATATGATGGTTGGAACCGCCCGGTTGGACTCCGTCCCGAGGGGTCATGGAGTTCGAATTCGAAGGATTGGAGATGTAGATGGAAGAATTATGCAGGAAATGTGAGCAACTGGAGGCGCGCCTCCTTGAACTGCGAGGGCGGCTTTGACCTCGATCGACTGGAGGCGGAGTGCGCGAAGCTCGATAAGCTCGCCGGTGAAGAGGATTTCTGGAACGACCCCGAAGCCGCCCAGAATACGCTGAGAAAGCGCGCTTCGCTTGAAAAGACCATCCGCAACTGGGAGAACCTCAGCGGGAGACTCAACGAACAGAATGAGCTTCTCCAGCTTCTCCAGATGGAAGAAACGTCCGAATCGGAACTCCTGAGCGAAATCGAAGGTGCTCTTTCCTCTCTTTTCAAGGAGATAGAGCGCCTGGAGTTCCATCTGGTCATGGATTCCGAGGAAGACAGGGCGAACGCCATTTTCTCCGTGAACGCAGGCGCAGGCGGCGTGGAGAGCCAGGATTGGGCCGAAATGCTCTTGCGCATGTACACGAGGTGGGCGGAGGAGAAGGGGTATCAGGCGCGCCTCGTTTCCATACTCGGGGGGGAGGAGGCCGGCATCAAGAACGCTACCCTGATCATCCAGGGGGATTATGCTTACGGGTATCTTCGGGCGGAAGTCGGCGTGCATCGTCTCATCAGGATTTCACCTTTCGACGCCAGCGCGAAGAGACACACCTCTTTCGCTTCCGTGGATGTCGTTCCGGAAGTGTCGGATGACGTGGAAGTCGAGATCGATGAGAACGATTTGCGGGTCGACGTGTTCAGGAGTTCGGGCGCCGGCGGGCAGCACGTGAACACCACGGACTCAGCGGTGCGGATTACGCACTTGCCCACGGGCATCGTGGTCTCATGCCAGAACGAGAGAAGCCAGCACAAGAACCGCGCGACCGCCATGAAGCTGCTGCGCGGCCAGTTGTACGAAATGGAGAAGCGAAAGCGCGACGAGGAAAAAGAAGCGCAGCACGCCATGAAAAAGACCATCGGGTTCGGGAGCCAGATTCGTTCCTACACCCTGCACCCCTACCGGATGGTGAAGGATCATCGAACGGACGTGGAGCGCTCGGACGTGAACGCCGTATTGGACGGGAATATCGACGCGTTCATTGACGCCTATCTCCTCTCGTTGATACAGGAGAAGGCGAATGCGCGCGCGTAGTCGCCGCCGGCTGAACCGGATGGAAGCGAATGGGGAAATCACAGTTTAATGAACGCAGAAAGAGAGCATGGGAGGAGCGCCCCCGTGGCGGATGAAGCGTCATCGTCGCCGGATGAGCGAGAAGATGAAAATATATTGACCCAGCAGCGGAGAAAAAAGCTCGAGGGGATTCGAGCCTCGGGCGCCAACCCCTTCGTGAACCGGTTTTCGACGACGCACCAAATCGGCGTCATCGTCGGGGAATTTCATGAAGTGCCGGCGGACGGCTTCGATGAGGCGAAAGAGGCGAATTATTCGGTGGCGGGGAGAATCATCGCCAAGCGAGTGCAGGGGAAAGTCGCCTTTGTCGATCTGCGGGACGGAACCGGGCAGATCCAGTTGTTCATCCGGATGAATGAGATCGGCGAGGAGGCGTTTCAATCCGCCAGGGATCTCGACATCGGCGATATCGTCGGCGCGGAGGGCGGGGTGTTCCGAACGAGGATGGGCGAACTCTCCATCTGGGTTCGCCGGATGAGCCTCCTGACGAAAAGCTTGCGTCCCCTGCCTGAAAAATGGCATGGCCTGAGAAACGTGGAGGCCCGTTATCGGCAGCGGTATGTGGATTTGATCGCAAACCCCGAGGTGGTCGAGGTATTCCGGGTGAGAACCCGGATGATTCAGTCGATACGCCGCTTTCTGGATGATCTGAATTTTATCGAGGTCGAAACCCCGATGATGCAGGCCATCGCCGGCGGGGCGACGGCGAGACCGTTCACGACCTACCACAATACCCTGGAAATGCCTCTGTTCCTTCGCGTGGCGCCCGAGCTCTACCTCAAGCGCCTGGTTGTCGGTGGAATGGATCGTGTCTACGAAATCAACCGCAATTTCAGAAACGAAGGCATATCCACGCAGCACAACCCCGAATTCACCATGCTGGAATTCTATATGGCGTACGCGGACTACAACGACCTGATGGAGTTGACGGAAAAGATGCTGGCGTCGCTGGCCCGGGAGATTCTGGGGGATGACGTGCTGAAATACGGGGACGAGGAAATCTCGTTTCAGCCGCCCTGGGCGCGGTATGAATGGCGTCATTCCATCGTCGAGGTGGGCGGAGCGCCGGACGACGTATTGGAGGATCAGGAAAAAGCCCGCCTTTTCGCGAGGAAAATCGCGGAACCCAAGGGTTATCCCATCCCGGATGAGATGAGCCACGCCCACATCCTGGAGTATCTGTTCGAGGAACTGGTGGAGCCGAAGCTCAGGCAGCCCACTTTCGTCTACGATTTTCCAAAAGCCCTTTCGCCGCTGTCCAAGAGCAGGGAAGACGACCCGGATACCGTAGAGCGGTTTGAACTCATCATCGCCGGGCGCGAGATCGCCAACGCCTATACGGAGTTGAACGATCCCGACGATCAGCGGGCGCGCTTCGAGCAACAGGAAGCGAAAAGGGAAGCCGGCGATGAGGAAGCCCATGAGATAGACTGGGATTACCTGACGGCCCTGGAATACGGCCTGCCGCCTACGGCCGGCGAGGGGATCGGGATCGACAGGCTCGCGATGCTGCTGACGAACACGCATTCGATTCGTGACGTCATCCTTTTCCCCCTGTTGCGCAAACACCAGGACGGATGATGTCTCTTTCCACGGAACTCTTTATCGGCTTCAGGCATTTGCGCTCGCGGAGCAAACTCGCCTTCGTCTCGCTCACGACCTGGATCTCCGTGCTGGGCATCGCGCTGGGAGTCGCCACCCTCATCGTCGTCGTGGGAGTGATGACGGGGTTTCAGCGGGAATTCCGCGACAAGATACTGGGCACGCAGAGTCATATCGTCATCACGAGATCCGGCGCTACCCTGATGCGTGAATGGGAGGATGTCCTGGAAAAGGCGCGCAAGCATGAGGGTGTCGTGGCGGCGAGTCCTTTCGTCTACGGGCAGGCGATGTTCTCGTTCAAGAACCGTGTGCTGGGCGCGGTGGTGCGCGGGATTGTGCCGGGTCGGGAAATCGACGTGACGGACATCAGGAAATACCTGAAGGACGGTTCGCTGAACAAGATTCTGGGGAAAACCGGCGAGGGCAAGCCCGGCGTTATCATCGGGGCCGAGCTCGCGAAGAACCTGTTCCTCAAAGAGGGTGACACGGTGATGATGGTGAGCCCCGTGGGGGTGGTTACGCCGATGGGCCTGGTGCCCCGGACGAAAAAGTTTCAGGTGGTGGGAATTTTCCGCAGCGGCTTTTATCAGTACGACGCCGGACTCTCGTTCGTCTCGATGAAAGAGAGCCAGGAATTCTTCGGGTTCGGCAAATCCGTGACGGGGGTGCATTTGCGCGTGAAGGACATTTTCTCGGCGGAGCGCATTTCCCGCAAGATTCAGGGCGCTCTCTCGGAGGCGTATTCGTCGCGCTCCTGGCAGGAGATGAACCGCAACCTCTTTTCCGCGCTGAAAACGGAAAAAACCACGCTCACCATCCTTCTTCTCCTCGTCGTCGTCGTGGCTGCCTTCAACATCATCGGTTCGCTCGTCATGGTGGTGATGGAGAAAGGGCGTGAAATCGCAATCCTGAAGTCGATGGGGGCTACGAGCGGCGCCATTTTGAGGATATTTTTCGTGCAAGGCGCTTTTATCGGTCTGGTAGGGGCTGTATTGGGCACTTGCGGCGGCCTCGTTCTGGGGTGGAATCTCCATGTGGTGGAGGATTTTCTGGAGCGCGCCTTTGGTCTGGACATACTACCTCCCAGCGTTTACCATATAGAGAAATTACCGGTGCAGATGACGCCTTTCGATGTCTCTGTTACGGCAGTGGTTGCTTTTATCATCTGTTTGGCGGCGACACTTTATCCAGCGTGGCGGGCTTCTCGCGTCGATCCGGTAGAAAATCTCCGTTATGGTTGATTCGGGCACATTGGAGATGAGCGAATCTGCTGCACCGAAAGAGGTGTCGACGCAGGTCATCGTCACAAAGGGACTGGAAAAATCATA
The DNA here is from genome assembly GCA_022828125.1 of bacterium. Lineage (GTDB taxonomy): Bacteria > UBA8248 > UBA8248 > UBA8248 > UBA8248 > Bin107. Next base: position 685,533 of record JAJEJD010000020.1, on the reverse strand, counting down.
CGCCATGGGCAGCGGCGAAGTGATGGCTCTGAGCGGAGTCGATCTCGAAGTTGCGCATGGCGAGATGGTGGCCGTCATGGGAGTCTCCGGAGCGGGGAAAACCACCTTGCTCCATCTTTTGGGAGCGCTCGACAGGCCGACGAAAGGCGAAGTGATTCTGGAGGGCAAAAGCCTGTATGAGCGCTCCGAGGTCGAGTTGGCTCGACTGCGAAATCAGCACGTGGGTTTCGTATTCCAGTTTCATCATCTGTTGCCGGAGTTTTCCGGGCTGGAAAATGTTATGATACCCGGGCTGCTCCGCGGCGCCCGGAAAAAAGAGGTGGAAGAACAGGCGAAGGAATTGTTAAGCCGGATGGGCCTGGCCGACAGGTGGAATCATCGGCCCGGAGAACTTTCCGGGGGGGAGCAGCAAAGGGTTGCTATTGCACGCGCGTTAATTAACAATCCTTCTGTGGTGCTCGCGGATGAACCAACGGGGAATCTGGATTCGTCAACCGCGGGAACGATATTTGAATTGCTTCGAGAGATTAACGAGAGAAACAGGCAAACGATTCTGGTGGCGACGCACAATGCTTCGATGGCGGAGAAAATGGATCGTGTGATCGCCGTGGTGGATGGGAAAATAGCTCAAAAAAAGTAAGGGGGGCCGTATGTTCAAGCGATTCACCGAGCGTGCCCGAAAAGTCATTATCCTGGCCAGAGAAGAGGCGGAGCACTACCGGCACGAATATCTGGGCACCGAACATGTCTTGCTTGGCGTGTTGAAGGATGGGGGCGGGATCGCCATAGCCGTTTTGCAGAAGCTGGGCGTCGACCCCAAACAGCTTCGTCTGGAGCTTGAACGCAATTTGCCCAAGAGTTTGAGCGGCCCCGTGGAAGGGGACATCCCGTTCACCCCGAAAGCGAAGAAAGTGCTTGAATACGCCGTCGAAGAGGCCCGTCTGATGGGCCACAACTATATCGGCACCGAGCATCTGTTGTTGGGTATCGTCCGCGAGAAAGACGGACTGGCCGCGAAAATCCTGGCCAGCTTCGGCGTCAAGCTCCAGCAGACGCGGGAGCAGACCATCAACCTCTTGCGGGAGCCGGTGGCTGCGCGTTCTCGCGAGAAGAGCAAGACGCCCGCGCTCGATGAATTCGGGCGCGACCTCACGGAGTTTGCCGAAGAGGGGAAACTCGACCCGGTCATCGGGCGGGAGCTGGAAATCGAGCGCGTCATCCAGATTCTCGCGCGCCGGACGAAAAACAACCCCGTCCTGATCGGCGAGCCCGGCGTCGGGAAAACGGCGATTGTCGAGGGCCTGGCTCAATCGATCATCTCGAAAGAAGTTCCCCAGATTTTGTACAACAAGCGCGTGGTTCAGCTCGATCTGGGCGCTTTGGTCGCAGGGACGAAATACCGCGGACAATTCGAGGCGCGCCTGAAAGCCATCATGAAGGAGATCACGCAGAGCCAGGATGTGATTATCTTCATCGATGAACTGCATACCCTGGTGGGCGCGGGTGCGGCGGAAGGCTCCATCGATGCTTCGAACATGTTGAAACCCGCGCTCAGCCGCGGAGAAGTCCAGTGCATCGGCGCCACCACGCTGGATGAATACCGGAAATATATCGAGAAAAACGGCGCTTTGGAGCGGCGCTTCCAGACGGTTATGGTGGACCCGCCGTCGGTGGATGACACTGTCAGCATACTGAAGGGCCTCCGGGACAAGTATGAGAAACACCACCGCGCGCAGTTGACGGACGATGCGCTGGTTTCCGCCGTTCGCCTGTCGTCCCAGTACGTGTCGGATCGCTTCTTGCCGGACAAGGCGATAGACGTCATCGATGAGGCGTGCAGCAAGGTTCGCCTCGAGAAAGAAACGTTCCCGACCAACATCCGGGATCTCCAGCGCCAGATTGAAGATACGGTTCGCACCAAAAAGGACATGATCGAGAAACAGGATTTTGAAAAGGCCGTCGAGTTGCGCGACCAGGAGGAGCAGGACAGAAGCAGGCTCGACGAGTTGAAGGCGGAGTGGGAAGCGGGGCAAACCGATGAGGAGCCGTATGTCACCGAAGATGACGTGGCTTACGTCGTCAGCCGGATGACCGGGATTCCGCTGCAGCGCATCGGAGAAGTGGAGAACGAGCGTCTTCTCCGGATGGAAGAGGAGTTGAACAGCCATATCATCGGGCAGGAAGAAGCCACGCGCGCCCTGACGAAGGCGGTTCGCCGGGCGCGCGCCGGCCTGAAGGGGCCGAAGCGACCGATCGGCAGCTTCTTGTTCCTGGGCCCCACGGGCGTGGGCAAGACCGAGATGGCCAGAATGCTCGCCCAGTTCATGTTCGGCGACCCGAACGCCCTCATTCGCATCGACATGAGTGAATACATGGAGAGATTCAACGTCTCCCGCCTCACCGGAGCGCCTCCGGGGTACGTCGGCTATGAGGAGGGGGGGCAGCTCACCGAGCGTGTTCGGAGAAAGCCTTACTCCGTCGTGCTGCTCGATGAAATCGAGAAGGCGCATCCCGATGTCTACCACGTTTTGCTCCAGGTGATGGACGACGGTTTGCTCACCGACAGCTATGGCCGCAACATCGACTTCAAGAACACCGTCATCATCATGACTTCGAATCTGGCGGCCCGCTCCATCGAGAAAGGGACGTCCCTCGGCTTCCAGAAGGTGGACACGGGCCTCGGCTTCGACAAGATGAAGGACAGCATTCGCGATGAACTGAAGCGCACCTTCAACCCGGAGTTTCTGAACCGGATTGACGACGTCATCATCTTCCGGCCGTTGACCCACGAGGACATCCTGAAAATCGTGGATATCGAAATCGCCAAGGTCAACGAGACGCTGAGTGAAAAGGAAATGACGATTGAACTGAGCGACGATGCCAAGGACTGGATTGCCAGACAGGGGTTCGAACCGGCCTATGGAGCGAGGCCTCTGCGCCGCGTCATCCAAAAGCACATCGAAGACACCCTCAGCGAAGAAGTTTTGCACGGTAAATTCCAGGACGGGGGGACGATTCTGGCGAAGCTGGCCGGGGATGAATTGGTATTCGAACTGAAAGAAGACACGGAAGTGCTCAGTGTCCAGGACCTATAGTTTCACTGCAAAATCGAAACTTGTTTCCCCTTTTTCCTCGGGGGGTGGTCTTATGCGTTGTGCGGCGAAGGTGTTGGCCTGCGCCGTCGTGGCCGTCGTGTCGCTTGTTGCCGCTCCGCAGGAGGCGAGGGGGCAGTCGGACTCACCGGCCATCACGATACGGGCCATCGAGGTCAAAGGGAATCGCCGGGTCGACCGTTCCACCGTTCTTTTTTATGTCCGGCTGAAAGAGGGGCAAAACTACACCAACGTAGAATTGGTCAAGCAAATCCGCGCGGATGTCCGAGCCATATACAAACTGGGATTCTTCCGGGACGTGAAAGCTCAAGTGGAGTCTCTGGAAGGGGGGCTCCGCGTGATATATCAACTCAGCGAAAAGCCCACGATCAACCAGATCGAAATCATCGGAAACAGCAGCCTGGACCTCGAGAAAATCCGCGAGCGCATGACGGTGAAGGTTCAGACCATCGTCAACGAATCCATCCTGAAAGAAAGCGTCCGTAACGTACGAAAACTCTATCAGGAAAGCGGCTATTATTTCGCGCGCGTAGAAGCGGTTCTCAAGGAAAGCGGCCCGAATACGGTGGCCGTCACCCTGGTGATCGACGAGGGGGAAAGCGTCAGCATCGGCTCGATCAATTTCGAAGGCAACGAGAACGTCTCCAGAAGAGAATTGCTCAAGGTCATGGAAACCAGCGAGAAGGGCTTTTTCTCTTTCCTCACGAGTTCGGGGATATTCAACGAAGAGGAACTGCAGAGGGACCTGGTGCGGATTCGCCTGCTGTACGAGAGCCGCGGCTACGCCAAGGTTCAGGTCAGCCAGCCCGTCATTCGCGAGGACCGGGGGAGGAACCGCATCGATATAACGATTCCCGTCCGCGAAGGCTTTCGGTACAGAGTCGCCAAAATCGAGGTTCGCGGCGGGGAGGACGTCATCCCCGTAGAAGAGATTCGGCGGAAAATGCTCGTTTTCGTCGGCGATATTTTCAACAAAACCCGCCTGCTCTCCGACGTGCGCGCGATTACGAGCCAATTCTCGAACCGAGGCTATGCGTTCGTGGACGTAAACAGTTTCACGAAAACGGACGATAAGAAGAAAACGGTCGACATCACGGTGCGAATCAACAAGGGGCGGAGGGTATACATCGGGAAAGTGGCGGTAAAAGGCAATACCCGCACTCGCGAGAACGTGATTCGCCGCAACGTCCGCGTTATCGAAGGGTCTCTGTACAGTGCAAAGGGACTGGATTTGACGCGTCAGCGTCTGAGACGCAAGAACTATTTCGAAACGGTGAAAGTCGTTGAAAAACGGCGTCCCGGCAACGATGAAATCCTCGATATCGAGATCGAGGTGAAGGAGAAGCCGACCGGCTCCATAACGGGCGGCCTCGGCGTCAATAGCGACGAGGGCCTTTACGGGCAAGGCGAATTGAGAGAAGCGAATCTGTTCGGCAGGGGCCTGGTCGGCTCCCTGTTCACCAGAATTTCTTCCGATCGCTTTGATTTGGTTGCGGAATACTTCGACCCCAGTTTCCGGGACTCCGGCTACTCGCTCGGGGGAAGCCTCTTTTTCGTCGATCAGGAGTACAGTACGTTCGACAACGAAAGGCAGGGCGCCCGGATAACAGTCGGCAGGGAATTTCAGGAGTTCTTGAGGGGTTTCCTCTCCTATGAAATTGCGGAATCGGAAATCAGCAACGTTTCCGCCAATGCGATTTCCACGATTCTCGAGCAGGAAGGGGAGACTTTCCTCGAAAGCAGCATTATTCCGAGACTGGTCTACGATAGCCTGAACAGACCCATTTTCCCGACGGACGGCACTTACTGGAGCATCGCCTCCACGATTTCTTCATCGGCTTTGGGCGGAAACGTCGACGTTCTCACCGCAGAAGCGGAATTCAGGCAGTATTATAACATCGGAGAGCGTTTCCGAATCCGCGTTTTGCGGGATTTGGTCTTGAGTTTGAGGGGCAATGTTCGCTTTGTCGAACCGCTCGATGGCGAAGCGCCCGCGTTCCGTCGTTTGTACGCCACCAGAAGATACACCGTTCGAGGGTTCACTTCCGACGACCTGGGGCCGAAGGATTCGCAGGGCGAAACCATAGGCGGATTCTCCGCCGCTCTCGGCTCCGTTGAATTGACGCATCCTTTCATCGGCCCGACGCAGGTCGCGGTTTTCTTTGACATGGGAAACATCTGGGATGAGGATAATGCCTTCGATTTCGGGGAATTGAGGTACGGCGCCGGAATCGGCTTGCGCATCGTGACGCCTATCGGCCCCATGCGGCTCGATATCGGATACAAGCTGGACAGAAAAGACGACGAGCGCAGAAGGGAAGCGCATTTGGGAATCGGGGCCGCGTTCTAGATCGCGCGTGCCGATTTGGCCTTTGATGGGGAGGATGTCTGAAGTGAGGCGGCATGGTTCATCTGTTTTAATCCTTTCAATGCTTCTCGCCTTCGGCTATGCGGGTCATGCGGAATCGGCGGGTGTGAAATACGGCGTCGTCAATATTCAGCGCGTATTGCGGGTTTCGAAAGGCGGCCGGGCCGCGAGTTCGTCTTTGGAGAGAGAGAGAAACAGGCTTCAAAGCGCGATTCGGAAAAGGCGCGACGAATTGAGCATACTTGCGAACAAGGTGCGGGACTTGCAGGTGGAGATCGAGCAGAAAAGCGGGGTTTGGCGCCAGGAGGAAAAAGAGCGCAAGGCGTTCGACTTGCGTTCCCAAAGAAGGGAACTCGCACGCGAGCAGGACAATTTGAGGCGATTGGTGCGAGAGAGCGAACGAGACCTGCAGGATCGCCGAAGAATAGCCACGGAGAAGGTGTTGAAGGAAGTTCGCGTGATCGTTGAGGACATCGGAAAAAACGAAGGTTATGACGTCGTCGTAGACAATGCCTCAGGCGGTGTTTTGTTCGTCAACCCGAAAGTGGACCTTACGGAGAGGGTGATCAAGCTGTACGACCAGAAGAAGAAATAAAATGCTTCTCGCGGACATCGCCAATCTGCTTGGCGGGGAATTGATCGGTGACGGGAACGTCGATATACACGACGTGGCCGAGTATGAAAGAGCTTCGCCGAACGATTTGAGCTACGTGGAGTCGGCGAAAAAACTGAGTACGCATTCCGACGCAGGCGCCCTCATCGTCCCTCAGGGTCTGGAAACTGGTCGCCCCTCGATTTCAACCAAAAACCCCCGGTTGTCTTTCGCTCGCGCGGTTTCACTGTTCCGGCCGCCCCGGAAGTTCCAGCCGGGGATTGATGCCCAGGCCAGTATCTCCGATACGGCCCACATCGGAGACGGCGCATATGTCGGGCCATTTGCATCTCTTGCCGGCGGCGCGGCTGTAGGCGATGGTTCTTATATCGGGGCGGGTGTGCATGTCGGCGAGAACGTGAACATAGGTTCGGGGTGTTTCATACACCCGAATTGTGTTTTGTATGCCGACGTGGAAATCGGAGCGAGAGTCATTCTTCATGCGGGAGTCGTCGTCGGGGCGGACGGGTTCGGGTACATTCCCGATGAGGAGGGCCGTATTTTCAAGTACCCGCAGACCGGGAGGGTCGTCATTGAAGACGACGTGGAAATCGGGGCGAACACCACGATAGATCGCGCTACGTTGCGGGAAACGAGAATCGGACGCGGCACGAAAATCGACAACCTGGTGCAAATCGCGCACAACGTCGTGATTGGGGAGGATTGCATATTGGCGAGCCAGGTGGGCATAGCGGGCAGTGTGAGAATCGGCCGGGGCGTCATGATGGGCGGCCGTGTCGGGGTGGTGGATCATGTCGAAATTGGCGATGGGGCGAAATTCGGAGCCGATACCGGCGTGCTGCAAAGCCTGGAAGGCGGGAAAGTGTATATGCACAACCCGGCGGCGGAAGTTCGCGATGCGCGGAGGCGAATTGCGGTGTTGAAGAATCTGCCGAGGCTGTCGGATAGAGTGAATCGACTCGAAAGAAAGATTGGCGAACTGGAATCATGATTGATAGCCGGCGGATACAGGAATTAATCCCGCACAGGGATCCGTTTCTTTTCGTCGATCAGGTGACCTCACTGAATGCGGAAGAAAAATCTGTCGTAGCCCGGAAAACGATTTCGATTGATGAACCTTACTTCAGGGGTCATTTCCCCGGTAATCCCATCATGCCGGGGGTTTTGATCATCGAAGCGTTGGCGCAGACCGGTTTGATTTGCCTGTTCGAGCTGGAAATGGTCGAACCCGATGCCGAGTTTTTCTTCACCGGCATCGAGCAGGTGAAATTCAGACGGCCCGTCGTTCCCGGTGATTTGCTGGAGTTGCACGCGAAACTCCTGAAAAACAGAAGGACTTTGTGGAAGTTCGAAGGGCGGGCATTTGCAGGGGGTCAGATAGCCGCCGAAGGTGTTTTCTCCGCTTACGCCGTTCCCCGGTCCCGGTAAACATTGAACGATATAGCTCCCACCTCGCATATCGACCCGGAAGCACAACTCGGGCGGGATTTGAAAATCGGCCCGGGGGCTTTTGTGGGCCCAAACGTGATTCTCCGGGACGGTTGCGAAATCGGACAGAACGCAACCATTCAGGGCCCTGCCGTCGTAGGGGAGGGGTGCCGGATTTTTCCGAATGCCGTCATCGGTCTGGAAGCGCAGGTCGTTGGTTTGCAGTCGGATTCGGGCGGGGTGGAAATCGGAGCGGAAACAATTATCCGCGAAACGGCGACCATCCATCGTTCGATGCACCAGGGTCAAAATACGGTAATCGGCCGGAAATGCTACATCATGGTTGGGGCGCATGTGGGCCATGACTGCCGTGTAGGTGATGAGGTGATCCTGGTGAACCATTGCTCACTGGGAGGGCATGCGGAAGTGGGGGACAACAGCTTCATCTCCAACTTCATCGGCGTTCATCAGCGCATGCGAATCGGGGAAGGCGTGATACTGGTGGGTCCTATTGCGGTGAGGAAGGATGTGCCTCCCTTCGTCAAGATGGCGGGTGCTCCTTTTCGCGTGGTCGGACTGAATGTGGTCGGTTTGCGCAGAAGGGGCGTTTCGGCCGAAGTGAGAGCGGCAATAAAGCGTGCATATGGAATCCTTTTCAACGGGCCGGGCACGATGGCGCAGAAAATAGAGGAAATAGAAGCGCAGGCGCCGTTAGGAGCGGAAATTCAATCCGTGGTAGAATTCGTGCGGAATTCGAAGAACGGCATCTACCAAGGCCGCGTGTAAGTGTAAGTTTTTTGCGAGGTTAAGAGCCCATGCTGGATTCTCTGCGAGTTGGCGTTGTCGGCGTCGGCCATATGGGCAGTTATCATGTGGCTGCGCTCTCCGAGCTTTCGGACGTAAATTTGGCGGCTGTTTGTGACCTGGTTCCCAGTCGTGCTCAAGAACTGGCCGACAGATATGGTGCGGAGGCGTTCTCCGATCCCGCCGATCTGATCGGTCTTGTAGATGCGGTTACCATCGCCGTACCCACCTTGCAGCATTTTGCGGTGTCACGGATCTTCCTGGAGAATGGCATCCATGTTCTGGTGGAAAAGCCCATTTGTACTACGATGGAAGATGCCAGGAAATTGTTCGACCTGGCCACTGAAAACAATCTGGTTCTTCACATCGGCCACGTGGAGCGGTTCAACGGGGCTGTTCAGGAGTTGGGCAACATCGTTGATGCGCCCACCCTGGTTGAATGCCGCAGACTGGGGCCCTTCTCGCCGAGAGTGAGAGAAGACGGCGTCGTGCTAGACTTGATGATTCATGATCTGGACATCGTTTTGCGGCTCGTGGATGAGGAAATTGATTTGCTCTCGGCTACCGGATCGAGTGTTCTGTCCGATCGGGACGACGTGGCGAATGTGCAGATTTGCTTCGAGGGTGGGTGCGTGGCGAGTCTGACCGCAAGCCGTGTGACGCAGAACAAGATCAGGACGCTTTCCGTATCGCAACCCGACGCGTTCATTACCCTCGATTACGCGGACCAGGAACTGAGAATTCATCGACAGGCCGTAAGCGAGCACCAGTTGACCCGGGAGGAGCTCAAATACCGCGAGCAATTCCAGGTGGAGAGGGTTTTCGTCCACAAAGGCAATCCGCTCCAGTTGGAGTTGCGGCATTTCCTGCAATCGGCACAACTCCGGGATGTTGTTTCCGATCCGGAGAAAGAATTGCGGTCTTTGGAGATTGCCCTGCGCGTCGTAGAGATGCTGAAAAATACCATGCCCTCAACTCACTAGAATTCACCATGCCGGATTCCCTGGAAAGAATAGGCCTCGTTGCAGGTTCGGGCAGGTTGCCGTCCGAGTTTGTATCCAGTGCGAAAAAACGGGGCAAGCGCGTGTCCGTGGTGGCTTTGTCCGCTGAAATCGAGGAAACGCTGTCAGGAGAGGCGGATTCCATCACCCACATCCCTCCCACCCAGCCGAATAAAATCATCCGGTTCTTCAGCGATGAGGATGTTGCGGAAATAGGGCTCGTGGGAAAGGTGGAGAAAAGTGTCTTGTTCCAATCTTTGCGCTTCGATTTGACGGTTCTGCGCTTCATGAAGAATGCCAGGAATACGGCCGATACAACGGTCATGGATGCCGTAATCGAGTTTGTGGAAGAGAACGGGATGAAGGTGATGCCACAAACAGAATTTCTCGAGCATCTCATTGCCCCGCGCGGGAGCATCACGAAAAAAAAGTTACGCCAAAACCAACGAAAAGACGCGGAATATGCGTTCCGGATGGCCCGGAGCGTCGCGGCCTTGGACATCGGCCAGACCGTGGTGGTTCAAAAGGGGACGGTAGTCGCGGTGGAGGGTATCGAGGGTACGAACGAGGCGATTCGCAGGGGATGTGCTCTCGCCGGGAAAGGGGCTGTTGTCTGCAAGGTGGCCCGTCCCGAGCAGGACATGCGCTACGATGTGCCTACGGTGGGACCCGAGACCTTGCAGGTGATGCGCGAAGGCGGCGCTTCGGGGTTGATCCTGGAGGCTGAGCGAACTTTTCTCATCGATCGCGAGCGCTTGATTCGGGAAGCCGACGCGACCGGAATCTGCGTAGTCGGCTGGTCGGAAAATGAGATCGAATGAGCGCTCGGCGAACGACGTCGTGGTGCTCGCCGGAGAACCGTCCGGAGACGTTCACGCTGCGAATCTGGTGAAAGCGCTAGCCGCCAGGATACCCGACCTCCAGTTATCCGGGATGGGTGGGCAATTGATGGCCGAGGCGGGAGTCGATTTGATTCACGACATCGGCGACATATCCATCGTTGGTTTCGCAGGCATCCCCCGCATTTATCCCAAGCTGAGAAAGATCAAAAAAGATTTGTTGAGGAGGATCGCGGATCACAAGCCGAAGGCGGTGATTTTTGTGGATTATCCGGGCTTTAACCTTTCGTGCGCGCGCGCGGTGCGCAAACTGCCGCAACCGCCCAAGTGCATATATTTCATCACCCCCCAGGTGTGGGCCTGGTGGAAAGGCCGCGCCCGCATCATTGCGGATGTTTTCGAACTGGCCCTGAACATATTTCCGTTCGAGCCTCGGATTTTTAACGAATTGGGCGGAAATGCCGTGTTCATCGGCAATCCCGTCGCCCATGAACTTCGAGATGCGCCTTCCAGGGAAAGCGCCCGGTGCTCACTGGGCTTATCGATGAGCGACAAGGTGATCTCGCTTCTTCCGGGCAGTCGCCTCAAGGAAATCGATTCTCACGTGGATGCCATGATGGATGCGCTGAAGATTATCCATGCGCAGACGCCGGGGGTGCGCTTTTTGATTTCAGAGGCGATTTCGTTGCCGGAGGGCTACGTTGCGAGCCGCTTGAAGTCGTCCGGCATCGAGATAAGGGTCGTGAGAGGTGATGCGAAACAAGTGATTCGCGCGGCCGACGCCGTGGTCGTGGCGAGCGGCACGGCATCTCTCGAGACGGCTCTGCTGGGTGTGCCGATGGTCGTTCTGTATGCCGGGGATATCTTTTCGTATACGCTGGTCAGGTATTTTTTGCTTCAGGTGGATTTCATCAGCCTTGTGAATTTGTTGTCCGGCCATGAGGCGGTTCCCGAGTTGTTTCAAAAGCAGGTGCGCGCGCAACCCATTGCAGATGCCTTGAGGGAAGTGCTTCTAAATAATGACGTGAGAGCCGGGCAAGTCCGGGCGTTCGAGAGGATTCAAAACGCCCTGGAAGGGGTAGACCCCTATGAATGCGCCGCGGCGCACATCGCGGCGGAACTCGGTGTTGAAGCGCAGGACGCGTAGCATGAATGAAGATTCCATCGCCTATGATGAATGGGGCCGGAATCCCGATGCGCCGCTTTCGGCGTGGCTGGGAGGCCTGATCATCGCGGGCTACCTGAAAGCGGTCTATGCCACTTCGTCGATAATCGTGCCGAAAACGGAATCGAATGAAAAGATGAGCCGCAAGCGTGATGAAAAATTTATCTGGGCGCTCTGGCATCGTCATTTGGGGCTGCCCTGCTTCTTTAATACATATCATTCTCACCGCACATGTATGGCGAGTAGAAGCCAGGACGGAGAAATACTCGCTCAGGTGATGGCCCGGCTCGATACCCATTGCGTGAGAGGCTCTTCCTCTGTGTTGGACGGGAGGGATAAAGGCGGAGTTGCTGCGGTTCGGCAGATGGTCAGGGTGGCGAAGCAAGGGAAGCATCAACTCGTCATCACGCCGGATGGTCCAAAGGGCCCGCCTCAGAAGGTAAAAATGGGCGTCATCACTCTGGCGAGCCTCACAGGATATCCAATTTGCCCGGTCGCTTTCGCGGCATCGCGCTTTTTCACCATCCCCACTTGGGACAAGACGATTTTGCCCCTGCCCTTCGGGAGAATCGCTTTTTGTTGCGGGGAACCTCTGGAAGTGCCGCGAACCCGGGACAAGGGGGTGTTGGAGGCGAAGCGCACAGAAGTCGAAAGGCGGCTCATTCATGCGAATGAAGAGGTGCAGCACCACCTGAAGAACGCGGCGGGGAAGTGAACCGATTATGCTGTTTCTTTACAACCTCGTCATTCTTCTCATCTCGCCCGTATTGCTCGTTTATTTTCTGATTCGCCTGTGGCTTCGGGGGTTCGACTTGCGAGCCGTTCGTGAGAGGTTCGGGTTTCCGCCCGAGTTGCCCGATGCGGAGGGGAGGCGTCTTTGGCTGCACGCCGTTTCCGTGGGGGAAGTGGGCGTGGCTGCTATTCTGATACCCGTGCTTTTGAAAAAGAAGCCGGAACTCAAAATCGTTCTTTCCACGGTGACGCGAACGGGAAGAAACGAGGCCGGAAAAATATCGGGAGTCGAGCAACTCATCTACTTGCCCCTGGATTTTCCTATAATTGTTCGCTCCGCATTGAGGCGCATCCGGCCGTCCATGATCGCGCTCATAGAGACGGAGATATGGCCGAATCTCGTAGCGGAGGCGGCAAGGCGGAATATCCCCGTATCCATCGTCAACGGGAGGCTTTCCGAGCGGTCGTATCAGAAATACAAGCGGTTTCAGTGTTTCTTTTCTACGCTCCTCAAGAGGTTCAAAGACGTACTGGCGCGCGGAGAAGGGGACGCCGAGCGGTTCTCGGATTTGGGCGCAACTTCCGTGCGAGTCTCCGGGAATGTCAAATTCGACGCGCCTGCGCCGCCTCGGGAGCCCCCGCATGGAGTGTATGGCTTGGGCGCGTGCCGACACGTCATCGTGGCCGGCAGCACGCACCTGGGAGAAGAGAAGCTGATTGGAGAGGTACTGTCATCCGTTCACCGGAATATACCGGGAGTGGGCCTGCTTCTCGCGCCTCGTCACCTGGAAAGGGTAGCCCAGGTGGAAGCGGACCTCCGAGACGCAGGCATTTCTCCCGTACGGTGGAGCCGGATAAAAGATACGGGCGGTGAGCATCAGGCAGTCATCCTGGATGTGATGGGAGAACTGGCGGATGCATACGGGTGCGCAACGATGGCGATCATCGGTGGAAGTTTTATTCCCCATGGCGGCCAGAACCCGATAGAAGCGGCGCGCTGGGCGGTGCCATGCCTGTGCGGCCCCCACATGGAAAATTTCGCCGAGGTCACGCGCGAGATGGTGAAGCAAGGCGGCGCGATTCAACTGAGTGGGCGGGAGAATCTGGAGACGGCCGTCATGAAATGGCTGGACGATCCGGTAACCCGAAAGCGCGCAGGTGAAGCGGCCCGTCGGGTAGTGCAGAATAACCAGGGCGCTTCCGAGCGAACCGCGGAATATATCGCTCAAGTCCTGGCGGAATCGAATGAGGGCGCCGCGTGAGTTTTCGGCGCGCAGTCCTGCAGGCCTGGGAGGGCAACCCCTCGTCCCCGGCCTGGTCCCGCATGTTGGCGAAGAGCCTCGTCCCCCTGGGAAGTCTCTATGGCGCTGCGATGGCGAATCGACGCAGGCGTTATGAAGCCGAAAAAGCCAATGTCTCGAAAATTCCCGCACCTGTTATTTCGATTGGAAACCTCGCCCTGGGGGGGACGGGGAAAACGCCCACGGTCGCCTGGCTGGTGGAAAAACTAATCTTGAACGGTCGGAAGCCCGCCGTGGTGAGCAGGGGTTATGGCGGAAGACCCAAGGATGTGATGGTTGTGGGCGACGGGAAGGGAAGCCTGATGGCCGCCCCGCCGGCCGCGGATGAGGCGGCGATGCTTGCCCGCCGCTATCCCGGCCTCCTCGTGTTGACGGGTGCGGAGCGGTCTTTTGTGGCGAAGAAGGCGGTCGAGGAATTCGGAGCGGACGTTGTCGTGCTCGACGATGGGTTTCAACACCTCGCGCTTCACCGGGATATGGACGTGGTGGTATTGCGCGGAGATTCGCCTTTTGGAAACGGCAAGGTGGTTCCCGCAGGTGTTCTCCGGGAGCCGGTTTCGGCCCTAAGGCGCGCGGACGCCGTTTTGCTGACGGGCGAATGCGCCGGCCGTCCGAGAGAGGAAATTCAGTCTCTTGTACCGGATATTCCGGTGTTCACGGGCCACCTTGAGCCCGATGCGCTCCTGGATTCCCGAGGCGAGAACACGGGCTCACCGGATGAATTGAGGGGCGCCAGGGTCGTTGCCGTCAGCGGCCTGGGAAATCCGTATGGTTTCGAAAAAATGCTTGAATCGCTGGATGTGGAAGTCATGGCGCATCACGAATATCCCGATCATGCCCATTATGCTTTGGCGGACGGCGTGCGGCTCGTTTCGTCCATGCAGAAGACCGGGGCTGATTTCATTCTCACCACGGAGAAGGATGCGGTGAAGCTGTCTCCTCTGTTGAGTAATGCGCCGCATCGTGTCCTTCGCGTGGTGATGAAGATCGATGAAGAGATGAATTTATCCGCCTTGATCGAGAAAGAGCTGTTTTCGTCCTGAGTGGAGTGGGCGCGTTATCCCCTGACGGAGGCGAGAAAATAAGCCCCTCCCGCAAGGAAAATCGCATTTGGCCCCCAGGCTGCCAGGGCGGGCGGGAGGCGTCCGGCATGTCCGAACGATAGACTTGCATGGAAAAGAACGAGGTAGATGGCGCCGATTCCGATGGCGATGGCGACCCCCAGGGCGACTCCTCCGCTTCTGCTGCTTCGAATGGAGAAAGGCACACCCACAATCGCCAATACGAAGCTGATGAACGGCGCAGAAATTTTGGCCCACATGTCTACGACGTAGCGGGTGGGGTTCGCGCCGCTTTTGCGCAAGTCTTCGATGTAGCGGCCGAGTTCCTGGTAATTCATCGTCTCCGGGTTTCTGCCGGCTTGTTGGAAATCTTCCGGTTTTTCCGTAAGCCCCAAAATTTTTTTCTTGAAAGTTTGTTGTTGGATTTTCCCCCTGCCCGCAAAGTCGTGGATCACGCCTTTGTGGAATTCCCAATGTTTTTCTCCGGGAAGCCAAACCACCTCATCTGCATCGATGCGTTGTGTCAGGCGGTTTTGCCGGTCCATCCGGTACAGGGTAACGCCTCTCATTTTTTCCGAAGATGGATCATAGTGCGTGATTTGCCAGATGGTGTTGTTTCCCGAGCGATACCAGATTTTGTTTCTCTGGGCATGCGTGCGCAAGCCGGTTTTTTGGATATTGACCCGCCGAATGTATTCTCCGCGTTTGTTGGCGAATGGAACGATGTATTCATTCGCCAGGAAGGTGAGGAGGCTGATTCCCAGACTGGCGATGAGAATGGGCGCGATGATGCGGTAGAGACTTAAGCCCCCTGTGCGCATGGCGAGAACCTCGTTTTCTTTGGAGAAAAGAATAAGCGTGAACGTACTCGCCATCAGAACGGTGAGCGGAACGGAGAGGAAAACGAGATGGGGTATCTTGTACAGAAAATACAGGGTTGCATCGGCCAGGGTCGCGTTCTCTTCGATAAAATCATCGATGCGCTCGATAAACTCCGCCGTAAGGAAGAGGGTGATGGCTCCCGCCTGACAAAGAAACGCCATTCTCAAAAACTGCATGAGGATGTAGCGGCTCAATATGGTCATGGCGGGTATTTATGATTTGCTTCGGATGAAGGGAGAGAAAGGTTTGAGGAGCAGACCCCAAATGTCGACCGTGTTGCGCAACCCTGCGGTTCGTATCGTGTATCCCGCGAGGAGAGCCAATAATATGTTCGGACTCCAGACGGCGACGGCAGCGCTGATTTGCCCACTTTCTGCCACGCCCTCGGCGAAGGTGACGAGCAGGTAATAGAGGATCAGAACACCCAGGCTCAGGGCAAACCCGCCGTGGCGTCCCGAGCGTCTGTTCTGTACGCCGAGAGGCGCTCCCAGCAAAGCCAGAATGAGGCAAGTGAAGGGCACCGCGAATTTTTTGTGCAACTCCACAAGAATGGCGTTGTACCTGCTTGTTCCCGGCTCGTGTTCTTTCAACTTGTTTCTGAGCTCATCGAGAGGAAAAGCTCGCAGGCTTCTGCGAAGCGCTTTCGTTTTGCCGATGGTTTTCGTGAGATCGAAATTGAGGTCGTGGCTCTCGAAGCGCGTGATTTGATAGTTGTTTCTAGGGAGAGAAGAGCCGTCATTCGCGCTGATTTTCTTGCCCGAAGCCTTCTCCGTGTCGCTGACCGTATGGACGGTTCCCCTGACGAGGCGCAGCCATACTTTCGGTGATGATGAGGATTTGAACAACATGCCGCGGTCGGCAAAGATAACCCGGTTCGTCCCGGCCTCTGTGGTGTCTGAAATCATGATGCCTTTCATCACCTTGCCCGACGATTCGATTTCTCGCACGTAGAACATGATTCCATCGAAACCGTCATGAAAAACCTGCTCTCGCAGATCAAATGTAGCGACTTGGCTATGGAGCATCTGTTGGCGGACTTCCAAAGTGGTGTTTTGGCTCCAGGGAAGCCCGAACATCATGAGGAATCCGCTCAGGAGGGCGGTGGCTGCCCCCACGACCCCTACGGGGATGAGCTGAGAGTAGAAGGTCATGCCGGAGGCTGTCATCGCCAGGGATTCGCTATCGCTCGAAAGGCGGCTGAACGCCATGATGCTCGCGATAAGCGTGGACATGGGCAAGGTGATGAGGAGCAGGACGGGCAATGCGGCGACAAGAAACTGCGCCACGATTGAAATTGGCACTCCGCGGTTCACCACCAAATCCGTGAATTGAAACATTCTGTGAAGCAGGAGCACGAATGTAAGGAAAAACAAGGAGATGAGCAGATAGGACACCAACTCGCCCAGGATATATCGGTGCAATGTCTTCAAAGGGAATCCTCTGGAAGTCGGGTGCTCAAGATACGCTTACATCACACTATATGAGCGTTTGCCGGAATGCAAAACGTGTTTTTCTGCTCATTGACGACCATCACATCGGTTGATAGCGTTGAAAAAAGGGCGGTTTTCGTTGCATTTCCCCGTGACTCAAGGTGCGCAAGCGCATCGGGGAGGAATCGAGTTTGTCCGGCGATGCCCATCGGGAGGAGTTGCACCTCGTAGTAGCGCCCACATGGATTGGTGACACGGCCATGTCCGCTCCTTTCTTTTCGTCATTGAGGAGGGCGCATCCCCGGGCGAGGCTGATGGCGGTGGCGGGGCCCTGGACTTCCGGGCTGCTCCGCAGTTTTCCCTGGATCGATCGGGTCTTGCCGCTCGGTGCGGGGAAATGGTTCGGCTTCTTTTCCCTGAAACGAATGCTGAGAGGCGAGACTGTGGATTATGCGTGGATTCTGCCCAACAGCTTTCGTGCGGCCCTGATGACGAAATGGATAGGAGCAAGGCGGCGAATCGGGTATGAAACCGACAGCCGGGGCTGGTTGTTGAGCGACCGGGTGGCTCCTCCGCAGGGTACTACGCATCTGGTGGATCGATATCTCTATCTGCTAGAGGCGCAAGGACATGAAACCCGGGCGCAGGTCGATGATTTCTGCATTACACCGGAAGCGCAACAATTCGCGGAGAATCTGCTGAACCCGTATCGCGCGATGGACAACGCGCCTTCGGTAGGGATTCATCCCGGAGCTTTTTTCGGCGAGTCCAAGACGTGGCCGCTGGAGCATTTCAAAAAACTCATTCACCGGCTCGTGGATAGCGGGGTAGCGCAGGTTTTCATATTGGGCGGGCCGGATGAGATCGAACTTGCCGGGCAATTGAACGCGATGTCCGGGGGGCGAGCGGTAAATCTAGCCGGAAAGGATACTCTGGAGACCCTGCCCGCCCTGCTGTCTCGTCTGGACGTGTTCATCTCTGGCGATACGGGTCCGCTGCATGTGGCCGCGCTCGTAAAAACCGCGACGATTGCGCTGTTCGGACCCACGGACTATCGTCGAACAGGCCCGAGAGGGCACCGGAGCAGGGTCATCCACAAGGCTCTCGATTGCAGCCCGTGTTTTGCGAGAACGTGTCCTCTCGGCCATCACGATTGCATGGGACGAATTACGCCCGAGGAGGTGGCGCGTGAGGTCGTCGGGTTGTTGAACGAAAAATTGAGGATCGCAAAGGATGGAAACTGAGGCAGGCGCCGCAAAGAAACCAGCGGTATTTTTCGACAGGGACGGAACCCTGAACCGGGACGTGGGCTACGTCACCCATCTCGACGTGTATGAACTCCTTCCCAGGGCGGCAGCGGCCGTGCGCAAGGTGAACGAGGCGGGGTGGCTCGCCATCCTGATCACGAATCAGGCCGGCGTGGCGCGGGGTTACTTCTCCGAATCCATGATCGAGAGGGTGCATCGCAAGCTCGAGGATGAACTGGGCGGCAAGAGCGCGCGGCTCGACGCCATCTACTATTGCCCGCACGTTCCGAACGGAGACGACCCGGAATATGCGCTCGACTGCAAGATGCGGAAACCATTTCCCGGCATGATTCTCAAGGCGGCGGCGGAGCACGGCGTCGATTTGGAAAAATCCGTCATGCTGGGGGACAAGTATTCCGATTTGGAGGCAGGCTGGCGTGCGGGTTGTCAGTCTGGCCTCGTGCTCACGGGGTACGGGCGGGGAGAAAGAGAGCTTCGTGGAGAACAGTGGCCCCGCCAGCCGGATTTCGTGGCGCAAGACGCCTATCACGCGGTGGAAATCATTTTGAACGAGGGCGGGAATCGCTGACATGAATTCTCCACTCAGAGAATATATTCAAAGATTCCCGTCCATCCGCATGGCCGTGCTGGGGGATTTCATCGCGGATGAATTCATCCATGGCGCCACCTCGCGCATCAGCCGGGAGGCGCCGGTTCTTGTTCTGGATTTCATCCGCCGCGAGACCGCTCCCGGGGGCGGTGGCAATGCGGCGATGAACGCAGCGGCCCTGGGCGGGAACGTGCGGGCCATCGGCGCGTTGGGGGCCGATGCAGCGGGCGAGGAACTCCGCCGTGTAATGGAGAGACGCCGAATCGACACCGGACTTTTGTTGACGGATTCAGAGCGCCTCACCCCCACGAAGACGCGCATCATGGCGGGGGGGCGAAACACCAAACGTCAGCAAGTGATCCGGGTGGATCACGAAAAGCAACTGGACTTGAGTGAAATGCTTGAATCTCAACTCGTCAGTGAATTGGAGCGAATGGCGAATGACGGTCTGGATGCGCTTTTGATCTCGGACTACGGCCTGGGCGTCGTGACGAAAGGCGTGAAAGAGGCGGTTCGGAAATTGCCCGCCGAAATCATCGTCACGGTGGACAGCCGCTATGCCGGGGATTCGTTTCTTGGAGTCACGGCCGTAACGCCGAATGAGGAGGAGGTGGCGGGGTTGCTCGGGTATTGGCCCGATGAAGAGCGTCTCGACGAGGCGGGGGCTTCTTTGCTTGAAACAACGGGCGTCCGGGCGGTCCTGCTCACCCGGGGAGACAAGGGGATGAGTCTCTTTGAGGGAGATTCGCCAAGAACGGATATTCCCATCTACGGGTCGGATCAGGTGCTCGACGTGACCGGAGCGGGGGATACGGTGATCGCGACGTTCACGCTCTCACTGGCTGCGGGCGCTTCGATGCGCGAGGCGGCGGAAATCGCGAACCGCGCGGCGGGCCTGGCGGTGATGAAGGCGGGAACGACGGTCGTGGAGCCCCATGAACTCCTGGCGACGTTCGAGGGGGAAAGTGCGTGAGCATCCAGGAAAAGGACTATCGGCGTAAATGGATGCGAGTGGATTCCCTGAATCAGGGTCTGGAGAAATTGCGCGAAGACGGCAAGAACATCGGGAGAGCGGCCCCGGATGGGTGAGCGATTCCTCATCATCCGTCTGGGAGCGATAGGCGACGTCGTTCATACCCTCCCTCTGGCGTCGGCCATCAAGGATGCGCGGCCTGATTCTCATATCACCTGGGCGGTCGAACCGGTCCCACTGCAAGTGCTTCTCGGAAATCCCGATATCGATGAAATCTTGACTGTCGATACCAAGGCTTGGCGGAAAAATGTACTCTCCGCCGGTTTCGCTGCTCTTGGGCGCGACTTGCTGGCGGTCAGGAACGTAGACGCCGACGTGGCGATCGACGCCCAGGGGCTGATCAAGAGCGGTTTTCTGGCACGGGCGTCGGGAGCGCCCCTTCGCATCGGGTTCGAGCATCGTTTTTGCCGGGAGGGAATGAACGTACTTTTCACGACGCATCACGTACTGCCCCCGGAGAACCCCCACCACGTGGTGGAGAAGAATTTATCTCTTCTCGAGCCGTTGGGTTTGCCGGTTCCGCCTGAGGAGCAATACCGCTTTCCGCTTCATGAAACGCAAGAAGAGAGGGAGAAGGCGGAAAACTGTTTGGACGGCCTGGGGCGCCGGGACGGTCGCCTTTTGTTGGTGATTCACCCCGGAGGCGGTTGGGTGACGAAACGCTGGGACACGGTCCGCTTCGCGCAACTCGCCGATCACTGGCAAGAGGAAGACAGGGGGGAAGTTCTCTTCATCTGGGGTCCTGGAGAGGAAAGGATGGTGGATGAGGTGACGGACGCCATGAAAACGCAGCCTTTTGTCGCGCCTGCGACGAGCGTCCGTGAAATGATGGCCTTGATTCGGCGCGGTTCTTGTTTTGTGGGCGGCGACTCGGGTCCCCTCCATCTCGCCGCCGCCATGGGGGTAAAGTGTCTGGCGATCATGGGACCTACGGAACCCGTGAGGAACGGCCCGTGGGGTGGGGGAAATCTGGTTTTGCATCGTCGTCTCGCCTGCAGCGGTTGTTACGCGAGAAAATGCCCGGATATCGAGTGCCTGGAGCGCGTGAGGGTCGAAGAAGCGATAGACGCGCTGAACCGGCTTCAAGCGGCCCCATGAAAAACATGGCGAAATATGCGAAACTAAAAGAGTTTCTCGTGAAAGAAGCGGGCGCTGTTTCCGTTTTTGGCGCGATGTGATGAACGATCTGATGGTTTCTGGTCAATTTATCGTTTTGACTGAAATTTGGAGATAAGCGGAAGATGAGCGTGGATAAAGAGTTGTTGGAGATATTGGCGTGCCCCGTCACCAAGACACCCCTTGAATTGAGCGGGGACGGGAATTATCTGATCGCCCGGGAATCGGGGCTGGTCTATAAAATCGAAGACGGCATCCCGATCATGCTCGTGGACGAAGCCATCCCGCTTGATGAGTGGGAGAAAACCCAGGGGAAGGGCTAGAAAAGTGTCCGGCTTGGCGGAAACGTCTGCCGAAGCCGATACGGGAAAGGAGCCGGTCTCCGAATCGGTAAGGGAACCGATTAGCGTCACGATTGTCGCCCACAATGAGGCGGAACGCATCGGCGCATGTATCGACAGCGTTTCCTGGGCGGATGAAATTATCGTCGTGGACGCCGGAAGTACGGACGGCACGCAGGAAATATGCCGAAAACGCGGCGCGCTGCTCATCCGGCATCCCTGGGAAGGATATGCGGCGCAGAAAAATTTCGCCATCTCGAAAGCGAGTCATTCCTGGATATTGAGTCTGGATGCGGATGAATGCGTAAGTCCCGGGCTTGCCGAGGAAATTCTCTCCGTTTTGTCTGACGATGCTCCTGCAGAGGGGTATCGTGTGCCCCGAAAGAACATATTCTTCGGTCGCTGGCTCCGCCACGGAGATCTTTGGCCGGATTACCAGCTTCGATTATTCCGGCGCGATGCCGGAGCATTTAACGAGAAAAGTGTTCACGAATCCGTGGTGGTGAAAGGGCGAATGGGTGCATTTTCGTCCTCCTTGGAACACTACAGCTATGACTCGCTTTTCGATTTCTTCCAAAGACAGGTGAAATACGCCAGGTTATCGGCGGAAGATTTATTTTCCAGGGGGGTGCAACCCGGGATAGCCGATTTCGTCATCCGGCCTCTTTGGCGTTTTTTCAAAAGCTACGTCTTGAAGATGGGTCTTCTGGATGGCGTGAACGGGTTATGGGTATCTGCGGGCTCCGCTTATTATGTGTTCATGCGCGCAGCCTTTTTGTGGGAGCTGTGTGGAAGACGTGAACGCCCTTAACGTTGTTCATACGGAAGCATTCTCGGGCATGGGCGGACGAGAGAAGGGATTCCTCCCCGAGGCTGCCTCACTTGGTGGGCTCGGGCGAGAGATTCTGCCAATCGGGTGGCCGTACGGCGAGCCAGGGAGCGGAGCGAGCCGGGCAGGCGCGCCGTTCGAGGTGGTTCAAATGACGCCGGAGTCGATTTTTACGGAGAATGACGGATGAGCCGCACCCGCGTGTATCTCAGGCTCCTGCAATACTTGCGTCCCTACCGGTTTCGGTTCGGCGTCGCCGTCGCCTGCACGATCGTTGTGGGCGGTCTGAATGCGTATCCTGCCTACCTCGTTCAGCATGTCATCAATGATATTTTGATCTCGAAACGAGCCGATATCGTCTTTTTGATCTGCCTGTCCCTCGTCGTTGTCTATCTGGTGAAAGGCATCGCCGCTTACTGCCAGAACTATTTCATGCTCTGGGTCGGTCAGCATGTGGTGAAAGATGTCAGAAACGAGCTTCACAGGCATCTCCTGAATTTGCCTCTTCGGTTTTTCGAAGCGAAGACGACCGGAGAGCTGATGTCGAAAGTCATATACGACATCTCCTTGATGCAGCATGCAGCGACGGAGTCCGTACGGGAATTGCTTCGGCACGGGTTCACCTTTATCGCTTTGTTGGGCGTAGCGATTTACCAGAGCCCCAAAATGGCGCTGATATTCGTCGTGCTCATCCCGCTGGTGGCGATTCTGGTCGTGACGATGGGGGAGAAGATTCGCCAGATCACGCGGAGGAGTCAGGAGCGCATGGGGGACATGAGCAACCTGATGAAGGAAACCTACGCGGGCATTCGCGTCGTCAAGGCGTTTGGAACCGAAGTAGAGGAGGGAGGGCGTTTCATGCGCGCCACCCGCTCCTTTTTCGACACCATCATGCGTGCCATGCGCGTTCGTTCGCTGGCGCCGCCCATGGTGGAGATCATCGGTGGTCTGATGGGAGCGGGCATTCTGTGGTTCGGCGCCCAGGCGGTTATCTTTGGAAGTATGGATCCGGGAAAGCTGATAAGTTTCGCCGTCGCCCTCGGCATGGCCTACAACCCGCTGAAATCCTTCACCCGGGTGTTTCATAGCCTGGTGGAAGGGATAGCGGGCGCCCAGTCGGTTTTCGAGGTCCTGGATGAGCATGATCCAGAGGACAAGAATCCAGATGGCGAGGAGATGGAGCGGCTTTCCCGGCATATTCGATTCGAGGACGTTCATTTTTCCTATTCGGACGAGGCGACGCTCGAGGATATCAACGTAGAAGTGCCGGCAGGCTGTACGCTGGCCGTCGTGGGGATGAGCGGCGCGGGGAAAAGCACGTTGCTGGATTTGATACCGCGTTTTTACCTGCCCGCCCGGGGGAGCATCTCCTTCGACGGGAAAGAGGCGTCCCGGTATTCACTGAGCAGCCTGCGCGCCCAGATCGCCGTGGTGACCCAGCAGGTGATTCTGTTCAACGATACGGCGGCGAACAACATCGCCTATGGGGAGAAAAGGCCCGTCAACCGTGAAGAAATCATCTCGGCGGCGAAAGCGGCCAACGCCCATGATTTCATTATGGAGCTTGAAAACGGGTATGAAACCATGCTGGGTGAGGAGGGAGTACGCCTGTCCGGCGGTGAACGACAGCGCATCGCCATTGCGCGCGCGATTTTGAGGGATCCATCTATTTTGCTGCTCGATGAAGCCACGAGCGCGCTCGACACGGAGAGCGAGCAGTTGATTCAAGAAGCCCTGGAGCCTTTGATGAAGGAGCGCACCACGTTCGTGGTGGCTCACAGACTCTCCACGGTCCGAAACGCCGACTCGATCATCGTACTCGACGGGGGGCGTATCGTGGAGAGGGGGAAGCACGATGAGTTGATGAAGCGAGGCGGCTTGTACCAAAGACTCTACGAAATGCAGTTTGTGAGCGAGGAAACGTCCCTTTCCGATGAAATCAAAAGCGCAGCGCATGGCGGAACCATGTCGTAAGATTATTCGCTCGAGGGCCAATACGACCGGCCGAAAAGGTGAATCTCGCGTCCTGAATCTGAAGTTGGAATGTAAAGTTATATCCCGGCGTTATCATACAATCATGAGTTTGAGTTTCCGTTTTCTGGTCTTCGTTCCATCTATTATCAGGAAATGAGCGGAAATTATTCACATGGATGCCGTCTCGCCGGAGGAATGCTCTCGTGAAGGTTGCCCTGATTCGATCCACATTGAGGAATCGTAGACTGCGTTTGGAAAAAACAACCAGGTGCATTCGGCTCTGAGCTGAGAGAACAACTTCATGCACAAGCTAAGAGTCTATTTCCCGGAACTGGAAGAGCGATTCAGGGGGCGTTCACCGGCGTCTCGGGTGGCGTTCGGCGGGCTTCTTGGTTTCGCCGTCACAGCCCCTTTTTCGATATCGCTCGCTCAAATATGCGTGTTCACCGCCGTGGCGGCTTGGCTGGCTTCCATGACCAAGGCGGCTCCCTTGCTGACCCAGAAATTTCCGTTGTGGATGCCTTGGCTTTTTTTCGCGCTATTTACACTCGCCAGCGCCTTTCATGCACCTGATTCGCTCAACAGCCTGATCAAGTCGAGAGAATTGACGCAGATCATGATTTTTTATTTGGCCGTGAACGTCATCCGGGACGACCGGGAAGCGATTTGGTTGGTGAAAGCGCTCTTGGTGGCCACGATCTGTATCGCCTTGTATGCCCTGGGCGCCGTATCGCTGCAGGGAGTATTGTCGCTGGCGAATCGCCCTTCGGGCTTTTTCAGCATATACATGACGCTCGGCGGTTTTCTGCTTGTAACCGGCCTTCTGGCGCTTTCGTACATCTTCGTGCCGACTCGGGTACGCAAGAGCATATGGGTCTATGCGTCGGTTCTCCTCATCCTCTCTGCATTGATGACGACATTGAGTCGCAGCGCCTGGATCGGACTTGTCGTTGGAACGGCGGTTGTAGCCGTCGCGAGTGGGCGCAAGAAGGTGGGTTTGTGTTTGGCGCTGGTGGCGGTACTGGTGATATTCATCGCGCCGCATTCCATTCGCCAGCGCGTGAAGAGCATGGTGAATCCACGGGACAAGACGGCAGTGGAGCGGATCGACATGTGGAAGGGCGGCATCAAAATGTTCGCGGATAAAAAATTTTTGGGTTTTGGCCCCGGGCAAATCAAAGACAATTACGCCCGCTATGCGAACCCCGATGCGGCCTCGAAACCCCCGGCCCATTTGCACAACAACATCATTCACTTGGCTGCCGAGCGGGGAGTTTTTGCTCTGGGCGCTTGGATTTGGGTCTGGATCGGATATTTCGTCCTGGTGAGCAGGCGAATTCGAGATACGAGAGACGCGTCGTTTGGGACGCGATTTCGCATGGTGGGTGGTTTGGCCGTGGCTGCAGGTTTTTTAAGCGCAGGGATGTTCGAATACAACTTTGGCGATTCCGAGGTGGTGATGCTCGTGTTCATGGCGGTCGCCTTGCCTTTTATGGGCAGGGAGAGTGAGATTCAACAAGAGTAGTTGTTTGGATACGTGCGTTTAGCGGAATCGGAACAAAGATTGGAAAAAGCCTAATTTTTTGACCGGTTCAGCGGCCACGAGGTCGGTCCCGCCGATTTTGTTGCCTCCCAGTTCATACGTGACGCGGCCCACCTTCTGGCCGGCGCGGACGGGTGCGGTTACCTCTTCGGGCAAGTCCAGTTTCATGGAGATACGTTTTTCTTCATTCCTTCTTACCAATGCCTCGACATTTTCCTTGAGCCGGATGCGTACCGTCCGTTTCTGGCCCTTCAGCACCTTGATTTGCCGGCGTTTCGGTTTTTGGGTCTTGCCCAAATCGATCCAGCGGTATTGGTTGAATCCCCATGCGAGCAGACGCTTGGCCTCTTTGAATCGGTGTCTGGAGTGGCTCGACCCCATTACGACGGCGATGAGTCTCAGGTTTTTGCGTTTGGCTGTGGCGACAATGCTGAATCCCGCCTTTCGGTGATAACCTGTTTTGAGGCCATCCATCCCGCGAAACCGCCCGAGGAGAGTGTTCGTGTTGGTCAGGATGAAGCTCCCGTTCCTGAAAGGAGCGTTCTTGGTGGTGCTCCACTTCATGATGAGCGGATACTTGATCAACTCGCGGGCAAGAATGCCGGCGTCGCGCGCGCTCATCTGATTGGTCGGCTTTTTTCCGCCCGGCGGAAGCCCGTTGACGTTGACGAAACGGGTGTTCGTCATGCCGAGTTCCCTGGCGCGCTGGTTCATCATATCGACGAAGGCTTCGGCGTCTCCGGCGATGTGTTCCGCCACGGCGTAGGATGAATCGTTTGCAGAGCTGATGATGATGGATTTCATCAAGTCTCTCAGGGTAAATTTTTCCCCTTGCTTCAAATACACCTGCTGGCCCCCGATCCGGGAGGCGCTTCTGCTGGTTGTGATGATATCGTCGAGGTGGATGATGTTTCTGCTAATTTGTTCCATGGCGATTAACGCCGTCATCATTTTCACGATGGAAGCGGGTTTTGTGGGAAGCCGTTCATTGCGTGCTTTCAGGACCCGTCCCGTGTTCGCTTCAATCAGCAGGATCGAGCGATAGGGAATGGGTTTTTTGCGGGCTCGTTTTCGGCGCGCGGAAGCCGAATCGACGTCGAGCATGAGAGAAAATGTGAATAAGAAGATGAAGGCTGTAATGACGGTTAAACGGGATCGCCGATGGTGACCCAAAGCGGATAACATGCGCTTTCCTTAGATTCCTGTCGATCTGGGCGAGTTGGTGAAGGATCCAAAGGGAGAATACGATCCTCTTGAACTTGAATCAATTAAAGACTTTTTCCATGTGCTTGTCAAAGTGGAAAATAATGGGTCGGTAGGAGCCCTGCTCGGATGTTCATATCCCTGCTTATGACGGCGAGAAACTCTGTCTGCGAGGCATCCTAAAATTCCATTTCTTGCGTCCGCTCGGTTGCTCTGATAGGATTTGCGCTACCAAAGGGGTATTGACGAATTTTCTGTACACAAAGGTGACGCACGTCAAGCGTGCCCTGTCTGAAAATGGGGTATGACATTCTTTTTTGCCGCACAGGCGGAAGGAGAAGGAGGTCTTCTCATGTTTAAGGGTTCTTATGTCGCGATGGTAACTCCGTTCCGCGACGGAAAGCTCGACGAAGAGGGTATTCGCTCTCTGGTGGAATTTCATGTTGAAAATGGAACGCACGGTATTGTGGCGTGTGGAACCACGGGAGAGTCCGCCACGCTGAGCCATGAAGAGCACGATCGGGTCGTGGAGTTGGTGATCGAGCAGGTAAACGGAAGGATCCCCGTCATCGCCGGCTCGGGTTCGAACAGCACCGCGGAGGCCGTTCAGCGCACCCAGTACGCCATGCGGGCCGGCGCGGCCGGCGCGCTCCTGGTGGCTCCTTACTACAACAAGCCTACGCAGGAAGGCCTGTATCAACATTTCCGGGCCATTGCGGAATCAGCCGATATCCCGATCGTTCTCTACAACGTGCCGGGCCGCACGGTGGTGCAGATAGCCCCCGACACGGTGGCGCGCCTCTCGGAGATTCCCAACATTGTGGGCATCAAGGAAGCGACCGGGGATCTGGCGAATTGCTGCAACATCATTTCCCGCGTGCCGGACGATTTCATCGTGCTTTCAGGCGATGATTTCGTCACGCTGCCCATGATGGCGATGGGCGGTGTGGGCACGATTTCGGTTACGGCGAACGTGGCGCCTGCGGACGTGGCCCGGATGTGTCAGGCCCAGCTCGACGGAGATACCGCCACGGCGAAAGCGTTGCACTACAAGATGTGGGAACTCAACCACATGATGTTCTGCGAGACGAATCCGATTCCGGCGAAGGCGACCTTGGCCATCATGGGGCGGATTGCGCTGGAATACAGGCTGCCGCTTTGCTCGCCGTCTGACGCCAATATGGCAAAGCTGGAGGCGTTCGCCCGGGAATACGGTTTGGTCGAAGAAGCGGTGGCGGCGACGTAGACAATCTCGGAACGACAGCATCAGAACGAAAAGGCGGGAGCGGCTGAAGTTCCCGCCTTTTTTCGTCTTTTGATGCTTACTCTTCCAGTCCCAAAACCTTGAGAGCGTTTCCGCCGAACCAGCGTTGTTTCACGTCGTCTTTCAGCGGGAACTTGTCGAACTCGGCCAGGCTTTCCCTAGGACTGATCATCGGCCAGTTCGAGGCCCAGAGAATCTTGTTCTTGAGCACAGTGCTTCCGTAGCGAATCAATGGCTCCCAGCCGGTGTCGGGCGTGGCGATGTATTTGGGCATGGTGCCGCTGACTTCGATGTACAGATTGGGGTGCCGCCAGCTCACGGCGATCATCTCCAGTACCCAAGGCCAGCCTCCGTGGACCGCCACGATACGAAGCTCTGGAAAATCTCTCGCTACCTCGTCCAGGTAGATCGGACGCCCGTAATCGAGCAGGTTCGAGCTCGAGAGGTTCATCGAAGTGTGAAGCAAGACGGGGATGTCCAACTCCACGCATTTCGCGTAAACGGGATAGAATTTCTTGTCGTTCGCATGAAGCCCGAGCTCCCATGGCCCCATGTTGACGCCCCGGAGTCCGTATTCCTTTACGTCGCGTTCCAGTTCGCGCAGCGCGTCCATGCCGCGAAACGGGTCGCACCCGGCAGTTCCGATGAGGCGATTCGGATAATCCCTGATGTATTCGTGCAAAACTTCAGCGGGAAATTTCGTGCCCAATAATGTCGTCATGTCGGAAGTCTTGATTACGGCCTTGTCCACCCCTTGCTCATCCAGAAAGGCGACGAACTCCTCCGGCTTCATATAGCGGTGTTCTTCCGTATTGCCAAAAACCCTGTCCCCGTAATGTTTGGCGTAATCCACCAAGCGGCCCGTCGGTTTCAGGTATCTGTCCAGACCCTCGGGAATGGGACATGAGACTCTGAAATCAATGATTGGTTTCGGCATCCGCAAACTCCGTGGAATTGGAATCTATTATGAACGCAGATTACATCAGGATACTCGTTTTCGGATAGTCGGGAGGGGGAACGCCCGCTCCCTCGCCAGAGAGTATTGAATCCTTTATCCTCTTTCTCATTTTGGAACCAGAGGATTCGTATGAAAAAGCGCGAGGGAACATCAACCCATTGGCTTTGGGCGATTTGCGCGGCGCAGGTGCCGATGATGTTCGTCTATGCGAATTATGTGGCGGCGCTTCCGTTGTTCAAGGCGGAATGGAACCTCACGAACGTGCAGGCCGGCACGATTTATACGGCGTTTTACGTGGGCTACATCCTCGCCTCGGCCGTGCTGGCGACAGCAACGGACTACATGAGCGCGAAAAAGATATATCTGGTCTCAAGCCTTTGGCTGATGCTCCTGAATTTCATGTTTCCACTCCTGGCGGATGGCTTCATCAGCGCTTCGGTGTTTCGAGGTCTCACAGGTATAGGTCTGGCCGGTACCTATGCGCCTGCGCTTCGGCTGGTGGCGGAGTACGCTCCGGAAGGTAAGCGTGCTCGCATGGTGGGGGTATATACGTTTTTTTACACCGTGGGCGTCGCCACCTCGATCTATGTGACGGGCGCGCTCGTTGCGAATTTCGAATGGCGCACGGCGTTCGCGTTGACGTCTCTGGGGCCTGCAATTGGTTTTCTTGCCATGCTGTTTTTGCTCCCGCCTCTGCCCTCGCCGAGAGGGGATGGAGATGCCGGATTTGAGCTCCCCAGGCTGCCGACTCCCGTGTGGGTGCTCATGGGCGTTGTGGGCGCGCACAGGTGGGAGGTATTCGCGTTCAGGGGCTGGATTGTCACCTTTCTGGCAGCCTCCCTGGTGGCGGCGGGAACCGAGACACGCGAGAGCGCCCTCCAGGTCGCGTCCTCAGCCGCCGCCCTGATCATCGGGCTGAGCGCTGTTTCGAAGCTCATCGGCGGCTGGTTTGCCGACCGCATCGGCAGACCGCCCACGATAATCGCAAGTCTTTTTCTGAGCGGTCTCATTTCGGTTTCCATCGGGCTCGCGTTCGGGGTGCCTTTCGCCGTATTGCAGATTCTGTGCCTGGTGTGGGTGATCGTCATGCACGTGGACGCTCCCGTACTGGTGGTGCTGACCACGGAACTCACGCCCAGACGCCACCTCGGCTCCGCATTGGGAATCCAGTCGGGTTTGGGTTTTCTGCTGGGTTCCCTCTCGCCCATGGTGGTGGGGAAATTCCTGGACATGAGCAACGACTCGGGCGATGGTGCTCTCCCCGTAAATTGGGATTGGGCGTTCATCGGGCCGGGAGTCGCGGCTATTCTGGGAGGGATTGCCACCATTTTCGTCGCCCGGCGTTTTATCGCCAGAAGCAAACTTCAAGAGGGTGAAGCATAGGTTTCACGGACTTGAATATTTCCAAGCGTTCTTTATGTGGAGTTCCAGGGCGCAATTGCGTCTGCTTGACGATACGCGCAGTTTTGATATGATTCGCCTTACCTTCAAAACAGAATGTAATTTGCTTGCTGCATCTAAACCGAGTGTATTTTGAAGAGAGGGTTTCTTCGCAGTCTTTTGAATTGCTACTTAACGAGCAGAGGAGAACAAAAATGCTAAAAGGAATTATTGCTGGTCTGTTGGCGGTGGTTCTGTTGAGCGCACCGGCGTTCGCCGCGGATGATGCGACCATGCGCGCCGCAAAGAAAGAGGGGAAAGTTACCTGGTATTCCTCTATCACGCTGAATATCGCGCAGCATATTTGCAACAACTTCAACAAGAAAAAAATGGGCGTTCAGTGCGTTCTTCACCGCGACGGCTCGGGCAAGCTCTACCGTCGTTATCTGCAAGAGCGCAAAGGCGGCATTTATGTCGCCGACGTGGTGCACACGTCGAACCTCGGGCATTTCCTGAACCTCAAAGCCAAGAAAATCATCACGCCTTACAAACCTGCCGGAACGGACAACTTCAACGAGAAGTTCGTCACCAAGGACAATTACTGGACGATTCTCCGCGCGGGCGTGTTGATGCCTTTTTACAACACCAAGAAAATCAAAGCGGAGGATGCGCCGAAAACGTACAAGGATTTCCTCGACCCCAAATGGAAGGGCAAAATCGTTCACTCGCACCCGAGCTACAGCGGGTTTGTCACGAACGGCATGATCAACATCGTGAACAAATTCGGTTGGGATTATTATAAGGCAATGGCCAAGCAAAAGCCTAAAATCGTGCAATCTGCGGCCGGCGGCATCCCTCTCGTAGCGCGCGGGGAATCTTGGCTGGGAGCGGGCACGACCTCATATTCGCTGCTCAAGCTAATCGAGAAAGGCGAGCCACTCAAGCCCATCGTTCCACCTGCAGGCCTGGCCCTGGTGACTTCGCCGAACGGCGTATTCACGAAGGCGCCGAACCCCAACGCCGCGCGCGTGTTCACCGATTACCTATTCAGCATGGAGACCATGCAGCTTCTGGCGGACTACTTCCTCTATGTGGGCAACCCCGATGTGAAGTATCCCAAGGCATTGCCGGCGCTCAAGGACATCAACCTGATGGCCATTGGCGGGGCGGAACTGAAGAAGAAAAACAAGCCGACGCGCAAGATGTTCAAGAAGCTCTTCGGCGTGTAAATCAAGTATGAGCGGGAGCGGTTTCTTGCGTAAATCGAGAAACCGCTTCCGCTTCATTGTTTAGATGTGTGGAGAAGGTTGAGAATTTCTTAACGTCGATAAGGAAAAATGCGCATATGACGCAAGATGCACAACAGCTACCCGGAATGATATCGGGAGGCGAACCCTCAGCCACCAAGAAATTCGATTATACCGTCATTGTTTGGGTAGTTCTGCTTATCCTTCTAATTATCCTGGTGGCGAACCCCATCTTCCAGCTATTCAAGGAAAGTTTCTTCGTTTCCGAGGATGAGGCGGGTGGCTTCACCTTCCAGAACTATATCGACGCATTCGAAACCGATGAATACTACAAGCCGATGTACATCACGATGATGCTCGCCATCTCCGTCGGCTCAATATCCCTGGTGGTGGGAGCGGTGATGGCCTGGGTGGTCAGCCGAACGGACATCCCTTTCCCGAATTTGATCAGGAACGGCATTTTGGCTTCTTTCGTGACTCCTCCCTTTTTGGGCGCTATTGCCTGGATATTCCTGGCGGGGCAAAACGAAGGTTGGCTGAATAAATGGATTCGCGGGTTATTTGGATTGAGTGATGAGTTTTATCTGTTCGACATTTTCACGATGAAGGGCGTCATATTCGCCATGTCGCTATACACGTTTCCACTTGTCTTCATCGTGGTTTTAGCGGGTCTGAACAATATCTCATCGGACGTGGAAGACGCGGCCAACGTGGCGGGCGGCGGTACGTTCCACACCATGTTCAGCATTACGTTGCCGCTCGTGGCGCCCTCTCTGTTCGCGGGTTTTATTCTGGCGGCGCTCGAAGCGATGATTCTTTTCGGCATCCCGGCTGTATTGGCGATTCCCGCCGGCCAGCACACAATGACCACCCAGCTTCGCGCTTTCATGGTATCAGAAGATGACCTGCTCGGTTTGGCTTCGGCCTACGCGATGCCCATGCTTATTTTGGCGGTTGGCATGGTCTGGACGAGAGGAATTGTTTTGGGCCGCAGGGGCTACGCTACCGTCGGCGGCAAGGGAGGGCAGAGGCGGCCGCAAAAGCTGGGCGTTTGGCGAATCCCGATATTCGTGCTCTGCATGATCCCGCTCGTATGCGCGATTGTGCTGCCTGCGATGGCTTTGCTGACCACGTCGTTCATGAAAAACCTGGGCGGCGGACTGGTATGGTCAAATCTCACTTTATGGAATTATCATTTCATCTTGACTAACGATGCAGTGAGAGAGTCCATATACAATACCATTATGCTCGCCATTATGGCGGCGACCGGCGCCACCATAGTAGCCGCGATTTCCGCTTTCATTGCGCAGCGCAAACTCATCAGGGGCCATGAATATATTGGATTCATGGCGACCGCGCCCATCGGGATACCTGGCATCGTCCTGGCGGTGGGTCTGTTCGCGGCCTATACGAAACAGCCCTTCGTTCTGTATGGAACGCTTTGGATCATGTTCCTGGCGTATCTCACCAAATACCTGCCATTGGCCTACCAGACGTCGAACGCGGGCCTGACGAGCATCCATCCCGAACTCGAGGAGAGTTGCCGCATCATGGGTGCGAATCGACTCCAGGTGTTTAAGGACGTGACTGTGCCCTTGTTCAAGACGGCCGTCATCGCGTCATGGATACTGGTGTTCATGCCTTCTCTCAGAGAATTGAGCGCCTCGGTTTTGCTTTGGACGACGAATACGAAGGTCATCTCGGTCGTCATCGTCGATTTCTATGAAGAAACGCTGTTGGGTCCCATATCGGCCTTAGGCGTCTTGCTCTTGCTCATTACTTTGGTGGCGATTGCAGTCGGTTTCCGCCTGGTAGGCAGGGACTTCATGCGTTCCGCTGGATAGATAAGGGAGATTTACGTTGGCTGTCTTGGACTTAAAAGGCCTGTTGAAAATATTCGGCACCGACGTTCGGGCGGTGGATGAAATCGATCTGCACATCGAACACGGGGAGTTGATCTCTCTTTTGGGACCATCTGGTTGTGGCAAGACGACGACTCTGCGCCTCGTAGCGGGCTTCATCGATCCGAACGCCGGGGAAATCGTCATGGATGGGGATGTCGTATCGAACGCCAACAGCGTCATTCCGCCCGAGCGTCGCAACATGAGCATGATTTTTCAGAGCTACGCCATCTGGCCGCACAAAACAGTCTCACAGAACGTGGGCTATGGGTTGAAATTCCGGGGTATCACGGGTGCCGAAGCGGACAAGCGCGTGAAAAGCCTGCTTTCCGTCGTGCAGATGGATCATCTGGGCGCCCGGTACCCGTCGGAGCTCTCTGGCGGCCAGCAACAGCGCGTGGCGCTGGCCCGCGCCCTCGTGGTCGAGCCTGCCGTATTGCTGCTGGATGAGCCGCTCTCGAACCTTGACGCCAACCTGCGCGAGGAGATGCGCTTCGAGATCAGGCGCCTGCACGATGAGTTCAACATTACCAGCATATACGTGACCCACGACCAGGCCGAAGCCATGGTCACCAGTGACAGAATCTGCGTCATGAACAGCGGGAAGATCGAGCAAGTGGGTAAGCCGTCGGATATATACGACATTCCGGCGACGAAGTTCGTGGCTGAATTCGTCGGCGTGACGAACTCGATTCCAGGAAAGATTAGTTCCCCGGAACTTTTTGAGGCTAATGACGGCGCAAAGTTCATGATGAACGCAGACGGCGGAAAAACGGGAGAACTTGTTTCCATCAGGCCCCACCGCATTCATGTTCATGCCGAGAATGCCGACGTGGGCGGCGCGGATGCCCAGAACGTGCTCGATGGCGAGGTGACGCGCGGCTATTATTTCGGCAGTACGGTGGATTACCTCGTGAAGGTGCCGGGTCTGGAAGAGCCGCTTCGCGTCATCGGCGACCCGCACCAATTCTTTGGCGTGGGCAGCAAGGTCCGCTTGACCATCGAAAAAGCGGCGGTCATTCTCGTGAGCGACAGTTAAACCCTTATCGATGCAAATCGTTATTCCCGACGATTGTTTCCGTTTGTTTGAAGGCTCTGAAGCCCTCGGGCGCTTGCGCGCCCTGGGCGATGTCCACTATTACACCGACAACGCTGAAAGCGAAGAGTTGCTCCGCGAGCGCCTGAGAGACGCGGAAATCATCCTGACGACCAGGTATCAGACCGACTTCAAGACAAACGATTTGCTGGATCACATTCCCCATCTCAAGATGATTTCCGTGATGGGCACGCGCCCGCGCATGATCGACATGGCTCGCGCGAACGAGCGCGGGATTGTGGTGAGCACGACGCCTGCAGCAAGCGCCTCTTCGGTGGCCGAGCACACGATGATGCTGATCCTGGCATTGGCGAAAAGAATTCCGCTCATGTTCCCCGCCATGAGAGAGGGCGGCTGGCCCCAGGATCAGGGAGTCGAACTTGCCGGAAAGACATTGGGACTCATCGGTTTTGGTCACATCGCTCGCCTGGTTTGCCGGATGGCCTTGGGTTTCGGTATTCGGGTCATCACATGTTCTCCTTCGATGACGCCCGAGCGCGCGCAGGCGGAGGGGGCGGAAGCGGCTACCGTCGAGGAATGCCTCGCGTCCGACGTGGTATCGCTCCTACTTCATTTGCCGGCGGGCGCAGCACCCTTCATGACGAGAGAGAAATTCGCGCAGATGAAAGAGACGGCGTTTTTTATCAATACGGCGCGCGCTCAGTATGTGGATGAGGATGCGCTGCTGGACGCCTTGAGAAACAGACACATCGCAGGAGCCGGTCTCGACGTTTTCGAGCCCTTCGAGCCGTTGCCGGAAGATTCAATTTATCGTTCTTTGGATAACGTCATCATCACGCCGCATTCGGCGTGGATTACAGATGGCACGTATGCGAGGTTCCGCGACGTGCCGGTAGCGAACATCGAAGCATTTTTAAGGGATTCACCCAGCAACGTTGTCAGAGAAGACGCGTAAGTAACCGGACGCGGACGCCCCGGCAGTTGACGAGTGCCGGGGCGGTTTTTTCTTTACTCTTTTTTGATCAATATGTTGTTGTATACCAGCGCCGCCGCCACGCCGCCGATGATGGGCCCTATCCAATACACGAGATGGTTGATACCGTCGAAACCGCCTCCGGCCAGTGCGGGGCCGAACGTGCGGGCCGGATTCATGGATGCTCCCGTTAGCGGGCCTCCCATCAGAATGTCTGCGGCGATGGTGAGACCGATCGCGAAGCCGCCCACGTCGGGGTGCCTGTCGTCCACGGCGGAGCCCCAGATAGCGGTAACGAGGAAGAACGTGAGGATGATTTCGATCAGAATCCCCATGCCGAAGCTCACGTCACTCGCCAGCGTCGGTGTTCCCAGGTTCACCTTTTGCCAGACGTCGGCGGCAAAGATGATTCTCAACAGGATGCCGGCCACGGTTCCGCCCACGAGTTGGCTGATGATGTAGGAAATGCCCGTGCCGCCGTCTGTCTTCTTGGTCACCATGAAGCCGATGGTGACCGCAGGATTGAAATGACCTCCCGAGACGTGTCCCATCGCGGAAATCATGACCGAGAGGATTAACCCATGGGCCAAAGCGATGCCGATTAAACCTACGGCTCCGCCTGTCTTCTGATTCAAGATGATTGCGCCCGCGCCGATAAAGCACAGCGCGAACGTACCGATGGCTTCCGCTACGCAGGCCCTTCCTGTAGGACTCATTTTCTTCTCCTTATTCGTTCGGGCGAAAGAATCGGAGGAAAATTCATGCCACTATTGATTCGGTTCGAAGGACTCCAAGCGAAAATAACAGTCTATCTATATGCCTTATTATAGCAAATCATGATGGATTCACCACATTTTGCGGGTTGCCCGAGAGTGCGGCGGCAATGTTTTCCACCGACATCAGAAGTCCCGCTTCGGTAACCTCGGGCGTGATGCCTGCATTGTGCGGGGAGAGAACCACGTTGTTCAGTTTTCCGATCGGATGGTTCGGGGGCAGAGGCTCCTGATCGAATACGTCGAGACCTGCCGCAGCCAAAGCCCCGCTTTCCAATGCCGCTATGAGCGCCTCTTCATCTACTATGGGCCCCCGCGCGGTATTCACCAAAATGGTATCCGGCCCCATGCGGGAGAATGCCTCGGCGGCGACCATGCCGATGGTGTCCGCCGATTGCCGTACGTGTATCGAGATGACATCGGCCCGTTCATACAAAGTGTTCAAATCGACGAACTCGAGTCCTACCTCCGCAGCGAAATCATCGTCCGGGTGAAACGTCCAGGCGATGAGCTTCATTCCGACCCCGGCGGCGATGCGGGCCGTCTGGCGGCCGATGGCGCCAAGGCCGATGAGGCCGAGCGTTTTTCCGTGCAATTGCGTCATCTGTCCCCGTGGCCACTCGCCGGCCCGCATGGCGGAATCGTTTCCGGGTATCTGACGCGCCGCCGCCATCATCAGGGCCAGCGTATGTTCGGCCACGGAAACGGCGGCCACGCCGGGTGTGTTCGATACGATGACGCCCGCGTTCCCGGCTGCGTCCAAATCGACGTGATCCGTCCCCGTGCCCCAGATCGAAAGTACCTTGAGACCGTCGCAATTCGAGAAAAAATCCGCGTCGAATTTGCAAAAAGCCCGGATGTTGATGATGCCGTCGGCCCCGGTAACGCGTTTTAGCAGCTCTTCGGACGTTTGCGGGTTTGAGGTATGGATTTCCGCATCCCCGATTTCCCGCAGCCGGGCCTCGGCGGAACTGCCGGTGAAAACGGAAGGGTAGTCGTCTGGCACGGCGATTCGGTTCACAAAAAAGCCCCTTTTAATCACGAGAAAACGAGTGCTCCGGCGGTTCTCCTGCACCGCCCTTGCGTGCATAATAACGTCTTTCTTCCGCCATTCTTATGACACCAAAGGAGACAAGACAAGTGGAACCTCTCGATCCGCGTAAAGACAGCACCGTTCCCGGTGAGCGTGCCATCGACAAACCCGAACTCCCCACACAGGGCTATGCCTTCACCATGTCCGCCGACACCGAAACGATAGAGGGAAAGGGTCAACTCAAGCTGGGGACGCACAGACACTTCGAAGTGTATTGCGATGAGCCGCCCCGCATCGGCGGAGAAGATTCCTATCCCCAACCGCTTTGCTACATTGCCATGGGGGTGGGGTTCTGACTCCTAACCCAGCTTGCGCGGTACGCGCATATGATGAAAGTGTCCTTCACGCACGCCAAGGTGCACGTGGATTTCGATTATTTCTTACGGGGTTCCGTTCTCAAGGGAACGGTGAATGCCGGATGCAATGAAGTCCGCACGCACTTTGAAGTGGAATCCGATGAACCGGCCGAGAAGATTCTGGCGGTCATCAAGAACGCGAAGCAGGGATGTTTCGCCGAACAAATGGTGACGGACGCCGTTCCGCTGAAAAGCACCGTGAACTTGAATGGCGAGTCGGTCTCGTTGAGCGGCGTTACGGATTAAGTCTCATGGCTTGAAACAGGCCATAGCCGCCGGGGGGTTTCTCGTAGCCCGTCGCTTGAGCCTGAAGAGGGCCGCCTCGTCTTCCCCGGAAGGGAGATTTACGCGGTGTCCGCATTCGCCTCGGCGGCGCGCTGTCCCGCCGCGGTGCCCGCCAACTTGCCGTAGACGGAGCCCAGGGTCAGCCCTGCGCCTCCCGGGTAGTTGAAATAGTAGACGCCGCCCACGAGTTCGCCCGCGGCGAAGAGCCCGGGGATGATCTCGTTTTCCGTATTCATGACTTCCGATTTGGGCGTTACGCGGATGCCGCCGAAGGTGAACGTGATGCCCGTGGTGACGGCGAAGCCGAGATAGGGCGGCTCGTCGATGGGAAGCGCCCAGTTCGATTTCGGGGGGTCGATACCCTGTGTACATTTGCCGTCTTTGATCGTCGGGTTGTATTCGCCCGGCTGTATGGCGGCGTTGTATTCCTGAACGGTTTTGACGAATTCATCGACATTGATCTCGAGTTGTCCGGCAAGTTCTTCCAGCGTGTCGGCCTCGGCCTTGGTGACTTCTCGGATGCGATATTCGTCGCGCAGCATATGGACCGTTTTCTGATCGAATATCTGAAAGGCGGCCCGCTGAGGCTGCTGGAGGATGTTCCGGCCATATTTGGCGTAAGTGTAGTTCCTGAAATCGGCTCCCTCATCCACGAAGCGCTTGCCCTCGATGTTCACGATGATGCCGAACGGATAGGAGTGTTTCTGATAGGACTCTCCTACCGTGAGGTCGCCGAAGGGCGGGGCGTTCAAATCCCAGGCGACGGCGTGGCAGCCGCTCCAGTTGCCGTAGGGCTGCGCTCCGATATCGAGCGCCATCTTGATGCCGTCACCCGTGTTGTAGGGGGTGCCGCGCACTTTAGCGAGTTCCCAGCCCGGACCCAGGTAGCGGCAGCGCATCTCGGCGTTCGCCTCGAAACCACCCGACGCCAGCACCACACCGTGCGTCTCGATTTCGTAAGGGCCGTCGGGGCCTTTGACTTCGACGCCTGTCACGCCGCCCATCGGGTCCGTGATGAGACGCATCGCCTTCGATGCGTAGCGGATCTCGACCCCGGCGTTGTTTGCGGCATCGAGGAGTGAATCGATGAGGCCGCGTCCGCCGCCCACGATCTCGAGAACCAGACCGCCCCAGAAGCGCATCTTGCCGTCGACCTTGAACGCCTGCCGACCGCTTGCCAGAATGAGCCGCAAGCCCTTCGACTGCATCCATTTCAGGGTCGGGAACGACTCGTGGATAAGGACGGAGGCCAGGTCGCCGTCTGTCTGGTATTCGGTCAGGAGGGCGAGATCGTCAAAGAATTTTTCCGACGTGTAGGGGTCGATCTCGATGTTCTCTTTCTCGGCGTCGGAAAGGTCCGGTACGAGTGAGTAGATGTCTTCAATGTTGTTAAAGGCGAAACGGAACAAGCCCCCTGAAAAAGCCGAATTGCCGCCACGCCATGCCTCGGGCGCTTTTTCGAGCACCAATACCCTTGCCCCCTGGTCTCGCGCCGCAAGCGACGCGCACAGTGCGGCGTTGCCGCAACCCACGACGACGACATCGTATTTCTCCGTAGCATTCGGCATTTCTCAAAACCTCCTCGAAGCTTTCCGTAAAAAGCAAATCATGTTTGCGCGGATGTAGGGATGAGACCGTTTCCATGAGGATTTTCCGTCACTCAAGGAGTCAGGAAAACTGGCTCTTAACTAACATATTGAAAGGGTAGGGTCAAAAACTCCCGGGATGAGACGGCTATTCACGACATCGCGCTATCTCGATAAGTGCGGTTCCTGCCGTCATCTGGTTGGTTGACCATGCCGGTCGGCTCCCATAGAATTTTCTCCTCACTTTCATTAAGGAGAACCATGGAAACTACGGCCTACCAGAGTTTCATGGAAGAGCGAATCTCCCATATCACCGAAGCCTGTACGCATTGCGGGAAGTGTTACGAGGTCTGCCCGATGGTTTCGTATTCGGGAGCGAAAGGCGCAGACCCAGAGGGGGTGACGAAATCCGTCATCAACATTATCAACAATCGTCCTCATGAACCGGAAGGAGCATTGTGGGCCAAGTCTTGTCAAAAAAGCGGAGTTTGCATCGAGGCCTGCCCGGAGGACGTCAACCCGCGTGAAATGCTCACCTACGCCAAGCTCAAGCTGCAGAATATCGAATCAGAGAAAGAGGACATCCAAGAGGCCAGCCGGTCGTATTTTCAGGATCTGAGCCGGAAGATTCGCTTCATGGCCGCGCTGCAACTCGAGCCCGAGCTGTTCAGGAATCTCACCGCTGTGCGGGGGTCGAAAGCGAGCAAAGTGGACGCGGTGTTTTACTTTGGGTGTAACATCCTCCAGACGCCCCATATCCTCCTCTCCTGCATCGATGTTTTCGATCGGCTGGAGCTGGACTATGAGGTGGCCGGCGGCGTGGGCCATTGTTGCGGCATCAACCACATCAGGCGCGGGGATCTGGAAGCGGGAGCGACGATGGGCGCGCGCTCCCTGGATTATTTTAAATCATACGCGCCCGAGAAAGTCATCACGTTTTGCCCCACTTGCCAGATGCAATACTCCGAATACCAACACCTCTACACCGGCAAGCCTGTTCTCCCCATGGCGGGTGAGCAGAAATCGAGCGAGGAGGAAATCCTGCCCTTTGTCCACATCACGCAATATCTGGTGGATAATCTGGAAACTTTGAGGGGAGAATTCACGCAAAAAGTGGAAAAGCGCGTGGCCGTGCATCTGCATGGGGGGAGCGATGGCGTAGAGGAAAATGTGGTGAAAATCCTCCGAGCGGTTCCCGGTCTTGAATTCGTGGAGATTGAACAGTTAGCGGATCATGCCTATCAGTGCCCCACGCTCGTCATTCCGGAGGCGAAAGCGGCGATGCGCGAGAAACTGTTCGACTCGGCGCGCCGCGCCAGGGTGGATTCGCTGCTCACCGTTTATCACAGTTGTCACCGTGAACTATGCGGTCTGGAAAAGGATGAATCCTTCGAAATCGAGAATTTCATGACGATTCTCGGCCAGGCGATGGGGTTCGAATATCCGGACTACACGAAGACGTACAAAATCTATGAGGATATCGACCGGGTCATTCATGAGGCGGAGGATACGCTGCGCGCTTTTGGAGTGGCGCCCGAGAAAATGCGAGAGCAACTTCAAGCAGCGCTCTACGGCTGAGAGCGGAGCGTTTCAAGGTATTGAAAACGTGCGGTTTTCCTCATTTCCGTACCAGAACGATATTGAAATTTCCCAACTCAAACGTTTTTCCCAGGGAAATTTTCCTGAGCGGGATGATCAAAGAGGGCCTCGCGCGTTCATGGTCGCCCAGTCTCGGGTCGCCCCGGAA
The DNA here is from genome assembly GCA_022828125.1 of bacterium. Classification (GTDB taxonomy): domain Bacteria; phylum UBA8248; class UBA8248; order UBA8248; family UBA8248; genus Bin107. The sequence continues at coordinate 644,280 of JAJEJD010000020.1, read as the reverse complement.
ATACAGTTGCGTCACCAGGGGCTGGTAATCAGGGTGACGGATATAGAAATGAATGTGTGACGGCCTCGCCCAGAAGCCGAAGCCGTATCGTCCCGGATGCACGGTTTCGAACTGATAAAGGCCGTGCCGCGAGGTGAGCATACGCGCCCTGTAGAGATAATTCTCCTTCTCGTCCATGCCGTGGTAGCTGCCGCTGTCATCCGCCTGCCACACGTCGATGGTCGCGCCCTCGATTGTTTTCCGGGTGTCATGTCCATAGACGCGGCCGCGGATGATCATCGGCGTACCCGGTGCGTCCTGGGGCATCAGATAGCCGCGGAAAGGAGCCCCTTCCTTGTAATAGGGTCCCATGGAGTCCGAGTCAGTCGGTTCTCGTGCTGGAGGCGGAGCCTCATCCGGCTTTTCGCCTTGCGCGGTGAGAAATTTTCCGTATTCCCCCAAGTCTCCATAAGCGGGCGTGGGAGCGAGGGTTTCCCTGAGCGCGAATGCGCCCGTGCCGAGCGCGGTCAGGCCGAGCAGGGAGTGTTTCAGCAGCTCTCGTCTGTTCCATTTCTCCATGACGGAATCCCCGGCGGCGGGATACGTTTCTCAGGCAAGATTACCACTTCTGAGCGCGCATATGCCAGTTCTCGAAATTCACACGTGTCGCATCCAGCGGACAATAAGTTCGGCATCGCCTGAGAGTGAATGAAAACAATGCTATGCCGGCATGACCGTCCCTGCAGATTGATGTCGACCGAAGTGAGGAAATCAGCCGCGCTGGGCCATCTCGATGCTGATGTTGTCGGGACCCTTGATGAAGGCGATCTTCACGCCCGGGCGTATTTCCCAGGGTTCGCAAATCCACTCCGCGCCCTTCTCGGTCAGTTCTTTTTGCGCCTCGTCCATGTCGTCGACCCGGAGCCCGAAATGATCAAGGCCATAGCGGGGTTCGGAACCCGTGCGCACGGGGTCTTCTCCCTCCGCCCGGCCCGAGACGAGGAACACCATGCCGTTCAGCTCCATGTTGAACGACGGTGCACCCCCGAGCTTCCGCTCCTCCACGACGGTGGCGCCGAACATGTCGATCCAGAAATCACGGGCGGCGTGCGGGTCTTCGCTCCTGAAGTGAAGGTGGTCGTATGAGTATCTGGCCATGCGGGATTCCCCTCTCGATTAGCTGTAAACCTCTGATTTAATGAGGTGTCCGGTTGTCTGTCGGCTTGATGAGCCTTGGATTGTAAGGATTGCGGCCGGGAGCGGCAAGGGGCTTGCAGCCGGGTCTAGCCGGGTCCGCCCTCTTCTTCCTGTATGAGTTTTTCGGCCTCGGCCATCTCGTGGAAAAGCGCGCAGGTGGCCGAAAAATCCCTTTCCAGCTTGTCGAACAACTCTGCAATTCGCCCGGGCGAAATGACGCTGCAGAGTTGGTTATATACCGCCTGCCAGGCGAGCGTTCCGTGATCGCCACGCTGGAAATCAACCTCTTCGCTCGCCGTGATGGCGTCGTATCTCTCGTGTTCGTGCTCGAGAATGTCTCTGAGCACCGGCTCGTAGTTCGGGTCGTTCGAGTTCATGTAGCGCATGAGGTAATGCCTGAATTCGGGTTCTTTTTCCAACGGCTGCGGGTCGGACATCTCGCGCATGATTCGGCACGTGGCGGCGAAGTCCTTCTCCAGGCGCTCGAAGAGCTGCTCGATGTGGAAGGGGGTGAGAATGTCCGTAAGTTCCGTAAAAACAACGTGCCACATGTGGGGAAGACGCTCTCCGCGGGTCGACTCGGCCCCCTCGCCGACGGTGCTCTCGTCGTAGATCAGGTGCTCGTGATCAAGCAAATCCATGAGCACCGGCTCGTAGTTCGGGTCGGCCGAATGGAGGTAGCGCATGAGATAGGGCTTGAATTTCCGTACCTTGTGGCGTCTGGGCATTGCGGTTTCCTCTTGCGAAATGACTCCCGGATATGATGACGCCATTATATCACCAAACCGGGTCGCCTTGCTATGGATTGTTCCCAGGCGATGGAATCCGATCTCCTAAACTATTGAATTGAAATAAGATAGCACTTATGAAAAAAATGAAAGCCGGTTTGTTCACCCAGGCGTCGACCTGCGCGGTGAGGGTACGAAAAACTTCGCATTTGCGCGCATTTGCCGTTATCGATGGACTTAAAGACCATGGCAGAATTCCCCTGCGCCCCGATTCCGCGGCGTCATATCCTGTGAAAAAATTTGTCGGCAATTTATCGAAAAACCCCGTCAATTTATCGATATTTATCGAATTTTTCGGAAATTCCTTATCTTCGAGCGAAGCGATCGGCTCCGCCATCATACCCGAATCCCCCGAATCCGCGCGGGCGGGAAATGCGGGCAAATGCGGGACGAACCCGGCGCGCGCGTCCGGGTTCCCGCAGGCGCGATGAACGCAGATGCGGGCAAATGCGCGCCGTCGCGCGAGGGATGAAGACCCGGGCGGAGGGTGCGGAATCAAACCCGGCCGATGAGGGTCGACCGCGACCAAGAGGGGCTGTTGAAAAACCCCTCGTCGGGGGCATCGCTTTTACCCCCCTGACAAGGGGGGTAGGGGGGGGTGCTTTTCCAGTCGAGAGAGGGCCGCCAGGATGGGAGACGCAAAAGAACCTCATCCCGAGTAGGCCCGAAGGGCCGTATCGAGGGAACGCCCTTCGATACGCGGCTTCGCCGCTACCCAGGGTGAGGAGTGTCGGGCAACGGCGGAGCCTGCCGCGAACGAAGTCGAGGAGGGCGCCTGCTCAGAATGAGGGTTCGGGGCGCTTTCTCGTGATGAGGGCGTCAAGCGCCCTGCGCCCCCGCCCCCTCGGCCCATCTCATGGCGGCGTAGGTCCCTGCGCCGAAGATCCCGAATGCGGCGATCAGCGCGTACATGGTTCCATCGAAACGATGGCCCGGGAGCGCCGAATACGGAAGCTCACGCAATTTTTACTTGCGCGTTTTTGGGTCCAGAGCGTCGCGCAGTCCGTCGCCGAAAAGGTTGAAGCCGAGCACCGTCGCCATGATCGCCAGCCCCGGCGCGACCACGTTGAACGGCCGCACGGCGAGCGAGGTCAGATTCTGCTTGAGGTCGAAGCCCCACGAAGGCGTCGGCGGCTGAGAGCCCAGACCCAGAAACGAGAGGTTCGCCTCGAGCAGGATGGCGAACGCGATGGAGATGGTGGCCGACACGATAAGCGGGGCGAGGCAGTTCGGCAGAACGTGCAGGAAGAGCAGGCGGAAGTCAGAAGCCGAGACGCTCCGGGCGCCCTCGACGAACTCCTGCTCCTTGACGGCCAGAACGCTCCCCCGCACGACGCGCGCGAAGATGGGAATGCGCACGACGGCGAGCGCCAACACCACGTTGGCAGTACTCGGTCCGAGAATAACCATGATGACGATGGCGAGCAAAAAAGTGGGAAAGGCGAGGATGAGATCCATAAACCGCATGGAGATCAGATCGAACCAGCTCCCGTAATATCCCGCGCAGACTCCGAGCGGAATACCCAGAACAACCGCCAGAACGATGGACCCGAGACCCACGAAAAGCGTGACGCGGGTGCCGTAGATGACGCGCGAGAAAATGTCGCGGCCCAGCGGGTCCGTTCCGAACGGAAATTTCAGGGAAGGGGGCATCAGGCCCGGCCCGGCGGGGTCCTCATAAGAATTCGGGGCGATAACGTCGGCCGAGAGGGCGACCAGGACGAGGACGACCACGATGACGAGCCCGGCGACGGCCGTCTTGCTCCGGCGCAGGCTGCGCCAGAACAGCGAGAGCATGTTTTGATGATCGATTTCCCCGCCGTTGCGGTAGGACGACTCGAGAACCGATGCGGGTTTCCCGTCGACCTGCCCGGTGGATGCGACTGCGGGTTCGCGCCGGCCCGGCTCAGTTCTCATAGCGGATTCTCGGATTGAGATAGGCGTAGAGAACATCCACCGTCAGGTTCGCCAGCACGAAAATGGAAGAGGACACCAGAATAAAGCCCATCACGGCCGGGTAGTCCCTGCTCGAAATGGCGTTGATTCCGTACTGCCCCAGGCCGGGAACGGAAAAAATCGTTTCGACGATGATGGTTCCTCCGACGAGGAAGCCTACCTGCAGGCCCATCACCGTGACAACGGGAATCAGGGCGTTCTTGAAGGCATGCCTGAGTATGACGACGAACTCGACGGCACCTTTCGAGCGGGCCGTGTTCACGTAGTCCTGCCCGATCACCTCGAGCATGCACCCGCGGACGAGGCGCGTGAGGATGGCGCCCCGGGTGAGCCCGAGGGTAAGTATGGGCAGCGCCATGTGGGAGAGGTGCTCGCCCGCGCCTGCCGACCAGGGTTTGTAGCCCTGCACCGGAAATACGCCCAGACCCAGCGAAAAGAACAATACGAGCATGATTCCGCCGAAAAACTCGGGCGTGGAAATGCCGACCATCGCACCCGTCATGGCGGTATAGTCACTCGGCGTGTAGGGGCGAACGGAGGAAATGATTCCTGCAGGAATCGCCACCATCAGGGCCACGATCATGGCCCCGAGGATGAGTTCGAGGCTCACGGGAAGGTGTTCGAGTATCTGGTCGAGGACCGGCAGGCCCGAGAGGACTTCCTTTCCCCAGTCCCCCCGGACCAGCCGGCCGAGCCATAGCACGTATTGCACATGGATGGGGCGGTCCAGGCCATAGTGGCTCCGCAACGCCGTCGCAACGTCCTCCTCGTAGAACTCGCCGAGGTAGGCCTCGATGGGGTCGCCCGGAATCGACTGGATCGTCAGGAAGACCACCATCGTGATTCCGAGCAGCGTCGGAATCAGCAACAAGATGCGGCGGATGATATACGCCCTCATATCTTCCCCATCCGCGCTGGTTTAGCGGTCAAGCCACACGGACGTGTAATCGAGCATCATCTTGCCCAGGTTCGTGAAGCCCTTCACGTCGGACCTCGTGGCCTGCAGGAAGGAGAAGCTCGCGATGTTCGGGTAATACCCCTGCGCCAATATGTAGCGCTGGAGCTTGTGGCTGATGCCGATCTGCTTTTGCGGATCGATGGTGGAGCGCCAGAGATCGAGCAGCCGGTCAATCTCGGTGTCCTTCATGTTGTAGTAGTCAATCCCCGATTTCGAGTGAATGGTATGCGAGTTGCTGTTCGCCGTGCGCGAGGAAAGCGTGTTCTGAAGCGTGAGCTGGAGCTTTCTCTGACGCACGAAGGCGCGGTTCCAGGTGGCGTAGTCCACGACGCGGATGTCCATGGCGGCGCCGAGCTTGGCGAATTGCAGCTTGAGCGCCTGGGACACCTCGATGTGGGCCGGATCGGAGTTGTTGGTGGTCAGGGTGACCTTGAGCGGTTTGCCGCCCGGTCCGTAGCCGGCTTCCTTGAGCAGCGCCTTGGCCTTGGCGGGGTCGTAGGGGCACTCGGCGGTGAGGTCGAGCGCGTCCTTCGCACCCGCGGGCGAGTAGCTCACCCACGGCTTGGCGAGTCCGCGCAGCGCGGTCTTGACGATCTGGGCGCGGTCCACGCCGAAGCAGGAAAGCGCCCTTCGAACCCGCTTGTCCTTCCACGGGGCCCTCTGGCCGTTGATCGGAAAGGCGTAGTTCATGGTCTGGGGGCCGACGAGCACCTTCACGCCGGACGTCTTCTTCGCCGTCGCGTACAGTGGAATCGGAAGGTTGTTGATGATGTCTATCTCGCCGGCGGCGAGGGCGTTCATGCGCTGGTTCGCGTCCGCCATGAAGTAGAACTCGATCCGGTCGAGGTAGGGCAGGCCCTTTCTGAAGTATCCCTTGTGCCGCTCGGCGAAGAAATGCCGATTGCGCTTCCACTCGACGAACTTGTACGGGCCGCTCATCACCGGGTGGCGCCTGAACTTCTCGATGTTCATGTCGTACGACTTGGGGGAAACCAGCACGAACCGTGAGAAGGCCGCGGACATGGCGTCGAGCGTCATCGCCTTGCCGACGTCGTTCTGGTGAATGCGAACGGTGTACTTGTCGAGCACTTCCACCTTGTTGATGTGAAAGAGGTAGCCGAGGAATATGTTGCGCCACTTGTATTTCGGGCTCTTCTTCTTCAGTTCCTTGACCCACGTCGGGACGACCTTGCCGCTGATGATATCGAAGTTCCATTTGACCGACGCCGCATCGAGCGGCGTGCCGTCGTGATAGGTGCCGCCCGGGTGCAGCTTGAAGGTGATGACGCGTCCTTCGTCTGAGATTTCCCAGCTTTTCGCCAGGTCACCGACGACGTTGAAGTTCCCGTCAAGGCGGACCAGGCCGGACCCGATCGCCTCGCGGTACACCTTGCGTCCAAAACCGACTCCGAGCGGGTCGAGGTTGACGGCTTCCCCCTCGATGGCGACTTTCAGAGTGCCTCCCCTTTTGGCGCCCTGGGCGTCAGTTGCGGGGCTGAAAGCCAGAAACAGGATGGACAAAACGGTAATTAGCATTGGCAGCATAGTGGTCCCTCCATTCGGGGTGCTGCGAACAGCGTGAAAGTGAAAGATTTCCCTTTCTGCAACATCTGTCTTCCCGCTTTGCGCTACTTTCTCGAAAAAAGACGCCGTGGGGTGAAAATCCACCCCAAAGGCATCTTCGCTTCCGCTCTAATTCTTTACCTTATCGAGCAGGCCCGTCGCCTCGAGGTCTTTCCGGAAGGCGTCTTTTTCGCGCTGCGTGAGCGGCACGATGGGCGGGCGAGGCTCGCCCGCCGGCAGGCCGAGCAGCTTCGTCCATTCCTTCAGATACGCCGTCGTTCGTCCGTTCGGACCCGTCGTGAAATATTTCTTGCGCACCGTGCGCAGGGGTTCGAGCGAGTAGTTGATCTGCCAGGCCTTCTCCACGTCGCCCGCCATCGCGGCCTCGTAGTAATCGCGGATCGGCGTGTAGCCCGGCACCTGGAAGAGATACGGCAGGGGCGAGGACATGTGCACCTGCATTCCCAGGTGCAGGAGGCTCACGAGGAAGTTCTCCTCGTTCGGGTCGCAGACGACGATCTCGTCTCCCACGCGGCTGCGCACCTCGCTCTGGTGCGCCATGCTGGGGACGGCGTTCTTGATGCAGCAGATGTTCTCGAGCGTACAGAGCCGCTCGATGAGTTCGGGGCTGAGCGTGGTGCCCGACTTGGGCTGGTTGAACAGCGAGAGGCCGATGTCTATCTGGTCGCAAATCGTCTTGAAGTAGAGGAAAATCTCATCGTCATCGTGCGCGCCGTAGATCGGGTTGATCATGATGGCGTAGTCCGCTCCCACCTCCTCGGCGTGTTTCGTTAGCTCCACCGCTTCTTTGATGTTGATGTGCGGCGTGTGGGGGATGGTCTGAGCACCGCCGCGGCTCTCCTCGCAGACGATGTGCTGCACGCGCTTTCTCTCCTCGGGCGAGAGCGACCAGTACTCGCCCATCAGCCCGTTGCAGAAAAACCCGTCGATCTTGAGATCGTCGATGCAGGTGCGGACGATCTGGCGAAGGCCCTCCTCGTCCAGTTCGCCCTCGGGCGTAAATGGCGTCGTGAGCGCGGCCCAGACGCCCGTCATGTGCTCCCTGCAATACGCTTTCGCTTCCGATTTGGTGTATTCCATTTCTTGTCTTCTCCTCAAAAAGTGGTGGCGGGTTGCCAATAAACGCTATCGAGAAACGGCATATTCCGACGGCATGACCCGTTCCGCAGGCAGGCCGGTCATTCGTGAACACATCTTGATGCGGTATATGTGGTTGCTCCCGGCGCCGTGGAGAGGCGGAATTACGTTGCGCAGGTATTTTTCGACCGGGTAGGCGCGCATGCAGCCCTGCACCTTCACCCGGGAAAAACGCGCGAGTTTTTGGAGCGCCTTTTGTTCTTCGCTCAGGGAGAAATCCATCGTTCCTCCTTCCGCCCAAGCGCGCGTCGGAAGGTGGGCAAGAGGCGCGCAGGCTTTTCCGCCTTCGGAAGAAACCCGGTTGCGCCGGAACGATACTGCTGTTCAAGGGACTCGTACTCTTGCGAGTAATTCAGCATCTATACTCGCGGGTTCGTTGTCAATCCTCACAGCCGATTTTACAGAGAAAAATGCGCACTCTCTCGTTCGATGGTGGGCCCGCTTCCCGGCGGGTCGTATCCCATCCCGGGAGCGGATTCCGCACGCCGCGGTCGAGCGGTTCGCTAGGGCCTGGCGCAGATGACGTTCAAAAGCGCCTGCCTGCCTTCCACGCGAACGGCGTGGAGGGCGCGCTCAAGCGCGGGCTTGATCTGCTCCGGCGCCTCGACCCGCTCTCCGTAACCGCCGCAGGCCTCGCATATCTTCTCGAAATCGGGCGAGGGTTCAAGCGCGGTGAAGGGAAAATCATCCTGGCCCACGGCCCATCCGTCCGGGTAAATCGCCCGCGCATTGCGCTTCACGGAGCCCCAGGTCCGGTTGTTGAAAACGACCACCAGCACCGGAATGCCGTGCGCGTTCGACGCGAAATGGCAGGCGGCGGGATTGCTGAAGACGTATGAGCCGTCCCCCAGCGTCGCGACGACGGTCTGGTCCTTCGCGGCGAGTTTGGCGCCCAGCGCCGCTCCGAAGCCCCAGCCCAGGCCGGCGGCGGGTGGATGATCGAAGTAAGTGCCGGGCCTGGTGCGCGTGAGTTGGGTCCCGACCATGTCGTATTCGTTCACGAGAATGTCATCCTCTCCCAGCGCGTCGTTGATGCAGCGCGCGAGCCAGACGTATTCTATCGGGTTGCTCGTAGAAGCATTTTCGGCTTCTTCCCTCCATTGGGCGCGCTGAGCGGCGTGAGATTTCTCGAGCGACTCGCGGCGTTCGGCGATCTCGGTTTCCCTGCTCGCCATCAGTGGGCGAAGCGCCTCTCTCAGCGCGGCGAGCGCAGGCGCCGACTCCGACTGAATCGATAAATCGACGGGGAACCCCCGAATGGGATAGCGGGAAAAATTCGGGTCGACGGCCAACTGAATGAAGCGGGTCTCGGGTCTCGGCTGCACCTGCGAGGGTATCCAGGGAACGGTCGATTCGATGGTCAGGATGGCGTCGGCCTTCGGGAAATGCTCCCACAGCGCATACCCCTGGTGCAGCGGATGATTCGAGGGAAAGTTCACGAACTCCCTGAACCGGTCCTCGACGACCGGAAAAGCGCCCAATTCGGCGAGTGCGATCAACTCGGGAACCGCCTCCGGGTCGCTCCCCATCATACCGACGTGGAGCACGGGATGGCTCGCCTCGGCCAGCATCTTGGCCGCAGCGCCGATCGCATCGAGATCGGGGAAGAGGCGGGCGGGACGGGTCGTGCGGGGTTCTTCCCAGTAGGAAAACTCCTTTTGGGGAGCGGCCAGCACCTCGCGCGGCAAGACGAGATAGACAGGCCCCCTGGGATGGGAAGCGGAAATGCCGAGCGCGCGATCGACCACCGTTTCGAGCTGTTCGAAGTTTCGCAGTTCATAGTCCCACTTCACGAACTCGCGGACCATCGCGCCCTGGTCGAAGCTCTCCTGCGCCCAGTGGATGTACACGTTGCGGCTCCCGAGCATGCCCGACTCCGTGATGGGCGTGCGCCCCGCCGTGAAGAGCATCGGGACGTTGAGCCTGTTGGCGTTGATGAGACCGATGAGAGAGTTCGCCGTTCCCACCGATACGTGGACCATGACGAGTTGGGGCCGCCCGGTCACCATGGTGTAGCCGTGCGACATGCTCACTGCGAGCATTTCGTGGGGGGCCAGGATGGGAATCGGACAAGGCCTTCCTTCCGCTCGAAGTTTGGCCAGCCCTTCGATAATCGAGGGGAAATCCGTCCCGCCGTTGCCGAAAAAATACTCAATCCCGCGATCGGCCAACAACGTCAGGTAGGCCTCGGCGGTGGTCTCGACGGCGACACGTTTTTTTTTCACGGCATATCCTCCATCCGGTCCATAGGGGTGCAGGACCATGAGCGTGAGAATCGGGAAGATTTCAATCGGAGCCGTCTATCCATTACGAACGAGCATTTTACAACTCTTTAAGAATCTCTCCCATGCGGATTCATCAGCGGAGCCGAAACTGAAAATTCTCCCCCTACCTCCGTAATCGCTACTGCCAGACGATCAACATGGCGGTTCCGGCCACAACCGCTACCGCTCCCGCCGCAACACGCGCATTCACCGCCTCATACGTCTGGAGAAACAGCCACGAAATGAAGACGACGAACAATGGCCTCGACTGCGCCAGTGGAGACACGAAGATTAACGGCGCGTTCGCCAGGGCCAGATACGTGAAGGTTACTCCCATGCTTGCACTTGAACCCGCCAAAAACAAGAGTCCCCATGTCCGGGGAGACCAACTTCGGATCTCGGCTCTGGCCTCTCTCCCTTTCAGGAGCGGTGAGTAGACCAGGACGGCGATGGTGTTGGCGTACAGGTTCGCGTAATTCGGCGAAGCGAACCCCACTACCACTGTTTTCGCCATTGCCGTGGCCATTCCGAAACTGAGTCCACTGAGCAACGCCAACCCGACGCCCAGGATAAAGTCTTTTATCGTCCCGGCGGGTCGTTGCCGCGCCATCCTCCGAGGTCCGGCCCGTGACAGCTTGCTTGTGATGACTATCGGGCGTCGGCATCCCGGCTGCGCTCTGCGCCTCCCTCGGCCCATCTCATGGCGGCGTAGGTCCCTGCGCCGAAGACGCCGAAAGCGGCGATCAGGGCGTACATGGTGCCGTCGAAACCATGGCCCACGATTGCGCCGAACGGCACCGAGATGAAGGTGGAGAGCGTGGCGACCACGCCCGCTCCCACGCCGGCGATGTGGCCGATGGGTTCCATGGCGAGCGCATTGAGGTTTCCGAAAAGCAGTCCGATGCAGAGAAAGACGAGGAGCAGGTAGGTCATGAACAGCCAGAGGGGCGGAAGTCCCTCGAAGGCGAAGACCGGCGCCAGGCCGACGACCGAGATCAGCGTCATGGATACCGTCGCCCTCCTCGAGAGCCGCCGCATCCCGTACTTCATGACGAGCCACCCGTTCACGAGCGAGGCGCCGCCGAAAGCGAGCGCCAGGACGCCGAAATAGGCCGGGAAGAGTGCGCCGGTATTGTAGGCCTCCTGGAAGATTTGCTGGGCGGAGCTCAAATAGGCCACGAACGGCGCGAACACGCATCCGGTGGCCACGGTATATCCGAGCGCGGCCCGGATCCGCAGCACCTCCAGGACGGCGCCGCCGATGGCGCGCGGGGAGAGGGGCCGCCGACGGGCGGGGGGCAGGGTTTCCGGCTGGCGAAGCGAAAACCACGCGAGCGTGAACGCGGCGGTGATGAAGAAGGTGACGAATATCGCGCGCCAGCCGCCCAGCCACAGTATCCCCAGCCCGAGGGCGGGCGCGACGGTGGGAACGAGGATGAACACGGCCATCGCAAACGACATGAGGCGAGCCATCCGGCGTCCTTCGTACTGATCGCGCACCAGGGCGACGGTCACGATGCGCGGCCCCGCGATTCCGACCCCCTGCAGCACGCGGCCCGCGATCATCACCTCGAAAGTGGATGCGAAGATGCTCATGACGCATCCCGACATGAACAGAACGAGGCCGGTATTGATGGCGGGCTTGCGTCCGATCCTGTCGGAGAGGGGGCCGAAAACGATCTGCCCGAGGCCGAGCCCCAGGAGCACGGCCGTGACGACGAACTGGACGTCGTTTCGGCGCGGCGCCCCGAGGTCGTGGCCTATCACGGGCAGCGCCGGCAGTATCGCGTCAATAGAGAGTGCGACGAGCGACATCAGAAGGGCGACGAGGGGAACGAATTCGCCGGGACGAAGGGCGGGTCCGGTGGACGTTTTGCTCATTTTTCCTCCCGGGGCTCGATGCCGTTTGAATCCGCGTCGACTCTACCACGATCCGCCCGGCAAGCGCTTGCGCGCGGCATCTTTCGCATGCTCAGGGGCGAAACGCGGCGGACGAGCCTGAAGTCCAGAAAATCTTGACTGCTACAGCCCGAAACTTATAATGCCTCGCCTTTATCATTTCCTGTATAGCGCAAGAGGTTTTTATGACGCTCACCATTCGCCCCATCACCGCCGCCGACGAATCCGATTGGCGCCGCCTGTGGACCGCCTATCTGGAGTTCTACGAATCCGGCGTACCCGAAGCGGTCTACCGGACGACCTTCGCCCGCCTTCTGGACCCGGCCCGCCCGCAGCAGAACGGACTGCTCGCGCTCAGGGACGGGCAGGCGGCGGGTCTGGTCCACTACATTTTTCACCCGCACAACTGGCGGCTTGAGGACGTATGCTATCTCCAGGACCTCTACACCGCTCCCGCCTTTCGCGGCGGGGGCGTGGGCCGCGCGCTGATCGAAGCGGTCTATGCGGCGGCCGATGAGCGGGGCGCGCCGTCGGTCTACTGGCTCACGCAGGACTTCAACGAGACCGCCCGGGTGCTCTACGATCGCGTGGCGAACCTCACGCCGTTCATCAAGTATCAACGCTAGGGATCAGCCGGCTCGACCTCGCTCCCCCGCCGGCCGGGATCCGTCTTGACGAAATGCGCGGCGGCGCATTAGAGTCAGGTGTCTGAGGACCCACTAACGTGGGGGAAAACCGAATGACGGAATACGAAGCCGCAAGTCTCGCCATACAAGAATCCACACTCGCGCTGCAGGAAGCGTCCCTGGCCATCCAGAAAGCGTCCCTCGCGGCGCAGCAGGCCTCGGTGTGGGTCGCTGCGCTCGTGGGGGCCGCGCAGTGCTCCCTGATCGCCTACGGCCTCTACTTCATGCGCCAGGCCGCGCGTCACCGCGACGCCCAGCACCGCGAAACCATGAAGGCGCTTGACACCCGTCACCGCGAATCCATGGAGGCGATGGAGCGCTCCCACCGGGAGAACATGGAGGCGCTCGCTGCCCAGCGCGAGGAGCACAAAGATCAGCACCGCGCCACCATGAGCGCGCTCGCTGCACAGCGCGAAGATCAAAAAGATCAGCACCACGAGAACATGGAGGCGCTCAAGGAACTCATCCGCCGCACCGCCGCGCCGCCCGCTCCCGGGGACGGCTGAGGGCGGCAGGGAAACCTTCCTTCATCGGGCCTGTGAAAAACCCTGCAATGACGGCAACGGGATTCCGACTTGCCGAAGGGAGTGTATGTCAGACATATATGTCCGGCATACATGCGAACAAATTTTCCCTCGCCGGGGAACGGTGCTTCCTGGAAATTCGTTCGGAAATCTTTCGCGATATCCTGTCTTCGTCGATATGACGGGCGGTATGAACCCTGCGTGGAAAGAAAAATCCTCTTGAAATTCATCCCGATACGCGGTAAGGCTCATGGAGGGCGAAATTTCAGCCGCTGAGAGAGGTTGTCCATGACGAACGCCGATCAGGAACTGCGCAGAACCTCCCTCTATGAAACCCACAAGGCCGCAGGCGCCAAGATGGTTCCCTTCGCGGGCTACGAGATGCCCGTCCAGTATACGGGCGTCATCGACGAGCACAACGCGGTGCGCGAAGCCGCCGGCCTGTTCGACGTGAGCCACATGGGCGAGTTCGAGGCGCGCGGAAAAGAGGCGGGCGCCTTCATCCACAAGATGGTCACGAACAACGTCAGGCGGCTCGATGTGGGCGGCGTCCTCTATGCGGCCATGTGCCGGGAGGCGGGCGGAATCGTGGACGACCTCACGGTCTACCGGCTCGAAGAGGAGCGCTACATGGCCGTCGTGAACGCGGCCAACATCGAAAAGGACTGGGAATGGATGGCCTCCCACCACGCCGAGGACTGCGCGTTCGAAAACGTGAGCGAGGAGACGGGCCTCCTCGCCCTGCAGGGCCCCAGGGCGGAACCTGTTCTCGCGAAACTGATTCCGGGCGGAGGAGACCTCGAAGCCATCCCCTATTACGGGGCGCGGTATAAGGACGTGGCGGGGTGTGAAGTTCTGGTCTCCCGCACGGGGTATACCGGAGAGGACGGCTTCGAGCTCTACTGCAAATCGGCCGATGCGCCCGCGCTCTGGGATGCGCTCATAAGCGAGGGCGGGAGCGAGGGCCTCAAGCCCTGCGGCCTGGGCGCGCGGGATACCCTGCGCACCGAGATGAAATACGCCCTGTACGGAAACGACATCGATGAGTCCACCCATCCGCTCGAAGCGGGCCTGGGCTGGGTGGTGAGGTACAAGGCGGGGGATTTCATCGGCCGCGAGAAACTGCTGGCCTTAAAGGCCGAGGGGATAAAGCGAAAACTGGTTGGATTCGAGATGGTGGATCGTGGTATTCCTCGTCATGGAGCGCCCATCCTGATCGAGGGCGAGGAGGCCGGCGAGGTGACGAGCGGGACGATGAGCCCCTCTCTTGGCAAAGCCATCGGGATAGGCTACGTTCCTGCGGCGAATGCGGATGTGGGCGCCGCGCTCGAAATCGACATTCGCGGCAAGGCCAGAAGGGCGCAGATTGTGAAGACGCCTTTTTACAGGAAAAGCTGACGGAATGAATTCCGTTTTCTCATAACGACTCATAAAAAGCTGCCGTTATCCAAAAGGGAGGCATTCAGGAGCATGGAACTACCGAGCGGCCTCAAATATTCCAGAGAGCATGAGTGGGTGAGAGTAGAGGGAAACATCGCGGTGATCGGGATCACGGATTTCGCCCAATCGGAACTGGGAGACGTGGTGTACGTCGAACTGCCCGAAGGCGGCACGGAGGTGGAGGCGAACAACACGTTCGGCGTCGTGGAGAGCGTCAAGGCGGTATCGGACCTTTTCGCGCCGGTCTCGGGCGTCGTCGTCGAGGCGAACACCACGCTCGAAGATCAGCCCGAACTCGTGAACTCCGAGCCCTATGAAGACGGTTGGATGATTCGCGTGGAGATGAAAGACGAGTCGGAGTTGAGCGATCTCCTGGAAGCCGATTCGTACCGGGCGTACGTCGAGGAGGAAAGCGGTTAGTCCGAACCGGCCTTTCCCTTCACTCTGTAAGAGGGTTTTCATCTCCCGTGAGCCGGAGCGGAAACATGGTGTCCGCCTGAATCCCCATAACTTGAAGGGGCGCATTCATGCCGGAATCTCGCTTGTCTCTTGAGAATCTCGAGAATCGGGGGGAATTCATTCATCGCCACATCGCGCCGGGCGATGCGGACATCGCGGCCATGCTATCAGAAGTCGGTCTGGACTCCTTGGGCGATCTGGTCGAAAAAGCCATTCCCTCATCCATCATTTCTGATACGAAGCTGAATCTCGCCGCGCCCAGGACCGAGCAGCGGGCGCTGGCCGATCTGGGTTCTTTCGCGGCCCGGAACGAGGTGTTCAAGTCCATGCTCGGCATGGGGTATTCGGATTGCCACACCCCGACGGTGGTTCTCCGCAACATTCTGGAGAATCCGGGCTGGTACACGGCGTACACGCCCTATCAGCCGGAAATCTCGCAGGGGCGCATGGAGGCGCTGCTCAATTTCCAGACCATGATCATGGACCTCACCGGCATGGAGATCGCCAACGCCTCCTTGCTGGATGAGGGTACGGCCGCCGCCGAGGCGATGACCATGGCGATGAACGTGAGCAGGAACAAGGGGCGCAAGTTCTTCATCTCGAAAGACTGCCACCCCCAGACCATCGAGGTGGTGCGCACGAGAGCGGAGCCTCAGGATATCGAGGTCGTGGTGGGCGATCATCGGGGCGGCGCGCTGGATGAGGACGTCTTCGGCGTCTTGCTTCAGTATCCCGCGACGGGCGGGGAGATATTCGACTACGCCGGTTTCGCGGACAAGGCGCACGAGACGGACGCCCTCGTCGTCGTCGCCGCGGATATTCTCGCTCTGGCGCTTTTGAAACCGCCCGGTGAGTTCGGGGCGGACGTTGTCGTGGGCAATTCGCAGCGCTTCGGCGTTCCGCTCGGCTTCGGCGGGCCGCATGCGGCCTATCTGGCGACCAGGGAGCAGTACAAGCGCGCCATGCCGGGCCGCATCGTCGGCGTCTCGATCGACGCGGACGAAAAGCCCGCCCTGAGGCTGTCCCTGCAGACGAGAGAACAGCACATACGCCGCGAGCGCGCCACGAGCAACATATGTACGGCACAGGTGCTTCTGGCCGTCATCGCGAGCATGTACGGCGTCTACCACGGCCCGGACGGGGTGAAGCGGATCGCACAGAGAACGCACCGCCTGGCCTGCGCGCTGGCCGATGGCCTCGAAAGCATGGGCTTCTCCCTGGCGGCGGATTCTTTCTTCGACACCGTGTCGGTGCGCGTCGGCGCGGGAGGCGCTTCTCGCATCGTCGAAAAAGCGGCGGAGCGCCGCATGAACCTGAGAGCGCTCGATGAGGATACCGTCGGTATCGCTTTTGATGAGACCACCGGGAGAGGAGAGGTCGAGGCGCTCTGGGAGGTTTTCGCCGAAGACGGCTCAGCGGAAATTTCGTTCGATGACGTCGAGGCGAATGCGGCGGAGAGAGTGCCGGAATCCTTGCGAAGAACTTCTCCCTACATGACGCATCCCGTTTTCAATTCCTGCCACGCCGAACATGAAATGCTGCGCTACATCTACCGCCTTCAGGAAAAGGACATCGCGCTCACGCGCTCGATGATCCCCCTCGGCTCATGCACGATGAAGCTGAACGCCACCACCGAGATGATTCCCGTGACGTGGGCGGAATTCGGCGGAGTCCACCCCTTCGCGCCGGAGGAACAGGTGCGCGGATACCGGGATTTCATCGCCGATCTGGAACACATGCTGGCCGAGTGCACGGGGTTCGATTCCATCTCCATGCAGCCCAACTCGGGCGCGCAGGGCGAATACGCCGGCCTGCTGGTTATTCGCAAGTACCATGAGAGCAAGAACGAGGGCTACCGGAACATCTGCCTGATTCCCAGTTCGGCCCACGGGACGAATCCCGCCAGCGCCGTCATGGCCGGTTTCGAGGTGGTGGTGGTCGATTGCGATGCGAACGGGAACGTGGACATCGCGGATCTCAAGGAGAAGGCCGAGAAGTTTTCGGAAAAACTCGCCGCCTTGATGATCACCTATCCCTCGACGCACGGCGTTTTCGAGGAAGGCGTGGTGGAGATTTGCGAGATCATCCATCAAAACGGCGGGCAGGTGTACATGGACGGCGCGAACCTGAACGCCCTGGTGGGAATCTGCAAGCCCGGCGAGTTCGGGCCTGACGTCTCCCACATGAACCTCCACAAGACGTTCTGCATCCCCCACGGCGGCGGGGGACCCGGCATGGGGCCCATCGGCGTCGTGAAGCATCTGTCTCCCTATATGCCGAAACATTCGGTGGTTCCGGGCGTGGGGCCGGAGACGGGCGTGGATGCGATTTCCGCGGCGCCCTGGGGAAGCGCGGGAATTCTGCCCATCTCCTGGATGTATATCGCCATGATGGGCGGGGAGGGCCTCGTCAAGGCGACGCAGGTGGCCATTCTGAACGCGAATTACGTGGCCCGAAGGCTCGAGCCCCACTATGAGGTTCTGTACAAGGGGGCGAACGGCATGGTGGCGCATGAGTGCATCATCGACATCAGGCCCCTGCAGGAAGCCTCGGGCGTGACGAACGAGGACATCGCGAAACGCCTGATGGACTACGGCTTCCATGCGCCCACGATGTCGTTCCCGGTGGCGGGAACCTTGATGATCGAGCCGACGGAGAGCGAGTCGCGGGAAGAGCTGGACCGTTTCTGCGACGCGATGATCGACATCAGGCGCGATATTCAGGAGATCGCGGACGGACTCATGAGCGCGGAGGACAACGCGCTCAAGAACGCGCCCCATACGGCGTCGGACATCGCGTCTGATGAATGGACTCACCCCTATTCGCGCGAGAAGGCCGTTTTCCCGCTGCCCTGGGTGCGCGCGGCGAAGTACTGGCCCCCCGTCAAGCGGGTGAACAACCCCTATGGAGACAGGAACCTGGTCTGCTCTTGCCTGCCGGTTGAAAACTACGCCTGAGAATGGAATCGGCAAACCCTGAACCACGAGAAATCCCCCATGCGCGCTTCTTGAACACGGGCGAGTCCACCGCCGCCTGGAACATGGCGGTGGATGAGTTGTTGTTCGAGAGTTGTCAGGCACACCTGAGAGAAGGCCGCCCTCCCGGGGAGGCGCCTCTTACCTTTCGCGTCTACGCCTGGTCGCCTCCGGCCATCTCCCTGGGCCGCGGACAGGCCGCCGAGCGCGATATTTTCCTGGAACGACTTGAGGAAGAGGGAATCGACATCTGCCGGAGGCTCACCGGCGGGCGCGCGGTGCTCCATGATTGCGAGTTGACGTATTCCGTCACCGGCCCGCAGGCGCTGCTGGGTGACGCGATTGAGGAAACCTACCGCAGGATCAGCCTGGGGCTGGCCGAAGGGCTGGCGGCCCTGGGGGCGCCGGTCGAACTGGCGCCCCCGAGCGGGAGCGCGTATGCCTCGCAGGGTTCCTGTTTCGCCACGGCGTCGGTGTGGGAGCTTGCGATTGACGGCAAAAAGATGGTGGGCAGCGCGCAATGCCGCGAGGGCGGCGCGGTGTTGCAGCACGGCAGCGTCCTGCTCCGTTCCTCCGAGGAGCGGCTGGCGAGTCTCCTCAAACCGAGGGGGGCCGAGCGTCTGCTCTCAGGCAATGCCCACGCGGCCGGTCTATGGGAGGTTCTGGGCGAGGAAATTTCGTTTCATGAGGTGGCCGAAGCCCTGAAGGCGGGTTTGGAGAAAGTGTCGGGTTTTCGCTTTCTCCCGAATCCGCTGACGAGTGCCGAGAATGCGAGGGCGCTCGAAATATCCCGCTCTCGATACGAAAACCGGGAGTGGACGCTGGCGAGATAACGAGGCGTTCACCGTTTGGCAGTGTCTCAGTTTGAAATATTTGGCAATTCGTACTTGTTTATATCCCCGTTACTTTGGATGCCGGCAATGAATGGCGGGTCGTTTGATTCCAGGAAATGCTCTATTTTATTTTTCCCTTGTACAAGAGAATGTAGAATGTAATCAGAATGAGCATTCCTCATTCTCGCTATAAACACTCGACTTGAATAAATTTGCACGTAGGATAAAAAGGTTCTTCTGTGCCTGGCGCTATTGTCTCTTGTAAGAATTACCCAATTTCTCTGTGAGGCAAATTCGATCCATTCTTCATCCGGCGCATCTTGTTCAAAAAAATCGTCATGAACCACACAGCTATATCCAGCCGCTTTCATGCCGTTTGCGAGATAAATCCCGCCAATACGTCGGTCAATGAAGAAAGCGGGACTTTCAATATTTTGGTTTGGAATATAACTCAAATCGGATGGCTTCTTTGATGGCTTTGACACTACATTTATAATCGCGCGAAAGCCTTATTTCCGACTCTCCGTACTGATACCTTTCCGCAACGATGCTTATCGGTGCTCCAGTGCCGCGAATGACTGGACGCCCAAAAGAAACCCTGGGGTCTATTACTATGTTTTTGGTTGAATCAGGTGTCGCTTCGCCTCCCATGAACGGATAGAGTCTTGTCGGAATACCGAACTCATCGAATTCTATTCGACGCAAAACCAACCCCAAGAGATCGTGCATGGTTGTCTGGCCCGATTTGCTCGCATTTATAACAAGGCCGAGTTCTTTCACGAATATGTGCCTCTGATCCGTATCCACATAAATTCTTTTTGAGGCCAAAGGATACATTCGCTCATCTTCATTTGTCGCATGTTGCTTCAAGTACTTGATGGCCAAATGAATGTTTTTGGGTTTGATGTGATGCTTTTTTCTGATCGTATTAAGTAAATACAACTCCGTTAGATGCAAGAAAGACAAGGACCTGTTGGTTTTTTTGTCAATTTGAAAAATAGGGTACTTCGGGTCTCCTTTCACCCAACTTAAAATCGTTGGATAAGGCGCACGGATATACTTGGAGGCTTCCGGGATGGTGTAATTACCCATCCTGCGAGGTTCAACTGCCACAGTCATGAATATCCCAACTCTTTTCCTGAGACCCAAACACTCTTTTCCCTGGGTGAATGCTAGCATGATTTCTTGCTTCTCAATCAACCTCGCAATCCACTCCATGCGGTAGGACCGGGGCGCGAGCCCCGCAGTCGGTCCGAAGATTCAAATGCAGACACTACCCACCGCTTGCATTATTTTACCTCCCATTTCCTTGACACTGTCGGCGGCATGGCCCTATCGTTCGTATGTAGGCGGGCGTAATTCAGGGGTAGAATGCCAGCTTCCCAAGCTGGACGTCGTGGGTTCGAATCCCATCGCCCGCTCCATTCATCGAGCCGGGCGGAAGCCGGCGTTTCCCTCGCATCCAGGAATCCGTGTCCATGCCGCATGACTTTCATTTCAACGGCCTCTCTCCCGATGAAAGGGTCGTGGAGCTTCACACCCATTCGAATATGTCCGATGGGTTGGAGTCTCCCGAAAAACTCATGCACAGGGCGAAACGCGCCGGGGTTCGCGTCATGTCGCTCACGGATCACGACACGGTCGCGGGCTTGTCTCGCGCGGGCGCGGAGGCGGAAAGACTGGGGATGGAGTTCATTCCGGGCATCGAGTTCACTTGCGACCAGGATGGCCGGAGCGTGCACCTGCTCGGCCATTTCATCCGGCCGGATGCGCCCCGTCTGGCGGCGCAAATCAAAGCGCGCGGCTCCGCCAGGGTGGAAAGGATGGGAGAGATGATCGACAGGCTGGGCCGCTGCGGTCTGCGTTTGGACAAGGAGGATTTTTTCGCCGCCTATGCGGACAGTCCGAGCATCACCCGGGGGCAGTTGGGCGCATACATGCTCGAAAAAGGATTTGCCAGATCGCGCGAGGAGGTTTTTGGGAAATACATCGGCGAAAGCGCGCCTTGCTATGTGGAGCTGAATACCCTGACTCCGTTTGACGCGCTGGAGCTCATTCACGACGCCGGTGGAGCCGCCACGCTGGCCCATCCGATGTTGAGCGAGTGTGACGACATCGTCCCCGCCCTGGCCGAAGCGGGACTCGCGGGGGTCGAGGTGGAACATCCCTCGCAAGACGCGGATGCGCAGTTCCACTACCGCAAAATGGCCGAGGAGTGCGGGCTTTTGTGCACGGGAGGCTCCGATTGTCACGGCGTCCCGCACAAACAGGATAGGTTGGGGCAGTATTCGCAGCCCCTGCGTTTGTTGCTTGAATTGTCGGAACGGGCGAAAGCCCGCCGGGCGGCAACATAAGGAACGCCACATGGCGCTTCGGGATCAATTCATTCGTCGCTGGCGGCTTCTCAGGGCTCTGGAGAGCGGAGAGAGCTGGTCCTACGAAGAACTCCTGGCGCTCCTGAGCGAGGAGCCGGCCGAAGGCGACGGCCAGAGGTGGAGCTTGAGAACGCTTCAGAGGGACGTTTCGCATCTGGTCAAGGCGGGATTCCCGCTGGAGAGGGTTCGCACGGGCCGGAAGATGCGGTATCGTTTGTTGCGGGAATATGTGGATTCGGTTCCGAAGCCGTTTTCACCTTCTCAGTGGGCGTCGTTGTATTACGCCCTGTGCATGATGCGGGATTTGCCGAGCAGCCCATTGAGAGAGCAGTCGCTCGGCGACAGCGTCGGCGGCGTTTTCAGCCGGTTGCGGAGTTATGTTCCTGCGGCTTTGCGCGCCTATGCGGAGGGAGTGGAGCCGCGCTACGCCGGGGTCGTGGGAGCGCTCAGGGAACACGGGCGGCAGCGCAGGGTGGGCGGCGTCCTGAGCGAGGCGATAGAGAAGGGAAGGCCTGCGCGAATCCTGGCGGCGCGCGCGGGCGAGATTCGAAAACGCTGGTGGAAGGTGGACCCCTATCTGTTACATTTCGACGGCGGAAGCTATCACCTGCTGGCGCGCGAATCCGAGAAAAACGCCCTGGACGTCTGGCACCTGGAGGGCATAGAGAGCGTCCGCGTCATGGCCGGGGCCTTTCAGATGCCGCTGGACCTGGATTTGAAGGCTTTGCTGGCCGAGTGCTTGCGCGAAGCGGTGAATAATGGTTTGAATGTGAAAGTCCGGTTCGGGAAGGACGTGGCGCTTCATGCAGTCGTCGCCTTCATGAAAGAAGCGTTCGGCGAAGTGGCGCTTTTGAAGAGATCGGGCAAACCGAGCCGCGACGTGACGGTTCGGGTAAGTGACGTATGGGGTTTCAGGCGATGGCTGATGTCTTTCGGTCAGGAGGCGGAGTTGATGGCCCCGGCTGAATTGCGCGATGCGTTCGCTCAGGATCTGGAAGCCGCCTTGAAGAAGTACCGCGGGGGCCGTCGCGGAAGAAAAGCAGCCAGTCCGGCCTGATAAATTGTTGGGGAGGGCCCGGTATGAGATTGCGAAAAGAGATGATCGAGCGAATCGCAAACAGGATCGTCGAGAGGCTGGTTCGTCGCGAATTGATGTCCGAGGATTCGAACCATGAGGTGCTCCGGACCCGGATAGCGCACGTCATCGAAGCGGACCTGATGGTGGAAGACCGCTTGAACGACGAGGTCAAGGAAATCCTGCGGGATTTCGAGGAGGAGATGGACAGGGGCAACGTGGACTACAGCCGTATGTTCACGATGGTGAAAACCAAGCTGGCGCGCGAGCGGAACCTCGTGCTTTAGCGGCATGGCGAAGTTTTTCGGATCATTCTTATTACAAGGAGAGCGCGGCCATGAAACTCAGCCGCGAGAAGATCAATCATCTGACGAATCTGGTCGTCAAGGATATGGAAGAGTGCGAGGACGTGGATTTTCTCGTCGAGCCCGAAGAGTTGCGCATGAACGTTCTGCGCGCCATCAGCAACGAGTTGATCATTGATGACGAGATTGAAGAAGAGGTGCGGAGAATTCTGAGCACCTATTCCAGCAGGCTGGTCGAGGGAAGCCGTGATTGGGAGATACTCTTCAACAAGCACTATGAGCAAGAGGCCAAACGACGCGGCATTTGATCTCCCCGACCGGGGGTCCTGACTTGACGCCTCCCACAAACGGAAAGCGGTGACGTGCGCAAGGTTGGCCTGACCGGGGGAATCGCCAGCGGAAAATCCACTGTGAGCCGAATGTTCACGGACCTGGGCGTTCCGGTGATCGACGCGGACTTGATCGCGCGCGAGGCGGTCGCTCCGGGGTCTCGCGCTCTCGAGGCGATAGTCGATGCTTTCGGCGAAGGAATCCTTACCGAAGAAAAGAGCCTGAACCGCGCCGCGCTCGGGGAGATCGTTTTTTCAGACCCGGCGAAAAAGAAAGTTCTGGAGGGGATACTGCATCCTGAAATCATCGCCGAGCAGGACAGGCGGCTGAGAGAACTCGAACGGGAGGGACGGACGCCTGTGGCGATCGTGGACGCCGCCGTCATGATCGAGTCGGGGAGCTGGAAGCGATTCGACTCGCTGGTGGTCGTCGATTGCGATGAATCCCAGCAGATCGGCCGGTTGCGCCTGCGAAACGGCATGAATGAAGAGGAAGCCGCAAGGCGCGTGAATGCGCAGATGCCGCTTTCCGAAAAGGTGAAGTATGCGGATCACGTGATTGACAATCGCGGCTCGATCGATGATACCCGAAAGCAGGTAGAGGAGTTGATGAAATTACTTTCCAGGGGTATGAAATAAAAAGTGTTGACAAATTTGTTTGAACTGATTATTTTTTTGAAACACTATTGAATTCTATTCCTGATACGTTTTCGTCGCCCTGAAATTCAAACACCATCTGATGCGCAACGGTTTGGAAATTTCGATAAGAGAAAAAATCTGTCTTGGAAACTACGAGGGTACTCAGTCATATTTCTGTCCTCGGAAGAGTATCATTCCGGCAGCGGGTTTTGCGCGCGCCCCCGGCCGGTTCTGAAAACACCGGATGCGCGCCTCACACTCGGCGATGAGAACCCGCTTTTGAATCTGACATGAAGGAATTTCATTACATCCACTTTACCGCTTGAGGCTAGGAGGAAAAGTCTCCCCGCGCAGAATGTGGCGAGTGGTGCGACCAGAAGGCGCCATCTCACGTTCCAGGCGGTAAAAGGTTCCCACCCAACCAAGGAGAAGGGAGTTATGTCAACACCAGAAACAAAATCTCGCAGCTTGAACCTGGCGGAACTGAAGAAGAAGACGATCGGAGAACTCAACCAGATTCTCAAGGAGTTCAGCGCCGAAAGCGCCAGCGGGCTCAGAAAACAGGATCTGATTTACAAGATACTCGAGGCGCAGTCCGACAAGGACCGCAACGGTGGTGGCGGAACCATCACCGGAGAGGGCGTGCTCGAGATTCTGCCGGACGGGTTCGGGTTCCTGCGCTCGCCCGCATACAACTACCTGCCCGGCCCGGACGATATTTACGTTTCCCCGAGCCAGATCCGCCGCTTCGATCTTCGCACCGGCGACACGGTGAGCGGTGAAATCCGCCAGCCGAAAGAGGGCGAGCGGTATTTCGCGCTCTTGAAGGTCGAGAAGATCAATTTCGAACCACCCGAGGCGAGCAAGGACAAGGTCCTGTTCGATAACCTCACCCCCTTGTATCCGGACCGCAGGATAGGACTCGAAATCTCCGGCGAGGAGGTGAGTTCGCGCGTGCTGGACCTCATGACGCCGATCGGCTTCGGGCAGCGCGGCCTCATCGTCGCCGCGCCCAGAACCGGCAAGACGATGATGCTTCAGTCCATCGCGAAGAGCATCGCGACGAATCACCCCGACGTGCATCTCATTGTTTTGCTCATCGACGAGCGTCCCGAGGAAGTCACGGACATGGAGCGCTCCGTGCGCGGGGAGGTGATCAGCTCGACCTTCGACGAGCCGGCTTCCCGCCACGTCCAGGTGGCGGACATGGTGATCGAAAAGGCGAAGAGGCTCACCGAGCACAAACAGGACGTCGTCATTCTGCTCGATTCCATCACGCGGTTGGCGCGCGCGCACAACACCATCATCTCGCCGAGCGGGAAGGTCCTCTCCGGCGGCGTGGACTCGAACGCGCTCCAGCGGCCCAAGCGCTTCTTCGGCGCGGCGCGAAACCTCGAAGAGGGCGGTAGCCTCACCATCCTCGCCACGGCGCTGGTGGAGACGGGCAGCCGGATGGACGACGTGATTTTCGAGGAGTTCAAGGGCACGGGCAACATGGAAGTGCATCTCGACAGGAAACTCTCCGACAAGCGCGTGTTCCCCTCGGTCGACATCAACAAGTCCGGCACGAGAAAAGAGGAATTGCTGCTCAGCCCGCAGGAACTCAACCGCGTCTGGGTGTTGCGCAAGGTCTTGCAGCCGCTTGGCGTGGTGGATTCGATGGAGCTCCTGCTCGAGAAAATCCAGGAGACGAAGACCAACGAGGATTTCCTCGCCTCGATGAACAACTAGACAACTTCTTGTTTTCACCTGATTTGGGGGGTAGACAAGGAGCCGGCGTTTCGATATAAAGCGCTCTCTCCGTAGGGGAGAGAGGCCGGTTTTTATCGGAATTTACGGAATTGTTTTCGACGTTTCGACCCTGAAATTTTGGAGCGCCCGGTTATGAAGGCCGAGATTCATCCCGAGTTGTTCGAGTGCAGCGTCTCCTGCAGTGGCTGCGGCGCCGCGTTCACCACGTTCTCCACGCGCGAGCAAATCCGCGTGGAGGTCTGCTCGCAATGCCACCCGTTCTTCACCGGAAAACAGGCGCGCATCGTCGATACCGAAGGCCGCGTGGAGAAGTTCGTCAAGAAGTTCGAGGGCAAGGAGACGCGGGTCTCCAAGCGCAAGCGTAAACACGCCGCCGCCGAGGCGGAGCGGGCGGCCCGGCTGGAGCGCGAGGCGAAGCTGGCCGCCGAGAAGGCGGAGGAAGAGAAAAGGCTCCGCGAAGAGGCCCGCAAGAAGCGCGCCGAGGAGCGCGCCGCCAGGCAGGCCGCCCAGGCGGCGAAAGAACAAGCCGCCGAGGCCGAGGCGGTTCCTGTGGGCGAGGATGCTTCGCCCGCCCCTGAACCGGCAGAAGCGTTCGCCGCGGTCGGGGAGGCTTCACCGGAGCCGGAATCGAATGACGCCGAAACTGTCGCCGCTGTGGACGAGGCTTCAGCCGAAGCGACGCCTGCGCCCGAACCCCCCGGAGAAGCCGAGAAGCCCGAGGATTCATAAGCGCGGAGCCTACCGTGTTTGCCTGGGGGCCGCCCCGGGCGGTGGTTCCTCGGCAAACGCGAATTCGTGGCCTGAGGAGGATTCCGGGCCACTCCATTCGCTGCCCGTCGGTTGATCCCCATGTTCGAAAAAATCGAGCAAATCATCGAAAAACACCGGACGCTGGAGACGCGCCTCTCGGACCCGGCCCTGCTCAAGGACCGCAGGAAATTCGAGCAGACCGCGCGCGAGCACAAGGAACTTACCCAGGTCGTCCAGGCCTATGATGAATGGCGCGGCTACGAGAACGCCGTCGAGGAGGCGAAGGCGCTTCTCGAAGACGGGGACCCGGAGATGAGCGAACTCGCCCAGGCGGAACTCGAAGACGCGGGCGCCAAGCGCGAAGAGGTGGAGGAGCGGCTGCGCCGGCTGTTGCTACCCAAAGACCCGAACGATGAGAAGAACGTCATCCTCGAAGTCCGTGCGGGCACGGGTGGGCAGGAGGCCGCGCTCTTCGCGGCCGATCTGTACCGCATGTACGTGCGCTACGCCGAGGTGCAGGGCTGGAAGGCGGAAGAGTTGAGCAAGAGCGAGAGCGACCTGGGCGGCCTAAAAGAAGTATCCGCGCTCATCAAGGGCGCGGGCGCATACAGCCGCCTGCGCTATGAGAGCGGGACGCACCGCGTCCAGCGGGTGCCCGTCACCGAGACGCAAGGCCGAATCCACACCTCCGCCGCCACGGTGGCCGTGCTGCCCGAAGCGGACGAGATTGCGCTCGACATCGGAGAGAAGGACTTGCGGATAGACGTCTACCGCTCCTCCGGCCCCGGGGGCCAGAGCGTGAACACGACGGATTCCGCCGTCCGCATCACCCATGTGCCCACCGGCCTCGTCGTCACCTGTCAGGACGAGAAGAGCCAGCACAAAAACCGCGCCAAGGCGATGAAGATACTCTCGGCCCATCTGCTGGACATGGAAATCCAGAAGCAGATGTCCGAGCGTTCCGCCCACCGCAAGAGCCTCGTGGGGAGTGGGGACAGGAGCGAGCGTATCAGGACCTACAATTTCCCCCAGGACAGGATTACCGATCACCGCATCGGCCTCACCCTCCACGGCCTCCCCGGCTTCATGGAGGGCGGCATCGACGAGATGGTCAAGCGGGTGATAGAGAGCCGCGAGGCGGAGCGTCTGGCCGAACTGGAAGAAAACACGGAAGCCCACTCCGCGGAATGACGATCTCACCTCCTGCGGCGCAAAGCGAATCAGAATCAAAGGTGTCTGCTCTGCTCTCCCGTCTGGAAGAGCAATTCACCGAGGCGGGCGTGGACTCGCCGGAGCTGGATGCGCAATTGATCCTGGCTGTGGTATTAGGCTGCGACAGGGCGCACCTTCACGCGCATCCTGAAAAGGCGGTGCCCCACGAGGCGATCGAGCGGGTCGAAGCCCTGGCCCAAAGGAGAACGGCCCGCGAACCGATGGCCTATATCCTGGGCGAGCGGGAGTTCTGGTCCATGCCATTCCTCGTTTCGCCGGACGTGCTGATCCCCAGGCCCGAATCCGAGTTGCTCGTCGAGCGCGCCGTGGCGCTTTCAGGATATGGGGGAGAGAGCAGGATCCTGGACTTGTGCGCGGGGAGCGGCGCGGTGGGTCTGGCGGTTGCGAGCGAATTGCCGCAAGCGCAAGTCACCCTGCTCGACCTCTGCCCGAAGGCGCTAGGTGCGGCGAAGCGAAACGCTGAGAAGTTCGGTCTTGTAAGCCGAACGAGACTCGTGGTCTCCGATTTGTTCGATGCTCTAGCTGTGGGAGAGGAATTCGACCTCATCGCCTCGAACCCGCCCTATGTGGCCTCGAGGGAACTGGACGGCTTGATGCCCGAAGTTTCATCGTTCGAGCCCAGGCTCGCGCTGGATGGCGGCGCGGACGGGATGGACCTCATCCGGCGCATCATCGAAAAGGCGCCCGCGTGTCTCGCGCGCGGGGGTTATCTCCTGATAGAGATGGACCCGCGCCAGATGGACGAGGCGGAGGCGGTTTCGGAAGAACAGGGGAGTTACCATTCTGCGAGACGCCATAAAGACCTCGCAGGGCGCGAGAGGGTTTTGGAACTCGAGAGGGCTTAGTTGTGGAGCGATTCCGTATCCGGGGAGGCAGGCCGCTGCGCGGCGAGGCCGGGGCGTCGGGCTCCAAGAACGCTTCCTTGCCGATTCTGGCCGCCGCCATCCTGGCCGATGGCGTCAGCCATGCGCGGCGAGTGCCGGCCTTGCGTGATACGAACACGATTCTGGGGCTCCTGGGCGAATTCGGCGTAAAATCGCGCGAAGAATCACCCGGTCGCATCTCCCTGGACGCCACGAACATCACCGGCGGCGTCGCGCCCTATGAACTGGTGCAGGCGATGCGGGCTTCCATCCTGGTGCTGGGGCCTTTGCTGGCGCGCTACGGCTCGGCCCGCGTCTCCCTTCCGGGCGGCTGCGCCATCGGGGCCAGGCCCATCGATCAGCATTTGAAGGGCCTGAGCGCGATGGGGGCGGAGATCGAGATCGAGCAGGGCTACATCGAGGCCAGGGCGCGGAAACTCACCGGCGCGCGCATCTCGTTCGACCTGACGACCGTGACGGGGACGAAGAACCTGATGATGGCGGCCTCTCTGGCGGAGGGGGTCACCGTTCTCGAAAACGCGGCCCTGGAGCCCGAGGTGGTTGCGCTCGCGGACTTGTTGAACCAGATGGGCGCCGGGGTCAGCGGCGCGGGCACGCCTGTTATCGAGATTGAGGGGGTGGATTCCCTCGCGGGCTACGACGTGGCCGTTCCGGCGGACCGCATCGAGGTGGGCACGCTGATGATAGCGGCGGCCATCACGGGAGGGGATTTGAGGATAACGGATTGTGAGCCGGAGCAGGTGCACGCGCTGGCGCTCAAGCTGAGCGAAGCCGGCCTGGAAGTTTCAGAGGGCGCGGACTGGATTCGCGTGCGGGGCGACGGCTCCGTGCGGCCCGTGAACGTCAAGACGGCGCCCTATCCGGGATTCCCCACGGATTTGCAGGCCCAGTTCATGGCGCTCATGACGCTGGCAGGAGGCGCTAGTGTGATGACGGAGACCATCTTCGAGAATCGCTTCATGCACGCCGCCGAGCTTGCCAGAATGAACGCGCGGATTCATATCGATGGCCGGACGGCGCACATCGATGGCGTGGAGAATCTCGCCGGCGCTTCGGTGACGGCGACCGACTTGAGGGCGAGCGCATCGCTGGTTCTGGCGGGCCTCGCGGCTGATGGAGAAACCATCGTTCGTAACGTATATCATATCGACAGGGGATATCAGCGGCTCGAGGAGAGGCTGAGGGAACTCGGCGCGGATATCCGGCGCGAAGTGGAGTCGTGATGAAAGAGAACCGGGAAAAAGAATTGATCATCGCCCTGCCCAAGGGAAGAATTTTCACAGAGGCCACTGAGTGCCTGGTGAAGGCGGGAGTCTTGTCCAAACCGATATCGGACAAGTCCCGAAAGCTCATCCTGCGCGACCAGGAAACGGGGATACGGGTGTTGATCCTCAGGAACCACGACGTGCCCATCTACGTGGAGCGCGGCGCCGCCGATTTGGGCGTCATCGGGCGTGACGTGCTGCTCGAACAGGGACGCGACGTATACGAACCCCTGGACTTGAAGGTGGCGCCGTGCCGCCTCATGGTGGCGGCGCCCGAGGGAATGACCTGGGCGGACCTGACCGGGCGAATCTCGCTGCGCGTGGCGACGAAGTTTCCCGCCATCACCACCCGGTTTTTCGAGCGGATGGGGGTTCAGGCCAAGATCATCCGGCTCTACGGCAACGTGGAGATCGCCCCCGCCACGGGGGTGGCCGACCTCGTCGTCGATTTGGTCGACACCGGCGGGACGCTGCGGGCCAACGGGCTGGCGCCGATTCGCGAGATATTCAGCGCGACGGCCAGGCTTATCGCCAACCGCGCGAGCTTGAAGACGAACTACAAGAAGATGAGCGCGATCATCGAACAGTTGAAGGGGGTGATCCCTCCCGCCGTGAACCGATCCGGTAACGGCGCGGGGCCGGCGTCCGGCGAGGAGAAGGCGTGAGGCGTTTCCGTTACGGGGCGGAGGATTTCGCCGCCGGGATCGAGCGCCTCTCTCTGGGCGGGGAGGATGCGTTTTCCCGCGTCGAGGGGGACGTGCGCGCGATCATCGAGCGCGTGCGTGCGGAGGGCGATGACGCGCTGATCGCACTGACGCAGGCGTTCGACGGCGTTTCACTCGATCCCGACAGCCTCGTCGTAGGCGAGGAGGAGATGGCGCGCGCACTCGATGCCCTGCCGACCGAGACGCTGGACGCCCTGAAGCTCGCCGGGGAGCGGATTCGCGCGTTTCACGAAGCGCAGGTTCCTCAGGCGGTCACGATCGAGCAGACACCCGGCGAGCGGCTCTCGCTCGAACCTACCCCGCTCGCGAGCGTGGGCCTCTATGCGCCCGGCGGCACGGCGGCCTATCCCTCCACCGTGCTGATGAACGCGACTCCCGCGCGCGCCGCGGGTGTGGACGAATTGGTTCTGTGCACGCCGCCGGGCCCGGACGGCGAGGTGCCCGCCGCCGTGCTGGCGGCGGCTTCCTTAGCGGGTCTCGAGCGCGTCGTACGCGTCGGCGGCGCGCAGGCTGTCGCCGCGATGGCGTATGGTACTGAGAGCGTCCCCCGCGTGGACAAGATAGTGGGGCCGGGCAACGTCTACGTCGCCGCCGCCAAGCGCATCGTGCGCGGGCGCGTGGAAATTGATAAAGAGGCCGGGCCGAGCGAGGTGGTCGTGCTCATCGACGATGCGGCTCTGGCCGAGTGGGCGGCCGCGGACCTGCTCGCCCAGGCCGAGCACGACGCGCAGGCGATGGCCGTGGGCGTCTGCGTTGGTGCGGACGTGGCCGACGCCCTCGAAAGAGAAGTGGAGAGTCAGTTGCGCTCAGCCGCTAGGAGCAGGGAGATAGCGCAGGCTTTGGAGAATCGAGGCGCCGTCATCGAGGCGGCATCGCGCGGGGAGGCGCTTGCGGTGGCGGAGATGCTCGCGCCCGAGCACCTGGAGATTTTGATGGAAAATGCGGAGGAAGCGGCGAAGGAGATTCGCAACGCCGGGGCCGTATTCTGCGGGCCGTGGAGTCCGGTTGCCCTGGGCGATTACGTCGCAGGCCCCAACCACGTGCTTCCCACGGGCGGTGCGGCGCGCTTCGCCTCGCCGCTCGGCGTGTATGACTTCATCAAGTGGACGAGCAAGGTGTGTTTCGATGAGGCCGCCGCCGCGCGGCTGGCCGAACCCGCGGCGCGGCTCGCTGATCTCGAAGGCCTGCCCGCGCACGCGCGGGCCTTGCGCCTGAGGCGCGGCGCATCCTGAGGGAACGCTGGCGGGGCGCGTTCGGATCAAGCATAATCGCACTGCCGAGAGGCGGCGTTTTAAGAGAAATTTTCCATCCGCCGGGAGAGAGAAGGTGGCTTCGAGAGCCAAGCAGAGAAAAGCGCGTGTGAGCAGAAAGACGAAAGAGACCGACTTCACCGTCGCGGTCAACCTCGACGGCGCGGGCGAGGCCGAAATCGGCACGGGTCTCGGTTTTTTCGATCACATGCTCGCCCAGATCGCCCGCCACGGGCTGGTGGATTTGACCGTCCGCGGCAAGGGGGATTTGGACGTCGACGGCCACCACACGGTGGAGGACGTAGGCATCATCCTGGGGCGGACGCTGGCGAAGGCGCTCGGAGACCGGGCGGGCATCACCCGCTACGCCGACGTGCGCCTGCCGATGATGGACGCGCTCGTTCACGTGGCGGCGGATTTCGGCGGAAGAGGAAACCTCGTCTTCCGCGCCGCGTTCCCCGAAGCCCAAATCGGCGAGTTCGACACCGCGCTCGTGCGCGAGTTCTTCTGGTCGGTGGCCACCCACGCAGGCGTCGACCTCCACATCGAGGTCTGCTACGGGGACAACAGCCATCACATGGTGGAAGCCGTATTCAAGGGCTTCGCGCGGGCGCTGCGGGCGGGCGTCGCGCTCGATCCGAGAGATGAGAGCGTGCCCAGCACCAAGGGTGTTTTGTAAGGCGGCATTTTGGGGATGGAGAGCGGCATGACGGCCGATATCGTCGTGGTCGACTACGGCATGGGGAACGTCCTGAGCGTGCGGAACGCCTTGGCCAAAATCGGTGCTGAGGCGGTGCTGAGCGACGACCCGAAGACCCTGGAGGCGGCGGCGGGCGTCATCCTGCCCGGGGTGGGCGGTTTCCCGGACTGCATGCGCGCTCTGGAGGACGCCGGCCTCACCGGACCCTTGCGCCGCGTCATCGAGCGGGGCGTCCCCTATCTCGGGATATGCCTCGGCCTCCAGATTCTTTTTGAGGAGAGCGAGGAGTTCGGCGCCACGCCGGGCCTGGGAATCCTGCCCGGGCGCGTGCGTCGCTTTCCCGAGGGGATGACCGAAAACGGCGGCGGGCTGCCCTTGAAGGTCCCGCACATGGGCTGGAACCAGCCTGAGTTTCACAATCAATCCCCGATTCTTGAAGGCGTGCCGGGCGGGGCGCATTTCTATTTCGTCCACTCCTACTATGCGGAGCCCCCCGAAGCGGCGCAGCCCTGGATTGCGGCGACGTGCGATTTCGGCGTGCCGTTCATCGCCAGCGTCCACCGGGGGAACCTCTTCGCCACCCAGTTTCACCCCGAGAAAAGCGGCGCGCTCGGTTTGGGGATCTTGAGGAAATTCGTCGACATCTGCGGCGCGCATGAAGCCACTTCCGCATAGGAGCGGCCCTTCCTCGATCGGAATTGACCCACCGCGCGGCATCGGGCTTCGCAGAACGCTTGACGCCTTCATCCCGAGCAAGCGCCCGAACCCTCATCCTGAGTAGGCGCGAAAGCGCCGTATCGAAGGATGGGGGAGCGCATTTCTCCGGCGGACGTGAATTTCGCCCTTCGATACGCGGCTTCGCCGCTACTCAGGGTGAGGGATGAGAATTCTGCGGTTT
This sequence comes from bacterium, assembly GCA_022828125.1. Taxonomy (GTDB): domain Bacteria; phylum UBA8248; class UBA8248; order UBA8248; family UBA8248; genus Bin107. The sequence continues at coordinate 611,421 of JAJEJD010000020.1, read as the reverse complement.
TCGGGTTGCTCCGGCGCGCAGGGAAACGACCCTTCTTTTCGACACCGCCTCCTCAGGGGATAAAGGCAACCCCCCCTACCCCCCCTTAACAGGGGGGTAAAAAAAGAAAGCCCCCCTTGTCAGGGGGCAAGAAAAAACGAAAGCCCCTCTACCGGCGGTGGGGGTTGCCTTTTCATACCCCCCTGTTAAGGGGGGGTAGGGGGGGTTGGTTTTCAAGCCAAGGGAGGGCGAGTGAAGCATGATTCCCTCCGAACCCCTCATCCCTGCTTGCCGTGAACCCTCCCTCCTCGGTCGAGCTCAACCCCCAACCCCTTGGAGGCAGTCTCTCTGGCGGGCCGCCTCACGCGTACTTTTGCTCTCTTTTCCGCGATAATTCCCCGTAAGCGTTTGCAATAAAACCCGTTTGGGTTTAATGAGAGGCGCAAGAGAAACGGAAACTTCATCTCGGGGGTGGCGTTTTGCTTCTCATTCCGGCGGTCGATCTCAAGGGCGGCAAGTGCGTGCGGCTCATCCAGGGCCAGAAAGGGCGCGAGATCGTCTACGGCGACGACCCGGTGGCTTGGGCCTTGCGCTGGGTGGAGCAGGGCGCGCAGCGCTTACACCTCATCGATCTCGACGGCGCCTTTGACGGCGCGCCCGCCCACATCGGCGTCCTGGAGCAGGTGGCCGAAGCCGTGGACGTTCCCGTGGAATTCGGCGGCGGCGTACGCTCCGAAGATTCGCTCGCGGCCGTGTTCGATGCAGGGGCGAGTTTCGTCATCCTGGGCACGAGCGCGCTCAGGAACCCCGCGTTCCTCGAAGCAGCCGCCCGCGCGAATCCCGGTAAGATTCTCCTGGGCATTGACGCCAAAGACGGGGAAGTCAGAATCTCGGGCTGGGAGGAGGGGGACTCGGTGTCGCCCGAATCGCTCGCGAACCGCTTCGCCCATCTTCCCTTGGCGGGCATCATCTTCACCGACATCAGGCGCGACGGGACGCTCGAGGGTTTCGACCCCGCACCCACCGCCGCTCTGGCCCAAGCCTGCGGTCTGCCCGTCATCGCCGCAGGGGGCGTGAGCAGGCTCGAAGACGTGGAAAAACTCATTCCCCTGGAAGATGTAGGCGTCATCGGCGCCGTCGTGGGGCGCGCCCTCTATGAGGGGACAATGGACTTTCCAAAAGCGATGGAGATGCTCTCTTGCTAGCCAAGCGAATCATTCCCTGTCTCGACGTGAAGGAAGGCCGCGTGGTGAAGGGCGTGAATTTCGAGGGCCTGCGCGACGCGGGCGACCCCGTGGAGTGCGCCGCGCATTACGACGAGATGGGGGCGGATGAAATCTGCTTTCTCGACATCACGGCTTCCAAGGAAAAGCGCGGCACCCTGCTCGACATGGTGCGCCGAACGGCGGAGCGCGTGTTCGTTCCCCTCACGGTGGGCGGCGGCGTGCGCGAGGAAGAGGACGTGCGCGATCTGCTTAGGGCGGGGGCCGACAAGGTGAGCATCAACAGCGCGGCGCTCAGGGACCCGGGCGTCCTCAAGCGCTCGGCGGAGCGCTACGGAAGCTCCACCATCGTGTGCGCCATCGACGCCAAGCGCGTCGCGGAAGATGCGGATGCGCCCCGCTGGGAGGCGTTCACGCACGGGGGCTCGCGCCCCACCGGCCGGGACGCCGTGGCCTGGGCGGAGGAGGCGTGCGCGCTGGGCGCGGGCGAGATTCTCCTGACCAGCATGGACAGGGACGGGACCAAGGACGGGTACGATCTCGGACTCACGCGCACGATTGCCGAGCGGGTGAGCGTGCCCGTCATCGCTTCGGGCGGCGTGGGGAACCTCGAGCATCTCTACGACGGCCTGGAAGAAGGCTTCGCCGACGCCGTTCTGGCCGCCTCGATCTTCCATTTCGGCGATTACTCGGTCGAGGAGGTGAAAATCTATCTGCGCGAGCGCGGCGTGGAGGTAAGGCTGTGAGCGAGGTGGAAATCCCCGAGGTCAAGTGGAACGAGCAGGGTCTGGCCCCTGCCGTCTGCCAGGATGCGGGAACGGGTCAGGTCCTGACGCTCGCGTGGGTGAACGAGGAATCGCTCCGCCTGACGCTGGAGAAAGGAACCGTCCACTTCTGGTCCCGCTCCCGAGGGGAGCTTTGGCACAAGGGCGCGACGTCGGGCAACTATTTGCACTTGGTATCGGCGCGGCTCGATTGCGACTCCGATGCGCTGGTGTTCATCGTGAAACCAGACGGGCCGGCCTGCCACACGAACCGGATGTCGTGTTTTTTCAACGAAGTCCCTCTTCCTGTGCAAGAGGACGGCGAAGAGGCGCTCGATTTCGATCAGAACTTGCTCGAATCGGTGTATCGTCTGATTCTCACGAGAAAAGAGGCGGGCGATACGGATTCGAGTTACGTGGCGCGCCTGTTCGCCAGGGGCGAGGAGCGGGTGCTGGAGAAGATAGACGAGGAGGCCGCCGAGGTCGTCATGGCGATGAGGGAAGACGACCCGGACGCGATAACGAACGAGGTGGCCGACTTGTGGTTCCACACCCTGGTGGGGATGGCCGCGCGCGGCGTACCGCCGGGGCGGGTTTTCGCGGAACTCGCCCGCCGGTTCGGACGCGGGGGCAGGCCCGAATCCGAGAGATAGCAGCGCTTCATCGCAAACGCATGGCTCTTCCTCCCGGGACAGGTAAGTTTCATTATTTTAATTATTGTTGACAGTTCCTGGTTTGGTTCCTATATTGGTTCTTGTTAAATGGGTGAAATGCGCAGATCGTGCTTTGAATGCTTATAAGCTATTTGATTTCAAAAAGATGCGGGATGACGAGGGTCGTCCCCCTTATTTTCTTCATATACGTTTCGTTCTTCGGCCCGTATTGAAGAACGACCGGCAAAAAGGATATTGAGCAGCATTTCGCCCTGCCGGCATTCCTGACTGATTCCAGGGAGGTTTGCCGGAGTTGAACCGCCTGATCTTCGTTCGAGATTTTCAGCATACATCATGATGCCCCGGCGCGAAGCGCGTCATGAATCGTTGAATCACATATCCGTGGATGATGTTCGATGGATAGCCGCACACTGCAAGGCATTGAATTCGCAAATGTTCTGAAGCTGCTGGAGGCTCGCTGCGCCTCCGCGTCCGGCGCGGCCGCGGCCGGGGCGCTCGCCCCGCTTACCTCGTCTTTCGAGGTCGATACCCTGCTCGACGAGACGGATGAGGCGGTGACGCTGCTGGGCGCGGGAGAATTCATGCCGCTGGCCGCTTTCGATGACCCCGAAGGGTGGCTCGAGGACATCAGGCGCAGGGGAGGGAACCTCGAGGGCGAAAAATTCCTCTCGATTCTCTCGTTGCTGAGTCTCGCCTCCGACGTCCGCCGCTTCGTGGAGGAGCGCGCCGAGAGGCTGCCGAGGCTCCGGATGCGTATTCACAGTGCGGATATGCAATATCCCCTGGCCGCGCGTATCAGGCGCATTCTCGATGAGCGCGGCGAGGTGCGCGACGATGCGAGCATAGAACTCCAGGAATCGAGAACGAAACAGCGCGCGCTCAGGGCCGAGATACGGCGCCTGCTCGACAGGATAATGGCCGCGCACCCGAATGCGATTCAGGAGAACCTGATCGTCCAGCGGCGCGAGCGGTATCTGATCCCCGCCAGGACGACCTTCAAGCGCTCCTTCGAGGGCGTGATACAGGATCGCTCCGCTAGCGGGGAGACGCTTTTCGTCGAACCGCTCTCTGCGGTGCCCGTCAACAACGCCATCGCCGAGGAACGCGAGGCCGAACGCGCGGAGGTGGAGAGAATCTTGCGCGAGTTGACCGCGGAGGTCATGGCGGCGCGCGAGGCAATCGTTTATCTGGTGGGTTGTCTGGCGGCGCTCGACCTCATCTGGGCGAAGGCGCGGTTGGGGGTCGATTGGCGCGGCGCGCGCGCTCAGGCGAGCGCGGACGGGAGCATTAGGCTCAAAGCCGCGCGGCATCCACTGCTCACGGCGGGCGTCGGCGCCGTGCCAAAGGAGCAGGTGGTGCCCATCGACCTCGAAGTCGGAAGAGACGGAGTGCGCCAACTCCTCATCACCGGCCCCAACACGGGCGGCAAGACGGTGGCCTTGAAGACGGTGGGCCTTTGCGCCGCGCTTCACCAGTGCGGCGTGCCCATACCGGCTGCGCCCGAAAGCGCGCTGCCCGTCGTCAAGGCGCTCGTCGCCGACATCGGGGATGAACAGGACATTCAGCAGAACCTGAGCACCTTCTCGGGCCACATGGCGCGCGTATCGGGCGCTGTGCGCGAGGCGGATGAGGGCGTGCTCGTGCTCCTGGACGAGTTGGGCTCCGGAACCGACCCGGCGGAGGGTTCGGCCATCGGCGTCTCCGTGCTCGAGCATCTGGCCGAGAGCGGCGCGCTCTGCATCGTGACGACGCACCACGATGCGCTCAAGCATTACGCCTACGGGGCCGCGCACGCCGAGAACGCCTCGGTGGAGTTCGACGCCGATGACCTCTCGCCCACCTACCGGATCCGCATGGGCGCAGCGGGGCCGAGCAACGCCATGTCGGTGGCGCAGAAGATGGGTTTGCCCGAGTCCGTGCTGGCGCGCGCGGAGGCGCTGCTCATGAAAGGCCCCGTTCAGGTGGATCGGCTGATGGCGAACCTCTCCGAGCAGGAGCGCGAGATGGAAGAAAAAGAGGCCGACCTTTCGGCCCGGCGGGCGCAAGTCGAAGAGCAAGAGAGGGAAGTCGAGCGCCAGTTGGGCGAGGAGGCGCGCCAAAGAGGCGATGAGGCGGCCCGGTTCCTCAAGGACTTGAGGCGAGAGGCCGATGATCTCCTGAACGAGATGCGCGGGGCGTTCGAAATGGAGGAAGCCAAGCGTATCGCGCGCGAGCGCATCCACGAGATGAGCGCCAGGATCGAGGAAGCGCTGCCCCGGAGGGAAAAGGAAGCGGCGACGCGCGCGCCGGTTACGCTTCGTGTGGGCGACAGGGTGCGCATCCCGCTCATGAACTGCACGGGCGAGGTGGCCGCATTGCACGGAGAGGATGAGTTGACCGTATCGGTGAACGGCAAATCCCTTCGCCTGTCTTCCAATGTGGTGGAGGTTCTGGACGATATTACGAGCGCGCCTGGACGCAGGAGCACGGTGACGCACGACGTCTTGTCGCGGGGGGATGATTTCTCGCCCGAGCTTCAACTGCGCGGCGTACGCGCCGAGCGCGCGGTCGAGATGGTGGACAAATATCTCGACGACGCCGCGCTCGTGGGAATCGCGTCGGTCCGCATCGTTCACGGCAAGGGGGAGGGGGTTCTCTCCAAGGTTATCGCCGAGCGTCTGAAAGAACATGCGCTCGTGTCGAAGTTCGGCCCCGCACGGCCTGAGGAGGGCGGCTGGGGCGTCACGAACGTGGAGCTGGCCCTGCGCTGATGCTCCGCGTTTCGGAATGAGGATGTCGGAATGGGACGAGTGCCTGAAGAGGTGGTCGATCAGATACGGGACGGCGCCCCGATAGAGGACGTCGTCGGCGAGTTCGTGCGCCTCAAGAAAGCGGGCACGAACTACAAGGGCCTCTGTCCGTTCCATGACGAGAAAACGCCTTCGTTCAACGTGAACCCGCGCATGGGCATCTACAAGTGCTTCGGGTGCGGTGCGGGCGGCAACGTCTTTCAGTTCCTGATGCAGCACGAGGGCATGACTTTTCCCGAGGCGCTCGAACGTCTGGCGAAACGCCAGGGAATCGACCTCTCCCGCTATGAGGATTCCCGGGAGCGGAGCCCTCAAAAGCCCGACGCGCGCGGGAAGATACTGGCCGCGAATCGTCTGGCGGCCGAATTTTTCAAAGTGGCGCTCGAGAGCAGCCCGGGCGAGCGGGGCCGCAAGTATCTGGAGGAGCGCGGCGTCGCGGAAGACGCCCTCGACAGGTTTTATGTCGGCTTCGCGCCGCCTCGCTGGGACGCCCTCATCAAGGCGGCGGGGAAAAGAGGGGTGTCTCCTGATGATCTCGCGGAGGCGGGCCTCGCGGTGCGGCGCGAGGACGGGAGCGGGCATTACGACCGCTTCCGCGACCGCATCATGTTCACCATCCGCAACCACGAGGGCGAGATCGTGGGCTTCGGCGGGCGTTCGCTGCCCGACAGCGACCCGCGCCACGCCACCGCGAAGTACGTGAATTCGCCGGATACGGCGCTCTTCAAGAAGGGTCGGACGCTGTATGGCTTTTACGAGGGCAGGGAGTCGATTCGCGAGAAAAAGCGCGTCCTGGTGACGGAGGGGTATTTCGACGTCATATCGCTCTGGCGGCATGGGTTCCGCGAAGCCGTGGCGCCCCTCGGCACCGCGCTGACGGCGGAGCACATCAGGAGTCTCCGGGCGCACGCCGAGGAACTCGTGTTCGTCTTTGATCCCGATGCCGCGGGTCTCGCGGCTTCCGAGCGCGCGGGTTCGGTGGCGGGGCGGATGCTCGGCCTCGCGGGCGCGCCCGATCTGCTCGTGGCCGGCGACGTGCTGCGCAAGAATTTTATCGATCGCGACGGGGCGGGCGCCGTGCGCCTCAAGGTGGTGAACCTGCCCGAGGGGCGCGACGTCGATACGTTTCTGGGAGAAAACGGGGCGGAGGACTTCGACCGGCTGCTTTCCTCCGCGCAGGGCATTCTGGAGAACACCGTCCGGACCGCGATGGCCGGAATCGCCGCAGGCGCGAGCCAGGCCGAGAAAATCGAGGCCGTCCAGCGGCTCTTGCCCATACTCGGGGCTTGCCACCGCAGCGTTCAGGACCAGTATTTGGCTTTGGTGGAGGATCAGCTCGGGATTCCCTACCCCACGCTGACGGCAATGGTGAAGCGGTTGCAGGCCGAAAACGCCCGGGAGCGTTCGCCCCGAAGAGAAGAAGAAAAAGTCGATCTGCTGGGGGAGAACATCGATCGTCCAAAATTCGAGACGGACGCTCTGCAGCTCTTGCTCATGAGGCCGGAGTTGGCGTCCGAGGTGCCCGATGGCTTGATGACCGACCCGGCGGTGGGCGAGGCCCTCGCCCTCATGAAATCCCAGGATGCGGCCTCGCTCACGGCGGCTTCCATCGCGGACAGGCTGGAGAGTCCCGCCGCGCGTGCCCTGGTGGTGGAGTTGGCCGTCGTGGAAGTGGAGCCCGAAGATGTCGAGGCGGAGCTTTTCGATTGCATCGAGAGGCTCAAGGAGCGGCGCCGCCGAAAGATGGAAGCGGATTTGATGAAGCGCATCGAGCAGACACGAAAGCAGGAGGGGGAGGATTCCCCTGAAATGTGGAAACTCCTGGAGCGGAAAAACGCGCTTTTGCGCGAGCGGCAGCGAGCGGCCTCTCCGCGTTGAAGCGTTTTCGAGGATTTTGTATTTTCACGGATTCGCAGTGGTTAAACTGCCTGACCGGACGAAGAGGAGAGTGACATTGGCGCAAGCGACGCAGGCGAAAAAAGCGAAGAAGATGGACGACGTCAAGAACCTGATCGACCTCGGGAAGGAGAAGGGTTTCCTCACGTATGAAGAGGTGAACGACGTTCTGCCGCCCGACGTGACCTCGCCCGAAGTCATCGATGACATCATGGTGCTCTTCAGCGACATGGACATCGAGATTCTCGACAGCGAATCGGCGGAGAAGCGCGCCGCCAAGAAAAAGAGCGAGTCGGTGAGCCAGGAGAAGGAGAGTTCGGAGACGATCAGCTCGTTCGACGATTCCACTTACGGGAAAACCGACGACCCCATGCGCATGTACCTGCGCGAGATGGGGCAGATTCCCCTGCTGAGCCGGGAGGGCGAAATCGCTATCGCCAAGCGGATCGAGGAGGGACAGCTCGAAGTGTGTCAGGCGACGGTGAGCACCCAGGTGGCGATCGACGCCGTGCTGGAGTTGGCCGAGCAGCTCAAGAAAGGCGAACTCGGCGTTACCGAGCTCGTCGTCGTCACGAACGAGGCGGCCTCGGACGATGAGGAGAGGGAAAAGCCCACGTATGAAGAGGACAAGCGGCGCATCCTCAAGCTCGTGACCAGGCTGAAAACGCAACTCCGCACCCTCGAGAAGAGAAAAACGGAAAAAGACAAGCCCGCTAACTTGCAGAGAGCGCGCGACAGGGTGGCGGCCTGCATCCGGGAGATGAATTTGCGGCCCGAGCGCGTCGACAGCATCGCCGAGCGGGTGAGGTCCTATGTGGAGACGATGCGCAAGCATCAGGAAGAGATCGAGGGCTATCTCCGGCAGGTGGAGATGGAGGAATCCGAACTGCGGACCGTGATTCGCGAGATCGCGAAGTCCAAGGGCAAGAACGGCGGTCCCGCGATTCGGACGATCGGGGAGAAGCGCATTCCCGTCAGCATTCTCGCGGAATATGATCGCCGCATCAAAAACGTGCGCCGAAAAATCCGCACGACCGAAAAAGCGGCGGGCGCCTCGCGCGAGGACCTCGAGAATTCCCTGAAGATGATCCGCCGCGGCCGCCGCAAGGACCGCCGGGCGAAAAAGGAACTCGCCGAGGCGAACCTGCGCCTCGTCGTGAGCATCGCCAAGAAATACACGAACCGGGGGCTCCAGTTCCTCGACCTGATTCAGGAGGGCAACATCGGCCTGATGAAGGCGGTGGACAAGTTCGAATACAAGCGCGGCTACAAGTTCAGCACCTACGCCACCTGGTGGATTCGTCAGGCCATCACCCGGGCGATTGCCGATCAGGCGCGGACGATCCGCATCCCCGTGCACATGATCGAGACCATCAACAAGCTCATCCGCACCTCGAGGCAGCTCATCCAGGAGCTCGGGCGCGAGCCGCTGCCCGAGGAAATCGCCGTGAAGATGGATATGCCCGTCGACAAGGTGAGAAAGGTGCTCAAGATCGCCAAGGAGCCCATCAGCCTCGAGACGCCCATCGGCGAGGAGGAAGACAGCCAGTTGGGCGATTTCATCGAGGACAAGAAGGCCGAGGTGCCGCAGGATTCCGTCATCAAGCTGAACCTCAAGGAGCAGACCCAGAAGGTGCTCCAGACCCTGAGTCCGCGCGAGGAGAAGGTCTTGCGCAAGCGCTTCGGCATCGGGGCGGAGAACGAGCACACGCTCGAGGAGGTGGGGCAGGATTTCGACGTGACCCGCGAGCGCATCCGCCAGATCGAGGCGAAAGCGCTCAGGAAACTCCGCCATCCCTCGCGGAGCAAGAAGCTCAAGAGTTTCATCGAAGAGGAAGTTTGATGCGCAAACCCCGCGCGATTGACATTGAATGCGCGCGGGGCCATATATGCACAGCGAACGGGCGGCGCCCGAGGCGGAGGACGCACCGGTTTACCGATGCGAACTCTTGACGGTCGCGTTGCTATCGGGCCCATAGCTCAGCGGTAGAGCCGCCGGCTCATAACCGGCTGGTCCTTGGTTCGAATCCAGGTGGGCCCACCACACGATTTCTGGTCGATTACCGAACGATGCGAGGAGTATGACCTAGTGCACCCGGAATTGGCGGCCTTGATGGAGCTTCAGGCGATTGACGTCAAGATGGATCAATGCCGCGCTGCGATTTCGAAAATTCCCGCCTCGGTCGACAAGGAAAAGCAGTATCTGGCGAGCTTCGAGTCTTCCGTTGCGAAACTAGAGGGGGAAGTGGAAGCCGCCAGGAAGAAACTGCGTGAAGCGGAGGGCGAAATCCAGTCCTTCGATCAGAAGCTCAGAGATACGCGCGGCAAGCAGACGCTCGTCAAGACGAACGAGGAATACCGCGCCCTGGGCGCCGAGATTGAAGGGTATCAGAACCGGATCAGCGCTTTAGAGGATGTCGTTCTCGAGATCATGGATAGTATGCCGACGCACGAGGAGAAGCTCGCAGGCGCGCGCGGGGAGTTGGAGACCGCCCGGGGCAAGGTGCAGGGCGAGGTGAAGAAGTACGAGAACCATCAAGCCGATTTCGAGCGTGAATTGGGCCAACTCCTCGATAAGTCGAAAGCCCTCGCAGGCGGCGTGAGCGAGGAGTGGATGAAGCGCTATGAGAGCCTGAGGAGAGCCCGGAAGGGGCTCGCCGTTTGCGCCGTCGTCAATCGCACCTGCCAGGGTTGCCGCATGGCGGAGACCATCAAGCGTTTTCTGGAGATCAGGGATTCGGAAGACAGGATTTACACGTGTTCGAACTGCAAGCGCATCCTCTTTTACCAGGAGGGTGAGACCGCGGAGTTGAGCCTGCCGGCGGTGGACCCTGAATGAAGGCGGGCCACCTGCGGATTCACACCGACGGCGCAGCAAGAGGGAATCCGGGTCCTGCGGGCGCAGCCGCCTTGTTGTACGACGATGCGGGCAATTGCGTGGCCGAGGAAACGAAGTATCTCGGCACGGCGACGAACAACGTGGCGGAATACCAGGCGTTCCTGCTGGGCCTTGAGCGCGCGGTGAAACTCGGCGCCGAGAGCGTGGAAGTCGTTACGGATTCCGAACTCATGGCCCGCCAGTGGAGCGGTGAGTACCGGGTCAGGAATAAGGCGCTCAAGCCGCTGTATGAGCGGGCGAAGGCGGCGGCGGGGAAATTCGGTTCGGTCGAGGTGCGCCATGTGCGCCGCGGCGAAAACACGGCGGCCGACGCCGCCGCCAATCGCGCCATCGACGGCGCGATGGGTTGAGGAGGCGCATGCGCGCCATGCCGTCGGCCTGCCGCCGGTTGTGCAGGCGATGGCGCTGGAGTATGAAATATCTACCGGAGCGGGCTGCGCGGCCGCGCGCAGCAATAGTCTGCGGGAGGAAAGTCCGGGCTCCACAGGGCAGGGTGGTGGATAACGTCCACCAGGGGTGACCCTCGGGAAAGTGCCACAGAAAACAAACCGCCCCGACGAGTCGGGGTAAGGGTGAAACGGTGCGGTAAGAGCGCACCAGCGGCCCGGGCGACCGGGCCGGCTTGGTAAACCCCACCCGGAGCAAGGCCAAATAAGGGGATGCTCGAGGGCGGCCCGTCCGAGTCCCCGGGTAGGCCGCTTGAGGCGGTGGGCAACCATCGTCCCAGATAGATGGCCGCGGGCCCGCCATCGGCGGGTGACAGAACCCGGCTTACAGGCCCGCTCCGGTCGAGATGTTCAGGTGCGCGCTCCGCTAACCGTGAAAACGCCCGCCTCGCTTCTCCAGATGCACGGGTAGGGGGTGGCCGTTCGGAGACGGACTCGGGTCGAAGCGGTAAGGGGCGCGTTTTTCTGCTCAAACAGGACAAAGGAAAAAGAAGGCATATGGAATCCCAGGTATCACCGAAAGCACTGGAGCCATCGCTCATCGCCGCAGAGGCCGCTCGGGCGGCGGAGGCGATATCCCCTCATCTGAGGCCGACCCCCGCCCGCCTCAGCGAGAATTTCTCCGAGCAGTTGGGTGTCGAGGTGTATCTCAAGCCGGAGAATTTCCAGCGCACGGGCTCGTTCAAGGTGCGCGGCGCTCTCTACGCGCTGCAAAAACTGGAACCCGCGCAACTCCAGTGGGGCGTCGTCACCGCGAGTGCGGGGAACCACGCGCAGGGCGTGGCCTTCGCGGCCAAGCAGTTGGGCGTCCGGGCACTGGTCGTGATGCCCGAAGCCACCCCGAACACCAAGCTCGACGCCGTGCGCGCCCTGGGCGCAGAGACGGAACTGTTCGGCGCATCGTTCGATGACGCCTATGCGCGCGCGCGCGTCTATGAGGAAGAGCGCGGCCTCACGATGATCCCGCCTTTCGATCACCCCGACGTCATCGCGGGCCAGGGCACGCTGGGCATCGAGATACTCGAAGAAGTGCCCGACGTGGGCACCATTCTCGTTCCCGTCGGCGGCGGCGGCCTCATCTCGGGCCTCGCCGCGGTGGTGAAAACCAGAAAACCGAACGTGCGTCTCATCGGCGTGGTGGCGGAGGGCGCCGCGGCGCTCATGCGCTCGCTCGATGCGGGAACAATCGTCGAGTCGAAAACGGTCCAGACGATTGCGGACGGCATCGCCGTCAAGAGAAACGGAGAACTTTGCTTTCCCCTGATTCAGGACCTGGTGGATCAGGTGGTCTCGGTTTCGGACGATGCGATGGCCAACGCCATTCTGGGCCTTCTGGAGCGTGAGCGGATGCTGAGCGAGGCGGCGGGAGCCTCCTCCCTGGCGGCGCTCATCGAGAGAAAAACCAGGGTGAGCGGCAAGGTGGTCGCCCTGATCAGCGGCGGGAATCTCGACGTCAACCTGCTCTCGCGAATCATCGGCAAGGGGCTGGCCCTCGCAAACCGCTACGCGCGGATTCAGGTGCCGCTGCACGATGCGCCCGGCGCGCTGATGCGTCTTTCCAAGATCGTGGCCGATTGCCGGGTGAACATCATCCATATCGAACACGACAGGCTTTCGACGGAAGTGCCCATCAACCATACCCTCTCGACCCTCCACATGGAGGTGCGCGGGCGGGAGCATCTCGAACAACTGATACAGCTTTTGCTCCAGGAAGGATACGAAGTGCGCCGGGAGGAAGCATAACCCATGAGCGGGAAGCGTCGCGCCATCATCAGCGTGAGCGACAAGCGAGGCGCCGCCGAGCTCGGCGCCGCCCTGGCCGACTCGGGATGGGAGGTGCTCTCCACCGGCGGGACTGCCAAATCGCTGCGCGATGCGGGCGTCCCCGTGCGGGAGGTTTCCGACTATACGGGTCAGCCCGAAATCATGGGCGGCCGCGTCAAGACGCTTCATCCCAAGGTGCTGGGCGGTATTCTGGCGCTCCTGCCCGATCAGGAAGAGGAGATGCGGGCAAACGACATCGCGCCCATCGACCTGGTGGCGGTGAATCTCTATCCCTTCCGGGAGACCGTCGCCGAGCCCGGCGTCACGCGGGAGGAGGCGATCGAGCAAATCGACATCGGCGGCCCCACCATGGTGCGCGCGGCTTCCAAGAACCATGGCCGCGTGGCCGTGCTCGTCGATCCGGACGATTACCCCGACGCCATCGCCCACGTCCGAAACGGCGGAGATTTTCCGCCCGATTGGCTGGCGGGCCTGGCCCTGAAGGCGTTTCGCCACACCGCGAGTTATGACGCCGCCATATCCGGCTATCTCGGTGATAGCGATGCAGGCGCGCTTCCCGAGCGAGTCGAGATGAATCTCGACCGCGTTCAGACGCTCCGCTACGGGGAGAACCCCCACCAGCAGGGAGCGCTCTATCGCCTGGGTGGTTCGGGCGGCTTTTCTCTTTGCGCCGCGGAGATTCTGGGCGGCAAGGAACTCTCCTTCAATAATCTGCTCGACGCCGCCGCCGCCGCCGAACTCGCGCACGATCTGGAAGGCGTGGGCTGCGCCATCATCAAGCACACCAACCCGTGCGGCGTGGGCCTCGGCGAGACCCAGGCGGCCGCCTATGAGCGCGCGCTCGCGTGCGATCCGGTTTCGGCCTTCGGCAGCGTCATCGGCTATAACCGCAAGGTCGATGCAGATACGGCCGAAACCATGAGAAAACTCTTCGTCGAGGCCGTGGTCGCCCCCGATTTCGACGATGAGGCCCTCGCCGTCATGCGGAAGAAGAAAAACCTGAGGATCCTGAGGCTTGACGGCCTGGGGGGCGATTCCGCGCCTGCCGGCATGGACATGCGCTCGATACCCGGCGGCGTGCTCTTACAAGAGCGCGACCGGCTGTCGGAGGAGGAGTTTCGCTGGGAGGTCGTCACCCCCCGCGCGCCCTCGGCGGATGAAGAGAAGGCGCTCAGGATCGCCTGGCGCGTGGCGCGCCACGTGAAGAGCAACGCCATCGTGATGGCCGATAAGAACGGTACGGTGGGCGTGGGCGCGGGCCAGATGAGCCGGGTGGACTCCACCCGCCTCGCGGCAGAGCGCGCCGTGTTGCCCCTCGCGGGCTGCGCCCTGGGGTCGGACGCCTTCTTCCCGTTCCGCGACGGAATCGACGCCGCGGCTTCCCACGGCGTGAAGGCGATAGCCCAGCCGGGCGGCTCGATGCGCGATGATGAGGTCATCGAGGCGGCGGCCGAGCACGACATCGCCATGGTCTTCACGGGCAGACGCCACTTCAGACATTGAGATGCCCCAAAATATCCTCGCCCCTCCCGTTCTGGAAGATTCCCTCGCGCCCATCGAGACGCTGCGGCGCGTGGAGGTTTTTTTAAGCGCCCTGGCTGCATTACCGAAAAAATCCTGGCGCACGCGGTTTGACCGGCGCGGAATCAAGGTGGAAGGGCCGGGCCTCACCCGAGCCGCGCGCTTGTATGAAATCCTCGAAGTCCCTGTGGCGGGGCAGTCGGTCGTCCACGTCGTGGGAACGAGCGGCAAAGGCTCCACCGCGCTGATGCTGGCGCAGTCACTCCTTGCGTCCGGCAAGAGAACGGCGGCGTTTTTCTCCCCCCACCTCACCTCGATAATCGAGCGTTTCTGGATTCGGGGCCGCTTCGCCGAGGCCGGCCTCATCGGGCGGTGCGCGAAAGAACTCGCCGAAGCCGCCGCGCAGATGGCGGGAGAGCCCGAATTCGGGCCGCCCTCGTTTTTCGAGTCGACGCTCGCGCTCTTGCTTCTGATGGCCAGGGAGGAAGATTGTGAATACCTCGTTCTGGAAGCCGGGCTGGGCGGCGCGTTCGACGCCACGAACGCCGTGCGGCCCGCTGTCCTCGACGTAATCACTTCGGTTGGCCTGGACCACATCGATTTGCTCGGTGATTCCATCGCGCAGATTGCGCGCGACAAGGCCGGCATCATCACGGAGAGAGGCCGCGTCATCTTGCAAAACCTGCTTCCCGATGCGCGCGCCGAAATCGAGCGAGTCGCCTCCGAGCGCGAAGCCGGTTTGTTTTCTCCGCCCCGCGCCGGGAACCTGGACTTGCGCCCCGATGGCGCTTTTTTCGATCTGGGGTTCGATGACGGGGTTCGGTGGGAGGGTTTCTCGACTCCCATGCCCGGTGTCCACCAGGCCGAAAACGCGAGCCTCGCCGCCGGAGCGGGTCGGCTCCTGGGGCTGGGTGAGCAGGAGGTGCGGTGGGGCGTCGCCTCGGCGCGACTGCCGTGCCGGATGGAGGTGGTGCAGTCCGCCCCGCAGGTAGTGCTCGATGGTGCGCACAACCGCGATAAGGCGCAGGCACTCGTGGCGGGCGTCTCGGGCTGGGCATTCGAGCGCCTCATTTTCGTTCTGGGCGCCGTGAACGATAAGGATTACGCCGGGATGGCGGAGGTGTTCGCGGCCGTAGGCGACAGGTTCTTCGTCACGCTCCCTCCGACGAGCGCGCCCCGGCCGGGCCTCGCGCCCGATGTTTTCGCGCGCGCGCTCGAAGAGGCGAGGGCCGGCGGCGTGGAAACGCGCGTCGACGCATGGAGGGCGCTCGATGAGGCGCTCGGGGAAGCGGGGGAGGACGACCTCGTCATCGTCACGGGGTCGATGTTCCTGGCCGGCGAACTCAGGCGCCGCTGGGTGAGCGAGGAGCGCATCGTGGAGAGCGGCAGCGCGTTTCCTCCCGAGACGTTCCTGTGATGGAGGGCCTGCGCTTCGAACCTGCGAAGTGGGCTCCTGCGCCCGCCGTGAAGTGCCGCGGGCGGAAGCTTGATTTCGAGCGGGTGCGGGTCATGGGCGTCCTGAACGCCACGCCCGACAGCTTTTCCGACGGCGGAGCATTCTTCGACCTTGAGGCGGCGCTCGATCAGATCGCGCGGATGACGGAAGAGGGAGCCGACGTCATCGACATCGGCGGCGAGAGCACCCGACCCGGCTCACAAGGTGTGGACGAGGCGGAGGAAATCCGGCGCGTCATCCCGATTCTGGAACGCATGAACATGAATGAGGGGCCCCTCGTCTCGGTCGATACCTCGAAGGCCGAAGTGGCGCGGGCGGCACTCGAGGCGGGGGTTCACGTTATCAACGACGTCACGGGCCTTCGTGACCCCGGGATGCGCGCTGTGATTGCGGAGTCAGGCGCCGCGGCCGTCGCCATGCACATGAGGGGCGAGCCGCGCACGATGCAGGAGAATCCCGTATACAAGGACCTCATGGGCGAGTTGTCGCGTTACCTGCGGGAAAGCGCGCGCCAGGCCGAGCGGGACGGCATACGCTCGGTTCTCGTCGACCCCGGCGTCGGTTTCGGCAAATCGTGGGATCATAACCTCGAGATATTGAGGCGGATGGGTGAGTTGAGGGAATTGGGCCGGCCCCTCATCGTCGGCGTTTCGAGAAAGGGTTTCATCGGGGCGATCACAGGCGTTGAGGCGGCGGGGGAGCGATTGATCGGCTCGAAAGTCGCCGAGGCCTTCGCCGTAGTCGGCGGAGCGGACGTGATACGCACCCACGACGTGGGGGCGGCCGTCGAGGCGGTGCGCATGGGCGAGGCGGTTCGCCGGGGAAGCGTTGCGACTGACGATTCGTCATGACGCCTACTTGCTCAGATCCCGAATACGTCAATTTTGATTATTTTGTCCTCATATATTCGTCATAAGGGAAGACCGGCGTCTTGATGGAATACATTTTCGAGTTCTGGTGGATGCTGCCCATTGCGTTTTGCGTGTGCCTCACGGCGACGAGCACGAGCGTGGAGGGTGCGGTATTCTTCGCGCCCATTTTCATCCTCCTCTTCCCCTGGGCGGCGGGCGTGACCATCGTCCCGCTCGAAGCCGTGTTCCTGGCGCTTTCCATCGAGATTTTTGGGTTCGGCAGCGCGCTCACCGGCTACATGAGGAGGAGACTCGTGGATTACGACATCGCCAAGAAGGTGCTCGTCGTTTCCATCCCCGTGGGCATGACGTTCGGGTTCCTGGCCCATTCGGTGCCCGCGAGGCTCATCCTGGGCCTTCTGGGCGGGATGATGGTGCTGCTCTCCGTCGCCATGCTCTTCGCTTACTTTCAGGGCGGAATCCAGGAAGCGGAGCAGGCGGCGGAAACCGGAAAACCCACCCGCATGGACGCGGCGGGCAGGAGATACTGGTACAGCTACGAGCACGGGGCCTTCGGCCATGGCTGGTCGGCCCTTGGCGGAGTCCTCGTGGGGTTTACGGGCATCGGCATCGGCGAGCTCACGACCACCGCCCTGATCGTGAAGGACAAGCTGCCCGTCCGCGTGGCGGTGGGCACGGGGATTCTCATCGTATTCGCCACGGTGCTGCCCGCCACCCTGGTGCATGCCTACGTGTTTTCATCCGGCGAGGTGAACGTGCACTGGAACATCCTGTTCATGACGATCCCCGCGGTCGCCTGCGGGGGTCAGATATCGCCTTTCATCAACAACCGCGTCGACGGCGAGAAGATGAAGGTGTTTCTCGCCTTCGTCTTCATCTTCGTGGGCGTATTGCTTCTCTGGCGCTCCTTGGGCGGCTAGGCGCGACGTCTTGGCCGAGGATACCCGACCCGTCGTCGTCGCAGGCCCTGGCGCGGTGGGAACCATGCTCGCCGCGCATCTCCAGAGAAACCTCCCCGAGGGTCGCGTTTATCTGGCGGGCTCCGCGACCCCGAGCCCCGAGACGTCCGCACATCTCGATGCAATAGAGAGCGACGGCGTCAGTGTCCACGGCGAGGCGGCATATAAGGTCCGCCCTTTCGTGTGCAGGGGAGCGATGGATATTACGGCCTCGCATATTTTCTTCACCGTGAAGGCGGGTCGAATCGCAGAGGCGGCGGAAGAATTCTCAAAAATGGCGGGGGATGGAACGATAACGACCGTTTTCTCGAACGGCCTGGACGTTTGCAAGGATCTCCCGCCCGTATGTCGGGAACTTGGGGTCGTGCGGAGCCTCGTGAACACGGGAGCGGAGATCACGAAGCCGGGACGCGTGAACCAGTTCGGCGCACTGGACGTCACCCTGGCGCCGGAGCCTGAGGCCGCGGATGATGCCTCTCTCGTGAAGCGATTGGCGGAATTTTTGGAGCCT
Source organism: bacterium (assembly GCA_022828125.1). GTDB lineage: Bacteria > UBA8248 > UBA8248 > UBA8248 > UBA8248 > Bin107. The sequence continues at coordinate 593,647 of JAJEJD010000020.1, read as the reverse complement.
CTGGGGATACGTGTCCACGAAAAACGTGACGGCAAGGAGGCGGAATGGCGAAAGGCGCTGGCCAACGCCGTCATCAATCCCTTGGGCGCCGCGCTCGAGCTCAGAAACGGAGAACTCTTGGAAACGCCCTCCGCCGCAGTGCTCGTGGACGCCCTGGCGAAGGAGTTGCAGGCACTCGTCGACGCAGAAGGCATGGCGCTCGACGTTCTCGAGATCGTTCGCGAGACTGCCCGCGCCACGGCCGGCAACAGAAATTCCATGTGGCAGGATTTGATGCGGGGCCGCCGGAGCGAGATACGCGAAGTGACGGGACGCTTCATCGAGCGCGCGGATGCGCGCGGCATCTTGTTTTCCGCCCATAAATCGCTGTATTATCGGATATTGTCTTTAGAAAAAGGTTCTTCCTCCCATGATGCGGGTGGTGATGAGCGCCTTGACATCGAGGGAGGGAATTTATAATCATTACAGTCCGTGCCGGGAGCCGTCGGCCCTGGACACATAGACGGGAAAACAAAGCATAAAACTGGCCTTGTAGCAGGCGTTCACCCAGAGAGGGAGCGACCATGAGCACAAAAAGCCTCGCCAAGCTGTATTCCAACGGTAAAAATTCCATCAAGGAAAACGGTGCACCAAAGAAATCGCGGAAGAAAGTCACCACCGCCACCATCCGGGCACGCAAGGGCGGAAAGAAGATCACCTCCGTCACCGCGTACGACTACCCCACGGCGAAACTCGTGGACGGCGCCGACGTGGACGTCATCCTGGTCGGCGACAGCCTGGGGATGGTGGTTCTGGGTTATCCCGACACGACCAAGGTGACGCTCGACGACATGGTGCACCACACCCTTGCGGTGAGCCGCGCCAAGCCCAAGGCGCTGCTCGTGGCCGACCTGCCGTTCCTTGCCTTCGGCGTCAGTGCGCGCGACACAATCCTGAACGCGGGCCGCCTCATCCAGGAGGGTGGCGCCGAGGCGGTGAAGCTCGAAGGTGGCGTCCGCGTCAAGGACGAGATACGCGCGGTGGTGGACAGCCAGATTCCCGTGATGGGGCACGTGGGCCTCACCCCGCAGAGCGTCCATGCGTTCGGCGGCTTCAAGGTGCAGGGGAAAACCGATGAAGCGGCGGAGCAGGTGCTGCGCGACGCGGTGGCCGTGCAGGAGGGCGGCGCGTTCTCCCTCGTGTTAGAAGGCATACCGGCGGCCCTGGGCGCGCGCGTGACGCGTGAAGTCGACCTTCCCACCATCGGCATCGGCGCCGGCCCCGATTGCGACGGCCAGGTGCTCGTCACCCACGACATGCTTGGGCTGTTCCGTGACTTCACGCCGAAATTCGTGAAGAGGTATGCCGATGTCGGGCATCTGACCACGGAGGCGATGGAGCGCTACTGCCGGGAGGTGCGAGAAGGCGCGTTTCCTGTGAAAGAGCATTGTTTCTGATATTCTTCTCCGAGCCGGCCTCGGAATTTTACTGAGAAGGCGGAGTTTCCCAAGGGAGATTCCGCCCTCTTTTTTTCCGTTCATAGAGCGAAGAATATCGCGAACGATCATCGCGTGCGTTCGAACACATAGAGGAGAGGTTCATTTTTCCCCTGAAACGGCGCCCCGGCCGGCTGTGAACCGCGCGCGAAACGCGTTCTTTGAAAAATCGTGGAAGGCGGATTGAACCCCGAAGCCTCTGACGAGACGCACGGCGAGGAGGGCGGTTGATGAAAGCGCTTGCGCAGGCCGTAAGGTTCTTGACGGTTTTGCCCTGGCCGGGCGCGCCCCGGGAGACCGAAGCGGAAGATATGGCGCGTGCGCTCGTGCGTTTTCCGTTCGTCGGTCTCCTTATCGGGGCGATCCTCATCGCCCTGGACTGGGCGCTCGCCGGCGCTTTTTCCGTACCCGTGCGGAGCGCCCTGCTCATCGTCGTCCTCATCGCCTTGACCCGGGGTAACTCCCTGGGCGGAATGTCGGATTTCGCGGACGCGCTGGGGCCAGAAAACCATGTAAGAGAAGGGTCAGGGGGTCCTGTTGGCATTGCTTTCATCATCGGCGCGCTCCTGCTCAAATTCGTTGCCTTGAGTGAGCTCCAGGGGTATGAGCGCAATCTTGCGTTCTTGATTTCGCCCGTTCTCGCCCGCTCGGCCATGGCCTATCTCATCGCGTCGTCACCATCGGTGCGCGAAGCGGAAGAGGGCGGTCGGGGTTCCGCTCGGCCATCAAGCCCTCGGGATGGATATATCGCGCTGGGCTGGTCTTTTCTGCTCTGCTTTCTCCTGGGGTGGTTCTGGGGTCTGTTCCTGGCCGTCGTGGCCCTGTGCGTCACGTGGGGTCTCAAGCGACTGTTCGATAAACCGGAGAGAGAAGTCAGAGATGCGCCCGGCGCCGCGAGCGAAATCATCGAAACGATGACGCTCGTTCTTTTTTCTTCATGGTGAAATATTTTTCTGTTTTTCCGTCCTGCCTTATAAATTCCCCCACTTCTCCCCACTAATTTTTTAATTTAATTTTAATTTCAGTTAATTAAATAAATTTATTAAAGTTATACATTAAATTATTTCCCCAGAACGGGCCCAAAAAATATAAGATGTTTCTTGGTTTTTCTTTATAGAAATCATTGTTTTTTCTAACTTTTCTGAATTATCGCCTTGACAGATATTTCATCGGGGAGTATAAATGTAAACCTAAGTGGGAAAATATGGGGTAAAGTGGGAGGTGCAGGAGAGATGCTCATCAGCGCCCATCCGGTATCGGTGGATGCAAAAGGCCGCGTCAGTATTCCGGCGCGGTTCAGGGAGCATCTGAGCGCCACTTACGGCGACCAGGTCGTTCTTCTCGGCAAGGATGGCTGCATATTCGTCTATCCCGTTCGGGAATGGAAACGCAAGTTCAGCGAGAAACTCAGTGAGCTGTCCACCTCCACCAAAGAGGTTCGCCGCACTCTCAGAAGGCTCTATGGCCGCGCCGTATCGTGCGAGTTCGATCGGCAGGGCAGGATCCTCCTGCCCGCGAAATTGCGCTCGAATTCTTCCATCGAGAAGGACGCCGTTGTCGCGGGCATCGAAAACAGGCTGGAGATTTGGGACAAGGCGAAATGGGATGAGGAAGTAGAGGATGGAGAATCCGGAGCCGCCGATGAGGAGTCTGCTGAAGATTTGATCGAATTCGAATTCTGATGCGGGCTCAAAGGGGGAGCGGGGGTGTTTGCCGCACTGGAAAAACCAACTTCAAGCGAATACGCCGCAGAGGAACATTTTTGCGGTGAGAATATAAGCATGACGGCATCTCACGTCCCGGTCATGGTTCAGGAGGTTTTGCGCTTTCTGGCGCCATCTCCGGGCGCTGTGTTCTTAGATACTACCTTGGGCGGAGGGGAACATGGCGACGCGGTTTTGGATGCGGTTCAGCCATCGGGTGTGTTGATCGGCTGTGACCGGGACCGGGATGCCGTAGAAATCTGCAAGAAGCGGCTGGCGAAGTATGGGGACGCCGCCAGGATTCATCATGCGCATCACGGCGAAATGAAGCGCATCGTGAGGGCCGAGGGGTATGAGTCGGTCGACGGTGTTTTGTTCGACCTCGGACTTTCCTCGATGCAGCTCGACACGCCTGGCCGCGGGTTCCGCATGAACGCGCCCGAGCCTCTGGACATGCGCATGGACCGGACGCAGGGGCCGACCGCGGCCGATTTGCTCGATCAATTGCCGGAAGAAGAACTTGCCGATCTCATCTATCGATATGGGGAAGAGCGCCACTCCCGCGCCATCGCGCGCGCCATCGGGCGTGCGCGCGCGGATGGAGGCGTGAGGCGATGCGATGAACTCGCATCGCTCATCGCCACGGTCGCTGCCAGAAGGAGCGGCCGCCGCGGGAGGCGTTGGCGCATTCACCCCGCAACCCGGACGTTCCAGGCGCTGCGGATCGCCGTGAATCGTGAGCTGGAGACTCTCGAGGATTCCTTGCGCGATGCGGTGGACCTCCTGCGCCCGGGCGGGCGAATCGTCGTCATCAGCTTTCACTCGCTGGAAGACAGAATCGTCAAGAACCTCTTTCGCGGACTCTCCGGCGGTGAGGAGCCGACCCTCGAAACCCTGACCCGCAGGGTCGTCCGGCCCGACGAGGCGGAAGTGAGAGAAAACCCGCGTAGCCGCAGCGCAAAATTGCGCGCCGCCGAGCGCCTCGGGGAGGATGTAGAATGAGGCGCCCGAAAACCCGCGGCGGATGGCGAAAGAGAATCGGCGCGGCGTCTGCCGGTTCGGGCGTTTCGCTGCTCAAGGCGGGTCTGTGTATTACCTTCATCGCGTGCAGCGCCGCCGCTTTGGTGTGGCCGCATCTGGAGATGGTGAAGATCGGGTATCGTCTGGCGAATCTGGAGCGCCAAAGAGAAAAGCTCTTGCAGGACAGGCGCGTCCTGCGAATCGAAATAGCCGCGCTTCGGCAGCTGGATCGCATCGAGTCGATTGCGCGGAAAAAGTTGGAAATGGTTTTTCCGGAACCCGGGCAAATAGTGTATGTAAGAGCAGGGTCTGGACGTGTAGAGTAACCGTCCTTTCTCCCTCCCGCCCATAGCAGGTTGGCCCATGAAGCAGGGCTTCTCTCGTCGCTTGATGGTTTGCGGCTCCTTGGTGGTTTTCGGATTTTGCATGTTGGGCGTCAAGCTCTTCATCATCCAAATCCGCGATCGTGATCACCTGGTAGCCTATGCGGAGCGCCAGTTGCGCCGCACGCTCGTGGTGCGCCCCAGGCGCGGAGACGTCGTGGACGCGAGGGGCCGGCCTCTGGCGGTGAGCATCAACGCACCCTCACTTTTCGCCAACGCCAGGGTGGTAGCCGACCCGGTAGGCGTCTCGCTGGCGCTCAAGGAAATTCTGGGTGGCTCGGTGGGGGATTATCTCGAAAAGCTCAACGGCGGAAGAAGATACGTCTGGCTCAAGCGGAAAATCAATCCCGATCAAAAAGGAAAAATCGAAAAACTGGGGATCGACGGCCTGGGTTTCGTCACCGAAAGCATGCGTTTCTATCCCAAGCGCGAACTCGCATCCTCTCTGGTCGGCTTCGTCGGCGTTGATGATGCGGGCATGTATGGCGTGGAGCAATCCTACCAGGAGCACATGGGGGGGCGCGTGGGCCGCATTCGTATCCAGCGCGACGCGAAGGGCAGGCCGGCTCATCCCGAATCGAGGGTTCTCGTGCCGGCGCGTCCGGGCGCGGACGTCCGCCTCACCATCGATGAGGTGCTTCAGCACATCGTCGAAAAAGAGTTGAGCGCCCAGGTCCGCCGCGTTGGCGCGCGGCGCGCCATCGGGGTGATGGTCGAGCCCCAAAGCGGCAGAATTCTGGCCCTGGCGTCCGTGCCGGGGTTCAATCCCAACACGTATAAACTTTACGGCGCATCCCTGTGGAAAGAGCCCGCCATCCAGGAATTCTACGAACCCGGCTCGACGTTCAAGATCGTAACGGCGGCGGCCTATCTGGACGCGGGCGAGTCGCTCTCGAAGAAGTATTTCGCCGAGAACGGCTCCTACCGGTTTGGAAGGGGGCGCTACACCCTCCGGGATCATAAAGGATACGGCTGGCTCACCGCCGAAGAGGTGATTGTGAAATCATCGAACATCGGCACATTCAAGATGGCGCGTGATATCGGCGAGCACCGGCTCCATTTCATGGCGCACCGTTTCGGTTTTGGCCGCAAGACGGGGATCAATTTCCCCGGAGAAGCCCGGGGCGTCCTTCGCGCGCCGGAGAAGTGGTCGAAAACCTCGTTGGCAGCGGTAGCCATCGGGCAGGAAGTGGGTGTCACTCCGCTTCAGATGGTGATGGCTGTGGCAGCGGTGGCGAACGGCGGCCTGATGCCCAGGCCCGTTCTGCACGATTCCATCGGACGAAACGAAAAGGAGACGCTCCCGGCCCAGAGGCAGGAGTTCAGGCGTGTTCTCTCTCGCCGCGTGGCGGAGCGTCTCGGCGTTTTGATGAGGAAGGTCGTGACCGGGGGCACGGGGAGAAAGGCAGAAATTCCGGGTTACGGCGCCGCGGGGAAAACGGGTACGGCGCAGAAGGTTCTCCCGGGTCAGCGAGGCTACAGCCGCTCGAAATTCATCATGTCGTTCGTGGGTTTCGCTCCCTACGAGAACCCCCGTTTCGCCCTCATCGTCATCTTCGATGAGGGCAAGGGGCCCGCAGGCGCATGGGGGGGTACTGTCGCGGCGCCGGTTTGGCGGCGAATCGCCTGGCAGGCGCTGCGCTACATGCGTGTGCCTCCGATGGGAGCCAGGATCCTGCAGGTGGCGGATTCGCGCCCTCGGGTTCGCGTTGGGGCTGATCCGGAGAACGGAGATCGAACGATAGGCGAGAAGATTTTGGACGCCGCAAGAGAGGTGCGCCGCTATTTGCATGGCGATCGGGCGCAGGCGGCTTCATGGGATGCGACGCGTTGAACGGAGCGATGGTCGTGAGTGAGAAAAGCGCCTCATTCGAGGAATTGACACGGGCCGTGCCCGGCGCAAGGGCCGCGGGAGATTTTTCCGCACAAATCACCGGCGTGGCATACGATTCGCGCCTCGTCGTGCCGGGTGACGTCTTCGTGGCGGTGGCGGGTTTCCAGGCGGATGGGCACGATTTCGCTGAAGACGCGCTCGCCGGGGGCGCTGCCGCCCTCGTCGTGGAGAGAAAAATAGAGGGGATCTCCCCCGAGGTGCCCCAGTTCGTCGCGCCCTCCTGCCGCGAGGCCTTGTCCCGCATCGGCGATGCGTTCTACGGGCATCCCTCTGGAGAATTGGCCCTCATCGGCGTCACGGGCACGAACGGAAAGACGACCACGGCGTTCCTCATCGACGCGATCCTCCGCTCCTCGGGCAGGCGTACCGGCTTGATGGGGACGATTCATTACCGCGTGGGCGATGAAGTGTTCGAGGAGCCGCGAACGACCTCGGAAGGCCCCGACCTGCAGCGGTATCTGCGCCGTATGGCGGACGCCGGCGCTTCCCACGCCGTGATGGAAGTGTCGAGCCACGGACTGGTCCTGGATAGACTATTGGGCTGCGAGTTCCAGGCGGCGGTATTCACGAATCTTACCCAGGATCATCTCGATTTTCATGGCGACATGGAATCTTATTTCCAGGCGAAACTGAAACTGTTCAAAGAGTTTGCGCCCGCCAATGCCGTCGTGAACATCGATGACGCCTACGGAAGGAGAATCGTCGAGGAGGCGGGGGGGCAAGTCTGGACGTACGCCGCCGGCTCCGGGGCGGACCTGGGCGTGGAGGATCTTTCGAGCTCCTCTTCGGGCATGCGTTTCCAGATGCTGACGCCCGCCGGAAGGGTGAGGGTCGAAACGGCGCTCATCGGCCGCCACAACCTGAGCAACATCCTGGCCGCATCGGCGGCTTGTCTCTCCCAGGGCTTGACGCCCGAAGAAGTGGCGGCGGGGGTCGCGTCTCTGGAGAACATACCCGGACGCTTCGAGAAGGTCGACATGGGCCAGCCCTTTCTGGTGGTGGTGGATTACGCGCACACCGAGGACGCCCTCGCCCGCGTGCTGGAGTTCGCCCGGCCCGTCACGGAGGGAAGAATCCTCACCCTCATGGGGTGCGGAGGCGACAGGGACAGAAATAAGCGTCCTCTCATGGCCGCCGCCGCCCTGCGGGGGAGCGACTACGTGGTGATGACGTCGGATAATCCGCGCACCGAAGACCCCGCGTCGATCCTGAGAGAAGTCGAATCCGGCGCCGCTCTCGCGCCTGCGAGCGCCGGCCGCTGGCGCAGCATTCTGGACAGGCGCGAGGCGATTCGGGCCATCGTCGCCGAAGCGCGCGAGGGAGACGCCGTGGTCATCGCGGGCAAGGGGCACGAGACGTATCAGATTCTGGGAACCGAGCGTACGCCGTTCGACGATCGCGAAGAGGCCCGCACGGCGCTGCGCCTTGCGGGATACGAGAGATGATAGGGGCGGAATCGATGACGGCTGTTTTCAGCGCAGATGAAATCACGGCGGCCGTGGAAGGGCGTCTGGTTCGAGGCGACGGCTCCGCCCGCGCCGCCGGTGTGAGCACGGACACGCGCACGCTCGAAGCGGAAGAACTGTTCATCGCGCTCAAGGGTCCCAACTTCGATGGGGCACAGTTCCTCGCCCAGGCGGTGGAGAAAAGAGCGGCGGGCGTCATGGTGGAGAGAGGCGCGGACGTTCCCGGCGAAGGTGCGGGTTTCGTCGTCGAGGTGGCGGACACGCTGCGGGCCCTGGGCGATCTGGCATACGCGCACCGGAGCCGCTTCACAATTCCCGTGGCGGGCGTAACGGGCAGCAACGGAAAGACGACGACGAAGGAGATGATAGCGGCGCTGCTCTCCGCCGGAGGCGAGACGTGCAAGAGCCAGGGGAACCTGAACAATCTGGTGGGCCTGCCGCATCAGGTCTTTCGCCTGGGTGATGAACACGCGAACGCCGTATTCGAGATGGGGATGAGCGAGGCCGGTGAAATCAGAAGACTCGCCGAAATCGCCCGGCCCCGAATCGCCGTCATCACGAATGTCGGGCCCGCGCACATCGAGGGGCTGGGCAGCGTGGAGGCGGTGCGCGATGCGAAGGGCGAGATACTCGAAGCGATACCCCCGGGCGGCGTTGCCGTGCTCTCGAACGAGGATGAGCACAGCCGTGTTCTGGCCGAGAGATACGAGTCGAAGGGCGGGCGCGTGATTCGCTTCGGCTTTTCACCGCAAAGCGACTTCTGGGCGGATGGAATTCATATCACCCCCGACGGGACGCGCTTTACGCTCCATTGCTCAGGCGGCGAGAGCGAGGTTCGGCTCAAGGCGCTGGGGCGCCATAACGTCCTGAACGCACTGGCCGCCGCGGCTTGCGCGTCTGCGCTGGGCGTCCCTCTGGATGAAATGGCCGCCAGGCTCTCGCGGGCCGTTCTCCCCGAGATGCGGTTCCAGGCGCGCGAGATACCCGGACGCGGGGGCGTCCATCTGCTGGATGATTCCTACAACGCGAACCCCGCCTCCGTCGCCCGGGCGCTGGAGACGGCAAGCGCTCTCAGCGGCGGTGGGCGGCTCGTCTCGGTTCTCGGCGACATGGCGGAACTGGGGCCGCTCGCCGAGAGCGCGCACCGCGAAGTGGGCCGGAAGCTGGCCGCTTGCGGCGTGGACCTGTTCGTGGGCGTGGGGCCGCTGATGAGGTTCGCGTCCGATGAGGCGCGCCGCGCAGGCATGGACGGCGCCCGAATCATGAATTTCGAGGCGCCGGAAGAGGCTGCCTCCGCGCTGGCCGGGGCGCTCCTCTCCGGCGACTGGATTTTGGTGAAGGGGTCGCGTTCGATGATGATGGAGCGCGTGGTTGAAGGACTCGAAGTCTGATGCTCTATTCCGCTTTCATTTCTTTGAGTCAGACGATTTCAGGGCTCAACGTGTTTCGTTTCATCACGTTCAGGACAGCGATGGCGGTGCTCACCGCCCTCGTCATATCGCTGTTGCTGGGGCCTCGCCTCATCCGGTATCTCCAGGAGCGTCAAATCGGCGAAGTCATCCGCGACGACGGCCCCCAGACTCACATGGCCAAAAAAGGAACGCCGACGATGGGGGGTCTTCTCATCCTCTTGTGCGTGGCGGTGCCGGTTCTGCTGTGGAACGACCTGGCAAACGGTTATATCTGGCTCGCCCTCTTCGTCCTGCTCGCCTACGGTCTTCTGGGCTTCTGGGATGACTACAAGAAAGTGATGTTGAACGACAAAAACGGCGTGAGGCCTACCGTAAAATTTCTGGCCCAGGGAATCATTGGCCTCGCCGTGGGATACGCCCTTTATGGCGGATTCGTGGGAGTGGATTTCAAGCCCGTCGTCATGTTTCCCTTTTTCAAGAACGTACAGCCCGACATCGGGATATGGTTCGTGCCCTACGCCGCCCTCGTCGTCGTTTCGACGAGCAACGCCGTGAATCTCACGGACGGTCTGGACGGCCTCGCCATCGGCCCGCTGCTGATAGCTGCAGGGGCCTATCTCGTTTTCAGCTATGTCTCGGGACATGCGGGCATCTCGAAGTATTTACTCATCCTCCATGTGCGGGGCGCGGGGGAACTGGCCATCGTCTGCGGGGCGATGTTCGGCGCGGGGCTCGGATTCTTGTGGTTCAACGCATATCCGGCGCAGGTGTTCATGGGCGACGTGGGCGCTCTCTCTCTGGGCGCACTGCTGGCCACGGTGGCGTTGGCGATCAAGCAGGAACTTCTCCTGTTTCTGGTGGGCGGTTTGTTCGTCCTGGAGACGCTCTCGGTCATCGTGCAGGTGATCTCCTTCAAGACCACCGGCAGGCGCGTGTTCCGCATGGCGCCGCTGCATCACCACTTCGAGGAGGAGGGTTGGTCCGAACCCAAGGTGACGGTCCGTTTCTGGATAGTGGCGGTCGTTTTGGCCCTGATGAGTTTGGCGACGCTGAAGCTGAGATGAGGAATCTTGTTTTGGACAACAAGGCCACGGCGTGGATAGAAGCGCTGCCCGCGCGTCGAGCGCTCGTCATGGGAATGGCGAGGAGCGGGATTGCCGCGGCGGGGGCGCTTGCGCGCCTGGGTGCGAAGGTGGTGGCCACGGATCTGGAGGCGATCCCGAATCTGGAAGAGCGTCTGCCCCCGGGCGTGGTTCTCGAACTCGGCGGCCATAGCGAGGCGCGTTTCGAGGAATGCGCCCTGCTGGTGGTGAGTCCGGGGATTCCCGCGACGAATCGCTATATCGCCCTGGCGAGGGCGTCGGGCGCCGAAGTGATCGGCGAGGTGGAGCTGGCCTGTCGGCTTTGTTCCGCGCCCATCGCCGCCGTCACCGGAACGAACGGGAAGACGACGGTCACAACCATGCTCGGAAGGATTCTGGAGGAAAGCGGTTTTCATGCGCCGGTGGGCGGAAACATCGGAAGAGCCCTCGTCGAGGTGGTCGAAGCCGAGGGTGATGAGGCCGATTTCATCGTCGGCGAGGTGAGCAGCTTTCAACTCGAATGGGCGCCCACGATCAAGCCGAGAGTCGGGGTGATGACCAACGTAACGCCCGATCATCTGGACAGGCATCCGGATATCGATGCGTATGCGGACCTCAAGGCGAGGCTGTTCGCCAACCAGGGGGAGGGGGACGCCAAAATCCTGAACGCAGACGACCCCCTGACGGCGCGCTACATGACGCCCGGCCCGCAGAACGTCCTGGCGTTCAGCCGGAAAGGACGTGTGCGCCGGGGAGCTTATGTCGAGGGGGACGATGTGGTTTTGGCCGATGAGGCCGGCGCCACCCGCGTTTGCGGCGCGAGCGAACTTCTGGTTCCCGGCCTCCACAACCTCGAGAATTTCCTGGCGGCATGCGCGGCGGCGCATTTTCTGGGTGCGGACACGGCGGCGATGGCGCGCGTGGCGCGCGCCTTCGAGGGCCTGCCCCACCGCATGGAGGTCGTCGGCGAGGAGGGGGGCATCCGCTGGGTGAACGATTCGAAGGGGACGAACGTGGGCGCCACGGCGATGAGCCTGGAGAGCCTGGCGGGAGACGTGCTCCTCATCGCCGGGGGCGTGGACAAGGGGAGCGATCTCGCGCCCATGCGCGCCGAGGTGGAGAAGAAGGTCCGGCGCATGATTCTCATCGGCGAGGCGGCGGAGCGCTTCGGCCGTTTTTTTGATGGATGCGCGCCCCTCGTATACGCGAAGACGCTGGATGAAGCCGTTCGCATCGCGCACGAGGAGGCGCGGGGGGGCGATACGGTTCTTCTCTCGCCCGCCTGTTCGAGCTTCGATCAGTTTCGGGATTACGCCCACCGGGGCGACGCCTTCCGCCGAATGGTCCGGGAATTGACGGGGAGGGGCGAGCATTGATCCATAAACGAATCGACCCCGTCATCTTCTTCATCTCGCTGGGGCTGGTGGCTTTCGGCGTCGTCATGGTGTTCAGCGCAAGCCACATTCTCGCGTTGGACAGGTACGGCGATGCGTTCTACTTCGTGAAACGCCACGTATTGTGGGCCATCCTCGGTTTCGCCTGCATGTTGGCCGTTTCCCAAACGGACCCCGGCCAACTCCGTAAAATCGCATTTCCCGTCATGATCGCCTCAGTTCTTGCGCTTTTGCTGGTGTTTGCGCCGGGCATCGGGAAAGAAGCGGGCGGCGCTCGCCGGTGGCTGATGCTGGGTCCCTTCTCTTTTCAGCCGGCCGAAGCCGCAAAACTGGGGTTGGTGATTTTTCTCGCGCACTTCCTGGCGCTCAAGGGCGAGCGCCTGAATCATTGGCTTTTCGGTTTTCTGCCGCCTGTCGGGTTCGCGGGAATCATTCTGGGTCTCATGCTGATTCAGCCGGATTTGGGCACGGCCACCCTGACCGCCGCGGTCGTCGGCGTTCTGTTGTATCTGGCGGGCGCGCGGCCCTCCCACTTGAGAATTTGCGCACTGGCGACGGGGTTCGTCCTGGCGGGCATGGTGGTCTTCGCGCCCTGGCGCATGAAGCGGATATTCGCTTTCTGGGATCCCTTCGCTGCGGCGAAAGGCGCAGGCTATCAACTCATTCAGTCCCTGCTGGCCATCGCGCGGGGCGGTCTGGCGGGTCTCGGCCTGGGCGAGGGCAAGCAAAAACTCTTTTATCTGCCCGAGCCCCACACGGATTTCATCTACGCGGTCGTGGGCGAGGAGTTGGGCCTCATCGGCGCTCTGTGCGTCGCGGCGGCGTTCGTGGTTCTGCTCTGGCGCGGCTTCCACATAGCCGCGCGCTGCGAAGATTTCTTCAGCGCCCTGTTGGCGGCGGGCGTGACCTTTCTGGTCGTCGCGCAGGGTTTCCTGAACATGGCGGTGGCGGCGGGTCTTCTGCCCACAACGGGCATACCGCTGCCCCTGATCAGCCTGGGCGGCTCGTCTTTGGTGTTTACGCTCATCTCTCTCGGGTTGCTGATTTCCATCGAATCGTCGCATCACGCTTCCAAACAGCCAGGGCCGGGGAGTCCGCTCGACGCGGCGGCGGGATGGATTTCACGCGCGCGCAAGCCGATCCTCCGCAGGAGGGAGCGCTCATGAGACTCCTCATAGCGGGCGGAGGCACGGGTGGACATCTGTATCCGGGCATTGCGGTGGCCAGGGCCTGGCTGGCGGACGGGGAGGCGAACGAGGTTTTGTTCGTGGGCACCGCCCGCGGGATCGAGGCCAGGGTGCTGCCGCGCGAGAACCTGCCGTTTCAGGCGATTTCCTCCGCCGGGGTTCTGGGGCGCTCGGTCGGCCAGAGGGCCAGGGCGATGGCCATGGTGAGTTATGGATTCTGCCAGGCGATGGGAATCCTGAGGCGCTTTCGCCCCCACGTCGTTTTGGGGGTGGGCGGCTATTCCAGCGTTCCCTCGGTCGCAGCGGCGGGGCTTTGGAGAAAGCCGGTTGTCTTGATCGAGCAAAACGTCGTTCCCGGCCTGGCGAACCGCATGCTGTCTCGCTTCGCTTCGAAGGTCGCCGTGGGCCTGCCCGTGCGCGACGCCGGCTTCGCCCGCGGGAAAATCGTCGAGACGGGTCTGCCGCTCAGGAGCGAGTTTTCAGAAAGCTTCGAGCGAGGGGAGGATTCCTGGAGCGGGCCTTTGAAGGTGCTCGTATTCGGCGGGAGCCAGGGAGCGCGGGCCATCAACGAGGCGGTGATGGAGGCGCTCCCGCTCATGGGCGATGCGATCGAAAGAATGCGGTTCGTTCACCAGACGGGCGAGGCGGACTTCCCCCGCGTGCAGGCGGCTTATCAGGAAGCCGGCGCGCAAGCGCACGTGGCGCCTTATCTCTACGACATGGCGGAGCGCTATCGCTGGGCGCAGGTGTGTTTCGCGCGCGCAGGAGCGATGAGCGTGGCGGAATTGTCCGCCATGTCGCTCCCGGCCGTATTGATTCCGTTTCCAAGCGCCACCCACGGGCATCAGGAGGCGAACGCCCGCTATCTCGCCGAGCGCGAGGCGGCGCGGATGATACTCCAGGAAGACTTGAGCGGCCGGGTTCTGGCGGATATCTGGCTCGAATACGAGGCGGAGCGCGGAAAGCTCGTCTCCATGTCGGAGCGCACGAAATCCCTGGCCCGCGCGAACGCCTCCGAAGCCGTGGCCACCTTGTGTCGTCAGGAGGCGATGGCGGCGTGATGAGGAAAGGAGCCCGAGGGTGATAGCGCGACCATACGCCACGCACGCCATGTTCCGGCACTCGAGCCGCGTTCATTTCGTGGGCATCGGCGGGACGGGCATGTGCGGCATCGCCGAGGTCCTGCTGAACTTGGGCTATGAGATCAGCGGCTCGGACATCGCGAGCAACGAGGCGATATTCAGGCTGCGCGGCCTGGGCGCGAAGGTGGTCCTCGGACACAGGAAGGAAAACGTGGCGGGAGTGGACGTTCTGGTCTACAGCTCGGCGGTTACGGGCGACAACGTGGAAGTCGCGGAAGCGAGGCGGCAGAAAATTCCCGTCATCAAGCGCGCGGAGATGCTCTCCGAACTCATGCGCATGAAATACAGCATCGGCGTCGCCGGGACGCACGGCAAGACGACCACCACGTCGTTCATCGCGGCGGCCCTGGCGGCGGGCGGACTCGACCCCACGGTCGTCGTGGGCGGACGCATCAACGCCTTGGGCTCGAACGCTCGAATGGGCGCGGGCGAGTACCTGGTGGCGGAGGCCGATGAGAGCGACGGCACGTTCCTGAGGCTCACGCCCACGATAGCGATCGTGACGAACATCGACGAGGAGCATCTCGATTTTTATGAGAATTACGACGCCATCAAGGCCGCGTTCCTGGAGTTCGTGAACAAGGTGCCATTTTATGGCTTTTCGTTGTTGTGCCTGGATCACCCCGCCGTTCAGGAGATCATTCCCCGCGTGGAGAAGCAGTTCTTCACCTATGGGTTCGGCACCCAGGCGGATTATGTGGGCGAGGAATTCCGCTACGAGAACGGCGAGGCGGTCTTCGGCGTCAAACGAGGCGGAGAGCGTCTCGGCGAGATCCGCCTCCTCATGCCCGGACGCCACAACGCGGACAACGCCCTGGCCGCCGCCGCCGTCTCGATGGAGCTCGACGTATCCTTCGCGGACATCCAAAGAGGCCTCCACGAATTCGACGGTATCGGCCGCCGCCTCGAGCGGGTAGGCCAAGCGTCGGGCGTCACGGTCTTCGATGACTACGGGCACCATCCGCAG
This sequence comes from bacterium, assembly GCA_022828125.1. Lineage (GTDB taxonomy): Bacteria > UBA8248 > UBA8248 > UBA8248 > UBA8248 > Bin107. The sequence goes on along the minus strand of JAJEJD010000020.1, from coordinate 578,522 downwards.
GAGATCAAGGTCACGCTCCGCGCCGTTCGCGAGGCCTGGCCGGAGAACCGCCTGGTGGTGTTGTTTCAGCCGCATCGCTACACGAGAACGCACCATCTCGGAGAAGCTTTCCACACCGCTTTTTACGATGCCGACAGGGTGCTCGTCGCGCCCATATACGCCGCCGGCGAGGCGCCCATCGAGGGGGTTGACTCGGAAAAACTCGCAGAGGGCATCAGGGCGCACGGCCACAGAAGCTGCGATGTGGTGGACGGCCTGGAGGATGCCACGGGCCGTTTGTTCGAGGAGGTACGCGGCGGCGACATTGTTCTCACGCTCGGTGCGGGCGACGTCTGGGAGGCGGGTCGGGAGTTGCTCGGAAGACTCGAGAGCAGAGCCGGCGAATCAGAGGAAGCGGTATGAGCATCGCGGCGGCGGAGGTAGTCATGACGCTGGAGATGGCGGAAAAGCTGAGATATCTCGATTGCGAGATTCTTTTCGATGAAATGCTGGCGCCATACACCACGTTTCAGGTGGGCGGCCCGGCGGACGCCCTCGCGCTGCCCGAAACGGAAGACGAACTGGTTCAATTGATCGAGAGATGCCGGAGCGAGGCGTTGCCGGTGACGGTTCTGGGCGGCGGCGCCAATACCCTGGTGCGCGACGGAGGCGTTCGCGGGGTGGTGGTCGCTTTCCCCAGGGCTTTCAGGGGAATCGAAGTGGTCGAGGAGAGCGCGGAGCGAGTACTGCTGGAAGCGCGCGCGGGAGAGAAGATTCCGACACTGGTGCGCTTCGCCGCCGAGCGCGGCTGGGCGGGAACGGAATGCCTGGCGGGGGTTCCCGGGACGGTGGGAGGAGCGCTGGCCATGAACGCGGGCACCGCCGAGTCATACATCGAAGACGCCGTGGAGAGCGTTCGCTGGATACCTCTGGGCGGGGGTGTTCCCGAGAGACTCCCTGCGAAGGAATTGCGTTTCTCATACCGGCGCGCTGAGTTGCCGGCGCCGGGCGTGGTGCTCTCCGTTCGCTTCTCGCTCCGGCCAGCGGACGCCGGTGCGCTGCAGGAGCAATTGAGACGAAGCGCCGTCCAAAGGCGGGAGCGCCAACCCTGGGGGGTGCCCTGCGCGGGTTCCATATTCAAGAACCCGCCCGGCGAGCGCGCGGGCGTGCTCATCGAGTCGGCGGGTCTCAAGGGGATGCGCGTCGGCGGCGCGCAGGTAAGCGAGGTGCACGGGAATTTTATGGTGAATCTTGGTGGGGCTACTGCGGCGGACGTTCTGGCGCTCATCGACAAAGTAAAAAGAACGATTCTGGAGCAAAAGGGCATCGAGTTGGCCCTGGAGTTGAACGTCACCGGGGAGGACCTGGCGTGAGGCGCATATCGTTCAGATGGAGAGGGAAAGCCGAAGGCGAAGAAGTATGCCTAAGCCTTGCCCGGACGGCCGAACATCCCCGGATCGTCCGAAAAAGCGCTAAGCGAGACGGCAAAAAAAGCGTCAGGCGGGGCGGAAAAGAAAGAAGGGGCGCGAACTGGATATGGTCCGCCATCGTGTTTTTGGTTTTCGTGGAGGTGTTTCTCCTGGGCGGGCACGCGGTCCGGTGGGCGAGGAGCAGCAGCCATTTCGAGTTGAGGGAAATGGTGGTGACGGGAAACCGGACGCTGCGGGCCGTAGATATCGGAAAACTTGTGGGAGTCGAAGAGGGGACGAACTTATTCGAAGCCGATTTGGCGGACGTACGCTCGCGCGTGGCCTCTCATCCGTGGATAAAAAGCGCGAGCGTGCGCATGCGTCCGCCCCATTTGCTTCAGGTCGATATCCTCGAGCGCAAACCCGCGGTACTCATCATGGGCGGTGAAACCCTTGCGGTGGATGAGGAGAACGTTCTGCTCGGCAGGATCAAAAAGCCGATCTCAGGATGCCTGCCGATGGTCGAAGGATTCGATTCGCGGCGTTGGCGCCCGGGCGACGTGGTTCGCGACCCGCGTCTGGCGCGCTCCATAGAGGCGGTTTTTTTATTCCAGGATTCTCCCGTGATTCGCGGCGAGTGCATCTCCGTCCGCAATATCGAAACGGGTCAACTCCGGCTTCGCGCCCTGGAGGGAAAAGTGGAACTTATGGTCACTAAAGAGAGGATGGAGCGTCAGGCCGGTCGGCTCCGGGCCGTTGCAGATGACGTTCTCCGCCAGGAGAAATTCGGAGCAGGCGGTCTGCAGTTTGATCTCAGATTTCCCGGCAGGGTTATCGTTCGGCCGCTCACAAAGGATGGAGGGAATATAGGATGAGCAAACAAGGCGATGTGCTGGTGGGTCTGGACATCGGCACCTCGAAAATCTGTGTGGTCGTGGCCGAGGTGAACGAGGATGGCTCCCTGGAAATCGTAGGTCTGGGTAAGACCGCCTCGAAAGGGCTCAACCGCGGTTCGGTGGTGAACATCGATCAGACGGTGGAGTCGGTTCAAACGGCGGTGGGAGAGGCGGAGTTCATCAGCGGCTCGCCCATTCGCTCCGCATTCGTCGGCGTGGCGGGGGGGCACATCCGCAGTTTCAACACCAACGGTATCGTGGCCATCAAGAACAAGATTGTGACGCAAGAGGATATCGATCGCGTCGTCGAGCAGGCGCGGGCGGTCACGATGCCGACGGATCACGAAATCATCCATGTGCTGCCGCAAGAGTATATCGTCGACGATCAGGAGGGCGTTACCGAACCCGCGGGAATGGCGGGCGTTCGCCTGGAGTGCAAGGTCCACGTCGTGACGGGCGCGATTCCCGCGATCCAGAACATCACCCGCAGCGTCGAGAGAGCGGGCCTGAACGTCGAGCGTCTGGTGCTTCAGCCTTTCGCCTCCTCGCTGGCCGCGCTGAGCGAGGATGAGCGCGACTTGGGGGTGGCCGTCGTGGACATCGGGAGCGGCACGGCGGACGTCGCCGTCATCAGCGGGGGCGCGTTGCGTTATTCGGCCGTCATTCCCGTGGGCGGCAGCCACATCACGAGGGATATGGCGATAGGGTTGCGGACGCCGGACTACCAGGCGGAGAGAATCAAGCAGGAACACGGCTGCGCCCTGGCCGCCCGGGTGTCGAGCGATGAGGAGATTGAAGTGCCCAGCGTCGGGGGCCGTCCGCCGCGTGTGCTGAGCCGGCAGATGCTCGCCGAGATCATCGAACCACGGATGGAGGAGATATTGACGCTCATCCGCCGCGAAATCCAGAAAAGCGGCATGGAGGATCTCCTGCCCGCCGGCGTCGTGCTCACGGGCGGGGCGAGCATCATCGAGGGCGCCGATGAATTGGCCGAAAACGTGCTTCAGCTTCCCGTGAGGCTGGGCGTTCCCGGCGGTATCGGCGGGCTGGTGGACATGGTCAACGGGCCCATGTATTCCACCGCCGTGGGTCTGGTGATTTACGCCATGAAAACGGACGCCACGAGGCGCCGCGGTCTCGTGAATGGAACATCGAATGGTCCCATTCGTCAAACAACGCAAAAAATCCGCCATGTTTTGGCTAGTGTATTCAAATGATCGCAAGGGGGAGCGGGGAGCGCTTCCCGGGATCGAAGGGGGGGAGAATGAGTGATACGACGTTTTTCACACTGGAGCAGGAAACGCCTTGCAGCGCGAGAATCGCGGTTGTCGGCGTAGGCGGCGGCGGCGGCAACGCTGTCAACACCATGATTTCAGCGGGCATGGAGGGTGTTCAATTCGTGGCCGCGAACACGGATTCCCAGGTCTTGGAGCGTTCTCTCGCGTCCGAGAAAATCCAGCTCGGCCAGGAGTTGACGAACGGGCTGGGGGCCGGTGGAAATCCCGATATCGGCCGCAAGGCCGCACTGGAGGACACCGAGCGTCTCTCGGAATTCATGCAAGACCTCGAGATGGTGTTCGTCACCGCGGGCATGGGCGGCGGCACGGGCACGGGAGCCGCACCCGTCATCGCACGCATCGCGAAAGAGGCGGGGGTGCTGACGGTGGGCGTCGTCACCAAGCCGTTCGAGTTCGAGGGGCCTCGCCGGATGAGTCAGGCCGACGAGGGCATCGACGAGCTGCGCGACGCCGTGAACACGCTCATCACCATCCCCAACCAGCGTCTCCTGGGCATGGTCGAACGCTCCACGCCGATGACGGAGGCTTTCCAGAAGGCGAACAACGTCTTGCTGCAGGCGTGCAAGGGAATCGCCGACCTCATCACCACGCCCGGTTTGATCAATCTCGATTTCGCCGACGTGCGCACCATCATGCGCGACATGGGCGGCAAGGCCCTGATGGGCAGCGGCACGGGTCAGGGCGAGAATCGCGCCGTCATCGCCGCGCAAAACGCCATCAACAGTCCCCTGCTCGAGGAAGGGACCATCGAGGGCTCCCGGGGCGTGCTCATCAACATCAGCGGCGGCGCGGACCTTTCGCTCTACGAAGTGAACGAGGCCTGCAGACTCGTCCACGAAAAAGCGCACCAGGAGGCAAACATCATATTTGGTTCGGTAATTGACTCGAACCTGGACAACCAGATTCGCGTGACCGTCATCGCGACGGGCTTCGGGCGGGAATCGATTCGCGAAGTGCCGCCGCTGGAATCGGAAGCCACAGGCACCGAGGGCGGCAAAATCTCGGTTCCCGCGTATATCCGCCTGAAAAACACCAAGACGCCCGGCGGCGTCCCGGACAATCTGGAGGACGACGATCTGGACGTGCCCACATTCCTGCGCAAGCAGGTTGACTAACCCCCCCACGTCGTTTGGTAGAGGGGGCCTCTCTCGATCCTGACGACGCATTCCCCATGGACGCGACTGGGGGAGAGCATTCTCCCCCAGCCCCGCCTCTCCCGGTGGCATGGGCCCGTTTCTTGTGGCGTCACGCGCCTCTCCTTATAATGAGTGCGGAGCAAGGGGATTGATTCAAGGATGTCCGATGATTTCTCGTCGTCCGGGATGGATTGCGGATGAATTCTTTGGAGCGCCACGAATCCGGCGGCGTTGAATTTCTCAGTTCACCTTTGCTGGAAGAACTCGATTGCCTGCGTCATGGATTCAGCACCCGAAGGGGCGGGGTGAGCGAGGGCCGGTTCCGATCGCTCAACCTCGGGCGGTCCAGGGGGGAAGCCCCCGAAAACGTAGCGGAAAACAGAAGGCGTTTTTTTCGAGCCGCCGATTTTCCGACGGGACGCCTGGTGGAAGCGAAACAGGTGCACGGGTGCGACGTTCTCGTGGCCGAGCGCGTCTCCCCGGATGAAAAAGCGTGCGGCGACGCCCTGATCACGAACGTCCCGGGCTTCGGTGTAGCGGTTCAGACGGCGGATTGTATCCCCGTGCTCATCGCGGACGCCCGGAAAATCGCCGTCGCCGCCGTCCACGCGGGACGCAAGGGGATAGCCGGCGGCGTTTTGTCCGCGACCATCGAAAGGATGCGGGAGGAATACGGCTGTGATCCCCGGGACATGCGGGCCGTCCTCGGCCCCGCCATTTCCGGGAATCGCTACGAGGTGGGCGAGGAGTGTTTGCCGCCTTTTCGCGAACGTCACCGGAACTGGAGAGAATTCGCCACGTCCCTAGGAAGGGGCAAGTGGCTGCTGGACCTCCCCCTGGCGGCGCGGCTTCAGTTGGCCTCGGCGGGGATTCCCGAAAGCCGAATCGGCGCGCCGGGGCCTTGCACGTTCTCTGAATCGTCGAGATTTTTTTCCTACCGCCGCGACGGGCCGCCCACGGGAAGGTTGCTTTCGGCGGTATGGATAGGAGCGCGAGGAAAACGGTGAGCGATATCGGGCGGCGTTACGAGATGGTGAAGGGGCGCGTGGCGGACGCGGCGATAGCCTGCGGCCGCAACCCGGACGATATCCGTCTTCTGGCCGTGAGCAAGACCCAGCCCCCCGAGCGCGTGGTCGAGGCCATCAAGGCGGGCGTCGACATCATCGGGGAGAACCGGGTGCAGGAAGCCCAGGGCAAGCGGGCCGAAATAGACCCTGAGATCGCGGTTCGGGCGAGGTGGCACCTCATCGGCAGTCTGCAAAGGAACAAGGCCCGCACCGTGCCCGGACTGTTCGACGTGGTGGAATCGGTCGATTCCCTCGCCCTGGCGCGCGAGTTGAGCAAGCGCGTTGATCGCGCGGGGGGAGACCCCCTGGACGTGTTCATCCAGGTGAATACCGGGGAGGAATCCCAGAAGGGAGGGGTCGCCCCGGCGGATGCGATGACGCTCGTGCGGGAAGCCTCCGATCTGGAAGCCTTGCGGGTGGTCGGCTTGATGTGCATCCCTCCCCTGGGGCGGGAGGCGGAGGAGAGCCGCCCCCATTTCAAGCTGTTGAGGAAATTGAGAGACGAGGCACTGGACGCCGGGTTCTCCGGCGTCCGGGAGTTGTCGATGGGCATGTCGAACGACTTCGAAGTCGCGGTAGCCGAGGGAGCGACGCTCGTCCGCATCGGCACGGCCATTTTCGGGCCGAGGGGAACGAACTGAGTGGAATTTGAAACAGGCCAATCATTTCAGTAGGATGGGCTGGTTCCGGCGTTCGGAGTGGTTTCGGGTTCACATGCGAAAGGTGCTTGGGTCATGGCGGAAATCCTTGTAATCGGTGGCGGAAACATGGGCGAAGCGCTCGCCATGGGCATGGTGAATTCCGCCTATGCGAAAGTCGATGAGGTCGTTATCGCGGAACCCCTGGCGGAGCGCGCCGAATATCTCAGGCAATCGTCGGGGTTTCAGGTGGTGCCCGACGGGGCCGAAGCCGCTCCCGAGGCGAACAATGTGGTGATCGCCGTGAAGCCCCAGGTGCTGGACGCCGTTCTGGGTGGGCTTAAACACGCCCTGGCGCACCGCCCGCTCCTGATTTCCGTCGTCGCGGGCGCGCCCACGAGCCGGTTTACGGGAATTTTGGGCGATGAGGCGCGCATCGTCCGCGTCATGCCGAACACGCCCGCCCTCGTGGGAGAAGGCGCCGCGGGGCTGTGCGCCGGCGGCGGGGCGTCGGAGGCGGACCTGTCGCAGGCGAAGCAGCTTCTCGAATCCGTGGGCAAGGCGGTGGTTCTGCCCGAATCGCTGATGGACGCCGTGACGGGATTGTCGGGCAGCGGCCCCGCGTATGTCTTTCAGTTCATCGAGGCGCTCGCGGACGGCGGCGTGAGGGCGGGTCTGCCGCGTGAGGAGGCGATGCTGCTGGCGGCCCAGACCGTTTTGGGCTCCGCGCGGATGCTCATCGAGACGGGAGAGCATCCGGGCCGCTTGAAGGACATGGTGGCCTCTCCCGGGGGAACGACCATCGCCGGGCTGCATGCGCTCGAAAACGGGGGGCTGCGCTCCGCCGTCATGAACGCCGTGAGCGCCGCCGCGCGCAGAAGCGAGGAACTGGGCCGTGGCTAGCCCGTTTTTTCAACCGGGGGTTCGTTCGTGTTCTTGATATCGAATTTCATGCACGGGATCGGCATCATTCTCAGCTATCTGCTCACTATCTACATCTGGATCATCATCATTCGTGCGCTGCTGTCGTGGGTGAATCCTGACCCCTACAACCCGATAGTTCAGATACTGTATCGCCTGACGGAGCCGGTGCTGGCTCCCGTGCGCTACCGGATGCCGGACATCGGGGGCATCGATGCGAGTCCGATTGTGGTATTGTTGATCATATTCTTTTTGCAAAGTTTTCTGGTTCAGAGTATTTTTGACCTGGCAAGCATGCTGCGTTGATTTTCGCTGGGGAGGTGGAGATGAAGTATACGGGCAACGACGTTCGGAGCCATAGCTTTTCGAGTAAGATGAGGGGCTATGATCGGCTCGAAGTCGATGCGTTCTTGTTCAAGGTGGCCGATTGGCTGGATCAGTCCGTCCGGAAGAACGAACAACTCAGTCTGCAATGCAAGGATCTGTTCGATCAATACAACAGGTTGAGAGAAGAGCACGCCAACCTGCAGAAAATCCTCATCTCCGTGAACGAACTCAAGGACCAGGCCGCGGCCAAATCCGGCGAATTGGTGGAAAAAGCGGAAACCGACGCCGAAGAACTCATCAAAGAGGCCGAGGGTGAGGCGCAGAAGATTCGCGCGAAAGCCGAAATGGATATCGAAAAGCTGCGCGAGGAGATAGAGCAATTAACGGCGCAGAGGGATAAGATACTTGCCGATCTGTACGAGACGTTCCTCTCCCAGATTCGAACGCTCGAAACCGAGGGCGTCCGCATGGGGGTCGACCTCGCTCGCCTCATCGAAGAGGCGAGCGAAGACGCGCCGGATGAGGGAAGCGAAAATGTCATCAAGCTGAACCAAAAAGCGGAGGGCGATGCGTCGTGATCGGCCTCCGCGAGGAGGCGGACGGCGTCAGCTTCGAGGTTCGGGTCCAGCCGCGTTCATCCAAAGCAGAAATCAACGGAGTTCACGATGGCGCCTTGCGCGTGCGACTGACGGCGCCGCCCGTCGACTGGGCCGCCAACAGACAGTGCATCGAGTTGTTCTCCCGAAAGATGAAGATTCCAAAGCGCGCCATACGAATCGCCTCGGGCGCGAGCGCGCGCAGGAAACGCCTGAAAATTTTGGGCTTGGGCATCGAAGAAGTGAAGAATCTCCTGGGCGCATTGGCGTAGGAGGCAATGAGCTCGCGCGAAGCCGTGAATGAGAGAATCCGAATGGGCGGGAACAAGGAGCTTGAGGGAAATTTTCACCACATCGCGTTTCGAGACGGCGCGCTCGTGCTTCTCGATCAGCGGAAACTCCCCCGCGAAGAGACGTATCTCGAATGCCGCACCGAAGGCGAAGTGGCCGAGGCCGTAAAGACCATGGTGGTGCGCGGCGCGCCCGCCATCGGCATAGCGGCGGGCTACGGCATCGCCCTGACCGCCGCCTGCCACGCGCATAAAGGCGCCGATGCGCAGCGTGAGGCGCTCGAGGGAGCGGCTCGGACGCTTGGCGCCACGCGCCCGACGGCGGTGAACCTCTTCTGGGCGATTGAAAAAATGATGTCGCACGTCGATAAAAGCGACTCCGCGCCCGAAGCGCTGGCCGATGAACTCCTCCGCCTGGCGAGGGAGATGCACGAGGAAGACGCCGCGGTCTGCCGCAGGATAGGCGACCTGGGGGCGGGGTTGTTGCCGGAAAGATGCAGCGTTCTCACGCACTGTAACGCGGGCGCGCTGGCGACCGGAAGCTACGGCACGGCGGGCGGCGTGATTCGCAGCGGCTTCCGGGACGGCCGGGTGCGGGAGGTCTACGTGGACGAGACCAGGCCCTTCCTGCAGGGAGCGCGCCTCACCGCCTGGGAGTTGAGCCGCGACAGCATTCCCGTCGTGCTCATCACCGACAGCATGGCCGCGCATTGCATGGGCTTGGGAAGAATCGACGCGATTGTCGTGGGTGCCGACCGCGTGGCTGCCAACGGGGACGTCGCCAATAAAATCGGCACGTATGGCCTCGCAGTGCTCGCGAGAGAACATGGGGTGCCCTTTTACGTGGCGGCGCCGACGAGCACCATTGACATGGAGTCAAAACGCGGCGCGGACATTCCCATCGAAGAGCGCCCCGGGGAGGAGGTTCGCTCATTCGGCGGTGTGCCCGTCGCACCCGAGGGAGTGCGCGTTTATAACCCCGCGTTCGACGTGACGCCCGCGCGATTCGTGGACGCCCTGATCACGGAGAAGGGAGTGGCGCGACTCACGGAGGGAGAATCTCTCGACTCGATTCTGGATTGAGCGACGCCTGAATATAAACAAGCGTCATTTTCCCGTTTCGAAGTGCGCGTAGCCTTTTTGTGTTGACTTCAATCCCGAGAGCGGGCTATAAACCGACATTCTTCGGGCGGTTTTGAAGTGCATTTTTCATGGGGGCTGTAGCGAAGTTTGGTTATCGCGCTGGCCTGTCAAGCCAGAGATCGCGGGTTCGAGTCCCGTCAGCCCCGCCACTTCTTACACCATGTAGAATATTGACATTTCTTGAGTCGTTGGGCGAAGGCGCTGCTCACTCTCATCACGACATCAACGTCTCGGTGAGTTTGGTTCGGCAGAAATGTGTTGTATACTGAATTTTAATATTTAGAATTTATTTTTACGGATATATGAAATTTCGCTTTCCTGCATAGCAAGCGAATCTTTCATGATTTGCCGGCGTATGGTTTGTTCGACGGCGATGGTATGTCGGCGTCGTAAGGCTATGCGTCTTTTCACAACTCCTTGGGCCGTCTCAAGGAAGTCTTCTTCTATTTCGAGGAGAAACGGAATGAAAAGGTTAGTAGGTTTCGTACTGGCCGCCGCGTTCGTAGCGGGTACGTTCGTGGTGGTTGCGCCGGCCGAATCGGCGACGCTTCGAATCGGCGCGCACCGTTCCATGTGGGGTTCTTTCGAGATCATCGCCGACCGCATGGACTACTGGAAGAAGGAAGGACTCAAGTACAAGGTGGGTCACTTCAAGCAGGGCAAACTGATGCGCAACGCCATCATCCAGAACAACCTGGACACCGGCACCACGGGCTTCTCGCCCTTCACCACGGCGATCTCCAAGGGCGCCAAGGTAACGGCCATCGGCGTAACGGCGAACATTTGCGCCGCCATCAACATCATCGTGCCGGCGAAATCGAAGGCCAAGAGCCTGAAGGACCTCAAGGGTTCGGTGTTCGCCAACAAGAAGGGCACGAGCACGGACTTCGCGTTCCAGTCCTATGTTGTTCCCGCGTATGGCCTGAAAAGCTCGGATTTCCCGCTACTTAGCGTCCGCGCCACCGAGCGCATCGCAGCACTTCTCTCCGGCGCCGCCAAGGCGGCCATGGTCGGCGAACCGCAGGGTGAAATCGCCCGTGAGGCCGGCTACATTCGCTATCTTGAAGATCTCTGCAAGTACGACAACACGAGCATGATGCACGTGGGCAATCCGCAGACCATCAAGAAGCACCCCGATCTCATCTACAAGTATTTCCGGGGCTGGCTCAAGGCGCATCAGCTGCTGAAGAACGACGTCAAAAAGTACGCTACGGTCTACACCAAGGCGCTGAACGAAGTGGGCGACAAGGCCAAGGTGAGCATCACGCTCAAGGCCATCAAAAAGCTCAAAACCGAGGTTTTCATCACCGATCGGGTGAAGAACTACCTGAACGACATGGGCGACAAGCAGATCAAGCTCGGCTGGATCAAGAGCCGCCCCGACTTCACCAAGAGTCCGTTCATCGATGATTCCATCCTCCGCAAGGCCGCGAAGGACATCGGTTTCAACTAGACGCACGCATCATTCGCAAAACGAAACCCCCGGGAGTTCCGCTCCCGGGGGTTTTTTGTGAAATTTCATCGCATGATGTATAATATATGCAAAGACACATGCGGATAGGGCTTGTTTGGGGCGAAATCTTTCTTTGCACGAAATGAAAGGAAGGTTTCGCAAGTTACCAGTGAATGGGTTTTCCGGCACCGGTGATGTTCCGGCGTCGTAAACCCGCCTTTTCTCGCCATGTTTTTGTTAATTCATGGGAGTCTTCATTCACACCAAGGAGGAGCAGGCATGAAGAGACTAGTTGGTTTCGCACTGGCCGCCGCGTTCGTAGTGGGTACGTTCGTGGTGGTCGCGCCGGCCGAGTCGGCGACGCTGCGCATCGGCGCGCACCGGGCCCTGATGGGGTCTTTCGAGGTCGTCGCCGACCGCATGGGCTACTGGAAGAAAGAGGGCTTGAAGTACACGATGAGCCACTTCAAGCAGGGCAAACTGATGCGCAACGCCATCATCCAGAATAACCTGGATACCGGCACCACGGGCTTCTCTCCCTTCACCACGGCGATTTCCAAGGGAGCGAAGGTAACGGCCATCGGGGTGACGGCGAACATCTGCGGCATGGTCGCCATTATCGTGCCCGCGAAATCGAAGGCCAAGAGCCTGAAAGACCTCAAGGGCTCGGTATTCGCCAACAAGAAGGGCACGAGCACGGACTTCGCGTTTCAGTTCTACGTCGTTCCCGCGCATGGCCTGAAACGCTCGGACTTCCCGCTCCTGAGCGTCCGCACCACAGAACGCATCGCCGCGCTGGTGTCCGGCGCCGCCCAGGCGGCCATGGTCGGCGAACCGCAGGGTGAAATCGCCCGTGAGCAGGGCCTGATTCGCTATCTCGAGGATCTGTGCAAATACGACAATACGAGAATGATGCACGTGGGCAACCCGCAGACCATCAAAAAGCACCCCGATCTCTACTACAGGTACTTCAGGGGCTGGCTGAAGACGCACCAGTTGCTCAAGAATGACCCCGAAACCTACGCCAAGGTTTACACCAAGGCGCTTCAGGAAGTGGGCGACAAAGCCAAGTATAGCACCACTCTCAAGGTCGTTAAAAAGCTCAAGACGGAGGTTTTCCTGAGCGACGAGGTGAAAAAATACCTGAACGATATGGGTGACAAACAGATCCAACTCGGCTGGATCAAGAGCCACCCCGACTTCACCAAGAGTCCGCACCTGGATGACTCCATCCTCCGCAGGGCCGCGAAAGACATCGGCTTCAACTAGGCGCACGGACAAGACGCAACAGAAGACCCCCGGGGGCGGAAGCTCCCGGGGGTTTCTTGTGGCTGTAGCCGGGTGTTCCCCAAGTATTGTGAGGAGTTTCGCGCCCACAAGCACAACACCTTCAATCGCTGTAGCCGGGTGTTTACACGGCATTTCGAGGATGTCTCTCTCGTCGTCGACTCCAATCCCTCCGCACTGTCTCGCTCTCCCAGAAGGTGCTCCCCCGATTAGCCCACCATGCAATCACTCATGCGCCGCTACTCAGGGTGAGGCGTAGTGGCGGGTTGCTCAAGGAAAGGAGAAATTATGCGCCAGGGCGGCGAATGTGCCGCAGGTATTTTTCCCTTGGGGGACTTTTCCAACAACCCCGAAGAGCGAGGATTTGCGGTTTTCGCTTTTGATTGTCATTCCGGCGAAAGCCGGAATCCATTTGCGGGTGCGAGCGAACACACGGCGGCGTTTCATTCCTTGCCGATGCGCGAGTACCCGGACGAAAGACGTAAAAAATGGATTCCGGCTTTCGCCGGAATGACGGTGGTGGTCAATTCCGACCGGGGAGGACTGTTTCAGCAACCCCGGCATGGGCGGTGGTACAACACGTCCCGTGCATGGAGAATCTCCTTTCACGCAAAAAAACCGGGCGCGACCCTCGCCGCGCCCGGCTGGTAAGTATTTGTCCTTGTTCTGATTACACTTTCTTGTCCTGCGCGCCCATCGCCTCCATCATGCCCCAGCGGATGACGGTGCGGCTCTCGATGGGCTGGAAAAGCACTTTCTCGAGTACGAAGCCGAAAAGTCCGAGGATGCCGAGCGCCACCATCATGAAAGCGATGTCGAGGTATTCCTGCGCGTCGAAGATGCCGGCCGAAAGCCCCCAGCGGATGCCGGCGAACGCCTCCGCCCCAACGCCCGCGCGCCAGGCGCGCGCCAGGCCGATGCGCATGCCGCTCAGGATCATCGGCAGCGAGCCGGGCAGGACGACGGTGCGGAAAATCGTCATTTTGTCTGCGTTCATCGACTGGGCCGCGCGTATCCATACCGGGTTCACGGTTTTCACGCCCGTCCACACCGCCATGGCGATAGGCAGGAAGGAGGCGAAAGCCGTGATGACGATGACCGTCTGATCCCCGATGCCCGACCAGATGACGACGATGGGTGTCCAGGCGATGGCCGGAATCGGCAACAACACGGAGAGAAGCGGTACGAAAAACGATTCCCAGAAGGCAAAGCGGCCCATCAAAATACCAACGACGGTGCCCACGATCGCCGCGATGAAGAACGAGAACGGAAGCCGCCACGCGGTGTTGAGCGTATGAAGCAGAATCGGGCTCTCCCCGAGCTTCCAAATCTGATCGAAGAGCCCCAGGTTGGGGTTCTCGGCCAATGCCCGGAACAGGGGACCCGTCACGAGTTCCCATGCCCGATAGACGATAGCGTCCACGGTCGGGAAGAGCCTGCCCTGGTTGCCCTGGGCCTGCATGGCGGCGACCTGCCAGATGGCGAGGATGACGATGAACGGGTAGATGGGCCTGAGCTTCACCCAAATGGGTGACCTCACCTCTTTTTTCTTCTCGTCCATCGATTGAGGAACAGGCGGTGCCTCGGATGTCTGCATGGATTATTCCTCTCTAAAAATCGCGAATCAAATCGTTCACGTGTCGTTGCAGTTTGATGAACTCGGGCGCGAGGTCGTCGCGGGGCCTCGGCAGATCCACTTTCACGATCTCGCGGATTCTCCCCGGATTCGGAACGAACACCACGATCCGGTTCCCGAGGTAGACGGCCTCGCTCAGGTTGTGCGTGACGTAGAGAATCGTCTTCTTCGTCTTCTGCCATACGTCGACGGTAAGTGCCTGCAACTCCTCTCGCGTCTGGGCGTCGAGCGCGCCGAAGGGCTCGTCCATCAGGAGGATTTGCGGGTCGAACGCCATGGCTCTCGCCACCGCCACCCTCTGGCGCATGCCGCCCGAGAGGTTGTGCGGGAAGAAATCCGCGAACTCCTCGAGACGAACGAGGCGCAGGAAATCGAGGGATATTCTCTTGCGCTCTTCCTCGGGTACGTTTCTGATTTCCAGGCCGTATTCGACGTTCTGCCTCGCCGTGCGCCACGGGAACAGCGCGTATTCCTGGAAAACGACGCCCTTGTCGTAGTCCTGGGTGAGCGTTTTCCCGTCCATGGTGATCGTGCCCGCGGTTATCTCGACGAAGCCTGCGAGCATGTTGAGCAGGGTTGTCTTTCCGCAGCCCGAAAGTCCCACGAGGCAGATGAACTCGCCGTCCTCGATGTTGAGGTTTACCCCTTCCAGAGCGTGCACCCGCCTTTCAGGGGTGTCATAGATTTTCCGTAAATTTTGAATCGATATTTTTGTGACCATGAATAAAAGTATTCCCAAGATGATGAAAGACTTAGCCTTTCAGGTGAATTGGAATCGAACCGAAGCAGACCGATTCTAGCAAATCCACAACGAGAGAGAAACCGCAAATATACTTTCTCGACGTTTTGTAATAATCTCATGTGCGCTCCCGTGTTCGGGTGAGTGTTCTTGCTCTGGAAAGCGTTGATATTACTTGAGGTTTGCGTGAACCGCAGCTTCGTATGTGTGGCTACGTTCCGCATGCCGGGATGGATTTTGGACGAGGATTCCGGAAAGGGTTTTGTGAATGGATGGTCGACTCCCGCTGGAGGGTCTTCGAATCCTGGCAGTGGAGCAGTTCGGGGCGGGGCCGCTGGCCTCGCAACTGTTGGGGGACATGGGGGCCGAGGTCATAAAAATTGAGGATCACGCCGTGGGCGGCGATTCCGCACGGCCAGTGCCCCCGTATGCGCTTCCGAATAACGACAGCTATTATTTCCAGTCATTCAACCGCAACAAGAAGAGCGTCGCGCTCAGGATACGCACGCCCGAGGGCAAAGCGATACTGCGCAGGCTCGCGCGCGAGGCGGATGCGCTCTATGCCAACTGCCGGGGCGATGCGCCCGAGAAGCTGGAAATCACCTACAAGCACTTGAGTCCCTATAATGAAAAAATCGTGTGCTGTTTTCTCTCAGGCTACGGAATGACGGGTCCCAGAGCGCCTGAGCCGGCTTACGACTACCTCATGCAGGCCTACGCCGGCATCATGGACCTGACGGGAGAGCCGGACGGACCTCCGACCAAGGCGGGCGTGAGCTTCGTGGATTTCTCTGGCGGATTCATATCGCTCGTGGGCCTGCTGGCGGCGCTGTGGGAGGCGAACCGCACGGGCAAGGGCAGGGACGTCGACGTGGCGCTCATGGACGGCGCCCTGGTGCAGCTCGCGTACATGGCCACCTGGGCGCTCAACTGCGGCTACGTGCCGCAAAAATTCTCCCGGAGCGCGCACCCCTCGATGGTGCCCGCGCAGAATTTCGAGACGAAAGACGGCTGGGTGAGCGTGCTTTGCCTCAAGCAGAGTTTTTTCCCCATCCTCGTCGAGCGCATGGGTTTGCCGGAACTCGCCGAGGACCCGCGCTTCAAGCTGGCCCAGGACCGCTTCGAGAACCGCGAAATTCTGCTGGATATTCTCGAAAAGTCGTTTCAGGAGAAAACGAACGCGGAGTGGACCGACCTGCTCCAGGGCCATGTGCCCTTCGCGCCGGTGAACACCGTGGCGCAGGCGATGGAAGACCCCCAGATTCTGGCGCGCGACATGATTGTCGAGATGGAGCACCCCGAGGCAGGGAATATGAAGGTCTTGGGGCCTCCCATCAAGCTGCCGGGCGCGGACATGAAGTATACGCGGGCGCCGTATCTGGGCGAGCACACGAGAGAGGTTCTGGGCGATCTCCTCGGGATGGAGGAAGATGAACTCGAGGAGCTAAGAGAGAAGAACGTCGTGTCCTGGAGCAAAGGGTAGGACTCAGGGTAGAGCGAGAATTTTCTAAGATTTATTTACATTTTTGGAGGTTATCTCATGGCGGATTTGCCTGTACCGCAAGTCGTAAATTCACTGGACGTGGACGAGGACAAGGCCTATGAGCCGCCTTACGACATCCGCTGGGGCGTGAACCGGGAAACGACGGGGACGGATACCATCACGATGGGCAGAACCATCATCCCGCCCAGGGGCCGCAACGCGCTGCACTACCACAAAAACTGCGACACCACGATTTACGTGGTGAAAGGCCCCGTCAACATCTACTGGAAAGAGGGCGGGGAGATCGAGAGAAAAGAGATACCCGTCGGCCACTTCGTCTATTTCCCCTGCGGGTGCATCCACGGACAGGAGAATCCGAGCACGGACGAGCCTGCGGAGTTGATATTCACCTACGGCGGGATGCCGAATAAGGAAGCGGCGGGCACGACGTTCGTGGACGATCCCAGAGACCCGCTGAGGGACTAGGTATTCGCCGCTCTCCATCCGCTCGTCATCGCCGCGGCACAAGAAGGGGATGAGAACACGTATGATTTTCCCACGACTCCTCGTTTGCCTGCTCCTCGTCTGTTCCCTGGGCGTCACGGCCATCTCCGCACAGGCGCAGAAGGTTCGCAAGAAAACGTCGGGATTCGACGGCGCCGTGCTGGTGCACGTTCCCTCGGGGTGGTTCGTGATGGGCAGCAAGTCTGGTGACAAGGATGAGCGTCCGCCCCGGAAAGTTTTCGTCTCCGGCTTCTGGATTGGCCAGACGGAAGTGACGGCGGAGCGGTTCGCGCGCTTCGTCTCCCAGACCGGATACAAGACGACTGCAGAGAAGCGAAAATGGTCCTGGACCTGGGACGCTTCCTTGAGAAAAGGAAAGGGCGGCTGGCGAAAGACCAGAGGAGCTGACTGGCGTCGGCCCGAGGGTCCTAAATCCACCTGGGAAACAATGCCACAGCAGCCCGTCTCGCACGTGAGCTGGCCGGATGCGGAAGCCTATTGCGGGTGGGCGGGCAGGCGTTTACCCACCGAGGCGGAATGGGAGCGTGCGGCGCGCGGCGGGGACGGAAGGCGCTACCCCTGGGGTGTGGCGCGCGACGCGATGAGAGCCAACCTGAAAGGTGGGAAGGACGGGTTCCCCGGCGTCTCCCCCGCGGGCCGCTTCCCGAAGGGCGCAAGCCCGTTCGGCGCGCTCGACATGTCGGGCAACGTCTGGGAATGGGTGGCTGACCGCTATGGTTCGAGAGCTTATCGAAAAATGGCAAAGCGCGACCCGCACGGGCCGGCGAAGGGAAAAACCAGAGTCGTTCGCGGCGCCTCTTGGGGCAGTCCGGTCGCCTGGGCCACGGCGCACAACCGCTACCACCGCCTACCCGATTATACGAACAACAAGATCGGCTTTCGCTGCGCCACGGGCGAAGGTGGTTAATACGGCCGGAATCGTTCGACTCACTGGCCTGTGAGCGGAAGTTCAGCTTTCCACCAACAAAGTGTTCGCGACTCTATAGAGAATGACGAGAAAATCAGACGGAGCGCCGGTCTTTGTCTCCGCTTACTTCGATGTTCTCTCAATTAGGGCTTCCAGGGCCCTCATGCTTTCGAGGTGACGGACTTCCATATCTCTAATGGCTTCACGGTGTCGCGTGTCCAAAGCGGCCATGGTTTCCTCATGTTGCCGCTTGCTTTGCTCTTCTCTTCTCTCGGTGCCGCGCTGCATGAGTTTCAGCCCATACCATATGAGCAGGCACTGTCCGCCGCCCACCAGGAGCGCAATCAGGGCGTGAATTGCTGAAATCCAGAGCGTCAAAATTTCAAACTGTGTCATCTTTTCCTCTCCGCGGGTCTGGCTTGGGAGTGGAGTAGCCCCTCGAATATGACGCACGGGAATGGGAAAAGCAACATCCACCGTCGCCCGCGCCGTTGGTTCGGGACGGACAATGGTCTTTTTCCTTGAGACGAGAAGGAGCCTGCCGATATAGCGCATGGCGTACCGTCGTAAAAGTGAAGGTCTTAGTTGATCGGTGCGGGGGGGACGACGAGCACGCCGTGCGCCCCGTTTCCCACGCGGATTTTCCTGATGTTGCGGTGTGTTTTCGCGTCCATCACGAACACTTCCCTGGAATCGCGGTTCGTCACGTATGCGAGCGCGCCGTCGGGCGTGAAGGCGATGAGGTCGGGTCGCACGCCCTGACGCACGCTGGCGACGCGCTTTTGTGCGGGGAGCGAGAAGACCGACACCCTGTTCTTGTGCGGCAGGGTGACGTAGAGGAATTTCCCGTCCGGCGTGATGAGGGCGTCGTGCGGCTCGCCGGAGAGTTTTATGGTGCGGATGATTTCCAGGGTATCGAGGTTGACCACGCTGTAGGAGTTCCTCTCCCCGTTCATGACGTAGAGCTTCTTGCCGTCGCGCGTTACGTCGATGCCCTCGATGTAGTGGCCCGCCTCGATCTGCTTGATAGGTTTTCTCGTATCGAGATCGACCACCGAGACGTCTTCGCTGAGTTCGTTCGCCACGAAGGCGAGGCGGCCGTCGGGGCTCAGCTTGATGTTCACCGGGTTGTTCCCGCCGTGCTTGATCAAGCCGATGATCTTGCGTGCGGCGACGTCGAGGATCGTCACGTTGTCCGAATAGGTGTTCACGAAATAGGCGAGCGCGCCGTCGGGGGAGAACGCCAGGTTGTAGGGGTCGCGGCCCGCGCGCACGCGGCGGACGAATTTGAGCTTGTGCGTGTCGAAAACGCGCACGAAGGCGCTGCCGTCGTTGATGACGTAGGCGTGGCGCCCGTCGGGCGCGAGGGAGAGGCGGTTCGCCTTCCTGCCGGCGGGGATCGTCCGGATGACCTCATGCGTTTCGCGCGAGATGACGCTCAGCGTGCCGTCGCGCGTGTTCGTGACGAGAATCCGCTCGCCCGCCGCAAGCGCGGGCGCGGTAATCGAGAGGAAAAGAGCGAGAACGACAAGAGAGAGCATGAGGTCGCGCATGATGGAGGCACCTAGCGGCCTTGTTGCTTCAAAAACGCCTCTTTCGCCTTGGGGTCGAAGCGGCAATCGCACATCTTGCGAATCAGGGCCACCAAATCACGAATCTCCCGTTTTGTAAACACGTTGCCCCACGGCGGCATGATGGGGGAGAGGTCGCTCGCCCCGCCTCCGCGGGTGATGGTGCGCACCATGTCTTCATCCGAGAACTGGGCCATGTCCTTGCCGTCTGTGAGGTTGCGGGGGTTCACGGGCAGCTTCTTGGTGTTGTTCACCCCCTTGCCGTCTCCCGTGGGGCCGTGGCACTGGATGCAGTACCAGCGGAAATTCTCCGCAGCACTCACGCGGCTTGCCGGTTCCTCCGCGACTGCAAGGGACGGGGCGTTCGCCGCCGCCACCACGAGGGCGAGAATCAGCGTTCTCCCGAGGATGTGAAGCTTCATTTGAAGCTCGCGATATAAGTGGCGAGAGCGATGAAGTCCTTCTCGCTCAGCTTCGTGAACGGCTTATCCCCATACACCGGCATTCTGCCGTTGGGGTTGTAGCGCGCAGGCTTTTTGAGGAAGGCCACGATGAAATCGGGGTTCAGCCTGACTCCCGCATCTTTGAAATGGGGCGCGCTGTGGCCGCCCACCTCGATTTTCGTCCGGTACACCGTCTTTCGTATCGAGACCATGTGGCACGAATAACACGGCTGTTTTTTCTGGAACAGGATTCTCGCGCGCCTGAGCACTTTCCGGGGGATTTTCTTCCAGCGCGGGACGACGCCGGCCGGCATTTCGGGATCTGTTAGGCTTTCCAGGTATACCGCCACCTTCGCCGCCTTCTCCACCGGAAGGGCAGGATGCGGGTATTTCCCACGCTTCATGGTGCCGTAGACGACGCCTCGAAAAGGTTCGGGTTCCGCGAGCCATTTCGCCAGAAAGCCGGGCCGGAACTTGCTGCCCGCATACCACAGCGTAGGGCCTTTGATTCCGTGGCGCGCAGGCGGGGGTATCCTGGTTTCAGGGCCTTTCAGGGTATGGCAGCTTCCGCAGTTGTTTCGCTCAAAAAGGGATTTCCCCTCGTCAACCTCCGCCCCGTAGGATTGGGCGGACGTGAGCAGGAGAGAGAAAACTGCTGCGAACGCGAGGGGAAACATCTTTATCATGCGTTTCATCCGGTTCGTCCTTGATCGGTTCGAATCGGCGCGGGCGGTAACGGGGTGGAGTTTGCCCAAAAAGCCTCACTTCGGCAACTCGGGGGTTTTGACCTCTGGGAGGTCGCCCGTGAGCGCGCCCATGAAGGCGATCAGGTCCTCTTTTTCTGCTTTCGTGAGCTTGAGGGGCTTCATGTCCGGGTCGAGATGGGGGTTCGGGTGTCCGCCCTCCTCGTAGAAATCGACCACTTCCGCAAGCGTATCGAAGCGGCCGTCGTGCATGTAGGGCGCCGTCTGCGTGATGTGGCGAAGCGTGGGCGTCTTGAACTTGCCCCGGTCCTTGGTTTTTTTGGTGATCGCTTCCCGCCCGAGTTGCAGGGGCTTCTTGTCCATCCCGACGCCTAGGTTATGGAACTTATCGTCCGTAAACGGCGCGCTGAACTCGTCCACCAGGTGGCATTTCACGCAATTTCCCTTGGTTCTGAAGACCTCGAATCCCCGTATCGCCTGTGGCGAGAGCGCGGTCTTGTCACCCCCGTATTTCCAGCGGTCGAACGGGGAGTTCCCCGAGAGCAGGGTGCGCTCGAAGGTGGCGATGGCCCGAACCACGCGCTCGAGACTGACCCCGGGGCTCCCGAACGCCTTTTTGAATCGCTCCTGGTATTCGGGGATCGCGCCGAGCGTGCGTATGATTTTTTCTTCGCTTGAGGCCATCTCTCCCGGGTGGAGAATCGGCCCCCTGGCCTGTTCCTCGAGGCTGCCGGCGCGCCCGTCCCAGAACTGGGACTCGTTGTAGGCGGCGTTGATGACGGTGGGCACGTTCCTGAGCGTGAGCCTGCCATCAAAGCCGATTCCGTACTGGCGCGCGTTCGAGAATCCGCGCCGGGGCATGTGGCACGTCGCGCAGGAGACCTTCCCGTCGCCGGAGAAGCGTTTTTCGAAATAAAGGAGCCTTCCGAGTTCGATCTTGGGCCGCGTCATGGGGTTGTCATCGGGCACGGGCACATCGTCGAGGCCGAGCGGCGGTTCCGGGGGGAGTTCTTCCTGCGCTTGGGCGCGAGCGTCCTGCGCATGTGCCGGCGTCGCGACTGCCCACCCGAGCGTCGCTGTCAGGAAACACAGCGCTGCGATTCGCGCGAGATGAAACACGGTTTTCCTCTTCGAACCGGGCGGTCTGGCAGCGCGGATCAAAGATTCTCCGGCGTCATGTTCTTCTCAGCAACTCGATGCTGACGCCGTCGGGCGCCTCGATGAAGGCGATCCGCGTCTTCGGGTTGAATTGTACCGGTTCCACGGTGAATTTCACGCCCTTTTTCTTGAGGTCGGCGCAATAGGCGTCGAAATCCCCCGAGACCTCGAAGGCGAAGTGATCCGTCCCCCATTCGAGACCGCCCTTGTCGCCCGCGCTCTCGCCCGTTCGCTCTCCGCGGACGATGACCGTGGCGCCGTTGAATTTTACGGGAATCTGCGGCGCGCCCTTGAACACGCCGCCCTCTCCACGCTCACCGCCCAGGTTCTCGACGAACCAGTTCACGCTCGCCTCGGGGTCTTTGCTGATGACGTGCACGTGATCGAATACGATGCCGGCTGAACTCATTGCTTGGCTCCTGTCTCTTTGAACCCTTTCAGGTCGCTTGTTAATGTTTAGCCGTCCCAGGTCACGTCCCCGAACTCATTCGGCGCAGGCCTGCCCGCGGCCCGGAAGCCGGCGACTTCCGCCTTGCTCTGCGCGACGGTGCTGTTCGCCCCGTGGCCGGGGTAGAGAACCGTGTCGTCCGGCAGGGCGAACACCTTGTTCTCGATGGAATCGAGCGAGGTCAGCAGTTGCCCGTGGTTCCAGGTCTTGCCGGGGCCGCCGGGGAAAATCGTGTCCCCGCAGACGCAGTGGCCCGGGTAGTAGAACATCAGCATGCCCTTGCAATGCCCCGGCGTGTGGATGGCCTTGAGGGTGATCTCGCCGAAAGTGATCTCCTCGCCGTCCGCGATGGTGAAATCCGGGCTGATGCCGAACTCCTTCGCGTCCTCGGCGTGCTGGCCCAGGGGCGCGCCCGTGCGGCTGCGCACCTCGTCCAGCGCGTCGATGTGGTCGCCGTGGCAATGGGTCTGTAGAATGTATTTGGGCGTGGCGCCTTCGCACGCGGCGAGAATCGGCTCGGCGGAATGGGAGGTGTCGATGATGACGCACTCCTTCGTCGCCTTGCACGTCAGCACGTACACGTTGTTGCTGTAGGGGCCGATGTTGAGCTTTTGGAAATCGAGCGCGGGAAGGTCCACTCTCTGGTCGAATTCACCCATGTCGTTTTCTCTCCTTTGTCTGATGAATGCCGGCGTTCATGAAGACGGGGCGACAGGAAACTTTACTGCCTTAACCGGGCAGACCACAACCTTGAGTTGAGAATTTTCATGGACAAACCCTTCGTATACGCGAATCTGGCGGTGACGCTCGACGGGAAAATCGCAAGCCATGACCGCGAGGATTTCCCGCTTGGCACCAAAGCGGACCGCCTGGAGATGGATCGCCTGAGAGCCCGTGCGGACGCCGTGATATGGGGCGGCGAGACGCTCAGGACGGCGCGGCATCCCGCGAGGGTGCGCGAGGAATCCCTCGTGAGCGAGCGGGTCGAGCGCGGCCTACCCTCGCATCCGGCGAACGCTCTTGTTACGAAAAGCGGCGTTTTCCCCCATAAACTGCCCTGGTTCGAAGCCGAGGAGATCGAGCGCTTGATATTCACCGCGCCCGAGGGGGCGCGCCGCCTTGAGGACGCCCGAACCGGGGATGCGCGAGTCTTCGTCCTGGATGAGACGGAGTCCCTTGCGTCACAGGTGCTGGCCCACCTGGGGGAGTGCGGGATGAAAAACGTGTTGGTAGAGGGCGGGGGTTCCCTGGTATGGGAGTTCGCCCGTCATATCGACGAGTTTCACGTGACGCTCACCCCCTGGCTGGCTGGCGGCTCCGATGCTCCGACGCTCATGGACGGGCCGGGTTTCCCCTCGGGCGAGTTCCTGGGGCTGACGCTTGAGGAGGTCCGGCGGGTGGGGGATGAGATCTTCCTGCGCTACAAGGCGAAGCGTGAGTGAGGAACAAAACCGCACCGCCTGATCCTGAGTAGTCGCCGAAAGCGGCGTATCGAAGGGTGAGGAAAGAGGCGTTGGCGGTTTCCAGGGGACGTTCCTCTCGACTGGAAAACCAACCCCCCCTACCCCCCCTTGTCAGGGGGGGTATAAAAAGGCGACGCCCACCGCCGGTAGCGGGGCTTTTGTTTTTTCTTGCCCCCCTGTTAAGGGGGGGAGGGGGGGTTGCTCCTTTGGCAAAGTTCTCCTCGCTCGAAATGACCACCGCCGCCGTTCCGGCGAAAGCCGGAATCCATTTTGACTTTTCACAGGGCGGTGCGGCCACGACCTTCTTGTTGCGCGGCGTCCGGATGCGGAATTCAGAGAATTCGCCTTTCGTTTTTGTGTTCGATTCCGATCCTCCCCGTCCCGGAGTAAAAACGTCCGAACGAGAAAGCGAAAAGGCAAAGGCGAAAATGGATTCCGGCTTTCGCCGGAATGACGGCCAAAACCCGAAACTAGGCGGAGGCGCAGGCGTCACTTCTTCCTCGATGGGCTTTTTCAACAACCCCTCACCGCGTCGATTGAACCATCACCGCCCCGTGTGGTAGTGATGGGAGTCTAGAATTCATTTTCTCGCAATACTTCAAAAGGCGTATTCCGTTGTCATCGCCGGGAGGAGGAGGCCGTGGCCACCAGGGCGAAGAAGAGAAGATCGGCGAAGCCGAAGAGGTTGACGAAAAAAGACCTGAACGCGATGTACCGCAACATGCTGCGCATCCGCCGCTTCGAGGAGAAGACGGACGAATTCTTCATGGCGGGCCGGGTGAAGGGCGCGGTCCACGTGAGCATCGGGCAGGAGGCGTGCTCGGTCGGCGTCTGCACCGCGCTCGAGGATGAGGACGCCATCCTCACCACCCACCGGGGCCATGGGCACTCCATCGCCAAGGGCACCCGGATGCCTGAGATGATGGCCGAGCTTTTAGGCAAGTCCACCGGTCTCTGCAAGGCGCGCGGCGGCTCCATGCACATCGCCGATATTTCCAAGGGCCACTACGGCGCGCACTCCATCGTGGGGGCGAACATGCCGATGGCCACGGGCATGGGCCTCGCCTACCAGTTGGAAGGCTCGGGCCGCGTGGCGGTGGTCTTCTTCGGGGACGGCGCCTCGAACCAGGGCAGCTTCCATGAGTCGATGAACCTGTGCGCCATCTGGAAGCTGCCCGTCATCTTCTTCTGCGAGAACAACCACTACGCAGTGAGCTACCACGTGGAGCGCTCCACGGCCGTCAAGGACATCAGCGTGCGCGCGCAGGGCTACGACTCGCCGGGCGTGACGGTGGACGGCATGGACGTGGTGGCCGTCTACGAGGCGACCGCCGAGGCCGTGCGCCGTGCGCGCGAGGGGGGCGGCCCGAGCCTCATCGAGGCGAAGACCTACCGCTTCTTCGGCCACTCGCGCGGCGATCCCCAGTTCGGCCCCTACCGCACCAAGGAAGAGGTGGACGAGTGGAGAAAGCGCGATCCGCTCACGATCGCGGCCGACATGCTGAAACTCACCGAAGCGCAGAAAAAGGCGCACTTGAAAGCCGTGGACAAGGAGCTCAACGACGCCATCGACTTTGCGGAGGGAAGCCCCGAAGCCACGCTCGAATCCGCCCTCGAGGACGTGTACGCCTAGTAAAGGGAATGGTGGAATCACTCCCCCCTTGAGGGGGTTGTTGAAAAACCCTGTTTCGGGAGCAGCGGCATGGAGGTTCACGCGGCGCAGACGTGATGGTTTTGTAGGGACAGGCCTCCGTGCCTGTCCTGACGAAGGACAACCACGAAGAGCAGGACAGGCACGGAGGCCTCGGACAGGCGCAAAGGCCTGTCCCTGCTACGGTGAACAATTCGATGATCGGGATGTCCTCCCCGACGAGGGGGAGTGGGAAAAAACCCGAACTGGAGAGAAATGAGATGCGAGAGATCACTTTTGTGGATGCGTTGACCGAAGCCCATCACGAGGAGATGGAGCGTGATGAGCGCGTCATCGTCATGGGCGAGGACGTGGAGCTTGCCTACGTGTTCGGCGTGACGAAGGGCCTCGCCGAGAAATTCGGGCGCGACCGCGTGCGCGACACGCCCATCAGCGAACTCGGCATCGTGGGCGCGGGCGTGGGTGCCGCCATGGCGGGCTACCGGCCCATCGTCGAGATCATGTTCATGGACTTCATCATGCTGGCGATGGACCCGCTCATCAACCAGGCGGCCAAGCTGCGCTACATGCTGGGCGGGCAGTTGAGCGTGCCGCTCGTCGTGCGCACCCCCGGCGGCGGGGGCGTGCAGTACGGCCCCACGCACAGCCAGTGCCTCGAAGCCTGGTTCATGCAGATACCGGGCATCAAGGTGGCCGCGCCGAGCGACCCCGCGGACGCCAAAGGCCTGATGTGCGCGGCGATCCGCGACGACAACCCCGTTCTCATGGTGGAGCACAAGATGCTCTACAAGATGAAGGGCGCAGTCCCCGAGGGCGAGCACGTCACCCCCTTCGGGCAGGCGGCCGTGAAGCGCGAAGGCGGCGACATCACGCTCATCGGCGTGGGCTACCAGGTGCACAACTGCCTGGCGGCGGCGGATGAACTCGCCGAGGAGGGCATCAGCGCCGAAGTGGTCGACCCCAGGACGCTGGCCCCGCTCGATACCGAGACGCTCGCCGAATCCGTCCGCAAGACGAACCGCTGCATCATCGTCGAGGAAGGGCACCTGAGGAGCGGCGTGGGTTCGGAGATTTCCGCAGCCGTTCAGGAAGAGGCCTTCGACTACCTCGACGCCCCCATCGGCCGCGTGGCCGCCCTCGACGCGCCCATCCCCTTCGA
This sequence comes from bacterium, assembly GCA_022828125.1. Classification (GTDB taxonomy): domain Bacteria; phylum UBA8248; class UBA8248; order UBA8248; family UBA8248; genus Bin107. The sequence continues at coordinate 552,195 of JAJEJD010000020.1, read as the reverse complement.
GCCCCGCCTCGAGGACTTCGTGCTCCCCAACACCGCCAACGTCGTCGACGCCGCGAAAAAGGCGCTGGGGGTGAGTGTGTAAGGGGGGACGGTTTCCATCAGAAGACAGTAGAGCGGTTTGGAAAGTCAGGCCAATGAGGTCAAATCCGACTGAGGGGGGCTTTTGAAAAAGTCCCTTGTCGTGCCCCCCCAGCCCCTTTGTCAGAGGGGGCTTTTTCAATATCCCTATTATTAATATTTAATCCGTAACACTTAATAATAAAATTCCTTATTAAGTGTTCGTAGAATATAATTTGAAAAAGGAATTTTATTAAGTATTTAAGGTGAACTTTTAATAACGTGATTTCTTATGGAGCCTTGGTGAATCAGAATTCCCTCCCTACCTGTCCGGCACGAAGATCTGATCGGTGAAGGGAGGGTGGGCAGCCTGTCTGAGAGGAGCACCCTTCGACACAAACGCTCATTTATCGGAGTGTTAAAAAAGTCCTCTCCGCTCGGAATTGACCCCCGCCGTCATTCCGGCTTTCGCCGGAATGACGAACCAAATCCGCACCGCCTCATCCTGAGTAGCGGCGAAGCCGCGTATCGAAGGGCGAGGCCCCGCACCTGCCGGGGGACGTTCGGCCCTCCTCCTTCGATACGGCGCCGGCGCGCCTACTCAGGATGAGGAGGTTGGGGCGCTGGCGCGCCCGGCGTCATTCCGTCCTGGTGAAAACACGGGCTGAAAGCCCTTGCATCCGACCCGTTTGTGGACTATATTCAGTCCACAGGAGGCGGCCATGACCCTTTCGAACCGGATAAAACCCATCAGCTACTTAAAGGCGCATGCCGCGGAAATCGTCCGTACGCTCGGGGAGCGGGGGGAGCCCCTGGTGATCACCCAGAACGGAGAAGCCAAGGTGGTCATGCAGGACATCGACAGCTACGAGCGGATGCAGGAGACGCTCGCCCTGCTCAAGATTCTCGCCCTGGGCGACCGCCAGATTGAAGCCGGGCGGACGCAACCCGCCGCCGATGTGACGGCGCGGCTCCGGGAGCGGCTTCAGGCCCGCTGATGAGCTTCGCGCTCCATCTGGCCGAGGACGCGGCGCGCGACCTCGTAGATATCTGCGATTACATCGAGCGGCGCGATTCGCCGGCCGCTGCCGGCCATGTGCTTGATCGAATCGAAGAGGCGTTCGCAGGGCTGACCGAGCATCCCCTGCGCGGCGCTTTCCCGAAGGAATTGCTTGACATCGGAATCCGCGAGTACCGCGAGGTTTTCTTCAAGCCCTACCGCATAATCTACCGGGTGATGGACGAGAACGTCTATGTGCTGCTAATCGCCGACGGCAGGCTTGAGGTGCGGACGCTTTTGGAGCGCCGCCTGCTTCTGGCGTGAACAGCGAACCGGGCGTTTTTGAAAATGTGCGTGTTGCCGGGCGGTTGAAGGGGAGGGTGCGTGTGGCATTTCTACCTCCTGATGTGTCTCAATTCGCTACGCCACAGCCCCGGCGCCGACGCCTAGGGGAGCGCCGCGTGAAGGATGTCCGAGTAGGTCGCCGTCTTCCCGTCGAATGTCGCGACGATCCGGCCCAGGCGCATCACATGGAGGACGTCCGAGAAGCCGATGAGGTCTTCAAACTCGGAACTCGCGACCAGCGCGCCCATTCCTTCGTTGCGAACGAGTTGGCCGATGTGGTGGCGGATCTCGGACTTGGCGCCGATGTCGATCCCCTGCGTGGGTTCTTCGAGCAGAAGAAACTTCGGGTCCCCCTGAAGGGATCGGGCAATCGCCAGTTTCTGCTGGTTGCCGCCGCTCAGGTTCCCGGCCATGGTGTTAAGCCCTGCTCCCCTGATATCGAATATCTCAGCGCTCTTTCGGCTCGTCTCCCGCTCGGCCCGTCGAAGCCTGAAACCGTATCGCCCAAGAGAACCTGTAACGGGCAAGGCGATGTTCTCCCGAACCGTGAGCGATGGGATAATACCCGCCTGCCGCCGGTCGGCAGGGACCAGCGCGATCCCAAGCTTGTACGCTTTCGTGGTCGAGCCGGGCGGGACGGTGGCTTTGTCCAACTCGATAGAACCGAAGTCGTAATTGATGCGGCCCGCAATTGCGGCGAGCAGCGGACCAAATCCGGCACCTTGTGCGCCGGCGATTCCCACAATTTGTCCTGCCTCTACTTCGAGCGAGATGTCTGAGAAGTTTCGACCGAACCCGAGTTCCTTTACCGCCAGCTTGCCTTCTTTCGCTGCGCTCTGGACAGCGTCTTGAACCGGCGCCCCTTGCTTGCCGGCGCGCGCAGACTTGGTCATCAACTCAATTATTTGTTGCCGGTCGATCTCGTCGCGTCGAAACGTACCGACGCTGAGGCCGTCACGCAGGATCGTGATGCGGTCGGCTATCTGGAGAACCTCGCCTATCCGGTGGCTGACGTATACGATGGCCGTACCCGCTTCACTCCGAATCCTGGTCAAGATGGCCAGAAGCGCCTCGGCATCCACTGTGGAGAGTACCGCCGTCGGCTCGTCGCAAAGGACCACGTTCACCGGAGGCAAGAGCGCGTGAGCGATCTGGATAAATCGAGCCTCCGGTGTGCTTAAATCCTCCCCCAAGACCTGGGGATCCACGTGAGCGCCGATCAGGCGAAGCACTTCCGTCGTCATGACCCGCTCGTGGCGCGAGAGTCTGTTTCGATCGACCAGCGCCCCCTCAAGGCCCAGCATGATGTTACGGCCGGTAATCAGTTGTCCGCACAACTCGACATCCTGCGGCATTATCTTGATACCGTACCGCTTCCTGGCTTCACGCGGCGAGCGCAGCCGTACCTCATCCCCGTTAATGTGGATCAGCCCGGAGTCCATCGGGAAAGCGCCCACCATCAGCTTCAAAAGTGTGGACTTTCCCGACCCGTTTTCCCCGACCACCGCGTGTATCTCACCGTGGTCAACATCGAAGCTGACGCGATCCAGGGCCTTTACGCCGGGGAACGTTTTGGTGACGTTCTCCATCCTGATGGCGGGAACACGGCGTTCTTCGACCGGGGAATTCAACAATTCCATCCTCTCTGACCACCAAGCCCGCGGGCGAAGCGCTGCCTGCCGGTCATTTTTGAGCCGAGACCTCGAACCCTTTCTGGATAAGCTCCAGCGTCACCGCAGTCTTGTTGGGCGGCATGTCTTTTGCGGTGTACCGCGTCAGCGGGATGCACACCAGGGCGGGCACGTTTTGATCGCCATTGAGGATTGCCACGGCGTGACCGACCCCCTGATACCCCATCGGAGTCGGCGTGATGCCGATGATCGTCGAGTATTGACCCTCTTTCAAATCCTGGATGGAGGCAGGGTCCAGACCGTTCGTGACGAAAGCCACGTCCTTGTACCGCGCTGGCAGCGAGTCGGGATCGAGCAGCAGGTTGAAGACCGAATACACCCATTTGATATCCGGATGGGCCTGAACCGCGTTCTCGAACGATTTAAGCCCCTGGGCGGGATCGACGTTCTGCGTCGCCGAGACGGCGATCTTGACGCCCGGGTACTTTTCTTTCACCCGATCCGCGAAACCGGCTGCCCGTTTGGCCGACCAGGTGGCGTTGGCTGGTCCTGCGATCACGATGCCCTTCCCGGCATTCGGGCCGGTCTCTTTCACCAGGAGGTCAGCCGAATCACGACCCATCTGGTAGTCGTCCTGCATGACCATGTACGCATCCGGTGAACTGGACTCCGTGGCCACGATCACGACCGGAATTTTCTCGCGGAGGAAAAGGTTGGTGATTGCGACGCCACCCTGGATATCGGTCGGGATGACCGCAACCGCATCCACGCCTTTCAGCAGGAGACGCTCGGCCTGTTTGAGCTGCTGCTCGGGCGACGCGTATCCGGTACCGGCAGAAACGAACTCGAGCTTCACGCCCGCCTCTTTGGCAGCCTTGAACGCGCCGCTCGAACCAGCCTGGTAATAGTGTCCCGCCAGCGTGGGCTCCATGAAGCCGATTGTGTATCTGCGCTTCGCCTTCGGCGCGCGGTACGCCGCGGCTTCATCCGGGGTAGGGGAAACCGTGCAGGGAAGATTCGAATGCAACTTTTTCGCCGTCGAAAGCGCCTGATATTTCGCATAGGCCGCATCTTTGGGACTGATTTTGATTTTCTGGGCGCTGACCTCACTCCCTCCCCAGAACATAAGCGCAAACGTGACGAGACTCAGCATGGCAATCATAGATTTGATACGCATGGTGTTCTCCTTTGGCAGTGAAAACGAAATGTTGCGTCAAGGGCCGCGGGACCGTGCGACGCGGCCGTGGAGCAGTGATTTGGCCAGCTTTACGATCGTCCATTCACCTATCCGTCCTCGCTGGTTGAAGGCGACCGCTACGACCAGCACGACGCCGGTGACCATCTGGCGCGCGAACTCCGAAACACCGACGATCTCGAGACCGCTGGTGAGTACCGTCAGGATCCCCACCCCCATTGCAGCGCCAAGCAGCCGGCCGACGCCGCCGCCGATCGCGGCGCCCCCAATCACCGCCGCGGCGATGGATTCAAGCTCCAGCCCGGCCCCGAGGCTTGCCTGCCCAAGCGTGACCCTGGATGCGAGCATAACCCCGGCGACGGCCGCAAAAAGGCCGCACATCGCATAGGCGAGAACCTCGTAACGGGCGACCGAAATTCCTGACAGACGCGCCGTCTCACGTCCCCCCCCGATCGCATAGATGTAGAGACCCGCCCTGACGCGGTTGAGGAGCAGGTACGCAATGAATACGACAACCAGCCCGACGCCCATTGTCCCCGGCAGCGGCCCCCACTCGTCCGCACCGAACGCGCTCACACCCCGATCGGTGATCGGAACCGAGGCGCCGCTGCTCAGTTCGTTTGACAACCCGGTCAGGAACGTCAGCATCGCCAGGGTAGCCACGAAGGGGTTGACTCCCAGATACGCGATAACAAGACCGTTAACGGATCCGACAACGGCCCCGAGCGCCAAAGCCGCCATGACGGCCCCGTACAACCCGAAATCGTCAACCAGCAGCGCGAGCGCTGTGGAGGCGAATCCCGCAGTCGCGCCGACCGATATGTCGAAACCACCCACGACAAGCACCAGCATCTGCCCGACGCTGGCGACCAGCAGCACCCCCGCCTGTCTGGCGAGATTCTCGATGGTCCTGACGGAAATAAAGATGTCGGGTTCTATGGCCGAAAACACGAGGTAGAGGAAGACGAGGACGAACAGCAGCTGCACCTCGAGGCGCAGGAAACCACGCGTTCGCTCCAAAACGCCGCCGGTCCAGGTCGTTTCCTGTGGGGAACCGTTCCTGAAATGGTCGCCTGCGACAGGACCGCCTGATGTTTCGCTCTGGTCAGTCACCAGGGTCTCAGCCCCCCGAACCTCGATTAGTTGGTCGTATAGCCGGAGTCTACGAGTAGATGGTGTCCATGAATCATCCGAGCGTCGTCCGAGGCCAGGAAGACGGCTGCTCTGCCGATGTCCAGAGGATCAGGCAGGGCGCCGGCGGGCACCCGCGGCATGTAGGCCGCTTTGAAATCGGGGTCGTCGAACAGCGGCCTTACCATGTCCGTCATCGTGGCGCAGGGGCCGATCAGGTTGACGTTGATTCCGTGTGGCCCCCACTCGATAGCGAGAGCCTTGGAAAGCAGCAGCACGCCGCCTTTCGTCGAACAATAGACCGAGAAATTGGGCATCCCGACGACGGCGAAAATGGAACCGAGGTTGATGATGCGTCCGCCGCTCTTGCGATCGATCCACCGCTTGCCGGCCTCCTGGCAGCAGAAGAACAGCGCCTTCATGTTGGTGTCGGCCACCTCGTCATACTGCTCCTCGGTGACGTCGAGCGCAGGACGATCCCCCTGTACGCCCGCACTGTTGACAAGGATCGTCGACTCGCCGAGCGCCTCCTCGGCTTTGTCGAAAACGCCTGGAATCGAGGCGACTTCACGGAGTTCCGCCGCGATAGCGACGGCCTTACCGCCGCGCTGCTCGATGCCGTCAACCGTTTCTGCGAGGGCGCCTTCGTCTCGTCCGACCACGGCCACGTCGGCGCCTTCACTCGCGAATTCCCATGCAATCGCCTGCCCAAGCCCCCGCGATCCGCCGGTCACGATTGCGACGCGGCCCGCCAGCTTTCCATCACTCATGATCTCTCCCTCTTGTTTCCGGTTTGCGTCATTCCACGACCAGCGACACCATCTCCGGCGGGTCGACCCGCAACAACCCTTCGTCGGAAAGCCGCAGGTCGCCGATTTCGCCGCAGGCGAAGCTGAACTCGAGCTGCGAGAACGGGCTCGCGAGATCGCACCCGAGTTCGCGTATGGCTTCGAACGCCTTGTCGAACTTCGCCGTGACCGTCTCCGTCGGTTCTTCGGACAAGAGCCCGAGAAGGGGCAACTCCACCAATGCGAGGATCTCGCCATCGGCAACGACGATCTTCCCGCCGCCGATCTCGGCGAGCTTGTTCATGGCGAACGCCATATCGGACGTGTTCGCGCCGACCGCAACCAGATTCTCGCAGACGGCGTTGACGGTCGACGCAATCGCGCCGCGCTTGAGACCGAAGCCGCGCACGAAGCCGTTGCCGATGCGCCCCCCGCCCTTGCCGAACCGATCGGCCATCGTGAGCGGCAGGACGTCGTTGTCGAGATCCGGCTGTATCACGCCGTCATTGACCTCGAGGACCGCCCTCCCGTCGTCGGTGACGAGGCTGCCGTCCGTCACGCCGATCACCCGAACGGTCACCGGGCCCTCGGCATCGGTCCGTGGTTCGAGATAACCGGCGGTGATCTCACGCTCGATCTTGACCGTTCCACGGAAGTTGCCTGGATACTCGATGGGGGCCAGGTCCGCCAGGAACTCGCCGTCCCGGACGATGGTCTTCCCGCCGACGAATACGCGGGAAATATCAAAAGTGACCAGGTCGTCGACGAGCAGGATGTCGGCGTAGCGGCCCGGAGCAACCGCCCCCATATCCCTCTGCAGATAGAAGGCCTCAGCGACATTGATGGTCGCCATCTGGACCGCGATTACGGGCGGCACGCCGTTTCGAACCGCCACGCGGATATTATCGTCGACCCCGCCCTCGCGCAGCAGTTTCTCCGGCGATGCGAGATCTGCGCACATGGCAAGCGCTCTCGGGTCGATCTTGTGCTCAAGATACGCCTTGACGAGTTCGGGCACGTCAATCGCGCCCGACCCGAGCCGCATGAGCAGGCGAAAGCCGGCCCGGGTCTTGTCGACCGCCTCGTCGGTCGCGATGGACTCGTGGTCGGTACTGGTTCCGACCGCGGCGTATGCTTGCATCTGGCGCCAGTTTGCGCCGGCGGCATGCCCCGTAATCGTTTTGCGCTGCTCCAGGCACCGGTCGAAGAGGTCCAGATAATCCTCCCACTTCTCGCAGACCGGCAGGAACGGCGGCTCCTCCAGGCCCACACAGTTTTCCCAGTCGAGCATCTCGTTCATCTCTTCGACGCTGACGCCTGGTGTGGGATCGAGACCGAGTTCACGGTTCTGCAGGTGCGCGAGGGTGGGGACCAGGAATATGAGCCTGAGCGGGGTGGCCTCGAGCGCATCCTTGAAAAACCGGATCGCGTCCCGACCGCCGACGATCCCTTGGCCGTAGAAGCCGTCCGCGTAGGCGGTAACGCCATGGCGCAGCATTCCCTCGACGAACTCGTTTACGCCCAGGTAGGAGTGATACATGTGGAGGTGGCCGTCGATCAGGCCGGGCGTCACATAGCGGTTCTCCGCGTCGATGACTTCCGTATTCTCACCGATCGCGTAATCGATGTCGCCGACCGCCGCGATACGGTCGCCCTTAATGGCGACCCCGGCGCTGTAGATTTCACGGGTATGTACATTGACGAGACGGCCGTTCGTTATTGCAAGTTCGGCCGGTTCATTGCCAAGAGCAACATCGATCAGGGCTCGGCGTGAGGACATTGCTCCGTCCTCCTCTGTGGATTGGGGATACCCGACAGCTTGAACTATCGGTCCCCGACATGATCCGCAAGACCCTAAAAATCGTATGGACAGCTTAGGATAAGAGTAATATACATGACTTCGAGATCGGACACAAACATCTCGCCGACCGTTCCCTGAAGCGCATCCGCCGGGTCGTTCTCGCGCCTCGTCCGCAAAGCAGGGCGGTTCGCGAACCGCCCCTACGGGAAGACCATTAACCGAACGAACGCGAAAAGACACTGGATTCCGCAATCCCTCCTTCCTCAGTCGGCTATTTCTCGTTAATTGAGCGGAGTTGATTCCGCCGAAAGGCTTAACGCGGGGCGCGCCCGGCGAACCCTCCCTCCTCGCTCGGGTTCGACTCTTTGACTAATCCTCCGCTCCGGGCAAGACTGATTGACAAGCTGCTCCACGAGGACAGACCGGAGATAGCCGAATGACGGAATACGAAACAGCAAACCTCGCCCTGCAACAAGCCGCTCTGGCACTGCAACAAGCCGCCGTATGGGTCGCCGCGCTTGTCGGGGCCGCGCAATGCGCTGTGGCCGGATATGGGCTTTTCCTTTTGCACCGGTACTACAAGCGCAGCGCCGAGCAACATAAAAAGAACATGGAGGCGATAGAAGGCCGACGAAAATCACAATCCACTCAACATCGGGAAACCATGAAGGCGTTGGAAGGGCAGAATGAGGCGATGATGGAACTCATCCGGCGGACGTCTGCGCCGTCCGCGCAACGGGATGGTTGAAGGGGGACGTCACCACCTCGGCCGTTTCGGTTTTTTCTTTACCCGCGCTTGCCAGCGGCGCGCGCATTTTTTCGCATTGCAAAGAGTAGAGGCGCTCCACGCGACCGGAGGGGAAGCCTGCGCCACGAAAAACTCGCCGGAAGCGCTTCCCGGCGAGCGGAAACATTTTCGCGTCGGGATCAGGCGTTGGGAGCGGTCCGCTCGATAAGGGTTTTCAGGGCCGCCATGTTTTCTTCATGCCGATTCTCGCTTTGTTTCGAGAATTCACGCCCTTGCCTGATCAGCTCGTTGAGGGCCGCCATGTTCTCTTCGTGTTGCGCATCTCGCGCTTTTTCCTGCGCTTCCAGTTGTCTGCTCCTCAACTCGTTCGCCTGCCGCATGGTGTTGAAGCCCATGTAGATGAGCACGCATTGTGTCATCACCCCTGCCGCCTGAACGAGCGCCGCCCACATGATCCAGAACTGCATTTCATAGCCCAGCATCTTCACCCTCTCCTGGTTATCTCGTGGAGCAGCATGCTGATTTTCCCATATCGAAGGGCGGCTTTCAAATTCACCTTTCGCGCAGTTTCACCTCCTCCTCCGTAGTATTTTCCCCTTCACCCCCGCTTCCAATGGCGCGCGCATTTTCTCGTACAGGGCGAAGTGGCGCTCCATGCGCCCGCGGTTTTCCTTTGAAGCAGGCTTTTCGGCTGATACAATCCGCTGCATCGTCCCGTTTATCTCGGCATGCTGTCGAGACAACCTGCGCCCATGTACGCCGGCGTCGAATGCCCGTAAATCTCAGGGGTCGAAAAATGAGAAATGACACGGCGAAGAAATTCTTGCCGCTCCTTTGCCTGCTCTTCCTGTTCGCCTGGCTTCCGTTCGCAGAAGCCGGAGAAGGAAGCGATTGGAATATTCGCATCGGGCTGGGCGCAAGATACGACGCGAAGTATGAAGGTTCCGACGAGATGGAGACGCGCGTTCTTCCCCTGATAGACATCACGTGGAAAGACCTGGTTTTTCTCAACCCGCGCGAGGGTTTGGGCGTTCACCTCTATGACGACCACGGACTCAAGGTCAGCGCCGGGGTGGGGTATGTGTTCGGCAGGGATGAATCGGACAGCGACGACCTGAGGGGCATGGGGGACATCGATGACGCCGCTGCCGCCAACCTCAAAATAAAATACGCCATCGGACCGATTACGCCCTACATCGGCGCTTCCAGACATTTGGGAGATGTCGACGGGACCTTGGTGGAGGCAGGCGTCGGGGGCATCGTGCCGCTGGCTCTGATGACCGGAGGGATGAATTCGCCGGGCATGGGTGATGGCGGGCTGAAAGGACCGGCGCTGCAATTTGGCGTATCCGCAACCTGGGCGGACGGCGACTATATGGAAGGCTACTTCGGCGTGAATTCTGTTCAATCATCGGGTTCGGGTTATGCCCGGTATCGCCCCGGATCCGGATTCAAGTCGGTGGACTTCAAGTTCGGCATCATCTACCCGTTTGCGGAAAACTGGGCGGTGAGTGCCCGGGGCGGATATTCACGATTGCTGGGCGATGCCGCCGACAGTCCAATCGTCAAAGACGACGGACGGTTTTCCGGCGGGTTGTTTCTGTCTTACCGTTTCTGAATCGTCAGGGTTGTTTTTCGAACCGGCGCGCCGCCGTTTCATCGCGCCGGGCCGGAAGCGCGCGCGTATCTTCCCCTGGAACGTGTGTGGAAGAAGTCGGGTCGTCATCCAAAGTCGGCGAAGGTGATGGGTATCTGAAGGATAATGAAAAAAGATCCGGCTCGACTCATCGGGATGATCGCCAGAGGAGCGTAAAAGACCGATTCGCATTTCCCCGCATTTGCCGCGTGCGGGTTTTCGGGCGCGTGGGCGAGAATCCCGCGCGGGAAAAATCGTTCCCGGCGATTGGATTGGGGGAGGGGAGAAAATGGAGAAGGCGATTCGGATTGAGCGGGGGCGATCTTGCGAACTCAGGGGAATGGCGATCGCTTCTTCCTCGGTCGCGTCAATCCCTCCTTCCCCAGTCGGGATTGAGAAGAAAAAATCGATAAAAAGGCCCAAACAATTCAATAAATATCGATAAATTCACGTGGTTTTTCGATAAATTAGTCTCATCGGATATTCTGGGCCGTTTCCGTCGGCAATAGAATCCATATAACTTATTGATATAATGCCAGGTATGCGACTTGTGCATATCTGCTGGAATTCGCCTTTTCCGACCCGTAATCAAGCCGAAAGCGGATTCGTTTAAACTCCCGCGCACCCCAGCGAGCGCGCGTCGGTGTAAACGTTCGTCCCTACGATACGGTAGTGCAAAATTAGTTCCCGTTCGGCCCTTAAGCCGAGAAGCGTGCAGTTTCACAGGAACGATTTTTCGGGAAGAACGCAACGCTGCTTAAGGCTTTTTCGGGGAAGAATAGCCCCTCAGCTCTTCCGCGACTTCCGGGTAGGTGAACCACCCGGGTATTTCTTCACCCCTTTCCAGCATTTTACGCAGCTTCGTGCCGGATATCCTGAGGATTCGAGTGTTTTCGGATGTCCGGTCCACCGGCAGGTAGCGCCCCTCATCCGGGGCGTAGACCATCTCCTGAAACGGGACCATTTCGATTCCGCATTCGGACTGGTGGGTTTTCAGCAGATCCTGAGCAGCGTATGGGTCGTAGAAAGGCTCACCCCGGCCGTCGACGCCGGGGCCGGCGTGATCCCTGCCCACGATGAAGTGGGTGCAGCCGTAGTTTTTCCGGATGAGCGCGTGCCAGAGAGCCTCTCTGGGGCCGGCCATCCGCATCGCAAGGGGCAACAGCGCCAGGGTGACGGAATCAGGCGCATAATGCTTGAGGACGTGCTCGTAGCAGCGCACCCGGCATATATGGTCGATGTCTCCCGGTTTCGTCATCCCCGCCACCGGATGGATGAGTATGTTGGCTCCATTCTCCGAAGAGGCGCGCATCGTCAGTTCCACATGCGCCCTGTGCATCGGGTTGCGCGTCTGGAAGGCGACGACCCACTTCCAGCCCATCGCCCGGAATCTCTCCCGCAACTCTCCCGGCGTGCGGCGATATTCGGGAAAGTCGGCGTGCCGGGGCAGACGGATTCCGCGCAAGAGGCCGCTGAGGTAGAAGGGGCCTGTTTCCTGATAAAGATATCGAACCCCCGGATGCGTTTGATCGAGAGTGCCGAACACGCATTGCGCTTCCCGCTCGGGGTCGGCCCGCCATACGTCTTCCACGTCCAGAACGGCGAGCGGTGTTCCATCGCCGTCCCGCAGGGCGAGCCGGGGGCGCTTCTCGATGCTCTTCGCCGCTCTCTCGGGAACGTCGAGGACGATGGGGATGGGCCACAAGGCTCCGTTTTCAAGGCGCATGGATTCGAGAACGCACTCGTAGTCCTTGCGGCTTAAATATCCACTTAAGGGAGCGAACCCGCCGTTCAAGAGCAGTTCGAGATCGCACAGCCGGCGTGCGTTCAGGGAGAGGTGAGGCAGATCGGCAGCCTCACGCTCTAAAGCCGCTCTTTCCTCCTCGGGGACGAGGAGATGGGGATGCTCCTGCGGGGCGTTTTGCGGGGACAAACCGGACGCTCCCTTTAATGGAAACCCCAGAGGAGGGAATCTCGGTCCTCTCGCTTCCATACGCCTCGCTCGAGCCGTTCTTTTCTTCTTCCGTCATGCCAGCGTTTGTACTCGACGGCCTGGATGTTGGTGATGGTGTCGTTTTCGAGCAATTGGCGTTTCTCGCGCGAGGAGAGGTTGTCCGGCGCGCCCGTGAGCACGTAGCCGAATTCGTCCAGCGTCTCGCCGATGAAACTTTCGATGACTCCCACGTCCGACGCCGGCAGGCGATGCTTGTACATTTCGACGAAATCGGTCGTGATGGGGCGGGCCGTTTTGGCGTGTATCGGGGTTTCGGCCCATTGCTTCGTCGATGCGGTTTCATGATGGGCCAGCATGGCGGGCGAGAAATCCTCGCCCAGAAATTCACACAGCTTTTCCAAGACGGATTCCGGCTCGGCGCAGAGTTCCTCATACCTGACGACGTAAAAGGAATCCGGCCCCAGCGTTTCCGCCGATTCGTTGATGCTCTCGACGAAATCGCGCCACACGGCGGCGGTCGCGCAGAGGTTGTTCGGCCACAGCGCGGAATCCGCGATGTCGATGGCGACGTCCCGGCCATCCCTGATGATGTGAACGAACTGCGCGCCCGGGTACATGGCTTTCAGGTCTTCCATGTAGAAGGAAACGCGCGGCGTCTTCTCTCCCCATCGCTCTTTTCCGTGCGATTGCGCATACAGCCGGTGCAGGGCGGCGTACATCTCCGCAAAGGTGGGCTCTCGCATTTCATCGCGCACTTCAGCCGCACTCGGCGAGATGGGCCATGCGCGGATCGTCGGCGTGGCGAGGGAGTCCTCGATCAATTCGGTGAGATTGGCCTCGTTCGAAAGATCGCCGTAGCTGTAGAGATAGGGATAGATGAAGTGCGTGAGCCATGCGGGCGGGGGCACGGCCAGACGCGGGTGGGCGTCCAGGATCAATCTCAGAAGGGTGGAGCCTGAACGGGGTGAACTGGCGACGAATACGGGGCGTTCGTTGTTCTCGGTCATGAAAATCTTCCTCTCAGGACGGCCCGGGCGCGTTCGTGCTTTTTTCCGGGATGTGGTTGGAGTGGGTGAGTTCCATCATCTTCATGCGGGAAAGCGCATCGTCTCCCAGGGGAGCTGGTTGGGATTGCCCCGCGTGAAGTGCATCGTTTTCTCAATCAGGTCGAAGATGACCGCTGTGCGCGTCGAACATGGCTGCGCGCTGTTCGTCCGCGCTCCCGGCGCGCGAAGGTCCACCGCGCAAATCGAACCCACGCCCCCGTCCCCTTCGGGTCCCTTCCAGGAGAGGGTTCTTTTCAGGCTGTCGAGCGCCTCCGCCTTGCTCATCCCCTTGGGGATCGATTCGCGAAGCCTCGCCAGAGCGTTCTGCATGTAGTTGCAGCGCGTCTCCCGATCCTCGCGCACATGCTCGGGCAATTTGGCCTGCTCCTCCAGGAGGATAAGGCGCCCGTTGTTCCCGCGCGCCGAGAATCCTTCCGGATAGACGCGGGATTCGATTCTGTCCTCGCAGTGCTCCAGCACGGCGACCTTGCCCGTCGCGTCTGCGAGAAGAAAATTCCCGCCCCGCTGACCGGTGCCTTTGCCCGTGTGTTTTGGAATGACGTCGTGCAGGTAGGGGAGCGTCTCATCGACGGTCTCGTAGATTTCCAGCAGGCTCGCGGCGATGGCGCTGCGGCGGTCGACGTCCAGCGGGAAGTCCTTTTGCTTTTTTACAGGTTCGTCTTTCTCATCGAAAGGTCCCCGGTAGTCCAGAAAAGAGCGGATGACGGCAAGCCCTTTTTCGTTCATGCCGGAGTTCACGCCGGGCCGCGAGGCCGTGTTGAAGCCCATGAAGTCATTGCCCGCCCCTCCGGTAATGCAGCCGTGCCAGTGGCCGACCTGCATGTAGTCCGAATTCTTGAGCGCGAAGGCGACGGGATTGCCATTCGAGTCTATCGTCGCAACGGCGCCTATGGTGCACATTTCGCTCTCCTCACAAGATACATGCTTGGTTAAACTACATCATTTTATGCGAGATTCACCCAGACGGGACTGCTCCAGGCTTTCTCCTGATCCACCTGGATCACCCGGACCCAATAGGTGTTCAGGCCGGTAGAAGCATCTTCGTCGGTATACTCGAAGCGCGCTTCCCAGGGGCCGTCCGTCGCCGGATTCCTTCCGACTTCTATCCGCTGGCCGAGCCTTCCTGCGTCCACGAAGGCTGCTTTTTCGAGCAAATCCCGGATATTTCCGCGAAGCGCCGCGTGTTCCGTGCTGATATCCATCTCGCCCGCATCGCCGTCCAGTTCGAGATTGAAACCTCGGGAATCTCCCGCGGTGTAGAGGCTCCACGAGACCCCGGAATCCGCGCCCGGGTCGAGCCGGTCTCGGTTATCAACGAGCGCGACGGGTTCCGCCGCCAGAATTCGCGCTCCTGTTAAAGACAACCGCCCGTCCCACAGGGTAGAGCGCCCCCGTCCGCGCACCCTGGCGCCTGAGAACAGAACGCGAAGCCAATTGCCCGCCCGGTCCGGTGCGATTTTTTCGGTATGAATCCGCGTCATGCCGCGAAAAACCTCGATTCGCTCGATGGGGCCCGTCCCCACGGCTTCGACGGATATCCGGGGCGCTCCCGCCGCATCGATCTCCTCCCCCATCCACCTATTGTTCACGGTGAAGCGCAGGTAAATCCGCTCGCCGCTCGTGGCGTAGCAGCGGCGCGCCTTGATGTCGGCCCAGATGGATTCCCGCGTCAGCTCACCGGCGTAAAGCGCCGTCAGGCCGTTGCGCGCGGCGAAGTGGCTCACGTCCTCGCTTGGGTAACAGGCGCCGGGCTGGCCGTAGTGGTCGTCGCTCCCGCCGACGAAGCCCACCTTCATGTTCCGTTCGATGGATTCTTCGAGCATCCACTCGAACATGCCGTGCTTGGAGTGGATCTCGATGACGGGTTCGAGTTCGGGGTCGTGAAACGCGAGATTCGCGGGCCGCCCGCCTACGTGCGGGAGACTCAACGCTCCCCCGCCGCGCAGCTGCGCATGGAGCTTGGTGATGTGGTCGCGATCCGTATCGGCGTCTGAGAGGTCCGTCTGCAGCCAATGGGAGCAGCGGTGGATCGCGTTGTCCTCATCGAAGAAGAATATGGCGTGATCCCCGCCCATCGGCGTCGTGCCCGACCATTCATAGCCGAGGAAAGGGACGAAGCGGCCCGGCTCATGGAAGGCGCGGGTCTTCTCTTTCAGCTCCTCCATATCCTCGTTCGTCACCTCGAAGCAGTTCCCTTGGTGGGTGGTGAACTCGAGCGCGCCCGCGTCCCGCGCGAAGCGGTAGAACTCCTCGAAACTGTTGACGCCCACCGTGCCGGCGGTCTGGCCCCCGTGAAAATCCCCCCAGTGAAGGCGCGGGCCCTCTATCCGCCCGCGCACCACGACGGGATTCGTAAGCGCTTCGTGTCCCGCACTGTCTTTCACACGGACCCGCGCCACGCCCTCGCTCTCGAAAGAAATCTCCTCCGTTCTCAAGAGCGCGAGCCCGTCCCCACCGAAACGCAGACCCTCGGGGAGGCCCAGGTTCGCGCCCTCGGTTTCGAGCGAAATCTCCTCAGCGCAGCCTTCCGCGATGTTGCCGTGCCTGTCTTCCGCCTTCACGAGCAGCCATCCCTTTTCGCCGACGGCGGCCTCGGAGGTCATGATGGCGATCAGGCGGCGCGCTTCTCCTCCCTTGATCCGGAGCGTCGGGGAATGCGGCAGGGGCTGAAAATTTCCCGCGCCGAATGGGTCGACGAAAATCTTGAACTCGAAGTTGCTCTCGCTGAAGGTCTGCGCCTTGAGGCCGGGTCCGCCCCCGGTCGTGTCGCCCAGCGTGACTTCGATGCTGTCGCCTTCCCAGAGGCATCCGTCCAGAACGTCGATGGTCAAGGCCTGCCGCCAGTGGCGGATGTATCCGCGCTTCTCAAACCTGGGTGCGAGCACCGCCTCGGAATCGGAATGGAGCCTGACCGTGGTGTAGTTCTCCCCTTTGGGGTCGTCGTACTGCGGCGCGCCCCAGTTGCTCACCTGCCGGAAGGCGATCTTGATGGAGCCGCGCTCATCGATCCCCCAGCGGCCCACCTCGTAGCGGATCCGCCACGTGCCGAACTCGCCCGCCACCGCATCGGCGGCGGGATCGACCTCGGCGGAGCCCAACTCATCCGTCCAGTTCTGTATAGTCCAATCCGGGAGACGCACTATCCTTTCCTTTCTGGGGTTGTTGAAAAAGTCCATATGCGGTCCCTGCGCCGGACCGCGTCCTCTCTCATATGTCGTCTCCGCCTACGGGAAAACGTGGTTTTCGCAATCACCCGCCGGGCGAACTCAAACCCTCATCCTGAGTAGGCGCGAAAGCGCCGTATCGAAGGATGGGAGGCGCAAACGGCGCCCTTCGATACGCGGCTTCGCCGCTACTCAGCGTGAGGCGGAGCGGCGGATTTGCTCCTCGCTTTTGCTCGTCATTCCGGCGAAAGCCGGAATCCATTTGCCTTTCGCTTTTATACCGTCATCGCCAACCCGATCATCGAGAAAAGGGAACCCCGCAACATGCGCGCCTCGTCTCTTTTTGGTTTCCGGCTTTCGCCGGATTGACGGTAATCACGTCCTTTCGTAGGGGCCGTTCGCGAACGGCCCCGACGTTCATAAATCATCCCCCCTCAAGGGGCTTTTTCAAAAACCCCGTACCGAAACGGCTCCTTACTTCGCCATCATGGCCGATGCGGGCAGTTTGATCCCCTTTTCCTTGTAGTAGCGAATCGCGCCCGGGTGCACGGGGATGTTCGCCTTCGTCATCTTGTTGATGTCGAGGGCTTCCCACGACCTGTGGGCGAGCACGAGGTCCTTCTTGTTCGCGAATGTCGCCTTCACCACCTCATACACGAGGTCGTTCGGCACGTGCGCGCCCGAGCCGAGCCAGTTCGTCTGTCCGATGGTCTTGACAGGTTTCGGATTTCCCTTATACATGCCGCCGACGATCGCGGTCTTCACGTAGAACGGGTATTTCGCAAGCATCATCTCCGCCCACTTCCCGTGCCCGAGCCCGAACACGCGGAAAGGAAGCTGGGAGGTGATGGAGGCGACGGCGGGGTGAGGCGGTGCGCCGATCGTGGCGGCGACGTCCAGGATGCCGTCCTGCATCATGCGGTTCGCCTGCCCATGGCCCACGTTGGTCACCTGGCTGGGCTTTAGGCCGACCACCTTCATGAGATTGCGCCCGAAGCGGTCCACGCCGCTGCCCGGACGGCTGATGTTGAGGCGTCTTCCCTGGATGTCCTCGGCCTTCATGATGGGGCTTTTCGCAGGCGTCCAGAACTGCACGCCCGAGCTGTCGACCGGCGACATGATGCGGAGGTTCTTGTAGCGTTTGCCCTTGGCGAAGCCTCTGCCATGATAGGCGGCGTCGGAGATGCTCGAACTCGTGCCGAACCCGAAGTCCTGCCTGCCCTGGCTGATGAGCCTCGCGTTCACCGTAGCGCCTGCGGTGGACTCCACCGAGGAGTTGAGCTTCAAGACCTTGTTCAGCACGCTGGACCAGCCCAGCGCCTGGAACTGGATGGTTCCCTGGAGCGGTCCGCCGCCGATGGTGATGCGCTTGGGCCAGTCTTTTCTCGCCCCCTCGGCGGGAGCGGACAGCACGACTCCGAAGGCGAAGGCGGCGATGATCGCAAAAACCACGGGTTGAATCTGCTTGCGGGTGAAATTCATGGCCTTTCTCCTCTGTGTGAGATTGACAGGCTGCTGCTTTTACGTGAAAACCTGCGTTTATGTGCTCTCCTCAAGCGCATCCTCTTTTTGCTTCCCGCTGCGAATCTTCCGGAACCAGGCGAGCAGGTCGCCCCCCAGCCCCAGGGCCAATACGACGAGGCCGATGATGTCCGTCAGGCCGCCAGTGAGGATCAGCAGCAGGGCCGCCACCCCGAGCACCCCCCTGCGCCACAGGGCGATTCCCTGGTCGATGACGCACCTCGCCAGGGCGTAGACGCCGAAAAGCGCCGTGCCGACCGCCAACCCGATCCCTCCCCAGGAGCCCTGCATCAGGAGGGAATCCCCGTAGACGAAGAGGAACGGGACGATGTAGGCGGCGATTCCGAGCCGCACCGCCATGAAGCCGACCTGCATAGGATGGGCACCTGCGAGCGCGCCCGCGGCGAAGGCGGAAGCCGCGACGGGCGGCGTCATGGTGGCCAGGACGGCGTAGTAGAAAATGAACATGTGCGCGCTCAAGAGCGGAAACCCCAGTTTCACCAGAGCGGGACCGGCCGCCGCGGCGGCGACGAGGTAGGCGGCGACCGTTGGCACGCCCATCCCCAGGACGATGGAGACCAGCATGACGGCGAGGAGTCCCAGCATTTTACTGTCGCCCACGTAGGAGAGCAGCAGATCCGTGACCTTGAGCCCCAGCCCCGTGAGGGACAAAACGCCCACGACCACGCCCGCCAAGGCGCTGGGCGTCGCGACGTGAATGGCGCCCTCCATCGTCCGGTAGAGCGCCTCGGCCACCCGTTTCGCCCCCATGCGGGTCTCCTGCCGGAGCCAGCTTGCGACCACCGCCGCGCCGATGGCGTAAAAGGCCGATTTCATCGGCGAGACCCGCACGTAGACCAGGAAGTAGATGAGGACGAATATGGGCAGAAGCAAGTGGCCGTTCTGGCGCAGGACGTCCCACAGGCGGGGAAGTTCACTCCTGGGCAGGCCGCTCAGGCCTAAGTTTTTCGCTTCGACGCCGATCATGAAATAGACCGCCACGTAGAAGAGAATGGCCGGTATGAGGCCCGCGGCTGCGATCTTGAGGTAGGGGATGCCGGTCACCTCGGCCATCACGAACGCCGTGACGCCCATGACGGGAGGCATGAGCTGCCCGCCGGTGGAGGCGACGGTCTCCACTGCGCCCGCGAAGGCGGGACGATAGCCGATGCTCTTCATCAGCGGGATGGTGAAGGTGCCGGTCGTCACCACGTTCGTCACCGAACTGCCGGACATCGTGCCGAACAGGCTGCTGGCGAAGACCGCCACCTTGGCCGGCCCGCCTCTCGCGCCGCCCGCGATGGCCAGGGAGGTATCGATGAACAGCCTTCCTGCGCCCGAACTCTGGAGAGCGGAGCCGAAGAGGATGAAGAGGATGATGAAGGTGGAAGAGGCCGCCAGCGGAGGCCCGAAGATTCCCTCCAGACTGAAGAGATACGTGATGGTGCGCGGGAACGGATAGCCCCTGTGGCCCCACAAGCCCGGCAGGTAGTCGCCCCACAGCGCATAGGCCAGGCAGACGAGGGCGAGTATCGGCAGCACGTATCCCTGCAGGCGGCGTCCCATCTCCAGGATGACGAGGAACGTGATGGTGGCGAAAACGACGTCGTAGATGTTGGGGTCGACGCCGACCCGGTAGAGCATCTCGTCGAAGTCGACGATGAGGAAGATGGTCGTCGTGACGAGGAGAAAAGCGAGGGAATAATCCAGGAGGTTGGGGCCTTCGTTTTTCCTGTCGGCTCTCCAGGGGATGAGCGCGAAAACGAGGATGCCCGAAGAGGTCAGGTGAAAGGACCGCAAAATCCAGGGCTGAATCGGCTGGACCATGAGGACGTAGAGGTGAAACGCGGTGCTCAAGGCTCCAAAGGCGAATATGATCTTCGCCAGAATATCGGGGAGGTTCCTGTGCTGGGATCCTACGCCCTCGGCTCTATCCTGCATCGGCTTCGCCTTTGTGTGGTCTGTGTTTCAACCGAAAAGGAATCCGAAAAATTCCTTTTCCCGGTATTATGGAATTTTCAATGTTCTCGTCTTTGGCGGTTCCTCAAAAAAGTTTTATGAGCGTTCGTCATCGGCGCGATTCGGGAGACGTCACTTAAGCACTTGGTTACCTCCACGAAACGCAGAGACGCCGTGAAACCCTCGTTATCGGGAATCCGTCCTTCCTGAAACTCGGGAAGGACGCCTCGGTATGAATGAAAAGTATGTAACCGGTATACAAACAAACATTTTCCGGGTCAATCCCGCGCCGTTCGGGGTTGTTGAAAAAGCCCCCTTGTCGGAGGACAAAGGCACCCCCCCCCCTACCCCCCTGACAAGGGGGGTAGGGGGGGGTGGTTTTCAAGTAGGGGCGAGTCCCCGTGGCCGCCCGTATAGAAGACATCTATTCCCGTGGTTGTCCTTCGTCAGGACAGGCACGGGGGCCTGTCCCTACAAACCTTCGGGAGAAATCACTCCCCCTTGAGGGACTTTTTCAACAACCCTCCTTTCCCTGTTTTAAGCGGACGGCCCGTATCATTCCTCCCCCAGGGCGAACTCCTCTTCCGGCCTCTCCCTGTTCCTGCGGAGGAGGGCGGAAATCAGCGGATACGCGAGTACGAGCGCGGTCAATATGATGAGGGCGATGCTGATCGGCCGCGTCCACAGGATCGACCAGTCATCCTGCGACAGCCGGAGCGCGACCCTTAAGTTGAACTCCACCTTGGGCCCCAGGATGAGGCCGAGAATCAAAGGGGCGATGGGGAACTTCAGCCGCTCCATCGCGTAGCCGAACAGGCCGAACCCCAGCATCAGGTAGACGTTGAAGATGCTGTTCTCGAACGAATAGATGCCCACCACCGTCAGCGCGATGATGACCGGCATCAGTTGCACCTGCGCCAGCCGGAGGATGTTGGCGAACAGCTTCGTCGCGATGATGCCGCCGAACACGAACAACGAAGCGGAGGTGAACAGCATCGCCCACATGTAGCCGTACACCACGTCGGGCGCTTCCTTGAACAGGCGCGGGCCGGGTTCGAGTCCATGAATCAGCAGGCCCGCCAGTATCAGGGCGGCCAGCCCGCTGCCGGGAACCCCCAGGGTGAGCGCCGGGATCATGGCGGCGGCGTTGTCGGCGTTGTTGGCGCATTCGGCCACGGCGACGCCCACGGGGTTTCCCTTGCCGAAACTCTCGGGGTCTTTCGATGAGCGCTTGGTTTCGTTGTAGGCGACGAATGCGCCGACGACGCCCCCGACGCCGGGGAGAATCCCGATGATGATCCCGATGACGTTCGCGCGGACCCAGGCGGGGAAAATCTGCATCCACGGCCAGTTCGCCATGTCGGACTTGCCCTCGAATTCGAGGTCTTTGGATTTCACGCCGGTCATGACAGCGCGCTCGGCCATCTGGAACGCAGGCGGCAGCGCGTACACACCGACCATGATGACGATGAGCTGCAGCCCGCCCGAGAGCTCGAGCGTGTCGAAGGTGAAGCGCTCATATCCGGTTACGTGGTCGAGGCCCACCATTCCGAGGAGCAGTCCGACGCAGGAGGCCATCAAGCCCTTGATCGGGTCCGAGCCCAGCAGGACGGCGATGCTGGAGAGGCCGAACAGGCTGATCCAGAAGATCTCGGGCGGACCGAAGGCCAGGGCGAATTCCGCAAGGGGCGGGGAAAGCGTCATCAGCGATACGGCGCTCACCATGCCGCCCACCGCCGAGGAGACGCAGGCGATCTTGAGCGCCCGTTCCGCCAAGCCCTGCTGGGCCATCGGGTAGCCGTCGAACGTGGTGGCGATGGCGCCCGGCGTGCCCGGAATGCGCAGCAGGACGGCAGGGATGGCGCCGCCGTAGGAGCCCCCGTTGTGGATGCCGGCCATCATCCCCAGCGCCATGAGCGGGGACATGCCGAAAGTGAGGGGGATCAAGAGGGCGATGCCCATCGTCGCCGTCAGGCCCGGAATCGCGCCGAAGATGATGCCGCCGATCACCCCCACGAGCATGGCGAGGATGTTCTGCCACTCGAGGATGACCCACAGGGAATTGTAGAAAGGCTCAATCAAGGTTTCATTCCCCTGGCTCGGCGTTTGGGGCCAGACCGGTGTTCATGCGCCATGCTTTCACTCCCCCTTAGTGGCGCAGGAAAAATTCCTGCGTGAGCGGGCGGTCGAAGAGCTGGTCGAACACCACGAAGATGAACAGGAGATAGCAGACCGTGGTGCCCGCCATGACGAACCTGTTCCGGTAGCCCAGCGCCCAGGCTGCGGCGGGAATGAAAACCAGCGAGGCGCTGTAGTAGCCGAGATACTGCACGCCCGCGATGTAGGCCAAGGCCATGAGGGTGCTCAGGAGGAATCTTTTGTGGTGGATGAAGAACGGCTCGAAGGTCCTGCTCCGCCCGGTTTTCAGCCATGACTTCACGAACATGAGGACGGAGAGAATGACCATCAAGCCGATGACCATACGTGGGTAGAAGGCTGCCTCTTCGGGAAAACTCCCGGCGTGGTAGTAGAGGAAGGTCGTCGCAAGGAAGAAAATTACGGAGGCGACCCTGTCATGGTTCTGGAACACGTGCGCTTCCCCCGCGAGTGTAGCCAGGGACAACTCGTATGAGGCCGAAACTTCAAAGCGCCTTTTTCTTGCTACGACATGGCGTCGACCTCGGCCAGGAACCCGAGCGTGTGCCGGCAGAACGCCTCGGGTCTTTCAATCGGGATCAGGTGTCCGCAGTCGGGAATCCTGATGAGGCGCGAACCCGGGATTCCTTCATTCATGATTTCTGCGTGGGCCATCACGTTGGTGACGTCCGCCTCGCCGTTCAGGATGAGCGTCGGGGCCTCGATGCCGGGGAGTTCCGCCTTGATGTCGAACGTCCCGAGCGCGGTGACCGTGAGTTCGCGGAATTTCTGCGGCGATTGCAGGGCGATCTCATATGCTTCCGTAACGTCCGCCTCATCGCTGCCCGGACGGAACCAGTGATGGATGAGACGATCCGCGACGGCGGGCCATCCGTCCCGCTCCAGTTCGGCCAGCGTCTCGGGGACGTTGCGCCCCGTCCGGTCGGGCATCGTCCCCACGAGCACCAGCCCGTCCAACCTGTCTGGATGATCGAGAGCGAAGCACTGGGCGATCATGCCGCCCATGGAGAGTCCGCAGACGTGGGCCCGCTCGACGCCCAAGGCGTCCATCAGGCGCGCCAGTTCCCCTGCGAATCCGCGCGGCGAGAAATCGCCCGTCTCGTTTTTCTCGGAATCACCGAACCCCTGGCGGTCGTGCGCGATGGCGCGGTAGCGCTTTTTGAATTCGGGCGTGATTTTGCGCCACACGCGCCCCGAACCCGCATTCCCGTGAAGAAAGAATACGGGTTTCCCCTCGCCCTCCTCGACATAGTGGAGGTCGACTCCCGAGACGTTGATATGCGGCATACCTTTCACCCGACCTTATGGGGTTGTTGAAAAACCCGATGTGGCGCAATTCTCCTCCTCGTCCTGCGCAACTCACCGCTCCGCCTCACCCTGAGTAGCGGCCCCTCGACTTCGCTCGGGACAAGCTCCGCCTCCCCACCTTCCTCATCCTGAGTAGCCGCCGAAGGCGGCGTATCGAAGGGCGAAGTTCACGCCCGCCACAGAGATGCGCCCCCCATCCTTCGATACGGCGCTTGCGCGCCTACTCAGGATGAGGGTTTGGGGCCGCTTGCCCGGGATGAGGGCGTCAAGGGTTCTGCGAAGCCCGATGCCGCGCGGTGGGTCAATCCCGACCGGTGACCCCTACACGTCCTTACTCGAATGGCGACCGGACAGGTCGCGACCTGTCCCTACCAAAACACAATCGCTCGCTCCTTGCTCGTGTCAAACTCTTCTTCATCGGAGCCTTTTCAACAGCCCCTTATGGCGCATTGGCTGATCGCGCCCTCGGGCTGCTCGCGGTTCTGCGCCCTCGCTTACATGAAGACCCGGACCGTTCTTATTTCTTTTTCTTCTTCATCCAGGGATTCGTCTTCCAGAGCTGCTCGTGCGCCATGTGAGAATCGTTGGCAACCTTCGCCATATCTTCCCCACTCGTGTATTCCACTGCGATTTTCTGCTTCTTCGCCACTTTCAGGAATCCCGGGTCTGCGATCGCCTTTTTGAAGGCGGCGCGCAGCTTCGCCAGTATGGGCGCCGGCACGCCCTTGGGAGCGGCCACGGGGCGATAGACGAAGTTGGTGATGTCCACGCCTTGCTCCTTGAACGTCGGGACCCAGGAGCCGATGGCCACCCGCTCGGGCGCCGCCTGCGCGAGGATGTTGACCTTGTCCCTGAATTTCGCGATGGCCGACATCGAGATCGCCAGCACCGGAACGTGGTCGCCGAGCAGGGCGTTGCGCGCGGGGCCGCCGCCGCCGAAGGGCACCTTGTTGAATTTGAGTCCCGTCTTGACCATGAACTTGCTGGTCCCGATGCTGTGGACGCTGCTGAGGGCCGCCATGCCTATCGAGATTTTGCCGGGGTTCTTCTTGACGTCGGCCATGAGGTCGGCCAGCGTTTTGTACTTGCTTGTCTTGAGCACGGCGAACGTCGTCGGCCCCCTGTTCACGTTGCCCAGGAAGTCGAAGTCCTTGATGGTGTATTTCACCTTCCCCATGATGGGGCCGACGATGGCCTGGGGGAAGTTCGTCATGCCGATGGTGTAGCCGTCGGGCTTGGCGTTCGCAATCGCGTTGAACCCGATGTTGCCGCCCGCGCCGGGCTTGTTGATGATGGCGATCTTGGCGCCCTTGCCCAGGTGCTTTTCCAAGAAGGGAACGAAGGCGCGCGACGTCCTGTCCGAGCCGCCGCCGACCCTGTAGGCGACGATGTAGTTGATGGCGCGCTCGGGATAGGCCGCTTCAACCGGGGCTGAATCGACGAACCCCACGGATACCAGAACACCAAAGGCGATGATGCATTTCATGATCTTGGACATCGGGTTTCCTCCATGAGCAGGTTTTCCCAGATTATGTTTCGATTCCGTGTATTCGGCTCCTGTTATTCGTGGTTTCTCGCCGCGCAACGGACGAGCCGCGAGACAAAGGTAAAATGAGCAAGCCGGTTTTCCTCAAACGGCGTATGCCTCAAGTGGTATTTGGATGGCCGTCATCATAGAGAATCCAAGAAGGGGGCACAAGCGCGGCTTATTTGGGGCTGTTGGAAAAGTCTTGATTCCGTGATTCAGCGCATGGGGCCGGTCAGGACCATCTTCATGGGAGTGCTACCAACCGTAGGGGCGGTTCGCGAACCGCCCCTACAACGGGCGTGGTATTCGTTCGTCATTCCGGCTTTCGCCGGAATGACGGTGGTGGCCGATTCCGACCGAGGAGGGCTTTTTCAGCAACCCCGTCAGGTCCGGGCATCGCGAGTCGTCGTCTTGCTTGTTTTCAGCAGGGCTGGAGGCTTCGGTTCACCAGCCGCCTCCCGCCGTCAGCAAAGAGAGCGCAGGAGGGATTTTCTCTCTTCGAGCTTCCAGACGCCCCCTTCGAGCCGCTCGCGCCGCCGGTCGGCGTGCCATTTGCGGTAGGCGATCACGCGGGGGGCTGAGATCATCTCGCTCTCCATCAACTGGGCCGCGAATTTTTCCGGGATGGGCTTCGCGCTCCCGCCCACCGGGTAGCCGAACTCGACGAGCAACTCTCCCATCACTTCTTCGAGCGCGGACACGTCGTCCGCGGGCAGGCGCGTCTTGTACATCTCGCAGTATTGCGTGGAGATGGGCCGCCCGCTCTTCACGTGGTTGGGGAGCGCACTCCAGTTCTTGGAAGATTCCGTCTCGTGGTGGGCCAGCATCTGTCCGTCGAAGTCCTCGCCCAAAAATTCGCACAGTTTCTTGAGTTCGCTCTCGGGCTCTGCGCACAAGTCCTCGTAACGGATGACGTAGTAATCCGATTCCCCCATGCGTTTTCCCGACGCGTGCGCCGCGCCCGTGAAGTCCTTCCAGACGTGGGCGCCCGAATATATGTTCTCGGGCAGCATTTCGGGCGAGTCGGCGATGTCGATCGCCATGTCGCGTCCGTCGCGCACGATGTGGACGAATTGCGCATCCGGGAAATCCGCCTTGATCTCCTCCATCCAGAACGAATTGCGGGGGGATTTCTCGCCCCACCGCTCCTTTCCCGTGCGCGCGGCGTAGTGGCGGTGAAGCGCGTCGTAAAGCCCCCGGAAGGTAGGTTCGGCAGCGGCGGAAACGAGGTCTTCGGGCGTGATGTCTAGCTTCATGTTCTTGATGAAGGGGCTCTCGAAGATATCCTCGGCGAGCGAGGAGAGGTTCTCCAGGCTTGAGAGGTCGCCATAGCTGTAGAGATAGGGGTAGACCATTTCATACAGCCAGGCGGGGGAGGGCACCGCCAGGCGCGGGTGGGCGTCCAGAATAAGCCGGAACAGGGTCGAACCCGACCGGGGAGCGCTGACGATGAATACGGGTCTGGAAAAATCCGGCATGTTTCCTCCTTGGTGGATTCTTGAGCGTTTCTCCGCTCGGGCGAGTATTACGATTCTCTCTCCTGCTCTCGATCGCATGGCGTGTAGGCGCATTATACGGGCGCACCCGCCCGGAGCCTAATCTGGTAAGGCTCATCATCGAATGAGGGGGAACGGCACGGGGTTGTTGAAAAAGCCCTCGTCGGGGGATATTGCCTTTAGGGGGAAGGCCGCTTTCGCGCGAACCCCCGACCTCCCTCTTTGAAAGCAACCCCCCCTACCCCCCCTTGTCAGGGGGGTAAAAAAAGGCGATGCCGGCCGCCCGTAGAGGGGCTTTTGTTTTTTCTTGCCCCCCTGACAAGGGGGGGTAGGGGGGGTTGCTTTTCCAGTCGAGAGGGGCGGCCCCTACGGTGGGATCCAGACCGACCCGCAAGGGGTTTTCAACACAACCCCGAGAAACTCGCTCGCTTTCCATCCTTGCAACAGCGCGGGCGATGCGATTAACTGAAGCTCCGGTTCCTCATCAATAGAAACGAGCCTGAAAGGAGTTCTCAGATGGCCGGATTCGCCTTCGATTTCGTTCCGCTGCCCGCAGAGCGCAGCATGGAAAAACCCAGAACCAGCGGGATCACCATGATGATCGACAAGGGGGAGACCATCGAGTACCTCCGGGGACTCCTCCGGATGAGCGGGCCGTTCATCGATCTCGGCAAAATCGCGGTGGGCACTTCGCGCCTCTATCTCGAGGATTACTACCGCGAGAAGCTCGAACTCTTCAAGAGCCACGACGTCAAGCCCTTCATCGGCGGGCAGTTTCTCGAATACATCTTCGCCACGCAGGGCTGGGGCGGGGTGGGGCCCTATTTCGAGGCGGCGGCGGAATACGGGGTCGAGGCGATAGAGATTTCAGACAACTGCGTTTCTCTTACAGACGGCGAAAGGGAGCGGATGGTGCGCTCGGCAATAGATGCAGGGCTGGAGGTGCACGGCGAGGTGGGTTCCAAGACCGGCAAGCAGGACGTGGCGGAACTGATCTCCCAGGCGAACATCTGCATGGAGGCGGGTGCCTCGGTGGTGCTCTTCGAGGCGGCGGAACTCATGCCGGGTGGCGAAGCCGACCGTGCTCTGATCGATTCGATCCGCGGGGAGATGGACGTGCGGAAGGTGATTTTCGAGCTTCCCGGCTGGTGGATCGAAGGCACGACGAACAATGTCATCTACGAACTCCAGAAATTCCTGCTCACCGAATTCGGCCCCGACGTGAACATCGGGAACGTGCCTCCCTGGATGACGTTCAATCTCGAAGCCCTGCGCTGCGGCCTCAGTTCGGTTGGCCCGACGGAGCGGGCTTTCGAATCTGCGGATTGATAGTACTGAATAGCGAAAATTTCACAAGAATTTATTCAGTACCAGACAAGATCGGTAATTTGGTTGTGGCGCTGCAGGCAGGTTACTGGAATCGCTCCGAATCCTTGCTCATGCTCTTTCCGTCTCTCTCGGCCCTGTCATGCGAGCCCCCCGCTACCACCGTTGCCTGCGTTGTGCGGGGCCGACACGACCGTGAGGTTCAGGTTGCCCTTCTCGTCGCTGCGGGCGACCTGTCCGGGCAGCACAACGGTCGTCGAGTCCATCTGCTCGAGGATCGCGGGGCCTTCGAGATCGGCGCCCCGGGGGAGGCCCTCCCGGGCGTAGATCGGACAATCGACGAATCCGCCGAGCTCTGCAAAATGCACCCGGCGCCTCCCTCGCTCCGCTACGCGCAGGTCGCCGCCCGTCCCGGCGGCGCCCGCGACCGGGGGCGCCGTCACCCGGGCGAGGGCGGTGACGCGAAAGGTGACGAGTTGAACCGGCGCGTCCGGCGCGTAGCCGTACACTCTTTCGTGCTCGCTCCGGAAAGCGTCGACCAGCGCCGGGAGGTCGTGGTCGGCGAATTCCCGCTCCTGAACCGCCACCGTGATCTCGTGGCTCTGTCCGACGTAGCGCATGTCGATGGCGCGCTGCACCGTGCGCTCGCCGGGCTCCACCTCCTCCCGGTCGAACCATTCGAGCGCTCGCTGCCCGACCTCCGCGAAGGTGGCGTTGATGCCGGCGGCGCCGGTTCCCTCGAGATCGGCGATCCGCGTCAGGCTGAAATCCGAGCGCACGTCGGCGACGAGGAGCCCGAGCGCGCAGAGGAGACCCGGTCCGGGCGGCACCATGACCCGGGTCATGCCCAGCTCGCGGGCGAGCGCGGAGGCGAGGAGAGGCCCCGCCCCCCCGAACGCCACCAGGGTGAAGTGGCGCGGATCGAAACCCTTCTCCACCGAGATCACGCGTATCGCCTGAACCAGGTTCTCGTTGAGGATGGTGAGCACCGCTTCGGCCGCCTCTTCGACCCCGAGCCCCATCGGGGCCGCCACCTCCTCGGCGATTGCGCGGCGCGCGAGGTCGGGACGGAGGCTCATGCGGCCACCCAGCAGGGATTCGCCGGAAAGGCGGCCGAGCACGACGTTGGCGTCGGTCACGGTGGGCTCGGTTCCCCCGAGGCCGTAGCAGGCGGGGCCGGGCGCGGCGCCGGCGCTCCGGGGGCCCACGTGCACGAAGCCGCCCGTGTCCACGCGCGCGATGCTGCCCCCTCCGGCTCCCACCGAATGCACGTCGACCATCGGAAAGCGGATGGGATGCCCCCGCACCTCCCGCTCCTTTGCGACGAGCGGCCGGTTGCCTTCGATGAGGCAGACGTCGGTGCTCGTTCCCCCGACGTCGAAGGTGATGACGTCCGGACACCCGGCCCTTCCGGCGAGAAAGCCCGCGCCGGTGACTCCCGCCGCCGGCCCCGACATGAGGCAGCGGCCCGCCATCGCACCCGCATCCCGAAGCGAGGCGACGCCGCCGTGGGACTGGAGGATCTTCGGACTCACGATGCCCAGGGCGCGGGACCGTTCCCCGAGGCGCTCGAGATAGCGGCTCACGACCGGGCCCAGCGATGCGTTCAGCACGGTGGTCGTTGTCCTCTCGTACTCGCGGAACTCGGCCACGACTTCGTGGGATGCGCAGGTGAACGCACCGGGAAGACGCTCGCGCACCGCGGCCGCGACGGCGGCCTCGTGGGCCGGATTGTGGTAGCTGTGCAGGAAGCAGACGGCCACCGCCTCCACGCCTTCGCGGCGGAAGTCGTCGAGGATTCCATCGAGCGCTTCGAGGTCCGGCGGCACGTCGGAAGGCCCGAGGAGATAGGTGCGCTCCCCGATCTCGCGCCTAAGGCGGCGCGCGACGAGGGGCGGGGGCTTCGGCATCCGAATGTCGTAGTTGTGGGGTTGGCGCTGGCGGCGGATCTCCAGGATGTCGCGAAACCCTTCCGTGGTGATGAGGCCCGTGACCGCCGTGTCCCCCGTGATGAGCGCGTTGGTGGCGACCGTCGTTCCGTGGCCGAAGTAGCGGACGTCCCCGGCGCCGGCGGCTGCACGGTCCAACAGCTCCGGAATGCCGGCCGCAATCGCCCGGGACGGGTCGTCCGGGGTCGAGGGCGTCTTCAGAAACCACGTCTTGCCGTCCGAGAGGCGGACGAGCGCGAAGTCGGTGAACGTCCCGCCGACGTCGACGCCGAGGACGCAGCGCTCAGGCGCCATGGTTCGAATCCTGGCGGGCCTCCCGCAAGGCCGCGGTCCGGGTGGCGTCGACGCTTCCGCGGACGAGCGCGACGCCGTAGCTCTGCTCCGCCGCGGGTGCGGTCACCTTGCCGGCGGCCACGTCGTCGCGCACCCTCTCCGGATCGCGTTCCCACGGGTCGCCGAAGCCGGCGCCGGACGGGGTGTCGACCCGGACCGTCGTTCCCGCGTCCACCTCGAGCTCCGAGAACGAGCCCGGAAGCTTCGTCTCGCGGTTTCCGCCCGGGTCCAGAACGAAGACGCCGGGACACCCCGAACTTCCGCCAAACAGCCCGGACGCGCCTCGGGATTGGCGCAGTCCGCGGCCTGCGAGCCTCGCCCGCTCCGCCCAGATGGTGACGTCGCGGCGCGTCGCGAGGCCGCCGCGATACCGTCCGGGGCCTCCCGAGTCGGCGATTAGCTCGTAGCGGCCGACGGTCAGCGGGAACTCCTGCTCCACGGATTCGACGGGCAGGTTGGCCGCGCCCGAAACGTGGACCCGGACCGCGTCTTTTCCGTCGAGCGCGGAAAGCGCGCCGGACGCTCCCGCGTAGGTCTCGTAGTCGACGAAGTACTCGTTCCGGTGCGGGTCGACGCCGCTGAAGATAAGCCCGTGGAGCGGACCGCAGCCGGCCATCACCCGGTCCGGCGCCGCGTCGGCGAGCGCGCCCAGCAGCAAGTCGCCGAGCACGTTGCCGGTCGCGCCCCGATCCCCGACTGCGGCGGGGGGGCGGCAGTTGAGGACCGTGCCTTCCGGCGCGGTGACGCCGATGGCGCGGAAGTATCCGGAGTTGGGCGGCAGCGCCGGGTCCGTCACCGCCTTGACCGCGTAGTAGACGCCGGACAGGGTGGCCGCGAGCGGCATGTTCCGGGCCCCTGCGACCTGCCCGTCGGTGCCCGTGAAGTCGAAGTGAATCCGATCGGCGCGAATGGTGATCTTGACGCGGAGGCGAACGACCCCGTCGGCCACGCCGTCGTTGTCGACCACTTCTTCGTTCTCGTAGGTTCCGTCCGGCAACTTCGCGATCTCGGCGCGCGTGCGCGACTCGGCGTAGTCGAGAAGCGCTCTCGCGCCCCGGCGCACGCTCTCGGCTCCGAAGCGGGCAAAGCACTCCTGCACCCGGCGGACCCCGATGGCGTTGGTCGCGATCTGGGCCCGCAGATCGCCCTCGCGCTCGCGCGGGGTGCGCGTGTTGAGGAGCACGAACGCGAGTATGTCGGCGCACAGCTCCCCCTCGTCCAGCAGCTTGACGGGAGGGATGCGCAGCCCTTCCTGGAAGATGCTCGTGCAGTCGGCGCTCTCGCTCCCCGCCACCTTGCCGCCGATGTCGGAGTGGTGGGCGATGTTGGCGACGAACGCGACCGGCCGGCCGTCGAAGAAGACGGGGCTTGCGAGCGTCAGGTCCGGCAGGTGCGAGCCGCCTCCCACGTACGGATCGTTCGTGAGGAAGCCGTCGCCGGGGCGAAAGCGGTCGAGGGGGTAACGCCGGGTGATGTTCTCCACGAGGCCGAGGAGCGAGCTCAGGTGAAGGGGGGCGATGGCGGTCAGGGCGAGGAGGTTGCCCGCAGCGTCGAAGATCGCGACCGAGCAGTCACGCCGCTCCTTGATGTTCGGGGAATACGCGGTCTTGACGAGGGTGGCCATCATCTCGTCGGCCGCGGCGGCGAAGCGGTGCGCGATGACCTCGGTGGTGATTCGGTCGCAGCCTGGATCCATGGGCACTCCCCGACGAGCTGCCGTCAGAAGTTGTGTATGGGCTGAATTGAAGGAGGCGGCGCATCCCGCTGAAACAGGGTTGTCCAAAGCCCGGTCATTCAGCACACGGGAGATGCTCCACCATGAGAGAAGATACGACGATTCCTTTCCGGAATCCAGCCCTGCGAGACGAGTTGAGCGAACCGGTGCGCTAGGGCGCGCAGCGAATCATCCGCCAGGCGTTGGAAGCGGAGTTGGGGACCTTTCTGGAGGGGTATGCGGCCGACCGTGACGCGCAGGGCCGCCGCGCGGTGGTTCTGGGCGGCTACGTGCCTTCGCGGCACAAGGATTTGTCTGTGGTGCCGTCTCCATCGGCATATCTCGTTGAAATTAGGGAAGCCCTTCGCGCCGGTGCTTCCTCCTCCAATAATGCTCGTGGGGCCGGTTGGAGCATTGCGACGTTACCGTACCAGACCGTTTCACAGGCTTCGGATCGAAACAAGGCATCAAATGATGCGAAATGACTTGAAATGCGCGAAAACAAACGTTGAACCTCGTTCCCGCTTCTCCGTGCTCGCGGGATTCTTCGGTCTCCTGATAGTGATGACATTTGTTCCGTCTGCTGTGCCCGCAGAGGGACCGGGTGAGCTCAGAGATTCCATTCGGAATCTCACCCGCCCGGTCATGGAATCTGTTCGGACAGATATTCGGCCCAATCTGAATACAATCCGTGACGCAGCTGCTCCTGTCGAGGAAACGGATGTGAAAGATTCTCGAGAAAAAAAGACGGTTCATCCTCTTCAGATTCGGATGGCAGCGAAGCTCCTGGCATCCAATGATATGAATCGCCAAAGAACAGTCAGTAGATGTTGTTCTCGCTACCTCATGATCGTCATCTTGTTATGTGCCTGGATGGTGACGATATGTAATCCGCCGGCTGCGGACGCCCAGGGATTGGGCAGATTGCGTCGTTCCATTCGGAATCTCACCAGGCCGGTTATCAGAACCGTTCGGACCGTTATTCGTCCCACTCTTAATATCACCCGCGGCGAAGCCGGTCCGATAACTGAGCTACACGCGGATACGGTCGCTGCGCCTCTGGATACCGCCGCCTGGACAAACCACCACCGGGTCTCTTCTCTCAAAGGTTCCCTCAACCCGTCCGAGCGTCAGCCTGTCAACAGGAAGACACGGGAGTTTCATTTCCATGGCGAACGGGACCTTGTAGTGCCTCC
The DNA here is from genome assembly GCA_022828125.1 of bacterium. Taxonomy (GTDB): domain Bacteria; phylum UBA8248; class UBA8248; order UBA8248; family UBA8248; genus Bin107. The sequence continues at coordinate 519,191 of JAJEJD010000020.1, read as the reverse complement.
CGGGCTCATTGAGCGGTATCGCCAGAAAACATCACTGGCAAACGTCCATTTTCATACTGTTTCTCGGTTTGATCACCAATGCTGCTGGGTGCGCGGCTGGCAAAATCTCTTGTCGATGGTACGTGAGTGAATAGAACCTTTGGATGGCTGAGCTATTGGCTGAAAGCGACAAACAATTACGAGGATTTTTCCCCACCGTTGTTTGTTCTTCCATGGGAGAGCAACAACGCCGAATGCGCCAGGCCAGAGAAGAAGCAGAAGAGTTCCATGTGGAGGGTGAACAGCGTGAGCCCCGCTGCCTGGAAGAGAACCGTGGAAAACTCGAAGACCCAGACTTAGCCCGGCAAGAAGAAGAAAGAATGCGCAGGGAAAAAGAAATGAATGAAATAGAGGAAGAAGTGGAAAGGCAAATGGCTCTGGAAGGAGAGTTTGAATATTTACAGGACTTAGAAGAAGAGAGCGATTTCGAGGCGCTTGAGGCAGAGGAAATGATGCGACGCGTAGAGGAATTGTTGGCTCTGGGAGAGGATTTGGATAATCTGGATTTTGGCGAGAACTCGGAAAGTCCGGGACGAAAATATGATTCGCCGAGTCCCTTGAGAAGTTCCGACCGATCTTGTGAACGAGCCAAACGTAAAGGCGCGCGGTTAATAGCATCCCAACCAATGCCGAGTGGCAATTCAATGTGCGGAAGCTTCCGATTTGTTTTGCGGATGAACCAGACTGCGAAACGAATACTGCAGCACGGAGGTTGCCCGGCGTATGAGGTAAGCCAATACGACCGTGCGATTGCACAAGCAAGAAATGGTGTTCGCGCGTCTTGTGGATACTGATGCGATGACAAATCAATTCTAATAATGTGTTTCCGCGCGAACTCTTACAGCAGTCTCAGGCGTACTGCTCAGTGGATGTGGCGAGGAGAGGAAGCGCCCGCAGTGCGAGAAGTACCGGGGTTTCTGAATAAATGAAAAATTAGATAAATTCGGATAAATTCACGGGGTTTTTCCGTAAATTAAATGCGGCGATATGCCATAATTGCGCCTGGAAAACCGGCGGACAAAAGGGGGGAGTACGCCCCCGGATCGATGGCGTAAAAGGAGGCGCAAGATGGGCTTGACGAGCATCAACCATACGAGTTTCACGGTGTCGGACGCCGAGGCGATCGCCGGGTGGTACTGCGAAACCCTTGATTTTACTATCGTTTCGGTCGACACCCGGCCACAGGACTACAGCGAGAAGGTGACGGGCATCGCAGGTGCCGACCTTCGCATCGTCTATATCTTGGGTGGGGGTTACCACATCGAACTGGTCGAATACGTGGGCGCGCCGGGCGTCAAGATAGACACGGCCACGAACAACGTGGGCAGCGCGCACATCGCCTATAACGTCAATGATCTCAATGGGATGTACGAGGCGCTCAAGCCCCGGGGGGTCAACTTCGTCTCAGAGCCCGTGCCCGTCACGCAGGGTCCCAACAAGGGCGGCTTCGTCGTCTATCTGGAAGATCCCGACGGCAACACGCTCGAACTCATCGAGCGGCCGAGCGCGTAAAGAGAATTAAATCAGAGCGTTACGCTATCGCCGGGCTTTAAGACGATGATCTCCGTATCCAGGCCGCGCTTCTCGACTTCCTCGATGAACGCCTCGGGCGTTCCCGTCAAGTGGGGCAGGCTCGAGTGGTGGATGGGCACGACGCGCTTCGCTTCGAGCAACTCGCATGCCAGCGCCGCTTGCCGCGCGCCCATGGTGGCCCTGTCCCCGATGGGCAGGCAGCACAGATCGGGCGCATAGAGTTCGGCGATGAGCCGCATATCGCCGAAAACGGCCGTATCTCCCGCGTGATACAGGCGTTTGCCGTCCTCGAAAGTGAGAATCAGTCCGCAGGGCTCGCCGGTGTATTTCAGTTCCGGCCCGTAGGCGCCCCCGTGAAAGGCGTGGGTGAGGGTGAGTTGGACGCCGCCGAAATCGACCGTGCCGTCCTTTCCCATGGGGGTGGCGTGAGCTCCTAAGTCGTATTCGGCGCCTATGGTGCGGATGAGGTCCATGTGGCCCGCCACCGGGCATGGATTCGCCTCGAAAACGGGGATGACGTCCCCCGTATGGTCGAAATGGCCGTGCGTGAGGCAGATGAGGTCCGCCTTCTGCGGTGTTTTCAGTTCTGGAGGGCACACAGGGTTCTTCTCCAGCCAGGGGTCGATGTAGATGGTCTTGCCGCCGTCGGTTTCGACCAGAAACGTCGATTGTCCATGAAATATCAGCGTGGCGCCCATGTTTCGCATCACCTCCCATGTGTTTGATTTAGCGAGGGAAACCTATAAATGCTCTCGGAACCAGGCTGTCGTCTCCTTCAAGGCCATATCGAAGAGATCCGGGTTGTTCACCTGGTAGACGTCGTTGTGGCGTCCCCTGGGAAGCATGACGAGCTTTTTCGGTTCGCCGCAAGCCGCGTAGCAGGCGTGCGCCTCGGAGGGGGGAACCATGACGTCTTCTTCCCCGTAGATGAACAGGACGGGCCTGGGCGAGATTCTTCCGGCCACCCATTCGGGGCGATATCGGAAACACGCCTCCACGCTTTCGAGGTCGAGTTCGAGCACTTCCTCGGAACCGTGCTCCTCCAGCGTCATCGGGGGTTTGGGGTTGTCCGGGTCGTCGCTGTAAATATCGTGGCGGATAATCGTTTCCCGCTCATTGGCCGTGACGCGCTTGCGGGCGGCTTCCTGGACTCGGGACTTGAAAGCGAGCCATTCATGAGGCCTTCTCAATGTTTTCAGCCAGCGTTCGCCGTCGTGAACTCCCACGGCGGAGACGGTCGCCTTCACCCGCTCATCGAATGCCGCCACCCAGATGGCGTGCGCGCCGCCGAAACTCGTGCCATACAGGCCGATTCGCCCAGGGTCCACGCCTTCAACCGTTTGGAGATAGGTGATTCCGTCGTAGGTATCCTGGGCCTGTTCCAGTGGACGGTGACGCCCACGAGCACCCTCGCTGACGCCGTAGCCGCGATAATCGGGCGCCAAGGTGAAAAAACCCGCTTTGCTCAGGTGGATGGGCATGTCGATCGTGGCCAGGTTCTTTCGACCGCTGTATCCCGTGACGCAGACGATTCCCGGCCGAGGCGGGTCGCCGGGCCACCAGTCGGGAGGACGGTAGAGATGCGCGGCGATTTTGAGGCCGTCACTGAAATAAGTGATGTTTTCGTGCATTTCCACTTCCTTTTTGATGTGTGCCATAGTTGTTTGCAGGATACCGGGTTTTTGACACAAAGGGCCACTGCTGATAGGGGTAAGGAGGCGTGCTATACACGGATTCTCTTGAAGTTTCCGGGAAATTCAGGTCCTCGGCAGCACCGCCCAAGGGTTTTATCGCATGGCTCGTCGTATCGCCGCTTAGATAGGAGAGGCTGAAAATATAATGTCTCGTCAAAAGGTCTTTATCGTTCTGGCCGTCGTGGTTTTGGCGGCCGGGGCGGCGATTACAAGACTGGTGATTCAAAATCGGCCGAAACCCGAGGTTGTAATTGCCCCGGAGCCGCGCAGATTTGTCAGAACCATGCTCTTGAAAAAACAGGACAAAACCTTCTGGGTGAAGGGATTCGGAACCGTGCGGCCCAAGAAGGAGCTTTCCATCGTGCCCGAAGTGTCGGGGAAAGTGGTCGAGCGCTCGCCAGGCTTCAGAACCGGCGGCTTCATCAAAAAAGGGGATTTGTTGTTTCAAATCGACCCGGCGGATTATGAACTCGCCATTGAGCGGCGCAAGGCGGAAATCGCGCAACTCAGAGCCGACATCGCTCGATTGAGGCAGGAGGAGAAGAACCACCAGGCCGATCTGGAAATCGCCGAGCGCCATTTGGAATTGGTTTCCCAGGAAAGGGAACGCAATAACAGATTGCGAAGACAAGGTGTAATTTCTTCCGGGCAATATGATCAATCGCAACAAAATTTTCTCAGACAAGAAAGGACGGTTCAGTCCATAAAAAATGTTCTGGCCCTATTGCCCGTTCAGTTGAGGCAGAAAAGTGCGGCGCTCCATGCGAGCCGCTCGGAACTCCAGAGGGCGGTATTGCAGTTATCGCGCACGAAGCTCGTGTCTCCATTCGATGCGCGGGTGCGGGATACGAGTCTGGATGCGGGCGATTTCGCGGCTGCGGGGCAATCGGTGGGAAAGATTTATGACGTATCGGTGCTGGAGGTTCCGGTTTCCCTGCCTGTCGAGGATGCGCGCTGGGTGTTTCGCCGCAATCAGGGGACGGTGTTTCCGCGCAGCCAGGAGGAGGTGAAGCCATTTTTGCCCACGGCGAGGGTATCGTGGAGTCAGTTTGGAGAGAAGGTCGAATGGCGCGGGCGGGTGTCGCTGGTGGACTCAGGTCTGGATGAGTCCACGCGCGCGCTCACGCTGGTGGTCGAAATTCCCGAGCCCATGAAGAATTGGGTGCCCGGGGAGCATCCTCCCCTTTTCGTGGGCATGTTCGTTGAAGTGAATATAAAAGGTGTCACGATGCCTGACGTGTTTGTTATTCCGCGCGTCGCATTGCGAGAACGGGATCATGTTTATTTGTTGGATGAGGGGAAACTCAGAATCCAGAAGGTGGAAGTCATTCGAAAAGGTCAGGATGGCGTCGTCATCAGAAACGGAGTGAACGAAAACGCCCGCATCATTATTTCCGCGATCCCCGACCCCGTTTCCGGCATGAGACTCAACGATCAAAACGGGATTGCTGGAGGGGCTTCCGCTCAATGAGGCAAATTCTGAATTGGTCTGCACGGCATACCGTTTTCGCCAACCTTCTCATGGGGATAATGCTGATCATCGGTGTTGTCGCCGTTTTTCAAATCCGCAGCGAGTTGCTCCCTCAATTCGCCCTCGATCGAGTGAGCGTCAACGTGGTGTGGGAGGGCGCGAGTCCTGCGGAGGTGGAAGAGGGTATTTGCATCAAGATCGAAGAGGCCCTGACCGGCGTCGAAGGGGTGAAAAAGATCACTTCGGTTGCTTATGAGGGTCGCTGCGAAATTGCCGTGGAACTACATGCCTGGATCAAGAACTCCCGAGATTTGATGGAAGATATCCGGAGCGAAATCGACCGTATCAGGACATTTCCCGAGAACATAGAAAGGCCCATCGTTTCGGAAGTAAAGCGGATAAATCAAGTAATTCGTCTTTCCTTGTTCGGCAATGTGCCCGAAGAAGCCCTGAAACGAAAAGCCACGGAGATTAAAGATGAATTGCTGGATTTGCCCAACATTTCAAAGGTGGTTCTGAGCGGCTTGAGAGATTGGGAAATTTCAATCGAAGTCTCTGAGGAGATGTTGCGCCGCTATGGTCTGACGTTTGACCGGGTGGCGAATATCATTCGCAAGAATGTGCTGGAGCTATCAGGTGGAGATATCCGTTCTGCGGAGCGGAGAATCAGAATCAGGACGTTGGGAAAGCGTTACACTGGCCCGGAGTTCGAGCGGCTTGAAATACTTACCCAAAAAGACGGCGCAATTTTGAGACTCGGTGATATTGCTCGTGTGGTCGACGCTTTTGAAGACAGCGATAAATCGGGTCGATTCAACGGAAAACCGGCTGCGCTCATTCTGGTGTATCGAACCGATGAGGAAGATGCGCTTTCGATTTCTAAAACGGTTGTTGAATATGTAAAGAAAAAGCGGAAAGAACTGCCCGAAGGATTGGATTTGGCCCATTGGGCGGATACCTCACGTATGATACGGGACCGGCTCGATCTTTTGTTGAGAAACGGTCGCGTCGGACTCGTTTTGGTTTTCATCTCCATGTGGCTGTTTTTGAATATTCGCCTTTCATTTTGGGTGGCGATGGGAATTCCCGTATCCCTGTTGACGGCTTTGGGTTTTTTGAACTTCTCCGGCGGCACGCTCAACATGCTCTCGATGTTCGCCTTCATCATGGTTTTAGGGATACTGGTGGACGACGCCATTGTAGTGGCTGAAAATATCTATTCGCATATGGAAAGAGGAAAAAATCGCGTTCAGGCCGCTATTGACGGCTGTTATGAAGTCGTCCTGCCGGTTACCGCCACGGTCGTGACATCCATTGTGGCTTTCGCTCCCTTGCTGATGGTGGAAGGAACGGTCGGGAAATTCATGGCGGTGCTCCCGGCGGCCATCATCGCCGCGTTAATTGCTTCTCTCATCGAATCGTTATTCATTCTGCCGGCCCATCTGGGACATTGGGTGCGGCCACCCAGGGCAGGTGGGCTCTCATCTCGTATGAGAAACGCCATCGATAGAGGCATAAACTGGCTCATTCATCGATTTTACGCTCCAATTCTGAAATTTTGCCTCAATGCAAGATATCTGGTCCTATCCCTGGCTTTGGTGGTTTTTATGGTGACGGTCGGTTTGGCGGTTGGTGGGCATGTGAGATTTTTATTTTTCCCGAAAATCGATTCCGATTGGGTGCATGTCAAAATTCTGTTCCCGCTGGGAACCCCGATTCGACAAACACAAAACGCGGCGCAAAGGATTGAGCAGGCAGCTGTTGCTCTTGACGAGGTTGTTCGCTCGAAAACGGGTGAGCCAGTCGTCAAACATGTATTTACAATACTGGGTGAGAATATTGACCCAGGCGGCGGGCGCGTCGTGGGAGGGAGCCATATGGCTCAGGTGATTATCGAGATGCTGCCCTCAGAAGCCAGAGGAATCAGCTCAGAGGAAATCATCAATCGCTGGCGTGAGAATACAGGAGAAATTCCCGATGTAATGAGCCTTACTTTTAGTGCAGGAGGAGCCGGTCCGCCCGGTGGTAAACCTATCGATGTTCAGTTCTATGGTGATGACATCGGGACTTTGAGAAGAGTAGCTCAGGAGTTCAAACGAGAGTTAACCAAATATCCCGGCCTATACGATATTCAAGATGATTTCCGGCCTGGAAAGCTTGAGTTTAGAACATCATTGAAGCCACAGGCCCGCGTGCTGGGGGTGAGTCTCGATGACCTGGGGCGTCAGTTGCGCGCGCGCTTTTTCGGGCTGCAAGTCCTGCGTCTGCAACGTGGCCGGGATGACGTGAAGGTCAAACTTCGCTATCCGTCCGAGGAGAGGCGCTCTCTGGAAGATATAAGGAAAATGAGGGTCAGGACGTCATCGGGGGCGGAAATCCCTTTCTATGAGGTGGCAGAAGTCGAGATGATTCAAGGGCTTGATGCAATAAGACGAGTAGCTAGATCAAAGGCGATTAACGTAACGGCCGAAATCGACCAAGACCGCGCCAATCCCACCGAGGTGCTAAATGACTTGAATGCGAATTTCTTCCCAGAACTCCTGAACCGCTATCACGGGATAGGAATTCGATTCGAGGGTCAGGCAAAAGAGACGAGTGAATCATTCGCCAGCCTGTTTCGTGCTTTTGCGCTTGCGATAGCCGTTATTTTTGCGATTTTGGCTACATTGTTCAGAAGCTATTTCCAGCCCTTTATCGTCATGAGCGCCATTCCGTTTGGGATCGTAGGTGCTATTTGGGGGCATGTTGTGATGGGGTTCGATATCTCCATCTTGAGCATGATGGGTATCTTGGCGCTAACGGGCGTTGTAGTGAATGACTCTTTGGTTCTTTTGGATTTCGCGAACCGAAGTATTAGAGACGGGATGCCTATAGAAGATGCGCTGCAGCGGGCCGGTGTCGCAAGGTGGAGAGCTATTGTTCTGACTACACTCACAACAGCTGCGGGATTGGGGCCGATGTTGTTCGAAAAAAGCTTCCAGGCGCAATTCTTGATTCCCATGGCGATTAGTTTATGTTTCGGACTGCTTTTCGCCACGGTGATAACTCTCGTTCTGGTTCCTGTCATTTCATTGATAGGAAACGACGTAGGGCGCTTTTGGTGGCGGATCTGGACGGGTAGATGGTTGACGAGAGAAGAAGTAGATGTGCATTCTCCACAGAAAGGAGAGATGGGTGCCTAGTATTGTGTTTCTTAGCCTTGTCTTTTTGAACCAGCTTCCAGAAAGCATGTAATCGATTCGCAAGAAGTGTTGCATTTATTCCAAATTCGAATCCTAAGAACTTATGAAGTAAAGGAGAGCAAGATTTTATGTCCTCACGCTTCGATGTGCGTTATGGCGAAGAGATAGCAGACAAGATGGAAGCGGTTGTGATGACTGCTCCCGAAATACTTGAAATTCAATCTGTTCCCGTTCCCGAACCGGATATCGGAGAGGTACTGGTAAAAGTAGAATGCACAACGATTTGTGGAACGGATATTGAAATCATCAAAGGCGGTCACCTCCCCAACTGGCCTCCTCAACTTCCAGCTATCTTGGGACACGAGTGGGCCGGCAGAATCGTGGCGATGGGTCCGATGACCGAGGGATTCGGTCTTGAGATGGGTGATGCCGTGGCGGGTACGAGCCATGCAGGGTGCGGCGCCTGTCGCATGTGTCTGATCGGCCGCTATAACCTCTGCTATAATTATGGGAATACGGTTACTGGCCACAGACAATATGGTCATATTACGCAAGGCTCATATGCGGAGTATGTGACAAACAACATACGCGCGTTGCACAAGATGCCGGAGGGGATGTCTTTTGAGCATGGCTCAGCCGTAGATCCGGCCGGTTGCGGGCTATGGACGGCGAAACGCGCAGGCGTCAACCCTGGTGATACTGTCGTGATATTGGGTTCTGGTCCCATCGGTGTTTTTGCTTATGAATCAGCCAAAGCAATGGGCGCAGGACGCGTGATTGTCGTGGGTGGTGGCCGGAGACTTGAAATCTTAGAGGAGCAAGGCGCTGAAGTAGTCAGTTACCGGGATGGTGGTGTACCGGAACGAATAGATGAGATGACAGACGGAAGAAAAGCAAACGTGGTGCTGGAGACGGCTGGAACCACGGATAGCTTTAGATGGAGTGTGGATTGTGGTGGCAAAGGCGCGCGTGTCGCCATTACCGGCATACCGGAAAACATTCCTGATATGGCATGGAAACGCGTTGTGCTCGAAGAGATGGATATTTTTGGCGTTCGAGCGAATCCCAATTGTGGAGATGAGGTTTTGGCGCTCATTCATTCAGGGAGACTGAAGGTGGATCCATACATCACCCATCGGTTTCCCCTTAGAGAATATCAAGAAGCGCACGATGCGTTTGTGGCCCGAAAAGATGGCGCCCTGCTGGTGAATTTGACTCCTGGAGCGTAGCGGAAATGTCTCAAGGCGAGATGAAGTATGGCGCGAAGATGATTGCAGAGGCGGCGCTCGAAGCCGTTCCGAATCCCTCAAGGCAACGTGATTACATTGTCGATTTTACCATTCCCGAATTCACCTGCCTTTGCCCGATCAGCAATTTTCCCGACTTCGCTACCATCCACATCAAGTACGTCCCTGGAGACAAGATAGTAGAGTTGAAATCCCTGAAACTCTACATCAATAATTACCGGGACCGGGAAATTTTTCACGAGCAGGTGGTCAGCACCATCCTTGATGACTTGGTTGAAGTATGTGAGCCGAAATGGGTCTGGGTTGAAGGCGATTTTAATGTGCGTGGGAATATCAAAACTAAAATTCGAGCCACCTTTGGTACGAGACCGTCCGATGTGCCTGAATAAACAAAATCGTGACTAAATTTGTGCGTTACATGGGCTTGGTATTAAATGATTCATGAATCACAGAAATTTCCAATGGGTTAAATTATATTTTTCTATGAGGTGTAAATGACAGACTATAAAGTAGCAGGTATGGGCCTTACCCGAATCGATGCCCCGGACAAAGTAGCTGGAAGCGCCAAGTATGCGGCTGACGTCCCGTCGAGCCGCTCGCTCATCGGTCTTGTCTTGGGCAGTCCGCATCCGTATGCAAAAGTGCTGAGCGTGGATGTCGCCAAAGCGCGCAAGATACCCGGCGTCCGTGCAGTCGTGACGCGAGACGAAGCTCCCCGCATACGATTCGGCGCCAACATCAAGGATCAGAGTTGGTTTGCGCAGGATGGTTTCGTTCGCTATGGCGGTGAACCGGTGGCTGCCGTGGCCGCCGAAGATATGGATTCCGCCCAGGAAGCTCTCGAATTGATTCGCGTGGAATATGAAGTTCTTGAGCCGGTAGTGAACGGCTTGGATAGTCGTGCCGGCAAAGGTCTTGCTGTTCATGAAGATTGGCGAGATTTAGGGCTGGGTCCGAATGCGGACAAAAACATCATCGCCCGTTTTGAAAAAGAAATTGGAGATGTCGACGATGGGCTCAAAGAGGCGGATCGTGTTTTTGAACATACCTTTTCCACGCCCTTCGTACATGCCGGTTATATTGAACCCCATGCATGCACTGCCGAGGCTGGTACCGACGGGAAGGTCACAATCTGGACAACCACGCAGGATGCTTGGGCAATTCGCGCAGATGTAGCCGAGGCACTCGGACTTCCGGCAACACATGTCCGTGTTATTCCTACTGAAATCGGGGGAGGTTTTGGCGCAAAGCTGAAGAGCACTTATGAGCATATCGCCGCTTTTTTGGCTTTGAAGACTGATCAGGCTGTTCGCATGGAGATGACCCGCGAGGAAGATCACATCGGTGTGAATCCGAGGCACCCTCATTTCATCACGATACGCACAGCGGTGAAGAATGACGGTACGTTTGTCGCTCGCGAGCTCGATGTCACGATGGATCATGGAGCCTATGGCCGTGGCGCGCCGTTCCAATGCAGTAGCAAGATGCTTATGGGTTCATGCTCATATCGTATTCCCAACGTCAGGATTCGCGCATGCACGGTGTATACCAATGGTCCTGTTTGTGGTCCCGTGCGCGCTCCAAGCGGCCCCCAGTACCACTTTGCCACTGAAGTGCAAATGGATATCATCGCGCGTGAGATGGGGATTGACCCACTCGAAATTAGGCGAATTAACTCCCTTCGGCCCGGAGATGAAACACTGGCCGGGAGGGAGGAGGATCCGTCCATGCGTAGCGTGCTCGACTCAACGGCCGTGGAAGGAAAATGGGGTAAGAAGATTGAGGCTAACGGAGAACTCGAGGGAGATGGATGGAAACTTGGTCGCGGAATTGCTTGCGGATATTGGCCGGGGCCTGGAGAGGCGTCTAGTTGCACGGTTCGTCTAAACCAAGACGGTACGGTACAAGTGGTAGCAGGAACGGTGAATCTTACTGGCATGAGTACTTCCATATGCCAACTCGCCGCAGAGGAATTGGGCGTAAGTTTAGATGAGGTGCGTTATACGAACGGAGATACGGATTCCGTTCCTGAATCATCGGCAGCATCGGGAAGCAAGGCGACGCGTGCGGTGGGAATGGCTACCTTGAGTGCCGCGCGTGATTTGCGAAGTAAAATTTTGAATGTGGCGAGTATAAAACTCGAAGCCGCTGCAGACGATCTGGTATTGGAAGATGGCCAAGTCAAGGTGGCTTCAGCGCCTGATCGAGCTCTGACACTTGCGCAGGTGGCCAAGGCGGCGCCTGAAATTCAGGGATTTTTGATTGGACAAGGTGAAAGCGCAAAGCCGCCTCCATGTCCGATACATACCGGCCAGATAGCGGATGTGGCCGTGAACCCGGAACTTGGCGAGATCAGGGTATTACGCCTTACATGCGTGCAGGATGTGGGATTTGCCATCAATCCGTTGTCCGTGGTTGGTCAAATTGAAGGCGCCATGCTCCAGGGGCTTGGATTGGCCCTCATGGAGGAGCAGCCCAGACGTCCTGACGGAAACCTGCATGGCGATACCTTCCATGAATATTTGATACCTACCAGCATGGATATGCCTGAACTGAAAGCCGTTTTGTATGATAACCCGGCTGAGGGCACACCCTATGGGATGCGGGGTGTGGGTGAACCACCCATTGTGGCGACTGCGGCGGCGATTGTGAATGCCATACAAGACGCTGTGGGGATTCCTGTTTTCTCGTTGCCTGTTGGCCCGCATCATATTCGAGAGGCTCTGGCTACGAACAGCGCATAAATTACCCATCCCATTTTCAAGGAGAACCCAATGTCTGTGGACGAAGGAACTAGTTTACCGGATAGTTTGGGCGTGACCGAAGAGATGATGGCGTGTCCTTTGCCAAGACTGCCTTTTGTTGATCCAGAAAACATTCCTGACGAACTGAAGGAGGAACTCGCTCCGCTTTATGATTGGTCGAAGCGGATGTGGGGCACTGTCCCACGATTTTTGCAGCTTTTGGGAAATTCCCCCCCCACAGTAGAGGGATGGATGTTGCTGGATCAAAAGCTCCGCACGAATCGATTGAAGACGGAGTCCGATTACATTCGACTCATGGAACTCGTTATCGTTAAAACGGCCATATTGACAGAGTGCAACAACTGAATCGGGCACAATGTGGAGCTCGGTCGAGCTCTGGGTCTTACCCAGGATCAAATCAATCTGTTGGAAGGCGATGACTGGAAAGACAGCCTCTTGTTCGACGATAAGGAAAAAGCCGTCATTCGATGGGCGGATGAAGTATCGAAATTCAGGGCGAAGAATAACGACTTCGCATTCAATGAGATGAAGAAATATTTTTCCAATCGGCAGATCGTGGAACTCACTTTTATTTGTGGCATGTGGCATCTTTCCGGGAGATTGGCCGAGGCGCTTCACCTTGTGGTGGAACCGCCGGGAGGACGCATCGAATTCCAAGCAAAAGACATGGCCTAGACACAGGCCTGTTACCTAAAACATTTATCGGGCGAGCCTTCTGTCGTTTCGTGTAGGCTTGGTGTACGCGCGCGCATAAATGATTTCCCGGACGCGGTCATCTGAAACTCATATTTCCGGCTTCCGTTTTTCGTCCTCCTTGAAAAGTTAGCAGTTCACGGACACTCCCGACAACAATGTGAGAATTTGCTTTGAGTAACATATTTTATTGGTTGAAAAGTAAGGACTTAGATATAAAAAAGGTTGCTTTCTTTAACGATTTCTGTATACTTGCCCGCTTTGTGATGTCGCCTGTGGCAAAGCCCGGGCAAATTCGTATCAAGCCGCCCGTATGATGAGGATGAAATGATCGAGTTAAGAGATAGTGATGTCGTATTGGATCACGAGTTTTTTGCAGAATCGGGAGATGTGCTGCCAAGTGATGTGGACTATGGTGTGTCTGACAAAGGTGTAGCTGATGATTTCTATATTTTGAGTGACGGCGAAGGGGGAAATGCTCCTGCTGTAGAATAGTGTTCCTTTTAAGATAGGATTCAACGCCCGGTTGAAGTATCGGCCGGGCGTTTCTTTTGTCCTGAATTTTTTGCAGTATACGTGTTTTGCTTCATGAATCGGGAAAGAAAATGTGATGGCTACGGACGAACAGACGATTCACCATGAAGACACGCAGGGACGTATCCTCTCAGCGGATTCGATGACGTATTTTGACGAAAGGGTTGGGGAAAGGGACGTTCTCGTTAGCGGTTCCTATGCCGCACGAATGACGATTGCTTGGGCAATGCGCTTGGGGGCGAGAGCAATCATTGCCCATGCAGCAGGAGTCGGGAAGGATGATGCGGGGATCAGCGGCTTATCTTTGGCTCAGGAATATCATGTGCCTGCGTTAGCGTGTGAAACCATGTCCGCGAGACTCGCCGTGGGAGAATCCGTGTATGAAGGCGAAGTCGGTCATGCAAATCAAGCAGCTCGAAGTCTTGGTGTTGAAATCGGCCAGTCCATTGCTGAAGCTTCGAATCATTTGCTCGATGCCGAGATGGGCCGGAAAGTAATTGTCGAGGAAAGTCTCGATGATAGAATTTATGAACTAGAGCAATTTCCGAATGGTAATATACGCGCTTCATGGGGAATTCCCGTCCTGCGTTCTATCAAGGAACCAAGGCCCCAAGATGTTTTTATCCAAGCATCACATTGCGGGCTCACTCTCGTCCCCCATGTCATTAAGCTTAATCTTAGAGGTGTTATTGCAAATGATGCCGGACGGGGAAAAGATGATTCTGGTATCGCGTCTTTCTTCTATCTGGCGCGAGAGGGGATTGCGGTGGCGGCAGTCGGCGCCATGAGCGCGCGCATTGGCGATGTGATGAGCACATGGGAAGACGGCGTGATTTCATGCATGAATGAAGTAGCGGAAAAGCGTGGAGTGCGAGAAGGCATGAGAACCCGAGAAGCGGCTCTCGCCATGCTCAATGCGTAGGGTTTAACTCAAGAAGTTGCAATGGTGGAGGTGAGGGGATTCGAACCCCTGACCTCGTGGGTGCGATCCACGCGCTCTCCCATCTGAGCTACACCCCCACAAAAGGAACTTGAAGGTAGGCGAAGGAACCTCGGGTGTCAAGTGAAATAGGGAGAGCCGATGAAGAACTCCCCCTAGGAGACTTCACCGGCTCTCGACCTGCCGCAGAGTCCGCCCGTTTCCCCCGCAGCAGGGAATTGCTTATGACTTGAAACAGGAGCCGAAGACTCAACCCCCAAGATATATTATCCTCAACTCCCGATCCTGATTTTGGTGAGAGCCGGGAGATAACCCTCCGAGGATTCTCCCCCGGCTCTCGTCCCGTCGCAGAGTCCGCCCGTTTCCCCCACGACGGGTAAGTAATTTCAAGAACATCCGCTCGTTGCGCCACAAGTCATACACTTCAGACACGTGCCGTTTCGCACCAAGGTGAACAAACCACAATCGCTGCACGCTTCACCCTCATATCCTTTGGCGCGGGCTTCTTCGATACGCGTATCCAAAGCGGAACTTGATTCTGTTATGGGTGTCGTCGACGTTTGGGTGGATTCTTTCTCATAATTCAGACTTATCCGGTCACTGCGCGGTGCACTCGCATCCGGTCCCGGGAATACCGTTTGAATCTCCTCTTCTTCTTCGGTGTCGAATTCCGGGATCTCTTCCTGAGGGCGCCCAATAGTGTCGCTCCTCAAATCTTCCGACACGACTTGTGCAAGATCGTGGCGACCGAGATATGAAACTGCCAACTCACGGAAGATGTAATCGATGATGGATGTGCTCATTTTGATGTGTGGGTTTCCTGAGACCATTCCCCCGGGCTCGAAACGTGTGAAGACGAAGGCATCCACGAATTCATCCAAAGGGACGCCGTGCTGGAGACCCAGCGAAATTGCGATGGCGAAACAGTTCATGAGGCTTCTGAAGGCAGCGCCTTCTTTGTGCATATCTATGAAAATTTCGCCGATAGAGCCATCCTCGTATTCTCCGGTTCTAAGATATACTTTGTGCCCACCGATGACGGCTTTTTGTGTGTATCCACCACGGCGGGTAGGCAACTTGCGTCTTCTGGATTGATAAATGATCCGGCGCACAATTTGCTGAGCTACGTGCACGGGAGCGCTTTGGGTAGCTGGTTCTTCCTCATTGATATCAGCGAAGAGGTCCGCTTCGCTTTGCGCGGAAAGTGGTTGGCTTAGTTTCGAGCCATCTCGGTAAATCGCTATGGCTTTCGTCATCCGCTGCCACGATTCATGGTAGATGTCCAAAATATCTTGAATCGTTGATTCCGCTGGCATGTTGATGGTTTTGCTGATGGCGCCTGATATGAAAGGCTGTGCCGCCGCCATCATCCGGACGTGCGCCATAGGGCTGATGAAGCGCTTGCCTTCACGCCCGCATTTGCTCGCGCAATCAAAAACGGCTAGGTGTTCTTCTTTTAGGTGGGGGGCGCCCTCGAGCGTCATTTTCCCGCAGACAAAATCATTCGCTTCGCTGATTTGCTCGTGAGTGAAACCAATGGCTTCGAGCAGATTCAGATCCCAGTCGCTCATCTGCGATTCACTGAGTCCTAATTGCTCACGACAGAAGTCTTCACCGAGGGAGTATTTGTTGAAGGCGAACTGAATTTCAAACGCCCCTTCGAGCGCGGCTTCCACTTTTTCCAGAGCCTTGCTCGTAAACCCCTTCTCATGCAAAGACTCTGGGTTGATATGAGGCGCATTCGTGAGGGTGCCCCGACCTCGGCAATAGGCGACGATTTCGCGGATCTCTTCATCGTCATAGCCCAGATGCCGCAAGGCAACGGGAACGGATTGGTTGATGATCTTGAAATAACCGCCCCCGGCCAGTTTTTTGAATTTCACCAAGGCAAAATCCGGTTCGATTCCCGTTGTGTCACAATCCATCACCAAACCAATGGTGCCTGTCGGCGCGATAACTGTGGCTTGCGCGTTCCGGTAGCCGTTTCGATAGCCGATGGCTAAAGCATCGTCCCACGCCTCACGCGCCGCTTGAAGAAGATAATCGGGGCAGAGACCCGCAGCAATTCCGTTTGGCGCTTTAGAGAGCATTTCGTATTCTGCTTCCGGTACGGAATAAGCTGCGCGGCGGTGGTTTCTCAGAACTCGCAGCATATGTTCCTGGTTGCCCTGATACCTGGAGAAGGCACCCAGCTCTCCGGCCATCTCGGCGCTGGTGGCGTACGAGTGGCCTGTCATGATCGAGGTGAGAGCGCCGCACCACGCTTCCGCTTCCGGAGAATCGTAAGGGATGCCGAGAACCATTAACGCAGTGCCGAGATTGGCATACCCAAGCCCCAGGGTACGATACTCGAATGAGCGTTTGGCTATTTCCGGGCTGGGGAATTGCGCCATGAGCACGGAAATTTCGAGGACAACTGTCAACAGGCGAATGACATGACGATAGTTTTCTATCTGGAAATGATTCTTTTCAGTATCCAGGAATTTCATAAGATTCATGGATGCCAGATTGCATGCGGTGTCATCCAGGAACATATATTCCGAGCAGGGATTAGAACCGTTGATGCGCCCATCAGTGGCGCACGTGTGCCAGTCGTTGATAGTCGTATCGAATTGAAGGCCCGGGTCTGCGCAACACCACGCCGCATACCCAATCTGATCCCAGAGTTCTTTTGAACTAACGGAGTCGGCGATTTCACCATCGGTCCGCCGAATCAAGTTCCACTCCGTATTTTTCTCGATGGCTTTCATAAACTTATCTGAGACACGTATCGAATTGTTCGAGTTTTGCCCGGACGCCGAGGCGTAGGCCTCGCCTTCCCAATTCGTGTCGAATTCCTCGAATTCGATCTCGGTGATACCTTGCTGCGCGAGTTGAAGGGTTCGATGAATGTAATTGTCCGGAACACCGGCGAGCCTTGCGGCATGTATCGCTTTGGCGAGTGATGGGTTTTTGTCCGGTTGATGGAGGTTGCCATTCAAGGTCAGGTTCTTCTCTTCCCGGCAAGTTCCGAGAATGGCGTTCATGTGCCGGTTGCACATCTTGCTGCCCGATACGAGCGCAGCCACTTTCTGTTCTTCGTGCACCTTCCAGTTGATGAATTCCTCGATGTCGGGATGATCGATATCGAGCGTGACCATTTTCGCCGCGCGGCGTGTCGTGCCGCCCGACTTGATGGCCCCCGCGGCGCGGTCCCCAATCTTGAGGAAACTCATCAGGCCGGAGCTTCTTCCGCCTCCCGAGAGGGATTCCCCTTCCGCTCTGAGACTAGAGAAATTCGTGCCGGTGCCCGAGCCGTATTTGAAGATGCGCGCCTCTCGCGTCCATAAATCCATGATCCCGCCCTCGTTGACGAGGTCGTCTTTCACTGATTGGATGAAGCACGCGTGCGGCTGGGGACGTTCATAGGCGTTGGTGGAGCGGAGTATTTCCCCGGTTTCGGGATCGCAATAGAAATGGCCCTGGGCGGGGCGCGTAATGCCGTAGGCCCAGTGGAGGCCCGTATTGAACCACTGCGGCGAATTGGGAGCCGCCATCTGGCTCGCGAGTATGTATAAAAGCTCCTCATAGAACACCCTGGCGTCTTCTTCGGTGTGAAAATAACCGTGTTTCCAGCCCCAATACGTCCAGCATCCCGCCAGGCGGTGGAAAACGTCCCGTGCGTCTCGCTCGCTCCCGTATCGCTCATCCTCGGGCAGGGATTCGAGTTTTTCCGTGTCAGGCTCCGAGCGCTGCAGCCACTCGGGCACGCCGTCTTCGGGAACCTTTTTCGAGTGGGCGGGTACGCCGGCTTTTCGGAAGTATTTTTGCGCCAAGATGTCGACGGCCACCTGAGACCAGTTCTCAGGAGCCATGATGTCCTTCGCTTCGAAGACGACCGAGCCGTCCGGGTTGGTGATGCGCGAGGTGCGCGGCGCGAAACCGACCTCGCCATACGCGTCGTCTCCGTCCCGGGTAAAACGCCTCGTAAACTCCACTTCCCGTCTCCTCCGCAAGGCGCCCCGCTATGCCGGGGCATATTTAGTATGACGAAATCAAGCCGTAACACCAAATGTAGTATGTTTTGCTATCGTCTGTCAATACCCTAAAAACGGATATGCACAAAATATATGAACTTACCCACACGTTATCCCCAAATGTTGTGTTTTCCTGTGGATAAGCGGCGCAAGAAGGGCAATCGAGGGCGGAATACCGCTCCGTTATCCCTCGCAGCCTCGTTTTGAGGGGCCGCGACGCGCCCTTGGAAGGTGCGCCGGAGCGCCTGAATCTGGGGGAGGGTCGTCGTCCGCCAGGCTGATATCGCGAAAAACGCCCTGCAACGCCCCGCATTTGCGCGCATTTCCCCTCGGAAATTTTTGGAAATTTATCGAAAAACCCCGTGAATTTATCGATATTTATCGTATTTTTCGGAATTGTTCAGGGGTGATTGGCCTCGATTTCGCCGCCCGGCTCCCGCCCCGATGACTCCCTGCCTCTGAAGCCCGGATAGCGCTGTGAGAGGTTCTGCAACGGACCGTCCTCCCGGCGGCGACCTGCGGTTTCAAGATCGAAGACCGCGCATCGAGCAGGGGGATGATACACCTTCCCGGAACGCGCAATTGCAGGGAAATGCGTGGTTCAATCCCGACTGATGAGGGGGAGGGTTCACCTTTTCCGCAGAAAGTGGCTTGGGACAGGTTAGCTCGACCAGGGGAGTGAGTCTTGACGGATCGTATATGCAATTGCTATACAGAATGAGGGTGGAGATGAGCTTATGGCCAATAGCCTAGGAGGATGTCGAATGGGCCAGATGAATCTGAGGGTGAAGGACGAACGGCTGGCGCTGATCGACAGGGCTGCGGAGATCCGGGGCGTGACGCGCACCGAGTTCGTGCTCAGGGCGAGCGAAGCGGCGGCGATAGAGACGTTGAACGAGCGGCCCGTCATCGCGCTCGACGATGAATCTTATGATGCCTTTCTCGCAGCCCTCGATGCGCCCGCCGAACCGAACGAGCGCTTGAAAGAGCGCCTCGAGCGCAGGCCGCTGTGGGAGAGATAAACGGACCGGAACCCCTCCGTGCGCATCACGACGTATCAGGGTTTGACTCAGGCGTAGAGAGTCTCGACGCCTGGCTGAAAAGCAAGAGCCGCTTGAACGAAGCGAAAGGCGGCGCGCGGACGTATGTCGTCTGCGAGGGCGAGCGTGTGATTGCCTTTTACAGCCTCGCGGCCGGATCGGTGGAAAGGCGCAGGGTTTCCTCGCGCGTCGGAAGAAGCATGCCCGAACCGATCCCGGTGATTCTTCTTGGACAACTCGCGGTGGACCTCGACTATCAGGGCAGGGGACTGGGAGGCGATCTGATCGTAGACGCAGGCCGGAGAGCCCTGGCGGCGGCCGACCTCATCGGCGCGCGCGCCATCATCGTCCAGGCGCTTGATGAGGAGGCCGGGAATTTCTACGAGCGCTTCGGCTTCCAACGATTCTCGGATCAGGAACCGCTGATGTTGCTCCTCAGGATATCTGAGTTGAGGGGCGCGCTTAGGGGTTAAGCGAGTGCCTCCGGCATTTCGTCCCACGTTCTGTCGTCAAGCACACGCCCCGTCTTCTTCTTGAACACGCCGCCCCATTGCTTGAAGAAAAAGGGTGTGCCGCTGTTCACGCAATTATCGCGGATCTCCCTCACCCAGTCCGCCTCCATCGGCCTCGCGCCCGGCCCGGACTCCCCGCCGACGATCACCCAGTCGACGCCAGTCAAATTCAAACCCGGCAACGGGCCGAGCAGGGGTTCCAAAGAGAGAAACTTCGTCCTAGCGCCGGTTGCCCTGAGCGGCGCCAGACGCCCGAGCCATTTTTCGGATTCCACGCTCGCGCCGAGCCAGATGTTGGGCGTCCAGTTCAGCCTCCGCTCGAGCGAAGCGGCCCGTCCCGGCCGCTTGGTGAGCACCTGAAACGTATGCCGGGTCGCGCGGTTCATCACGTCGAATACGGACTCGATGAAACCGGACGGCACTGATTTGTGGAACAGATCGGACATGGAATTGACGAAGACGAGACGCGGTTTCTTCCACCTCAAGGGTTCATCGAGAGAGGAATCGTGAGTCGCGAGGGAGAACCCGTTTTTGTACTTCTCGATCCCCATGCCTTGGAGCCGTCTCGACATCCTCTCGGCGTAGCAGTGCTTGCATCCGGGGCTTATCTTCGTGCAGCCGGTCACCGGGTTCCAGGTCATCTCGGTCCATTCGATGCTGGAAATCGTGGACATGGCTAGATGCGCTCCTAGGTGTGTATTGCAATGCTGGCGGCGGAGTTTTCGTCCCGCATCAGGTCAGTTTCCCCCTCATCCAATCTTGAAGCGCCAGCGCGCCGAGAGGGCGCTCAGGAGCAGGAGCACGAGGCTCGGGAAATGGCGTTATATACGTTAGGCGAGCATCGCATTATCAACCGGGTCAAGACTATGGGTTCACTCGGCAGGAATGTATCGTATCAGACATTACCCATTTTCTCTCGGATACGTTTCCAATCATCACCTGGGATAATACTGATCCCAGGGCAATTTTTTTTGTCGTTTCTCTTTTTGATCAATGCTTTTAGAATAGCGTGTTTCGTAGAATCAAAAACTTTTCGATCTTGGAATCCAATTAATTTGAATAACTTGTCATTCCAGCGTCTAAAGCTGCTTCGGGCGGTATGTATATCCCAGCAGGCAAACTCGACTGTCCATTCACGTAATGCTTTCAAATATTCTTCTGAGGAAATCTTAAAAGGTTGAGGCCAGTTCATGGGAGGGCCAGCGCTGGATTTGCGGTTATAGAAGACCATATCTTTCTTCTGCGGTTTTGCACTACCGAACCCTAGGCTCGGACAATTTTCAAATTGCTTTTTTAGGTGCTCTTTTAGGCTTAGGTGTTTCTTCTGGAGTACCGACTCCTTCCAGCCAAGCTTAATTTTCGCCACATTCTCGGGAATTAGGAAATCGATGCATGCGTCCAAATGCTGAGGAAGTTTTGAACAGACAAAATTTAGATGGTACATTTTATAAATCCGCGGTGGAAATGAATAAACAGAAAAGCTAAACCGAGCATCATACATCCATGTCAAGTACCATTCATTCTGCTTACTAGAAATGCATTGCAAATCCGCCTCAAAAAAATTCGCCCCGCTCAACTCCGCCCCAGTGGAATTCGCTCCGTACAACTCCGCCTGAGAGAGATTGGCGCCATGCAACTTTGAAAACGATAGATTCGCGCCGTGCAACTTCGCTTTCAAAAAATTCGCGCCGTGCATCTCCGCCCACGAGAGGTTCGCCCCGTGCAACTCCGCCTCCCAGAAATCCGCGCCGTGCAACTTCGCAAACGATAGATTTGCTCCGTGCAACTTCGCCTGAAAAAAATTCGCCCCATGTAACTTCAACCCAGAGAAATTCACCCCTTGTAAACTCAACCCAGAGAAATTCACACCTTGCAACTCCGCTTTAGGGAACCTTGCACCCTCTAACTTCGCATGCTGGAAATTTGCCCCCTGCAAATTCGCTTGCCAAAAACTCGCTTCCTGCAACTGCGTGTGCTGGAATTTCGTCTTCTGTAACTTTGCGCCCTTGAAATCCGTTCCCTGTAACTTCGCATGCTGGAAATTCACCTTCTGCAACTCTGCGTCATCGAAAACCGCTCCCTGTAACTGTGCTCTAAAGAAATCTGCCTCCTGTAATTGAGCGGACTTGAATTTGGCGAAGCGAAGCGTCCGCCTTGCCAAGCTAAGTTCCTCTTTTTTGTCAGTCTTTTTAAAATTGTTGAGCTCAAGATAGCGGCAGGCAATTCCCCACTCATAACATGGAATATCATCGAGCAAGTGAGGCCAATCCGACATTTTCCGATATGATCCTCTGTGCGGAGCCACTTCGTCGCGCCAGATACGGCTTTGATTTTCAGTTCCATCCGGTGGATGGGCGACGAAAATCAACAGTAGCACCATAGCCAATGCAAATAATAAATTGATAAAGTTCCAAATCCACCCTAACAACTTCGTTATTGACAGGCCGCGCAACCGACGGTTGAAAGCTATACTCTTAACCGAGATTACAAACCGCCAAACAACCCTCTTCACTCTTTTGCCAGACACTTGCCAATGGAAGAGAGTTACCAACACCAGGTCAAAAACAAAGATGATATGATGGCCCCAAGTGATCGCATGGGACTGATATCGCACGAAGGAAAGGTCGATGACGAATAGGAGTGCCAAAGGGATTGCGCTGATGGCAAGCCAGCTAAGTATTCTCAACACCCACGAGACCCGTACATCTTTCAGGAGTCTCTGAACAAAAACGAATGAGGAGAGCCAATCTCGATATTCTCTCCTTTTCGTGGCTCTGATGTGCAGATTTTTTGTGGCTGAAAGGTCCTCTTTCACAGCTCCTTCGAATGTCCGTACTTTGCGCGTGAGCACGCTCATAATGAACAACAAATGGGCGTGCATGCATACGAAAATCAGAGGAGCAAGAATATAGCTCTGCACTACTGGAAGCCCGGCGCCCACCTGCGGGAGTACAACTTGTCCGTTGCGAAATAGGTTTTCGTCCGTAGAGGCGCCTAAAGTTAAAGCCAGGTAAAGCGTCACCAGCAATAAAATGGACAGCGTGGTCCGCGCCATGCGGGCCGTTTCGTTGACCGAGTCGGCGAGCGTTCGCAGACGCTGGTATTGCGTCTCATCGAATACGGAATCTCCGCGATGGCTTCTCATTCGAGTCCTCTGGCTTTCGCTGATGGTGAATCTAGAAAATACTCCCTATCGGCGGCATTGCGATACGCATAATAGCCGTGGGAGTCAACAAAAAATAAAAAAGCATTCATAAAACAGGTTAGCACCATCGGAATTGATTCGGCAAAATACGGTTCCCAATTGCACGGTGCCCCAAACCCCTCCCCCCATTTGGCATGAGCGCGGAACCTTGGTCTAATGGGCGCGGGTTTTTTATGTGGGACGCCTTACCCAAAGGAGGAAGCATGGCGGCGTATGACGTGGCGGTTATCGGCGGGGGGCCTGCGGGCTACGTGGCGGGCGTGCGCGTCGCCCAGAGCGGGGGAAGCTGCGTGGTCATCGAGCGCGACGAACTGGGCGGCACCTGCCTGAACTGGGGCTGCATCCCCAGCAAGAGCCTCATCGCCGCGGCGGAAGTTTACCGGAACATCAAGAACGCGGACGCCTACGGCATCGAGGTCACAGGCGAGGTGCGCGCCGACCTGGCCGCCATGGTCGAGCGCAAGGACAAGATTGTCGCAGGCCTGGTAAAGGGAATCGGCGGGTTGTTCAAGGCCCACGGGGTGGACCACATGGCGGGGGAGGCCGAGATTCTGGAGATGGGCAAGGTTTCCGTGCGCGGAGAAGACGGCGGGCACGAGGTGGTCGAGGCCGGTAAGATCATCATCGCCACGGGTTCCCGGCCCGCGCAGATTCCCGCCTTTCCCATCGACGGGAAAAAAATCATCTCATCCGAGCAGGCCGTGCACCTGAAGCATCTGCCAGAGAGAGTGCTCATCGTCGGCGCGGGCGTCATCGGCTGTGAGTTCGCGTGTCTCTATAGAGAACTTGGCGCCGAGGTGACGATGGTGGAATTGCTCGACCGCGTCCTGCCGCTAGGAGACGAGGACGTCTCGAAACTCATGGCGCGCGAGTTAAGAAAACAGAAAATCAAGGTGCGCCTGAATGAAAAGATAACGGGCGTCTCGCGCAAGGGCAAGGCAATGGTCGCCGGCTTCGAGGATTCGGATGATGAGGAGCGCGCAGACCTCGTACTCGTCTCCGTGGGCCGGACGATGAACACCGACGGCCTGGGTCTGGAGCGAATCGGCGTGGAACTCGGGCCGCGCGGCGAGATCAAGGTGAACGATTTGATGGAGACGAACGTGGCGGGCGTCTATGCGGCGGGCGACGTGGTGGGCGAACCCATGCTCGCGCACGTGGCCTCCGCCGAGGGGGTCGCCGCGGCGGAAAACGCCATGGGCGCAGAGATACGGATGGATTACCGCGCGATTCCAGCGGGCATCTTCACGCATCCCGAGATCGGCGTCGTCGGCATGGCCGAGCACGAGGCGGAGAAGGCGGGACACTCGGTGCGCGTGGGCAAGTTCTCGGTCCGCGCTCTCGGCAAGGCGCAGGCCGAGCGCGCGCTGGAGGGAGAGGTGAAGGTCATCGCCGATGCGGGGGATGACGCCATCTTGGGCGTTCACATCGTGGGCGCGCACGCCGCCGACATCGTGCACGAGGCCGCCGTCGCCATGCAGCACCGCGTCACCGCCTCGGAAATGGCCAGCACCATGCACTCCCACCCCACGCTTTCGGAAGCCGTCATGGAGGCGGCATTGGACGTCCACGGCGAGGCGATTCACGCGCCGCCGAAGAAACGTTCGTAAGGGGGTTGTTGGAAAAATTTCCTTGTCAGGGGATAAAGGCAACCCCCCCTACCCCCCCTTGTCAGGGGGGCAAGAAAAAACAAAAGCCTCTCTATCGGCGGCGGGCATCGCCTTTTCATACTCCCCTTGTCAGGAGGGCTTTTCTTCCACCCCCTCACCGGGAGGCGTCGCCTTTTTTTACCCCCCTGACAAGGGGGGGTAGGGGGGGTTGGTTTTCAAGGCGAGAAGGCATCCTTCGATACGCGGCTTCGCCGCTACTCAGGATGAGGCGGAGAGGACTTTTTCAACAATCCCTCATGGGTTCGTCGAAACGGCCTTTCGGATTTCGGGAGAACTAATACGGCACGTCGATGAGCATGCCCTCGCCCGAGCGCATGTCCTCCTCCAGAAGCTCGCGCATCGCCTTCGTCACCGGGCCGGGCTTGCCGTCACCGATGACCTGATCGTCCCACTGCACGACGGGGGCGACGTATATCGAGCTTCCGATGAGCATCATCTCGGCGGACGCCTTGGCCTCGGCGACGGGGATGTCGTCCACCACCACGTCGGCGATGACGCCCGCATCCACCAGGCGGCTCGCGAGTTCCAAAAGCCGCTTCACGGTGCAGCCCGAGAGGATGTTCTCGAACCTGGGATGGCGCAGCACGCGATCGTTCGTCACGAAGGCGCAGTTCATGTTCGAGCCCTCGCCCACGTTGCCGGCCTCGTCCACGAAGATGCCGTTGTCGAGGCCTTGTTCTTTCGCCTCCATCTGCATCAGCGTGTTGGGCAGGTAGTTCGTGCTCTTCGTGACGGCGTAGAGCGGCGGCTTGATGGGGTAGGTGGTCGTCATCACGCGCATCCCCTCGGCGTAGTAGCGCTCGGGATAGTCGAGGCCGCCGAAGATCATCACGAAAAAGGCGGGCTTGGCGTCGCCGGCGGGTATCAGCCCTAGGTTTCCGGTTCCAGAAGACGCCCAGTAGCGGATGGAACCCTCGCGGCGGCCCGAGAGCGCGCTCGTTCGGATGACGATCTCGCGCATCTCCTCGCGGCTCGGCAGTTCGAGCTTCGACGCTTCGGCTGAGCGGATGAAGCGGTCCAGGTGGTTTTCGAGATCATAGATCTTCCCCTCGATGATGGCCGCGGTGTCGAAGATGCCGTGGCCGCGGTGGACCATGTGGTCGTCGAAGGGGATGACCATGAGGGCGGGGTCCGTCACCACGCCGCCCAGGTGGCTCGAATAAAACGCCGAATAATCGACCTCCTGCGTTTCGCGCAGGTTCTTGAGGCTATCGAGTACGTCCTCTCTTGTGAGAACGCTTATGCTTTCCGCCATGGTCTTCTCCTTTGCGCCTATGCGCAGCTTTCGGGGTTCCGGGGAACATCCCGGTGGGTGACGCCGCGTTCTTTCGGTTTCACCCGCATGATGCCGCTTGGGTGATTTTCGGGCAAGGGCCTGCTACATTATCGCCCGGATAGTTCGGGCCGATAGAGTGAACCGGAGGCATGCTTGATGCAGGAAAATGGTTTTTTGAACGAAGAGCAGAAGATGGTGCGCACGATGGTGCGCGATTTCTGCGAGCGCGAGATCGCCCCGGTGGCGGCGGAGATAGACGAGGGCCGCTTCCCGGCGGAAGTCGTGAAGAGCATGGGCGAGCTCGGACTGATGGGTCTCACCGTGCCGGATTCCTATGGCGGAGGAGGGGCGGACCCCGTCTCGATGGCGCTGGCGACCGAGGAGGTCGCCGCCGCGTGTCCCTCGACGAGCGCGATTTTCGCCGCGCACAACTCCCTGGTCTGCGAACCCGTATACCGCTTCGGGAGCGAGGGGCAAAAGGAGAAGTTCCTGCGCGGGCTGGCGAGCGGCTCTTGCATCGGCGCTTTCGCGCTTACGGAGCCGGGCGCAGGCTCGGACGCGGCTTCTCTCACCACCACCGCCGTGCGCGAGGGGGACGCCTACCGCATCAACGGCGTCAAGCGCTTCATCACCAGCGGCAAGCAGTCGGGCCTTTGCCTTCTCTTCGCCGTGACGGATCGCGCCATGCGCCACAAGGGGCTGAGCGCCTTCCTGGTGCCGCGCGACGCCGAGGGTTTCGAGGTCGTGCGCAGCGAGGACAAGATGGGGATGCACGGGTGTTCGATATCGGAGCTTCGCTTCGACGCCGTGGAACTGCCCGAGGCGAACCGCATGGGGGAGGAGGGGCAGGGTTTTGAACTCGCGATGCGCATCCTCGATTCGGGGCGCATCATCGTCGCGGCCCAGGGGCTCGGCTTCGCGCGGGCGTGCCTCGACGCCTCGGTGGCCTATGCGCGCGAGCGCGAGACGTTCGGCGTCCCGATAAAGGATCACCAGCCCGTGGCGTGGAAGCTCACCGACATGGCCGTGCGCGTCCACGGCGCGCGTCTGTTGACCTTGAAGGCGGCGCGGCTCAAGGCGGCGGGCGCGCCCTATTCGGCCGAATCCGCCATCGCCAAGGTATTCGCCACCGACGCCGCCCAGCGAAACGCCGAAGAGGGCGTCCAGCTACACGGGGGCAACGGCTACATGCGCGAGTATCCCGTGGAGCGCTTCTACCGGGCTTCGAAGGTGACGCAGATATACGAGGGAACGAACGAGATACTCCGCCAGGTTATCGCCAAGCACCTGCTCAACTGATACGAACGCCGCCCACCGCCCATGTACTGAACGCCATCAATGGAAAAAGCTGTTTTGAGGCGCATCCATGCAACACAAACTTGTTTGTGGAGCACTTTTGGGCCAAAAGTGTCAGGAAACGCCGGTTTCTTCGAACTCGTTATAAGAAACATACCGCCGCCGCCCGTATAGAGCGCATAACGACGGCTCAGAAACCGCTTTGTCGCTCACGTATTAACAACAAAGTAGTTTGTCGCTCACTTTTGGGCGAAAGTGATTGACAAAACCATTTGCCGTGCATTTATTAACGACAAACGCATTGATATTACCCGAATATAGGGTGTCACGAAGAGAAGAAAACTGTCTTGACGTTCACGTATTCACATCAAAGGCGTTTGTCTGTCATTTTTACCGAAAAATGATTGGCAAAAGTTTCGTGAATTTTATCCTTGGTGGAAACATGGTATCATCCGGGGCTGGTTTCGGGGCGACGGCACGTTTTTTCGGCGGAAGCCGTCATTGCCTGCTACGTGAGGAGGTTTGAGGACTGATGGCCCCGGTTCACTACCACGAAGGGCGATTCCCTCCCGAGGCGCGTCTCGATTGGCGGATTCTAGTGCCATTGATCGGCCCTGCGGTCGCGGCCCTGGCGCGCTACGACGGGGTGCTTGCCGCCATCCCCAACCCTGATTTGCTGCTCTCGCCTTTGACTGCCCAGGAGGCAGTGCTCTCCTCGCGCATCGAGGGCACCCAAGCCACCATTGGCGAGGTGCTGGAGTTCGAGGCCGGGCAAAAGGTGGACTCGCCTGAGCTCCGCGATGACATTGAAGAAATACGCAACTATCGCGCCGCTATGGGGGAAGCGGAGAAGATGTTGAAAACGCTGCCGCTTTCCGAGAGGATCGTCCGCGAGGCGCATCGTGTATTGCTTTCCGGGGTGCGCGGAAGGAACAAGTCCCCCGGTGAGTATCGGCGCATCCCGAACTGGATCGGGCCGCCGGGATGTTCCATCGACACCGCCACGTTCGTGCCCATCGGGGCGGAGAAACTCGACGCGGCGATGAGCGCTTGGGAGCGCTATATCCATCAGGAGACGCCCGATCTGCTGGTGCAGGCGGCCGTCCTGCACGCCGAGTTCGAAGCCCTGCACCCGTTTCTGGACGGCAATGGCCGCCTGGGGCGGATGCTGGTGCCTCTGTTCTTGTGGCAGCGCGGTCTCATCAGCCGGCCCATGTTCTACATCAGCGCCTATTTCGAGGCGCATCGCGATGACTATTACGATGGGCTGCTCGCCGTCTCGCGCGACGAAGATTGGACGGGCTGGTGCAGATTCTTTCTCGAAGGAGTCAGGGTGCAGGCGGAGGATAATCTGGCGAAAGCCAGGGCCATTCTCGACCTCTACGAGAGCATGAAAATACGTGTGGCGGAATTGACTCGCTCCCACTACGCCGTCCACGCCCTGGACTGGATTTTCGAGCGTCCGATTTTCAGCAGCATTGATTTTGTGGGCAAGGCGGGCATCCCCGAGCCGACGGCGCGGCGGGTGCTGCGCGTACTTCGGCAGAGCGAAATCCTGAGCGTCGTCCGAGCCGGCGGAGGCCGCCGCTCGGCCATTCTTTCTTTTCCGGCTCTTTTGAACATTGCGGAAGGGAAAAAGCTGTTTTGAGGCGCATCTATGCAACACAAACTTGTTTGTGGAGCACTTTTGGGCCAAAAGTGTCAGGAAACGCCGGTTTCTTCGAACCCGTTATAAGAAACAAACCGCCGCCGCCCGGATAGAGAGCATAACGACGGCACAGAAACCGCTTTGTCGCTCACGTATGAACGACAAACTGTTTTGTCGATCACTTTTGGTCGAAAATGATTGACAAAACTTTTTGCCGTGCATTTATTAACAACAAACGCATCTCCGCCCCACTATGATGATGAATCGATGTCGTACTCACTCGTTCGCTCGAATGATCCTTGGAAAAAGCGGGCGCCTCGTGCGCGTTGGCGCTGCCGTCTTTCGCTTGCTTTTGCCCTCGCTTTCCTCGTGAGCGGCTGCGTGACGCCCACGCCCAGGCGGCAGGGGAACATCTGCGCGGTGTTCGATCAGCAGCCCGACTGGTACGACTACGCCCGCGCGTCCGAGAAGCGCTGGGGCACGCCGGTGCACGTGCTCATGGCGTTCGTGTGGAAAGAATCGAGCTTCCAGAGCCACGTGAGGCCGCCCATGAAGTGGTTCCTGTTCATCCCGCTCGGCCGCCCCTCCACGGCGCTTGGCTATGCGCAGCCCCTGAACCAGACCTGGGGGGACTACAAGGCGGAGCGCGGCAGTTGGTTGAGCAGCCGCACGCGCATGAAAGACGCGCTCGATTTCATCGGCTGGTACAACGCCAAGACCCGGCGCGAACTCGGCATCTCCCTGCATGATGCGCACAGGCTCTACCTCGCCTATCACGAGGGAAGGGGCGGGTACCGGCGCGGCACGTGGAAGAAAAAACCGAAACTGCGGCGCGCCGCGCGGCGCGTGGCCGAAACCGCCCGGCTCTACAAGGCCCAGCTCGCGAGATGCGAGTCGAGGTTTCGGTGCGATTCGTGGTATCAGATCTGGCCCTTTTGCCGCTGAGGTGTTCTGAATGTTTTCTTGCCGTTTTCGCAAATCCCCTACGATTGTCATCTGTTTTTTGATCGCGCTTCTCGCTCTCGCACCCGGCCTCGCCCGTGCGCAGGAGGAGATAGTGCTCGGCCGCTTCTCGAAAGGTGACCTCACAGGCTGGGAGCCCAAGAGCTTCGAGGGCGAAACCCGCTACCGCCTGATCAAAGACGGCGATGGCCAAACCGTTCTCGAGGCGGTGAGCGAGGCGGCTGCGTCCGGCCTCGTGTACGAGCGTAAGATCGACGTCACGAAAACGCCGATTCTCATCTGGCGCTGGCGGATCGAGCGCCCCGTCAACCCGCCGGACGAACTCTCAAAAGAAGGGGACGACTTCGCCGTCCGCGTCTATTTCCTGGCGCCCGGCGCCGGCTGGCTCTCTTTCCCGGATTCGGTGGTCTACGTCTGGGCCAGCAAACAGCCGGAAGGCTCCGCCTGGCCGAACCCCTACACCAGGAAGGCCCACATGGTCGCCGTCGATTCGGGCGCGAAACACGCCGGGCAATGGCGCACCCATCGCCGGAACATGCGCGATGATTTCAAGCGGTATTTCGGCCGCGACATCACCGGGATCACCCACATCGCCATCATGACCGACACCGACAACAGCAAGCTCTCTGCCCGGGGCTGGTACGGCGACATCCGCGTCGCCCCCGCAAAGCCGTAAGGCGCTTCTCGCCGAGAGAACTTTTCCGCTCTCGGCGGAATGACGGCAGTGGTCATTTTCGGGCGAGGAGAGTTATTTTCCGAATCCGTCGCGACGCACCCGGGGCCGTACGACTTCTGCGGTGATTGTTGTTTTTGGGACGTTTGGCGTCGGAGTGTGTCTTCGGTCGGCGCGGAGCCGCGCGCTACTCGTCGGGTTGTTCCGTGTGTTTTTCGATCGCCGCCATCGCCTGCTCGCGGTCTTCGGGGTCTTCCACGCGGCGCGCGGTATCCACGGCGGCCTCGATTTGCCCGGCTTCGGCCTGCCCCACGGCGATGTCCCGGTAAGCCCAGGAGCGGTAAAGCGCCTTGCTGATGCCGCTTGCGGAGTTGAGGGCGGCGGAGAAATCTCTCGCTTTCGCCTGGGCCGTGGCGATCTCCTGCAAGGCCCAGGAACGCCAGGCAGGGTCGCGGATTTCGCGGGCGCTCTGAACGGCGGCGGTGAAATCCCCCGCCTCGGCCATGTCCATGACGCTTCGCCACGCTTTTTCGGAGAGGCTTTTTTCGTCGCGGATCTCCTCGATCGCCTCCATGGCGGCGTTCATCGCATGGGAGGCGATTGCAGCGGCGGGACCACTCTGAACGGCGGAGAAGTGCTTGAGCGCTTCTTTTTGATCGTCGGGGTCGTCGATGCGGCGAATCGTCTCGATGGCTTCGCTGATATGCCCCGCCCTCGCCTGCGCGATGGCGATTTCCCGCAAGGCGGAGGCGTAGAAAAGAGAACTTCCGATGCCGCGCGCGGTCTCGATGGCGGCGTCGATATCCCCCGCCTGCGCCTGTGAATGGGCGAGCTCGCTCAGATGGATGGAGCGGCTGACGATCTCGCTGAGGAACCGGGTGTTTGCGGCCTCGGGCGTCTCCTCCCGGATTTCCGCGCTTTCGGGCAGGAAAGAGGCCGGGGCCGTCTCCTCCGCTTCGGGCGAACCCCCCAGGAATCGCTTGAAACTCCGGATTAAGTTTTTCATACGGCACCTCCCATATCCCGTACGGGAGAGGTCGCCATGGTGCAAGGCGAACGTAAACACTGCCTCGATATGATTGCGTCGCTGTATGAAATCATTATCTTCGCCTTTACTTTACATTGCAATAAATTAAGGACTTCATCGCTGAAGTTACGGACCCCGCCACGAAAATGAGCAGCAGAATCGAAAAACCCGAAAACCGGCGGCCGACGCCGCATCCGAAAGGCAGGGATATTACGCGGCTTACTATTCCTCAATCGCCTCGGCGACGAGTTCGGCGATGTCGGCGGCGCGGATGTTCTTCTCCGGGTCGAGCGCCTTGAGCGCGTCATCGAACATCTGCATGCAGAAAGGACACGACACGGCGGCTGTTTCGGCGCCGCAGGCCTTCACGTCCTCGAGACGCTCGTGGTTGATGCGCTTTTGGGGCTCGTCGTCCATCCAGGCGTAGCCGCCGCCTGCGCCGCAGCACAGCGAGCGCGAGCGGTTGCGCGCGAGTTCGGTGAAGCCGCCGTCCGATATCTGGTGTAAAACCTCGCGCGGGGCGTCGTACACGCCGTTGTGGCGGCCCAGGTAGCAGGGGTCGTGATAGGTGAGGGAGCCGAGCGACTTCTTGAGCTTGAGCTTTCTTGATTTTATCAACTCCGCGATGAGCTGCGTGTGGTGCACCACCTCGTAGTTTCCCCCGAAGTCGGGGTATTCGTTCTTGTACGTGTTGAAGCAATGGGGGCAGGTGGTGATGATTTTCTCCACCTCGTAGCCGTTCAGCGTCTCGATGTTCTGCTTCGCGCACATCTGGAAGGTGAACTCGCCCCCGACGCGCCGGGCCGGGTCGCCCGTGCAGACCTCCTCCGCGCCCAGGATGGCGAAGTCCACGCCCGCGGCATTAAGAATCTTCACCATCGCCCTCGATACCTCGATGTTGCGGTCGATCATCGAGCCCGTACAGCCCACCCAGTAGAGGTATTCCGCCTTCCCGCCGCTGGCGAGGACCTTCACGTCGAGCCCCTCGTACCACTCCTCGCGGTTGTGCTGCGCGCCCACCCAGGGGTGGAGCCGCTCGTCCATCGACTTCAGGAACTGGCGCGCGTCCTCGCTCGTCTTCGATTCCATCATCACCAGGTAGCGGCGCATGTCCACCATCTTGGGGATGTGCTCGATGAAGACGGGGCATTCCTGCTGGCAGGCCCCGCAGGTGCGGCAGCCCCAGAGTTCTTCTTCCAGGACAGCCGGATTGTCGGCCGGCTCGCCGAACAGGGGCGGCCTCTCGCTTGCCTCGCCGTTTTCCGCAAGCGCCGCAGGTCCCGCCTCGCTCAGATGCGCCTTCATGTCCTGAATCAGCTTCTTGGGGCTGAGCGGCACGCCGCTCATGTAGGCGGGGCAGACGTCCTGGCAGCGCCCGCAGTTCGTGCACGCGTCCAGATCGAGCAGGTTCTTCCAGGTGTATCCCTCGATCTTCTCCACGCCCAGGGTTTCGATGGCCTCGGGGTCCGCTTCCATCGTCGCTTCGATGTCGATGAAGCTCAGCTTGCCGCTGGGGTCGAGATTTCTGCAGAACATGTTCAACAGGCCGTACCAGATGTGGTTGAATTTGCCGAAGCCCATGTAACCGAGCAGCACGAACGCGGAAATCGCGTGGAACCACCAGTTGATGCGGTGGAGGAACCGGAGCGTCTCGACGCTCAACCCCTGGAGGGTCAGGGCGACCGCATAGCCGCCCGGAGACCACGGGGCCAGGGAGGGGTTGTCCCGTAGTTCCGTCGCCGCGATGCGCAGCCCCTCCACGACGAAGCCCTGCACGAAGACGAGCAGGAGCAGCCAGAGCGCCAGATAGTCGTCCAGCACGGAGTTCATGCGCTCGGGCTTCACCACAATTCGCCGCCACAGGGCCATCACGATGCCGACGATGCCAAGCAGCCCGAAGCCGTCGCTCAAAAGCGAGTAGCCCAGGTAGAGGTTTCCCTTGAGGTAGTGGATTCCCGTCCACTCCTGAACGGCAATCATCGAGGTGGCGATGAGTTCGGCGAAAAAGCCGTAGAAGATGAACAGGTGCATGAGGCCGGGGTAGGTGTCCCGCAGCATCCGCCGGTGGAGCACCAGCTCGTCCACGACGCCCCAGAGTCGCTTCGCCGGATTATCGGTTCTGAGTTCGCCGCCTCCCAGGCGCCACAGGCGCACGCGCTGATAGATGCCGTAGGACATCACGCCGATAGCCGCCGCGGCGAAAAGATATACAAGGGGGCCTAGGACGATGTTCCAGTAAATTTCCCGGGTGGGCGTCATGTAAGATTCCTGTGGGGCGATCTGGCGCATTGTCATTTGTTTCTGATTTCTTGAGGTTACGAAAACTCAGGTGAAAAGTCGATACACTCCGGAGTTCATTTGAATCATGGTCTTCTTTACTTGATAATCATTCCTGGGACCTTCAGGAGCACATCGAGAAGGAGGCGGCGGATGAACGAGAGAAAAATTCGGGTGCTGGTGGGCAAGCCGGGCCTCGACGGTCACGACAGGGGCGCCAAGGTGGTTGCGCGCGCGCTCCGGGACGCCGGCATGGAGGTCATCTACACCGGCATCCGCCAGACGCCCGAGCAGATCGCCTCGACCGCCATGCAGGAGGACGTCGACTGCGTGGGCCTCTCGATACTTTCGGGCGCGCACAACCATCTTTTTCCCAGAATCCGTGAATTGCTCGACGGGCACGGCATGGACGACGTCCTGCTCTTTGGCGGCGGCATCGTGCCGGATGACGACATTCCCTTCCTCAAGGAAAATGGGGTGGACGAGATTTTCACCCCCGGAGCGACGATGGAGGACATCGTCGCCTATGTGCGTGAAACTGTGGCCGAGCGCAGGGGAGGCGCCTGAGGGCGCGGCTTCGTTGCGGCGCGAAGGCGCAGTTCGTATACTGCGCGCTCATGTGCAGGACGAGGCGCCAAGATTCGGGATGAAAATTTTCGGAGCGGCTGGATGAAGAACGTATGGCTGATGGCTCTGGCGGTCTGTCTGTTGCTTGTTTCCGCCTGTCAGCGCAAGCCCATCGAGAGGGCCGTGCGCGGCTCTCTTCCCCAGGTGGAGGAGAACGTGGTCGTCACGTCCTACTGCCAAAGCTGTCATCTGCACGCGAGTTTCCAGGCGGACCCCCACGTCGAGAAGCAACAGCTTCGCTATGACGAAAAGAGTCCGCTGCGCGCCGCCACCCGGTGCCTCGCGTGCCACCTCGTTCGTCCCGAGACGTTTTTCAAAGAAGAGTTGCGCAGCACGAAATTTCCGCACGGCGCTTTGGTCGACATCGCCAGGATACCCAAGCCGAAGCCCACGCCCCGCCTGAAAAGAGAGAAAGGCGAGGGGCCTGCGCCCAAGCAGGAAGCTCCCCCCGAAGTGAAGAAGAAAGAGCCCGCGAAGAAGAAGCGCTGGTATTTCCTTTATCTCTTCTGAGTCGGGTCGAGCAGGTCTCTCAGCCCGTCGCCCAGGACGTTCAGGCCCATGACGGTTAAGGCGATGGCGATTCCCGGATAAATCGTCAGATGCGGGGCGACGAGCAGAAAATCTCGTCCCTCGGCCAGCATCGCCCCCCAGCTCGGCTCGGGCGGCTGAATCCCCAGCCCCAGGAACGACAGCCCCGATTCGGCGAGAATCGCCCCCGCCATGCCGATGCTCGCCTCCACGATGACCGGCGAGATGACGTTCGCGAGCAGGTGGCGGGTGAGGATTCGCCCGGGCGTGGCGCCCGCGGCCAGGGCGGCGGTCACGAATTCGCGCTCGCGCAGCGCCAGCACCTGCGCGCGGACGAGGCGCGCGTAGCCCACCCATCCAAACACCGAGAGTGATATGACGATGTTCCAAAGACTCGGCGCGAGCACGGACATGAGCGCGATGGCGAGCAGGATGCCGGGAAATGCCAGGAACACGTCGGTGACGCGCATGATCGCCTCGTCCCACACCCCGCCGAGATAGCCCGCGATTCCTCCGATGATGACGCCCAGGAGAACGGATACCGACACGGCGGCGAAGCCCACCGTGAGCGAGGTTCTCCCGCCGTGCAGGACGCGGCTCAGGATGTCGCGGCCGAGCTTGTCACGCCCGAAGGGGTGCGCCGCCTCGGGAGCCGAAAGGCCTTGCGCCAGCTCCATCTCATAGGGGTTTTGGGGCGAGAGGAGGGGGGCGGCCAGGGTGGCGGCCAGCAAGAGGGTGATGATGCCCCCGCCCAGATAGATGGACAGGCTGCGCCTCATGTGAGCCTCACGCGCGGGTCGAGCCAGGCGTAGGCGATGTCGGCCAGGAAGTTCGCGCTCACGTAGACGGCGGCGATGAACAGCACGCATCCCTGCACGAGGGGGTAGTCGCGAGACGCAATGGCCTGGATCACCAGTCGGCCCACGCCGGGCCAGGCGAAGACGGTCTCCGTGATGATGGCGCCCGAGAGCAGGGCGCCGAGCTGGAGGCTCAGGATGGTGATGAGCGGCAGGCACGCGTTCTTGAGCGCGTGGAGCCAGAGCACCTTTTTCTCGGAAATGCCCTTCGCGCGCGCCGTGCTGATGTAGTCTTGCGGCAGCACGTCCAGCAGGCTCGATCGCGCCATGCGCATCAGTATCGGGGAGAGCGCCGCACCGAGCGTCACCGCGGGGAGGATGAGGCTGAACGCTCCCTCCCGGCCCGAGACGGGGAACCAGCCCAGACCGATCGAGAAGACGATGATGAGCAGCGGCCCGAGCCAGAAGACGGGCATGCTCGCGCCCGCCACGGCGAGAAAGCCGGCGCCCAGGTCGAGCGCCGTGCCCTGTCTTCGCGCGGCGGCGATTCCCAGCGGAAGCGAGATGAGCAAAGCGACGGCCATCGAGGCGAGCGTGAGCTCCGCCGAAGCATAGGTGCGCTCGAAGATGATGGCCGAGACCGGTCTTTTCTGGTGGAGCGAATTCCCCAGGTCACCGCGCAGGAGACCTCCCATGTAGTCGGCGTATTGGACGCCCAGCGGCCTGTCCAGCCCCAGCGTCTTTCGCAGTTGTTCGCGCTGGGCGGGGCGGGCGGTTTCGCCCAGCATCAGGTCCACCGGGTCGCCCGGCAGCACCTGGGTGACGATGAAGACGAGCGTCGTCACCCCCCACAGCACGGGGATGAGCAGCAGAATGCGTCTTAGGAGGAACTTTCTCATCTGTCGCCCGCCGCCGGAGAGAGGGTGGCTCTCGCGAGCGAGATGAAATCCGCATCCGGATATACCCGGTAGCCCGATATGCGTTTGTCGAAGACGGCCACGTTCATGCTGTGCCAAAGATTGATGTAGGGAAGCTCGCGGCCCAGGATGCGCTGCGTCTCGCCGTAGGCGCGGGCGCGAATCTCGGGCTCGGCGGACTGGTGGGCCTCTTCCAGGAGCGCATCCACGCGCGCGTTTTTATAGCGGCCGCGGTTCAAGCCGGCAGGGGGCATGAAGCGGCTGTGAAAGATATAGCGGTAGATGTCGGGGTCGGATATGCCGACCCACGTCAGGCTGTAGAGCTGGAAGTTCCCGTTTCTGATGTCGCCGAAAAACGTGCCCCATTCATAGGAGCGGATTTTCATCTGTATTCCCACTCGGGCGAGTTGATGGCCGAACACGGTGGCGATGCGGCGGCCCAGCTCGTTTTGCGAGGTTTTGTAGACGAGCGTGAAGCGCGGTTCAGGCCCCGGCCCGTCAGGGTCGGGATAGCCCGCCTCGTCGAGAAGCTTCATTGCCAACGCGGGGCGGTGCGCATAGCTCGGCAGACCTTTTATGTGCGCCCAGTGATCCGGCGGCAGCAGGCTATCCGCCTCCTGGACGAGGCCCTTGTGGATGAAGCGCACGATGGGCCGTCTGTCGATGGCGTGGGCGATCGCGCGCCGCACCTCGAGTTTGGAGAGAATCGGGTCTTCCAGGTTGAAGCCGATGTAGGTGAAGTTCGTGCCCAGGCGCTTTCGAATCTTGAGCCGCTTGTTCTGGATGAAGCGCGGCAGAATATCGGGGGAAAAGGCGTTCTGGAGGAAGTCGACGCCTCCGCTTTCGAGTTCCAGGACGCGGATGGTCTCCTCCGGCAGGATCCGGAAGACGAGGCTCTCGTAAGCGGGTTTGCCGGCGAAATGGCCGGGAAACGCCTTGAGTGCGATTCGTACGTCCGGCGCGAACTCCACGAACTGAAACGGGCCAGTTCCGATTGGTTTCTCTGCGAAACGGCTCCCCGCTTCGCGCGCGCTTTCCGGGAGGATGCCGACCATCAGCGATTCCGCGAACGAGGCGGAGGGTTCTGTGAGGTGAAAGACGACACTGTGCGGCGTGGGCGTTTCGATGCGCGCGAGTTCCTTGAGTCCCGCCGCCTTGGGCGAGGCGAGAGAGGGGTCTCGAATGGATTCGAAGGTGTATTTCACGTCCGATGCGGTGAGGGCTTCGCCGTTGTGGAACCGCACCCCGCGTCTGAGTTCGAAGCGGTGGACGAGGGGCGTGGGCCGCTCCCATTTCTCGGCGAGTTCCAGGACGATGCGCCCCTCGTGATCCTTCGATATCAGGCGGCTGAAGATGAAGCGCTGCACCTTGGAGGAGATGGCGTCCTGCGACAGCCTCGGGTCGAGTTGCGTGGGGTTGGTTCCGATGCCGACGACGATGGTGTCGCCTTTGGTTGCACCCTTCTCCCCGCAGGCGGATAAAGCGGCGTACGCCAGCATGAGGGCCACGAGAGCAAGCGATTTGTTTCTCACCTGAGCATACCGGCGGGCGGGAGACATCTGGAGATTCGCACACGCTGCGCCCCATCGTCAACGCGGCGCACCCTCGTGGTTTACAGCCCGCTCCGGGCGGATTAAGATTCGCCTCGGCGTGATTTTCCGGTTCAACGGCTTGGAGGTTTTTCCCGATGAGATGGAGCAGGAATCATTTGGCGCGAACCATGCGTCCGGCGGTGTTGGCGCTCGCTTTCGTCCTCGTGGGTGCGGGCATGGGGGCGGCGGCGCCTTTCGATGAAAACCGTCCCAAGGTGGGGGAGGAGGCGCGTGATTTCGAGATACAGGGCTTCAAGCTCTCCGAACTCAAGGACAAAAAGAACCTCGTGATGGTCTTCTATCGGGGTCACTTCTGAGTGATCTGCCAGCGGCAACTCGTCGAGTTCCAGAGATTTTCCGAAAAAATTCATCGGCTGCAGACCGAAATCGTCGCCATCAGCGCGGACAATGCGCTTGAAATGAACAAGACGACGCGGGAGTTGGGCATCCGGTATCGGTTGATTTCGGACCCGAAGAAGCGAATCATTCAACACTTCGGGGTGCTGCATCCCAGAGAAGGAATCGCCCGGCCCGCCACCATCATCATCGACAAGAGCGGCGTGGTTCGCTACGTTCACGTGGGCAAATACCCCAGCGACCGCCCCTCGGTTCAGCAGGTGATGCAGGCCCTCGCTTTCTTGTGAGAATGATGCCCGGTATTCCCGCCCCGCCCGGAGCGTGATGGAAACCGAATATGAGGATAAAGGAGCAGGATTCAACGGGCCGGTTTTTGAGGCTTTCCCTTTGGGCGATGATTCTGTGCCTCACCGCCTTGAGCGCGTCGGACGCCTCCGCCGCGAAAAAAAGGCGTGCAACGAAAAAAGGCGTTACTTCCAGGGCCGCCTTCAAGGCCAGGGTGAAGCGCGCCGTAAAAAGGCAGTGCGTCCGCCCCGGACGCCTGGGTCTTTAC
Source organism: bacterium (assembly GCA_022828125.1). GTDB lineage: Bacteria > UBA8248 > UBA8248 > UBA8248 > UBA8248 > Bin107. The sequence continues at coordinate 480,119 of JAJEJD010000020.1, read as the reverse complement.
ATTCGCTCGGTTTCCACAGCGCAGACGCTTTATTCCCATAACGCCGCTACAAAGCGGATTCCTGCGTCGAACGTGAAACTCTTCACGGCCGCCGCCGCGCTCGCGCGCCTGGGGCCGGACTACCGCTTCGCCACCGATTTTTATGCGAAGGGCAGGGTTCGTGGCGGCGTCCTGCGGGGCGACATTTATCTCAAGGGCTACGGCGACCCGCTGTTCGTGCATGAAAAGATGCGCGACTTCGTTCGCCGCCTCAAGCTGCGCGGGGTGAGGCGCATCGAGGGCGACCTGGTGGCGGACGATACGTTTTTCGACGATAAGAAACATGGGCGGGGGTGGCGCGTGGGCCGATCCATCCGGCCCTATCTGGCGCCGCACGGGGCATTGTCCCTGAATTTTGGTCTCGCAAACGTGCTCGTGGCTCCGGGAGATGGAGTCGGCAGGCCCGCCGTGGTGAACCTCGAGCCGCCTTCGCGCGCGCTTCGCCTCCGGGCGAAGGTGAAGACCTCGCGCAGGAGCTTGAAAATCCGGCTCGGGCGCAGGCGATCCAAAGGAAAGGATGTCGTTCAGATCGGCGGATTGTTTCCGGCGGGAAACAGAATGCGGACGTACCGGGTGCCCGTCACGGACCCGGCCGCCTTCACCGCCGGGGCAGTCGCCGCCGAGTTCGAGAAGCAGGGAATCGTTTTGAAGGGAGGGATACGGCGGGCCGCCACACCGCCGGATGCGAAGCTTCTCGCGCGAAACCTCTCGCCGCCCCTGAGCGAGGTGGTGAGCGGACTCAACAAGTTCAGCAACAATTTCGTGGCCGAACAGGTTCTCAAGACGATGGGCGCCGAAACGCACGGCGCGCCGGGCACCGCGGAAAAAGGCCTGCGCGTCGTGCGGGATTTTCTGATCTCCGCCGGCGTCTCGGCGAAAGAGATCGCCCTCGCCGATGGCTCGGGCCTGAGCAGGATGAACCGCTCCTCGCCGCGCGCTTTGGCGACTTTGCTCGAAGCGGCGCACAACGATTTCAGGCTGCGGCCGGAGTACATGGCGTCGCTGGCTGTGTTCGGCGTGGACGGCACGGTGAAGAAAAGACGCCGCCGGGGAGTCGATTCGCGCCGGGTGCGGGTGAAGACGGGCGTGTTGAACGGCGTACGCGCCTTCAGCGGGTATGCGGCCGCCGAAAACGGGGAAATCCTCGCATTCTCTATTCTCATGAATGGAAATGCCTGCCGGCCCAAAAGCCTCACGGGCGAGGTGGTTCGCGCAATGGTTTCATTGAAGCGGAGCTTTTCGAATCCCGTGAACGCTCATCTCAGGGGGGCTCGCGAGATAATGGCGCGATCCATGCCGAAGCCTTCCATCAGAGACGGATGGCGCAGGCGCTCCTCTCCGCGCCCGGGCCCGGCCGGGGAGGATGATTTCGAGGAGCTTGGCCCGGGAATCGTCCCGATCGCCGAATCGCCCCTGGATGATTTTCCCGGCGAATCGTCTGCGGAGAATTCCGAAGAAGCAATCCCGGCGGAAGGCGGCGCCGCGTGGCCCTCGAAAAGAGACCCGGGCGGGCGAAGTCGTGAGTAATACATGAGCGATGCGCTTGTAACGGGTCGATTCTCCAGGCGCAGCAGTTGCGGACGGCGCAGGGGAGCATGAAGGGCCGATGAGCGATTCTACGGGCGCGCTCGCCTTCCCACGCAAATGGACACTGCGCCCCGTCGATAAAGAATCTTCCGACAAACTTTCCCGGGAATTGAACGTCCCCCCCCTTCTGGGGAGGCTCCTCGCGCAAAGGGGAATCCAACACCCCGATGAGGCGCGCAAGTTCCTGGACGCCCCCCTGGCGGGGCTGCACGATCCGTTCCTGATGAAAGGGATGGAAGAAGCCGTCTCCCACCTCCTGGAGCCGATAAGAAACCGACGCCCCATCGGCGTTTATGGGGATTACGACGTGGACGGCATCTCCGCCACGGCGCTCATGTGCCGGTTTCTCTCCCAGGTGGGCGTCAGGGTTCCCTACTACATTCCGAGCCGTCTGGACGAGGGGTACGGCCTGCACCGCAAGGGTCTGGAAAAGCTCAAGGAGGCGGGTTGCGGCACGGTGGTGACGGTCGACTGCGGCATCAGCGCGCACGCCGCCGCAAAAGAAGCCGAGCAGATGGGCTTGCGGCTCGTCATCACCGATCATCATCGTCCGCCCGATGAATTGCCGCCCGCCCTGGCCGTCCTGAATCCCCGCCAGGCGGGTTGTGAATATCCTTTTCGGGGTCTCAGCGGAGTCGGGGTCGCGTTCAAGCTCATCACCGCGGTGAGAAGGCGCTTGCATGAAGCCGGGTTCGGGGCGCCGCTCCCGAACCTCAAACAGCACCTCGACCTGGTGGCGTTGGGCACGGTGGCCGACGTGGTTCCCCTGCGGGATGAGAATCACATTTTCGTGCGCCACGGGCTCGAGATTCTCTCACCGCCCGAAGTGGCCGAGGGCGGGTTCGAGACCCTGGACCGCCGAAAGGCGGGTATCCGCGCCCTGCAAGCGGCTGCGAACCTGAAAGCCGGAACGCTCAACGTCGGGCACGTCTCTTTCTCCCTGGCGCCGAGGCTCAACGCGGCGGGGCGGGTAGGGGAGGCCTCACTGGGCGTCGAGCTTCTCACCGCCGATGACGAGGGCGAGGCGCGCTCGCGTGCGGAGGTGCTCGAGGAGTGGAACCGGCAGCGTCAGAATCTGCAGCAACAAGCCTGGGAGGAGGCGATGGCCATCATGGAGTCGTCGGGAGCCGATGCCCGCGATAACGCCATCGTGCTCGCGAGCGACAAATGGCACCCGGGCGTGGTGGGCATCGTAGCCGCGAAGCTCGCGGAGGAGTATCACCAGCCCTCGGTTCTCATCCACCTCAAAGACGGGGTGGGCAAGGGCTCGGTTCGCTCCGCCATGGGTCTTCACGTATATGATGCGCTCGCGCATTGTTCGGACCTCTTGATCCAGTTCGGCGGGCACAAGGGCGCCGCCGGCCTAAGGGTGGCGGAGGAGAAAATAGACGCTTTCAGGGATCGCTTCCGGGAGGTGATTCGCGGGATGAAGAAATCCGGAGACGATGAGCGCGAACTCCTGCTCGACGCCCGCGTTGATTTTTCCGAGATGGATGTGCCCCTTCTCGAACAACTGGAAGAAATGGCGCCCTTCGGGGAAGAGAACCCGAGGCCCGTGTTCTGCGCCTCAAGTGTCGAGGTGGCCGGAAGCCCAGGCTCCGTGGGCCGCAAGGGCGAACACCTGAAGCTGAACTTGCGCCAATTCCGCGAGGAGAGAGAAGCCATCGGCTTCGGCATGGGGCCCCTGCTCCAAGAGCCGGAGCGTTTGAGGGGAAAGCTGGACGTAGCGTTCTCCCCCGGGATGAACCGCTGGCGCGGCAACACCAGGGTGCAACTCGAACTTCGCGCCATCCGCCCGACAGGCGGCTAGCCGAAGAGGGTATCGAGAGACTCCCTGTCGTCGGGCTTCATCGAGAACTCGCTCAAATCACTCAAGATCAGGTTCTTGGACAGCAGCATCACCTTGATGGCCCCGCCCAGACCCGTGGGGTCCATGATGCCCATGACGGACTGGCGCTCGCGCCTCGTCTTTTCATAGTCTTCATCGTCCTCGCCCGCCGCTTTTTCCAGCGCCTGGGGAAGGCCGGCGCCCAGGAGAAAGCGCGCCTGATCGGTGAAGCCGGCAAGCTCCATGCCGTGAGTGGCGGCCGCTCGCAGAATGGAAGTGAAGTCGACGTGGGTCGTGATGTCGGTCTCCCCGGGACGTGAGAGAACGTCGTTCACGAGGACGTGGTTTCTGTAGCCGCGCAGCGCGCCGTCGGGGCGGGTGGGGCCGTACAGGGCGCGCGCGGAGAAGCCGTAGTCGAAGATCAGGACCGCGCCCCGCTCCATCCGGCGCGCCACCTCGTTCACCCAATCGAAGGCGCACAGGCTCACCTCCGCCATCTGGCCTGCGGAGAGCCGAATTTCCAAATCGGAGAACCAGCCGTTCAGACGCTCATCGGAGGGTGCGCCTTCGCAAAAGAGAAGCCCCTCGCCGCGCCGCGCCACGTATCTCTCCTGTAGATACTTCTCTTTCTGGGTGAGGGCGTGAACGGGCAGGGCGTCCAGAAACTCATGGGCGAGCACGACGCCCTCGAAACCAGCGGGCGGATATTGGGAAGCCTCGGCGAATTGAATGTTATCCGCCTCCTGGAAATTTTCCCGTATCCGCGCCCTGGCCTGCGGGCTTTGCTCGGCGAACGTATAGGCGATGGCCTGGTGGAGAAGCGCCTGCGAGGAGCGAACCGACTCGAGGATGTCGAAGGCGAGCCATCCCTCGCCGGGGCCGTACTCCCAAACGGGAAGCGAGGGCGGCTCGTCCATGCTTCTCCGGATTTTCTCGAGCAGCGGCGCGATCATCCGCCCGAGCCAGGGGCTCTGGTGGGGAGAGGTGTAGAAATCCCCGTCAGGTCCTATGCGCGGGTTTTCGCGGCAATAATAGCCGCCCTGCGGGTGATAGAGGGCGAGTTCCATGAAGCGCCGAAAGGGAATGGGGCCGTCTTCGAGCGCATCCGCCAGTGCTTGGGAGAGTTCGGGGTGAGAGGCGATTTTCATGGCGCAGAGTATACACTCGGAGAAGACGGGCAAGAAGTGCGAGCCGGCCGGAGCATCCCCTTGATTCCGCCGGTTGGAATATCTATCATCCCGAAGAGAGGTGACTGACTGCAGCATTGAGAGTGAGGGATCGCATGAAAGTTCGCGTGAAATGCTTCGCCTGGGCCAAAGAGGTGACGGGCGAGGACGAAATCGACTTGGAAGTGCCCGAGAGCGCCACGGTGGCCGATCTCAGGAATAGCCTCGCCGAGCGGTTTCCGGTCTTTTCCGGGCGCATGGAGTCCATCGCGGTCTCCGTCAACCAGGAGTTCGCGGGCGAGGGCACGCCCGTGGATGCGGGCGACGAGTTGGCGCTGATCCCGCCCATCAGCGGAGGCTGCGCATGATTTGCCGCATCACCGATTCCGCCATCGACATGGACGAGCTGACGGACAGCCTCGATTCTCCCGAACTGGGCGGGCTCTGCACGTTCGTGGGCAAGGTGCGCAACCACAGCGCGGGGCAGGGGGTGACGCACCTCGAATACCACGCCTATCCCGAGATGGCGGAGAAGAAGATGCGCCAGGTGGCCGAGGAGATCGAGGAGCGCTTCGGCGTCGCGCACCTGGCGATGGCCCACCGGGTGGGAACGCTCGCCATCGGCGATATCGCCGTGGGCATCGCGGCGGCCTCCGCCCACCGGGATGCGGCCTTCAAGGCGTGCCGCTACGCGATCGACCGCATCAAGCAGATCGTGCCGATATGGAAGAAGGAATACGGCGAAGACGGCGTGGCCTGGGTCGAGGGCTGCGCGGTAGACGCCGAGACAGCGGAACCTCAAAAGGCACAGAATCAGCGCGTTTGACATTTTTCCCCTTCAAGCTAGAATTTACCTATTCTTCCAATAAGTCGCGTCGCGAGACGGCGTTTGGCGTCTTTATCGTTCTTTATTGATGTCTTCTATGTAAGGCACATACGGAACTTCGTTTCATCCTGCTTTGGAAACATTTGAAGAAAGGGCGGATTTTCCGCCGTGAGATTCGATGTTTTTTCCACAGACAAGGAGGATAGAGAATGAAAGTAGATCGCATTTTCATCACAATCGCATTTGTGGTGACGACGGCGTTCTTCGCCAGCCCGGCGCCGGCTGCGAACGAAATCCACTTCGGCGGAGCCATCTCCCAGACGGGCCGCTATGCGGAGCCGGCCGGCAGGTTCATCAACTCGTACAATCTGTTCATCGATCAGCAAAACGCCAAGGGCGGTCTGCTGGGAAAGAAGATTAAAGTCTCGCTCCTGGACGATAAATCGGACAAGCAGACCAGCATCAAGCTCTACGAGAAGCTCATCACGCAGGACAAGGTCGATCTCACGCTCGGCCCCTACTCCAGCGGCATCACCGACGCCGTGGCCAACATTCTCGAAAGGTACAAGTACCCCACGCTGGCGCCGGGGGCCTCCTCCGGCATCATCTGGAAGAAGGGCAGAAAATATCTGTTCAACCAGAACGCCATCGCCCAGAACTATCAAAGGGGCGCCGTATTTCTCGCCAAGGACATCGGCGTGAAAAGAATCGCCATTATTGGCGAGGACAGCCTCTTCCCGCGCCAGTCGGCGGAGGGCGCAGTTCACTGGGCGAAGCACCTCGGCATCAAGGTGGTGCTGAACGAGAACTATCCGAAAAAGCAGACCGACTTCACCGCGCTGCTCCAGAAAATCAAGGCGCGCCGCGCGGAGGCGCTCATCTCGAACAGCTATTTCGCGGATTCCGTGGCCCAGATTCGCCAGCTTAGAGAGCTCAACATCAACCTCAAGATTTTCGCCGGAACCGTCGGCCCGGGTCTGCCCAAGTTCGCCAAGCAACTCGGCAACACGGCGGAATACGTGCTGGGCTTCAGCCAGTGGGAGCCGCGCCCCGAGATACTGAAATTCCCGGGGATGAAGCATTTCATCGACTCCTACGTGAAGCGTCACGGCGTGAATCCGAACTACCACGCCGGAATCTCATGGGTGGCGATGCAGATTACAACCCAGGCGATTCAGAAGGCGGGTTCCTATGACCGCGAGAAGGTCTGGCAGACGCTGCGCACCTCGCAGTTCCAGACCATCATGGGAAAATGGAAAGTGGACAAGAACAACCTGAACGATCATGACGGACTGACCTTCCAGATTCTCGACGGCCAGCGCAAAATCGTCTGGCCGAAGGAAATCGCGGAAGTCCCCTACAAGCTGCCGATGCCCAAGTGGAAGGACAGGGCCAAGAACTAGGCAGGGCGGCTTGTATGGCGAAAGTTGTTCAACCGTAGCGCGTCGTATTGTGATAACGGCGCAACCTTTGAGCTTCCATAAAGAGGAGGATCGGAGATGAAGAAAAGCCTTGTTTTGGTTCTCGGCTTTGCTCTCGCCCTCACGGCCGCTCCCTTCGTGGAGAAAGGCTTCGCGGCGGACAAGGTCACCCTGGGAATCGCCATTTCGCAGACGGGCCGCTACGCCGAGCCCGCCGGACGTATGGTGAACTCCTACCATCTGTATGTGGATCAGATGAACGCCAAGGGTGGTTGGCTCGGCAAGAAAATCGATATGATCATCCTGGACGACAAATCGGACAAGCAGACGAGCATCAAGCTTTATGAGAAGCTGATTACGCAGGACAAGGTGGACCTGACCATGGGCCCCTACTCCAGCGGCATCACCGACGCCGTGGCCAACGTGCTGGAAAGGTACAAGTACCCCACGATGGCGCCGGGCGCCGCCTCGGGCATCATCTGGAAGAAGGGCCGCAAGTATCTCTTCGACATCATCGCCGTCGCCCAGGACTACCAGAAGGGCGCTCTCCACATCGCCAAAGACATCGGGGTGAAGCGCATCGCCATCGTCGGCGAGGACAGCCTCTTCCCGCGCCAGTCGGCGGAAGGCGCCGTGGAGTGGGCGAAGAAGCTCGGCCTCAAGGTGGTACTGAACGAGAATTATCCGCGCAAACAGACCGACTTCACCGCGCTGCTCCAGAAGATCAAGGCGCGCCGTGCGGAGGCGCTCATCTCGAACAGCTACTTCGCGGACGCCGCGGCGCAGATTCGCCAGCTTCGCGAGCTCAACATCAACCTCAAGATTTTCGCCGGAACCGTCGGCCCGGGCCTGCCCAAGTTCGCCAAGCAGCTCGGCGACACGGCGGAGTACGTTCTGGGCTTCAGCCAGTGGGAGCCCAAGCCGGAAATTCTCAAGCGGCCCGGCATGAAGGAGTTCATCGCGGCGTATAAGAAGCGCTACGGCGTGGATCCGAACTACCATGCGGGTCAGTCGTATGCGTCCATGCAGGTTTTCGGCGAAGCGGTGAAACGAGCCGGCTCCATTGACAGGGACAAGGTGTGGAAGACGCTGCGCACCATGAGCACCACGACCATCATCGGTCCCTGGAAAGTGGATGAAACCAACATGAACAATCACGAGGGCTTGACCTTCCAGATTCTCGACGGGCAGCGCAAGATCGTGTGGCCCAAGAAGATATCGGAAGTCCCCTACAAGCTGCCGATGCCCAAATGGAAGGACAGGGCCAAGAACTAGAGTGGCTTAAGGGATAATAACCGGTTTTCCTGCGTAATCGCATGATCCCGCCCCGCGCCCGGTGTCGCGTGGGGCGGGATTTTCGCAGGGGCGAAAGCTATTTTAGGGGTGTTCGCAAATTCTTTGCAAAACACCCTTTGACATATGAATCAATATGCGTATCATATCGCACCTATTGACGGCTTGAATGCACATTCATAACTTCGAGAAGCTATTATTTTGCGAAGAAATCGTCCTGAATTACCGCGATGTCGCCGTTAATTTACAAGTAGTAATTCCATCTTGTTTTTCTGTTGTAAGGCAGTATTTTTTGTTTCCATCAAAGGAGTGTAAAGAAATGAAGAAAAGCCTAGTTTTTGTTCTCGGCTTTGCTCTCGCCCTCACGGCTGCTCCCTTCGTGGAGAAAAGCCACGCGATGGACAAGGTCACCCTGGGGATCGCCATTTCACAGACTGGCCGCTACGCCGAGCCCGCCGGTCGTATGGTGAACTCCTACAAGTTGTACGTGGATCAGGTGAACGCCGGTAAAGGATGGAACGGCAAGAAAATCGACTTCGTTATCCTGGACGACAAATCGGACAAGCAGACCAGTCTCAAGCTCTACGAGAAGCTGATCACGCAGGACAAGGTCAACCTGACCATCGGCCCCTACTCGAGCGGCATCACCGACGCCGTGGCCAACGTCTTCGAAAGGTACAAGTACCCCACGATGGCTCCGGGCGCCTCTTCGGGCATCATCTGGAAGAAGGGCCGCAAGTATCTGTTCAACATCATCTCTGTCGCCCAGGACTACCAGAAGGGCGCGATTCACATCGCCAAGGATATCGGCGTGAAGCGCATCGCCATCGTCGGCGAGGACAGCCTCTTCCCGCGCCAGTCGGCGGAGGGAGCCGTGGCGTGGGCGAAGAAACTCGGCCTCAAGGTGGTGCTGAACGAGAATTATCCGCGCAAACAGACCGACTTCACCGCGCTGCTCCAGAAAATCAAGGCGCGCCGTGCAGAGGCGCTGATTTCGAACAGCTACTTCGCGGACGCCGCGGCGCAGATTCGCCAGCTTCGCGAACTCAACATCAACCTCAAGATTTTCGCCGGAACCGTCGGCCCGGGCCTGCCGAAGTTCGCCAAGCAGCTCGGCGACACGGCGGAATACGTTCTGGGCTTCAGCCAGTGGGAACCCAAGCCGGAAATTCTCAAGCGGCCCGGCATGAAGGAGTTTATCGCGGCGTATGAGAAGCGCTACGGCGTGAAGCCGAACTACCACGCTGGCCAGTCCTATGCGTCTCTGCAGATTTTCGGCGATGCGGTGGCGAAAGCCGGTTCCGCGGACCGGGACAAGGTCTGGAAGGCGCTGCGCACCATGAAGACCATGACAATCATCGGCCCCTGGAAAGTGGACGACACCAACCTGAACAGTCACGAGGGCTTGACCTTCCAGATTCTCGACGGCCAGCGCAAGATCGTGTGGCCCAAGAAAATTTCGGAAGTTTCCTACAAGCTGCCGATGCCGAAATGGAAGGAAAGAGGCAAGAACTAAGTCGGATTGCGTTCGACGCAATAACGCAATAAGCACTTGAACTTTCGCGCCGGGGCTGTTAAAAGCGGCCCCGGCGCGAAGGCGAAAGTATCCGGATTTTTTGTTTCGTATACCGAGGATATATTTTCTCATGCAGGAAAGAGCGGAAATCCGTAGCAAATACTGGCTGGCGTTGTTTTTGGTAGCGGCGTACACGGTTCCCTTCGCCGTCGGTATTTATACGGAAAACGTCTTTTTCGACCTTCAGTGGCTGGCGGACCTGACCACCGTCATCCTGAACGGCATCATGCAGGGCGGCGTATACGCCATGTTCGCCGTGGGGCTTACCCTCATCTTCGGCGTCATGCGCATCATCAACGTGGCGCACGGCGAGTTGGTGATGCTGGGCGCCTACCTGACCTGGATGTTCTTTTTCTACGTGGGAATCGACCCGCTCCTCGCCCTGTTCATCACGCTCCCCATCGCTTTCTGCATCGGGCTCCTTATACAGAAGCTGTTGTTGAACGCCGTGGTGGGCGGGCCGGAACTGACGCCTTTGCTGATCACTTTCGGCCTGGGACTAACGATCATTCATATCGTGGAAGCCATCTTCACCACGGATTACCGCACCATCCCCTACGCTCCCGACGCATTACAGCTTACCGAAACCATTGCGGTGAGCAAGAGTAAGATCATCAGCTTCGTGATGGCCGCTTTCATATCATTGAGTGTATTCTTTTTTCTGAAAGTTCACCGCATCGGCAAGGCCATACGCGCGACGGCGCAAAACGCGGATGTCGCAATGGTCTGCGGCATCAACATATTCCATATATACATGATCACCTCGGGGCTGGCGGCGGCGCTTGCCGTGGCGGGCGGCGCCCTGGTGTCGATTCAGTTCGGCTTCAACCCCGAAACGGGCGTCTTGTATACGTTGCAGGCCTTCGCCATCATCGTGCTCGGAGGCAGGGGCCACTATATCGGTGCGCTCATCGGAGGGGTGATGCTCGCGGTCATCGAGAGCCTCATCTCCTTCATGATCCCCAACGGCACCGCCATGGTGGAAATTGCGTCCTACGGGATGATGGTTTTCGTGCTGCTTATCAGGCCTCGCGGTCTGATGGGGCCGAAAGAAAACTAGGAGAGATCTGAATGGCCCAAAATGAACACCTTCGCAATTTCGGAATGCTGGCCATACTCATAATCGTCCTGAGCGTGTTGCCCCCGAATCTCAATCTGTACCAGCGCTCCGTTATTATGTTCACGATGATGTACGTCGTACTCGCCCTGAGCTGGAACATCATCAGCGGCTACACGGGCTACGTTTCTTTCGGCCACGTGATGTTCTACGGCATCGGGTCCTACGCTACGGCCATTCTGGTGGTGGACTACGGCTGGCACTGGATACCAACCCTTTTCGTGGGCGTGCTCGTTTCTTTCGTGATCTCCTTGTGCATCGGGTTTCCGGTTCTGCGTCTCAAGGGCCCGTATTTCGCCATCGCCATGCTCGGGGCGGCGGAAGGCACGCGCGTGGTGGCCACAGTGTGGGACAGCTTCACCCACGGCGGCGAGGGAATCGGACTGCCCAATGTCGAAAACTCCTTTGAAACGTATTTCGCCATGCTGGTGGTCATGCTGGTCACCATTGTCGTGTCCTATTGGGTGGGTCATTCGAGGTTCGGGATCCGCCTGAACGCCATACGCGAGGACGAAATCGCCGCGGAGAGCCTGGGCATCAACTCTACGTTCTACAAGCTTTCCGCCTTTGCGCTCTCCGCTATCTTCCCGGCGGCGGCCGGCGGTATTCAGGCGTATAAGGTTCTCTACATCGATCCCGAAACCGAGTTCTTCATCCTCGTTACCATCTACATGAAGCTCTTCGCCATGTTCGGCGGCAAGGGAACGGTAATCGGGCCCATTCTGGGCACATTCATCTTGTATATCGTTCAGGAAATTACCTGGGTGAAATTCCCGACGGCTCACCTCATCGCCTTCGGCGTCTTCATCGTCCTCGTGGCCCGGTTCATGCCGCGCGGACTGATGGGATTTGCCATCGACAAGGGCTGGGCGCGCAAGGGAATGGTTCACTAGGAAACGGAGCAGCGCGAGAAAATGGCTGAAACGGAAATTGCTCTCGACATCCAGAACCTGAAGAAGTATTTCGGGGGCATCAAGGCGGTGGATGGTTGCACCTTCCAGGTGCCCAAGGGCCAGATATCGGGCCTCATCGGGCCGAACGGCTCCGGCAAGACCACCACGTTTAACCTGCTCACGGGCGTTCTCGATGCGGACAGCGGCGAGGTGCTCTACAACGGAGAGAACATCGTCGGCCTCAAGCCCTATGAAGTATTCAACAGGGGCATCAGCCGAACCTTCCAGATTACCCGTATCTACCGCGAGATGACGGTGTTCGAGAACATGCTCTCCGCTTCGAGCATGAAGATGCCCGTGCGCGAGGCGCGCGAGCGGGCGGAGCAGTTGATGGAATTCGTCACGCTCACGAAACTTCGCGGCGAATATGGCGGAAACCTCTCCTACGGGCAGCAGAAACTCCTCGAATTCGCCCGTGCCCTGATGACAGACCCCGAACTCATTCTTCTCGATGAGCCCGCGGCCGGCGTCAACAGAACCCTGCTCAACAACCTGCTCGACCACATCCACCATCTTCAGGAAGACCAGGGGAAGACGATTCTCATCGTCGAGCACGACATGAACGTCATCATGAACCACTGCGAGAAGGTGTTCGTGCTCGACTATGGCGTGAAAATCGCCGAGGGTCTGCCCGAGGACATTCAAAAGAACGAAGACGTTATCGAAGCATATTTTGGACACAGATAAATGGCGCTACTAGAACTCAAAGACGTAAACGCGGCGTATGGCCGAATCCAGATTCTCCACGACGTGTCGCTCCACGTGAACAAGGACGAGGTGGTGGCCGTCATCGGGCCGAACGGCGCGGGGAAATCCACGACCTTCAAGATCATCATGGGCTTCATCAACTATCTCGGCGGCGAGATAGAGTTCGAGGGCCAGAACATCGTTGGCTACCGCCCTGATCAGATTCTGGGCCGGGGGCTTGGCTATGTGCCGCAGGGCCGCATCGTCTTCAACCAGATGACGGTGAAGGAAAACTTGGAGATGGGCGCCTATATCGAGCGCGATCAGAAAAAAATCGACGAGGCGATGGACTACGTCTTCACGCTCTTCCCGCGCCTCGGCGAGCGGCAGAAGCAGTTGGCGGGCACGATGAGCGGTGGCGAGCAGCAGATGCTTGCCATGGGCCGCGCCCTGATGACAAGGCCAACGATGATCATGCTCGATGAGCCGTCTTTGGGCTTGAGTCCCCGCTTCGTGACAGAAGTATTCGAGAAAATCGTAAGCCTCGCCAAAGAGGGGCTGACCATCATGCTCGTCGAGCAGAACGCCGCGCGCGCTCTCGAGATTTCAGACCGGGGCTACGTGCTCGAACTCGGCAGGAACCGCTATCAGGGCGGCGGCCACGAACTCCTGAACAACCAGGAAGTCAAGATGATGTACCTGGGCGGCGGCTAACACAGGCAAACCCTTCTGTTCCTTTGTAAGCAGTAATCTCTCAGGCCAAGAACCCCATGTCCTCTGCGTGATAGTATCTTCTCGTTTGCGCCTCAACTGCGCCCTTTACGCTAGGCTTGCGCTTCGACTCTGTGCTATAAATGCTTGCTCCGCTCGGGAGGGTTTCGCGAGATGATCCGCGTGAAGATTTGTGGAGTAACGACCGTTGAGGACGCGGAATTCGCCCTGGAAGCGGGCGCCGACGCCTTGGGGCTGAATTTCGTTCCGGGCACTCCCCGCTGTCTGGAGGTGGAGCAGGCGCGGGAGATAAGCGAAGCGCTCGCGCCTTTCGGGACGCGGGTCGGCATTTTCGTGAACGAGCGCTCCGAGCATGTGATGGAAATTGCGCGTCGCGTCGGTCTGGATGCAGCGCAGCTTCATGGCGATGAGACGCCTGAGGATTGCCGCTGGCTTATCGAGCGGGGCTTGCGTGTAATCCGGGCCTTGCGGGTCAAGGGGCCCGAAACGATAGCGCAGATGGACGTTTTTCCCGATTGCGCGATATTGCTGGACGCCTACGTGAAGGGCGCGCTCGGGGGTACGGGCGAGACTTTCGATTGGGAGTTGGCGCGGCAGGCGGCCGTTGCGAGGCCCATCATCCTCTCGGGAGGTCTCAAGCCCGAGAACGTGGGTGAAGCCGTGAGGGGTGTTCAGCCCTATGGCGTGGATTCGAGCAGCGGAGTAGAGGGCGCGGTTTTGGGCAGAAAAGAACCCGGGCGGACTTTAAGTTTCATCGAAAACGCGCGGGCGGCGATATCTGAACTCGAGGAAATGAGAAGATGAGCGAATTGGTCTCCAGGGGAAGGTTCGGTCGGTTCGGGGGGCGTTACGTCCCGGAAACCCTCATGCCCGCCCTCGAGGAACTGGAAGTTGCCTACGAGGAAGCCCGGGACGATCCGGCGTACCACGAAGAACTCGCCGCGTATCTCAGAGAATTCGTGGGCAGGCCCACGCCGCTCTACCTGGCCGAACGCCTCTCCGATGACCTGGGTGTGCTCAGGGTCTATCTCAAGCGTGAGGATCTCTGCCACACGGGCGCTCACAAGATAAACAACACGCTCGCCCAGGTTCTTCTGGCCAGAAGGCTGGGAAAGACGCGCATCATCGCGGAGACGGGAGCGGGCCAGCACGGGGTGGCCACCGCCACGGCGGCGGCGCTTTTTGGCCTCGATTGCGACGTCTACATGGGCGAGGAGGACATCGGGAGGCAATCGCTCAACGTGTTCCGCATGCGCCTTTTGGGCGCGCGAGTGATTCCGGTCACCTCGGGCAGCAAGACCTTGAAGGACGCCACGAACGAGACGCTTCGCGACTGGACGGCTTCGGTGCGGACGACCCACTACATCATCGGCTCGGTCGTGGGACCGCATCCGTTCCCGGAGATGATACGGGATTTCCAGTCCGTCATCGGCCGCGAGGCGCGCGAGCAGGTTCTGGAGGCGGAGGGCCGGCTCCCCGACGCCTGCGTGGCCTGCGTGGGGGGCGGCAGCAATTCCATCGGCCTGTTCCACCCTTTCGTGAATGACGATGACGTCGAGCTCATCGGCGTGGAAGCAGGGGGCCGGGGCCTGGACACCGAGGAGCACGGGGCGTCCCTGACTGCCGGCCGCGTGGGCGTTCTGCACGGCTGCGAGACGTTTTTGCTCTATGACGATGATGGCCAGATCATCCCCGCTCATTCGGTGTCCGCGGGTCTCGATTATCCCGGCGTGGGGCCCGAGCACTCGCATTTGAAGGATTCCGGGCGCGCGCGCTACGTGACGGTCGAAGACCACGACGCGCTCAAGGCGTTTCAGAAGCTCTCCGTGCTGGAGGGCATCATTCCCGCGTTCGAGAGCGCCCACGCGATTTCCTATCTGGACCGCTTGGCCAAAGAGACGAGAGAGGCGGGCGGGATGAAGACCGTGGTGCTTTGCCTCTCCGGCCGGGGGGACAAGGACGTACATCAGGCGGAGGGCCTTTTGACGGAAATGCTCGATGACGAGGACGTGCGGTGATGAGTCATAGACTGGAAGCGTGTTTCGCCCGTTTGCGCGCAGAGGGCCGGGCCGGTCTGTTCCCGTTCGTCACCGCGGGCGACCCGGACCTGGACTTCACCCGCGAGTTGCTGCCTCTCATGACGGAGGCGGGAGCGGATGGGTTCGAAATCGGGGTTCCCTTCAGCGATCCCCTGGCGGACGGCCCCACCATCCAGAGATCGAGCATGCGCTCGCTCACGGGCGGAACGCGACTGAGCGGCGTCCTGAAAATGGTGGGCGAGGTCCGCGCGGATATACCCGATACGCCTTTGGTTCTGATGACGTATTACAACCCCATCATCGCCATGGGCCTGGCGGAATTCGTGCGCGGCGCATCGCAGGTGGGGGCTGACGCCGTCATCGTGCCCGATCTGCCGCCTGAAGAGGCGGGCGCTCTCCTCGAGATCATGAACGATTATCCGCTCGAGCCCGTTTTCATGCTCGCGCCCACGAGCACGCAGGAGCGCGTCGAATTGGTGAACGATGCGGGCGGCGGCTTCATCTACTATGTCGGTCAGATGGGAGTTACCGGCGCGCGAGACGCCCTGGATTCGGATTTGGGCGCCACCCTGGCGAGGATCAACCGGGTGAAAAACCGGCCCGTCCTCGTGGGGTTCGGCATCAAGACGCCCGAGCAGGCCGCGGAGGTGGCCGGACACGCCGATGGCGTCATCGTCGGCAGCGCCCTGATAGACGTCATGGAGGCGCAGGAGTCGCGTGAGGGCAAGATGCGGGCGGCGCGCGATTACATCGCCTCTTTGCGGGAAGGTCTCGATCGCTCGAAGACGGTTTCCTGACAATCAATTTCAACATGATGCGTAAGAATCTGTAGATTATTCCGAGGGTAATGCCATGTCGAAAAACACGCTCTACGATAAGGTTTGGGATTCCCACACCGTGGCGAAGCTCGATTCGGGCCAGGACCAGATTTTCATCGGCTTGCATCTCATCCATGAGGTCACCACGCCCCAGGCATTCGGGATGCTCAAGGAAATCGGGTCCGGCGTCGCTTTTCCCGGCCGCACGATTGGGACCGTGGACCACATCATCCCCACGCTCAGCCAGATAAGGCCCTACGAGGACGAGCAGGCCGAGAAGATGATGGCCGCCCTGGAGCAGAACGTGAACGAGTTCGGCGTCCGCTTCCTGCATCTCGATTCCGGCAAGCAGGGCATCGTCCACGTCATCGGGCCGGAACTGGGACTCAGCCAGCCCGGCATGACCATCGCCTGCGGCGACAGCCACACGAGCACGCACGGCGCGATGGGCTCTCTGGGCTTCGGCATCGGCACGACCGAGGTGGGCCACGTCCTGGCGACGCAGACCCTGGCGCTGAACCGCCTGAAGGTGAAGCGAATCGAGGTCACGGGCGCGCTCGGCCCCGGCGTGACGCCAAAGGACGTGACCTTGCGCGTCATCCACGATCTGGGCATCAAGGGCGGCCTGGGATTCGCCTATGAGTACGGCGGCGACGTTTTCGACACCATGTCGATGGAAGGGCGCATGACGGTCTGCAACATGAGCATCGAGGGCGGCGCCCGTATCGGCTACGTGAATCCGGACGAGACGACGTTCGAATATCTTGAGGGCCGCGAGTTCAGCCCCGAGGGAGAAGCCTGGGAGAGGGGCCTCGCGTACTGGCGGGATATCGCCTCGGGCGATGACGCGGAATATGACGACGTCTACGAAATTGCGGGCGAATCCATCGAGCCGATGGTCACCTGGGGCATCAATCCGGGGCATTCGGTCGGGATTTCACAGCCCCTTCCCGAGGTGGGGAGCTTCGCGGGCGAGGACAGGAAAACGGCGGAACACGGCTATGATTTCATGGACTTAAGGCCGGGCGAGTCGATTCTGGGCACGAAGGTCGACGTCGCCTTTCTGGGTTCCTGCACGAATTCGAGAATCTCCGACTTGCGCGAGGGCGCGCGGTTGCTGAAGGGCAACAAAGTGCACCCCGGCGTCAGGATGCTGGTGGTGCCCGGCTCCCAGCAGGTGAAGCAGCAGGCCGAGGAAGAGGGTCTGCACGAAATTTTCAACGAAGCGGGCGCGGAGTGGCGCGAAGCGGGGTGCTCGATGTGCCTGGGCATGAACCCGGACAAGCTCGTGGGTGCGGAGAGAAGCATCTCCACCTCGAACCGCAATTTCATCGGGCGTCAGGGCAGCCCGCGCGGAAGAACCCACCTGGGCAGTCCGGCGGTCGTCGTATCATCGGCGATTGCGGGCTGCATCGCGGACCCCAGAGAGATGGGAGAACAAGCATGAGCACGAAAAGAATCGAAAAAATCGTGGGCAAGGCCATTCCCATGCCGCGCGACGACATCGATACCGACAGGATCACGCCGGCCCGTTTTCTCAAGTCCATCACCTTCGAGGGCATCGAAAAAGCACTTTTTTGCGATGAGCGCGAGAACACGCCCGACCATCCCGTCGACAACCCCGCCCACAAGGGGGCGAACATGATGTTCGTGGGCAAGAACTTCGGGTCCGGTTCCTCGCGCGAGCACGCCCCCCAGGCGCTCAAGCGCTTCGGGGTCGAAGTGCTCGTCGGGGTATCGTTCGCAGAGATTTTTGCGGGAAACTGCTTCGCCATCGGCGTGCCGCTCGGCGTGGCGTCGGCGGATGACGTGAATGAGCTGATCAAACAGGCGCAGGAAGAACCGGAGACGCGCTTCACCGTGGACATCAGGAATGCGACGGTCAGCTATGGCGAGCGCGTCATTTCCATCGACATCCAGGAGACGCGCCAGAAAGCCTTTTTGGCCGGCACCTGGGACATGCTCGCCAATTTGCGGGGCAATCTGCCCCAGGTCGAAGAAGTGGCGCAAAGCCTGCCCTACGTCACGAATTTCGAGAGCGAAGCGCAATAAAGAGAGGAGTTTTCAGTGAGCAGTTACCAGATAGCCGTATTGCCGGGCGACGGCATCGGCCAGGAGGTGGTGGCGCAGGCGCGTTCGGTGCTGGAGGCGGCGGGCAGTCGCTTCGGCGCGGGATTCGAGTTCGAGGAAGGCCTTTGCGGCGGCGCGGCTTATGACGCGGCGGGAGAACCCCTGCCCGAAGAAACCCTCGCCCTCTGCCGCCGGAGCGATGCCGGGCTGTTCGGCGCCGTGGGAGGTCCCCAGTGGGATGAGCTGCCGCGCGACAAACGCCCCGAGCAGGCCATCCTGGGCTTGCGGAAAGAGCTGAACCTGTTTGCCAATTTGAGGCCCGCCGTCATGTTCGATCCGCTGGTGGAAGCCTCATCCCTCAAGCCCGAGGTGGTTCGCGGCCTCGACATGCTCGTCGTGCGCGAGGGCGTGAGCGGTATATATTTCGGCCAGCCGAGGGGCATCGAGCGGCTCTCGGCGGATGAGGAAAAAGCGGTCGACACGATGACGTACACCACGGGCGAGATTCGCCAAATCGTTCGCCTCGCGTTCGAATTGGCGTCCGTGCGGGGGAAAAAGCTCTGCTCGGTGGACAAGGAGAACGTTCTCGACAACGGCCGCCTGTGGCGCAGGGTCGCCGGGGACGTCGCCGGGGAATTCCCGGAAGTCGAAACCAGCCACATGTACGTCGACAATGCGGCGATGCAACTGATCCGCGACCCGCTGCAATTCGACGTCATCGTCACGGGCAACATGTTCGGCGACATCCTGAGCGACTGCGCCTCCATGCTCACGGGCTCCATCGGCATGCTCGCATCGGCGAACGTGAACGAGACCGGCTTCGGCCTCTACGAGCCGGTGCACGGCACGGCGCCCGACATCGCCGGCCAGGACAAGGCGAACCCGATTGCGGCCATCATGTCGGCCGCCATGCTGTGCCGCTATTCGCTAAAGCGCGTGGACGTGGCCGAAGCCATCGAGGCGGCCGTCGCCGCAGCACTCGATGAGGGTCTCAGGACGTCCGACATCCACACGCCGGGCGCGGCGGCGGTGGGTTGCGCCGAGATGGGCGCGCGCATCGCCGCCCTGGCGGGAGGAGCCTCGTGATGCGCGTCGCCGTCGCCGGCGCCACGGGCGCCGTGGGCCGGGAGATGCTCAGGATTCTGGAGGAGCGCAAGTTTCCCGCCGATGAGGTCGTTCTTCTCGCGAGCGAGCGCAGCGCGGGCCGGAAAATCCCGTTTCGGGACTCGGAGCTTGCGGTGAGCCGGCTCACGCAGGATGCGTTCTGTGGCGTGGACCTGGCGCTTTTCTCCTGCGGCGCTTCGCGGTCCCTTGAGTTCGCGCCCGCAGCCGTCGAGGCGGGGGCGGTGGTGGTGGATAATTCCAGCGCTTTCCGCATGGATGAGGGCGTGCCCCTCGTGGTGCCGGAGGTGAACCCGGATGCGATGGAAGCGCACCAGGGGATCATCGCGAACCCGAACTGCTCGACCATCCAACTCGTGGTCGCGCTCAAACCCCTTCACGACGCCGCACGCATCAGGCGAGTCGTGGTGAGCACCTACCAGGCGGTGAGCGGGGCGGGGCAGGCCGCGGTAGACGAGATGCAGGCGCAAGTCGAGGGCGACGCCCCGGCGCCTGAGAAAATGCCCCATGAGATCGCCTTCAACTGCCTGCCCCATATCGACGTTTTTTTAGAGGGCGGACATACGAAAGAAGAGAAGAAGATGGTGGATGAGACGCGGAAGATCATGGGCGCGCCGCATCTGGCCGTCAGCGCCACGTGCGTGCGGGTGCCTGTTTACAACGCGCACTCGGAGTCGGTGAACGTGGAGTTCGAGGAGTCCGTTTCACCCGAGGAGGCGCGTGCGCTTCTGGCGCGTGCTCCGGGCGTGGAGGTGGTGGATGACGTGGAATCGTTCTCCTATCCCATGCCCAAGGACGCCGACGGAGAAGACCCGGTGTATGTCGGCCGCATCCGCCGGGACGATTCCCGCGAAAACACGCTCAACCTGTGGGTGGTGGCGGATAACCTGAGAAAAGGCGCCGCCTTAAATGCGGTGCAGATAGCCGAGGCGCTGATAGAGAAGGGAATGCTCCGGGCGGCCCCGGTGAAATGATGACGAACGAGGTTATATAAGTGTCTGATGCGAATATCGGAGTCATCGGCGGCAGCGGCCTCTACGAGATGGCGGAATTGGGCGATGTGGAAGAACGCGCGCTCGACACGCCCTACGGCGCACCCTCGGCCCCCTACGTTCTGGGGACGCTCTCCGGCAAGCGGGTCGCGTTCCTGCCCCGGCATGGGCGCGGACACGTATATCTGCCGCATGAGATTCCCTTCCGCGCCAACATCCACGGATTCAAGCAACTGGGCGTGGAGTGGCTCATATCCGTCAGCGCGGTGGGAAGCCTGAAAGAAAACATCCATCCGGGCGACATCGTGATTCCCGACCAGTTCATCGACCTCACCAAGACGCGCATCGCCACGTTTTTCGGCGACGGCGTCGTGGCCCACGTTTCGATGGCGGACCCGGTTTGCGGGGTTTTGGGCGAGATACTGATGGGAGCGGCCCTCCGCGCGGGCGCGACGGCGCACGCTGGCGGCACGTATGTGTGCATGGAAGGTCCCCAGTTCAGCAGCCGGGCGGAGAGTTTTCGCTACCGCGCCTGGGGCGCTTCGATTATCGGGATGACGAACATGCCCGAGGCCAAGCTCGCGCGCGAGGCGGAGATGAGCTACGCCACCATCGCGCTGGCGACCGATTATGACTGCTGGCACGAGGAGGAAGAGGCGGTGAGCGTGGAAGCCGTGATCGCCCAGGTGATGAGCAACGCGGCCCTCGCTCAGGAGATCATCAAGGAAGCGGCGCCCGAGATCGATGGTGACAGCCCCTTCGCAGGCTCTTTGGCGACGGCTCTCATGACCGACCCGGCCCGGATGCCGAGCGAGACGAAAGAACGCCTGCGTCATTTGATTGGAAAATACATAACGTGAACCGGCCCAAATCCGAGGAATTTTTCGCGCTTGCGCAAAACCGCATCCCCGGCGGCGTGGATTCGCCCGTCCGCGCGTTCCGGGGCGTCGGCGGCACGCCCTTTTTCGTCGAAAAAGGGGAGGGCGACCGGATCCGGGACGCCGACGGCAACGAATACATCGACTACGTGCTCTCCTGGGGGCCGTTGATTCTGGGCCACGCCCACCCCCGCGTGGTGCGCGCCATTCAGGAGGCGGCGGCTCGCGGCACGAGTTTCGGCGCGCCCACGGCACTCGAGACCGAACTGGCGGAACTGGTGAACGCGGCATACCCCTCCATGGAGTTGCTGCGATTCGTGAATTCGGGTACCGAGGCGACGATGTCGGCCATCCGCTTGGCGCGGGGCTTCACGGGCCGGGACGTGATCGTCAAGTTCGAGGGCTGTTACCACGGCCACGCCGACGGGCTGCTCGTCAAGGCGGGCAGCGGCGGCGCCACCCTGGGCGTGCCGGACAGCGGGGGCGTTCCGGGGGATTACGCACGAAACACGGCCACGCTCCCCTTCAACGACGTCGAGGCGGTCCGGGATTTCTTCGCGGGGCGCGGCGTGGACGTGGCCGCACTCATCCTCGAACCTGTCGCGGGCAACATGGGGCTGATTCCGCCCGAGGCCGGGTTCTTGGAGGTCTTGCGGGAGGAAACCGAAAAGGCGGGCGCATTGCTCATTTTCGATGAGGTGATGACGGGGTTTCGGGTGGCCAGAGGAGGCGCCCAGGCCCTGTTCGGTATCACGCCCGATCTGACGACCCTCGGGAAGGTGATCGGCGGCGGCATGCCCGTGGGCGCTTACGGCGGAAGGCGCGACGTGATGAAATGTGTCGCCCCATTGGGTTCCGTCTATCAGGCGGGCACGCTTTCCGGCAACCCTCTCGCCATGACGGCGGGAATCGAGACGCTCAAGATCATCGAGGAGCTTGGGCTGCCCGAAGCCCTCGATGGAAAGGTCGAAGCCCTTTCAGACGGCATGGCCGACGCGGCGCGGGCGGCGGGCGTCCCGCTCACCGGCGCGCGTTGCGGGTCGATGTTCGGCGCGTTTTTCCAGGCGGGCCCGGTTCGCAATTTCTCCGACGCCATGCGCTCGGATACAAACCAGTATGCCAAATTCTTTCATTCTATGCTAAAACGGGGCGTGGCATTCGCCCCGAGTCAGTTCGAAGTGGGGTTCATGTCTTCCGCCCATACGGATGAGAGCGTGGAGGCCACGCTGGCCGCCGCGCGAGAGGCGTTCGCCGAGTTGTAGCCGATGAGGCTTGCGCGCCTCGGAGTCTGAGCGCGATGCGAAAAGCAGGACGATCATCCACCAAGGGCCAATCCCCGAAAGCCAGACTCTTCTTCTGGATGTGCGCGGGCGTCATCGTCTTGCTGCTCGGCACTGCCTTGCTGGGCCGGGACGGGTATCTCGCCGTCATCGTGAACAAGGAGCGCGTGTCCGAACTCCAAAAAGAGAACGCGGAAATCGAGGCGAAGAACAAGGAGTTGCGCGCGGAGATTCGCTCGTTGCGCTCCGATGAGCGCGCTATCGAGAAAATCGCGCGTGAAGACTTAGGCCTCGTGAAGAAAGGCGAAATCGTCTACGAGTTCATCCCCGCGAAAAAATGAATTATGATTTTCGGTTCCTCGATCCCGAGGGAGCCTCCTGGTAATTCTCAAAAAACCTCTCTCTCCTTGACAGAACGCCCACGCGGGAGTAGATAACACATATTGATGCGGGGTGGAGCAGTCTGGTAGCTCGTTGGGCTCATAACCCAAAGGTCGGAGGTTCGAATCCTCCCCCCGCTACCAAGCGAATAACGGCCGCGGGGTCTCCGCGGCTTTTTACTTGCCGGCTACATACACGAAGTCATAGAGACGATACTCATACAAGTGAAAGGAACGGGAATGGCGGATAAAAAAGAACTAGGTCTGGCCATCGTCGGCTGCGGGGTCGTGGGGCGCATGCGGGGCGCGCTGGCCAGGGATTTCCCCGGAATCGGCTGGATCGGCCTCTCCGACATGAACGAGAAGGTGGGGCAAAGACTTAAAACAGACATCGGGGCCGATTTCTTCACGGCCGATTTTCACGAACTCCTCGCCCGTCCCGAGGTGGATGCGGCGATCATCGCCACCTCGACCTGGGCGCACGTCGAGCCCACGCTCGCCGCGGCGGAGCGCGGCCTTTCCATGCTGATCGAAAAACCGCTCGCCACGGACGCGCGCGAATCGGCCTCGGTGCTCGCGGCGATAGAATCGGCCGGCGTGGACGCCGTCGTGGGCTACACCCAGCGTTTTCGCAGGCGTTTTCTCGCCGTCAAGGACCGCGTCGATAACGGCCAGATAGGCGACGTCACGGCGGCGGTCACGCGCGCCTTCATGAACCGCATGGCGCCGACCGGAGAGGTCCGCCTCTCCCAGGACCGCCGGTTCCTGACGCCCATGGTCGTCTCCGGCACCCACAGCCTCGACATGTGCCTGTGGCTGATGGGCGACGCCAAGCCGGTCTCCCTCTATGCGCGCTCGACGGAGGGGATATTAAGCGATCTCGGCACCAAGGACGCCACCTTCGGCGTGTTCACGATGGATAGCGGCGCCATCTGGAGCATGAACATCTGCTGGGCGCTGCCCAAGGAGTGGCCCGGCGCGGTGTACGGGCTCGAAATCGGCATCGTGGGCACGAAGGGCGTGGTGGACATCGAGGACACGCACCGCGACGTGGTGATGGCGTCTGAATTCTCGCAGGGTCCCGCCTACAATCCGGAGGATCTCGAGCTGGAAGCGCGGCGAAACGTCGAATTCCTCACCAGCTTCCCCCCGGGCGACATGTATGACGGGGAACTCTGGGGTCCCATGCGCGAGGAGACGAACTCCTGGTTCCAGCGCATTTATTCGGGCAAGCGCACCCCCCATGCGACCGCCGCCGAGGGGCACCGCAACCTCGTGTTGACCATGGCGATGGACCTCTCGGCCAAGCGCGGCGAGGAGTTGAAGCTGCCCATCGATCCCGCGGAATTGATGGCGGGTCTGGAAGCGTAAGGCATTCCTGGAAATTCAATCAGTAGGGCTGAGCGAACATATGGCGACGCGGGAGTTGGGGATCATTCTGCACGGGGCGACGGGTGGCATCTGCTCCTTCCAGCATCTGAGAAACTCGCTCGTTCCCATCATCGCCGAGGGCGGCCTCGACCTGGGCGGCGAGAAAATCCTGCCGAAGCCCCTGCTCGTCGGCAGGAGCGGAGAGCGCCTCGCGAAACTGGCGGCGGAACACGGCGGCCTCGACTGGACGACGGACCTGGATGCGACCCTCGGAAACGCGGCGTATCCCGTATTCTTCGACGCAGCGGCCACGCACTTGCGGGTGGGCGTATTAGAGCGCGCCATCGCCGCCGGGAAGCACGTCTATACCGAAAAACCCGTCGCGCCCAGCGTTCAGGAGGGGACGGCTCTTCTGCGCGCCGCGCAGGCCGGGGGTCTCAAGCACGGCGCGGTGGAGGACAAGCTCTTCCTGCCGGGGTTTTTGAAACTCCGCCGGGTGGTGGAGAGCGGTTTTCTGGGCCGCGTCATCGGTTTTCAGATCAACTTCGGCTGGTGGGTGTTCGACGGGGTCGAGGCCGAATGCCAGCGCCCGAGCTGGAACTACCGGAAGGCGGGCGGCGGGGGCCTCATCTCGGACATGCACCCGCACTGGCGATACATCGTCGAGGGAGTTCTGGGACCGATTGCGCGCGTGGCGGCGCTCTCCTGGACAGGACAGACCGAGCGCGCCGACGAGGCGGGGGAGCGCTTCGATGTCGATGTCGAGGACAACGCGCATACGCTTCTGGAACTCGAAAGCGGCGCGCGCGGCGCGATTCTTAGCTCCTGGTCCACGCGGGTGCGGCGCGAGGACCTGGTGACCTTCCAGGTGGATGGAACCGGCGGCTCCGCGGTGGCGGGTCTCAGACGCTGCTGGAAGCAGGCGGCGGGCGATACCCCTTTGGTTCGCGGTTTTCTCATGGGCCGTGACGCGGACACGATGGACGTCTCGGTGGATTACCGCGAGAACTGGGAGGAGGAGCCCGAGGCGGAACCCTACAGGAACCCCTACCGCTACGGCTGGGAGCGCTTCATCCGCCATGTCGCAACGGATGAGCCTTTCTACGCCGATCTCTCCGCCGGCATCCGTGACGTGCGACTCGCCGAGGCATGTCTCCAAAGCGCGCAGCAGGGCGGTTGGGTGGACATGAGTGCGTGATTCGGCGTTTAGAGCCAAGCAGGGGGGGTGACAACTCTACCTCTTGCAGAACGCCAACCAACCACTCCTCCTTGAGGGGGTTGTCGAAAAACCCCTCGTCGGGGGACATTGCCTTTAGGTGGAAGGCCGCTTTCGCGCGAACCCCCGACCTCCCTCTTTGAAAGCAACCCCCCCCTACCCCTCTTGTCAGGGGGGTAAAAAAAGGCGCTGCCTCCCCGCCGCCATGGTGGAGGGTTTTGCTCTTTCTTGCCCCCTGACAAGGGGCTGTTGAAAAAGTCCTGATATCGTGATTCCACATATAGAGCCGACCATGGAGGGATGAAACCTTACTCCCCCCTTGTAAAGCGCCAACCAACTACTCCCCCCTTCAGGGGGTTGTTGAAAAAGCCGGTATGCGGCCCCTACGAAGATCGCTTTTCACTGACGAGAATATCAAATCAACTCCCCCCTTGAGGGGGAGTCGCAGAAGCCGAGCGGTTTGTGCGAAGGCTGATGCGGTGGGGGGAGGTTTGCTCTGTGGCATGTCCCCCCACCGATTCGCTTGCGGGCTTACGCCCTTAGCTCATCGACTCCCCCTCAAGGGGGGAGTGATTCCTCTCTCCTCGGGCTTTTTCAACAAGCCTGTCAAGGGGGGTAGGGGGGGTTGCTCCTTCGACAAAGGTTTTTTCAACAACCCCTTGAGAGTCGGGCTTTCCCCTCGGGAAGACCGACCCACTCAAGGGAAGTGAGTGCATCATTCACTTTCGCATCCAGAATCCAGAGTTCATTGTCGAGTTATGGATATAATTTCCCTTTCATTCGCTAGCTTAGAATTTCTGATTTCAGGAAATAGGGTCCTGCCCGCCGCCGTGGTTTGTGATGTCCCCTTCATGTAGTTGAACGAACGCCTGCGCGAGGACGATGGCGGCGGTGTTGGCGAGGTTGTAGGAGCGGATCGGTCCGGGCATGGGCACGTAAATCCGCCGCTCGGGCCAGCGAGCGTGCCATGAATCGGGCAGGCCGGTGTTTTCGTTTCCCAGAAGCAGGACGTCTTCGTCCCGGTATGAGACCCGGTCGAAGCGCGACGCGCCGAACTTCGTGATGAGCCAGGGCGTTCTCTCGCCCAACCAGTCGAGAAAGCGGGCTTCGTTCTCGTGGATGGTGAGTTTCACGTCGGGCCAGTAATCGAGCCCCGCTCTTTTGAGGGAATTGTCCGAAAAATCGAATTTCGCAGGCTCGATGATGTGGAGATGCGCATCCATCCCCACGCACAATCGGCCGATGTTCCCGGTGTTCTGCGGAATCGCGGGATGATAGAGAGCGACGTGGAGCATTTCATTCTATTCGAAAGTTGGGGACCCGGCGCCGAGCGTCATCCCGAAACGGCGCCGCGAACGCTCGCCTTGTCTACCGCGTCGGTGAGGATGTCCATCGCCTGATCCATCTGTCCTTCCGTCGTGGTAGCCGGCGGCACGAACCGGAGCACGCTTCCCCCGCGCCGCTGGCTGAAGATGAGTCCGTTTTCGAGGCACCGGCGGTTGATCTCGCTTCCCTGTCTGGTGGCGGGCGTTTTCGTGCGCCTGTCCTCCACCAGTTCAATCCCCTGCAGTAGCCCCCGGCCCCGGATGTCGCCTACCAGTTCGTACTGTTCGCCCAGCCAGGTGAGGCGCTCTCTCAGGTGCGCGCCGATTTTTCTCGCCTTGGCGGGAACGTCTTCTCCCTCAATGACGTCTAAGCTCGCCACCCCTGCGGAGCAGGCGAGCGGGTCGTTCGTGTGCGAGTGGGTGACGACGAACTCGGTGGACGCTATCTTCTCCTCCACCTCCGCGCTCGTCGATACCGAAGAGATGCTCACGCCCCCGCCGAAATGCTTCGCCAGCGTCACGACGTCGGGCACCACCTCGTCCTTCTCGAAGCCGAACATCGTGCCCAGCTTGCCGAGTCCGGTCTGCTCGTCGTCCACGATGAGGAGCATGTCGCGCTCCTCGCAGCTTTGTTTCAGCTTCTTGAGCCAGCCGGGCGGCGGCTCCACCACGCCGCCCGCGCTGAACAGGGGTTCGGTGATGACGGCGGCCGGTTTGCTCGTCGTTTGCGCGTCGATGAGTTCGAAGCTCGTGTCCAGGCAGGCGATCTCGCAATCGGGGAATTTCTGGGCGAGCGGACAGCGGTAGCAATAGGGCGCGACCATGGCCATGCTCCCGGGCGACAGCGGCCCGTGCCCGCTGTGCCAGCCCGCGAAGGTGAGCGAGCGCGCCGTGTCGGAGAGGCCGTGGAAGCTGATGTGGGGGCTCGCCACCTCGAAGCCGTCCGTGTATTTGCGGGCTATAGTCACTGCCGCCTCGTTGGCGTCGGCGCCCGACCCCAGAAAGAGGCTTTTCTCGAGCGGGGGCGGCAGCAGCGCGCCCAGGCGTTCGGCGAGTATGATTTCCTGGTCGTTGAAGAAGCTGCTGTGCGCGTGAATCAACTCGTCGCAGCTTTTCTTGATGGCGTCCGTGACGGTGGGGTGGTTGTGTCCGAGGGCGGAGCACATCTGGCCCGAGTTGAAATCGAGGTATTGCTTGCCGTTCACGTCCTCGACGGTGGAACCCTCGCCGCGCACGAAGACGGGGCCCGAGAAAACCGACTTGTCCACCCGCCCGCGGAAGCTGTATTTCTTGGCCGAATCGAGCAGGTCTTTTTCGCTTCGCATGGGAATGCCTCCACGGGTATGAGAGGAGGGGACGCCCGGTGCGCTCCTCTCGCAAATACGGTTTTCTTGGCCGGAGCCGCGCTCCACGTAACGCTGATGTATGCTTTAATACTAGCGCATATTCATGGATTCGGATATGGCTTATCATCAAGCCATGAGGTGAAAAGTCTTCCATCGATGAATCGCCCGAGAGCCGCGCGATTGCGCGTATCATGGGAGGGGACTTCCGGGAGGGTGGTTTCGAATGAACATGGCGGAATTCCTGGGCCGGGCGGCCAGAGCCTGCGGGGAGCGGCCGGCCATATCTTATGGTGAAGCGGTTCACTGCACGTATGAGGAGTTCGCCCGCCGGGCGGGTTCCATGGCGGGTTTCCTGCGGGAAGATCTGGATATGAAGCCCGGGGATCGCGTCGCCATCACCATGAAGAATTGCCCGGCGTTTCTGGAGGTCCTCTACGCCATATGGCATGCAGGCTGCTGCGCGCTGCCCGTCAACGCCAAACTCCATCCGAAGGAGATGGCCTTCATCCTCGAAAATGCGGGCGCGCGCTGCTGTTTCGCCACTTCCGACTTGATGGGGACGATTGCGCCGCTCGTCGATGAAATCGAGGCTCTCGAAAGCGTGATGGAGGCCGATACCCCCGAATACCGGGCGATTCAGTCCCGGGAGGCCATCCCCATCGAACCCCGGGCACCGGATGATTTGGCCTGGCTCTTCTATACGAGCGGCACGACGGGCAGGCCGAAGGGCGCCATGCTCACCCACCAGAACCTCCACAGCATGTCCCTGAGCTATTTCGCCGACGTCGATCCGGTCACCGAAAACGATTGCATCCTGCACGCCGCCCCCTTGTCCCACGGCTCGGGCCTGTACGCCATCCCGCACGTCTATCAGGGCGCCAACAACATCGTTCCTGAAAGCGGGGGGTTCGAGCCCCCGGAGATTTTTCGTCTCATCGAGGCCTATCCGGGGCTCGCCATGTTCGCGGCGCCCACTATGGTGACGCGCCTGATTCAGAGCGAGGCGATCAAGGGTGCGGATACGACGAATTTGAAGGTCATCGCATACGGCGGCGGTCCGATGTACCTGGAAGACCTCAAAAAGGCGATGGAGGCGCTGGGGAACAAACTCGTTCAGGTCTACGGGCAGGGGGAAAGCCCCATGACCATCACGGTCGTCTCCAGAGAACGGCACGTCGATACGGATCATCCGCGCTTCGAGGAGCGCCTCGCATCCGTCGGGGTGCCGCACACCGTGGTCGAAGTGCGCGTGGTGGACGCCGAGGACAACACCCTGCCGCCGGGAGAGACCGGCGAGGTGCTCGTGCGCGGCGACGTCGTCATGAAGGGCTACTGGAACAACCCCGAAGCCACGGCGAGCGCGCTCAAGGGCGGGTGGCTCCACACGGGCGACGTGGGCGTGATGGATGAGGACGGCTTCCTCACCCTCAAGGATCGCTCCAAGGACCTCATCATCAGCGGCGGCAGCAACATCTATCCCCGCGAGGTGGAGGAAGTGCTGCTGCGCCACGAGGGCGTTCAGGAGGTCTCCGTCATCGGGCGGCCTCACCCGGACTGGGGAGAAGAGGTGATGGCCTTCGTGGTGCGCAAGGATGCGGTAGGCGTGGACGAGGAAGACCTCGACGGCTTGTGTCTCGAACACATCGCGCGCTTCAAGCGTCCCCGGGCGTACCGTTTCATCGAGGCCCTGCCCAAGAACAACTACGGAAAAGTTCTCAAGACGGCGCTTCGCGAGATGGCCGAGCGCGAATCCCGGGAAAACGGTGGATGATGAAGCCGGGTGCAGCGCCTTACGCGAAAGAGATGAGGTTCTCACGCCTTAAGGCAGCGTATTCCTCGGGTGAGCGCACGCCGGTGGGTGTTGTTCATGAGGTTTGTGAGCGGATCGCCGCGCGCGGTGGGGACGGGGTGTGGATTCACGTCGAATCTGAGAGTAATTTGCTCGTGCGCGCGCAAGAACTCGAAGCCCGCAGGGCGGATGCGGGGGTACTCCCCCTATACGGCGTTCCCTTTGCGGTCAAGGACAACATCGACGTGGCCGGCGTTCCGACGACGGCGGCGTGTCCCGAATACGCTTATACGCCGGAAGAGAGCGCTCCCTGCGTGGAGCTTCTGCTGGATGCCGGGGCGATTTTCGTCGGCAAGACGAACCTGGATCAGTTCGCAACCGGCCTCGTCGGTACGCGCACGCCTTATGGCGTGGCGCGGAACCCGTTTCACCCCGATTACATACCGGGTGGTTCGAGTTCGGGTTCCGCCGTGGCCGTCGCGTCGGGTCTTGTGAGTTTCGCCCTCGGCACGGACACGGCGGGCTCGGGCCGGGTGCCCGCGGGGTTCAACAACATCGTGGGTTTGAAACCCTCACGGGGGCTGGTGAGCACGCGGGGCGTGGTTCCCGCCTGCCGCACGCTCGATTGCGTCTCGGTCTTTGCTCTCGAGGCTGCGGATGCGCTTTGCGCCCTCGAGACGATGGCCGTCCTGGATGAGGACGCTTACAGCCGCGCTCTTCCGGCGGGAGCGTCCCTGCAAATGGCCGCCGACTTGCCGGGTGGGCTGAAGGCGGGCGTTCCTCTGCCCGGGCAAAGGGATTTCCTGGGAGATGATGAGGCGCAAAGCGCCTACGAGCGGGGAATCGAGCGTCTCTCCGGGATGGGCGCGGCAGTTCAGGAGGTCGATTTCTCGCCTTTTTTCGAGGCGGCGAAACTCCTGTACGGCGGCCCTTGGGTGGCGGAACGGCTGGCGGCGATTGAAGCGTTTTTTGGAGAAAAGCCCGAAGCCCTCCATCCCGTCACCAGAGAGTTGATTTCCGGCGCCGCCGGGTATTCGGCGGTCGACGCCTTCAAGGCCTTCTATCGCCTGAAAGAATTAAAGCGCGATGTGAGAATAGTATGGGAAGATATTGATTTTATGTTGGTTCCCACGGCACCCACGGCCTACAAGATAGACGAGGTGAATGCCGACCCCATCACCTTGAACGCGAATCTGGGGATGTATACGAATTTCGTGAATCTCCTGGATTTATGCGCCGTCGCCGTCCCGAACGGGTTTTATGCGAACGGGCTGCCCATCGGGATGACCCTTCTCGCGCCCGCCTTCAGGGAGGGATTCCTGTGCGCGGTGGCGGAGGAATTTATATCGGGGGAAGGTTAAGATAGATCAAAATGAGAAAATTTTTCGTGGAGGATATCTGATGAAGCGATTGGGTTTTGTAGGCGTGGGGGCGATGGGCGGCCGTATGGTGCCGCATCTCCTCAAGGCGGGCCATGAAGTGGGCGTGGTGGACGTCGTTCGCGAATCCGTGGAGCGCGCCGTGTCAAATGGCGCCGTCGAGGCGTCCGGTCCTGCGGAACTCGCCGCTACGTGCGAGATCGTGCTCACCTCCCTGCCCACGGGAGCCGAGGTGGAAGACGTCTACCTGGGCGAGGGCGGCCTCATGGAAGCAGTCGGCGAGGGCGGCTTGCTGGTCGACCTCTCCACCATCGAGCCCGATCAGAGCCGAAAGCTCGCCGCCGAGGCGGCGGAGCGCGGGGCGGTGGCGCTCGATGCGCCCGTATCGGGCGGGGTGATGGGTGCTGAGGCGGCGAGCCTCACCATCATGGTCGGCGGCCCGAAGGAGGCGTTCGAGACGGTGCAGCCCGTCCTGGCGCTGATGGGGAAGAACATCATCCACGTCGGGGGGTACGGCGCGGGGCAGGTCGCGAAGCTCTGCAACAATCTCATCGCGGGCGTCACTATGGTGGCGGCGGCGGAGGCGTTCGCCATGGGCAAGGCGTCCGGCGTGGACACGAAGATTCTCCACGAGGTGATCCGCACGAGCAGCGGCGGGAGCTGGGTGATGGAAAAAGACCCGCCGTGTCCCGATCTCATCGAGGGCGCGCCTTCGAGCAAGGATTTCGAGGCCGGCTTCACGGTGGACTTGATGCTCAAGGACATGTCCCTGGCCGTTTTGGCTCTCATGTCCCTCGGGATTCCGTGCCCCACCGGCGCAGCGGCGAACCAGGTCTACCGCATGGCTTCGCGCGACGGCCTGGGGGATCTGGATTTCGCCGCGGTGGCCATGTTGACGGGCGCGGCGGAGCGTCCCTGATGAGCGATGAATCCCGGAAAAACACCAGACGACGAAGGCCCCTGATGGGAGGAATTGTTTGATGGAGGAGATGAATCCTGCTCATATGAGCGCCCTTCGCGCCGCGGAAGCGATACGCGAGGGCGAATTGACCTCGGAGGAGCTCGTCGGGGCGTGCCTTGCCCGAATCGAGGAGTGTGAAGAGCAAATCGGGGCCTGGGAGCATTTGGACAAGGAGTTCGCCTTGAGGCAGGCGAGGGAAGCCGACCTCGCCAGAGGGGAAGGGAAGGCCTTGGGGCCTTTCCACGGGGTACCCGTCGGGATCAAGGACATCATCGACACCGCCGAGTTGCCGACCGAGAACGGCTCGCCCCTTCACGCGGGCCGCCGGCCCACCGAGGACGCCGCGCTCGTATCCCTGCTCAAGAACGCGGGCGCCGTCATCATGGGCAAGACTGTGACGACGGAATTCGCCGTCTATCATCCCGGCAAGACGAAGAATCCCCACGATCCGAACCGCACGCCCGGCGGTTCGTCGAGCGGTTCCGCCGCCGCCGTCGCCTCCCGCATGATTCCTGTAGCTGTGGGGAGCCAGACGAACGGATCGACCATCAGGCCCGCCTCTTATTGCGGCGTCTGCGGCTTCAAGCCCACGCACGGAACGATTTCACGCTACGGTATGCTGCCGCAGTCGAGACCGATCGACCACGTGGGCCTTTTCGCGCGCTCGGTCGAGGACGTCGCCTTCCTGGGGGATCAGCTGATGGTCTTCGACGCGCGCGACCCGGATATGCGGCATCGCGCGGCCCCCAGGCTTTTGGAAACCGCAGTCTCGGAGCCTCCGGTCGCGCCTCGCTTCGCGTTCGTGAAAACGCCCGTCTGGGACCAGGCCGATGAGGACGCGCAGGCGGCCTTTGAGGAGCTGGCGGCGCGTCTGGGCGGGGAGGTCGTGGAGGAGGTCGAACTTCCCGAGCCCTTTGACAGCGCAGTCGAGTGGCACCAGATCATCCTGGAATCGAACCTCGCGCGGAACTTCGAGACGGAATACGACCGCGGCAGGGACCAACTGAGCGACCTGCTGCGCAAAATGATGGAGCGCGGCAAAAAGTATCTCGCGGTGGATTACACCCGGGCGGTGGAGAAGGTGCCCGCCCTGAACGCTTTGCTGGGAGAGACGTTTGAGCGGTTCGACGCCATCCTTACCCCTCCCGCGCCGGGGCAGGCGCCGCTCGGGCTGGGCGCGACGGGGAATCCCGTTTTTTGCACCATCTGGACCCTGTGCGGGACGCCGGCCGTTACGCTTCCCCTGCTGGAAGGCGCGGACGGGATGCCGCTCGGCGTTCAACTCGTGGGTCCCAGGGGAGACGACGCCAGGCTGCTCCGGACGGCGAGATGGCTGGAGTCCCGCCTCGGCGGGTAATCTTCCGGGATGTGAATAGCGTTTAGGCTCAAATGGCTTAAGTCATTGCTCCGGGAAAATCGTCCCGCGTCTTGTTTCGTCCATTGACCCTCATAGGAGGCTTAGACGATGAGCCGATCCGTCGCCTTTATCGGAACCGGCATCATGGGCAAGCCCATGGTGTTGAACTTGCTGAAAGCAGGCCATTCTGTGGCCGCTCACAACCGCAGCAGGCCCCCGCTGGAGGAACTGGGAGAGGCGGGCGCGGTTGTGTGCACGTCCGCATCGGAAGCCGCCTCGAAGGCGGAGGTCATCATCACCTGCCTGCCTGATTCGCCGGACGTCGAACTGGTCGCCCTGGGCGAAGGGGGCGTCATCGAAGGCGCAAGTGAGGGTTCCCTTTTCATCGACATGAGCACGATCGCTCCCGGCGTCTCGAAGCAGGTGGCTCAGGCCTTGGGGGATAAGGGCGTGCGCATGCTCGACGCTCCCGTGAGCGGGGGAGACGTAGGCGCCAGGGAGGGCACGCTCTCGATCATGGTGGGCGGTGCTGCGGCGGATTTCGAAGACGCTTTGCCCGTCTTCGAGGCCATGGGGAAGACCATCGTCCATGTGGGCGAGAATGTGGGTGACGGCGGGTATGTGAAGATCGCGAACCAGATCATGGTGGGCCTGCATATCGCCGCGATGAGCGAGGCGCTCGTGCTGGGCGCGAAAGCGGGCGTGAATCCCGAAAAGATGATCGCGGCCCTGTCCGGCGGCCTCGCGCAGTCGCGCGTGCTGGAGTTGCGCGGGCCGAACCTGGTGAAGGGCGAATACCCGCCGGGTTTCCGGCTCCGCCTGCACCGGAAGGACTTGCGACTCGCGATGGAGGCGGGAGCGGACCTGGGCGTGGCCATACCGGCGGCGGGGCAGCTCTATCAGATGTTCACGGCGCTTCTGGCGGCGGACCGCGGCGAGCTGGACCACAGCGGCTTCGCCACCCTCATCGAAGACCTCGCCGGACACAGGGTCTGCGATACGGAATAGCCTTACGCGACGATCTCAGGCTCGCCGTCTCCGATCCACCCGATGGCCGTCATCGAGACTTCCGTACCCGCGACGGGGGAGACTTCCGGTATCTGAATCGCGGTGAAAGCCGGCCTGCGTTTCGGGAAGTATTTCCTGAACAGGGGTTCTAGCGCCGACAGGTGGGAGATGTTCTGGAGAAACAGCGTCAGGTGCGTCACCCGGCTCATGTCGGCGCCCGCTGTTTTCATCGCGCTCTCCATGCGATCCAGAATTTCCAGTCCCTGCAAGACGGCGTTTCTCGTCGCCGGCGAAGACGCTTTCGGCAGCCTCCTGCGTAAAGCTCCCTTGAGCTCGCTTCTTTTGCTGATCGGCTCGCCGTCTTCGGTCAGGCCGACGAGATTCGAGAGGAAGAGCACGCCGCCCGCCGCGACGCCCAGGCTCATTTGCGCACCGGAAACATCGTCGCCGAGAATCACCTCGCGCTTAATCTTGCTGCCGTTCATAAGCGCCGTCGGTTCGATTTCGATTTTCTCCCCCTTGTGGCCGACTTCCGCCACCTGCATCACCGTGAGGGCGGGCGGGTCCTTCGGGAAAAACCGCTCGTGAACCCGGTGAAAGGTCGGGAAGTCGCGCATGTCCCCGAGATAAACGGTCAGGTTCAGGATGTTTTTGAGCGAAGACCCGGAGCCTTCCAGGTGCTTGCGGATGAGGTCGTAGACGAACCACGTCTGCGCGGCGATGGGGCCGTTTCTGCTGTCCTCGTGGCTCTGGCCGACGGAGAGGAATCTCCCCCGTTTGGGGATGTCGGGATAGTTGCGGATGAGGGGGGAGCCGGGTTTCGAGGTATCCGTCGGAATCTGCCCGGCGACGAATAGGTACGGCCCAGCACCCACGACGTGGGAGAAGTGAGCGGCGGCCGAATGCGCCTTCGAGCCTTCATGCTTCTTCCTTTGTCCCAGGGTCTTCGCCGCCTCGGGATGAAGCGCGATGGCGTCGATGTTGAAGCGCACGGTTCTCTCCGGGTCGAACGCGCCCATGCCCACGGCGGTGCTCGGCGTCGGGGCTTTCGGCTCGTAGTGACGCCTGATGCTGTCGAACACCGGGAAAAAACGCTTGTCGAGTTGATAGAGATGGAACCGGAGCAGGTTTTCCAGTCCCCCGCCTTTCGCATCGAGCGTTTCTCCCACGCCCTCGTAAGTCGCGATGGCCTGTGCGCCGATGGGCGCTTCGATCTTGTCGACCCAAGGGTAGTTCTTCGTCCGCGCGGGTCCCTTGTCCCCGATTTCGGCGTACCTGGTGCAGATGTTCCCCGTTTTCGGGTGCATCCCCATCTGCCCACTGAAGAAGAGGAACGGCCCGCCCGAAACGCACCGGGGCCACTTGGCATGGTCTGAAAAGAATTTCTTGGACATTTACGCCTCTATGAAGGATGGGGGTTGAAATGCCGTGATCTCGGGAAGCTCTTCCTCGTAGCGCTCCATCTCCACCAGCGCGCTGTGCGCGCTCGGGCCCTGGCCCAGGCTGGAGGTTCCCTTGTCGGGCGTCAGGACGTTCGGGTTTCCGTGCTTGTCGAGCGCCCCGATTCTCCCCGGCTCCTGCGGGTCGTACCAGGCGCCCGTGGAGAGCTGGATCACGCCCGGCAGCAGCCCTTCGGTGATGACGGCGCCTGCTAAAATCGCGCCCCGTTCGTTGAAGATTCGCACGACGTCTCCACCTGCGATTCCTCTGGCTGCGGCGTCTTCGGGGTGAATCCACACTGGTTCCCTGCCTTGAATCTTGCTCTTGATGCTGGTGGAGCCGCTGTCCATCTGGCCGTGGAGTCTCGTGCGCGGCTGGTTCGAGATCAGGTGCAGCGGGAATTTCTCCGCCATTTCGCTTCCCAGCCATTCGAGGGGTTCGAGCCACGCGGGGTGGGGCGGACAATCGGCGTACCCGAAACTCTCGATGCGCTCGGAAAATATCTCGATTTTCCCTGAAGGCGTTTTGAGCGGATTTTTCTCAGGGTCTTCCCTGAAATCGGCCAGATAGACGTGCGGCGTCTCCGGCGGGGCGACTTCGGTGTGTCCGGTCTCCCAGAAATGCTCGAACGTGTCGAGAACCACGCCCTGGGCGGCGGCCTTTTGGCGCGCCTCCTCGTAGATGTGCCGGAGCCATTCCGTTTCGCCGCGGTTCTCGGTGAAGGCGCTCTTAAAGCCGAGCCGTTCGGCCAGTTCCGAGAAGATGTCGAAATCGTGCCGGGCGTCGCCCACGGGCTCGATCACCTTGTGCATGGCGAGGATGAAGCGATCCCTCGAACTCGAGCCGATGTCGTTGCGCTCGAGCGTCGTGGTGGCGGGCAGCACGATGTCCGCATGGCGCGCCGTGGACGTCCACCACGGGTCGTGGACGACGATGGTCTCGGGCCGCCGCCACGCCTTTACCAGACGGTTCAAGTCCTGGTGGTGGTGGAAGGGATTGCCGCCGCACCAGTACACCATGCGGATATCCGGATAGGTGCGGCGTTCGCCGTTGAAGTCGTATTCCTCGCCCGGGTGGAGCATCATGTCCGCGATGCGGGCGACGGGGATGAAGCTGCCCGTCGGGTTTTTCCCGAAATTCATTTTCACGGAGGGGATATTCTCGCGCGGTTCGCCGCGCCCGCCCATGCTTCCGTAGCCGAAGCCGAACCCCCCGCCGGGCAGGCCGATATGACCGAGCATGGCGGCGAGCGTGATGGTCATCCAGAACGGCTGCTCGCCATGATCCCCGCGCTGGAGCGACCAGTTCGTGTTGAGCATGGTTCGCGCGCCCGCCATGCGCCGCGCGAGGTTCCGGATGACGTCCGCGCCGATTCCCGTGATGGGAGCCGCCCAGTCCGCGTTCCTGGGCCGTCCGTCCGTTTCGCCCGCCAGATAGGCTTCGAATTTTTCGAAACCCACGCAATAGCGCGCGAGGAAGGCCTTGTCGAGCAGATTCTCCTCCCAGAGCGTATGCGCGAGGCCGAGCATGAGCGCCACGTCCGTATTGGGCCGCACGGCGAGCCATTGCGCGTCCAGAAAATCGGGCGCATCGTCTTCCAGGGGGCTTACGTTCACGAAATCCACCCCGTTCGCCTTCGCCCTTTGCAGCCAAGTCTCCAGGGAGTGTTCTCCCGCCCCTCCCGCCGCCACCTGCGCGTTCTTGACGGGAACGCCGCCGAACATGACGAACAGCCCGGTGTCTTGCGCGATGCTGTCCCAGGTCGTGATGTGGCCCGAACAGGCGACGTAGTCTCCCAGAACGTGGGGGAGGATGATGTAACCGGCGGCGATGCTGTAGGTGGTCACCTGATCCGTGAAGCCGCCATAGCAGTTTAAGAATCTCTTGAGCAGCGTATTGGCATGGTGGAAGCGTCCCGCGCTCGCCCAGCCGTATGAACCCGCGAAGATGGATTCGTTGCCGTGTTCGGTCTTGATGCGCTCTATCTCGTCAGCGACCAGGCCGAGGGCCGTCTCCCAGGAGACGGGCACGAAAGGCTCGCCGCCGCGTCCTTCGGAGTTTTTCCCGGGGCCGCCTTCGAGCCAGCCCGCGCGGATCATCGGTTGGGAGATGCGGGTTTCGTCGTAGATGGCGTCCTGGATCGATTCCAGGATGGGGGAGGGCGCCGGGTCCTTGGCGAACGGCTCGAAGCCCACCATGCGGCCATCGCGCACGTGCGCCCGGAACGCCCCCCAGTGGGAGCTGTGATGACGTTTTTCGATTCCACCTCGCCCGTCGGGCATCAGATGATTTCCTCCACGAATCTGGGTCGAACCAGTGGTTTGGTGGAGTATATCACGAGTGGGAGCCAAGTCCCTCCGCCCCGGCGTTTCAAGCGCCCAAAACAGGTTGCGGGGTGATTTTAGGGCCGGAATGTGCCATTGTTCCACCTTCGGAATTCAATTTTTTCTCATCTGGAGACGCTCATGGACGTGCTCACGCGAATGGCCGGTGAAATCGGGCAGTTGCTGAAGGATAAGGGACAAACGGTCGCCGTTTCGGAAACGTCCGCCGGCGGTCTGGTGTCGGCCGCTCTGCTCGCCGTTCCGGGGGCTTCGGCCTATTACATGGGCGGCGGCGTGCTATACACCTATGATTCGAGGAGCATCTTGCTGGGGCTTCCCGAGGACGCCTTCGAGGGCATGCGGCCGAGCACGGAGCCCTACGCGGCGAAGCTGGCCGCGGCGATAAAAGACCGGCTGGGGGCGACATGGGGCGTTTCCGAAACCGGGGCGGCTGGCCCTGCCGGCAACAGATACGGGGACGCGCCGGGACATTCGTGCATGGCCGTTTCCGGCCCGGTGGACAAGGTGATGACGCTGGAGACGGGCAGCGCGGACAGGGAGGTGAATATGTGGGCGTTCGCGGAGGCGACGCTCGGCCAGCTCAAAGAGGCAATCGAACAAAACTAACCTATGGAGAGATGCGTTATGTTTCGTGCTCTGGTTTTGGAGGAAGCGGACGGGAAGGTCAGCTCATCGGTTCAGGAACTCGACGAGGCGAGCCTGCCGGACGGCGACGTGACGGTCGCGATCGATTATTCGACGCTCAACTACAAGGACGGGATGATATTGAAGGGCATCGGGCGGCTGGTGCGCAATTATCCCCACGTACCGGGAATTGATTTCGCGGGCACGGTGAAGGAGAGCGCGCACGCGGACTACAAATCCGGCGACAAGGTGATCCTCACCGGCTGGCGGGTCGGCGAGGCGCATTGGGGGGGATATGCCCAGAAAGCGCGCGTCAAGGGGGATTGGCTGGTCCAACTGCCGGAAAATATGTCCACGAGGCAGGCGATGGCGCTCGGCACGGCCGGCTTCACGGCCATGCTCTCCGTTCAGGCGCTGGAAGACCACGGCATGGGCGTCGAAGACGGGGAAGTGCTCGTCACGGGCGCCGCAGGCGGGGTGGGTTCCGTCGCAGTAGCCGTTCTCGCGAATCTGGGCTACTCCGTCACCGCGTCTACGGGGAGAGAAGAAACCCACGCTTATCTCGAATCACTCGGCGCTTCGACCATCATCGCCCGGAGCGAACTCGCCGAACCCACGAAACGGCCGCTCGAGAGCGAACGCTGGGCAGGCTGCGTCGATTCGGTGGGCGGCACGACGCTCGGACGCCTGCTGACGCAGATGAAACACCGAAGCTCCGTGGCGGCGGTAGGCCTGGCGGGCGGGAGCGCCCTCGAGACGACGGTGATCCCGTTCCTCCTGCGGGGCGTGAACCTGCTGGGTATCGATTCCGTCATGTGCCCCTTCGAGCCTCGTCAAAAGGCGTGGACGCGGCTTGCGGAGCAGATGCCGATGGACAAGCTGGAATCCATGAGCACCGAAGCGTCGCTATCCGACCTGGCCGGACTGAGCGGCGATATCCTGAAGGGGCAGGTGAAGGGCCGCGTGGTCGTGGACGTGAACGCCTAGGCGTTTCGTTTTTTCGTCAACTCACGGTCTAAGGCCGCAGCGAATTTGTGGCGGTCCGCGGTGGCCATGGGCGGCGGGCCGCCCTGGACGAGGCCGCCCGAGCGCATGTCCATCATGAAATTTCTTAAAGACAGCCGCTCGCCCACGTTTTCCTCCGTATAGACCTCGCCGCGCGGGTCGATGCCCAGCGCGCCTTTTTCGACGGCTTTCGCCGCGAAGGGAACGTCCGCGGTGATGACGAAATCGCCCGGGTTCAGGTTCTCGACGATGTACTCATCGGCCACGTCCGCTCCGCCGGGCACCTGAATCGTGGAGACGGATGGAATGTCCGGCGTTCTCAGCTTCATGTTGGCGACCAGAACCGTCGGAATATCAAGTCGATCGGCGGTTTTGTAGAGAATCTCCTTGATATCTTGCGGGCATGCGTCGGCGTCCACCCAGATTTTCATGCGTTTTCCCTCTCATCGCCCTTAATCCCTGCGGCTCCTTTATAGTATGATGCTTTTCATTCGAGATACCTAACACGATATTCCGGATCGGTTGATATTCGTGCAGCCGGGAGAGTGAGTATGTCACAACCGCAAGAGGCCTGTGAGAAAACAGCGGAGCGAATCGCAGAGATGGCCGATACCGTCTTTGGCGTGCCCCGGGATGAACTCGGCCTCAAGACGGCCGATGATTGCGCGCGGATGCTCCAGATACTCTCAGGCACACCCGTTGAGTCCACCGATGAGCCGTTCCTCCCCCCGCTCGAAAAGCCCGAGGCCGATGAGAACGCGGAATGAGTGAACACTGGCGGCTCTCCCTGAGCGAGGGCTTACGCAGGATGGAGGAGGGCGCTCTCACCGCGGCGGAGTGGGTGCGCTCTCTTTTATCCCGCATCGACGCTTGTGAGGAGCAGGTGAAAGCCTGGGTGCAGGTGGACGCGCAAGGCGCGCTCGAGGCGGCGAAGGCGGTGGATGATGCCCGGAGCGCCGGAGAGGATTTGGGTCCTCTGGCGGGCGCGCCGTATGCGGTCAAGGATATTTTCGGCGTCCGGGGCCTCAAGCTCGAAGCGGGAACGGAGATTTTCAAGGGACGCAGGGCTTCAGAGGACGCCGAGTGTGTGGCGCGCTTGCGGCGTGCGGGCGCGATCGCCCTCGGCAAGGCGGTGACGACGCCTTTCGCGCAGGGTGATCCCTCCATCACCCGCAACCCCTGGAACGTCGAGCGGAGCCCGGGCGGGTCGAGCAGCGGCTCCGCCGCCGCCGTGGGCGCGGGCATGGTTCCCGCCGCGTTCGGCAGCCAGACGACGGGCTCCACGCTTCGCCCCGCCGCGTACTGCGGCGTGCCGGGCCTGAAGCCCACCTATGGACGCATTCCCAGGACGGGCGTCATCGAAGTTTCGTGGAATTTCGATCACTTAGGCGTCATAGCGCGCACGGTCGAGGACATCGCCAGAATCCTCGAAGTGGCGGCAGGCCCGGACGGGATGGATCACAGCGCCGTGCAGTCCCCGCCGCCCGCCGCGAACCAGACGCCCCGGAAACCGGAGAAAGTCGCGTATTTG
Source organism: bacterium (assembly GCA_022828125.1). GTDB lineage: Bacteria > UBA8248 > UBA8248 > UBA8248 > UBA8248 > Bin107. The sequence goes on along the minus strand of JAJEJD010000020.1, from coordinate 438,618 downwards.
AAGCATCTGCTCGCGCTGGCCAGCGAGGAAGTCGTCGAGTGGACCGAGCGGGCCGTATCCCAGGTAAAATCAAAGGGTATCGAAGTCGAGGAGGTGGAACTGCCCCTGAGCATGGATGAGATAAACGCGGCGCATTTCATCGCCCGGTGCGTGGATTCCGCCGCCTGCCACCAGGATCTTTATGAGGCGCACAAGGACGAACTCCCTCCTTACGTGCGCAGGAGCATGACGATCGGCTATATGGCGCCCGCCGTCCACTATGTGAAGGCGCTGCGCGTGCGCGCGAGTTTCACCCGGAAAATGGACGCTCTGATGGAACGCTACGATCTGTTCGTGCTGCCCAGCTTCGACGCGGGGCCGCCGCGGTGGGCGGAATCCACCGGGGGGCCGGCCTTCTTGCAGCCGCTCACCTTTTCGGGGCAACCCGCAATCACCCTGCCCCTGGGCAGGGGGGACATGAACCTCCCCCTGGGGATCCAGTTCGGCGCGATGCGCTGCGGCGAGGAGAAGCTCCTGGCGATGGCGAAGTGGTTCGAGGACGAGATGGGCTGGCGGGCCGAGTTTCCCGAATTCTAGGACGGCTTACATATTTGAGTTCTTGACATAGAGGGGCCTGAAATGAACGAGACCGGATTGGAAACGGCGGCGCCGGAGGCGGCGGGCGAGGTGAAGCTCAAGATCATCGACGCGGACATCCATCCGCGCATGAACGGGATGCACCAGCTTCACCCGTATCTGTCCGAATCGTGGCGCAAGCGGATGGGCGTGGCGCCGCTCAGTTCCGCGAAAGACCCCAACACCGCGCGGAACGTCTTTTCGATACCCAAGCGATGGTATTACCACCCCCACGGCGCGGAGCGTCCCGACGCCCTGCCGCCGGACGGCGGGAGGCCGGGTTCGAACCTCGACATGCTGCGCTCACACCATCTGGACAAATACGGCGTCGACACTGGCATTCTCATCGCGGGCGATCTGTTCGGCATCGGCGGACTGCCGGACGCCGACATGGCGGCTGCCTTCATCGCGGCGAACAACGACTGGCTGCTCCACGAGTGGTGCGAACCTGAACCCCGGCTCAAGCTCGCCATGCACGTCGGCCCGCGCGACCCCGGGCTCGCCGTCAAGGAAATCGAGAGAATCGGCGCGCATCCCGCCGTGGTCCAGGTGCAGATTCCGCAGATGGACGTGTTGCTGGGGAACCGCCACTACTACCCCATCTACGAGGCCGCGGAAGCCATGGATCTCGCCATCGGGATGCACGGCGCAGGCGAGGCGGCGGGCGTGAACACGCCCATGAACCCCACGGGAATCCCCGCCTATTACATCGAAGTGCACACGGGCGCCGTGACGATTGCGCAGTCGCAGGTCATCAGCCTGGTGTGCGAGGGCGTGTTCGTGCGCTTCCCGAAGCTCAAGGTCGTCTTCCAGGAGATGGGCTACGCCTGGCTGCCGAGCATCATGTGGCGCTTCGATCAGGAATGGCGCTCGCTGCGAGCGGAGGTGCCCTGGATCGAGCGTCCGCCGAGTGAGTACATCGTCGACCACATCCGGCTGACCACGCAGCCCATCGCGGAGCCGCCCACGAACGAGGACCACCGCCAGATTCTCAGGATGGCGAGGGCGGAGAAGACGCTTCTGTTCGCGTCCGATTATCCGCACTGGGATTTCGACAATCCCCGGCAGGTTTTCCAGGAAGTCTCGGACGACTTGAGACGCCGCATCTACCACGAAAGCGCCGAGGAGCTTTATGGGCACAAGCTCTGAGGGGGCGAGGGAAGCATAGCGCCCGGGTTCAGGCTACTTGAAATTCAGGTAGTAGCGAGGGTTTGCCCGTATTACAGATCGAGGCGGAATTTCTGGACTGCCTCCTCGTTCACTTCCACGCCCAGGCCCGGACCCTCGGGCACCTTGACGACCCCGCCTTCCGCCACGAAGCCGGTGACGATGTCCTCATCGTGCCAGGCGGGGGCCTTGCCCGATTCGTTGTAGACGATGGAAGGGGTCGAGGCGAAAAGGTGCGCGCAGGCGGCGTCGTTCAGCGCGCTGTGGATCACGCTGCCGCAGATGCCCTCGATGCCGTGAATCTCGATGAGGGCGGCGGCCTTTTTCGCATGGAGCAGCCCGCCCTCGCGGTTGACTTTCAGGTTCACGATGTCGGCGGCGCGCCTGCGGGCGATTTCGGCCAGATAGTCGGGACGGAACGACTCGTCCGCGCAGATGGGGATGCGCGTGTTCTTGTTGACGAACTCCAGGCCGTCCAGGTCGTTGCCGGGCACGGGCTGCTCCAGCATCGTGATGCCGTACTCCTCGATGCGCGCGCACATCTGCACGGCGAGCTTGGGCGTCCAGCTCATGTTGGCGTCGACGACGATGTGCGCCTCATCCCCGGCCGCCTCCCTGGCCGCCGCCACGCGCGCGATGCTCGTCTTCGTGTCGCGGTTCATCTTCACCTTGAACGAGGTGATGCCCAGCGCCATGGATTCCGCCGCGAGTTCGGCGGTTCTTTCGGGTGATTCGAGCGGCAGGATGTCGAAGGCGGGCATCTCGTCCCGGATTTTACCGCCCAGGAGATCGTAGACCGGGCAACCCAGCATTCTTCCCAGAAGGTCGTGCACCGCGCAGTCGATAGCCGCCTTGGGTGAATAGTGGAAGGGGATGGCTTTTTCCATCCTGTGGACGATGCGTTCCCTGTCGAAGGGGCTGCAGTCGGCGACGGCGGGCACCAGGTATTCATCGAGTATCTGGTACGCGCTCTTGAGCGTCTCCCCGGTCGGGAACGAGCGCAGCGGCGCTCCGCCCCAGCCGGAAACGCCCTCGCAGGTGATCTTTACGACGATGTCCTCTGAATGCGTCGCAGTGCGCGTGGCGCTCTTGTAGGGATGGTTGAGCGGGATGGCGACGGGGAAGAGTTCTATCTTCTCGATTTTTCTCATTCGTGCTCTCGGCTCCTGTGGCGGGGAATCACACGTGCAGCATCACCAGGTCTTTTTCGAGCGTGACCTCATACGTTTCGATGGAGGGGTCTTCTTCCGCCTCGAGCGTCACCTCATAGGTTTTGACGCGCATCCTGTGGGGGTTGAAGACCGAGCGTCCGTTCGTGATGTCGAACTCCCAGCAATGCCAGGGACACACGAGCACCTGCTCGTCCATCACGTATTCATAGCTGTGGGGCCTGGAGGATTTCATGGTTCCCTTGACCTTGCCGAGGCAAAGCGGCGCGCCCTGGTGCGGGCAGGAATTCCTGACCGCGTAGAGGGCATTCCTGATGTTGAACACGCCGATGGAGCGGCCCTCGACCTCGACGATCTTGCGCGCACCGGGGGGCAGTTCCGATATTTTGCACACCAGGTGTTTCGCCATGCGCGATTCGCCCCGTTTTAGCCTTGCGCGGCCGAGGCCGCCGCCTTTTCCCTCAGCATCTCCTCGAGTTTCGGCATGGCGCGCACCGATGCGTAGCGCGCGTGCTGGCCGCTTTGCGTGGAGAGGCTCCGCTTCGAGCCCTTGGGGATGTGGATGATGGAGCCGGGGCCCGCCTGCTGCCGCTCGTCATCCACCTGGGCGTCGATGACTCCCTTCAAGACGTAGACGAACTGCTCGTGCGCGTTCTCGGCCGTCTGATCCTCAAAGCCCTCGGGAATCTCGCCGTAGCCGAACGCGAGACGCCCGCCCTCGATCCACACGGTGTGGCGTCCCGAAGAGGCGGGAGCGTCGAAGGAAGGCAGTATCGGGTAATAGGAGTTGTTCAGACCCTCGACGATGATTTGCGCCTTGGAGGCGTCTTTTTCGAGATTTTCGGTGGAGCCGTCCTCGTACATTTCGTTGATTTCCTCGACGCTGGGCGCCTTGTCCGGCACGACCTGGTCCCTGTCGAGACCCACGACCGTCCAGGAGCGATCCTTCACGTAGAGGTAATCCATGTCACCGTCTTCGGTGGCGATCATCTGATGCTGCGCGTATGCGGGCACGTGAACGAAGGTGCCCGGCGTGACGACCCGCCTGTCCTTTCCGACGAGCGCGTTGATTTTACCGCGTATGGGGAAAATCATGAGTTCGTTGGGATGGTAATGGATTTGCGAACCCGTGCCGGCCACCTTGCTGACCTGGCAGAAATACATGTATTCCCCCTCGACGATGGCGCCTTGTCCTGAGGAGAGATGGGGCGAGACGGCTTTTTTCTCGATTTCTTCGAAACGGTGGAACGGCATCCGATAAACTCCTTTTCTGACGAAATTATCCCGGCATTGGTTTTCGGTGAATCACGGCAAGGGGTCGCCGGGAATCAAAAAATTATTGTTGTCAGGTTTGTTGAACCCAAGGCGCGAATGTTACCCTTTCCCGTCGCGTCTGACAATTTATGATCGATAAAAATAATGAAGCGTCCCCCGGCGTTTCCCGGCGACGGGGCGTAAGCAAGGAATTTTCACGGCACTTATCAAACATACTGGAGATTGTTATGACGGATGAAAAAGTACGGCTGGCGTCCATCGGCCTGGCCAACTGGGGAACCATGCTGGCGAATGCCGCGAAAAGGGCGGGAAACGTGGAAATAACCCGGTGCTTCACGAGAACCGAGTCCTCGCGCGAGGAGTTCGCGAAGAAATTCGGGTGCCGCCCGGCGGCGTCCTTCGAAGAAGTTCTGAAAGACAGCGAGGTGGAGGGGATTCTCATCGCCACGCCCCATTCCACGCATACGGACCTGATCACGCAGGCCGCATCGGCGGGCAAGCACGTTTTCGTCGAAAAGCCGCTCACCCTGACGGTGGCGGATGCGGACAAGTGCATCGAAGCTACTGAAAGAGCTGGCGTTACGATGCTGGTGGGACACCACAGGAGGCGGCAGGGCGCGAACCGCCGGATACGCGCGATGATAGACGAGGGCGCGCTGGGGATGGTTCACGCCCTGGAGGCGAACCTTTCGAACCCCAACGGGCAAAACCCGAGAAGCGGCTGGCGTAACGACCCGGCGGAATGCCCGGCGGGGGGGATGACGGGGCTGGGCGTCCACATGGTGGACAATCTCCAGTACCTGGCTGGCCCGGCGAAGCGGGTGAGCGCGTTCAGCAAGCAACTCTACGCCGCGGGCAATCTGGACGACGTGACGAACATCATCCTCGAATACGAGAGCGGTCCGCTCGGCTACATCACCACCTGCTACGTCACCTCCAAGCAGTGCACGACGTCGGCCCACGGCACCGAAGCCTCCGCGTGGAGCGAGGACGAGGGGGAGCGGCTGTATCTCCAGAAAAAGGATGAAACCCAAAGGAGCGAGCTTTCCGTGGACGGTGGCGATGCGCTCGCAGAAGAAATACAGGAATTCGGCAGGTGCATCCGCGGTGAGGCCACACCGGAGACGGACGGAAGAGCGGCGCGCGAAGTGGTGGCCGTCCTGGAGTCGATCGTCGAGAGTGCGAAGAGCGGGCGCGTGGTGGATGTTTCGGAGATCAGGGGGCACTGAGGGTGAGTGCGGATTCCTGGGAAATCGGGGGCGTGGCGGTAGCCGCAGGCGCGTATGAATACGTGAAAATCCCGGTGGCGCGGATGCTCACCGGCTCGGAGACGGGTCTGCCCATTCATTGTGTGAGAGGGGCGAAGCCCGGCCCCACCCTCTCCGTTCTGGCTTGCGTCCACGGGGATGAGCCGCAGCCGATTCGCGCGTTCCAGAACGTGATCGCGCAAATCGACCGCTCGCAGTTGAGCGGCGCTCTTCTTCTCGTTCCGGTGGCGAACCCGTTCGCCTTTGCGAACTTCTCGCGCCAATCGCCGGACCAGCACGAGCAGACGAATCTCTGGGGCGCGTTTCCGGGTTCCGCCAAGGGGACGCTCACGCAGCGTTACGCGCACCAGATACGTGAAATTCTGATCGAGAATGCGGATTATCTCGTGGAGTTTCACTCCGGCGGGGCGGCGGGGAGAATCCAGAGGCGCGTCGACATGGACCCGGACTATGAGGGCGCGGTCGGCGAGAAATCGCGCGAGATGGCGATCGCTTTCGCGAGCGGGGGCGCCGGGCTGGTGCATGGCGTGCCCTTCAGCAAATCGAGCGCTTCGGGCCATGCGCTCACGCAAAAAATACCCGCCATCAGCGTGGAGATTGGCGGCGCCTATCTGCCCGAGTGCGAGGAGAACCTTTATCGTAACGACCTCGAACAAGGTTTCTTGAACCTCCTCGTTCACCTCGGGATGATGCCCGGGGATGAGAAGAGAGAGAAAATCATCTATTTCGATTTCGCTCATCGTGCCGAGGCGAATCCCTCCAGCGGCGGATACCTCATCTCGCGGAAAACACACTTCGCAGACCTTGGCGCAAAGGTGAGTGAAGGGGAGCTTCTGGGCGAGATGCTCGATCCTTTCAGCCTCGAAGTGGTCGAGGAGCTTCGCAGCCCCGCCGACGGGTTGCTCTTCTTCAGCAGGTGCAGCGGGCCGCTCGAGGTGGGGAACAAGGGTTTCGCCATCGCCACGGAATATACGGAAATCTAACCAACCGCGCGGAAGCGCGAAATTTGTTTGCAGGCCTTTGAGAAATCAATGGGAGGAAACGCAAGAAGATGCCTTTTTACGATCCTGAGACGATGGAGCAAAAACTGGCGGGGGCGAGCTACAGCACCTCCGAGGGCGTGTGGGTCGACGGCGAGCGCGTCATATTCGGCGTCATCAACAAGCCGGCCGGCACGGGCAGCAGGCCGCACCGCCACCCCAACGAGCAGTTCATCTTCGTGCAGCAGGGCAGCCTGCAGGCGATGATCGACGGCGAGCGGAAAACGGTCGGGAAGGGAGGCATCATCCACATTCCGGCCAATTCGCTGCACAGCATGGTGGCCACGGACGATGAGGACGTCATCTTCATCGTGGCGAAGGATACGACCTGGCAGATCGAGGGCGTCGCCGAGGACGATTCGTCCTATGGCGCCTATATCGGCGAGGGTGCGGATGCGGGCGTGGCCGCACGGTTTCGCGATATTGCCGAGAAAGGCCCCGAATAAAGCGGCTGTTGAAAAAGCCTCTCCCCTCAGGGGATAAAGGCAACCCCCCCTACCCCCCCTTGTCAGGGGGGTAAAAAAGGCAACCCTTCCACCGGTGGAGCGGGGTTTTGGTTCTTCTTGCCCCCCTGACAAGGGGGGGTAGGGGGGGTTGCCTTTATGGGATTTCCCTTTCAAGGAGGTTGCCATTACCCTCTCAGGGGGTTTTTCAACAAGCCCCTCAAGGGGGGAGTGATTTAGCCCGGCCCGCAAGAGCTTTTTCAACAGTCCCAGAGGGGAGAAGTGTGAGAACCGGCAGATGAGGCGGTTTTCGCTCGCCTGATTCCGAAACCCGAAAACGCGCGAATCTTGGCGTAAGATTTTGACTTGGAATCCTATTTTTGCAAGAATGCCCGCAAATCGGATTGAAGCCGCAATGAACCACTTAGAACTGACGGATAATTCCATGGCTTCGGCCATGGGCCCATTGCATACGCTATGTTTTGAAATTCGCATGATCTGGGAGGCTGTTGATGGCCACGGCAACGGATGAAGTCAGACGGGATGACGTAAAACTACCTGACGAGTACACGAAGCAGGAAAGATTCTGGATGTGGATCAAGGACAACGTCCCGAGCTTCATCGCGGTGCTCGTGATATGGGAGGGCATCGCCTGGTACGTGAGCGAACCCGCGCTGTTTCCGCGCGTCTTTCCCATAGTGCACCGTTTCTACGAGGTCACCTTCCTGAAGTCCGGCGAGACCATGTGCGTCCTGTGCGTGCACTCCTACCACACCGCCTGGCGGATCATGGTGGGAATGATCATCGCCGGCTTCGTGGGAATCGCCATCGGCATCGCTATGGGGCGCGTCGGCTGGTTCGAGAAGTTCATGATCCCCATCCTGAGCATGCTCCTGCCCATCCCGGCCCTGGCCTGGAGCCCGATTCTCGTCCTGTGGTTCGGCCTCGGCAACACGACCATGATCTTTATCACCGCGTTCGCCGCCGCACTCCCGGCCATCTCATCCACCTGGACGGGGGTGAAGACCATCAACCCGATCTGGATACGCGCGGCGCAGTCGATGAACGCCGAGGGGATGACCCTGTTCTGGAAGGTCATTTTCCCCGGCTCGCTGCCGTTCATCCTCTCGGGCATCCGCATCGGCCTGGCGCGCGCCTGGCGCGCCGGCATCGCAGGCGAGATGGTGGCCGCGAGCGACTGGGGCCTGGGCTACGCCATCTTCGACAGCCGCGAAGACCTCGATACCGCCTTCATGCTGGTGGGAATCGCCGCCATCGCCTTGGTCGGCTTCGTGATGGAGAAGTTCATCTTCGAGAAGTTCGAAAAGGTGACCGTCGTCAAGTGGGGCATGATGGAAGAGGTCGGCGGCAAGCGCCAGTAACGGATATCACCGACAGGCCAAAAGATAAGGCCGGCTCCCGCCTGGGGGCCGGCCTTTTTGTTTGTGCTTCCGATGCGGAGGTAAGGCTAGTTGCCGCGCACCGCTTCTGTCGCCATGTGTTCGAGTTCGATCACCCTCGGGTCGAACGGGTCCCGGGGGCGCGGCACGTCCACGACGATCTCTTTATGAATCACCCCCGGCTGGCCCGCCAGAACGATGATCCTGTCCGCGAGGTAGACCGCTTCGCTCAGGTTATGCGTGACGTAGAAGATGGTCTTTTTCGTTTTCTCCCAGACCTCGACCGTCAGCGACTGGAGGTTCTCGCGCGTCTGCGCGTCGAGCGCGCCGAAGGGCTCGTCCATCAGCATGAACTGGGGCTCGTAGGCGTACGCCCGCGCCACGGCGACGCGCTGCTTCATGCCGCCCGAGAGGTTGTGGGGATAGAGGTGGGTGAACTTTTCGAGGTGGACGAGTTCGAGGTATTCCTGTGCCTTTTTCGTGCGCTCCTCCTTGCCCAGGCCCTTCATCTCGAGGCCGAACTCGACGTTCCTGAGCGCCGTGCGCCACGGGAACAGCGCGTATTCCTGGAACACGACGCCGCGGTTCATGCGGCCCGCCGCCGAAATGGGGTTGCCGTCGAGCAGAATCGAGCCCGCCGTATGATTCAGGAACCCGGACAGGATGTTGAGCAGGGTGGTCTTCCCGCATCCGGACAGTCCCACGACGCAGAGGAACTCCCCGTCCTGAATGTCGAGGTTGATGTCCTTTAAGGCGTGAACCTTCCTGTCCTTCAGGTAGTATTCCATGTGCAGATTCTTGATGCTCACTTTCACCGGCATGTTGTTCGGTCCTTATGAGATATCTGATGGAACGTGAATTCGCCTATTTCATTTTTCGCAATGAATCCGAAAAATAACGCAGATGATCCGACTCGTCAATTCCGCTTCGCAGCGCGGCTTATTTCGGAGAAATCAGAAAAAGGCGGCGATGCCCTCGAAGTTCATCACCACCAGAATGGCGCCCATCAGGAACAAAACAGCCGTGACGATTCGGAAGAACGCCTGGTCCGTAAAGATGTTGTAAATCTTCGTGCCCACGAAAAAGCCGAGCAGCACGGGCGTCGTCAGGATGAGGATGAGCCACAGGGCCGTCTCGCCGATGTAGCCCGCCGCCGCGATGGAGGCGATGGCCGCGACCCTGAGCACGACCTGGCTCGCGCTCAACACGAACAGGTAGCGCTCCTTGGAGATTTTCATTCCCGTGAGGTAGGAGGCGATGACGTGGGAGGGGATGTTGATGGTGCCCAGCATCAGCCCTGCGACCGCGCCCATGCCCAAAGAGCGTTTCAGGGAATCCTCGGGCTTAGGCTTTTCGTGCTGAAGCCATTGCCAGACGATCTGGCATATGATGAAGGCGCCCAGGATGAATTTCATCAGGCGCGGGTCGGTGTTCAGGAGTATCGTCAGGCCGGCGGCCAGGCCCACGAGGCTCATCGAAAAGAAGGGAATGAATGGACGCAAGCCCTCGTGGACGGCGGCGCGCGTCCGCCAGGCGTTCATGAGGCTCGTGCACAGGGTGGGGATGGAGATGACGGCGATAGCCGTCGGCAGATCCCAGAAGATGGCCACGGTGGGCGTCGTCAGGGTGGCGAAGCCGAATCCGCCCACCGCCTTGAGACCCGAGCCGACGAATGCGGCGCAGAAAGCAAGTATTAATGCCAGATAACTCAAAATAACCCCGTGAAAAAGAACTATTCCGCCAGGCGAGATGAGGCTGAAAGCGTTTCCCGAAGCCGTGAACGGCTCATTGCGAGAAATTTGCAAACATGGCGCTCAACCTTGACGCTGCTGCGTTTATATCGGCATTATAACCGCCAACCTTGAGTACGGGAAATCTCACAGGCTCGTTTCGTCATCAAGTGTCGGGCGCCCTTTCGACATCTGAACTGGAGCCGTCAACCACTGCTCCGAAGCACTGGAATCGAGGGTTTTGAATGGATTTTTCGCTGTTTTACATCCTGTATCGTCCCGAAGACATGACCGAGACCCAAGTCCATGAGGACATGATCACGGAGAGCGTGCTGGCGGACGAGTTGGGCTATTCGTGCGTCTGGTACGCCGAGCATCACTTCTCCCGCGTCGGGATGATCCCCGATCCCCTCCTCATCTGCGCCGCAGTCGCGCAAAAGACGAAAAAAATACACTTAGGCACGGCCATTTCCATCATGTCGTTCCACGATCCCATCCGCCTGGCCGAACAGGCGGCCATGGTCGATCTCTTGAGCGGCGGCAGGCTCGAACTGGGTATCGGGCGCGGCTCCCAGCCCAAGGAATTTCAGGGGTTCGGCGCCAAGCCGTCGGAAAGCCGCGAGCGCCTAAAAGAGGGGCTTCACATTCTCTCCCGCCTTCTGGAAGGGCGTAAGGTGACGTTTGAGGGCCGGTACCATCGGTGCGCGGACGTCGAAATCTTCCCCAAGCCCCTGCAAAAGCCCAGGCCCCCCATCTGGCTGGCGGGCACGAGCCCCGAGACCTACACCTACGCGGGGGAGAACGGCTTCAAGGTGATGGCCTCGGCCGGCTTCACGGGTCCGGAAGTCTACAAGCAAAAGTTCGGGCTTTACGAAGACGCCATCAGAAAATCGGGCGGCGACCCCGCCGGAATCGAGAGGCCCCTGGTTCACCACATCCACGTATGCGATGCGGAAGATGCGGATGAATACTTCAGGCTCACGGTGGAGGGCGAGGGGGAGTACCTGCGCTACCGGGCGAAGATGAACGAGGTCGAAATGCCCGAGGAGGAGGCGAAGCACCTGAAACGTAACTGGAGCTATGAGCTGGACGTAGCCGAGATCGTCAGGGGCGGCGGCATCATCGCCGATCCGGGGGCCGTGGCGGAAGACATTTGCAGGCTGCGGGATGAGTACGGGGTCAATCACGTGATCCTCGCGCCCTGGCGCGGGCCGGACCACGCTTCGGTGATGCGCTCGATAGAGAGCTTCGCCAATGACGTCATGCCGCTGGTGAACGCGGCCGCGCCCGTCGGCTCGAATGGAAACAACGCTTGATGACATCTTTTTCTCTGAAAATTCAGGAGGCGCTTTTTCGTGGGTATGAGCTTTAGTTTGCATCTGGTGCCGGATGACATCCGGGTGGTGGCGGAACGCTCGAAATACGCCGAGGACAACGGTTTCGAGCAGGTGTGGATAGCGGAGAGCCACCTCACCTGCCGGGATCACAACATCGCGCTCGCCCTGGCGATAGAGAACACCTCGCACGTGAAAATCGGCCCTGGCGTGACGAATCCGGTGCTGCACGACGACAGCGTCGCGGCGAGCGCCATCGCCACGCTCGACGAGCTCTCGGGCGGCCGCGTGATCTTCGGCATCGGCTCGGGCGATACGCCCGTCTACACGCTGGGCAAGAAGATGGCCCGACTCGCGCGGATGCGCGAGTCCATCGCGGCGGTTCGCGCCTTCACGCGCGGCGAGACGGTGGAATACGCAGAAGGCGTGAACGTGAACATGTGGTGTGAGCGGGAAATCCCCATCTACACCTCTGCCGAAGGCCCCAGGACGCTCGCCATGTCGGCTGAAGTCGCGGAAGGCGTCATCGTGGGTTCGGGCGTCTACAAGGAGACGGTGGACTGGGTGATGAAATACCTGAACGAGGGGATGGCGAACCGCGACCCCTCACTCGGCGAGATGGACATCATTTTCGGCGCGGTCGTCTCGGTGGATACAGACAGCGTACGCGCGCGGGAAAAAGTGCGGGCGCGGGTGGCGAACCGCGCGCACCATAACTTCCGCATGACGCTCGACTCCGTGCCCGACCCGTACAAGCCCGAAATCAAGCACCTTCTGGACAACTTCGACGTGAGCAACTGGCGCGACCCCAAGCACGTCCCCCTCATCACCGACTACATCCTGGATCGCTTCACCATCACGGGAACGCCCGAGGAGTGCGTCGACCGCATCCAGGAGATCGAGTCCTACGGCGTCAAGAGCATCATGATCGACCCCCCGAATCAGGATTTCGACGAATCTCTCAGAATGTTCACAGAAGAGGTTTTGCCCAGGTGCGTATGACCGTATCCGGTGCGGAATCGACCGTCTTTTTCATATGAGGAACCCAAAATGGCGCTGATACCCGAATCCCATGCCGGCATTCTCGACACCAAGGCCCTTCTTTATCTGGGCACCCAGAACAAGGACGGCTCACCGCAGGTCTCACCCGTGTGGTTCGGGACCAACGGCGACATCATCGAGGTCAATTCGGCCAAGGGTCGTCTGAAGGACTTGAACATGCGCGCAAGGCCCAAGGTGTCCATCGCCATCGTCGACCCGGAAAACGCCTACAGGTGGGTGGGGATTCAGGGCACGGTGGTGGAGGTCACCGAAAACGGGGCGGAGGAGCACATCGACGCCCTGGCGAACAAGTACCTGGGCGTGGACAGCTATCCGAACCGCCAGGAAGGGCAGGTGCGCGTCATCTACCGCATCCGGGCGGACAAGGTGTTCACGATGGGCGCGTAAGCCGCCCGGCGCGCACGATTATCATGTACGGGATGGAGACCTGAAAGATGAAATTCTCGCTTTTCTATATTCCTGCGTGTCAGGAGGGAGAATCCTACAAGCGCGAGTTCGATATGCTGATCGAACAATGCGAGGTGGCCGACGAACTCGGCTACGAGGCCGTGTTCCTGGCCGAGCACCACTTCTCCCGCGTGGGCATGTGCCCCGACGCCCTCATGGTCGCGCTCGCCATCGCGCAAAGAACGAAGAAGATACGGATCGGCACCGCCATCTGCATCATGCCCTTCCACAACCCGGTGCGTCTGGCCGAACAGGCCGCCCTGGTCGACGTTCTGAGCGGCGGCCGCCTGGAGTTGGGCGTCGGACGTGGCTCCCAGCCCAAGGAATTCCAGGGCTTCAACATCTCCCCGTCCGAGAGCAGGGAGAAGATGCAGGAGGGTCTCGAGGTGATGACCCGCCTGCTGGAGGGGGAATGCCTCACCTATCACGGCAAGCACTACAGCTGCGTCGACGCGGAGATTTTCCCCAAACCCATCCAGAAGCCGCGCCCCCCTATCTGGCTGGCCGGCACGAGTCCCGAAACCTACGTCTTCGCCGGGCAGAGGGGGTACAACATCATGGCGTCGGGCACCTTCAAGGGGCCGGACGTGTATCTCGAGAAGATGGCGCTCTTCCAGGAGACCGTGCGCAACCGGGGCGGCGACCCGAGCGATTATCCCTCCCTCATGGCGCACCATGTCCATGTTTGCGACGACCCCGAGCACGCCTGGCGGCAAATCGAACCCTCCGAATCCTGGTATCTCTCCTACCGCAGCGCGGTGAATTCCATCGAGATGCCGCTCGAGGAGAAAGAGGCCCTCAAGCGCAACTGGAGCTACGACGTCGACATCCGCCAGGTCATCGAGGGCGGCGGCGTCATCGGTCCGCCGGAGAAGGTGATCGCCGATCTCAAGCGGCTCCAGGCGGAGTTCCGGGTGAATCACATCATGATCTTCGTGCTGCGCGGCATCTCCCAGGACGAGGCGATTGAATCCATAGAGCGGTTCGCGAAAGAGGTGATGCCCGCGTTCGCAGAAGAGCGCGCGGCGCAATCAAACGACTAGTATCGGAGCGGAGGAGAACGGAGAATGTGGATATCCCCATTACGGCTGAATGACGCCGAAGAACCCGCGCGCGGGATTCTCGAGGGCATCCGGGAAAAAAGAGGCGCGGTGCCCAAGCTGCTGCTCACGATGGCGCGCAGGCCCCAGGTCCTGAACGGACGCCAGACGATGAACATGGCCGTTCACGGCGGCAATTCGACGCTGGGCCAGAGGCGCGAGGAGCTGATCTCCTACTACGTCGCCACCATCGGCGGGTGCTACGGCTGAACGATGAACCATGGCCAGGCTTTCCGTGCTGAAAGCGGCGACGACGTAACGCTGGCCGACGTGGCCACCGTGGTGACGGACAGGGACAATTCCCCGGCTCTCGACGATGCGGACAAGGCGATGCTCGCCTTCGCCGAAAAGCTCACGTTCGACCACTACGCCATGAGCGAGGCGGACCTGGACGAGTTGCGCGAGGCGGGCTTCTCGGATGAGAACGTGCTCGACATCATCGGCTCGGTGTCGTACCGGAACATGAGCAACCGGCTGAACATCGCGCTCGGCCTGGACGCCATAGAACCCGAAGGCCCCGATGAGTTGCTGGAGGTGGTGCGCTTCTCCCGAACCGCGCGGGCTTGACGACATACATCCGTTCGCCGGCCTTTTGACGCACTGCCGGTGATTATCAGGCAAAATAATTGCCATCGTTCATTTGCGGCCCACCCAGGCCGCGATACAAAGCAGAAAGGAACCGTTTCCATGCCAGACCTCACCATCCGTCCGCTGAACTGCGGCACCATCCATACGGATTACTCCAACATGGTGTATTGGACGAATTTCGGGACGAAACTCGAAATTCCCTCGTTCATCTACATGATCGAGGGGGCGAAGGACCACGACGGAAACGACGTGAAGGTCGTGGTCGACACCAGTTTCCTCGACCCCGAGCGCGGCGGCGCCCCCTGGCCCGCGAGCAGGGAACCCGGCCAGGGCGTGCGCGAACAACTCGAAGGCGCCGGCTGGAAGCCTGAGGAAGTGGACATCCTCATCCTCACGCATTTGCATTGGGATCACTCCCAGAACTGCGACCTCTTCACCAACGCGGTCAAGTATGTCTGGGCGGAGGAGCTTCAATACTCCATGTGCCCGGTGGCGCTGCAGGCGAAGCCCTACGACGCGCCGATCCACCCCAACACCCGCTGGCCGGTGATCGCGCAACAGGGCATCATCTTCGAGCCCATCTGGAAGGACAATACCGAGATCGTGCCGGGCGTCACCTATTTCCACACGCCGGGCCATACGCCGGGACACTGCTCGGTCGCCGTCGAGACGCGCGTGGGCACCTACGTCATCGCCGCCGACGTCATCCAGATCAACGAAGGCCTCGAGCGCCGCGTGCCCGCCGGCCAGATGTCGAGCATGCGCGACGCGATGGATTCCATCCACAAGTGCATCGAGCGCGCCACGAAGGAGGAATACATCCTGCCCGGGCACGAGATTTCCGTGCTGGAGAAGGAAGTCTATCCATAGGGGCGGATAACGCTCGCCGGTATGAGCGAGTGTCTGCATAAGGAGGATTCACGATGGCGATGAGCGAGCGGGGCAGGGCCTTGTACGAGGAGATGAAGGCGGCGCGGGGATTCATCTA
Organism: bacterium; assembly: GCA_022828125.1. Classification (GTDB taxonomy): domain Bacteria; phylum UBA8248; class UBA8248; order UBA8248; family UBA8248; genus Bin107. The sequence continues at coordinate 422,992 of JAJEJD010000020.1, read as the reverse complement.
TCCGGCGTACGAACTCCTGTGCGAGGTGGACCCGGAGCTTCTGGAGAACTACGAGAACTTGAAGAACCACATCATGAAGAAACAGGGCCCCTTTCACGAGAAATACAAGGAGCTCTTCATCGCCGTGGCGAGCGCCTCGCGCGACCCCTCCGATACCGAGGGCATCAAGAACCACCTGAAGAAGGCGCTGCAACTCGGCGCGACCGTCGAGGAGGCGACCGAGGCGCTCGAGTGCATGCTGCCCCCCTGCGGGATGACGGCGCTCGTGGCCGGCTGCACGCAGCTCAAGGAGGTGATCGACGAGGGGTATTAGTCTGAAGCCCAGAGCCGCCGACCGGGGGAGCGCGAAGCCGCGGAGTCGATTGCGCTGTCGTGGCGCGGCTTGACGGCCCTTGCGCACTGGATTTGCGATAACGTGTTGTGTGGGAGAGCAAAATGGAGGTCAAACGTGTTGTCGCAAACATCGCGGTGGATCGAACCGAGGACGCCCGGCGCTTCTATTGCGATGTTTTGGGCCTTGAGATCGCGATGGACCTCGGGTGGTACATGACCCTCTCTTCCGGCGTGGACGCCCCTGTCCAGATCGGCTTCGCGACCGAGGGGGGATCTGGAACGGAGGTCCCGGACCTTTCCATCGAAGTTGACGATGTCGATATGGCGTATCGCCGGATGCGCGCCGCCGGATTCGAGATCGTATATTCTCTGACGAACGAGCCCTGGGGCGTTCGTCGGTTCTACGCCCGCGACCCCTGCGGGAAGCTCATCAACATACTCTCCCACCGTTAGGGGCTGTTGAAAAAGCCTTTATCAAGGGAGGAACCCCCCAACCCCCCTTGTCAGGGGGGCTTTGCTTTTTCTTGCCCCCTGTCAAGGGGGTAGGGGGGGGTGGTTTTCCAGTCGAGAGGGACGGCCTTTACTGCCCTCCGCTTCCGTTCTGACAATGTACCTTTGCCAGAACTTTTATTTAATGGTTGTGTATTCGCTAAAAGATGTATATAATATATATGTTTAGGAGGCGAGCTCCATGCGGCTGACCGTTCAGACAGACTATGCCCTCAGGATGCTGATGCACCTGGCATGCCGCGCCGGTGCCCTGGTTACGATCCAGGAGATCGCGGAGCGATACGGGATATCGAAAAATCACCTGGTGAAGGTCGCACACGGGCTGGGCCGCGCGGGGTTCATTGAAACGCTCCGTGGGCGAAGCGGCGGCCTCCGGCTCGCCAGGCCGGCGGCAAAGATTCCCGTCGGGACGGTGGCGAGGTACACCGAACAAAACAGCCCCCTCGTCGAGTGTTTTCCGGGCGGAAGCGGGGGGTGCCTGGTGATGCCGCACTGCAGGCTGAAGGGCGTTCTGGCCGAAGCGCAGGAAGCCTTTTTCACCGTTCTCGATCGCTATACCGTCCACGATCTGGTGAAACGCAATCCGGCGCTTCTCGAATTGCTCGCAGGAGACGGCGCATGAACACCACGCATCTCGACATCGTGGGAGAACGCCGGGCCGAAGTCCAGGCGAAAGCCGCCGCGATGGGGGTCGATGAGGCGTACGTCTCTGAACTCGTGAATGCTTTCTACAGCCGCATCCGTGAAGACCGGCTGCTCGGGCCGATATTCGATGACGCCATTCGCGATAGATGGGGGTATCACCTCGAGAAGATGAAGGATTTCTGGGCGACGGTCGCCTTGAACGCCGGACGCTATTCGGGGGAACCGATTCAGGCCCACAAGAAACTCGTGGAGGTCCAGCCGTGGCATTTCGACGTCTGGCTGGAGATGTTCGAAGAAACCTTGAAAGACACGGCGCCGACGCCGGAGGCGGCCGCCTGTTTCATGGAGTACGCCGTGCAAATCGCCAAAGGGCTGCGAATCGCCATGTACGGCGCGGGCGGTTCCGGGCATCCGGTGGCGTGAGCAATGATGCGGCATTCATCCCCGCGCCCGTGTTCCGTGCCGCCGGCATTGGCGCATCACGCAGCTCCGAATGGGAGGATTCCATATGATTGAGAGTGTGCCGGCAGGATTCGTCAAATTCTACGAAAGCAAAGTCTTCACTGAGGAGACGGTCCCCCAAAAGCTCAAGACCCTGCACGACACGAAGCCCGGCATCTGGGCCCGAATCGTGGTGCTCGAAGGCTGCCTCGACTATGTCGTTCCGGATTCGCCCGAGCGGAGTCGCCGCCTGGAAAGCGGCGATTACGGCGTCATCCGTCCCACCGAACCCCACCGTGTGGAACTCCTCGGAAAAGTGCGGTTCAAGCTGGAATTTCTAGGCGCGTAGACGCGTACCGGTATTCGCGCGGACTCCCGGCCTCCTCGGGCCTCTCTCTAACCCCCGTTGCAGTGCGCCCGCGCAGCGGTGGCGAACATGCCGGCGGCGTCGATGAGGTTCTGCGCAGGCACGCGCTCGTTCGGCAGATGGGCTTCGGAGATGAACTCGCCGGGGCCGAAGAAAACGCCCGGTATCCCGTTCTCGATGAAGAGCCTGAGCGCGCCGGGAGACTCGATGCCGGGCAGGTACTCGTTGGGCGTTCCGCGCACGGCGGGCACGACTTGCTCCATGAGCTGCACGACGGGTTCATCCTCTGCGATTTCCGTCACCTCGCGCGCGCCGCTCGGCATGATCTCGACAGACGCGTCGAATTCGGGGTCATCCGCCGCGAGTTCATCGAGGATGCCTTCGAGCTTCTCCTTGACGCCGGCGGAGGTTTGCCCCGGCAGCATGCGCACGTCGAAGGTGGCGCTGCATCTGCCGCCCACGACGTTCACGGCGGAGCCTCCCGTGATGGTGGAAAAGGCCAAAGTGCCGGGCCCGAGGAAAGGATGCGGCGGCGGCGCGATGCGCTCGGCCCGGAAGGCGTCGATGATCTTCGCCATCTTCTCGATGGCGTTGACGCCCTTCTCGGGCACGCTCACGTGCACCGAGCGTCCGCGCACTTTTACTTCAAAGAACACCCGCCCCTTGAAGGAGCGGATGATGTTGTTGCCCGTCGATTCGGTGTAGAGCACCATGTCCCCGCCCAGTTCCCTGAAAACGCCGTTGTTGACCAGCGATTGCGCGCCGTAGAAATCGCCCTTCTCGCCGTCCGAGAGCAGGACCCAGGTGAGGGTGCCGTTCAGGGAGATTTTCTCGTCCTTGAGCGCTTTGAGCGCGCCGAGGGTGGACGCCAGCGCGCCCTTCATGTCGGCGGCGCCGCGCCCCCAGATTTCGCCGTCTTTCATCTCCCCGCTGAAGGGGGGAACCTCCCAGGCGTCCACTTCTTCGGGATGGACGGGCACGGTGTCCATGTGGCCGCCGATGACGAAATGCCCGCCCGGCCCGCCGTCGCCCGTCTGGATGATGAAGTTGGGCATCCCGGCCTCGTATTCGTGGGTGGTGATATTATCGACGCCGATGGTTTTCAATTCCGCGAGAATGCGCTCGGCCATGGCGGAGCAGTCCCCTGGCGGATTCTCCGCCGGTATGCGGATCAACTCCTGCGCGAGACTGACGACGTAGTCCCCGTCCACGGGAACCGGTGCGATGGCGCTGTTCATGAATAAACTCCTGTCATATGAGAATGAAATACTTGAGATGATGCTATCTTGATGTCGGTTGGATTCATAGTTCATTCTCCAAAACGAATCCCTCATGCGTGGGTATTTCCGGCTCGCCTGTGAGATTTTTCACTCCCCGGAGAATTTCATCATCACTCCCCCCTTGAAAGGGAAACTCCATAAGGCAACCCCCCCTACCCCCCCTTGTCAGGGGGGCAAGAAAAAGCAAAACCCCCTCAACTCGGCGGGAGCGCATCGCCTTTTTATACCCCCCTGACAAGGGGGGGTAGGGGGGGGTGCCTTTCTATCCGAGAGGGGCTTCTCCTCTACCCCTGAAATGTGGCCTTTTTCAACAGTCCCCTCAACGGGGGAGTGATTACATCATTCATGCAAGTCATTCCCCTACAAATTCAGCGCGAGGCGGCTCACGGTGATTTCCGTTTCCTCGAGGATTTCCGCCCGCGTCCGCTTTCCGCTCAAGACGGCCGTCAGCTCCTCGTGGAGCAGGTCCACGGCCTCGTCTCTCGTGAGTTCGCCGCGCATGACGCCGCTGATGTCCAAGTCCGTGTTCTCCGCCATGCGCGTCGCTGTCCGGGGATTCGCCGTCACCTTGATGGTGGGGGAGACGGGATGCCCGATGGGGTTTCCGTTCCCCGTGTTGAAGACGATGGCCTGCGACCCGCACGCCCCAAGCGCCGTGACGTTCTCGACCCCCGCGCTGGGCGCGTCCAGGAACACGCAGCCGCGCTGCCTCGTGCGCTCGCCCGGCACGATGACGTCGGCGATATCGCGCGTCCCCGCCTTTTTCACCGCGCCCAGGCTTTTCTCCTCAATCGAGGAAAGCCCGCCCTGGATGTTGTCCTCCGTCGGGTTGCAGCCGATGATGTCCATTCCCATCTCGTGGGCGTAGTCCATCGTGCGTTTCACCGCCCCCAGCAGCTTCCGCCGCACCTTCGGGCTGGCCGCCCGCTTCGCGAGAAGGTGCTCGGCGCCGACGATCTCCATGGTCTCGGAGAAGAGAACGACGCCCCCAGCGTCCACGATCCTGTCCGCAAGCACCCCGGTGACCGGGTTCGCCACCAGGCCGCTCGTGGTGTCCGAGCCGCCGCATTCCGTCCCCAGGGTAAGCTCGGACAGATTGCACCTTTGCCGTCTTCCTGTGCTCAGGTGGCGATAGAGCTTCTGGGCGATCTCCACCCCCCGGCTCGCCGTCTGGAGCGTGCCGCCCGTCTCGTGGACCGTGAGGGTCTCGATAGGCATCCAGGGCGAGGCCTCCGCCGCCACGTCGGCCACGTCATGCGCGCTCTTGGGCTCCAGGCTCACGACGATGGCCGCGCCCACGTTCGGGTGGCCCGCCGTGCGGCCCATGACCCGGTAGTGCTGCCGCTCGTCCTCACCGAAGAGGTTTCTGCCAAAAGTGGTGTTCACGACGACCGCCTCGCGCACGAGTTTCCCGATACGCCGCGCCAATGGATTGGCGTTGTCCATCGCGCTCACGACGACGAGATGATTCCGCGCGCCCGGCGGGCCGTCCGGCCGCCTGTAGCCCATGAAGGTGTTGCTCGGTTTTCTTCTCGGCAATCGCTGTCTCCTGTTTTGGGGGTTGCTGAAAAGCCCTGATTCCGTGATTCCGGGTATTTTGACGACTGTCGGTGGAGGATACAACACTCCCCCCTTGCCAGGGGACAACGGCAACCCCCCCTACCCCCCCTTGTCAGGGGGGTATAAAAAGGCGATGCGCCCCCGCCGGGCCGAGGGGGTTTTGCTTTTTCTTACCCCCCTGACAAGGGGGGGTAGGGGGGGTTGATTTTGTAGGGACAGGCCCCCGTGCCTGTCCTGACGAAGGACAACCACGGAGGGTTGTCCCTACGGACCCTCCCTGGTTGGCGCCAAACGCCGGAGTACAAAATCAAGACTTTTCGGGCAGCGCCGATTGATGAAAAGGTTTACGGGGAACCACCCCCTCAATCCTCGAACGGCGCGGGGCGGTGGTGGACGTTCACCTCGCGCGCCTTGATATATTCGATCACGCCGATGAGCCTTTCCACCACGGCCTCGTGGAAGGCGCGCCCTTTCTCTTCGGTCGCCGCCGTCGGGTCGCCCGATTGCCCCTGGTCCCCGATCTCGGCCCGGTATTCGCCCACCGTCTTGGGGTAGAAAAAGCGCGGCGCGTCCACGCCAGGATCGTTGATGTGGTGGGACGTCATCCACTCGGGCTCGGGGTTCGAGTTCTGCGGCGTCGCCTTTTCCATGTCCACGAGGTGGGAATACATGTGGAGCGCGTGCGAGGTTTCCAGCTCGCACGCGTGGCCCTGTCCGCCGGGGGGCGTGGTCCTGATTTCATGAATCCTGTCGAAGGCGATGATGCCCACGTCCACGACGGCGAGCGCTGCGCCCGTCTTCTGGCGCATCTGGTTCACGGCGATCTCGAGCGGCGCCAGGTTGGCCCGCCTGTGCCCGTTCACCAGGATCACCCGGTTGAAGCCGTGATAGAGGAGGCTCGCCATGATGTCGGTCACGACGGCGGTCAGGGTCTCGGGTCTCAGCGTAATCGTGCCCGTGAGCGCCATGTGGTTGTTGGTCCAGCCGTACCAGAGGGTGGGGTAGACCAGAACGCCCGCCCGCCGGCCTGCGTCCCGGGCGACGTGGTGGGCGGCGAGCGCGTCGTGGCCCATGGGCATGTGCGGACCGTGCTGCTCGATGCTTCCCACAGGCAGGAGGAGCAGATCGTTTCCCGAATCCAGGTATTCGCGCACCTCGCGCCAGCTTTTCTCATGCGCCCAGGGGCTTTCGGCGGTATCCATAGCGGTTCTCCTCTCGTGTAGGGGTTATTGAAAACCCCCGGATAAACGAGGATTTGACTCGTCCGTTAAATGAGCAGGATTCACTCCCCCCTTGAGGGGGCTGTTGAAAAACCCCTGCAATGACGGGATTGCCGTCATTCCGGCGAAAGCCGGAATCCATTTTCAAACAGAATGATAATACTACGGCTTTTCATCTCCTCGTCATTGGCGCGAATCGATCAGAAAATAAAAAACAAAGGCAAAACCAAATGGATTCCGGCTCAAGGCCGGAATGACGAACAAAACCGCACCGTTTCGTAGGGACAGGTCGCGACCTGTCCCTACAGTCTCTTCCCTGGTCGATTCCATACGCCGAATCACGGAATCAGGACTTTTTCAAAAACTCCCTGTGGGTTCCACTAGAACAACAGGCTGCGCAGGCCCGGAAACAGCATGAACGCGCAAACGCCCGCGCCGAGGCCTGCGAGCAGGTTTTTCCTCAAACCATAGAAGACGCCCACGCAGACCGCCAGACCCGCGAGGCGGTCGGTGATGTGTGATTCCGCGAGCGCGCTGCCGGGCAGCAGGATGATCTTCATCATCAGGCCGGTGGCGATGGCGTAGGCCACGCAGGTCACCCACTCGAAGACGGGGCTGTCGTCCTCTATCCGCCCGGCGATGACGACGCCCATCCACCGCCACGAATACGTGCAGACGACGGCGATTCCAAGCAGAGTCACGGCGTCAGGCATTCTTCTTCCTCGCTCTGTCGATAGCGAACGCGAGCGTTCCGGCCAGAACGCCGCCCGTGAGAAGCCCCCAGTTCGTGGAGACGAGATAGCCCGCCGGGACGAGGGCGCAGCCGAGCACCACCGAGGTCAGCACCGAGCGCTGGCTGCTCTGGGCGGCCAGCAGCAGCATGTAGAGCGGCGTGATGAGCATGAGCGTCTGCGCGATGAGGCCCGGCATCTTGTAGGCCATCGTGTAGCCGAACGCCGTACCGAGAAGCCCCATGGACATGCAGGCGGTCGTGAAGCCGAAGAAATAGGCTGCGCGCAGGTTTTTCTCCGAGACGTGGTGACTCATCTCGACGACCTGGACGAAGGAGGTCACCGAGTTGATGTGGGCCATCCAGAAATGAACGGGCTCGACGCCCGGACGGGTCCTCAGCAGGGGCATAGTGGCGATGGTGAGCGGGAACATCCGCACGTTGGCGATGGTGACCGAGGCGATGAGGGCGACGCCCCCGACGCCGGTGGCGAAAAGCTCCACGAAGGCCACCTGGCCCGGCGTGCTCCAGAGACCCCCCGTCATGCTCACCGCGATCAGGAACGAGACGCCGCTGTCCCTGGCGAGCGCGCCGAAGCCGGACATGGCGGCGAAAAGCCCGATGCCGGGCGCCCGGACGCAGTGCTTCACCCCCTGGCGGAAATAGGCGCCCCAGGTCTTTTCGGTGCGGCGAAAATCCATCAGGCGCTCATGATCTTTTCGAGTTTGTCGGCGGCCTTCAAGCCGTGGCCCGTCACCGGAACGACGGCGGTTTCAGACGGCTTGACCTTCCCTTGTTCCTTCAATAGTGCGAGCGCGGCAAAGGCGACGGCGCTCGTCGGCTCCATCAGGATGCCCTTCGCGCCGAACTCACGGAGGAGGGGAGGGATGGTTTCATCCTTAACCGAGATGAAACAACCTCCACTCTCCCGGACGGCGTCTCGCATCTGCTTCCAGCGGACGGGCGCGGCGATGGAGATGCCCTCCGCGATCGTGTCCTCAGGCGCGATCTCGGGCACGGCTTCCAGGTTCTCCTCCCACATCCGCACCATCGGCGCGCACCTCGCCGCCTGGGCGGCGAAGATTTCAGGTAATTCGTCGATATAGCCCGCCCGGAGGAGTTCCGTGAACCCCAGGTACGCACCGAGCAGGGCCGAGCCGTGCCCGGCGGGGGCGACGACGGCGTCCGGCGCGCGAAAGCCAAGCTGCTCCCATACCTCGAACGCCCAGGTCTTGGTTCCGTGGTTGAACCAGGGGTTCCAGAAATGAGAGGCGTAGAAGCGTTCTTTCGCCGCCTCCATGGCGACGGCGGTGGATGCGGCGCGGGGGCCGGGGATTTTGTGGAGATTCGCGCCATAGGCGGTGATCTGCGCGCACTTGGCCGCGGAAGTGGAGGCGGGCGCGTAGATGTCGCATTCGACCCCCGCGCGCGCGGCGTAAGCGGCGACGGCGGCGGCGGCGTTGCCCGAAGAATCCATGAGCACTTGGCCGAGGCCCCATTCCTTTATCTTGCTCATGAGCACGGTGGCGCCGCGATCCTTGAACGAGCCGGTGGGGAAGAGGAAATCGAGCTTGCAGAGGATTTCCGCGCCTGAGAAAGAGAGAGGGACGAGCGGCGTCATCCCCTCGTTCATGGAGACGATGTTCTCATCCGCAGCTACCGGAATTGCCTCCCTGTAGCGCCACAAGGTGGCGGGGCGGGCGGCCAGGGATTCACGCGTGAAGATGGCCTTCGGCGCCACCTCCAGCGGCCCGCCGCAGCCGCACCGCCAGCGGGGTTCACTCGGGGGGTATTCCTCCCCGCAGTCGATACAGGCGAATTCCGCTTCACTCATTTTCCGCCGCCGGTTCATCCGTTATAGTGAGGGTAAATGACGTTAAAGGCTAAATGTTCCGCGCGTCGGCGTCCAGTCGCGCGGGGGAGATTCGGGAGGGAGTGGCCTTTTGGCTGAAAAACCAACCCCCCCTACCCCCCCTTGTCAGGGGGGCAAGAAAGAGCAAAACCCCCTCAGCCCGGCGGGACGCATCGCCTTTTTATACCCCCCTGTTAAGGGGGGGTAGGGGGGGTTGCCTTTATGGGATTTCCCTTTCAGGGGGTTTTTTCAACAATCCCCTCCAGGAGGAAGTGAAAAAACCCCCAGGTATCAGATAGTGATATTGGAGAGGGAATTATGAATTGACCGGCGAGAAGAAATCGTGAACTCCGGTATATAATTCCCCTTCACCTCGATAATTTCAGGAGATATTCATGGTAACGGATCCCAGGTTTTTCCCGAGAGACGGCCGCGCGGGCGACGCGGCGGCCTCGTTTTCTGCTGAGGAGCGCGACAGGCGGTGGAACGCGGTGCGCGCCGCCATGGATGCGCGCGGGCTCGACTGCCTCATCGTCATCGGGCGCGGCTCGAACGGAAGCGGCGACACCCGCTGGCTCGACGGGGGCGATTACGGGGAGCGCAGCATGGTGTTCCCCCGGAAGGGAGCGCCGGTCACCTTCTGGCTCCTGCAGAACTGGGGCAAGTGGTACACCGAGTCGTGCTTCGAGGGGGTGCGCTACCGGGGGCACGAGGGGAAGGTGAGCATCGTGGCCTCGGACGCCGTCAAGGAACTGGGCTGTGAGGGCGGGCGAATCGGCGTCGTCGGCCTGATCGGCGGGGGATACGGTTCCGAGGGCGCGATCCCCTACATGACGTACCGGAACCTGAAGCGCCTTCTGCCGGATGCGGAATTTTCGGACGCTTCGGACATCCTCACGCGCCTCCGCATGATAAAGAGCGCAGAAGAAGTAGCGATGCTCGAAAAGGCGGCCGAGATGGTGAACATCGAGATAGACGCCGTGCTCGGCTGCTGCCGCCCCGGGGTGCGGGAGAGCGAGGTGTACGCGGCGCTTTTCGGCGCCAGCCTGCGCGCGGGGGCGGAGCCGGGGCGCGACAGCTGGCTCATCATGTGCTCGGGCAAGGGCTATCCGGTGAACAGAAGGCCCACGGACAGGATTCTGCGCACCGGCGACATGATGTGCATCGGCTACTACGCGCGCTACGGGGGCTACTGGAGCCACCCGCACACCTCGATGTCGCTGGGGCCGATGGATGAGGAATACAAACCCCTGCGCGAAGCTGTGCGCGAAAGCCTCCACGCCGCGCTCGATGCGCTCAAGCCCGGCACGCCGTGGAGCGAGGTGGACCGCGCGTCGAACGAGGCGGTGCTCAGGGCCGGGTTTTATCATGAGATCCCCCAGGTGCACGGGGTGGGGATCGACGGCATCGAGCCGCCCATGACGACGATATGCGCGGGCGACATTCCCCGGAAATTCCCGTGGCGCGAGCCGTTCGTGGAGGGGAGTCTCTCCGAGAACCCCGAATGGCGCGAACTCGCGGGCGATCGCTACGGATTTTTAGCGGATTTCGAGGTCGAGGTGGGCATGTCCCTGGCCGTCGAGATCAAGGCCGCGCACGAGGACAGGATATTCATGGTATTCGGCCCGCAGGTGATCGTGGAAGAGAACGGCCCCCGGGTCCTCACGCCCGAGGCGATGGACGTGATCGAGTTGTAGAGCGAACGCGGCCGTGGAGGGGTTGTTGAGAAAGCCCCCGTCAGTCGGTGTTGCGGTTGTAGGGACAACCCTCCGTGGTTGTCCTTTTGCAGGATGGTTCGAATCAGGACAGGCACGGAGGCCTGTCCCTACGGGGCGGCGCCTCCTCGGTCGGTTCGATTGCCCCCTCATTTGTTGAAAGGCAACCCCCCCTACCCCCCCTTGTCAGGGGGGTAAAAAAAGGCGCCGCCCCCCCGTCGCCGGAGGGGTTTTGGTTCTTCTTGCCCCCCTGACAAGGGGGGGTAGGGGGGGGTTGCCTTTATCCCTTGAGGAAGGAGGTTTTTTCAACAAGCCCTCAAGGAAGGAGTGAAGTCTCTTCACACCCGGGCCCGTCCACCGGCGCAGCATCGGGAAACCCCTTTCGGGAAGCCTGCCGTTTTCTTCACCGCTTTTATTGACGGTGACCCTGGCGTCGCCGCCCCTCAGAAGCCGGGACTCGGCGGCGCAATGGTTGCGACGAAGCCGCCCTTCATCGTGCCGAAGACGTCGAAGATGCCGCCGACCGTGTTCGCGTTCGTCCCCGTACTCGCTATCTGGCTGCGGAAGGCGCCCGTGATCGAACGTCTGGCGGAACTGTTCGAGAACCCGCCGCCGCTGAGGGCCAGGCCCGTCCAGGTCTGGCTGGGATAGCGAGTGGGAGTGAAACCGCCGTTCGGCTCCGTCGGCCCCGAGAAGGCAAAGGATCGGGCGCTCCGGAGGTCCGTGAGCGACACGTTCACCGTGGGGCTGGCGCCGAAGTTGACGGTGACCGTGGCGTCGCCGCCGATTTCGTCGCCCCTCGTCATGATGGACTTGGCCGCGCTGTCGACAGCGATGACCTTGCCGGTCCAGGTGGCGCTCGTTTCACTCCCCTGGGCGGCAGGCTGCACGCCGCTCCCGGGCGCCTGGAGATGAGCTTCCGTCAGGAAGAAATCCTCGACGGTGAAGCCGTGATAAGGGCCTAATCTGGCGGCAGCATCGAGCCAGTCCGCCACAAACCCCTTGTGATTGCCGCCGGACGTCGCCAACGTCTTCCTGGTCCGGACGTGGACCGCGAGATCTCCGGCGCCGGCGCCGGCCGGATAAGTCAGCCACAGATCGAGAATGTTGACACCACCGTACCATAAGGAAGTGTAAGCGAGTTCCCCGGTCCCCCCGCTGACCGGGAGGGTCAGGCTCCTAAACGATCGGTCCACTCTCCTCCGGACCACCACGTTCGGCCCGTTGTTCTTGTCGGCGCTGGAACCCCCCGGCTGGTAGGCCGGCAGGCCCCAGGTCCCGAACGTGTTCATGTTGACCGTCTCGTCCGTCTCCGAGGGGAACGGGAGCGTGGACGGATCCGTCACCGTACTCCTGGCGGTGAGCGGCGCCGGAGATTCCTGTATCCGGGGCGGGATGACCTCGGCGACCGGCGGGGGGACTACAGGCGGGGGCGTTTCCCTGTCGACCGGAGCCGCTTTCTCGACAACCGGAGCCGGCGCAACCGCGGCGGCCGCCTGGATTGAGGACGCCGACCCCCCGAGGACGGCCGCGGCGTTCGGCGCGCCCGCTCCCCCGCCGCCGCAGGCGGAGAGGAGCAGGGCCAGTCCCGTGGCGACGGCAATCCCCGGCAGCCCACTGCGGCCGGGAAGGCTCCGGCCGACCGATCCGGCGTGGAGAGAATGGAGGGAACCGCTCTTTTGTCGCTTTCGAGAGTCGCGCATTTGATCCTCCTTGCTCATCAAGAAACCGGAAGAACAGGCGGCGCCCTGCGTTGTCGTCACTCCTGGCGGCGCTTCATCTCGTGCGCCATATTTTGAACGAATGGTTAAGCATGAAAAGGATAGTTTCAATTGAACATATAGTCAAATATGGGCAAAACGACCCGCCAGTCCATGTCGTGGGGGGAAGGGTGGCATGGCCGAGGCGGGCATGTCCCCGGCTGTCGAAATCAAGGCCGCGTACGAGGACAGGATGTTCGTTGTCTTCGGTCCGCAGGTGATCGCCGAGGAGAGCGGCCCTCGGGTCCTCACGCCCGGGGCGATGGACGTGACCGGGTTGTAGGGCGAACGCGGATTTCGAGAGAATAGCCAGATACGGGCGAAACGACTCCCCGAGCCGTGTCGCCGGGGAGCGGCGGGAAGGCCAACCGGAAGCGTCTCCGGCTGATGGAGGCTAGAAGAACAGAACCAGCAGGATGAGGCTGATCAGGCCGCCGAGCATGAAGCACGCGGCGCTGACGGTGCCGGCCACCGTGGTGTAGTCCGCGAGGCGAAAAGTCGCGCCCTCGACCGTGAAGAGCACCTTCGTGCGATCCAGGTTGCCGTCGACGAACTCCTTGAGCCCGTTTTCCGCCCCGTGCGCCTCTTTCACCGAGACCATCGTCACCAGCACGAGGGTCAGGGCCGCCAGGAGAACGCCGGTTCCGAACACGACCAGAGCCAGCAGGAGCGACCAGTGATAGAACGCGTTTTCCGCCTTCGCGGTATTGCTCATGAAGCCGATGATCAACGCGGTGCCGCCGGCATTGCCGTAGAGCAGCATGCGCCCCGACTCGGTGATCAGCCGGAACATGGTGCCGCGCCGCAGGGCGATGACCTTGTAGAGTTCGCGCAGCCACTCCTCTCCGACTTCTTCGGTGGAAAACTCATCTACCTTTTTCAAGGCCGCCCTCTCCTTTCGTGGAATCGTCGCAGCTCCCGGGATTCGGTCATCCTGACGTATTTCGAGCCGAAGTTGGTCCCGGGCTTGAATTCAACCGCCCAGTCGTCGATGAGCATGACGCCGGAGGCCAGCGCCTGCTTCAGGAATCGCTCCCGCGTCACTTCCTTGCCCGTGCGTTCCAGCACCTTGATGACGAAGCGCCCGAGAATGTAGCCCTCCAGGGACAACTGGCTGAAGACGGGCTGAACGGAGCCGTTGCGCTCCTTGTCCGCTCTCGCCAGCATGGCGCGCTGATAACTTCTGACGATTTTTCTGCTCGTGTCGCTCGCGTCCGGCAGCACGTCGCTCATCAGGATTTTGTTGCCCGGCGCGTCAAGATTCTGCCCCGAGTTTTTGGGCTGGCCGATGGACAGAGTCGTCATGATGTAATCGTATCCCAGGTCGTTCGCTAGATTGATGATCTCCGCGCTGGCCGCACTCGTCCCGCCGATCATCAAGACGTCGAGATCGGCTTTTTGCAGGACGAACAGGCCGGCGTGAACGGCATGGGTGTTGCGCGAAAAACTCGCTTTCGCCAGGACGCGAAGCTTGTGCCCGGCGAGCGCCTCCCGGTAGCTCTTCAGTATGGAGCGCCCGAAAGCGTCGTCCTGGTAGATGATGCCGAAACGCTTCTTCCCGTGGTCGCGAACGATGTGGTCCACCAGAGCGCGGACTTCCTGGGAATAGCTCGCCCGCAGGTGGACGAGGTTGGGATACCGCCTGGCGTCGCGCAGAAAGTCGGCGCCGCTCAGGACGCCCACCAGTGGGATCCCGGCGTTTCGCAGGACGGGCGCGGCGCGCTTCGTCGTCGGCGTTCCCGTGCCGCCGATCAGGGCGAGCACGTCGTTTTCGGCGGCGAATCGCTTCGCGTTCGCCGCGGCTCTTTGCGGCTCGTATCCGTCGTCGAGCGAGATCAGCTTCAACGCCCTGCCGCCTACGCCGCCGAGCGCGTTGCGCTCCGCAAGCGCCGCGAGGAGGCCGCTCCGGAAGAGCAAACCGGCGCTCCTGGCCGGCCCGGAGATGCTGACGGTCTGACCGAAAACGACCGCATCCGCACTCACGCCGGGCGCCGCCGACGAGATCGGCGGGGCCAACAGCAGCGCCAGCGCCAGAAACGGCGCCGCCCGAAGGGTTCCGAGTAGCCGATCGATCATCTTATTTTCCCGTCCCGCGCCCATGGTTGCTCCCGCCCGCGCCGCGCATCCTCTCCGTCATCGGCCTCTGGTCCGCCCGGTTTCCGAGGCCCCTGCGGCCGCGCGCGCCGTGGCGATGGGAGAATATGGAGGGGGTATCGAATATGAGAGAGCGGGGATTGGCCACCCGCGCGTGATCGCGCTCCGAGCGCCTCTTGTGGAACTGGCCTTGCATCAGCGGCTTGTCCGCCCGGGTGGTTTCGAGCCGGTGGATGTAGGGCGGCATCGTGGCCCTGCTCAGGCGTCCGTCGCCGTCCGCGGCCGTATGCGGCATTTGCGTCACCATTTCCGCCCGGGCATGGCCTGCCCCATCCGCCGGGGCGAAACCCGCCACGCCGTCGAGCATGTTGATGTCGATGGTCGAGTCCGCCCCCGGATTCACCACTGAGAGGGTCGCCTCGGTGAAGATCGCGCGCATGCGTTGCCAGTAACGCGTGATGGCCACCTGTTTCGGGTTCTTCTCGTATTCGGCCAGCAACGCCTTGAAGGCGCGTACGCTGCCCCGCGCCTGTACGAGGCGTTCGCGGGCGTTCGCCTTCGCGTTCATGATCAGCGCCTCGGCCTGGCCCTTGCTGCGGGCGAGGAGTTTTTCCCTCTGGCTGTTCGCCCGGCTCACGACCTGCTCGCGCTCGGCGATGGCGTCGTTGACGTCGCGGAACGCCTGGAGGGTCTCGGGGATCGGGCGCACCTCGACGATGTTCAGCGTGACGAGTTCAATCCCGACGCCCAGCGATTCGAGGCGTTTGCTCACGATATCGGACAACTGCCGTTGAATGACGTCGCGGTTCGAGGTGAAGATCAGGTCGATGAAGTTTTCGCCCAGGATCTTCACCAATCCCTCCCGGACGAGCATGGTGAGCATCGCGCGGGGGTCGGAGGCCGCGAAGAGGTAGGAGCGCAGGTTCTTGATCTTGTACTGAACTGCCACGTCCGCTTCGAGGAGGTTCAGGTCTCCGGAGAGTATCGTGAAGTTGATCGTGCTGCCGCGCCTGCTCCCTATCTGGTA
Organism: bacterium; assembly: GCA_022828125.1. GTDB lineage: Bacteria > UBA8248 > UBA8248 > UBA8248 > UBA8248 > Bin107. Next base: position 407,458 of record JAJEJD010000020.1, on the reverse strand, counting down.
TCCGACGATTCTCTTGACCTGGCGAACGTGCGCTCGTTCGATGAGCGGGACGGCGTAGCCCAGCCCGGGGCCGATTTCGGCGTCGACTACCTTCCCGAAGCGGGTGCGCACGGCTTGCTCTTCTTTTTTGACGACGTAGAAGCCGGTGGCCAGAAAGTAGAGAGCGGCCAGGACGAGGAGGATACAGAGAATCTTTTTGTAGCGCCCCTCGAGGTAGTCGAAGGTGGCGTATATGGCTCTGGTGCTCGGAGGCAATGACTGTGATTCGCTCATCGTCCCGTCCCGTCCCCGCGGGGTATCTCCTTGCTGTCGAGGTATTTGAACAGTTCGTTGTCCGCCGGCAGCATGAGAGTCGTGTTCCGGTCGATTATCAGATCATAGCTGTCCAGCGCCCGGATGAACTTGTAGAACTCCGGGTCCGCCTTGTACGCCTCTCCGAGCAGCGCCATCGCCTCGGCTTCCGCCTTGCCCAGAATGGCCGTCGCCTTGGCGTGGGCGTCGGCCAGGAGTTTTTCGTGCTCGTTGATGGCGCGGGCCTCGATGCGGATCGCCGTCTCCTCCCCCTCGCTCCGGTAGCGGGCGGCGATGCGGGCGCGCTCGGAGATCATGCGCTGAATCACGCTCGGCCGGTTCGCCACCGGCAGCGTGTACTCCACGATTCCGGTCCGCACCACCTCCACGCCGTACCTTTTCTTCGCGACGGGCGCGATAAGCGCGAGAATTTTCCCGGACGCCTCGCTCAGGTCCTCATGCTCCAGACCCAGACCGATGAAGGCGTCGCGCGCCTTGTTGGAGATGATGATGCCGCTGCTCGACATGTAGAGGTCCTTGAGCCGGTTCGTCGCGCTCTTGCCGGTACGGATCGCTTCGACGAAGAGAATGGGGTCCCGCACGCGCCAGAGCAGGTATCCGTCGACGAGGACGCTCTTCTGGTCTTCGGTAATCAGTTCCTGGGTGAGGCCGGTCAGGGCGTGAATGCGCCGGTCGACCTTGTACACCTTCGATATGGGCCGGGGCCATTTCATGTGGAGACCGGGCTGCCTGACGGGAGGCGAAATTTTGCCGAAGTGAGTCAGCACGCCCTGCTGCGTCTCGTTGACGACGAAGAAGCAGTCGTAGGCTACGACGAGCAGGACGACCACGGCGATGGCCGCGACGATTCTCTTTGCGCTGAAGGTCATCTCTTTTCTCTCCCCGTTTGATTCGCTCCGGCGATGGAAGCATTGCGCGCGACGTTCTGTTTCGCCGCCGCGCCCTGAGCAGCGCTTCTCTCATTTCCGCTGTTTTTCCCGCCGGGGGTCGCTTCGCCTCCCGGTTTTTCCGACTTGGCCGCGCCGCTCTTTCCGTTCACCTGGCTGTTCCCGCCATGAGCCGCGCCGCCCGCCGGTTTCGCCGATTCGCCGTGGCCGCCGCCGGTTTGCTTTTCGCCGTTTCCGCCACCATGGCCCGCGCCGCCCTTGGATTTTTCCGATTCGCCGCCGCTCTTGCCGCCCGCGCCGTTTTTCCCGCCATGACCTTCATCTTCGCCGGGAGCGTGCTTCCCGCGCGCGGGCATGTGGGCGCCATGCCTCGTCCCCGGCGACTTCCTCTTCCAAAGCGCGACCTTGGCCAGACTGCCCTTTTCGGGAACGATGATCTTGGAATTATGCGAGAGCGCGATTTCGAGTTTCTCGCGCCACAGCATGTTCTGGAGAACCTCCGGAGCGCTTCGCACGGCGCCGGACACTCGACGGAGCGCATCGGCCTCCGCCCCGGCGCCCTTCACCCTTCGGTACGCCTCGCCGTCGGCCTGCTTCACCTCGTAATCGGCGTTGCCGTGCGCCTGGGGAGTGAGCGACACCAGGAGCCGCTGCGCGTTGACGATGATGCGCTCCTTGTCCTCCTGCGCGCTCGATACCTCCCGGAACGCGCTTATCGTCTCTTTCACGGGGCGGATGGACGCCAGGTTTACCTTGACCAGATCGACGCTCTTGAACGCCGAGGCTCCTACGTCCGGATGCCCCTCATCCGCCTCGGCGGACAAATGCGTGAACAAATGGGTGACCTGCTTCTCCAAGGTTTCGCGGTGAATGTTGAGCAACTGATCCAGGCCCCGGGCGGATACGAAAGAGCGCAGGTGATCCCTGACGCCGTCCTCGATGATTTGCGGCGCGTTCAGGACCCGATAATGGTAGGTGAAGGGGTCTTTCACCCGGTACTGCACGTTCACGGTGAGGGAGACGAGGTTCAAGTCGCCGGACACGTATTCGTGGACGTCGCCGGACATGATGGACTTCACTTCCCGGACCGGCCATTTGTCGACCTCGATGAAGGGCCAGGGAGCGAGATAGTGCAGCCCCGGCCCCAGATCCCTCCAGTGGACCTTGCCGAACAGGCGGCCGTAGCCGACCGCGCCGGGAGGCACCGTCGTGAAGCCCGTGCCGAGGTAGATGAGGAGAATCAGACCCGAGAGCATCAGGCCCATCGGCGTTTTCAGGGAAAAGGCGCCTCGTATGGGCCGGCCCCGGGTGAGGCGTTCCCACACGTGCTTGCAGGGCGCTGACATGGAACGGATGTTTTGCATCAGATCCTCGTATCCCGTTCGGAAGGCGCCGGCGCGGAACCGCCATACGATGAGGGCGAAAAAGGCCAGGGCGCTGCCGTATTGCAGGATGAGGATAGCGGGCGAGTCCGAGGCGTCGAGGTTCACGGGAAGCGTGAAGCCGGTGGTGAAGAAAAAGGCGTCGATCAGGACGGCGAAAATGACGGTGACGACGATGACGACGCCGACATAGATGGACGCGAAGCGCGTGCCGAACTGGTTCATGATGACCGCGATGGTGCCCGTATTGGTCGCCGGGCCCGTCATGAGAAAAATCAGCGCCGCTCCGGGAGAGAAACCCTTGGCGACGAGCGCGGCGGCGATGGGCGTGCTCGCGGAAGCGCAGATATAAAGGGGAATCCCGATGATGACCATGATCGGGTAGGACGCCCAGCGGGCGTATTCGTTCTGCATCAGATCGCTCGGGATCACCAGAAAGAGGAATCCACCCACGAAGACCCCGAAGAGCAGCGAGAAGAGGATGTCGTCCGCGATTTCGATGAAGCCGTAGCTGAATATATGCCTGACGATCGTCCTGAATCCCGGCAGTCGATCCTCCTCCGGCGCAGGCTCGAGGGCGGTCTCGGCCGATTCCTCGTCGACGAGCAATTCCTCCTGATAGAAATCCGGCTTCACCCAGGACGCGGCCCGCCAGTTCCGTATCGATACGAAAACGCCTCTCAGCCAGCGGCGCATGGCATGTTTCAGTTGCGTGGGGCTGATATAGCAGTCCTCCGAGCCCGGCATGAGCGGCTCGTGCACGCCGTGGTCGTGGCCGTGGTCGTGCCCATGTCCATGATCGTGGCCGTGACCATGCCCGTGGCCGTGGTCATGATCGTGCTCATGATCATGGTCGTGATCGTGCTCCCCCTCCCGCACTTCGCCCTGGTCGGTTCTGATAAGGCCGATGCAGAAAATGCCCGCGACGACCGCGGTGACGAAGCTGATGACGGGCCGGACTATCGCCGCTATCCACCCGAAGAAGGCGTTCGTGACGAGGATCGAATCGGCGCCCGTTTCGGGAGCCGTTATGAGAAAGGACATGCAGGACGAGCGGGAAGCCCCTTTCCTGCGCATCTCCGCGACGACGGGCACGACCGAACAACTGCACAGCGGCACCGGCACGCCGACGGCCGAACTGACGCTCACCGATTTCAGGCTGTCATCACGAAGCCACCGGAGAATCGCCTGGCGGGAGATGAAAACGTGGATGAGACCTGAGAGGAACAGCCCGAGCAGCAGCATGGGCGAGAGCAGCAGGAACGACATCCACAGAAAGTAGAAAAAATCGGCGAATCGGCTCGCCAACTCGGCAGTCAATCGGTCATCCCCCAACGGAGAGCACTCTGCACTATTTCACTGAATACTTTGGTGGAGCGCCTCGTGTAACACCCCATCCAACATGGTGGTAGTACGTCAAGTTACAAGGCGAAAGGGGGTATGTCAACGATTTTTTCAGACGCAATAACAGAATTTTGCGGAGAATCATCCAGCAGAGAGGGGTCGGGACAGCTTTCCCGTCAAAATCATCGGCCGCGGCGTCCGGGCCAGTGGACACCGCTACTACGAAAATTCAGGCGCGGGCTACCGGGAATACGCGGGGAGCCGGGCGGGCTCGCTCCATATCCCCGGGAAACGCCGCGTTAAATTATTTCCCCGAAAGGCACGTCCTGAGCGATTTCGCCATGTTGCGCATGAGGGTGAAATACGCATCCTCTCCGGCGGGAATTCCCGTGCCCAGCGGATCGAGCACGCCGGTTCCGGCCCCCGTACCCTCCATGATGACCTTCACGAGCCTGGGCTGGAACTGCGGCTCGGTGAATACGCAGATCGATTTCGTGTCCCTGATCTTCTTGCGAATCGCCACCAGGCGCGCCGAGCCCGGCTTTTTCTCGGGAGACAGCGTCACCGAACCGATGGGAGTCAGCCCGTAGCGTTTCTCCATGTATTGATACGCATCGTGAAAGACGATGTAGGGCGCGCCCTTCACGGGCGCGAGTGAGCGCGCGAGTTCCTCGTGCAAGGCGTCGATGCGGGCCTTCATATTCCGCGCGTTCGCCTCGTATTTTTCCTTGTTTCCGGGGTCCACCTCTTCGAGCTCATGGGCGATGGCGTCCACCCACTTCTTGGCGTTCATGGGGTCGAGCCAGATGTGCGCGTCGAAGCCGCCGTGATGATCTTCTTCCTCGCCGTGATCACCCTTGGCCTCAGCCTTCTCCTTCTCGTCGTGATGATCTTCTTTGGCCTCGGCCTTTTCCTTGCCGTGATCGTCATCTTCAGCTTTGCCGCGTTTTTCTTCGTCATGATGCTCTTCTTTGGCCTCGGCTTTCTCGTGATGATCGTCGTCTTTCGCCTTGGCTTCCATTTTCTCGTGGTCGTCATCCTTGGCCTCGGCTTTTTCTTTCTCGTCGTGATGATCATCTTCAGCTTTCCCGCGTTTCTCCATATCGTGATCATCGTCGTGCCCTTCCCACAAGCCGCCTTCCCTGAGCTTCAACAACTCCAAACCCTTCATTTCTCCCAGGGCGACGACTTTCGCCCGCTTCGGCAGAATTTCGAGCGGCCGCTCGAGGCCCGGGGCGAGCACATCGCCCACCCAGAAAATCACGCGCGCTCTTTCGAGCGCTCTGGCGTCCGAGGGCTTGAGGGAAAACGTATGCGGCGAGGCGACGCCTTTTATCAGAAGGTAGGGCTCCCCGACCCCCTTCATGACGCCGGATACCAGCGAATGAAGCGGCTTGATGGAGGTCACCACCTGGGGCGCGGCCGATGCAGGGGCTGCAATGGACGTCATCAGGGTCATTGTCAGAGCCGCGACGGTCAGCATATATTTCATAAGTCGGATCCTTTTGACCTGTTGGATTGAGAAACTCTTTATTTTTCATTATAATATAACATTGCAATTTTGCCCGTCAAGGAAATTTAGATGACATCGAGCGACAAGAATTTTCCCGGCAGGGATCACGACCACGGGGTCTGCATCGAGAGCGCCTTTGAACGAGCGGAGGCGCTTTGCCGTGAACGCGGCGCGAAGCTCACGCCGCTCAGGAGACGGGTGTTGGAGATCATCTGGGAGAGCCACGCGCCCCTGGGCGCCTATGACGTACTCCAGCGAATGAACGCGGAAGGGGAGCGAAACGCTCCGCCCACGGTCTACCGGACGCTGGATTTTCTCTTGAAGCACGGCCTCATCCACCGCATCGAAAGCATGAACGCATTCGTGGGCTGCGCGATGTCGGCGGACGCCCACAGAGCGCTTTTCTTCATCTGCCGGGATTGCGGAAACGTGGCGGAGACGCACAGTGAAGCGATCGGCGAGGCCATCGAGGCGAGCGCCACCCGGGCTGGTTTCCTGGTGGAGACGCCCGTCATGGAAATCAGCGGCCGGTGCCAGGAGTGTTATGACGATGAATAACGCGCGGGCTCCCCTCATTTCAGTTGCGAACCTCAACTTCCGCATCGGCGAGACGACGATACTCCAAAATATCGACCTCGAAATATCGGCGGGTGAGATTCTCACCCTCATCGGCCCCAACGGCGCGGGCAAAACCACCCTCGTCCGCATGCTGCTCGGGCTGCTTTCGCCCGACTCGGGCGAGATCCGCCGGAACGGGGGCCTCTCGGTCGGCTACCTGCCCCAGGCCTTCGAGGTGGACCCCTCGCTTCCGCTCACCGTGCGCAGGCTGCTCTGCCTCACGCAAAAGCCGTCACCCGAGGAGATGGAGGCGCATCTCGATGAGGTGGGCGCGAGAAACCTGCTGGATCATCCCGTCCAGAGCCTCTCCGGCGGGGAGCGCCAGCGCGTCCTGCTCGCCCGCGCCCTGTTGCGCAACCCCGATCTGCTCGTTCTCGACGAACCCATCCAGAACGTGGACATCAACGGACAGACCGAACTCTACCGCCTCATCATGAAAATCAGGGACGACAGGGGCTGCGGCGTCCTCATGATCTCGCACGACCTCCACCTCGTCATGGCGTTCACCGACCTCGTGGTGTGCCTCAACAAGCACGTCTGTTGCTCGGGACATCCCGAAGCCGTGAGCAAACACCCCGCGTACCTGGCCCTCTTCGGCAAGCAGGCGGCGGAGAGCCTGGCCGTTTACAAGCACAGGCACGATCACGTCCACGGACCCGAAGGGGAGATACTCCCCATCGAACCCGAAGAAGCCGGCCACCCGCAAGGAGGCGACTGATGGAGGATTTCATGTTCAGGGGACTCATGGGCGGGGTGGGCGTCGCCCTGGTCACGGGCCCCGTGGGCTGTTTCATCGTCTGGCGCAAGATGGCCTATTTCGGGAATTCCATGTCCCACACGGCCCTCCTCGGCGTGGCGGTAGGGTTCCTCTTCGGGGTGGACCTCAGACTCGGCATCCTCGTCTCCTGCATCGGCATGGCGCTCGCCCTCCTGGCCCTGCAAAGCCGGAAAACGCTCTCCACCGATACGCTCCTGGGCATCCTGGCGCACACGGCGCTTTCGGTGGGCATCATCGCCGTCAGCGTGCTGGAGACGCTCCGGGTGGACCTGATGGGCTATCTCTTCGGGGACATCCTCGCGGTCGGGGTGCCGGATTTGTGGTGGATATATCTCGGCGGGGCGGCGGCGCTGGGCGTGCTCGCGTGGCTGTGGCGGGGCCTTCTCGCCGTCACGGTGAACGAGGAGCTGGCGAGCGCCGAGGGGATCCCGACCTTCGCCGTGAAACTCGTGTTCATGCTCCTGATCGCCTTCATCATCGCCATCGCCATGAAACTGATCGGGATTCTGCTCATCACCTCGATGCTCATCATACCGGCGGCGGCGGCGCGGCGGTTCTCCAGCACGCCCGAGCAGATGGCGGCGCTCGCCGTCCTGGCGGGGGTCGTCTCCGTGGGGGTCGGCCTGTGGGCGTCGGTCGAATGGAACGCGCCCGCGGGGCCCTGCATCGTCGTGGCGGCGGCGGGGTTGTTCCTCTTCAGCTACGCATGGGAGATGTTCGCCGGCAGGGCGTGAGCTTCGCGAGGTTCCGCGTTCGAAACGGAGGCGCAGGGACGGGCCCTTCGATACAAACGCGCCTTTCTCGGGCCTGTTGAAAAAGCCCTCGTCGGTCGGTTTGATTGCCCTCTCACCTGCATGAAAACCAACCCCCCCCTACCCGGGTGGAATTGATTGTAGGGGCCGCATATATATATGCGGCCCTGGTTTTGTGTCCACGGGGTGGGTCGCATGTATGCGACCCCTACACGGCAATTTCCCGTTGGCCGGGAAGTTTTCATTCGTCATTCCGGCTTTCGCCGGAATGACGGCCAAAACCGCATCGTCTCGTAGGGACAGGCCTCCGTGCCTGTCCTGACGCCCCGACAAAGGACAACCACAGAGGGTTGCCCCTACGGGGCAATCCCGTCTATGGCCATGCCTTCATTCGTCATTCCGGCCACCGGCCACACAGGTCCCCGGACGGGCTCCTGCGCCTGTTCGGCTACAGGACCATCGACCTCCTTCGGCTCCAGTCGCCGCTACGAAAATGCGGACGGCTCCCGAGGATATACGGGGCGACAGGGCGGGCCGGTTCGGGTTCCCGGAAAGCGCTGGTCGGATTATTCTTGAGAAGACACCCTTTGAGCGATTTCGCCATGTTGCGCAAGAGGGTGAAATACGCATCCTCCCCGGCGGGAATATTCGCGCCGAGGGGGTCGAGCACGCCGGTTCCGGCGCTCGTTCCCTCCATGACGACCTTCACCAGTTTGGGCCGGAACTGCGGCTCGCTGAACACGCAGATCGACTTCGTGTCCTTGATCTTCTTGCGAATCGCCACGAGGCGCGCCGCGCCCGGCTTTTTCTCGGGCGAGAAGGTCACCGAACCGATGGCGTTCAGCCCGTAGCGTTTCTCCATGTATTGATACGCGTCGTGAAAGACGATGTAGGGCGCGCCTTTCAGCGGCGCGAGTGAGCGCGCGAGTTCCTCGTGCAGGCCGTCGATGCGGGCCTTCATATTCCGCGCGTTCGACTCGTATTTTTTCTTGTTCCGGGGATCCGCCTCTTCGAGCTGATGGGCGATGGCGTCCACCCACTTCTTGGCGTACATGGGGTCGAGCCAGGCGTGCGCGTCGAAGTCGCTATGATGATGCGCCCCGTGATGACCCCCGGCCTTCTCGTCGTGATGATCATCTTTGGCCCCGGCTTCCTTATGCGCATGGTGGTCGTCGTCTTTGGCCTTGCCGTGTTTATGCTCATCATGGTGATCGTCTTTGGCTTTCCCGTGTTTGTGATCATCGTGGTGCTCGTCTTTTTTGGCCTTGGCGTGTTTATGCTCGTCATGATGGTCGTCTTTTTTGGCCATGCCGTGCTTATGTTCGTCCTTACCGTGATGATCGTCGTGCCCTTCCCACAAGCCGCCTTCTCTGAGCTTCAACAGCTTCAGACCCTTTATCTCCGTCATGGCGACGACCTCCGCCCGTTTCGGCAGAACTTCGAGGGGCCGCTCGAGACTTGGGGCGAGCGCTTCGCCCACCCAGAAAATCACGCGCGCCCGCTCGAGTACGCCGGCATCGGAGGGTTTGAGAGAAAACGTATGCGGCGAGGCGGCGCCTTTTATCAGCAGATGAGGTTCGCCGACCCCCTTCATGACGCCCGAGACCAGCGAATGAAGCGGCTTGATGGAAACCACCACCTCGGGAGCGGCCGATGCGGGGGCGGCCAGGCGCGCGAGGAGCGCCATTGTCAGAGCCGCAGTGAACAACATATATTTCATGGATTCGATCCTGTTCATGAATACTTTCCTTTCGGCGTGAAACGGGATTGGAAAAGCGATTTATACGTTATGTTATAACATAACATTATTGCCCGTCAAGGTGTTCCGGATGACAACGATGCGAAAACATTTTCCCGCAGTTACGGTGGCGGGGCAGGAGGAGAGAGCGAGTATGATGTCGAAGCGGCCCGGCGCGTCCTGCGTCGGGGGAATTTCCGAAAAATTCAATAAAATTCGATAAAATAACGGGGTTTTTCGATAAATTCAGGGGGTATTTCCGGGAATTTCCGGGCGCAAAACCGGCGGGAACGATTTCACGCGCGGGACGCACCATAGCGCATCCGGATAGTCTCGCGGTCATCGCAAATGCGGGGAAATGCGCCCCGATGAGGGGAGAAATCAGATAAGGTCGTCGATTTATTCTATTGTTTTCACGTCTGTTAGGCGTTTTTTGAGAGCAGGCAGAAAGCCGCCGGTCTCGATGATATCTCTCAGGGCATCGGGCAGCGGATCGGATTCACGGCGCACGCCGCGGCTCAGGTTCTCGACTTCTCCGGTCCGGAAATCAACGCGCAGTTCATCCCCGTCCTCAACGTACGCGCCTATGTCATTGAAAAATGGGAGGCTGGGCAATCCTGCCGCCACGATCATCCGGTAGGTGAAATGGGGGACGCTCTCCGCGATGAGGCCCAGCCCCAGGCCCGCCATGCCCAGCAGTCCGTATATGTGCGGGTTGCCCTGGCCGAACCGCTTTCCCGCCACCACGACGTCGCCCGGCTTCGCGCGCTCAGGAAAATCGGGGATCAGGTTCGTGAAGACGTGCTTTTTCAAGTAGTTAGGGTCCGAGACTCGCACGCCCCCCACGAAGACTTTGGCGAATTCCAGGATGTCGTCGTCCAGGGAGAGGTTGTCCCCGAATTTCCAGCAGCGCCCCTGCATCGTCCAGTTCAAGACGCGCTCCTCAAGCGAGAAAATCTCTGGGGTCTGCGATCTCGCCCCTCACGGCGGATGCCGCCACCGTGGCCGCACTGGCGAGATAGATACGGGCCTCCCGGCTCCCCATTCTCCCCACGTCGTTTCGCGTCACCGTGGCGATGCAGGTCTCCCCGTCCGCCAGGGGGCCTCCCCTGCCGATGGCGCAGGGGCCGCATCCCGGCGGGCCCACCATGGCGCCCGCCTCGCAGAAAACGTCCATCAATCCATCCTCGACGCACCGGGCGAGCACCTCCCGGCTGCCGGGCGTCACGATCATCCGCACGCCGGGCGCCAGCTCTTTCCCGCGCAGAATCTCCGCCGCTTCGGCCATGTCCTCATACTGATCGGCCGCGCATGAACCCAGATACGCCGCATGAATCGGCACGCCGATGGCCTCACCGAGCGGGGCCACGTTCTCGGGTCTCGGCGGTAGCGCAACGACGGGCTCCATCCCGGAAAGATCGAACTCATACGTTTCGGCGAATTCGGCGTCGGGGTCGCTTTTTATCGTTTCAAACCCATTGATGTTTCTCTCGCGCATCCATGCCGCCACGACGTCATCGGCGGGAACGATGGCGCTCTTCGCCCCGATCTCTATCGGGAGGTTGCAGAGTTTGACCCGCGCGTCGACCCCCAGATGGGCGAGAGCATCCCCGGTGTACTCGAAGACGCGGTAATCGGCGGCGTCGGGGCCGATTTCGTGAATGATGCGCGCGGCGGCATCCCGGATTCCTACACCCGGCGGGAGTTCTCCGCTCAATTCGATTCGAACCGTCTCGGGAACTTTCAGCCAGTGGCTCCCGGTGGCGAGCACGGCCGGGAACTCGAATACGAGCGCAAGCCCGAGACAGCCCACCGCGCCATAGTTCGTGACGTGAATGTCATACGCCAGGACGCATGCGCCTGGTTTTACGAGGCCGATTTCCATCGGGAACACATGGCCCTGCCCGCGGCCCGGCTCAAAAAAATGCTTCACGCCCCAGCGTTTCACGATCTCCCTTATTTTTTTGGCGCGGTTCGCGACGGCGACGGTCTGGGGAACCGTGTCGTGATCGAAGCAAACGAACACGCGCTCGGAGTCCCAGGGGCGCTCCACGCCGAGTTCGGTGAGCTGGCGGTCGGCTTCCACGACGTAGAGATCGTGAATCGTCGCCAGATCGGCCTCCGGGTAGACGATGTCGCCTGCGCGCAGTTTGCCCCGGCCCGAGGCTCTTGCCATGATTTTTTCCGTCAGGGTCATGCCCATGGCGCATCCTATGCCAATCATGGAGGGAACCGAGACTAGCATCCTGGCCGAGCAAAGAGAAGAGGAATTTGATACACTAGACTTTTACGACCTCAGAAAAATACGTTGATACCACTGAATAATACGGATTTTCGGCTTGGAGGAAAAAGCATGGGTTACGCAGAAGTTTACGGCCGCTCTCTGTCGGAGGCGGAAGCGTTCTGGGCGGAGGCGGCGGAAGATATCCACTGGTACAAGAAGTGGGACAAGGTGCTTGACGACTCGAACCCCCCGTTTTACCGCTGGTTCACGGGAGGCGAGGTCAACACCTGCTACAACACGGTCGACAGACACGTCGAGGAGGGGCGCGGGGATCAACTCGCGCTGATATACGACACCCCCATCACGGGTGCGCCCACCCAGAAGATTACCTACAGGGAATTGCAGCACAAGGTGGCGCATTTCGCGGGCGCTCTCAAGGTCCAGGGGGTGGAGAAGGGCGACCGCGTCATCATCTACATGCCGATGGTGCCCGAAGCCGCCATCGCCATGCTGGCCTGCGCGCGCATCGGCGCTGTGCACTCGGTCGTATTCGGGGGCTTTGCGCCCAATGAGTTGGCAACGCGAATCGAGGACGCGAAACCAAAACTCATGATATCCGCCTCGTGCGGAATCGAGCCCTCCGGCGTCATCGCCTACAAGCCCCTGCTCGATGAGGCGATCGACATATCCAGCGAAAAACCGGACAAGTGCATCATCATGCAGCGCCCTCAGATCGAGGCGGAACTCATCGAGGGCCGCGACATCGAGTGGAGCGAATCACTGGAAGGCGTAGAACCTGCAGACTGCGTTCCCCTCGCCGCGACGGACCCCCTGTATATCCTTTATACTTCGGGCACGACGGGCGAGCCCAAGGGCGTAGTGCGGGACAACGGCGGCCATCTGGTAGCGCTCAAGTGGTCGATGCGGAACGTGTACGACGTGTCGCCGGGTGAGGTGTTCTGGGCGGCGTCCGACGTTGGCTGGGTGGTGGGACACTCCTATATCGTATATGCGCCGCTGGTGCACGGCTGCACGACCATCCTATTCGAGGGCAAGCCCGTTGGCACGCCCGATGCGGGCGTTTTCTGGCGCATCATCTCCGAGCACGGGGTGGAGGTTTTCTTCACCGCGCCGACGGCGTTCCGCGCCATCAAGCGAGACGATCCCGACGCCGAACTCATGAAAAATTACGACCTCAGCCGCTTCCGCATTCTTTTCCTGGCCGGGGAGCGATCCGACCCGGACACGATCCAGTGGGCCGAAGAGCACCTCAAGGTTCCCGTCATCGACCATTACTGGCAGACGGAGACCGGCTGGCCGATGCTGGCGAATCCGATGGGCATCGAGCACATGCCCGTCAAGTACGGTTCTCCCTCGAAGTCGGTGCCTGGTTATGATTTCAAGGTGCTCGACAGCGAGTGCCGCGAAGTGGGCGCGGGAGAGATGGGCGCGCTGTGCGTCAAGCTTCCCCTGCCGCCCGGGTGTCTGCCGACGTTGTGGAATGCGGACGATCGCTATGTCGACTCCTACCTGAGCGAGTATCCGGGCTTCTACAAGACGGGCGACGCGGGATACATGGACGAGGAGGGCTACGTCTACGTGATGTCGAGGACGGACGACATCATCAACGTGGCGGGCCATAGGCTCTCCACGGGCGGTATGGAGGAGGTTTTATCGGCCCATCCCGACGTGGCGGAGTGCGCGGTCATCGGCGTGAAGGACCAACTCAAGGGCCAGCTCCCGCTCGGTTTCCTGGTACTCAAGGCAGGCGTCGATAAACAAGACGAAGATATCGTCAGCGAGGTGGTGCAGCTCGTTCGTCAGCAGATCGGCGCGGTCGCCTCCTTCCGCCAGGCGACGGTGGTGAAGCGCTTGCCCAAGACGCGCTCGGGCAAGATTCTGCGGGGGACGATGGCGTGCATCGCCGATGGCGAGGAATACAAGATGCCGGCCACCATCGACGATCCGGCCATTTTGCCCGAGATTACAGAAGCGCTCGCCGGGCTGGGTTATCCCCCCGCTTAGTCTGAACCAGAGGGGATTCCCAGCGCGTCAATTTCGCAAGCCGCTCTGATTATCGGGCCTTTTCTGCCGGGGGGCGCGCGCCTGCCCGAGTGGCCAGGCGGAGCGGGTCTTAGATGATCCTCGGGTTTACGCGAACAAGATGAGCCGGGGCCGAGCCTGAGGTCCACTTCGGCGGATGCTTTTCATGGCAGCGCTAACGCCATCGTTCCTTTTATGGGGTGGTTTTGCTCAAATCCTTAGACCCGAACCTCCTGTCGTTCATCGCGGCATTCTTCGTCGCCATCTCCCAGGTGTTCTATCGGAAGGCGCTGATCCACATCGGACCTGCGATTGCGGCCATCGCGATGAACGTACTCTCCGCGATGCTGGCGGGCGTGCTCTACCTCGCATGGGACGAGAGCGTTACATGGCACTTGAAGGGCGTCATGTGGTACATGCTCATCGGCCTGTTCGGGAGTTCTATCGGGCGCTACATGATTTTCGGCTCAATGCGCCTGATCGGCCTGGCGCGAACGCAGATTATGGTGCAGTCGGTCCTGGTGTGGTCGGCGCTCATGGGGGTGTTCATACTGGGCGAGCGGTTCTCGGCGGGCGTGGCCGTCGGTACGCTGGCCATCATGATCGGGGCGATTCTTCTCGTCTATAAGAGAGAGTCCTCCAAAAGAGAGTCTGGCGAAAAGGATGTTTCACTCCTTTACTTTCTCGTTCCCGTAATCGCCTCTTTCCTGTTTTCCCTGACGTTTGTCTTTAGAAAATACGCCCTCCTCCTGATACCTTCTGAATCTTTGGGGATTGCGATTTCCACCACCACTGCGTCGGTCCTGCTCCTTCTCGCCATGCCGTTCACAAAGGAAGAAGGAGGGATGAAAGGCTGGAGCCTCAGAGGACTTGTGACGATAGCCTGCGGGGTCGTCGCGAATATAATAGCCGCTCTTTGCTTCTGGGCAGCGTTCAGGGAGGGGGAGGTGGTGCAGGTGATACCCATCAACCGCCTCTCCGTCTTGTGGGTTATCATCTTCTCTTGGTTGTTCTTGAAAAAACAGGAGAGCGTCACGCTGCGCATCGTGATAGGCGGTGTCTTGTCCGTAGTCGGAGCGTTCGCGATCGCGTGGGGGAAGTGAGGAAAAATTCGCGCCGCGTGAGGTGACCCCGGCCCTACTCCTCCACCCATTTCGAGGCGAGGGGCGTCCCTCCGCCCAGGACGATGCCCGCATCCGAATCCACCCAGTCGGCGTAGAAAAGAAGTGCTGCCTCATAGCTCTTCGAGCGCGTGTTGCTCGCGCGTGTGTGGGTGATGACGAGGTGCGCGAGTTCGAGAGCCTTGGGCAGTCCTTTCTCCCAGATTTTGTGCGCCCCGTAGACGCCGTGCTGGATTTTCGCGCCGAACTCGGTGATTTTCGCGGGCGGCACGTCGCTGCCCGTGGGAGGTCCGCCGGGGTTGGGGGCGGACTCCAGCGGTTTCGAGATGTCGTGCAGGACGCACGAGGCGATGAGCAGATCGCGGTCGACCTCGACCCCGTGGAGTTTCTCGACGAGGTCGGCCATGGCGACCGCGATGCTCGTAACGCCCTGAACGTGGCCGATGAGCGTCATGTGTTTTTCATCTTTCAGGTTTTTGGGAATGTCCTGGAAGCGCTCCCAGACGGTCTCCGCGGCCAGGTCGAGCCAGATGTCGACCACCCCGTCGCCCAACTCGGGGTCTTCGATTTGCTCCAACTCGGGGAAAAGCGCTCGAATCTCGTCTGCGTTCGTCTGAATCGCCATTTTCTCTTTCCTATGGGCTTGCGGTTTTAGCGGCCAACGAACCCGCAGCCGCTCTCGAAGGCCGCCCCGTGGGGGAGGCGTGGATACGTCCTGAATGCAGAATGGGGTCTTCCACCCCTTTTACTTATGGGTCCGGCACCTCCAGATTGACCAGGGGGCCGAACTGCTGGCCGCCGTAGCAGTCGCTGTCTTCGAGATCGCAGGAAAACACGGGACGGGGTATGGATATCTTGATTGCGCGCGCGGCGTCGTGATGGACGAGCAACACGTTCTCCTCGGCCAGATTGTAGAGGCGGCAGAACACCTCCTTGGTGAGGACGTTCGATGCAACCACGCGCCGGTAGGTTTCCTCCTCATCGAACATGACGTCGAACGTGAGGTTGAACGGCCCTGCATTTTTCGAGCGAATCAGCTTTGCGAGTTCGCCGAGCGTAGCCATCAGTTCGCCACCTCCATCGCCTCGGTCGGGAACATCTCGTATGGGTCATCCGGGTAGACGACGTGGTTCAGGTTGAACCGGTATACGGGGCCTTTTTCGAGTTCCGCCGGGGTGAAGGGAAACGCCAGCGTCGATATGAGGCCGCCCCATTCGGGGATGGGGTAGTGGAGCGCGAAATGAGCCAGCGTGGCCGCCATCGTGTTCGCGGATACCTGATCCTCTGCCGTCACCTCGAAGAGAACGCCAACTTCATGGGGAATCCGGTCGGCCTCTGGTTCGAGCGTCCCCATCACGGCGTCGCGCCCGAACACGCGGATGGTGAGTTGGTAGGCGGGCGGCGATTCGCGGTCGGGGAAGATTTCCTGAACGCGCGTCTCGAAGCCCTCCCGGATGCCGTCGAGCCAGGAATCGAGTTGTTTCAGGATCATGGGGTCGCGCACCCCGCCGATGATCACCGACTGGTAGCCGACGAGTTCGGCCCCCTCGAGCTTGATGGAATACCGCTCCGCCGTATGGAATTCGGAACCCGCCACGCGCACGGCGCGCTCACTCTCCGCCGAGTAGGTCGAGCGGCTCGTATCGAGGACGCCCGCGGGTTCGGTGATGTAAAAAGGATCGGTGTTTTCATACAGGGTATGCGAGGCGACACTCTGCGGGGTGCAGTACATCTGCGGGTTGAGCGGCTCGACCACGAAATGGTCGTCGCGAATCCAGGCGAAACAGCCATCCGGCCGCGCGCGGTGAACGGCGCAGGCGGCGCCGCATTCGAGAATCTTGGCCGCGTGCCAGGAAAGGCCGCGGTCGGCCCCCATTCGCACGGGGTGACAGGCGAAAACCGAGGTGTCCGAAGCCCTGCCGGTCAGCACCACGTCCGCTCCTTGATCGAGCGCCCGGGCGATGGGTTCATCCCCCATCATGCCCACGACGTGCGCGCTGTTTTCGATGATATCCTCATCGAGCGGGGGCGCCGGGTCGAGCGCCCGGATGCGGCCCTCCTTGTATTTTTTCTTGAGATAGGCCTTGTCCTGTTCGCCGCGAACCAGGGCGAGGTTGAAGCTCAGGCCCTCCTCGCGGGCGATTTCGAGGCATATATCGCGCATCCACTCCAGCCCCGCGTCACCGCCCCCCGTGCCGCATGAGCCCACGATCATGGGAACGTCCAGGCTCTTGCGTCCCTGGAGCATGAGCTTCAAGTCTCGTTTGGTCGCCGAGCGGGAGAAGTTCGGTTTTCCCGCACCGAGAAACGCGGGCCCGTTGTCCGTCGAGCCCCCGTCGCAGGCGATGACGTGGGGCTTCATGGACAGTCCGCGCTCGAAAGAGCTTTCGGGGAAACCCGATCCGATGACGCCGCAAGGAGAGAGTACGCGCGCTTCCAAAGTGGATACACTCCCTTCTGGTAAAGTTCAGGCGCATCCTGCGATGAAGACGCTTCACGAGGCGGCTCCGATGCCGGATGCTGAGATGTCGAAATAGCGAGGACTCATCCTACACCGGTTTTCTTGCGAGAGAAAGACAGAAGACGTATCCGGGGTGCGGCGCTATTCCTCGTTCAATTTTCTGCGCACGGCGAGAAGCGCGGCGAGGTTGCTCGTCATCACGGGCAGGTCGGGGTAGCGGGCCTGAATCTCGGGCAGGGCGTCGACGGCGGGCAGGTTGGTGCAGGAGATGAAAAGACAGTCCGCTTTTTTCAAGTCTCGAGGGGAAAGCTTCTCCTCCGCAAATGCGAGAATCTTTTCGCCCCTGGTATTTCCGATCTCGATGTTGTCCGTTATTCCCATGCCGTCTATGGAGAGAACCTCCCGCCCGTCTTCTTCCAGGGACTCGCGTATGGGCCCGTTCAACTCATCGATGTAGGGCGTGAGCACCACGAGTTTCTTCGCGTTCATGTCTGCGAATTCACGCGCGAGCGCAGAGAGAATGGTCGCCGTCTCCGCGCCGGTTTGCTCCTCGATTTGCGCTTTTATCTTCTGGTCGTGCGATTTCCCGAAGAGTGCGCCGCCCGACGTGCAGCCGAAGACGCAAAAATGCGGCTCCACCGTCTTGAGCATCCGGTTCGCCTCGGGCAGGGATTCTTCGAGCATCCGGATTTCGGCCTGTTTCGTCGTCTCGTCCAGGAACATGCGGGATGTGGCGACGTGGACTTCCTCGGGCAGGTTCTTGTGGAAATCCCGCTCCATCGTGGCGTTCGAGGAGGGAACGAGAAGGCCGACGCGGAACTGGGCTTCTTTTGTCACGGTCATCGCAGACTCCAGGGTAGCTGATGGGTTCAGAGATTGTAGAGCAATTCGTTGGGTGAGCAAAACGGAACCGGCGGGGTCGTTGTGTCCGCGACGAGGCACGGTTCATCGGTGGGCGTGGTCGCCTCGCCTCGAAAACAAAGGTGTTGTAAAACTTGGGGTGCGACGCGCTTTTGGCCGTTTGCGATGATATCTCTGAAGAACCGGAAGGGAATTTCGTGGACTTTCAACTCGAAGAATCGGACCGCCTGCTCCAACAGACGGCGCGGGAGTTGGCTTTGAGGGAATTCGCAGGAGACGCCTTCTCCTATGCGCGAACGGGCGAGTACCCCCGGCGCTCCATGAAGATGCTGGCCGAACACGGGATGATGGGGATGACGGTGGCCGAACCCCACGGAGGGGGGCAATCGATTTTCGAGGCGTGCCTCGTGATGGAGGCGGTCTCCCAAGTATGCCCCCACAGCGGCGACGTGGTGCAGATGGGGAACATGGGGCCTATCCGCGTGATAGACGAATTGGGTTCCGCGGAGCAGAAAGAGCGCTTTCTGCCCCCGATATGCCGGGGGGAGAAGATCATCTCCATCAGCATGACGGAGCCCGACGCCGGCTCGGCGGCCACGGATTTACAGACCACGGCGGAATATGACGGCGAAAGCGTTCTCGTGAACGGCCAGAAATGCTTCAGCTCCAACGCCCCGCACGCGGACTTGTTCGTCGCCTACGTCCGTTTCGGCCCCAGGACGCGGGACTGCGGCGCCGTGGTAGTGGAGACGGGAACGCCGGGCTTCACGAAGGGGAAGACCGAGCACTACATGAGCGGGGAGGCGCACTGTGCGCTTCATTTCGAGAACGCGCGTATCCCCAGGGAAAACGTGCTGGTGGATGCGGAAGGTTTCCGGGTCCTCATGCCCGTGTTCAACGTGGAGCGGCTCGGCAACGCCACGCGCTGCCTGGCCCTGGCGCAGGCGGCTTATGACATGACGGTCGCGCACACCAGCGAGAGGCAGCAGTTCGGCCGCCCCCTGTGCGAGTTCCAGGGCGTGCAGTGGATGGTGGCGGACATGCGGGTGAAGCTCGAGGCGGCGCGCCTGCTCTTATACCGGGCGCTCTCGAACGCGCGCGCGGGCCTGCCCTCGGCAGTGGAGACGACGAGTGCGAAACTCTTCTGCAACGAGATGGCGCGGCAGGTGGCCGACGACGCGATTCAGCTTCACGGCGGGTACGGCTTTTCGACCGAGATGCCGCTCGAGTTCCTCTACCGCAAGATTCGCGGGTGGTCCATTGCGGGCGGCTCCACCGAGATGCTGAGAAACCGCCTGGCTTCCCTGATCTACGAACGCCCCTTCAGCCAGCGTCCGCCGAGATCGTAGTTTTCCTCACCATGAATTCTTGGGGATTCGCCTGATCATGAAACGTCCCACCGCCGAGAGCTTAGAACGCCTTCTGAAGCCTGAGTCGGTAGCCGTGGTCGGGGCGTCGGCGAACCTGGAGCAATTCAACGGCCGCGTGGTGAAGAATCTCCTGCGTCACGGCTATGAGGGCAGGGTCTATCCCGTGAACCCCAAATACGAGGAAGTGGCAGGCCTGCGCTGTTGGCCGAAGATCGATGTGCTTCCCGAGACACCCGACGTCGCCTTCATCACCGTGGGAAGAGAGCGCGTGGCGGACGTAGTGCACCAATGCGCCGATGCGGGGGTGGGCGCGGCCATCATCTATACCGGTGGTTTTTCCGAGGCCGATGATACGGGCGCGCGCCTGGAGGCCGAAAATCAGCGCATCGCCCGAGATGCGGGGATACGGGTCTGCGGGCCGAATACGGCGGGCGTGCACAATTTTCATCACAATTTTCACCTGGCGGGCCTGATCGCGCTCGACGTGGAGGAGATGTTGCCGGGGAGCATCGGGGTAGTCTGTCAGAGCGGCAGCATCGGCGGCGCTTTGCTCTCTCGCGCGACGCAGCGCGGGGTCGGGTTCAGCCATCTCATCTCCTGCGGCAACGAGATGGATATGGAACTCTCGGATTATCTCGATTATCTCATCGACGACCCCCAGACCCGCGCGGTCGCAATATATCTTGAGGGGGTTCGAGACGGGGAGAAGTTCAAACGAGTGCTCGAAAAGGCGTTGCAGCGGGAAAAGCCCATAGTCGCCCTGAAAGTGGGGCAAGCAAGCGAGGGGGAGCGCGCGGCCCTGAGCCATACCGGCGCTATGGTGGGTGAGGAGGGGGTGTATGAGGCGCTGTTCCGAAAGTGGGGCGTCACGCGGGTGGATGACCTGGAGGCGCTGTTCGAGGTCGCCCGCATGTTCTGCGTCTCACCGCGAACTGATGGGGAGCGGATAGGGATTGTGACGACGACGGGCGGGGCCGGCGCCCTGATGGCGGACAAGTGCGGTGCCTTGGGCCTGGAGGTCGCCGGGGTGGATGATGCGCTCCGCACCCGAATGCAGAAAAAACACCCCGCGTTCGGGCGGATGGAGAATCCGCTCGACACCACCATCGCCGATATTCACCTGTTTTCTGATTTTCTCGAGTCTTTTCTGGAAAGCGGCTGCTTCGATGCGGTGATCCCCATCGTGGGATCGAGTGCGCAGTTTCGGCCCGGGATGGGCGTCGAACCCATCGTGCGCCTCAAGCGGACGAGCCCCGGCGTTCCCATGCTGGCCTACTTCAATCCCCATGCGGAAGATGCGCACAGGCTCCTGGCGAGGGAGGGAATCGCCTCTTTTCAGTCCATCTCGGGCTGCGCCCGCGCGGCGGCGGCCCTGGTCCGGTATGGGAAGGTTTTGAAGAGGGAGAAAAAAAGCGCGCCAACGCCCGTGCACGGGGCGACCTCGGCCTCGGCCGAAAGGACATTGCCGGCCGCGAGCGCCCTGGATGAGGCGCAATCTCTGGCGCTCGCCCGTGATTTCGGCTTGCCCGTGGTGGCGCATCGGTTTTGCCGATCGAAAGATGAAGCCCGAAGCGCGGCGCGCGATTTGCGCTTCCCGCTCGTTTTGAAGGGCGTGTCCGCGAAGATTCACCACAAGTCGGAGTGGGGACTGGTGAAAACGGGCCTCGGCGATGAGGCGGCTTTTGAGGGCGCGCTCGCGGAAATCGCGGGCCTTTGGGAGAAGTGTGGCCTGAAAGGCTATCTGCTTCAGGAGCACGTCGAGGACGGTGTGGAATTCCTGCTCGGCGTGAAGCGAGACCCCCAGTTCGGCCCGGTGGTGACGATTGGCCTGGGCGGGAGGGACGTGGAACTGCTCGACGACGTGAGCATGCGCGTAGCCCCGCTCACGCTCGATGACGCGCACGGGATGATGGATGAGCTGAAAAGCAAGAAGATTTTCGGGAGCCACCGGGGGCGCGGGCCGCTGGATAAGGCGGCGTTTGCCGAGGCCATCCGCCGCGCGGGAGAGCTTGCTTTCGCTCACCGCGAGCAGATTGAGGAGATGGATTTGAACCCCGTTTTTCTGCGCGAGAAGGGCAGGGGATGCCTGGTGGCGGATGCGCTCATCATCACAGCCTGATACGAGTCAGCACAACTCGCCTAGCGGCCGGGAAGAAGACTGCGCTCATAGGCCGAAAATTGCCGATTGACCTTGCATTCAACAAGATTTAGTGTTCCCCTACCTTGGATTCTCAAGGAATCAGAAGACATTTTTGGAATTTTTTCCGGCTGGTTTTGTAAGGATTGGGGTCTTTGAGCGCGCTTCTTGAAATCGAAGACTTGAGAACGCATTTTTTCACCTCCTCAGGCGTCGTCAAGGCGGTCAACGGCATCTCTTATGATGTTCAGGAAGGCGAGACGGTAGCGATTGTCGGCGAGTCGGGCTGTGGGAAGTCCGTCAGCGCGCTCTCGATTCTTGGCCTCATCCCGAGCCCGCCAGGCCGCATTGTCGGGGGCTCGATCCGCTTCCAGAGTGAAGACCTGCTCGGGCTGGACGATCTCCAGATCAGAGACATCAGGGGCCGCCAGATCGGCATGATTTTCCAGGAGCCCATGACGTCCCTGAACCCCGTCCTGACCATCGGATTGCAGCTCACCGAGACGATGGAGCACCACCTCGGCATGGACAGGGCCGATGCGGAGAAAAAGGCGGTCGAATATCTGCGCCTCGTGGGTATCTCCGAACCCGAGCGGCGCATGCGGCAATACCCCCACCACCTGAGCGGCGGGATGCGGCAAAGGGTGATGATCGCGATGGCGCTTTGCTGCGAGCCGAAGCTCATCATCGCCGATGAGCCGACGACGGCCCTCGACGTCACCATCCAGGCCCAGATTCTGGAGTTGATGAAAAACCTCACCAAGCGCATGGGCGTGGCGCTCATCATCATCACGCACAACCTCGGCGTGGTGGCCCGGTATGCGGACCGCGTGAACGTCATGTACGCCGGAAAAATCATCGAGCGCGGCCTGGCGGCCGACATCTACCGCGAACCGAGACACCCATACACCCTGGGGCTGCTCAGTTCCGTGCCGAGGCTCGATCAGCCAAGACAACAGCGCCTGGACCCCATCGACGGACAGCCGCCCGACCTCACGAGGCTGGGGGAGGGGTGTTCTTTCCTGCCCCGGTGCAAGTTCTCGGTGGAGAAGTGCGTGAGCGAGACGCCGCCGCTCGAAACCATCGGGGACGGCCATCTCTCCGCTTGCTGGGAACAGGAAAACCTCGCGACGGCGAGAGGATGAACGAATGACTCCCGACGCATCCGCACTCGAAAGTGGCGCTGGACTCACCCGAAATGGTGAGCCCGGCGACGTTCTCGTGGACGTGAAGGGACTCAAGATGTACTTTCCCATCACCGAGGGCATCGTTTTCAACAAGCTCGTCGGCCTGGTGAAGGCGGTGGACGGGGTGGATTTCCGCATCAGGCGCGGCGAGACGCTCGGGCTCGTGGGCGAGAGCGGCTGCGGGAAGACGACGACCGGCAGGTGCATCCTCCAGCTGGAGCGCCCCACGGAGGGCGAGATATTCTTCGAGGGCGTGGACCTGACGAAACTCGATCAGGTGGCGCTGCGCGAGTACCGGCAGAAAATACAGGTCATCTTCCAGGACCCCTACAGCTCGCTGAATCCGCGCATGAAGATCGGCGAGATGATAGACGAACCCATGTACGTCCACGGCATCGAACCCGACGCACAGAAGCGAAAGCAGAGAGTCAGCGAACTGCTCAGCGTCTGCGGGCTCAACCCCAAGATGGCGGACAGATACCCCCACGAGATGAGCGGCGGACAGCGCCAGCGCGTGGGAATCGCCCGTGCGTTGAGCCTGGAACCCGAGTTCATCATCTGCGATGAACCCGTCTCGGCGCTCGACGTGTCCATTCAGGCGCAAATCATCAATTTGCTCGAAGATTTAAGAGAGGAATATAATCTCACGTACCTGTTCATCGCGCACGATCTGAGCGTGGTGCGCCACCTTTGCCACCGTGTGGCGGTGATGTATCTGGGCCGGATCGTGGAGTTGGCGGATTGCGACGAGTTGTACGACAATCCCATGCACCCCTATACGCGGGCGCTGCTTTCCGCCGTTCCGGTGCCGGACCCGGAAATCGAGCAGAACCGCGACATCAGTTTCGTCGCGGGAGAGGTGCCGAGCCCGATTAATCCGCCTCCTGGTTGTGTGTTTCATCCCCGGTGTCCCATCGCCGTGGAGAGCTGTTCACAAGAAGTGCCCGCGTTGCGAGAGCTGAAACCAGGCCATTGGGTGGCCTGTACGGAAGTCTGAAATTTTTTGGATTTGTTGTTTTGTTCGTTTTTGATTTTCGATGCAAGAATTTTCACCCGAGGTACAAGAAAGAAAGGAGATTTCACATGAGAAACACCCGAATGAAAACCCTGCTGATTACGGCGGTGGTGTTCGCCGTGGCGCTGTGGAGTTTTGCTCCCGCCGAGGCGGCCCCCAAGAAGGGCGGCACGCTCAAGTTCGTCGTCGGCAGCAAGATTCCCTCCTACGACGGCCACATCGAATCCACTTTCGGGATGATTCACCCGATTCGCCCCTTCTACAGCCTGCTGATTCGCGTGAATCCCGACAACCCCGCATCGCCGACCGATTTCGTCTGCGACGTGTGCGAGGGCGGGATTCCGGCGCCGACCGAAGGCCACACGAAGTACACCTTCAAGATCCGCGGCGACATCACGTTCCACAACGGCCAGAAACTCACCTCGGCGGACGTGAAGGCGACGTATGACAAGATCATCAGCCCGCCCAAGGGCATCGAGAGCAACCGCAAGGCGTTTTTCAGCATGGTGGAATCCGTCACCGCGCCGGATCCGAAGACGCTGGTGTTCAAGCTGAAATACCCCACGGGCGCCTTCGTGCCTGCGCTCGCGCTGCCCTACAACTTCATCTACTCGAAGGCCGACCTCGACAAGCACGGCTACAAGTGGCACCAGAAGAACGTGAACGGCACGGGCGCCTTCCGCTTCGTGCAGCACCAGCCGGGCGCGTTCGTCGAAGGCAAGCGGTACGATAAATACCACCACAAGGGCAAACCCCATCTCGACGGCTACCGGGCGATCTCGGCGCCCAAGATGGCGATTCGCCTCCAGGCCATCCGCGGCGACCGCGCGGCCATCGAATTCCGCGGCTTCCCGCCCAAGGCGCGCGACGACCTCAAGAAGGCGCTGGGCGACAAGCTCACCGTCCAGGAGAGCGACTGGAACTGCAACCTCATGGTGACGCCCAACCACAAGCGCAAACCCTTTGACGACGCACGCGTGCGCCGTGCGCTGACGCTGGCGATCGACCGCTGGGGCGGCTCCAAGTACCTCTCGCGCATCGCCATCGTCAAGACCGTGGGCGGCGTGGTTTTCCCCAAACACCCCCTCGCGGCCACGAAAGAGGAGTTGACGAAGATCGCGGGCTACTGGCCGGACATCAACAAATCCCGCGCCGAGGCCAAGAGGCTCCTCAAGGAAGCCGGTTACCCGAACGGCTTCGAGTTCACCCTGCACAACCGGGGCGTGGACCAGCCCTACAAGGTCGTGGGCACCTGGGTCATCGACCAGTGGCGGAAAATCGGACTCAAGGTCAAGCAGTGGGTGCAGCCCTCAGGCCCCTTCTACGCCACGCTGCGCAAGAAGAAGAACTTCGACGTGTCGATCGACTTCAACTGCCAGTCGGTCATCAACCCGCTGGTGGACGTCTCGAAATTCATCTCCGACGACAAGGCGGGCAACCAGTACGCGCAGTACCAGGATCGCCAGCTCGACAAGTGGTTCGAAGAGATGAACAAAGAGCCCGACGTGAAGAAGCAGCGCGCCATCATGCGCAAGTATGAAAAGCGCGCGCTCGACGAGATGGCGCACCAGTTCGTGACGCTCTGGTGGTACAAGATCAACCCCCACCGAAGCTACGTGAAGGGTTGGAAGATTGCGCCGAGCCACTACCTGAACCAGCATCTGGACAACGTCTGGCTCGATCAATAGGCGGCATCGCCTCCTTCGCCGCCCGTTCCCGGGCGGCGGGGGAGGGCGGTCTCGAGCCGGGCGCGGCTTGAAACGCAAGGACGCGCGAATTGTATAAATATACGATCAAGAGAATCCTGTTGATGTTCCCGACGCTCCTGGGAGCGGCGGTGCTGGTGTTCTTCATGCTTCGCCTGATACCGGGCGACGTGTGCGAACTCCGCATGGCCGGCACGGGCATGTACGTGGACAAGGAAGCGATAGCGACGTGCCAGCAGAACCTGGGAATCAACGCGCCCATATACGTGCAGTTCATCGATTTCATTACCGGGTTCTTCACCTTCGACCTGGGCAACTCCATGTGGACGGGCAAGCCGATACTGCATGAGATTGGTCTGCGGTTCGAACTCTCGCTGCAGGTCGCGATCATGGCGACGCTCACGGCCACCATCATCGCCATTCCGCTGGGCACGATCTCCGCCATCAAGCAGGACACCTGGATCGACTACATCGTGCGCTCGTTCAGCATCGCAGGCATCGCCATGCCCTCCTTCTGGCTGGGCATCCTGATCATCCTCGGCCTCTTGATCATGACGCAGAAATTCTTCGGCAATCCCTGGATGCCGCCGATTCACTACACCCCGATATGGGAGGACCCGGTGGCGAACATCTCGCAGCTCATCTGGCCGGCCGTCGCGACGGGCTATCGCTACTCGGCCGTCGCCACGCGCATGACGCGCTCGGCCCTGCTGGAGGTTCTGCGGGAGGATTACGTGCGCACTGCCCGCGCCAAGGGGCTTTTGGAGAAACTCATCATCAACCGCCATGCGCTCAAGAACTCGCTTTTGCCGGTGGCGACCATTATCGGCCTGGAATTCGCTTTCCTGATGGGCGGGCTGGTGGTGACCGAGCAGGTCTTCAACCTGAACGGTTTGGGGAAACTCTTCGTCGAATCGGTGACGAACCACGACTACACCATGACGCAATCGCTCGTCATGCTCGTGGCCGTCGTCTTTATTCTGACGAACCTGTTCATCGACATCCTCTATGCGTGGCTCGACCCGCGCATCCGGTACAGCTAGGAGTTGCGCCATGGCGTCCCCGAGTGATCTCGCCGTCTCCGAGATGGATTTCGACGCGCTTCCCGAGCGTTCCTGGGTCGACAAGATCAAGGATACGGCGAGGAAAAAGCCGCTGGGCGCCGTGAGCGCGTGCGCCGTCCTCGTGATGCTCCTGGTGGCCGCGTTGGCGAACGCGATCACCTTCTACGATCCGGTGCAGAACGCATTCGACAGCATGCACGTCGCTCCGGGCGCGGCCCATTGGTTCGGGACGGACCAGTTCGGGCGCGACATCTTCACGCGCATCGTCTTCGGCGCCAGAACGGCGCTCTTCGTGGGGTTTTCCGCCTCTATCCTGGGTTCCACCGCCGGCCTCATCCTCGGCGTGGGCAGCGCTTATTTCGGCGGACGCTTCGACCTCATCTTTCAGCGCTTCATGGACATCTTCATCTCGTTTCCGCTCATCATCATGGCGCTCTCGGTGGTTTCGATCTTCGGCACGGGGACGCAGAACGTGATTCTGGCGATCACGATCCCGCTTATCCCCCGGTGCGCCCGCGTGGTGCGCTCCAGCGCGCTCGCGATTCGCGAAATTCCCTACGTGGACGCCGCGCGAGCGCTCGGCTTCGCGCACGTTCGCATCATCTTCCGGCACATGATTCCCAACGTCATGGCGCCCTATCTCATCATGCTCACTTCGTTTCTCGGCCAGGCGATTCTGCTCGAAGCCTCGCTCTCCTATCTCGGACTCGGCGTTCAGGAACCCACGCCCGCCTGGGGGCTGATGCTTCAGGGAGGGGCTGAGGAATACGCCGAGAGCGCGCCGTGGATTCCCGTTTTCCCCGGCCTCGCCATCACCGCCGCCGTCTTCGCCTTCAACCTCTTCGGCGACGCCGTGCGCGACACGCTCGACCCCAGACTGCGCTCCGAATAGTTTCATACGGGCCGGCTCTCGTTCCAAGCGGCAGGGGAGGGGGCTGTTGAAAATCCCCTCGACGGGGGGCATCATTTTCACCCCCCTGTGAAGGAGTTGTTGAATAAGCCCCGTATGCGTCCCTTGGAAACCGACAACGTCTCTTTCCTCACCCTGAGTAGCCGCCGAAGGTAAAACGCGACTGAGAAAGGAGCGTTTGTATCGAAGGGCGAGGAACTCGCGCCGTGGCGAGAGGGCATCCTTCGATACGGCGCTTACGCGCCTACTCAGGATGAGGCGGTGCGGTTTTGATCGTCATTCCGGCGAAAGCCGGAATCCATTTGCGGATGTGGGTGAATACACAGCGGCGTTTCATTCCCCGCCGATGCGCAGGAACCCTGACGAAAGGCAAAAGGCGTCAAAATGGATTCCGGCTTTCGCCGGAATGACGGCTTCGTGGTGAACCGCATCAACCGTCTCCGTAACGACGACCGAATCCAGGCGCACACGAAAAGCATCGTCAATTCCAATCGAGAAGGTTTTTCAACAGCCCCGTTAAAGGGGGTAGGGGGGGTGCCTTTCCGGCGTCCCCTTCGACAGGCTCAGGGCAGGCTCTCGATACGGCCCTTGCGGGCCTACTCGGGATGAGGGTGTTTTTCGTTTTCCTCACCCTGAGAAGCCGCCTCAAAGATTCTTGAGTTGCCGGTTGCGCCTGCGCTCTTTCCTGGGGGCGCGCCTGGGGTTTCCCTTCTTCTTCGTGTCGCGCCTGGGCGTTATAGGCGGTTCATCCTCCGGCGCGTCGCCATCCATAAAAGCCGACTGGTAGAGCCGATCGCGGAACTCGCCCGTGCGGATGACCACCGAGGCGAAGGGCGCGGCCGCCTCGCCCAGCGCCCTGTCCGAAGTGACGAGAACGGCGTTCCTGTAGTGGCTCTTCAGGAGGCGCAGGATGAGCGCGTCTGCGATTTCGTGCCGGGAGAAGAGCACCTCGATATCGCCCGCGTTTTTCCCGCCTCCATGGTCGTGATGGGATTTGCCGTCGAAAACGACGGTGATTCGGAGATTTATCGGGGAATTCCTGCGGTAGCTCCGGAGCATTTCGAGCAGGCCCTCGCGCCCGGCTTCCAGGTCCTGGTGGAGAACGCGCCTGAGTTCGGGTATGGCGGGGATGAGGTTGTAACCGTCAACCACGATGCGCATGACTTGTCTCCGAAACCTCCTAAAAGGGCTGGAAGAGAACGTCCATGAGCGCGGCCGCTTTCTGCGCGTCCCCTTCGATGCGAAGGGAGGCATCTGCGATTATCCGCGCTCGATCCGCCCGGCCCGCGCACAGGAGCACCATGTCGCTGCCGGATGCCGCGATGATGGCGTCGGGCGCGTCCGACAAGCCCTCTCGGGCCGACGCCTCCCCACCTGATATCGCCATCTCCCATGCGGCCTCGGGCCTGCGCGTCTCGAAGCGGAAGACGCCTGCAGGCCCGGTTGCGCCCGAACGGTTGAAATAGAGGGGAATCCTCGATTCCAGAATATCGACGAGCGCGCCCAGCGAATCCGTCTTGAGCGGCGCGTCCGGGTCGTTCTCCAGGTCCCAGCCGTGAAGCGCCACCTCGTAGAGCCGTTGAGCAGGGAAGGTGCGCGCTTTCGTGTTTCCCCTCCGGTGCCAGAGGTCGCGGTCCAGGTCGCCGGGTTCCAGACGCTCGATTTCTGTCTGGAGGTCGTCCTGGCTGCGCTCGATCCAGTCGATGCGCTCCGCAGGAGACATGGCGACGGATTTTCGGGTGATTTCATTGCGCGCGGCCTGGAATTCCTCGGGTGTCCCGGCGCCGAGCGAGAGGATGACCTCGCCCCGGCGCGCCGCCCGGATGCGCTCGGCATAGGAGATGGCCCCGCCCGTCATGTGGCCGACGAGCAGGGCCGCGCTCCATCCGGGGCAGAAGGTGGGTTTCGTCCAATCGGCGTCAGAAAGCGCGCGGAGCTGTGTGATGAAGCGCGCGTTCTCGCGCGCGAGCCACCGAATCGCGGGAAGAAGAGGGGTATCGTTCAATTCGAAATCGCCAGGACCAAGAAAATCGCCCCCAACGAGTGGGGGCGATGTAAGGAATACACGCTTGCCTGGAAAATGCGCGCGTCCGGGGCGCAGGCGCTATTCGCCGGCGGCGCGGATCCAGGCCTTGCCGATGGCGCGCGCGGCGTATACGCCGGCCAGGTGGCGCCTGAAATCCGCTCCGGCGTAAAAATCATCCAGCGCGTCGACGCCTTCGCCGGCCGTTGCCGCCGCCTTGCGGATTGACTCCGCGCTCGGCGCGGCGCCCGTGAGGGCGTCTTCGACGCTCGTGGCGCGATATGCGGACTCAGCCACGCCCGTCACGCCCACGCGGATGCGCTCGACGGCGCCGTCTGCGTCCAGTGCGATCCGGGCCGCCACGCCGCACACCGCGAAGCCGCTGGCCTGCTGGGCCGCCTTGAGATAGGCGCTCGAGCCACGCGCGGCCGAAGCCCGTATGCGGACGGAGGTGATAATCTCGCCCGCGCCCAGGGCCGTCTCGTATGTTCCGGTGAAGAAGTCATCGGCGGCGATGACGCGCTCCCCGTCCGCACCCGCGACGGTGATTTCCGCATTCGCCGCCAGGATGACCGCCGGGTAGTCGGCGGCGGGGTCGGCATGGGCGAGGGAACCGCCCAGCGTCCCGCGGTTTCTCACCTGTACGTCGCCGATGGCGGCAGCCGCTTCGGCGAGGGAGCGGCATCTCCCCTGAACCGAGGCGGACGCCTCGATTTCGGCGTGGGTCGTCATCGCGCCGATGGTGATACCGTCCTCCGATTCGGAGATGCCCGAGAGGCCATCGATACCGGCGATGTCGACGAGGACGCCGGGATCGGCGAGCCGCGCCTTCATCACGGGCAGGAGGCTATGGCCTCCGGCGAGGACTCGCGCGTCGTCTCCATGCTCTCCGAGCTGCGCGAGAGCGTCTTCTAGCGATTGTGGTCGAACGTAGTCGAAAGAAGCTGGAATCATTTCTTAGGCCCTCTTCTCGGCGATGGCGCGCCACACTCTCTCGGGGCGCAGCGGCATGTCGATGTGCGTGATACCGAATGGCGAAAGCGCGTCGATCACGGCGTTCACCACGGCGGGCGTGGAGCCGATGGTGCCGGCCTCGCCCACGCCCTTCGCACCCAGCGGGTTCACGTCCGTCGGCGTGGTGGTGTGCAGAAGCTCGAAACGCGGCAGGCGGTTCGCCTTGGGCAAAGCGTAGTGCATGAACGAAGCGTTGAGCGGCTGACCGCCCTCGCCGTAGAGCATTTCCTCCTCGAGCGCCTGCCCCGTCCCTTGGGCGATGCCGCCGTGGATCTGCCCGTGCACGAGCAGCGGGTTGATCATGTTGCCCACGTCGTCCACCGCCACGTAGCGGAGAATTTCCACGTCGCCCGTCTCAGGATCCACCTCGGTCAGCACGATGTGCGTCCCGAAGGGGAAGGTGAAGTTGCTCGGCTCGAAGAAGTGTGTCTCCTCGAGGCCCGGCTCGGTGTCTTCGGGAAGCGCGATGGCGCTGTAGGCCATCATCGCGACATCGGCGAAGCCGGCCGATTTCTCGGGCGCGCTCCTGACGAAGACTCTGCCGTCCTCGAATTCGATGTCGTTCGCGTCGGCCTCGAACTCCATCGCCGCGAACTTGGCCATCTTGGCGCGCACTTTGTCGCGCGCGTAGACGACCGCCGAGCCGCCCACCACGGTGCCCCGGCTGCCGAAGGTGCCCACGCCGTAGGGAACCACGTCGGTGTCCCCGTGGACGACGGTCACGTCGTTCGCGTCGATGCCGAGGCCGTCCGCCACGATCTGGGCGAAGGACGTCTGCTGGCCCTGTCCGTGGGGCGATGCGCCCGAGAACACGGTGGCCTTGCCGGTGGGCTCCACGCGAACGCGCGCGCTCTCCCAGCCCTGGCCGCCGAGTGCGGCGGAGGGTCCCATGCCGCAAATCTCGACGTAGGTGGAAAAGCCGATGCCGAGATACCTGCCGTCTTTCCTG
Source organism: bacterium (assembly GCA_022828125.1). Classification (GTDB taxonomy): domain Bacteria; phylum UBA8248; class UBA8248; order UBA8248; family UBA8248; genus Bin107. The sequence continues at coordinate 376,049 of JAJEJD010000020.1, read as the reverse complement.
GCCTCTTCCTGCTCCGCGCGCATGGCGGGGTAATCCGCCGCCTCGAGCGCGCGGTCGAGCGCCAGGTGGTAGTCCCCGCTGTCGTAGCTTAAGCCCGCAGAGGTGCTGAAGGGGAACTCGGACTTGTCCGGGAAATTCTTGCGCCTGATCTCCACGGGGTCCATGCCGAGCTCTACGGCCGCGATGTCCATCATGCGTTCCAGGATATAGGTCGCCTCGGGACGGCCCGCGCCCCGGTAGGCGTCGGTCGCCACCTTGTTGGTGAACACGCCGGTGGCGTTCATCTCGATGTTCGCGATCTTGTAGGGGCCGGGGAGCATGAGGCCCGTGAGCGTGAAGATGGCCACGGTGAGCAACTGGTAGTAGGCCCCGCAGTCGGCGAGCACGTTGTAGCGGAACGCGGTGATGGTGCCGTCGTTCTTTAAGCCCATCTCGATCTCGCCCACCTGGCCGCGTCCGTGGATGGTGGTCAGGAAGTTCTCCGAACGGCTCTCCACCCACTTGATCGGCACGCCGAGTTCGCGCGTGACGAAGGCGGCGAGCGCCTCTTCGCGGTAGATGTTGAGCTTGCTGCCGAAGCCGCCGCCGACTTCCGGGGCGATGACCCGCATGCGGTTCTCCGGCATGCCGATCTGGCCCGCCACCAGCGTGCGCACTTTATGGGGCACCTGCGTGGAGGTCCAAAGCGTCATCTTGTCCTCGCCGGGGAGGTAGTGCGCCAGGACGCCCCTGGGCTCGAGAGCCAGCGGGGCGACGCGGGCGTTGGTCATCTTCTCCTTGACGATGACGTCGGCTTCCTTGAGGCCTGCTTCCACGTCGCCGCCCGCGATACCCCACACGAACGCCTCGTTGCTCTCATAGTCGTCGTGCACTTTGGGGGAGCCGGGTTCGAGCGCGGCTTCTAAGTCCACCACGGCGTCGAGCGGCTCGTAATCGATCTCTACGAGAGCCGCCGCGTCGCTCGCGCCGTAGCGCGTCTCGGCGATCACCGCCACGACGGGTTCGCCCGCGAACAGCACCTGCTTGTCGGCCAGAATCGGCTGTACGGGCACCTTGGCGTCGGGCACCAGGCCGCCGACGGGAACGGGGCCGATGCCCTTCGTCTCCTCGTACGTGTAGACGGCGACGACGCCTTCCGCCACGGCCGCCTTCGAGACGTCGACCGAGCGTATGTTGGCTTTGCCGTACGGGCTTCTCGCCAACGCCATGTGCAGTGTGCCGGGTGGATTGAAATCGTCTACGTAGTGGGCGAGGCCCTGGATGAGACGCGGATCGTCTCGTCTTTTGATGGGCGCGCCGATGAATTTGGGTGCTTGCGCCATCTCTTAATCCCTCATCTGAGCCGCCGCCGCGGAAATGGCGTCGACGATGTTTTGATAACCCGTGCAGCGGCAAATGTTGCCTTCGATGCCGTGCCTGATTTCCTCGTCCGTCGGATCTGCGTTGGACGCAATGAGCTGGTTCGCCGTCAGGATCATGCCCGGCGTGCAGAAGCCGCACTGCAGTCCATGCTTCTCCCAGAACTGCTCCTGCAAGGGATGGAGTTGATCCCCATTGGCCAGCCCCTCGATGGTCGTGACTTCACACCCTTGCGCCTGTGCGGCAAGGACGGTGCAGCTTTTCACCGCCTTGTCGTCGAGGAGCACGGTGCAAGCGCCGCATATCGAGGTTTCGCACGCGACGTGCGTGCCGGTGAGGCCCGCATTGTCGCGCAAGAGGTGAACAAGAAGGGTTCTGGGCTCCACGTCGAACGTCCGGCTCTCGCCGTTGATGCTGATGTTGATTTCCAAGGTCTTCGGGCCCCCCACGCATGAAAAAAGATCGAAGCGCATCCCTGAGGCAGGGAGTCTTGCGCCTCACCGAAGAATTTCGTTCCTCCATGAAATGATCGAGTGAAATCATTATTGATGATGCGGCGAGGCCGTGTCAAGACTCTAAATTTCGGGGGGCGTGAAGCGGCGCGTTTCGAGCCGCGAACGAAAGCGGAAGGGATGCCCTCCCGCGAGGATGAGGCCGCGAAGCGGCTCGACGGGGCGGCTCGGCCTTGAAGCGGCTCGCCCGGTTACCGCCCTGACGCCGAGCGCGCCGGGCGGTTCGGGCGTTCATCAGCGCCCGGCGCCGAAGGCGCCTCTCAGACTGTCGTGCCGGAACACGCCCCCGACCGATTCCGCCGCATTCCCCTCGTTGTCGTCGAAAAACCGGCCCCGGATGCAGTTTCCGCTTCCCGAACAGTCGCCGAAACTCCCGTCCGAGACGGAGAGACCCTCCCAGGTGATGTCGCTTACGACTTGCGCTGACGCATCACCTCCGAAGTACTGGCGAAACTGGTCGAACACGACGTCGAGGTTCGCGGCCTCGAAATCGTAGGTCAGCGTGGCCCTTCCATCAAGATGGTTGACCACCGAGCCGACTTCTCTGCCTGTCACGGAGCCGGTCCAGACGGCCGTCCCCGCCGCGCCCGCAGGATTGACCCCCGACGGAACGCCGAGGACGAATGGCGTGATTTCTCTCGTGCCTAATACGAGCGAGGTTCCAAAAAATACGCCATCGACCCAGTTCGAATAAGTGAATACGTCCGCCGCAAAATACCATCCCGCTCCATCCCCTCTTCCCGCATCCCTGCGGAAGCTATTCCTGAAGGATTCGCCCAAGAACACCGCCGCCAGCCCCGAGGCGTCCATAAAGTCCGAGCCCGTGGCGGGAAGCCCGTGCCGCTCCCTGATCGGAGGCGGATTGGCGGCTACGGCCCTGGGGTATATGGCGTACGACAACACGTGCCCTCCGAGGTACGGCTTGAGGTTGTCATCGGCGTCGATGGACTTGAGAATCCGCTCGATCGCATCGAAGTCGTCGCTGGATTGGATGCCGAACCTGGCCGCATCAGGCGGCGGGGGCGCCGGAGGCGACGGCGGAGCCGACGACGGAGGAGGTGGCGTTGAAACCGGCGGGGGCGTCGAAACCGCCGGGGTCGGAGGAGGCGGCTGGGGCGTCTGCGGAGTCGGATCCGGTGAGGGCGTCGGATCCGGCGGTGGCATCGGGGTCGGAGGAAGCATCACGGCGGGCCCTTCTCCTTCCGGCGTGGCGACCGGGGCGCGGCCGCCACCGCCGCATCCGTGCAGGATCAGGGAACACGCGATCAAGGACGCCGCAGCGAAGGTTCGCAGTGATGAGCGGATGCGGCGCCGCCGGCCGCGTGGTGATTCGGTCGAGCCTCCGGGCTGGCGCCGAAACGGCATGAACCATCCCTTCGTCGGGCGGGCCGCCTCCCGGTTCTCCCCGGCGAACACACTTTGCGACCCACAGGAATCCGGATGCATCCTTCACATCTCCTTTGGATGATGTAAATTTGAATTATCGTTCAAAAATGGAATATATGCCGGCCTCCTCATTCCGTCAACATGCGTGGCCGCGGCGCAGAAATCGCACTTGACGGCGCCGCCGAAGACAGTGCCTCATGGCCGCTCCCTTTTGGCGCCGAAGCCGCCGACTACGACCATCTCTCCCATGGAAGGATCGGGATAGGCTTCGATTAACCACCACTGGCCCGCCGTTTCCACCGCTTCCGGGCCGTAGAACGCGCCCTCGTACCTGCCTGCCGGCGTGACGAACCGGGGGCCGGCTTCAGGCGAACCCCGGACGGAAATCCGGCCCCGGTAGCCGTTTCCCTCCACCGAAGCCGCAAGCAACTCGATCGTGTGCCACGCGCCCGCCCGGCTTATATCGACTTGCAGGCTCCGCGGGTCTAAGGGCGCGATGCGCATGTTCCGGATCTCGCCGCCCGTGACGGCGCCGGAGGGACCCTCCAGCCGCGCCTCCAGCACGGCGTCGCCCTCCAGCACCCAGCGGCCGGCCGCATCCTGGGCGTGACCGGTGGCGCGGCCGCTCCACGTCGCCGTGAGCGGGGCGGCGGGGGAGCCCGGCATGTCCCGAGGGAAGGTCTCCAGCCCGAAGCTCATGCCGGCGTGGGCGCTGAGCGTCCGGGTGGTGTCCGAAGCGCCGCCGCCGACCACCGGGGCCATCGCCCACCAGCCGTAGGCGGTGTACGCCAGGGCTTCGCCGCCTCCCCGGGAATCGGCATAGGCGAGAAGAATGTCGTGCTCGATGCCGACGTCCGAGGGGTGGCGACCCGCATACAGCGTCGGCCAGGTCAGCCCGGCGCCCGGAGCGCCCCAGTCCGCCGCCGCTTCGGTGAAGGGATAGCTTCCGCGAAGCCCGGCCCGGCCCCGTATGTGCATGACGTGGCCGCCGCCCACGCCGGGCCACAGATACACGTCGGAATCCAGGGTAGAGTCGTCGTCCACCCTCCAGGTCGGCGGGTGCGGACGGGTGAAGGTGTTCGGAGGCAGAAGAAGAAACGACCGGGTGACGGTAAACTCGCGGACCACTCCCCCCTCGGGAGACGCCGCCTGCTCGCCAAGAACCTCGGGGAGGGTTTTTTGCAGGTCCCGGTACAGGTGGGGGCCGGGGAGGGCGGCTCTCGTCATCTCCGAAGCGCCCTGGCCGGACCCTCCTCCCCCGCAACCGGCAAGCGCAACGCATAAAAAAACGCTCAGCAGGACGAAGTTCGTCAGCATCTTCGTGATCGGGGCGGAAGATGGAGAAAACCGCCCCCGCCGTCCAGGCCCGCTATGCCGTCTGGCCGCCTCGCGATTCGTCTCGGCGAACACACTTTGCGACTTACAGGAATCCGTATACATCCTTCACGTCTCCTTTGGATGATGCGAATTTGTGGATGATGGAAACTTGAATAATCGTTCAAAATGGAATATATGCCGGAACCCTTATTCCGTCAATATGTGTGGCAGCGGTATCGAATAGGAACTTGACGGCGCCGCCCAATCGCCTTTCGGCGCGAATGCGTGTAGGATGGCTCCATCTCGCCACCTGAACAGGATATGAAAATGGCCCACGCAGGTTTCGCCACCACGGAAGGCACGCAAGGCTACGCCGAGGCCCATTCGTCCGTCTGTCATCCAGAGCATTACAGGCAACTGGACGGCCTCCGGCTCTCCTCCATCGGCATCGGCACCTATCTCGGAGAGGCGGACGAGGCGACCGACGCCGCCTACCGCGAATCCGTGGCCGCCGCCGTCCGCGGCGGGTGCAACGTCATCGACACGGCGGTGAACTACCGCTTCCAGCGCAGCGAGAGGAGCATCCGCGCCGCGCTGGATGATCTGTTCGCGGCGGGTGAGGCGAGCCGCGAGGCGCTGGTCATCTCCACCAAGGGCGGGTTCATCCCCTTCGACACCCATCCGCCGCAGGGTCAGGCGGATTTCACCGAGTACATGAGGAAAACCTATTTCGAGCCCGGCGTTTGCGCGCCCGGGGACATCGTCGCGAACTGCCACTGCATGACGCCCGCCTACATCCGGCACGAACTCGACGCGAGCCTCGAGAACCTTGGCCTCGAGACGGTCGACGTCTATTACGTCCACAACCCCGAGACGCAGCTACAGGAGGTCTCGCGCGAGGTTTTCCTGAGCAGGCTGAAAGAAGCATTCGAGACGCTGGAAGCCGCCGTGGCGGAGGGGAAGATCAGGAGCTACGGCACGGCCACCTGGAACGGCTACCGCATGTCGCCGGGCGAGGGGGAGTATCTCTCGCTGGAGGAGGTCCTGGGCGCGGCAAGAGCCGCGGGCGGGGAGGACCACCACTTCCGGGTCGTGCAACTGCCGCTCAACCTGGGGATGCCCGAGGCCTTCTCCAAGCCGAACCAGAGCCTGGGCGACGAGACGACCTGTTTTCTCGCCGCAGCGGCCAAGAACGGCATTACCGTCATGACGAGCGGATCGATACTCCAGGGGCGCGCCGCACAGGGCCTTCCCCCCGTGATCGGGGAGGTATTCCCGGGGTTCGCCACCGACGGGCAGCGCGCTATCCAGTTCACGCGCAGCGCGCCCGGCGTGGCCGTCGCCCTGGTGGGCATGCGCCAGATGGCCCACGTCGCCGAGAACATGGAAGTCGCCAGGACGCCTCCCGCTCCCTTCGAGGATTTCATCCGCCTGTTCCGCGAAGAATAGTTTCAGGAAAAAAACGCCCTTCGGCGCTTTTCCCCGCCTGTGCTCTTCCCATAGAATGCGCGGCGAATCTCGACAGTTCGCTTCTCGACATCATTCATTCCAGATGGAGGAAACATGCCCAGACCCTCATATCATCCCAACCCCATTCGCGGCGGCGGCAACGACGCCTACACCGGCGTGGACCACGTGCTCACCGAACCCTGGGAGGAGGAGGCGCACAACGTCCGCCTCGTCGCCCACTCGGACCTGAACGGCTGGGGCGACGCCTTCCAGATCCAGGTGGGCGGCGGCATCTGCTACGTCGCGGCCTCGGGCGTGAACGGCCACGACGGCATGACGATCCTGGACGTCAAGGATCCTGCGAACCCCAAGATCATCAACCAGCTCGTCGACAGCCCCGCCGCGCGCACCCACAAGGTGCTCCGCATCAACGACGAGGTGCTCCTCACGAACTCAGAACTCAGGCCCGCCCTGCGCGATCAGTACCCCGACGCCATCGGCGGCCTGCGAATCTTCGACAACCGCGACCCGTTCCACCCCAAATTCGTGAACTACGTGGAGACGGACGGCTTCGGCATCCACCGCCCGATCTATGACCGGAAGCGCCAGCTCCTCTACAGCTCGGGCTTCAAGGACGGCTACGCGGGCAAGGTGCTCCTGGTCCACGACATGAAGGACCCCTGGGCGCCCGAGTTCATCGGCATGGGCCACGTCCCCGGCCAGAAGGACGGCGAGGAGCCCTCCTGGGACCCGGAGATCGTGGGCGACGGGGGCTGGATTCACGAGGGCAACCCCTGGGGGAACTACGTGACGGCGGGCTATTGGGACGCCGGCATCGCGCTCTTCGACCTCACCGACCCGGCGAAGCCCGAACTCATGTGGCGCCACAACCCGCACGAGACGCACGGCTGGGCGGGCTGCTACCACAGCTTCATCGTGCCGGAGGGTTCCGAGTTCGGCATCGTGACGCAGGAGACCACCACGGTGAACTGCGACGATCCCCCTGCTTTCGTGACTTTTTATGACTTGCGGAACATCCACGAGCCGCTGCCGGTGAGCACGTTCATGCCCTATGAGATCGACCCGATCGAGATGCGGCCCCTCGATGACAAATGGAACAAGACGGGCTCGCGCCACGGCGCGCACAACATCTGGCTCGACATGACGAAGGACGACCTCATGTACATCACCTGGTTCAACGCAGGACTCCGCGTGGTGGACTGGTCGAACCCCTTCCGTCCCAAGGAGGTGGGCTACTACATCCCCGCCGGCACCAAGGAGCGCTGCTGCCCGCAGAGCAACGACGTGCAGGTGGACAAGGACACGGGCCTCATCTACATGGCCGACCGCTGGGGGCTGGGTCTGCACATCATGGAGTACACGGGCTAGGGTTTCAGGGCCGGAGCCGCCCGAAAAGCCTCCCTCCTCAGAGGATAAAGGCAACCCCCCCTACCCCCCCTTGACAGGGGGGCAAGAAAAAACAAAAGCCCCTCTACCGGCGGCGGGCGTCGCCTTTTCATACCCCCCTGTCAAGGGGGGGTAGGGGGGGTTGGTTTTCAAGCCGAGGGGGGCGTCTCCTCTACCCCTGAAAATCCCCGTAAGCTGCTCCTCCCGCTCCCTTGTTGGTTTTCCCCCTCCCAAGAATTATGAAACTGGCGGAAACGCCGCCGGGTGGGGTATTCTCCCCGCACCTGCCCGGGTGGTGGAATGGTAGACACTAGGGACTTAAAATCCCTTGGCCGAGAGGCCGTGCCGGTTCGAGTCCGGCCCCGGGTACCAGACACACTTTTTCTGATGTTCCGCGAATATCCGAATACCCATCATAAATAATTGAAAATATGAGACTTGCCGGGTCTTTATTTTCGGTTTTCCCCGCTGGAGACATAAAAAACTTGACAAAAAACGATATGTATACTATGTTCTATATATGACACATTTTGGAAGTACCATCCGAACCCAACGTGAAAGCCTCAGACGAGAAGACCGGCGCTTTTCTCTGCGCCAGGTGGCGCAGCGGATAGGCGTCGAGCCGGCCTACCTGAGCAAGATCGAGCGCGGCGACGTGGCGCCGCCTTCTGAGGCCACGACGATAAAGCTGGCGCGCGAACTGGGCGAGGACCCGGATGTGCTGCTGGCCCTGGCGGGGAAAGTATCGAGCGACCTGCAGCAGATTATCCGCAAAAGGCCGAAACTGTTCGCGGAGCTGATCCGCCAGATGAGAGAGGCGCCCGATGACGCCATCCTCCGGGTGGTGCGCGAGGTGCGGGACGGAGACTGGTAAAGGAGGATTCTGATGATCATTCTTGAGAACGATTGCCTGGATATCCGGTGCCCGGAGGTTCATGACCACGCCCGGTGCTCGATCGAGTTCCAGCGCACCCTTCGCATCCCGGACGATGGGGAAGATTACTTCCTGCCCCCGGGTCTGGGTCGCTTTCCCCTTCGTCATCTGGACGACTACGCAGCGCGCCTGCCCGGGGAGTGGCTCCGCCGAGGCGGCGTGATTATGCCGATGTTCCAGGCCGAGGCCCTGTGGATGGATTTCGATGCGGGATACAGCGGCCATTTCTCCTATCCGTTTGCGATCAAGATCGCGACCGGAAAAATCTGCGCGCTCACCGGCGAGAACTGGGTGGAGCACCTGAACACCGATCCGCAGGACTACCTCGTGTTGCCCGAGCAGCCCTGGCTAGACGGCTACTGCGTCGAAAAAGGGATAGTCCGCCAGTTCGTGGCCATGCCCCTGGGTGAGGGCTACACGGCCGAGGAGCAGTTACGGGGCGCCGCGCAGCATGGGGGCTTGCAGATCGTGGCCTATCCCATGAAGCGTGAGCGTTATGAAGAAATGATCAGAGACGAGGCTGCACAGGGTATCGTTCTGGAAAGCCCCGACGAGATAGCCATGGGTCTGGCCCCGGGCGGCCGGATGAAGCAGGAAATCTATGAGGACCCCTATGGCCTGGATGCCTGGGATCAGCGGCATCCCAGCCGGTGTTTCGTCACCATCGCCAATTCCGCCCAGTGGATGGCGATCACGGGCGAGCGGCCGCCGATTGAGCCGCCCACAGCCAGGGACTACACCGATGCCGGTCTCCCGTGGTTCGATTATTATGATGCCGAAGTAAAGGCCGTTTCAGGGAGTGACGTTCTGAAGACCCTGAAGAGTGTAAAGCAGACCGGCGAGGAGAAAGGGGAAGCGCCACTGCCGAAGAACGAATCGATCGAGGTGACACGGGTCATCAGTCTGGGGGACACGAGAGCACGCGAGGTGCGGGAGTATGCCGCTGGTGAAGCTGTTGATTCGTGATGTGAATTAGAAGAAATCGATCAATGCCGTAGCTATGAGGGGTGAATTATGAGTATGACATTCGAAGAATTCCAGGAGATGATTGAAATCGGGAAGCAATGGGAGGAAACTTTCGGAGAAACGCTGCCTTTTGGTACTATCGGTTGTGAAATCGGTCCCGCTCAGTTTCCCCTTCTTCGTAAATGCTTGGAGCAGAATAGCAAGAAGCCGTGGACTCGTTATGTCAAATCAAAACTGAAGAAAGGCAGGATATATTGAATGTTTCACTTTAAGAAAACAAGCCATAACTACGCAATCCACTTGAATTTATGGATTTTTGGGAGTCTCAAAAGGACATAGGTCTCTTTCGTATTAAGATTTCCTGAAGATTCCTCTAGATGTTGCCCGCTGCTTGGAAATTTCCATTTCTTCCTGATAATCTTGGCCCATCACGTTCAAGGTTGCTGGCATCCTCACGAGCGAAGATTCCCATGCTTTCCCGCTTAAGAAATGGGAAAAAAGTGGGAAAACATGAATAGCTGGATATGAAATATAAATAAAATCAGTAATTTATGGCTATGGTTTCATGCCAGCCCCGGGTACCATGAGTGAACGCTAAGTATTTGAAAATAAATTTTTTATATTCATCTGTCTTTGAAACAGCCTGTGCGGTGAGGCGTTCCGCTCTTCATCGCGCCGGTTCCATCCGTTGAGGGAGAGATGTCCGAATCGCAAGCCAAAGCGCCCTTGAGCGGTTTCCGGGTGCTGGATTTCACCCAAGTCGTCGCGGGGCCTTTCTGCGCCGCCATGCTGGCCGACATGGGGGCCGAGGTGGTGAAGATAGAACGCCCCGGCTTCGGCGACGATACGCGCCGCATCACCCGCTACAAGGACCGCGAGGAACACGAAGATTATTTTTATGCGAACAACCGTTCGAAAAAGAGCTTCGCCGTCAACATGAAGACGGACGCCGGCCGCGCCGCCGTGCGCGCCCTGGCGGGGGAGGCAGACGCCCTCATCGAGAACATGGCGCCCGGAAAACTCGCCGAACTCGGCCTGGGCTGGGAGGACGCCCGCGCGGCGAACCCGCGAATCGTCTACTGCTCGCTCTCGGGCTTCGGCCAGAGCGGCCCCTACCGCGACCGCGTGGGGCTCGACCCGATTCTACAGGCCGTCTCGGGCGTCATGAGCGTGACGGGGAACGAAGACCCCACCCAGATAGGCGCACCGCTCGCCGACGTGCTGGCGGGCATGTTCTCGGCCTACGCCATCGTGAGCGCGCTCCACGCCGCGGGCCGCGAGGGGGAGGGCCGCCATATCGACGTGAGCATGCAGGACGCCATGGTGGCCGCTCTCGGCCCCCGGATGGGCGAGACGCTCCAGGCGGGCGTGTCGCCGGGCCGGCACGGCAACGAGAACCCCATGCGCGTGCCCGCGAACACCTACCGCACGAGCGACGGGGAGTACGTGACCGTCATCGTGCAGCACGACGGTTTCTGGCCGGGCTTTTGCCGCGCGCTGGAAATCGAAGACTGGCTGGAGGACGAGCGCTTCTCGACCGCGCGGGCGCGCGTCGCGAACCGGGGCGCCATCAACGAGCGGGTGTCTGCGATTTTCGCCTCGCGCACGATGGCCGAATGGGAGCGGCGCCTCGAAGCCGAGCGCGTGGGTTTTTCCCCGGTGAACGACTACGAGCGCGCTCTATCGGACCCCCAGGTCGCGCACCGCGGCCTCATCAAGCGCGTCGAGCACCCCGTCTCGGGCGAGATTCGCGTGGTGGGCGCGCCCTGGATCATGAGCGGCGCGCAAGCTGATGTGAAGCCGCCGCCCCTGCTCGGCCAGCACACGGCGGAGGTGTTGAGAGAGTGGCTCGGCTGGCCGGAGGAGGAGGTGGCGCGCTTCATGGCGGGGGAGGGAGTGCGGTAGAGGTAGATTTCGGCTCACGGGCCGTTTCAACCCAAAGGAGGGAGCCATGATCTTTCAGAAGTGGGACGACATTCCTAGGATGCGCATCATCCACGAGAACATCCCGCCCGAGAGCGTCATCGAACTCCAGATGATCGTGGGCGAGAAGCAGACGCTCGCGCTCTGGACGTTTTCGGAAGGCTCGGAAGTCGCCGCCCACAAACACCCCCACGAGCAGATGTCCTTCATCCAGCGCGGGCGCTTTCTGTTCCGCGTGGAGGGCGAGGAGGAGCGCGAGGTGGGCGCGGGCGAGGTGGTGGTGTGCAAGTCGAACGTCGAGCACTGGCTGAAGGCGCTCGAGGACGGCTCCCAGGACCTCCAGATCTTCAGCCCCCGTCGCGATGACCTGCTGGAGTTTCGGGGAGCGTATATTCCGGTGTGAGGGGAGGGGGGATGCGTGTTCCCCGTCACGGAAGAAGGTTTGTTCACTCCCCCCTTGAGGGGGAGTCGAAGAGCTAAGGGCGTAAGCCCGCAAGCGATTCGGTGGGGGGTATAATCCGGAATGGTGATAAAACGTATTTTACCCCCCACCGATTCAGCCTTCGCACAAACCGCTCGGCCTCTTCGACTCCCCCTCAAGGGGGGAGTGATTTAAGGATGCTCGATGTGTGATTCCATAACATAACCGACCACGCAAAACTCGTTGGTGCCTCTACGAACCGCCCTCCAAATCGAAATAATCCTCATCAATGCGCTTTATCTCGATGGTCGTTTTCTCTCGAACTCCGACGTCGTTTTCCACCATAAGCCGGGCCAGTTCTTCGCCATCTATCAAAATGATGCGTTTTGAGGTCTTGCGGGCAAAATCTTTGGCGTTTGAATTGAATTTTGCGGTGGTGACGAACACGCCCTTGCTTACTCCCTCACCGTCAATTGCCCCCACAAAATTGCGCAGATCGCCCGCCCCCACTCCTTTATCAGGATCGTATCTTTTCGCCTGGACATAAACTTCATCGAGACCGAGCGCATCTTCTTTGATCTTTCCGTCAATACCCCCGTCTCCGGTTTTTCCGGTTACGCGCCCCATCTTTGAGTCCCCACCGCCGTATCCCATCTTTCCCAAGAGATCGATAATTAGTCTTTCGAGAAACTCGGGAGGCGCTTGGTGGACTCTCTCTAGCAGTTCGGTTTCCAGCGCGGTTTTGATTTTCAGTGCAGCTTGCTCCGCTATTTCTTCGGGTGTCCCCAATTTAATGTCTATATCCAGCTTGTGTTCCAACTCTTCGACGTCATTTGGTCTCGCTTCTTTCCTTGCAGCCAACTTTTTTGCCCATTCGATATAGACAGGAAGTGTTTTAAGGAATTTTCTGTCGATACGGGATGGCGGATCGGCCAACACCTTTTCGCCCTCCGCCGTGATGCGGCAAAAACCTCGGCTTGGCCTTTCCAGCAATCCCGCCCCTTTGAGGTCTGCAGTCGCCCAATTCACTCGATTTGCGAAGATTAGGGTTTTACCGTTCGCAGATGTTTCTTGACGCTCCTCCGGCGTAACATCATGTTCTTTGGCCACGAAATCATGCACTTTGGATATATGGATTTCAGCGCCTCCGGAAAGCGCTTTGAGCGTCGCGTGCATAAGTGAGTCTAAATCCGGTATCGCCATTTTCCCCCTCCTCGTCGTTTTTGTCTCCATCGTTTATGAGACGGTGGGTGATGATTGTCAATTTGAATCGTTGTATCCTGCAAATCACCTAGATATTGAAAACCCACGGCGCGCGTGAATTGCGAATCACACCTCCGCGCTTTAGATAGGAGACACCCCATGCTCCGCCGAATGATCTTTATCGCTCTTGCGCTCTGCCTGTACGCCTCTCCCGCCGTCGCCGCGCCACTTCACGATGCGGCGATAAAGGGCGAAGCGGCGCGGATCAAGGCGCTGCTCAAAGGCGGGGCGGACGCGAACGAGCGGGACCGCCTGGGCATGACGCCGCTTTTTTATGCGGCGATAAAAGGAGACGCGGCGGGAATCGAAGCCCTCATCTCGGGCGGGGCGGACGTGAACGCGAGGGACAAGATCGGAAAGGCGCCGCTCGACTGGGCGGCGTTCCGGGGGCACGGGGCGGCGGTGGCCGCGCTGATTCGCGGGGGCGCGAAGCCGGACGGGCGGGACAAGGCGGGCCTGACGGCGCTGCACGGCGCGGCGATGAAAGGGAGCGCGGCGGGAGTCCGCGCGCTCCTCAAAGGCGGTGCGGACGTGAACGCGGCGGGCGCGAACGGGCTGACGCCGCTGCACGTGGCGGCGGGGAACGGGCGGGCGCAGGTGGTGAAACTTCTCCTCAAAGGCGGCGCAAGGCTCGAGGCCAGAGACGCGAAGCACTGGAAGACCCCGCTCCACTGGGCGGTTTTTGGAGGAAGTGCGGAGGCCGCCCGGGTTCTGCTCGATGCGGGCGCCGACGTGAACGCGAAAGACGGGCGCGACCAGACGCCGCTCAGAGCGGCCCGGTTCCGCCTCAAGGCGCCCGGCGGGAACAAGGCGCCGTTTCATGAGGTGGTCGAGGTGCTGAAAGCCCGCGGCGCGCATGAATGATGGCCCAATTCCTGGATGCGGAGGACACTTCATGCTCCACCGCTTGACCTTTATCGCTCTCATCGCCTGCCTCTACGCCTCCCCAACCCTCGTCGCCCCGCTTCACGACGCGGCGGGAGCGCGAGCGTTAAAAAAGTTGCTTTTCGATAGCGGACTTTTCACATTTCAGGGGCATCCACGGACGCGAACCCGGCGATGGGCGTGACACCCTTTCGCCGGCGCCTTTCAGTGATATCGGGAGAAGGAGACGAACGATGCCCAGAGACATTCGAATCATGGCGCTCGCGGCGGCCTTGTGCCTCGCCCTGGCGCTGTCCGGCTGCGGCGGGGGAGGAGGCGGCGCCCGCATGGAACCGACGCCTCCCGCGTCCGGCGGCGAGCCGACGCCCGGCCCGCGCCTGGAGTCGTCCAACCTGTCGCCGATTATCGGAGCGGAAGCCGACTTCGGCCCGGAGGTCGCCGAAGCGCTGGCCCGCGCGGCGCGGGCGGTCCCGAACGGCGCCTCTCAATCCTCTTCGGTCGAGAACGGGCGGACGGCCGACGAGATGTCGGTGAGCGTGGTTCGCGACGAGGGCGGAAGCCTCGTCTACGAGGTGAGGGACGACGAAGACCGCCTCGTCGCGAGCGTGCCCAAAACGCCGGATCAGGACATCCGCCTCGCCCTGTTCACCGACCTGATACCCGGCATCGAGCCGGACCTGTCGAGCTACCCGCACGAACTGCTCGGCGTGTGGGCCACGGCGGACGAGGCCGGCGCGTTCTGGAGCCGGAGCCCGGAGATACCGGCGGCGGCTTTCGACGCCACGTCCCCGACCGGCACGGCCACCTACGAGGGCGACGCGGTGGGCCTGCGCGCCGCGAACGGGGCGGCGGCGAAGTTCGTGGCCGACGTGGAGATGGTCGCCGACTTCGGCGCGAACACGGTGAACGGCCGGGTGGAGAAGTTCCGCTCCCTCGCCGGGAAGGCGATCGAGGGCTTTTCGGTGAGCCTCGGCGCGGCCCCTTTTTCGCCGCAAGGCGAGCCGTTCGGCGGGGATACGACGGCCTCGGACGCAGGCGGCGGCATACCGGGCGGCGGCAAGTGGGGCGCGCGCTGGTCCGACGGCAAGGGCCGGACGATGGGCGGGACGTTCGGCTTCGCCGCGGACGACGGGAGCGTCTCGCTCCTGGGCGCATTCAGCGCCGCCGTCGAGCCTGAGGCGGCGCCTGGCAATCCCGACGACCCCGTGTCGAGCGGCTCCCCGTAATCTCGACGGCATCCGGGGCGCGCCGATTCATCCGGATGAGGGCGGTTCTTCTCCCGCATGGGCCGAGGCCGCCCGCCCCGCCGTCATTCCGGTGACGGAGCCGGTCTCGATGGGGGGGTGGTTTTCAGGGCGAGGGACAGGCCGCGACCTGTCCCTGCAACTTCATCGGTCGGCAATAACCCTCAAGCAACCCGCATTTTTCGTGGACTCTAACCCTCCTTGCGTTATACTGATCTGGAATTGCTCGAATCATTTCCGGGCGACGAGCCCATCAAGTATCGCTTGCAGGCTCTCCGATGGGAGCCGGAAAGGAGTCCCAAATGAGCAGAGGAGTGTTTTATGGATTGTTCGTCTTGGGGTTGGCGGCGTCTCTGGCGTTTGCGGGATATGCGCAGGGGGCCGAGAAGAAGATGATGAAAGACGGCGTCTGGTTCATCGAGCCCAAGGACGGCGCGCAGGTGACGAGCCCCGTCAAGGTCGTGATGGGCATGAAGGGCATGACCATCAAGGCCTCGGGCAAGGTGGTGAAGGGAACCGGGCATCACCACATCCTCCTGAACCAGGGGCCCATGCGCAAGGGCAAGGTGATCCCCACCGACAAAATTCACTTGCACTACGGAAAGGGGCAGACGGAGGCCTCCATCAAGCTGGCGCCGGGCGACTACAAGCTCACGATGCAGTTCGCAGACGGCCTGCACCGCTCCTTCGGGAAGAGGTGGGCGGCGACCATCTCCATCAAGGTGCTGCCGGGGAAGTAGGCTCGATTGCAAGGAGGCGTGAATGGAGGCTCGCGCCCGTAGTGCGCATTTGCCCGCATTTGGCGTCATCGAGGGGACCCCGGCGTATGGCAGGATTCCTCCGCCCGCGTGGGGCGTATGAACGTCTCGGCGACCCGGGACTGCACCCGCCATCTGAGGGCGGATGCGGTGCTGGCCTTCCGAGGTGCCCGGGAGCGGGCCGGCCTCTCCGGGACCCGCAATACCCACCTTCGGAATTTCCGAAAAATACGATAAAATACGATAAATTCACGGGGTTTTTCGATAAATTTCCGGAAATTAATGCGCGCACTTTGCGCGTCTCGAAACGAAATCAGGTATCGCATATAATTTGTTGTAATGTAATATGTTGTAAGAATCGTATTTATCTGGAACGTAAGGCGCTGGCCCGCGGGGCGGCTCTCGCGTAAAATGTGGTTCACAGGGTTTTCATGCGCCATAACGTGTTGAATAATAACTCTTTGGAGGATCGCGCGCCATGCTCGAAGGCAAGAAGGTCATCGTAACGGGAGGCGGCAGCGGCATCGGCCGCGCCACGTGCGTTCTCGCCGCCGCCGAGGGCGCCGACGTCGCCGTCGCCGATATAAACCCCGAAACGGCCGCCGAGACGGTCTCGATGGTTGAAAAACAAGGCGTTAAGGCGATCCTGATCGAGATGGACACCTCGAAAAAAGCGGACGCGGAGCGCATGGCGGCGGAAGCCCTGGACGCCTTCGGGACGATTGACGGACTCGTCTGCTGCGCGATCAAGCTCGTGCCGGGAAAACTGGAGGATTTGCCCGAGGCCGACTGGGACATGGTGATGGACATCGGGCTCAAGGGCTATTTTCTCTGCGCCCAGGCGGCGGGAAGGGTGATGCTGGAGAAGGGCGCAGGCTCCATCGTCTTCGTCTCCTCCATCGGCGGGATGCAGACCTATCCCCTCGCGGGCGCATACAGCATATGCAAGTCGGGGGCGATCATGCTCAGCAAGCTCTTCGGCGTGGAGTGGGGCGATCGCGGCGTTCGCGCGAACACCGTCTCCCCGGGTCAGGTGCGCACCCCGATGACCGAGGCCATGTTCCAGGACCCCGAGATCGCGGCGGGTCGAGCCGCCGTCGTGCCGATGGGCCGCGTGGCCACGCCTGAGGACATCGCGGAGGGATGCGTGTTCCTGCTCTCGGACCGGGCGAGGTACATCACGGCGGCGAATCTGCCGATCGACGGCGGGCAGGTGGAGAGCAAGATGATTCATACGCCCGGCAGAAACTGGGGCGGCAGGAAAATAGAGTATAAGACGACTTGAGAGAGGAGGTTCCGCATGAGCCGTTTCGATGGAAATGTGTGCATCGTTGCCGGGGGCGCCCGGGGCATCGGCGCCAAGACGTGTGAAATGTACGTGGAACAAGGCGGCCGAGTGCTTATCGGCGACGTGAATGATGAACTGG
The DNA here is from genome assembly GCA_022828125.1 of bacterium. Taxonomy (GTDB): domain Bacteria; phylum UBA8248; class UBA8248; order UBA8248; family UBA8248; genus Bin107. The sequence continues at coordinate 358,798 of JAJEJD010000020.1, read as the reverse complement.
GCGTCGAGCTGGAAGCCAGGCTCGGCAAGGATAAAGCGGTGTATCAGCGGCTCGACGTGACGGATGAAGGCTCCTGCCAGGCGGCGGTGGAGCGCGCTGTGGGCGAGTTCGGCGGTCTGGACCACCTCGTAAACTGCGCCATCAAGATGGACCCGGCCCCGCTGGTCGATCTGCCTCTGGCGAGCTGGAAAATGGTGGTGGACGTGGGTCTTACCGGCATGTTCCTGATGTGCCAGGCGGCTGGCCGCTGGCTGATAGAGAACGAAAGGCCCGGCGTCATGGTGAATCTGTCTTCGAACGCGGGGGTTCAGCCTTACGGGATGTCGGGCGCGTACAGCACGGTGAAGGCGGGCATCATCATGCTCTCCAAGCAGTTGGGCATCGAATGGGCGCGCAAGGGAATTCGCGTGAACGCCGTATGCCCCGGCCATACAGAAACGCCGCTGACTGCTTACTTACAAGACCCTGAAATTAAAAAGGGCAGAAGCGACGTGACGCCTCTCGGCCGCGTGGGCCAGCCGGTGGATATCGCGCACGGCATCTTGTTCCTGCTGTCCGAGGAATCAGACTGGATCACGGCTTCGCGCCTCGACATCGACGGAGGCATCCTGAACAGCGTATACAACCACATGCCGGGCAGGAGATGGGACTGAAAACGAGAGATTGAGATAATGAGCACGCCCTGCTAGGCTGTTTCTGTAGTTTCGACCGCCCCTGCTTCGAGGCCGCATTGAAAACAGCGTCATATTTGTTTCGCCCCGTCTATTGCCTCTCGGTCGTTTTTGCAGGCGCATTCATTGTGCTTGCCCCCGCTTCGTTTACGCCCGTCGCCCGCGGCGCGGTGGGAGCTTCTGCCATCACCGCCGCCCTCGTTTTGAGTCCAACCATTGCGGAAGCCAGACGTTTCGGCGGGGGCCGTTCGTTCGGCGGGTTTGGGCGCATGCGGTCCTTCGGCGCGCGTTCATTTTCGAGGCGAAGTTATGGCCGGGGCTACAGCCGAGGGTTCGCGGGCCGACGCGGTTTGGGCGGATTCGGCATGGGAATGGGTTTGGGAATGCTCGGAGGATGGGGATTCGGTGGGCTCGGTCTTTTCGGGCTGGGACGGATGCTGCTCTTTCCGCTCCTCTTGCTCTTCATTTTGAGAATGATGTCTCGACGTTGAATACTACTTTTACTCGACAAGGAGTTTTCTCATGAAAAAAATCGCGATTGCAGCCGTTTTAAGTCTGATGACGCCAACTTTGGCGTTCGCTCAGGGGATGCCTCGTATGGGCGTCGGCACGGGGCTCTTGCTTTCGATAGTCTATGGTCTGGTCGGCATCGCTTTGCTGATGATCGGCTACAAGATTTTCGAGTGGATTACGCCGTTCTCGGTGAACGATGCTCTGTCGAAGGATCAGAACAGGGCGGTCGGAATCGTCGTGGGTGCGATTTTCATCGGCGTGGCGCTCATCGTCGCGGCGGCGTTGGCCTAATTGGGGATTAGTATTTCGGCGTTTTCGTCGAGAGCCTGAGACCATGTGTGCAAAAGCGGGCCTGACGTGATGATTCAACTCAAGGGAAAAGCGGATTTCCGGGTATCGCTCGCGGATCCGCTTTTTTTCTCGTTGCAGGGAGAGGGCGCGACCATCGGCCGCCCGTCCGTCTTCATTCGCCTTATGGGCTGTTCGGTGGGCTGCGTCTGGTGCGATACGAAGTATTCCTGGTCCGGGCCCCCGGTGGAAGAGGTTACGATCGCGGAAATTCTGGATTTTTGTCGGGAACACGAAGGTGCCCAGGTGGTGGTGACGGGAGGAGAGCCGCTCGAATCCCCGCAGTTTCCAACGCTTATCGAGGCGCTTCATGCTGCGGGTTTGAGAGTGGAGGTGGAAACGGCGGGCCATCTTCCGCCGTCTGAAGACGTTCTCGAACGGGTGGACCAGTGGAATGTCTCGCCCAAACTACAGTCGGCCCAAATTTCAGAGGAAAAACAGCCTGTAACCCTCGACTGGCTGCGCCGCGCAAAGGAACCCTACCTCAAGTTCGTGGTTCACCGCGCGGATGAACTCGATGAAATTGAAGCAGTTCTCGATAAATACGGTCTTGGTGATTTTCCGCGAAGCCGTATCATCATTTCGCCTGGAGGCAAAACGCGCGCGCAGATGGAACACAGATTGCTCTCCCTGGCGGAGGTTTCCATGGAGCGCGGCTATCGATTCACACCCAGGCTTCACGTCATACTGTGGGGGGACAAGCGCGGGGTATAGCTTCAGGCTACAGGGAATTCCATGGTGTTCGAGGAAAAGAAAACCCCCTCCGGTGGCACCCGGAGGGGGTTTTAGATTTAGCTCAGGAACTTAGGCCGGAAGAGCGATTCCCTCTTCCTCCGTGAGTCTGTCCCAATTCGCCTCGGTTCGTTTTTTGAGCTCATCCATGAACTCACGCGTGATGAAACTGGGCATTTTGACGTTCTCGTTCACCCTCTCATACACACGGGCTGGAACGTCATATTCCTCATCGGTATAGCCCACCTTTTTCTCCAGTAGACGTCCTCTCAGGTACGAGCGCCTGATAGCCTGGTTTACGTCTTCTTCGGTCAACGACATGCCGAACATGTCGTTCAGGCTGTCGACGATATTCTCGTTGGGCGCGCCTGCGAATTTGCAGGTGCCGATGAGATCATCCCTCGTATAGTAGATGCCGTTCAGGATGGCGTTTTCCCAGTAATCGATGTCCGTTTGCTGGCCGTCGAGGATGAGAAGCAAGAACGTGCGCATGCTCATGTGTCCGCCGGCCAGCGCCCAGGGGTAGCCGGGGTTGGTTTCAGGCAGATAGGCGGGGTATTCGAGGCCCTTGCCCTGCATGGCGAAGGAGAGGTCGCCGCATTGCTGGGCCAGACGCATGGTGCCTTGCGCCAGTTCCTCGCACTCTCCCGCCGCCGCTTTGCGGATCAATTCCTCCATCTTTTTGGCATCGCCGAAGCGGATGTCATCGAGTACTGGCTTGTCGGGGTTTCGCTCGTTCCACTCCATGGCGTAGCTGATGGTGGCGCCCAGACTGATGGCGTCATAACCCATCCGGTCACCGAGTTCCACGAGTTCGAGCGATTCTTCTGCGTCATAGACTCCGCAGTTCGCCGTAATGAGGTCGAGCGGCTCATAGTCGAATTTAACCCTGAATTTTCCTTTTTTCGCTTTTCTTCCCTCGGCCGTCTCCCCCTCGGGCCTGTCGTAGATGTTTTTGTGGCACGCGATGCCGCATTTGAAGCAGGACTCGTCTTTGATGACGTAGGGTTCTTCAAAGCTGCCGCGGTATAGCTGAACGGCGTCATCATTCCCCGGTGCCCAGAAGTTCCTCTCGGGTAGACAGCCCATGGGGTGCAATCCCGCGATATTCCGCCAGGTGCCGCCGCCGCCATCGGCCTTATGGGCGTCGCGGTAGTTTTTGGAGCCGGCGCCCCGGGAGATGACCTTGTTCGCCTCTTTGACGACGTTTGTAACGGCGGATTTGTCATCGGGAGCCTGCGCGACGATGGCGATGAGGTTTTTGGAGCCCATCACGCCGCCGAAACCGCCGCGTCCGCAGAATCTTGGCTTGCATTCTCGCGTTTTGAGCTGGTTTTCCGTGCTCAGGACGATGGATGCCATGCGGTTCGTCTCAAAGTTCTCCCCCGGCGGGCCGATGACGGCGAAATGCGCGTCGTCGTATTCATCGGCAAGCGCCATCGTTTTTTCGTGAGAATCCAATCCCAGGAGAGGTGAGGCGTCCACGAGTTCCAGGCTCGGGGGTCCGCCCAGGGTATCGCTCTTGATGACCAGCGTGACGGGCTTGTCACTCCTGCCGGTAAAGATGATTTCATCGATGCCCGCGCAGGCCACCTTGGTGCCGAATTTGCCGGAGCCTGCCGAGTACATGGCCGATGGCGCACCGGCCAGCGTACTCTTTAACGGGCTGTAGCCTCCAAAAAAAGTTCTGAGCCCTGTCATCAGATTCGTGCCCGAAAAGCAGCCAAGCTCCATGACGAGAGGGGAGGAGGGGGCGTAAGGGTCCGATACATCGTAGTGGGCGAGGATTTTGAAAAGCCTGCCGATCCCGCCCAGAAAATCTTCCAAATCCGCACAGGATTTATCCACGATCGTGATGCTTCCACTATTCAGATCAACGGTAGCGCTTTTGTACTTGTAATCAGTTGCCGAGTTGTTCCCGTTTTTGGCGTCTGTCCACATTTTTTATTGCCACCTCCTATGAATATGCCGTATAGGATTCTAAATTTAGAAATTTAGTGATTTCTCGTTAGCAAGTGATTATTCCGCGTTTTAGCCGCTTGGGCAAGCGGTAAGACGAGGTAAAGCCGCTAGAAAGCTACAGGCTCTTGAAACTCTCCGAAAACGCCGCGCATCACATCCGTTATCTCCCCGATGGTGGCATAAGCCTCCACCGCCTCGGATATAGGTTCCATGAGATTCTCATCGCTTCTGGCGGCCTCTTCGAGGCGCTTTAGGCTTTGTTCCGTCTGCGAAGAGTCTCGTTCTTTCTTCAATTTCTTCAGTTGTTTCTTCTGGCGTTCTTCAAGTTCAGGGTCGATCGTGAATATCTCTTGTGAGGGAGGCTCCTCCCGCGCATATTTATTCACGCCGACGATAGTTTGTTCCTGGGCATCCACTGCTTTTTGCCAGCGGAACGCGCTCTCTGCTACCCACTTTTGCACTACGCCTCTTTGGATGCACTCGACCATACCGCCGCGCTCTTCCACATCTTCGATAATCTGCGCCATCTCACCTTCCATGCGGGCAGTCAAATTTTCCAAATAATATGAACCACCAAAAGGATCCGCCACGTCGGGTACGCCGCTCTCATGGGCGATGATATGCTGGGTGCGCAGGGCGAGTAGGGCGCTTTCTTCGGTCGGCAACGCGAGCGCTTCGTCGTAAGCGCAAGTAAAAATGGTTTGAGCGCCGCCGAGCACAGCGGAGAGAGCCTCATATGTTACGCGGACGATATTATTCTCGGGTTCTTGCGCTGTGAGTGTGCTGCCGCCGCAAACGACGCCGAAGCGGAAGAGCCAACTTCTCTCGTTTTTGGCGCCAAAACGCTCCCGCATGAGTTTGGCCCAAAGCGTCCGCATGGCTCTGTACTTGGCGATTTCTTCGAAAAAATCCATGTGGGTGTAAAAATAAAAGCTGAGTCTGGGAGCGAACTCGTCGATATCAAGCCCACGCTCCAGGCATCTTTCCACATAAACAATCGCGTCAGCGAGGGTAAAGCCGCCTTCCTGGACGGCGGTTGCGCCGGCGTCCCTGAAATGAGCGCCCGCAGCGCTGATGGTGTTGAACCTGGGGGTGTTTTTCACGCCGTATTCAACCGTATCGACGATCAGCCGTAGTGAAGGCTCGGGCGGAAAAATCCAAGTACCGCGGGAAACGTATTCTTTCAGGATGTCGTTCTGGATGGTGCCGGTAAGCTGAGCGGGCGAAACGCCTTGTTTCTTGCCGACCGCGACGTACATGGCATAAAGGATGGCGGCCGTTGAGTTAATGGTGAAGGACGTGCTGATCTTGTCGAGCGGAATGCCTTGAAAAATGGTTTCCATATCCGCCAGTGAGTCGATGGCTACACCTACTTTGCCGACTTCACCGGCTGATTTCTCATTGTCGCTGTCGAGTCCCAGTTGTGTCGGAAGATCGAGGGCAACAGAAAGCCCGGTGTTTCCCTCGTCAAGTAAAAAGCGGTATCGCTGGTTCGTATCCTCAGCGGTTCCGAAACCCGAATACTGGCGCATCGTCCACAGGCGTTTTCTGTACATCTCAGGATGAATGCCGCGTGTGAGAGGATATTCACCGGGTTTACCCGGTTCATAGCTCTGAGGCATATCCCCAGGGCCGTAAGTGTTTTCTGCAGCGAGGCCTGAACGTGTTTTTACCTGTGGGTCATCGTTTGTCATTTCGGGGTCATCTCCCCTTGAATACGGGGCTTCGCTTTTCAAAAAACGCATTTACCGCTTCATCATGATCTTCTGATACCCAAAGATCTGCAAATAGGGACGATTCCCAACTTGTCGTTTTTTCCAGTGTATTTTCTAATCCGAACAAGAGCAACGCCTTCAATGAGCGGATGGCTCCCGGAGCGCTTTTAGAAATTTCTTCTACCATCGCCTTGGCGACGCGAAGTCCGTCCCCTTTGGGCACTACGGCGTTTGCAAGTCCCATCTTGAGCGCATCTTCTGGGCTCAGTTCTTTGCATGTGGTCAAAAGTTCCAACGCTCGCCCGTAGCCGATTGTGCGGAGGAGACGCCCCCCGCCTCCCCAGCCCGTCATGAGACCCACGCGAGCTTGCTTGAAACTCATGTAGGCGTGCTCCTCGATGATCCGCATGTCACAGGCCATGGCGATTTCGGTTCCACCGCCCAAGGCGTATCCGTTCAAAATGGCTATGACGGGTACCGGCAGTGCGGACAGACGCCCCATAATTTCCTGCATCCGTCTGCTCATGCCCATCCCTTCTTCGTGTGTTTCAAAAGATTGTAGCCATTTCAAGTCGCCACCCGAGCAGAACGCCTCCTCGCCTGCACCCGTGAGGATAACGGCTCTCAGTTCGTTCGAAGTTTCAAGGGTATCCAGGACCTCGGTGAGACCCTGCATGATTTCTTCGTTGATGGCGTTACGAACGTCTTTTCTGTTGAACTTCAGGATGGAGAGTGCGCCCTCGGCTTGATGAATAAGATCGGGCATAGGGCCTCCTGCGGGTAATGCCTACTTACGCCGAGGTGAGGTCTGAAATACAGGTGTTACCAATATTTCTCGTAGTGGATGTTTCCCTTCGTCCGGCCGTAGTCCATCGTGAAGCCGCGATCTTCCATGATCTGGATAACGCCCGGCGCGCCTTCGGGCCATATCTTCTCGCCTTCACGTACTTTCGGGATGCCGATCATGTCGGGATTTCCGCACAAGAACAGATGCGTGTTCGCAGGGTCCATCTTGCGACCGAGGTTTTCCTCAAACATGCCCGTTGCGAGATAATCCTGCACATAGACCTTGTTGTTAATGGTATCCGCCTCGCGCGTGGTGAGCGCGTGATATGTGAGTTGGGGATATTTCTTCTCAAGTTCTCTATAGATGGCTTCGTATGCGAGGTCGTTATTGTAGCGCACGACGTTGATGCTGGCGATTTGGCCTTTGTAGCCGGTACGAAGTAATTCCCATATCATATGGTTGTGGGGGCCTTCTCCTGTCCCCGTGCCTGCGAAAACGACGAGAGAGTTTTCGTCACCCCGAATATCATTCATGCAGTCGAGCGTGTATTCACCAGTAAATTTTTGACCCATGTGGATACGGTCGCCGGATTTCAGGAGGAAAAGTCTCGGGGTGAGCAGGGGCGCAGGTTCGCCTTCCTCGCCGATGACCATGACGATGTAGAATTCAAGAAAATCCAGGTCTTCCGGCGGAAATAATTCTCCCGCTCCGTTGACAACCGGGTGAGACACAGAATAGGCGCGCCTGCCCAATCGCCGAATTCTTTTTTCGTCGAGTACTTTCTCCTGGACGGCGTCTTCGTGGCGAGGCTCCCAGTTGCCCAGACCAAGTGTCGTGTATTGCCCTGATTTGTATTCGGGAAAGTCGAAATCGGGTTTTACCCGAAAACATGCAAGCGTCTCATGCTGCCAGACGATATCTGCGACAGTGGCGTTGTAATGTTTTTCTCTTAATTCTTGTTTTGTTGCATCATCAAGCATTCATTCCCTCATCGAATATATGAATCTATATAACTATGTGCAATACAGCCCAACCGCAGGCGAATACTACCCAATTCGCTTGAGAATATATAGCCTTGAACGGGGATTTTTTCAGATATTTATATCAAGATCGCCTCGAATGATACTGCATGTTGAAATCCGGCTTGTTTCCCTGTTTCGGCGGCCGCTTGGGTAAGGAAACCGACGGGGTCGAACCCTTGTGCGAGATTGTCGATATAGAGTCTGTGCGCTTGCAAAGATTCAATTCCTTTCTCGAGGTACCCGCTTACGTCAACGGCATATGTAGGTTCAGGAGAGCCGCTGAGCAACACCATGCGAATGCCCGCCCAAGGATTCAGACCTTCATCCAACAACTCTGGAAAAATCCAGCGATTTCCTGCATCACGGCTCGCATCCATCACGCCATAGGCGAGCCAGCGGTGGTCCGCCATATTCAAAGGACCCCCCGGCCAGGTGAGATGGTGGGAAAGGGTAATCACGATTTCGGGGCGATAAGCTCTGATTTTCCGGGTGAGGTCGCGCCTTAGAGCCAGATTGTACTCGATGATCCCATCCGTATAGCCCAGGAATTCCACTTTTTCGACGCCGACGATGGCGGCGCTTTTTATTTCTTCTTCCTCTCTCACGGGACCGGCTTCTTCCGGCGACATTCCGTCGATGCCCGCTTCACCACTCGTCATGAGGATATAAGAGATTTCCTTGCCTTGGGCCGTCCACCTCGCGACTGCGCTTGACGCACCGAATTCCATGTCATCCGGATGCGCCACGATGGCCAGCGCCCGCTGCCAATTTTCATCGAGAGTGGGTAATTTGTCCGTCGTCATTTTTTCACCCTTTTTGCAAAAATAGGACTGCTCCAGGCCAAGGCACCGTCTTCTTGCATCAACCTGACGAAATAGGGGTTCCAGCCATCGTGAAAATCGCTTTTATCGACGTTGAACGTGACGTTCGCATAAGGGTTTCCAGTTGTAGGACTGATGCGCTGCACTTCCACCTGTTGACGAACGCCGCCGGCTTCTATCACATACGGAACGGCGTTGATATCATCGAGTTTTACCTCAAAGGAAACGACTTCGGTTTCGAAAAAGAGCGTTGTATCGTCTCCGCCTGTATGGCGGAATTCGACGCCGTCCGCATCCCCGGTCGTTCGGCTCAGCCACTGAATACTTCGCTCATCGACCGATTGAATGCCTTCTTCCAGGTTATCCACTTGCCAGTTTCTTGGCTCTTCAATTCTCCCTTTATCGACCCGCAAACCGCCGTGCCAGTGAGTCTGGCGGTTGCGCTGGTGTATTCGGGCGCCGCTCCACGAGACACGAAACCAATCTGAATTCCGGGCAATTGCATCTTTGGGGCGATAGGAGCAGATGGTTTTTGAAGCGCGCTTCAGTTCTATCGACTCGATGCCGCATTCACCCATGGCCCGGACCTTGAACACAGGGGGGGTGGAGGATTCAAATTCCTCTCCGATGAAATGGTTTCCAGCCGAGAAGGATAGATGAATCTTCTTTCCCGTGGTCGCGTAGACGCGTCTGGCCTGAATCGCTTCCCAAAGGCTCTCGCGCGTGAGTTCTGTTGCAAATATGCAGACGTAACCGCCATAGACCCCGAAAATGGCTGCTCCCGGGTAGCTGGCTCCTGGTCGGCCCTTGTGTCCATCGCTCCCCGCCGTGATGCCCACGCGCCAACCTTTTTCCAGAGCTTCCTCCACGAACCATTCGAATCGTCCCCAGGAAGAATATATCTCCATGACGCGCTCAAGCCCTGCGTGGTGATAGTCCAGGCTCGCTCGCCGCCCTCCGATGTGGGGGATCAAAGTGACGTCGCTACGCCCTTCCATTGCGCCGTAAAGCTCATCGAGGGGGTATCTGTCCGTATCCTGATCAGTCCAGTCATCCAGCTGCCAGTGGCTGGTTCTGTGCAGAGGGCCGTCGTCGCCGAGATACATGACGTTTCTGTCCCCGCCCATGCCCGTCACGGCGGACCATTCGACTCCCAGGAACGTGACGAAGCGCCCCGGATCGTTGTATTTCTTCGTGGCCGCGCGAATGGCGCTCCAGGTATCTTTGGTGACCTGAAAATCATTTCCCTGATGACAGGAGAATTGCGCCCCCGCCATGTCGCGGGCGAAGGCGAAATAATCGTCTGCGGTATTCGTGCCTACCGTCTCTTCGCTCTGGCCGTGGAGGTCGCCCCAGAATGGCTGCCATTGATGGGTTTTCTCCATGGCATAAACGTAATTGCTGTATGCAGGAGGGATGTCGCCCTCGGCGTCGCCTCGAATTCGTCCCCATTTCCCCGATTCCCAACGTAAATTCTCCAGGCGGGCGACGGCGGGCTCATCGCACTCGAACTGAACGGTTCCGGGCAGCCCCTCACAGATTCCCCCTTCGGCAGTGAGCGAGACTTGCGCATCTATGCCGTGACATGGATTCCCCCAAATATCCTCGAGTTTCACTTGCATCCAGGAAGTCTCATCTATTGCCTGTTCAGTCGCGCCATGGATGACGAGGCGGGCGGGTTTTCCTGGAACAATGGAGAAGGCGGGCGTATCGGCTGCTTCAATGAAACGATTCGAGCCGAAGCAATCGACGAAGAGCCGAAAGCGGAAATTTTTTTCGCAAAAGGTTTGAGCACGGGTTCCAGCCCCGCCCCTGCTTCGGTCTCCCAGAACGATGGTTACCGTATCTCCTTCCGCCAGATAGCTATCAAATACATCAATGGCCAGCCCTTGCTGCCAGGGTCTGATGTTCGATTTGGGATCCCATCTTACCCTGAGGGAGGCGCTTCCGCTCGTAGTCACGCTCGCATAGTGAGGTTCGCCGGGCGCGTCGGTTTGCGGCTTGGCCCAATCGCTGGCAAAGCGACGTGAGAGCACAATCGTTCCCCCATCGTCCACGCCGTATCTGCCAACGTGGTAAGTGAGTTCCCAAGTACCCCAAGCGCCCGCCTCCACGTTCCCGGCGGGAGCGAGTTCACTCCAACCCACCCATTCGCGAACCCAGGATTCGTTCTTGCCGTGTCTGCCGTCTGGTGTCGTATCCATTACGTGTCAACTGTTTTGTTTGTCGGAATAAGAATGAAGATTGGCTCGTTTTTTACTCACTTTTTGTGCTTTGGATGGTTCAATGGTTTGAGGCAAGTGTTTTTTGAGGAATATCAGCGCGAGCCGAATCGAGTCTTCTCTTTCCCGGGGAGTTCTTCTTCTGAGAACAAAATTGTGGCCGGTGCCCTCGTAAAGTTTCAATTGAGCGTGGCCTGACTTTCTTGCTCGCAGCTTTCTCATCATAGTGAATGATTGCTGGACGGGAATCAGCCTATCCGTAACACCGTGAAACATCAACGTAGAGGCTTTTGAGTTTTGTATCTTGTTGGCGGGACTGTGAAGTTCCAGATATTCTTTCCAGCGAAGCAGATCCTCTGTCGCCAACGCGAGAACTACGGAACTGATGCGTTTTTTTATGAGAGCCTCATAATCATAGGGGCCATAATAAGCTACCACGGCCTTTACGACCGGAAGCGACGCGGCCGCGCGAAATGCCTTGTCTGCGCCGAGCGAGAATCCGATGAGACCGACCTTGTCTTGCAGGCAATGCACGCTATTCGCAAAGGCGGAAATGGCTTGGTTGATGTCTTCATTCTGGCGCTCGAAATTCGACTTTCGTTGAATGAAAGGTGTTCTAAGGCCCTCAAGGTCCACCTGGTGCACCGAGTAATAATTGATGACCAAGGATGAGAATCCATGGCTCGCGAGTTTTCGGGCGTAACGGATGTATGCCCGCCACCAGCCGCCTTTACCGTGAAGCAATACGACGCAAGGGTATCTCCCATCTTTCGAGGGACGTACCAGGTATCCCGTCATTGAGGCGTTTTCGATGCTCGATGGCAGTTCAACGTAGTCCTCCTGGTGATCGTAGTTTCCGGTGGGAGCAGGAGCCAGGTTCAAGGTTCGGGGCCGGGCGCAGCTTGTCACCATCAGCATAGCGAAGATGAAAAGCAAGAGGGATCTTATGCGGATGATCTTGAAGAAGCGATGAATTATGCTAAGAACAAATCGAATCATGCGAAATCCAGTTTTTGCTCGGCGGCAAAAAGAATTCGGCGGGTTCACACTATTATTGAGAATAATCCGGGGGAACGATTTCGGCAACATCCTGGCGCATCGAAATTATAGTGAAGGAGAGTTGGAATGATGGCGGTGATTGATTTTCTGCGGTCGAGAAGAGAGCAAAACTTGGCGGAACTCATCGAATACCTCGAAATACCCTCCATTAGCACGTTGGGCATCGGCGTCGAGGAAGCGGCAGGGCATCTGGCGGGATTGATGGACGTCGCGGGCATTGAGGCGCAAATTCTGCCGACCGAGGGCATTTCTCTCGTATACGGGGAAGTGAAGGGGCCTCCGGATGCTCCTACCATGCTGATATATGGCCACTATGACGTTCAACCGGCCGATATCTCCGAGGGTTGGAACTCAGAGCCATTCGAGCCCCAGGTGCGAGATGGCCGCCTCTACGCACGTGGGTCGGGAGACAACAAGGGCCAGCATTTCGCGCAAATCAAGGCGGTCGAGGCCTACCACCAGACAAACATGAAAGTGCCCATTAACCTCAAGTTTTTGATAGAGGGGGAAGAAGAGATGGGTTCCCCCAGCTTGAGGAAATTCATCCAATCGAACAAGGAATTGTTGACAGCGGATATCGCCTGCTCATCCGACGGCTCGTTACACCCGTCGGGCAGGCCGACGCTCTCATTGGGGTGCAGGGGATTGCTCTATATCGAACTTGTCTCGCACGGCGTCGGGAAAGACCTTCATTCCGGGTCTTATGGTGGAGCGGCCCCGAATCCGTTCTGGCGCCTCATGGAGGCCGTGCAATGCCTGCGCGACGGTGAGGGCAGGGTGCGCGTGCCAGGATTTTATGAGTCCGTGCTCCCAGTGGGTGAGGCGGACCAGGATGCGCTTGAGGGAATTCCCGACCCGGAGACGGAGCTTCAGGCCGTGATCGGAGAAGGCGTTTCTCAGATACCGGAACTTCCAGCCTTTTATAAGAAAGTTCTCACACAGCCGAACCTGAATATTTGTGGATTCCAAGGGGGATATTCCAACGATGGTATGAAAACTATATTGCCGGGTTCCGCGCGCGCCAAGCTGGATTTCCGCCTCGTAGTGGAGCAGGACCCGGACAAGCTGTTTGATGATGTGTGTTCGTTTTTGAAAGCAGAAGGTTTCGATGACATCGAGGTGCGCAAGATGGCCACGTTCGATGCCAGCAAAACGCCGGCGGACAACCCCTATGTACAAAAGGTGATCCAGGCCGTCGCCGGGTATGGGGACGAGCCCGTCATCTACCCGAACTTCGGCGGCAGCGTGCCCGACAGCATGTTCACGAGAGACTTGGGGCTCCCGTCCGTCTGGTTCCCGCTCGCCAATGCCGATTCGAACGCCCATGCCCCGGATGAGAATATCGACGTGGAGATATTTCATCGTGGATGCGAGATTGCGGCGACTCTCATGGGGGGTCTCGCTTGAAGCACCCGCTCTGGACGATAGGCCACAGCAACCACAGCACGGAGAAATTCCTGGACCTGCTGAGCCGCCACGGCATCGCATGCGTGGTGGATGTGCGAAGCATTCCCTGCAGCAGGAGAAACCCTCAATTCAACAGAGAAAGTATAAGCAAAAGCCTCTTGTCGCGAGACATTGCATACGTCTGGGAAGGAGAGGCATTGGGCGGAAAACGCGACCCCAGAATAAATCCTGAACTTTTCGACACCAAGGGACGCATCGACTGGATGAGAGTAAGGCGCGACAAGAGTTTCATCCTTGCGATGGAGCGTTTGAGAGCGCAAGTAGAAAAGGAACCCTCAGCGGTTCTTTGCGCGGAGGAGAACCCGAGAAACTGCCATCGCCTGCATCTGATCTCAGCGGCTTGGGCGGAGAGTTGTGATGAAAATATCTCGCATATTCGCGGGGACGGGCGCGTGGAGACACACGCGCAAATCTCCCCCCAGCCGGAATTGTTTTGTTGATCGTTCTTACATACCCTGTCGGTAGGCGCTTTTCGTAGCCAACGGACATTCATCCATTCATCTGAGGAATTCATGAATCAACCCCGTCAGCAGAACCGCCTCGCACAGGAGACGAGCCCTTATCTCTTGCAGCATCAATACAATCCGGTGCAGTGGTATCCCTGGGGCGAGGATGCGCTTCGCAAATCAAGAGAAGAAAACAAGCCCATTTTCTTGTCCGTCGGCTATTCCGCTTGCCATTGGTGCCATGTGATGGAGCATGAGAGCTTCGAGGATGAGGGAATCGCCGAAATCCTGAACGAGCATTTCGTGTCCATCAAGGTGGATCGGGAAGAACGCCCCGATATCGACGGCATCTACATGGAAGCGGTGCAGATGATGACGGGCCAGGGTGGTTGGCCCATGAGTGTTTTCCTGCTCCCGGATTTGAGGCCCTTCTTCGGCGGCACTTACTTTCCGCCGGATGACAAATGGGGGAGGCCCGGCTTCAAGAACGTGCTCTTGAGGCTGGCCGAAGTTTACCAGACGAGACAGGAGGATTTGCACGATAATGCGGAGAGCATCACGGCGAATCTGCAGCAAATGGGAGTTGTTACGTCCGCAACGAGTGATTTGAAATCGGAATGGATCGACCAGGCCGCCCAGGAACTCAAAGAGCGATTCGACTCGACATGGGGTGGCTTCGGAAGCGCTCCCAAATTCCCGCCCTCGATGGCATTGATGCTGCTGTTGAGAAAGTGGAAGCGGTCCCCGGATCAGGAATTACTGAAGATGGTCGAGGTAACGCTGCAAAGAATGGCGCTGGGCGGTATGTATGATCAACTCGGTGGAGGTTTCCACCGCTACAGCGTGGATGCTTACTGGCTTATCCCGCACTTCGAGAAAATGCTTTACGACAACGCTCTTCTATCCAGGGTTTATCTCGAAGCATATCAGGCGACGGGAAGCGCGTTTTACCGCTCTGTGGTGGCGGATACGCTCGATTACGTTTTGAGGGAGATGACCAGCCCGGGCGGAGGATTTTATTCCGCGCAGGATGCTGACAGCGAGGGGGAGGAGGGCAAGTTCTTCGTTTGGCGTCCTGAGGAGATAGAAGAGGTTCTCGGCAAAGAAGAAGCCGACATATTCTCCCGGTTCTACAGCGTGACGGAAGAGGGGAACTTCGAGGGCAACACCTCCGCCTTGTTCATTCAGAAGCCGCCCCGCGTTTTCGCCGAAGAATTGGGAATCACCGAAGAAAAGCTCTTTGAAGTATTACAGAGGGGCCGTGCAAAACTTTTTGCCGAGCGCGAGCGGCGCGTGAAGCCGGGTCTCGACGATAAAATTCTCACGAGTTGGAATGGGCTCATGATCGGTTCGATGGCTTTGACGGGCAGGATTCTGGAGCACCGCCCCTATGTGGAAGAAGCGAGCAAGGCGGCGGATTTTATTTTGAACAACATGCGCGATGAGCGCGGTTTGCTGAGAAGCCACCGGGAAGGCGTAAGCAAGTTCAACGCGTATCTGGATGATTATGCTTTTCTGATCGTGGGTCTGGTGGATTTGTACGAGGCGAGTTTCGAGCCCCGGTGGATTCGAGCGGCCTCGGATTTGGCGCGGGAGATGGTATCACGCTACTGGGATGATGAAGGAGGCGGATTCTTCTTTACGGCTCACGACCATGAACAACTCATCGTGCGAAAGAAGATGACGCAAGACGGCGCCGTTCCGAGCGGGAACTCGATGGCGGCGCTGGGTTTATTGAAGCTGGCGAAACTCTCGGGTGAGGCGGAATTCGCAGAACGCGGCGAGGACGTTTTGCGATCGTTCGGCGAATATCTGGGGCGTGTGCCGGCCGCTTTCCACATGATGCTCGTGGCGCTGGATTTTCATCTCGATTCCCCGGTGGAAGTGGCGATTGTCGGTGAGAGAAACGCAGATGATACACGCGCGGTTTTCAGGGCTGTCGAATCCCGCTTCATTCCCAACAAGGTTTTGGCTTACAAGTCCGAATCATCTGACGAAGAAACAGACGCCGCAGTTCCCCTGCTTGATGGGAAATCCATGGTGGATGGGCAAGCTACTGTGTATCTTTGCGAAAATTTCACATGCAGGGAACCACTCACGGACTTGGGAAAGATTGGAAAAGCGCTCGATAGTAGTTAAGTCGTTTATTTCGCCCGCACGATGAATGCCCCGTACCCGTTGCGCTGGAGCCTTTCCGCCAATCGCTCTGCTTTGCTTTCGCTGACTAACCCTTTGATCTGCACGTGGTAGTGTTCGTAGTTTCCGTGCCAACCGGGCCGGATCTCCGAAATCGTCCCGTTTCTAGAAAAGTAATCGGCGAATTCTTGCGCCTCTGGTTTTCCCATAAATCCGCCTACCAGGATCATCCATTTCGGATTCGGTTCCCGGGGAATATAAATAGGCTCGACGTAAACCTCGGTGGTGCCGCTGCGCAACATGCCGATTCTGTTGGCCGCCTCTCGGGAGAGGTCGATGACGCGGTTTATGAAAAAGGGACCCCGATCGTTGATTCGAACTCGCACTTCCCGCCCATCGTCGCTTCTGCGTACTTGGACGATGGAGCCAAAAGGCAAGGTGCGGTGCGCGGCCGTGAGCGCGTGCATGTCGTAGATTTCGCCGTTCGCCGTTTTGCGCCCGTGGTAGGGATTTCCATACCAGGAGGCGACGCCGTGTAAATCATTATCCTGGAAATAATGTTTCGCTGGGGCGGGAAAGAAGCTGCACCCACTCAAGAGTAAGGGGAATGCGAGACAAATGATAAGACCACGCAAGGGGACTGCATATGAGGGGTTGGTTTTTAAGTTCATCGGGACATATCGGGGGCGGATTTCGTAGAAGACGAATCTATTATACCAAATTGGCCTGGCGTTGCCAGATGGCTATGAAATTTAAGTGGTTATCGTGATTTTGCCTAGCTTCGATACTTGGCGAAAGCCTCGCCGATGCTCGTGCCTTTTTCAAGTTCAGCAGTGATTTTCTCTTCGATTTTCGCCAGTTCATCCATCTTGTCGATGACTTCCCCGAGTCTTTCTCTGGGGATGACGACCACGCCGTTGACATCGCCCAGAATGACGTCTCCCTGCCTTACCGTGACGCTCCCGCAATTAATTGGTTCCCCCACAGCAATGGGAATCGTATACCCGCCGCTGCCGTGAACCGATACCCCTCTGGCGAACACGGGAAATCCCATCTGGCGGTGCTCTTCAATATCTCTGGCTCTGCCGTCGAGAACGACTCCGCCGAGGTTCATCACCTTCGCCCGTGTGGTCATCATCCCGCCCCAGTTGGCCGTCGTGACCCCGGGAGGGATGTTGATGACGACGATGCTCCCCTCGGGCGCCGCGTCGATGTGGTGCACCTCGCGCTTGGGCAGGGGGCCGCCACCGGCCGGAACCATTCGAACGGTATGGGCCTCTCCCACCATCCGGTAATCCGGGTCGGGCGACAACAGTATGATGTCGGGCATGTGGCCTCTGATTTTCAGTTTGTCGAAAGCGTCCGCCGCCTGACAGGTAGAATAGCTTCCCAACCGATTCAACAATTCGTTGCTCATGAAATTCTCCGCAATCCGTTGTCTCCAAAGACGTCGGCGTCATGTGGCGAATGGAATGCTCATATTCTCTTTAGAAGCCTGCGATTTATACACGAAATTCCGAAAATCGCACACCATCCGGATCGAATTCCTCCAGGGCGCTCAGCTCTTCGGCGCTTGGCGCAGGAGTTTGCGCCACAATGCTCGGGCGCTTGAGGTCGAAGCCTGTTTTCTCGATCACTTCATCCAACGAGTGGCCAGGGTGAACGCTGGCGATTTCGAGCCCGGTGGGTTTTTTCTCGAACGAGGCGATGGGTGTCACGACGTGGCTCAAATTGCCCGACTGCGTCGAGAAATCGACCCGGGGTACGAGAAACCGTTTGTCGTGAACTGTTCGCCATATGACGGTTCGTTTCACCTGAGGCATGATGACGGCGCCTCCCCCGCCGCCGGGGAGTCTCACTTTCGGGTGGAACGGATCGCCTATATAGCTCAAGTTGGCTCGTCCCTGCTTGTCGAGCTGGGCGGCTCCCAGAAAAGCCATGTCCACCCCGCCGCGCGCAAAAAGATCGTACATATCCGGGTTGTAGAACATGGATGCCGCGCCGTGGCAGAGTTCGGGGTCGGCCGTGCTGTTTGGCATAAAGCGTGGTTTGGGGTCCACCGAACCCGCGACTTCTATGAGCGAGCAGTTGGGGGCATGTCGTTTCTTGGCCAGGAAGATCGCGACCATAGGAAGTGGGGAATTGACCCCGTGAAACACATTCTCGCCGTCTTCGATGAGGCGCGAGAGCGTGACGGCCATCTGGTTTCCGGCGTGGATCACATGCTCGGGCAACGAGGTAAGGCGGTTGCCCATCGTTATTTTGTCACCGCATCTTGTGCGTGTGTTCTATCGGTGCTTGCCAGATATTCCCGAAGACCGTCTTGGCTTTGGGTCAAGGCCATGTAGCGTCTCATTTCTGTTTTGTCGACACCGTAAAATGGATGGCAACTGCATGGAGACGCTCCGCCCGGCGTTTCCACGACAGCTTTGACGAGAAAACCCGGAATGGTGGTTCTCTCCGGCTCTGCTGCGATCTCTTCGGGGTCTACGATTTTCTCGGTAGTGAGAATGACGCCTTTTTGGGCCGCGCGCGTCATTTCAACGTCGAATTGCTGGTTGCCCAGGATTTGGGCGTTTCCCTGCGCGTCTGATTTCTGGACGTGGATCAATGCCCAGTCCGGCTTGAGTGCGGGAATCGCATAGAGTTCTTCTTTGGTGTAGGGGTCTTCAATCGTAAAGATGCCGCTTTGCTCCGGGATGTCACTCCCATCGAATCCGCGAATGGGTTGGAAAGGAACGCCGTAGGCTGCGGCCCGCAGCCCAGCAAGAACGCTGGCTCAGGCGTGTTCGGTGAGGCCTGCCATTCCTTTCTCTATCGCCTTTCGATAGTGAGGTGCCAGTCCGAATTCTGCTTCGAATGTGACGATGCCGCTGACGATTCTTTTCAAGGCACCTGCGGCGCAAAGGAGGTCCGCGTCGTAACCAGGCGACGGCTTGATGAGCGTAAGGTCTCGAAGGCCCGCGCGCGCAATTTCGCGGATGAGAGCTGCGGGCGTTCTGTGCAGAAGGGTGCCGCCGGGACTGATCGCGTCTCCTTCTTCGATGAGAGAAGCGGCTTCTCGTAAGGAAATTTGCTTGCTCATGGGCAATTTTCATCCCTTTGTTTAGGGCGTATGCAACAGAAACAAGAAACCATGGGGCATAGTTTAGCAAAAGTAGATGTTATGTGCTTGTTCCCATACGCCTTTTTGCAGGCAGAAAGGTGATTTCGACGCATTCATTGACCAACGGCCTCGGTGTGGCGTAAATATCGGTGAAATGACACTTTCTATAATGTGCCGGCATACATCCAGACGAATCAATCAAAGGAGCATGGAATGCCACGAATTTCCTTGTTAGAACCCGAGCAGGCGGAAGCGTCCGCGAAACGCATCATGGAGAATTTGAAAAAGCAGTTTGGTGTCGTGATTCCGCCGGTGAAGGCCCTGGCCCACAAACCGGATTTTTTGCGCTCCTTGCTAAGCCTGACCACGGTGGCGGATGGCCCGGGGGAAATCGACGTCGGCTTCAAGGAAATCTTGAACATTCGCGCATCGGTGCTAAACGGGTGTCATTTTTGCGCCAACATGCATTCCAACATGGCGAAAATGCATAAGGTGGGGGACGAGAAGACAAAAGCCGCGCAGGAGGGCTCTGCAAGCGATGTCTTCGATGAGAAGGAAAAAGCGGCGCTTCGCCTTTGTGAGGAAAGTACGCAGGGGGTGAGCGTTTCAGACGAAACGTTCGAAGCGTTGAAGACGCACTACTCGGAAGCGCAGATAGTGGAGCTCCTCGGCGCCATCGCGCTTATCAACACCTGGAATCGGCTCATCGTGGGAATGGGTTTTTAATTCCAAGGACTATTTCTTCTCAGCTGGGTCCGCTGAGAACGTAAGCGTTATAGACTTAACGCGGCCCGGCTGACCGTGAGTTCGGTTTCTCCCAATAGCTCCGATGTCGTGAGTTTTCCGCTCATCACGGCAATCAGTTCGTTTTCGAGCAAATCCCTCGCCTCGTCGATGCGCATTGTTCCCTCCATAACGCCGCTGATGTCCACGTCGATGTTCTCGGCCATCGTCCGCGCGGTTCGGGGATTTCCCGTCACCTTGATGGTGGGAGAGATGGGATGCCCTATGGGATTGCCGATTCCGGTCGAGAAAACAATCGCCTGCGCCCCGCTGGCCGCCAGGGAGGATATGTTCTCCACGCCTGCGCAGGGCGCGTCGGCGAAGATGGTGCCTTTTTTCTTGGGGCGTTCACCCACGCCGACGACTTCGACGATGGGGTGGCTCCCCGCTTTTTTGATGGCTCCCAGGCTTTTTTCCTCGATGGACGACAGACCTCCCCGGATATTATCGGGCGCCGGGTTCGATCCGATGAAATCGACGCCGATGCTTTCGGCATAATCGACGGCGCGCCTTGCGGAATCGATGATTCTCCGCGCTGTTTTCCTGTCCGCGGCTCGGCGGGCGAGAAGATGTTCGGCGCCTACGATTTCCAGGGTTTCGGAAAAGATGACCGAACCTCCCGCTTCCACGATCCTGTCGGCGACCATTCCCGTCACAGGGTTCGAGATGACGCCGCTGGTCGTATCCGAGCCTCCGCATTCGGCCCCGATGGTGAGTTCGCCCAATTCACAGCGGACACGCTTGGCGGATGCGAGATGGGCGGAGAGTTTCGTGGCGAGCTCCACGACATGCGAAGTGGTGCTGAGCGTGCCTCCGATTTCCTGGATGTTCACGGCCTCGATTGGCATCCAGGGAGACGTTCTTGCGGCTACTTCCGCGATGGCGTTGGCGCTTTTAGGCTCAAGGCTCACGATAATGGCAGCCCCTACGTTCGGGTGAGCGGCGGTGTGCCCCATCACCCGCCAGTGTTGCGCCTCGTCCTCACCCATCAGGGCGCGGCCGAACGAAGTGTTCACGGGTGTGGCGTCTCGCACCAGGGAGCCGATTCTACGAACAATCGGGTTGGAATTGTCCATTCCGCTGACGATGGCGAGGTGGTTCCGGCCGCCGGGAGGACCTTCAGGTCTCCTGTAGCCCCGGAAAGTGGGAGTGGCTTTTCCCTGGGCCATGCCTAGCCTCTGGTGCTCTTGATGTTATGGACGTGAACGTGACTGCCGGCGGATATCTCTTGTGTCGCAGTGCCGATAACCTCGCCGTATTTGAGCACTTTCGCGCTTAGGCGGATTTTTCTCAGAGCGATTTTGTGTCCAAATGGAATCGCTTGCTTTGCGGAAAGCGTAAGGGTCTTATCACCGCCTTCTATTTCTACACTTTGTTCTGGTGAGACGTCCTCGAGCACCGTGGCCACGTTGTCTTTCGGGTGCATCACCAGCGCTCGGCTCATCGGGTATTCTCCGTGGCGTGTCTAGTCTTCGCTGCCGACATTTCCGGGGAGCCTCAAACGCAGCCGCTCGACGGGACGGCCGTTTTTCAGGTGTTCTTCGATGAGTTCGGGAACGTCCTCCACTTTCACACCCGTGTACCAGACACCCTCGGGGTAGACAACCAGGGTGGGGCCCATCGTACACGGACCCAGGCAAGTGGCGCCGGCCATGGCCGTATCTGCAGCGAGCTCGTCATTCGAGCCAATCGCCTCCGTTATCGCTTGTGCGACTTCGATGCTGCCCTTGCTCTGACAACAGCCCATCGGGTGAGTCGGCGGGCGTTGATTGATGCAGACGAAAACGTGTCTTTTGATATGTTCCACAATTATCCTCTTTTCGAATATGGTGGTTTCTTTTGGAATTTCTCAGAGCGAGGTTTCAGAATCTTCCAACATCATCCCTGAATGACTTTGCCTAAGGAGGATGATACGCTCCGCTCACTAGAAGTCAAGGGATTCGATGCTTCCAGATTGACTGCACGTCGGATTGATCGTCTTGGCCGGGAGTGAGCCTGTTTCGATAATGTTCAACAAATTTCCAAACGACGCGAGTGAAGCGTTTTCCGAAGACAAAAAACCTCTCGTCTACCGGATGAAGGGTGGCCCCACCTGTCTTTTCCTGCCGGACTCCACCGCTCCCGCCGTTAGCGTGCAGGCATGGTTTCGTGTCGGCAGTCTCACGGAAACGGATCCGCTCGAGGGCATCTCCCATTTTCTGGAGCACATGATATTCAAGGGTTCGGAAAATCTGGAAGTAGGGGAACTCGCTTCTCTCGCCGAGTCTTCCGGCGGGGACATCAATGCTTATACGACGAACGAAACTACGCATTATGATCTGATATCGATGCCGGATAGATATGAAAGGTGCCTGGAAGCGCTCCTGGATGCACTTTGGTGGCCGCGATTCGAGGAGGGCGAAGTTCGCCAGGAAAGGCAGGTCATTCTGTCCGAATGGAATCGCACGTATGAACAACCCGATCAATTGCTACAGTATCACCTCTATCGTGAGGCATACGGCCCCCGGCATCCTTACGGACGCGCCATTTTGGGTAGCCGGCGGACACTGAAGAATATTGGTGCAGTAGAGTTGAAGAATTATCACAAGCAATTCTATGCGCCCTCATCCGCCGTACTGGTGTTTGCCGGAGCTTTCGACGTCCCCCGGGTAAAATCAATTTTGAGAAAGAGGCGAAAAAATTTTCTCGCCAAATGGCCGAAACTTCAGGGAAGGAAAATGCCGAAAGTTCCGCGGCCGGCTCCTCTCAAAGCGGGGCCGCGCATCTTTGTGCGGCGAGGCCGCGCGGGTACGGCGCACCTGGAACTCGCCTTTGAAATTCCTCCTCTGACGAACCGGGATGCTCCCGCGCTGGAAGTGCTCGGCATCGTTCTCGGAGCGGGCGAAAGCTCCCGTTTGTATGAGCATCTTTGCATGAACACGTCGCTGATGTTCGACGTTTCTACCGATGTCTATCTTTCCGGTGGGCCGGGCCTGTTTTTTCTGGGCGGATACGCGGCGCCGGGAAACATCGAGAAGGCCGCCGAGCAAATCCTCCAGGTGGCGAAACAAATTTTCGAGGAGAAGACCGTAAGCCCGGATGAATTGGATAGAGTGCGCATGAATTATCTGACTGGTCTTGAGTTTCGACGCGAGAGCATGACAGGTCGCGCCCGTGTGGCGGGCTATTCCGAACTCATTGCCGGAGATCCGAATTATCATTTCAAGTACATGAAGAAGGTGATGGAGGTAGACGCGAATGACGTATCGGACGTAGCGAGGCGTTATCTGTCACCACCAAGATTGACAGCGGGCGTATTCTTCCCCAAGGAAGAAGCGCCGCGAATCGGCGTGCGAAAAATTCGAAAAGCGATATTGGATGGATTCGAAAATGGCCTTCAGAAAAAACAGGTAAACACAAACCGGAATCAGAACGCGGCGGAAAAATCAGCCGCATCAGGGCGTATCCGTTCCTCGTCAGAAAAAAGCA
This sequence comes from bacterium, assembly GCA_022828125.1. GTDB lineage: Bacteria > UBA8248 > UBA8248 > UBA8248 > UBA8248 > Bin107. The sequence goes on along the minus strand of JAJEJD010000020.1, from coordinate 335,540 downwards.
ACTACCTTGAAAATGCAAGGCACTCGAAAACCAAAAGCACACCGATAGAGACAAAGCTTCCAGGTGGTGGGCGGTTGATTATGCTACCCGACAGCGGCCCTCATGTTTTCTCTTTACGCGCCGTATTCCCGGGAGGGCAAAGGAATGAACCCGCCCGTCTAGCAGGACTTCACGCCCTGATGATGTCCGTCGCTCCCATGGCGACGGAGAGATGTCCATCGTTCATTCATGCCAAAGAAGTGGAAGGTTTGGGCGCGAGTATGGATGGATTTTCGGGGCGAAATACTTTTGGGCTGACGGCTTCCGGCCTCAGCGCGGTTTTACCCGAAGTAATGGAAAAATTCGTGGAGCTCTTGTCTGCCCCCGCTTTTCATGAGGAAGATGTTGAATTCTCTCGCACGGAACTCAATGCGGAGCGCGACAGCGAACTCGATGACTTGGGGCAATGGTGTCGGCTCAAGGGATATCAACTCTTGTATGGCAAACATCCATTGGGCCGTCATCCACTTGGAACCACCAAGACGATGGCCGCCTTTAACCAGAGGGCGTTGAGACGAGAATGGCGCAAAAGGACATCGCCTGCGGCTCTTGTCATCGCGATGGCTGGCAACTTTGATGTTTCGTATCTGGAAGAACGTCTCCCCAACATGCTAAAGCCTTGGGCCGCAAGCGCTCCCGGGGAAACACTCGTTCCTCAGTCTGCACCGCCTCGAACTCCCTCCAGAAAACGGTTTCGTTCATACATGCTCGAAGGAGCTTCGCAAAGCCATATTCATATGTCATTTTTGGGAACGACTTTTCATGATCCGGTCAGACATGCGCTAGCCATTATAACAGCTGCATTGGGGAGTCAGGGCGGAGGGCTTTTTCTGGAACTGCGAGAAAAGCGCGGGCTTGCCTATGATGTGAGCGTTTCTTCGCACGAGTCTCTGGACCCGGGTCCGGTTTCGATGTATGCGGCCACGCCTGCGGGCAAGGAAAAGCTCGTTGTTGATCTCATGCGGCAAGAAATTGCCCGCGTAAGCGCTGAGGGACTTGGTGAAGAGGAATTCCAGCGAGCGAAGGCTTATATCGTCGGCGGATTACATCGCAGTTATCAGAGGGCCTACGTGAGGGCAGCCGACTTGGCGGGTAGATTCGTTCATGGATTAGGATGGGAATCGCTTGAAGAAACAAAGCGGCAAATTGAACAAGTGGATATGGATTCCGTAAGAGAGGCCGCGCGTCATTTTATGAAGCCGAGCAAAGAATGTTTGGTGATAGTATCGGGCAATTCTTTGAACTAGTCCAACCCTCTAGCGATTGGTTTGTTCAATCTCAAGCAAATCTTCTTGAAGTTTTTTCAACCGGCGGCGCAATTGAGTCATTTCCTCGATGATGTTTTCTTCTTTTTGGTAAGTGGGCAGCGTTCGCTCCAATTTTCTCACTTCGGCAGCCAGCCTGCGCCTGTCCGCAGGATTTTTTGAGCGAGTTCTCTCTCGTTCGATGTCTCGAATGCGTTGTCGCAATTCTTCGAGAGTCATCGTTGTACGTGGCCGCAAAGGCATTTCTTTTGAGGTTGTATTTCGCGTAATTTCCCTGCTTGTTTGCCGGGCTTGACCGGGCCTTAAATTTTCTTCCATCGCAGCAGAAGATCTGGACGGGAACCGGTCCTGCGAGCGTGGCGCTTCAGGAAGACGGACTGCGGGACTTTTTTTGTCTTCAGTACTTTTATCGATTGTAGGTTGTTTTCCTTCGGCGTCATTTCGTCCGTATGCGTAGTCTCGCTGGTAGTTCCCGATCGTGATCAGCGTATTCGTAACAGCTCGCTGAGTCTTGAAATATGCGGACCGAGCAGTGGATTTCGTCTTCTCCCAAATTTCTTGTGAAGAATAGTTGTTTCCGGTACAACCCCCGGCCAGAAAGCTAAGCAACACGGCGGATAAGAGAATAAGTTTTCTTGCAGAATAGTAATCAGTTTGCGATTTGTTTGAATTCAGGCGTTTCATCTTGTTTGTCCATGTTCATTAGGTGGTGGGCGGCCTCCTCCACGAGAGGAATAAGGCTTTCGTTGTCTATGCCGCTTACGGGGATACCGTTGAATCGACGACACAGATTGGCCAGGCGGATGTCATCTGTCTGGTCCATTTTGTTGAAGACCCGAATGAGAGGCGTGCCTTTCAACCCAATCTCATCCAGGATTTTCTCCACGGCAAGAAGGTTGTCCTCACAATGCTGAGAAGAAGCGTCGATTACGTGAAGGAGGAGGTCCGCTTCGCTCAGTTCCTCCAATGTCGAACGGAACGCTCCTATCAACTCCTGGGGGAGGTCGTGAATGAAGCCGACGGTGTCCGTAATGATGACTTCCTGCTCGCGCGGGAGCCTGAGTCTCCGGCTCGATGTGTCCAGGGTGGCGAAAAGTCGATCCTCGGCCATTACCTCGCTGTTCGTTAAAGCGTTCAATAATGTGGATTTCCCCGCGTTGGTGTAGCCCACCAAGGAGAGAACCGGCACTTCGCGGCGCTGGCGGAGCCGTCTGCCCTGAGAGCGTTTTTTCTGCAAGTTTCCGAGCTCTTTCTCCACCCTGCGAATGCGCTCAAACGCGCGGCGGCGGTGAATTTCCAGCTTCGTTTCGCCAGGTCCTCTGCCGCCGATGCCGCCGGTGAGTCTGCTCAAGGCCGTGTGTTGGGAGGAGATTCGGGGCAGCGTATATCGCAACAACGCCAACTCCACTTGAAGTTTTCCCACGCGGCTCTTTGCTCTTTGGGCGAAAATATCGAGGATGATTTGCGTCCGGTCGAGGATTTTCAGATCGGTGAATTCGGATAAATTCTTGATTTGCGAGGGTGTCAATTCGTTGGAGAAAAACAATGCCTCGGCCCCCATCTGCATCGAGTTCATGAGGACCTCAGCCAGCCGGCCTTTGCCGATGACGAAGCGAGGATCCGGCTTCTTGCGGCGCTGCAGTATTTGTCCGCAGGGGATGAAGCCGGCCTCACGTGTGAGGAGGGACAATTCCTCGAACTCGGTCTCAGGGGAGCGGTTCGAGTTCTGCCCGGTATCGAGATGCACCAATATGGCGCGCTCACCCTCTTCGAGTTCAATGGATGTTTTCTGCAGTCGGGCGAACTCACTCTCAAGAGAGTTGATAAGGGCCTCGATGTCGACCCGGGTCGATTCGAGATTGGGGAACGACTGGATTTCCCATGGAGCGCGATTCTCCCCTAAGATAGAGTGGCCGTTGGCTTGTCCACTCTCATCAGGAAGCCGGGGTGTAATGTGGGCGAATTGGAAGCGGCCCGTATTCCCGTCATCCACGACTTCAATGACTCCCATGGCGTCGAGGCGAAGGAGGGCCATATCCGTCAGGTCTTCCTGGGATAACGGGGAGGTGTTTAAATGGGTGTGCACGCACCGGAGGCCTCTGAGTCTGGCTGTTCCGGCCCGTGCGCGGCCCAGCTCCGGGATTTCGATTCCTCGCGCATCACCGATGATCACATAGCGCACGACGCCGAGCCGATCGATAAGCAAACCGATTTGGCGCGAGATTTCATGAGATAAAAATGCCAGTTCGCGGCCAAGCTCTAAATGAATGAATTGACTGGGTGGAATTTTGCGGCGGTAAAGCCTTTCCAAAACTTTCATTTGCTTAGGCTTCAGCCCGGTGAGGCGACCGTGAAGTCTAGCGATGGTAAGGCACTCCCCAAATCAAATGGGCGAAAATGAAGGAACTGCGCCGGCGATTTCCCCCATAGCGTAAACGACAATCTGCCACCAAGATATGCTAAGTTTGCCCCTAACACAAGATGATTGACACTCCCTATTGGGTTCAATAGACTCTACGCCCTTTGGACGCCATGTTTGCTTGATAATTTGGGGATCAGCCATGGTGAACGAGCGTGATCCGAGACTTCTTCGCGTAGAAGACATGGTGCGTCGGCTTTTAAGGCATAAGGCCGACGCCAACCTTTCCAATGCGCTGGAAAAAATGCACGCGGCCGAAGTGGCGCAGATTTTTCAGCATTTTCTGCCCGAAGAACGCCAGGAAGCGTTTTCCCTCGTCCGAAACCGTGAGCACCGCGCCTCCATACTGACGGAATCGGATTCCCACATCGTACGTGAACTCCTGGAGCCGGTGTCGAACGAGGACGTCGTTCCGCTGATCAAGGAATTAGACAGCGACGACGCGAGATATATTCTGGAGACCCTGCCCGAGGAGCGTTCCCAGGAAATCGTTGCGCTCCTCGATGCGCCGGAAACCGAGGCGATACAGGACATGATGGCGTATCTGCCGGAAACCGCAGGCGCCATCATGACGGATTCCTATGTGGCTCTTCCCGAGGAACTCACGGTGAATGAAGCCATCTCCCAGGTACGGAAAGCCAGCGAGGTGGACTACATTTTCTATGTGTACGTCATAGACTCCAATGGTTGCCTGAGAGGGGTGATTACTCTGCGGCAACTCTTGCTGGCGGACCCGTCCAAAAGCTTGTCCGAAATCATGACCACCAATGTCTGGAGCGAAAACGTACATGCCGACCAGGAGCACGTCGCACGCGTCGTCTCTCGCTACAACATTTTGGCCATACCCGTTGTGGATGACGACAACGTCTTGGTCGGAATCATCACGGTGGATGACGTGCTCGACGTCATCAGAGAAGAAGCGACCGAGGACATCCTGAAAATGGCGGGGACGCACTCCTATCAGGATGAGGTGACATCGCTTTCGGCAAGGCGCCTTGCGTGGATACGTTTACCCTGGCTGTTTTTCAGTTGGCTGGGTGGTATTCTCGCCGCTCAGTTGATCCATCAGTATTCCGATCAACTGAGCAAAATCGTGGCTCTCGCCGCGTTCATGCCTGTGATTATCGGCATGGCGGGCAACGTGGGCACACAAAGCGCCACCATCGTGGTGCGTGGCTTGGCGACAGGACGCATCGATCCCAAGTCATGGATTCGCGTCATCTCGAAAGAGGTGGCCGTCGGGACGCTTCTGGGCATTTGCTATGGCTTATTGTTGGGGTTGTTGGCAACCTACCAATTCGCCTCCGTCGCATGGTTGGGTTTCGTTGTGGGGCTTGCGATTTGTGTGGTGATGATGTTCTCTGCCCTTCTGGCATCGTTTTTGCCGTTGCTGCTTCATCGTTTTCGGGTGGATCCGGCCGTGGCGACGGGGCCTTTTGTCACGACTGGTGTCGATGTATTGGGGCTTTTGATTTACTTTAACATCGCTCGTTTGTTTCTTTTTTCATAACCGCTCATAGGTTTATCCGGCTTGGCTCTGTCCATTGATTTCCGTGTAAGGTATGCAGAAACCGACCAGATGGGCGTGGTGCACCACGCGGTCTATTATGTATGGTTCGAGCAGTTGAGAACGGAGTATTTTCGTAATATCGGATTTCCCTACGGAGAGCTTGAAGAACGGGGCATCTTCTTTCCCGTCGTGGAGAGCCGTTGCGAGTACAAGGAAGGCGCCCGGTATGATGGCGAGGTGAGGGTCACCGGCTGGTTCAGAGAACCCGAAGGCATCCGGGTCCGGATCGATTATCTGGTGGAGCAAGAGGGGCAAGTTTTGGTGAAAGGCTATACGCTTCATGCGAGAACCGATGCGGGCGGAAAACCAAGACGCATTCCTCCTGAAATTCTCAAAAAGATAACGGAGGAGGCCGCGCCCATCACAGAGGGGCCGTATCTAAAGTAGCGCAAGTATTTTGAAACAGCCGCAGTGCCTGTATAAGAATTCAAGAGACATATACCGAATAATTGAGGAAATTCATGCTCGGCGAATATAGTCCATCAAGTTACGAGGAAAAATGGCAGAACCATTGGGCACAGGAGAAGATTTTCGAAACCTCCGATCATCCCGGTGAGAAGCCCACCTATTATTCACTGATGATGTTTCCCTATCCGTCGGGTGATCTGCACATGGGTCATGCGTGCAACTACACGATGGGCGACGCCATCAGCCGTTACCGGAAGATGCGCGGCTTCGAGGTTTTACACCCCATGGGCTGGGACGCCCTGGGGTTGCCTGCGGAGAACGCCGCCATCAATGCCGGTGCGCATCCCGCCGAGTGGACGAAAAGGAATATCGACAACATGAGACGCCAGCTTCGCATGGCGGGTCTCGCCTATGACTGGCCGCGAGAGATTTCCACCGCGCATCCGGGCTATTACAAGTGGACGCAGTGGATTTTCCTCAAAATGCTCGAGAACGGCTTGGCATATAAGCGAGAAGCCCTCGTCAACTGGGACCCGGTGGATGGTACGGTTCTCGCGAACGAGCAGATTCACGACGGCATCGCTTGGCGCAGCGGGGCTAAAGTGGAAAAACGCTGGCTCAGCCAGTGGTTCTTGAAGATTACCGACTATGCGCAGCGCTTGCTCGACGATTTGGATGGCCTCGTCGGCTGGCCCGAGCACGTCAAGCAGCAACAAAGAAACTGGCTGGGGCGTAGCGAGGGTGCGCGAATCGATTTCAAACTCGAATCGACAGGCGAGACGCTCTCCGTGTTCACCACCAGGCCGGATACGGTATACGGCGTCACCTTCATGGTCTGCGCGCCCGAGCATCCCCTGATCGATCAATTGCTGGAGAACAATCCGCGTGCGGATTCCATCCGCGAGGCCGTGGAAGCCATGCAGGCCCAAAGCGCCGCAGAACGCATGAGCGAAGAGAGTGAGAAGACGGGCATCGACACGGGTCATTTCATCATCAACCCCGTCAATGGAGACCGCGTACCCTTGCTCGTAGCCGATTACGCGCTGATGGAATACGGGACGGGCATCGTCATGGGCGTGCCCGCGCACGATCAGCGCGATTTCCTCTTTGCCAGAAAATACGGCATCCCCGTCAAGGTGGTCATCCAGCATCCCGAGGGTGGACTCGATGGCAACACGATGGAGGAGGCATACATCGAAGACGGCGTCATGGAGAACTCCGGTCCATTCGACGGGCAGCCGAACCGCGAAGCGTATCCCAGGATGATCGATTATTTCGCAGATAATGGTTTTGGCGACAAAACCATCAACTGGCGGCTGAGAGACTGGCTCATTTCGCGTCAGCGCTATTGGGGCGTGCCGATACCCGTTATTTATGAGGAGGACGGCAGCATCACCCCGGTGCCGGACGATCATCTGCCCGTCATGCACCCGCGCGATGTCGAGTTCACGGGTCGGGGGGGGAATCCCCTGGACCAGAGCGAGGATTTCGTGAACGTCATCAGCCCGAAGACCGGCAGGCCCGCCCGCCGTGAGACGGACACGATGGACACTTTTGTGGATTCATCCTGGTATTACCTGCGCTACGTCAGCCCCCGTGATGATGACGCCGTATTCCAGTCGGAAAACGTGAACCGCTGGCTGCCGGTGACGCAGTACATCGGGGGTGCGGAACACGCCGTCATGCACCTGCTGTACTCGCGGTTTTTCACAAAAGTGCTCTACGACCTGGGCCTCGTCTCTTTCGAGGAGCCCTTTGAGAATCTGTTCACCCAGGGAATGGTGTGCAGGATGGCCTACTATGTGGCCGATGCGCGTGGCCGCGTCTGGGTGCCTTATCAGGATGTGGACGAGGAATCTCTAGTCGTTACGGCGGATGGCCCAAGCGGCAGCGGCTACGAGGCCGGGCAGAAGGTGCTCACCGAAATGGCCTCGATGAGCAAATCGAAGATGAACGGAGTCTCGATTGAAGAATGCACCGGAAAATACGGGGCGGATGCGGGTCGGTTATACACGCTGTTCATCGGACCCCCGGAGCGCTCGAAGGAATGGCGCGATGACGGCCTGATAGGCGTGCATCGCTTCCTGCAAAGGCTTTGGATCACGTTCTCCGAGCGGCTCGAAGGCTGGAGGGAAACGGAGGCCTATTCAGGGAATGGGGATGGACTGTCCGCTTCAGGGAGAAAACTCAGGCGGGACGCCCACGTCACCTTGAAGGCTGTGACGGAAGTTTATGAACACTCCTTCTCTTTCAACACAGCGGTGGCGCGCATCATGGAACTGGCCACATCGCTTCGCGCGGAGGCTGGTGCCGAAAATGCGGTGCAGCGCGAAGCGGCCGAAATTCTCCTGTGTTGCATGGCGCCCATGGCGCCCCACGTTGCAGAGGAACTCTGGCAGGTCCTGGGCACGAGTGGGGGGGAGGCGAGTATTTTCCGTGAAACATGGCCGGAGGTGAACGAGGCAGCCATTGCCGCCGAGGAGAAGGAATTTGCCGTACAAGTAAACGGAAAGACGAGGCGCACGTTCATGGCGCTGCCGGATGCGCCCGAAGAGGAACTGAGGGAAAAAGCGGAAGCCGTAACGGCCAGTTACATAGGCGATAAAGAGATCGTGAAGCACATCGTCGTACCGGGGCGTCTGGTGAACATCATTGTGAAGGGGTAGATAACTCCAGTATCATTCTGGAGCAATCAAACGGGAATGATTTATAAAATCATGGTTTTTCGAGAGGAGATGGAAAATGGCCGAGCGCCCGAAAGAGATGGATGAATTTTTACAAGAACCCCACATGGCGAGAATCGCCACCACGAATGCGGATGGCTCGCCGCACGTTGTCCCGCTTTTATATCTGTTTAATCCCGAGGATGCGAGTTTCTTCATCAGCACGGGTGAAGATTCGGTTTCGGTGAGAAACTTAAAGCGCAATCCGGCCTTTGCCATTTGCATCGATGATGAGAATGCTCCGTTTCGCGCTGTAGTCGTGGAAGGGGAAGCGCAGGTTTCCGAGACGATGGGAACGGACCACGAGGGGCTGAAAAGCGTGGTGGATCATTTTTTCGGGCCGGAAATGTGGGCGAATTACGTCAATACGCCCATCGCGCAAAAAATACGCGTGCGCATCACCATGGTGCCCAAGAAGTGGAAATGGTGGGATTACCGCAGGATGTTGATGGGCTCGGTGACGGTGGACTGAATTTGCTGGTCTTTGGAAAGCCCCGGAGATTACTCTCCGGGGCTTTTTTTCGGTTTATTTCTTTCTCGCCTGTTGAATCATGCGGGCAAGTTGTGCCGAGGTGAGCGCGCCCGGGAACATTTGTTCGCCAATAACAAAGGCGGGTGTGCCGCGTATTCCCAAAGAGCGCGCCAAAGCGTGGTTCTTGGCTACCTGAGCCTGGATGCCGGGTTCTTGCATGTCTTTTTTCAGACGGGCCGTGTCGATGCCTACCGACGCGGCGATTTTCATGATGCTCGCTTCATCATAAGAGATTTTGGCCTTCATAAGAGCCTTGTGAAAAACCAGATATTTGCCCTGCGCGCGCGAGGCAAGCGCCGCCCGGGCCGCCAATACGGAATTGGGCCCCAGGACAGGGAATTCCTTGTAGACGAGGCGGATTTTCTTGTCTTTCGCGAGCGCAGCCTCCACAACAGGGGCCACCCGCTTGCAATATCCACATCGGTAATCGAAAAACTCCACAATCGTCACGTCCCCGTTAGGGTTCCCGCCCACGGGGTCTTCGGGGTCCGAATAAATTTGTTTCCTGTTTTTCTGAATGGAGGTCCGGGCCGCAGCCAGGCGCATTGCTTCCCGCTTTGCCTGCAGGGCTCGTATGGCTTCTTCGAGCACTTCGGGGTTGTTGATGAGATATTCTCTGATAATTTTCTCAATGCGCTTTTTGTCGAGGCTTTGCGCCACGAGTGTGGGGGCGGGCGCTGCTTTCGGCTTCGCATCCGAAGGGGTGAGTGTGACTGCGTGGTTTTTATCTTTTTGGCTGTTCGCGGATGGAAGCAGGAAAACGCCGGAGAAGAGCACGACACAAGCAAGTAATATGGTGATTAAACCCGTTTTTTTCGACATTCGAATCCCCTTTCATTGGGGTATGAAGCGGCTGATATACAAACTGGACTCGCGTGCGCCAACCACGCGCGCGCATGTTATGATGCCGCACCATTTTAGGCAAACGTATTATTTCTGCTCTGCATACGCTTTTGGAGGGATAGGAATGGGTTGTAATGTTGCACGGCTTGGTCACATGGGAATTCACGTAAGTGACGTGGAGCGCTCCATCAAGTTCTATCGTGACGTGGTGGGGCTGAAGCTGACGGGCAAGTGGGGTCCGCCGGATTTCTTTCGTCCGATTTGTTTTATGCGCTGCGCGGAAAAACACCACACCCTGGTCCTTTTCGAGTTACCCGAAGACGCCGTGAAAGCGGGCCTGACGACGACCGACTCGGAACATCGAACGGACGTGGGACTCCACCATATCGCTTTCGAAGTGGATGACCGTGAAAATTGGCTTCTCGCCCAGGAACACGTGAAATCCCGTGGCGTCGAGTTCGTCTCGGGTCCGTACGTTCACGCGCATGAGGGCTTGGATGAGAACGGATTCATCGGTGGAAGCGGGAGCCATGCGTTCTACTTTCTCGACCCCGACGGCAACCGGATAGAAATCTATTGCTGGATGATGCGTGTCACCAAGCCGAGCGTTTCCGCTCCCAACCCCGATCTTTAGATACAGAAAGGTTTTTTCGCACATGAGTCAAAATGATGAGCGCATCGTCAACGCGGACGCTCTGCGCGATTTGATGGAGCGCATCCTGGTGGCCGCGGGATGTTCGCACGAGCAATCGATGGCGACGGCCGACGTATTGATAGAAGCCGATCTCAGGGGGTATTCCACCCACGGCCTGATCCGCCTGCCCAATATGATCAGAAGAATCCAGAGCGGGATGATCAACGCCAAGGCCAGGCCCCATGTCATCCAAGAGCGGGAGGGGTCCGCGCTGGTGGAGGGCGATCGCGCCATGGGGCCCGTGGGCGCGACTTATGGCGCAAGCCTTGCGGCCAGGAAAGCGGAAAAGGCCGGCTCCTGCACCGTGGGAGTCGTGAACAGCGACCATATCTGTATGACGGGCTATTACGCCGAGCGCATCGCCCGCGCCGGCTGCGTGGGAATCGTCGCTGGCGTCACGCAGCCGCTGGTCCATCCTTTCGGGGGGGTGGAGCGCCTGATGGGCACGAATCCTTTTTCAATCGCTGTTCCAAGGAGTGGGGATGAACCCGTACTCCTCGATTTCGCGACGAGCGCGATTCCTTATGGGATGATCTTGAAGGCGAGCGTCACGGGAGAGCCGATTCCAGAAGGCGTGGCCGTGGGGCCGGATGGCGAACCGACGACGGACGCCAAAACGGCCGCCGCGGGCGCGGTTGCGCCTTTCGGGGGGCACAAAGGCTATGGTCTTTGCCTGTTGATCGGTCTTCTGGCGGGGCCTTTGCTCGGGGCCAAGGTCGGCAAGCCGCTCAGCCGGTCGGTACAAGAGGGACATTACGACAAGGGAGATCTGTTCATCGCCATCGACCCCTCCGCTTTCGGGGATCCTAAGGTGTTCAGGGAGATGGTCGATTTCCACGTCGCCGAGGTAAAGAACACGCGCAGGGCGCCCGGCGTCGAGGAGATTCGCGTGCCGGGGGAGCGCAGCTTCAGGGAAAAGGAAAGAAGGCTGCGGGAAGGAATCCCGGTAGGCGATGGCGTGTGGAAGCAGGTGGCGGAAATCTCGGATGAACTCAAAGTGGCGATGCCCGTCTGATGCCGATGCCAACTTCATGCTCCTGAAGACTCAACACAGGAACACATCGTTTCATTCCGAGGATTGGTGTCTACCGAAGGTGTTTTTCATCGCTCGCGCTTTTGCGTGGAGGCTTGGAGTCTCACATCACCAAGCATAAGGGCGGATTTTCATGATGGCTGATTTTTTTGCGCGCGCCGTATCGTGGGTGGCGAAGGAAAACCACAGGTTCATCGAGACCCTGCGAGATTTGAGCGAGCAGGAGTGGCGCGCACCCACCTTTTGTCCGGATTGGTGTGTGGCCGACGTGGTGGCGCACATGACGCTGGGCGCACGTTTTTATGCGCACGTCATCCCCGCCGGCGCCGCAGGGCGCCTGGAGATGCCTTTCGGTGCGGAAAATTTGAAATCGTTCTGGGCGTATCGTGAAAAAGTAGGGGACGAACTCGTCGCGCTTTCTGACGATGAGCGGATAGACGCCTTCGCCGAAGCCGTATGGCGGTTGCAGGAAGTCTTCGAGGGGCTTCAGCCCGATGCTTTGGATAAAAAAGCCTGGCATTGGCTCGCACCCTGTCCCATCCGCACGTTTCCCGGACAAAGGCTCTATGAACTGATCCTCCATGACTGGGACATCCGAAATCAGCCCGATGGCGATTTGCGTGCCTCGTCCCTTCCTGTGGCGGTGGATTGTCTGCCCGAGCGTTTTCCCATCTTCTTCGGTGCGCGGGGAGATAAAGATTTCAGGGGAACAATTTGCTTTGAAACGAACGAACCTGAACGGATATGGGCCCTGCGCATCCGAGAGGGGAATTCTGAAATCTTGTTTGCTGATGATGGGGTTTGCGACGCGCGCGTCATATGCGGCGGGAGCGACCTGGTTTTACTCACCACGGGTCGGGCTATGCTGGAGGAGAAGGAAAGAATGGGCCGCCTGCACATCGAGGGCGACAGGGCGATGGCTGTCAAGGTGCTCGAGGTACTGAGCCGGCCCTTTTAACAACCGCTATGCTTCAGAGGTTCCGCGTGGCGTTTCATAGACGAACAGGCACAAGAAGATGCAGAACACCAGGCCCACCGCTATCCCGGCGAAGGGGATCATGTAGCTTCCCGTGTAGTCGAAAATAAAACCTGCCATCGGGGGGCCGATGAACCCCCCCAGCCCAAAGAAAATTTCGAGCAGTCCGATGGTGGCGCCGAACGAGGGGCCCCTGAACGCATCCGCGGACATGGATGAGTAGCATACGCTCATTCCGCCAAGGCCCATACCGTAGACGAATATGAAGACCCATCCCATCAGAAATTTCAACGATACATGAGGGATGGAAAGCAAAATAACGATTCCGCAAACTGTCATTAAAGACGAAAGCGCCTGGGCGCGCTGTCGGCCGATGATATCGCTCAGCCAGCCCATCGAAAAGGTGGCGAGCATCCGGATCGCGCCCAGCATCCCGAAGAAAAACGCCGCCAGAGCCGTGCTGTATTCGGCATCGACCAGAAAAAGCTGGAGCTGGCTCAATATCGAATTATTGTTCAACCCCATGAAGAAGACGACGATGAGGAGCGTCCAGAAATTCTTTTTCCGGCAGACCTGCCGAAACACCTTGAGCAAGGAAGGGCCGGGTGATTTTTCCCTTGGCCGGGGAGGTGAATGGGCGGGAGGCTCGGGTTCTCCGTCAATGCACTGCCCCACCTCCTCGGGGCTTCTTCGGAGCAATACTGCTGTCAGGGGTACGACGATGAAAAGAATGGCCAGGCCGAAAATCAGATAGGTCTGTCGCCAGCCCTGAGAGGAGATGAGCCATTCGATAAGGGGGATGAATAGCAGGATTCCCGTCCCGCTGCCAGAGAGGGCAAGCCCCGTGGCGAGGCCTCGTTTTTTCTGAAACCACTGCGGCATGAGAGCGCTGTGCATCGCAAAGCCGCTCAGCGCCATTCCGATTCCTACGAACAGGCAAGGAACCAGGTAGACGTGCCATAGGTCGCTGATGAAATAGGCCAGGGTGAAGCCTGCGCCTACGAACACCGAACCCCAGGGCATGACCGCCCGCGCTCCTTTTTTGTCGAACAGGTTTCCCGCGATGGGGCTCAATAGCGCATAACTGCCCAGCATCAGAGCGTATGCCCCGCCCAGGGCGCCGCGCCCCCAGCCGAATTCCTGGATCAGCGGAACCTGAAAGATGGAAAAAGAAAAGCGCGCCGTTTGATGAAACGCCATGGCGGTGAAGGACGTACCGACGATGACCCACCCGTAATACATCCAGGGGCGGGTGGCTTTTCCTCCTCTCATGGCGGTCTATTTCTCGGTGCTGTAGACGAATTGACAGACGAGGAGCGCAACCGCCTGGAAAATGACCACGATGCAGAAGGGCAGAACATAGCTTCCCGTGTAGTCGAACATAAAACCCGCCATCGGGGGGCCGATGAATCCCCCGAGACCGAAACAGATTTCCAGTATCCCGACGATGACGCCGAACGAACGTCCGCCGTAGGCGTCTGCGCACATGGCCGCATAAGAGGTCGACATGCCGCCGACGCCGAAGCCGTAGAAAGCGGCGAACATAAAGGCGAGGACGACGCCGTCACCCGTATGCGGCACGGAAAGCAGGATGAGGACACCGAGTCCCGACAGGAAAAGGGCGATGGCCTGGGCCCTTTTGTGCGACATGCGATCACCTGCCCAGCCCATGGCCACGCTGCCCAGGATCCGGATGGCGCCTGTTAGCCCGAAAACGAAAGCGCCGAATGCGGTGCTGAATTTCGCGTCGACGAAGAATATCTGAAGCTGGCTCCAGATGGAGTTGTTGTTGAGGCCGATGACGAAAACGAGGATCATCAATGCCCAGAAATTCTTCTCCCGCATTACATGCCGGAATACTTCTCCCACTTTCTGGGAGCTGGAAGCGGGTGGTTTTGGAAACCCGGCGGCTTCTTCGTCCGATGCGCCGTCGATGTTCTGTCCGACGTCGGAGGGGTGGTTTCTGAGCAGGAGCAGCTTGAGGGGCAGGATGATGAGGAGTATCGAGGCGCCGAAAATCAGGTAGGCGTAGCGCCAGCCGAAGAGGGCGATGAGTCTTTCGATGGTGGGCATCAGGATTAATGAGCCGATGCCGATGCCCGAGAGGGCGATGCCCATCGCCAGTCCCCTGTTTCTAAAGAACCATCGCGGCATAAGCGCACTGTGCGTTACGAAACCGCTCATCGCGATCCCCACGCCGATCATGACGCCGATGAACACATACACGTGCCAGAGGGAGGAAATGAAAAAACCCAGCACGAGTCCAATTCCGATCGACACTGAGCCCCACGGAATCAAAGCTCTGGGACCTTTCCGCTCAAGGATAGAGCCCGCCTTTGGGCTGCAAATGGCGTAGAGGCTCATGCTCAAGGCGAATGCGCCGCCGAGGGCGCCTCTGCTCCAGCCGAATTCTTCAATAAGTGGAACCTGAAACAGGGAAAAGGAAAAGGTTGCCGCCATGTGGAAGGCCATGGTGGTGAACGATACGCCGACGATCACCCATCCATAATATAGGCCGCCTGTTCGCCCGCGCCTGGCGGAGCGGTCCGAAGCCGGAGTGGAACCACCGGATTTGTTCAAGAAGTCGCCTTTCTCTTCGTTTTTTTCTGAAGCATGGGTATAATGGCCCTACTCTAAAGGGTTTTCGTTCATTCAGGAAGCGCCATGGGGAATCGAGATGGATAGCGCCGGGTTCATTCAAAAGCTGACGGATGCGGTCGGGGAGGATTACATCCACACCGATCCGGTGGCGCTCAGGACGTATGACTGCGACGGCCTCACGATTTACAAGGGCATCCCCTCGGCCGTCGTTTTGCCGGAAACCACCGAAGAAGTCAGCCGAATCGTGGGAATCTGCCGTGAGTATCGCGTACCGCTGATCGCCAGGGGTGCGGGCACGGGCCTCTCGGGAGGCGCGACGCCCCTGCCGGGTGGTGTGCTCATCGTTTTCACGCGGATGAACAAGATTCTGGAACTCGACTATGTAAACCGCCTCGCGCGCGTGCAGCCGGGTGTGGTGAACCTCCACCTCTCCCGCGAGACGCTGCCGCATGGCTTTCATTACGCGCCCGATCCTTCCAGCCAGGCGGCCTGTACCATCGGCGGCAACACGGCGGAAAATGCCGGCGGCGCGCATTGCCTGAAATACGGAATGACGACGAACCACATCTTGGAAATGACCGTCGTCTTGCCGACGGGTGAGGTGGTGCATCTGGGCGCGGACGGGGAGGATTCACCGGGTCTGGATCTGCGCGGTTTCTTCGTTGGTTCCGAGGGTACCTTTGCCGTCATCACGGAACTCATCGTGCGGCTCACGCCGAACCCCGAGAGCGTGCGCACCATGCTCGCTTGTTTCGCTCAGGTGGGGGATGCCTGCCGGACGGTGAGCGACGTCATAGCGGCAGGCGCTGTGCCCGCTGCGATGGAGTTGATGGATCGCTACACCATCGAGGCCGTTGAGACTGTGGTTCAGGCGGGTTACCCCAAAGATGCAGAAGCCGTCTTGCTGATCGAACTCGACGGCCTGCCGTCTTCCATTAAACCGCTCGAGACACTCATTCGCGATATAAGCGAGAAGAACAATTGTTCTTCGTTCCGGATCGCACAGACAGAAGAAGAGCGTGAAGGTTTGTGGATGGGCCGGAAAAAGGCGTTCGGAGCCTTCGGGGTAATCGCGCCTACCTACTATTGCCTGGATGGTACGGTTCCCCGCTCAAAGCTGGCGCAGGTGCTTGAGGAGTTCGACGAGATATCCGCCCGCTATAATTTGCGCATCACCAACGTGTTTCATGCCGGAGACGGGAGCCTGCATCCCAACGTCTTGTTCGACGATCGGGTGCCCGGAGAAACGGAGCGGGCAATTGAGTGCGGCTCGGAGGTGCTTCGCGCTTGCATCCGGGCCGGGGGCGTACTCTCGGGCGAGCATGGCATCGGCATCGAGAAGATCAGAGAGATGAAGGATCAGTTCGACGAACCCACTCTCGAGATTATGGAGCGCGTGCGCGACGCTATCGATCAGGACGGCTTGATGAACCCCGGCAAACTCATACCCGATGAGGAAAACGTGTTCCCGGTCGCTCTCGGCGGCGCCATCGCCCGGATGGGCGGGGGAATGACGAAGTAGGATATCCATGGCCCTCAAACTCGATTCGTTCGCCCAATCCTTAGAAACAGATTTAGGCGACTCCGTTCTGTGGTCGGATGAGAGGGCGGAGTCTTTCAAGCTGGGGGGTAAAGCGCCCTCGGTCGTGGTTAGTCCCGCCGATCACGAAGCTCTTTGCCGAGTTCTCTCTCGCGCGAACGAAGCGGGTCTTGCCGTATTCCCTTGGGGAGGAGGCACGGGTCGTGGAACGGGATACGCGCCCGAGAGGTACGACGTGGCTCTCTCTTTGGAGCGCATGTCGAAGGCGGTGGAATTTTTGAAAGACGATCTCACCGCCGTGGTGGAAGCGGGTATGAGCGTCGAGGATCTCAATAGGTTGACGGGCGCCGAGGGCCAGACGGCGGGTCTCGACCCCCCGCATCCGGGAACCTCCACGGTGGGGGGAGCCATCATCGCGGATCGCTCGGGCCCAATGCGGGTGCGCTGGGGCAAGGCGCGCGACCGCGTAATGCGCATGAAGGTAGCGCTGGCCGATGGCGCGACCCACACCTATGGTGCATTGGTGGTGAAAAACGTCACCGGCTACGACATGAACCGCCTCTTGTCAGGAAGCTGGGGGACGCTGGTGGTCGTTACCGAGTTGGCGATTCGTCTCTATAAGGCTCCCGAACACACTGGAGCGAGAGCGGCCTCTTTTTCATCCACAGACGCCGCGTTCAAAACGGCCAGGGCGCTGATGGCCTCGCCCCTTATGCCCATTTGGGCGGAAGTGCTGGACGATGCGCGCATCGCCTCGCTGGCATCGGGCGGCGGCATCGCCTTGCCCGGCCCTGTCAGTCTGGTGGCTTCCTTCGGGGATTTCGAAGAAGGGCTGAACGATCAACTGGTCCGCTTCGAAGAAATCCTCGCGAAAGAGGGCGGAGACGATATCGTGCGCCTCGACCATGAGACAACTTCGCACCTGGGCCGCACCCTGGCCGATCCGCCGGGAGGAGATTTCTCCGATCCCGCAGTGCTCGCTCTCAGAGCCTCGGGCCGTCTCGATCAGTTGCCCCGTTTCGCTGAGGCGGCGAGGCGCGCCGCCGATTCGGGGAAATACCGTTTCGCCATTTCGGCGCACGCGGGAAGCGGGGTTTTGCGCTGCTGGCTCGCGCCGGAGAGTGAAGAATGCTCACCACTCGAGGCGTGGCGCGTTTTCAATTCTCTTTGCAGGGAAGGCAGGGATGAATCGCAAGCCCGCTCTGTTCACCTGCGCCTTGATTCCGGGCCGGACTCGCTCAAAGAGCAGATATCCGTATGGGGTGAGGACGCGCTCGAACCCGGGGTGCTCCAGGTGATGCGCAACATCAAGAAAACCTATGACCCCAATGGGATTTTGAGTCCCGGACGCTTCGTGGACCGGATGTAGGAGGAAAGCCCTAAGTGGCCACGGATCAAAAAGCAGGTTTCGCGCAGGTTTTTCCCGAATACGAAAACCCCTTCGTCGGCCCGGAAGCTCCCGACAGGGAGATGATTCAGCGCTGCATCCATTGCGGATTCTGCGGTACGAGTTGTCCGACCTTTACGTTGCTCGGCAACGAGATGGACTCCCCGCGCGGGAGAATCTATCTAATGCGCATGGTGACGGACGGCGAGATGGCTCCCAATGAGACGGTGATGAAACACCTCGATCGCTGCCTGGACTGCCGCGCCTGCGAGACGGCGTGCCCATCGGGCGTACCCTATGGTTCTTTGATCGAGGCGGCGCGCGAAGGACTCGAAAAGGTGCGAAAACGCCCCTTGTCGGTCCGGATTTTGAGGAGAATTCTCTTCCGCTGGCTGTTGCCGAACAGGGTGTTGCTCAATCTGGCGGGTGTGGCCACCCGGCTGTACCAGACCACGTTTTTGAAAAGCATGGTGAGGGGCCTGGGTCTTTTGCCCAAAAAACTGGCCGAACTCGAACCCATGATGCCTGAAGCCCCGCCCGTATCCTCGATGAGGGCTCTTCCTGCGGAAGTAGCGGCCATTGGCGAGGAAAAATACCGTGTCGCCTTTTTCGGCGGTTGCATTCAATCCACCCTGTTCGGCGACGTGAACCGGGCCGCCATACGTGCCCTGGCGGCGAACGGGGTGCGCGTCGTGTTTCCCGCCTCACAGACCTGCTGCGGCGCGCTGCAGGCCCATGCCGGAGACAGGGAGGCAGCGAGAATCCTCGCGCGCGAGAACATAGACGCCATCGACGCGGGCGAGTTCGACGCCGTCATCTTGGCCGTCTCCGGTTGCGGGGCCATGCTGCATGAATACAAGGATTTACTCGCGGAGGATCCCGTCTACGCGAGCCGGGCCGAGGCGTTCAGCGACAAGGCGATGGACGTTACCGTGTTTCTCGCGAGAATAGGTGTCAGAGAGGCGCATCACCCCGAGCCCCGAAAAATCGCGTATCATCACCCGTGCCATCTGTTTCACGCGCTCAAGGTCCGCAAGGAGCCGCTCGAGGTTCTTTCCGCTATCCGCAATGTCGAGTCGGTGCCTCTCAATGAGAGCGATTGGTGCTGCGGCTCCGCCGGCAGCTACAATCTCACGCAGACGGAGATTTCCATGCGTCTTCTCGACAGGAAAATGGGGCACGTGAAAGACTCCGAAGCGCCTGTAGTCTGTACGGGCAACCCCGGTTGTCAGATTCAAATCGCGTTCGGCGCCCGCGAGCGGGACATGGACCTTCGGGTGGTGCATCCCGTCGTCCTGCTCGACGAGGCGTATGAGGCGGAGGGCGTGTACCGGAACGCGACCCTTCCATAACCTTCTAGTCAGGAGGTGCAAATGATGACCAGACATATTTCCAGGGCCGTACCCACCACCATTATCCGTTTTGCTGAAATCATGCCCGATTGGGCAACGTCTCCCGATGCCCGCGAGGAGGGGCACCACCGCGCCGTTTATCGCTATATCGGGGGGCCTCGCGACAAAGAACCCAAAGCGGCGCTCCCCGGCTGGGAGTTCGCCAATGGAATCGTGATGGCGCCTCCCGGAAACGGCGCCCCTATGCACAGCCATGGGTTCGAGGAAGTTTTCATGGTGTGGCATGGCGGGTTCGAAGTTTCGTGGATCGATCCACGCGATGGAGGGATAAAAAACGTCGAACTCGGGCTTTACGACGCCATCCGGATACCGGCGGGCGTCATGCGCGGCTACAGGAACTCGGGCGGTGAGGATGGATTTCTTTACTACATTCACGGGAGCGGCGCGTATGAGCCGCCTGTGTTTCAGGGAGATGGGGAGGACGCGGTGAGCGAGAGTGCTTCTTTCGTCGATCCCTTTACCCAGGTGGTGCGTTATGATGATTGTCCCAAGAATTATCAGGTCTATCATGAAACCTCGCTGCCGGAGGGCGTGCGGGGGATTCGCCGCTATATAGGACACGTGGGCGGTGAGCTCGAGGGCGTTGGTCCGCCTCCGTCTCTGTCCGAAGGAGAGTTCTCCTTCGTCATCAACGAAAACCGGGTGGGTTCCGGCGCTCCGCTGCACGATCATCCCGACCTGGAGGAGGCCTTCATTCCTCTTGAGAGCGACTGGACGGTGTTCTGGACCGACGAGAGGGGAGATTCGCATCAGGCAGTGCTCGAACCGTGGGACATGTGCTGGGCGCCGGCGGGCGTGCAACGCGGATTTCGCAATACAGGCAGGGGGTGGGGCAAGCTCCACGTCATCCAGGGTCAAGGGGGCGCGCTTCCGCCCGCATATCATCAGGATTATTCGCACCTGAAAAATTAAGGGTTTCGGGATTTGAGTGCTTCTCCACGGAAGAATGTGGCTCAGAAAAGAGTGGAGCGAATCGATCACTACATCGATTCGCTCGATCCCGGCATCACTTTACATCTGAGAGAAAAACGCCCCGAGGGCAAGAGAAAATTTGAGGATGTGGCCACGCTCCTCATGGTGCACGGACGGATGGCGCCCGGCCCGGTGGCCTACGATCTCCCGGTTCCCGGCTATTCATGGATGGATTACATCGCCTCGCGCGGGTTCGACGTGTTCGCGCTTTCGGTTCGGGGCTTTGGGGAATCGACCTGGCCGAAGGAGATGCGCGAAAGCCCCAGGGGAAAGCCTCCCGCGATACCCGGCAAGGTAGCTGTGAGGGACATCAAGGCGGCGGTTGATTATATCTGTGAGCAGCGGGGGGTGAACAAGCTGAGCATTCTGGGCCGCTCGTGGGGGACGACGACAAGCCCGGCTTATGCGGCAGACAATATGAAGCATGTGCAAAAGCTCGTGCTATATGCGCCATATTACGCCTATGACAATCCCCAGCGCGCGAGGCGGATGGAAGACCCTCGGAAGCCCGGGGTATTCGATGCGAGGCTTGGTGCGTGGTCCTGGTGCATGGAAAAAGACGTGCATCACCGCTGGTGGGGTCATATACCGGGGGATGCCCATCACGAATGGCGCGAACCCAGAGTACTCAAGACGTATTTCCGCGCACTGCTTCGCTACGACGCGCAAGGCGCCGGGCGCAAGACGCCCGCGTTCCGGCTGGCGAACGGTTCCCTGGCTGATCTGTACGATAGAGCGAGGAACATACCGCTTTATGACGCGAGCAAGATCACGTGTCCCGTGCTGCTCATCCGGGGCGATCAAGACGGCGCCTCGGCCGACCCGGAAGCTTGGGGTCTGTACAAAGCGCTCAGCAACAGCCGGGGGAAGCGCTACGTCATCATCAACGACGGCACGCATTTCATGGAACTGGAAAAGCGCAGAATGGAGTTGTTGAGTGAGGTGCAACTCTTCCTGGAGGGGTGAATTATCGCCCGCATCGACTCCGCCCTTGCGCTTCGGGAAGCGAACGACTAGATTAGGCCACCTTCGAGAGAACAGTAATTTCCATATCGTTTCCAATGCAAAGGAGCATCCATGTCAGCTATATCCGCACCCACGAAACAGCGCTGGTGTCTCATCGATTCGACGGCCATCGGCGTAGACAAGAAATACGAGCCGCCCCTCATCATCGCGTGGGGCGTGGACAGCAATGCCACCGGCACTCAGACCATCACAATGGGGCGTACCATCATTCCCCCCAAGGGCCGCAACCAGAGGCACTACCACGTGTGCGACGCGACGTTCTACATCGTTAAGGGCCCGATTATCGTCTGGATGGGAGAAGAGAGGGAAGAGCATACCGTGCCCTCGGGTACGTTCGTCTATTGCGCGGCCGGCGAGATTCACGGCCTCTACAACCCGAGCGAAACCGAGGACGCAGAACTGGTCTTCACGTATGGCAATTGCCCCAACCGGGACGCGGCCAAAACCATCTATGTGGAAAACGAGTGGATGGAAGAGGATACGAGGGACAAGATTCCCGGCTGAGCACTAAGCAGGAAAAATAAAAAGCCGGCCCATGAGGCCGGCTTTTTTCTTGCGCTGATCTTTAATTGAGCATCGACACCAGTTCCAGAAAATTCTTTTTCAGCCCCTCCACTTCGGGGGCGCGCCTGATGGCTTCGTAAATTTCGCCTTGCGCCTTGCCGTACTCTTTTTTTTGAAGGTGGATGCGGCCCAGGTTCATGTAGGGGAAATGGCGGGGTTCGTACCTGGGCGCGGACTTCGCTTTCTCGAGCCACTCGGCCGCTTCGTCAAGTTCGCCCAACTGCATGAGATAACAGCCGATATCGTTGTAGGGGTTACCGAACTCATCATCGACCTCGATGGCCATGTGGCACTCTTCGATGGCTTCCTCGAGACGTCCCTGCTTGCTGTACATCCAGCCCAGATAAGTGTGTGCGTCCGCCGTGGGATAATAGGCGATGGAGTCTCTGTACAACTCGATGGCCATGTCGAGGTCTCCTTTCGCGTGGGCGACGCCTCCTTGATTCAAAAGATCCAGGGCGCGCTTGAGGTCGGAGTTCACCTTTGCTTCCTCTTCATATTTTTCGTCAAAACTCAAGCCTTCGAATTCATCCGGCACTCGGAATCCCCCCGCTAAATCAAACCCCATGGGCGTATAAATTATGCCACCTTTATTCGGTTGGTTGTCAAGGAAAATTCGGGTCCGGGCTCTGGCGACGCTGCCGGGTGATGTGAAAGAATAAATGCTGCTTGCTTTGAGGTCAGGACGGCGGATAAGTTGTTTTAGATCAAGGAGAAGATGCTCTTCGGTGAGAATGGAAGTCATCGTTTGAATTATCTGCATTCCTGGTAAGGAAGGGCGCATGGCTGATTCGGTGCGAAAAAAATTCAGAAAAATTCTTGAGCGACCGGGGGCGACGATCATCCCCGGTGCGCACGACGCGCTGACGGCCAGACTCATCGCCTCCAAGGGATTCGAAGCCGTCTATATGTCGGGAGCAGGCGTAGTGAACGCTTTGGCGGGGTTGCCCGATAACGGGTTGGCGTCATTCAGCGAAGTACTCATGAACGCGAGGTATATGGCCGACGCCGTGGATATCCCGCTTGTGGTGGACGTGGATACCGGCTACGGCAACGCGGTGAACGTCGTGCGCACGGTGCGTGATTTCGAGAGGGCGGGCGTTGCGTGCATTCAGATAGAAGATCAGGTGCTGCCCAAACGCTGCGGCCATCTGGACGGCAAACAAGTGGTAAGTCGTGAGGAGTTTATTGGAAAAATCCGCGCCGCCGTGGATCATCGAACGGATCCGGATTTCGCTATCATGGCTCGAATCGACGCCAAATATGTCCACGGGATGGACGAGGCCGTCGAACGCGGCAAGGTGGCCCTCGAAGCCGGGGCGGACGTCATATTCATCGAGGCGCTCGAAACGCGCGATGAATTCGCCGAGTACGCCGAGCGCTGTCCGGGTCCTCTGCTGGCCAACATGACGGAGTTCGGCAAGACGCCTCATGTCTCAAAAGCGGATTTCGGGGAGATGGGTTACAAACTCGTCCTGTTTCCGGTGAGCATCATGCGCGCGATGCTCAAGGCGGGCGAATTACTGCTCGACGAATTAAAGGCCAAGGGCACGATGGCGGATTATCTGGGCAACATGATGACGCGCAAAGAACTTTACGAACTCCTGGATTATGACGCCTATCACGCGATAGAAGCAGAATATCTGCCTAGGGAATGAGGTCAGAATGAACGGCCACACGCGCGAACTGGCGCGATTCATCAGCGAGACGTCCTATGGTGATTTATCCGATAACCTGCGCGCCTGCATGCGCAAGTATTTCCTGGACGCGGTCGGTTGCGGTCTCTACGGCACGACCACCGAATCGGGACGCATACTGTCACGCTTCATCCGGGAACAAGGCGGAAGCGCGGAAGCCACTCTCTGGAAGAACGCCTGGCGCGGGCCGGTGGGGCCCGTGGCGCTTTGTCTGGGCACCTGGATGCATGCGTTCGAACTCGATGATTACCATAGCGGCGCGAAGCTCCATCCGGGAGCGGTGGTCTTCGCCGCCGCATATCCGCTTGCCGAGAAGATGGGCGCGGACGGTAGGACGTTCATGACCGCTTGCGCCGTGGGCTATGAAGCCATGATCCGCGCGAGCATCGCTGCAGACTGCCTGGAGGTGCGCAGGCGGGGTTTTCATCTCACGGGCCTGTGTGGTCCATTCGGAGCCGTCGCCGCCGCTACGCACCTGATGGAAATGACTCCCGAACAGACGGCCAACGCATTGGGTCTCGCGGGAACCCAGGGAGCGGGCACATGGGCCTTTCAGTGCGATGGCTCCGAGACGAAGCGCTTTCATGCGGGCCGCGCGGCCCAGAGCGGCCTCCTGGCCGCCGCTTTGGCAGATGGGGGCTATACGGGTCCCAAGGAGATTTTCGAGTACGAAGACGGCGGGTTCATTCGGGCGTTCAGCGGCTGCGGAGACCCTGAGCCGCTGACGAGAGGCTTGGGTGATCATTGGGAGGCGGAGGGTGTCTCCTTCAAGCCCTATTGCTGCTGCGGCAGCACCCACTCGACCATCGACGCCGTTCTCGCCTTGCGCAGGGAGCATGGCGTCGCGCCCGATGATGTACAGGAGATGGAGATCATGAACCACAGCGTGGTGAAACAGCAGTGCTCGTGGCGTTATGAGCCGGTGAGTTCGCTGCGCGCGCAGATGAACATCGAGTATTGCGCCGCGGTCGCGCTCACCGACGGGGAGGCGGGACCGAAACAGTTCACGACGGAGCGCATCGCCGACCCCGAACTCGTGGCGCTGGCGCGGCGGGCGCGCTTCACAGTGGACCCTGAAATCGAGAAACTCTATCCCAAAACTTTTCCGGCGAAAGTAGCGATCCGGACCCATGATGGCCGTGAGTTCAATAGCCGCGTCGCCGGCCCCAAGGGTTCACCCCAGAACCCGATGGATTTCGACATGGTGGCGGGGAAATTCAGACAGATTACGGGCGGCGTGATTCCGCCTGATACACAGGATAAACTGGTAAAGGCCGCCTCGAGTCTGGATGAGATGGAAACGATGGGTGCCCTGGTGGCGCATCTCGCCTAGGGCCGGGCCGGATTCTGGATCAGGAGAAGAAGATGGAAACGATGAGCGACAAACTGGCGCGTTTCGCCGCCGGCTTATCTTTTGAGGACATTCCCGGGCAGGTAATCGAAAAGGCGAAGCTCCATCTTTTGGACGCCCTGGGGATAGGCCTTGCCGCAACGAGGGAGCCCTACGCCGACGCAGTGACGAAAACGGCGCGCGATTGGGGAGGCAATCCCCAATCCACCGTATGGCGCTACGGAGACAGGCTGCCCGTCGCTCACGCCGCCATGGTGAACGGCAGCTACGTGCACGGGCTCGATTTCGACGATACGCATACGGATTCCATCACCCACATGAGCGCCTGCGTGGTGCCTACGGCGCTGGCCGCGGGCGAAGCCGCCGGCGCGAGCGGGCGGGATATCCTCGCGGCCATGGTGGCGGGTTATGAGGTCATCGCCAGAATCGGGGGCGCGGTGCCGGGGGCGTTTCATGCCGAGGGCTATCACGCCACCCCGATATGCGGCGCCTTTGGCGCGGCGGCAATCATGGGGCGTCTGATGAACCAATCGCCCGAAGCCATCGCCAACGCATTCGGCGTGTGCGGGAGCCAGGCGGCGGGGATTCAGGAGTTTCTCGACGATGGAAGCTGGGTGAAGCGCTTCCATCCGGGTTGGGCTTCCCATGCGGGTGTCACCGCCGCGCAGATGGCGGGCCACGGGTTCATGGGTCCCCGAAAAGTCCTGGAGGGCAGGTTCGGTCTATACGCGACGCACTTGAGCGATCCGGCCTACGACGCGGAAATTCTGGCGGGTGGCCTCGGCGAGCGGTGGGAGACGCTGCGGATTTCGTTCAAGCCCTATCCTTGCTGCCATTTCAATCACGCGGCGATGGATGCGGCGAAGAATCTGGTGCGTGAGGCGGGCATTTCCATTGATGAGATCGACGAGATCGAGAGCATCACGCCCGAGCCGATCCTCCACATCGTGTGCGAACCCATCGAGCACAAGCGAAGGCCCAACACGCAGTATGCGGCCCTGTTCAGCCTGCCCTATTGTCTGGCCGTCAACGTGGTGAAGGGCCGGGCCACGCTCGATGATTTCGAGGAAGAACATCTGGGCGACGCGCAGGTGCTCGAACTGGCCGGGAAGGTGAGGTGCACGGGCGTGGAATCGGACAGGTTCCCCAAATACCTGCACGGCGGCGTGAGGATGGCGCTCAAAGACGGGCGCGTCCTGGAGCGCGATGAACCCGTCAACTGGGGCAATCCCGAAAACCCGATGGAGCGGGCGGACGTCGAGGCCAAGTTCCGCGGAAACGCGGGCCGCGTCCTGCCGGAGCGCAAGGTCGATTCCGCCGTGGGGGCCGCCATGGGGTTCGAAGCGGCGCCGGATGCGAGCGCGTTGATGAGCGCTTGTAAGGCCGCTTGATGACGAAAGACGCCTGGGGTGAGGAGGGGTTCGCCAAAAACTGGGACGCGGTGAACGCCGCGCGGGACAATCCCGACCGGGCGAATCAACTCGATATGCTCATCTCCCTCCTCGATGGTGTGAGGCCGGAGGATGGCTGGATGCTGGATTTGGGCGCAGGTTCGGGCCAGGTGGAATCCCTCATTTTCGAACGCGTTCCCCATGCCAGGGTAGTATGTCTCGATAGTTCTGAGGAAATGCTGAAGCTCGCCTCAGAGCGCCTGAGCGCTCATGAGGGCAGATATCTTTCGCTTCCAGGCGACATGAACGATCTGGAAGCGGTCGAATTTCCCCATGCGCCATATGCGGCCGTTTTCAGCAGCCAGGCCCTGCATGAGATTACTCACAAGAGCAAACGAGCGGTCTACGAAAAAGTGTACGGGCTTCTGCGTCCGGGAGGCGCTTTCTATATCCTGGATCGGATCGAGCCACGCTTCGACGACATGCCCGATGAATATGAGTGCGTGTGGAATCGTCTGAACCGGCGAATGGATGCGCCGATGACTTTTCACGAGTATCGAGAACGCTATGGGGGGAAAGACGATTACCCCGCAAAACTGGATGAGCAACTCGGGTGGCTGGTGGCCGCAGGCTTTGCCGCAGCGCCCCTTTATCTGCACTACAACCGCGCGCTCATTGCGGCGCGTAAGACCTAATCCCCCGTTTTCCGCAGGAATTCTTCCAGGATACCCCTGAGTGTATGCCCGGAAATGGTTTCCAGGGCGTTCTCGGGGGAGAGCCAGACGCGCCTTCGCTCGTGACTCTCGGGCCAGTCGTCCTCTACGACCTCGACCTCGATTTCGAAGATGTCGACTTTGCACCTGCCCGCGCCGATATCGTATTCATAGCGCGCGATGGGCTCCTCCGACGCCACGCCGCGAACACCGCCTTCCTCCCATGTTTCGACGATGGCGGCCTCCCGGGCGGTCTGCCCCGGCTCCACGCCGCCCTGGGGCACTATCCACCACGGATGTTTATCGTCCAGGGGCCTGTCGCGCGTGGTAATGAGGAGAATTTCGAGCCCGTCTTCGGTTTTGCGCCAGGGCACGGCCCCGGCGAGGTTAAATCTGTTTCGTTTCATGGTGGTGTCCCTATATCAATCAAGCTGCCTGAACCCGCGCCCAGGTCTCCTCGATCAGGCGTTCGTGGTCCTCGCCCAGATACAACGGAAACTCCGACGCTTTGGTTACTTCAGGAGGCGGAAATATGGCCGGGTTGTTTCGGTAGGCAGCCGACATTCTGTCTTTCGCCGCAGAATTGGGGGTAGCGTACTGGATGAAACCCGCAATCGCAGCACCGACGTCGGCTCTTAGAAGAAAATCGATGAACTTGTGCGCGTTTTCCGGGTGCGGCGCGCCTTTGGGAATACACAAGCAATCCTGCCACAACAATCCCCCTTCCCTGGGCACGACGTAGCCGATGTCGTCGTCTTTCTTCATGACCTGGAGAATGTCGCCGTTCCATTCCATGGCCAGATCGACTTCTCCTTTGAGCAGCAAGTCCTGTCCGTTATCGTCTGCGAATACCTTGACGTGGGGCTTCTGGCGGATGAGCATCTCCTCCACCTTTTTTATCAGGGCGGGGTCTGTGGCGTTCAGGGAGTGCCCCAACAGCTTGAGGCCCATCTGAATCGCGGTGCTCTTATCGCCCATGAGTGCGATGCGGCCCTTGTATTTATCCGAGGCGAGGAGCCACTTCCAACTGTCGGGAACGCCCTCGACGCGCGATTTGCGGTAGCCGATTCCGGCCGTACCCCACATGTAGGGCTGGGAATACTTGCGGCCCGGATCATATGCGGCGTCCTGAAACACCGGGTCGATGTTCGTCTTGTTGGGGATCAGGGAATGATCGAGCGGCATGAGCATGCCAGCGGCGCTCATACGCTCGACGTAGTTGTTGGTCGGCACGATCACGTCATAGCCGGGGTTGCCTTTCTGGAGTTTGGCGAACAATTCATCGTTGTCGGCGAACAGGTCCATTTTCACGTCGATTCCGCTCGCGGCCTTGAAATCGGCCAGCGTGGTTTCGCCGATGTAGGTGTCCCAGTTATAGAAATTCAGTTTTTTCTCTTCGGCGCTCCAGGCACCAGGAGATGAAAACCTCAGGGCCGCCGCTGCAGCGCCCAGACTGAAGAGAAAGGTTCGGCGGGATAAGCCGGACAAAAGATTATCTTGTTTTGGCATCGAAGAAATTACTCGTGATTTCCATCATGAATCTTCCAGCGTGCAGAACACCTCCACGAGGTTGTCCGAGGGGTCTCTGAAGAAAAGTTGCCGAAGTCCCAGCCCGGCGTTGATTCCGTCTTTCACGTCCACGCCCGCAATTTCGAGCCTTCGCTTCACGGGCTCCAAATCGAACGCAGCGAAGGCGAAGTGGGTTTCACCGGCCCCGGTGCCCGGGATGGTCGTTTCGCTCGCGCGGTCTCGGCGTCCCGTGAGATGAAGCTGGCAGGCGCCCGCCTGGAACCAGTAGCCCGGATTCGGCAGATCCGGGCGGTCGATTTCCGCGAGCTCCAGCAGGCCGGCGTAGAAATCGCGCGCTTCTTCCAGGTCATTGACGCTGATGGATATGTGGTGCATTCCCTCCAGCATGAATCCGCCTCCGCTTTTCAGTCGGTGGATGAGGATACGAACTCCGGCTTGATTTTTTCGGGTATGATGCCTGCCTCCGCGGCGCGGTTCAACAGTGTGGAGACGGCCTCCCGTCCTGCGTCGCCGTATGAGCGCGTCCATTCGTTCACGTACATGCCGACGAAAACGTCCGCCTTGTCACGCGGCAAATCCCTGGCGTAGGCCATGGCGTGGTCGAGCGCCTCGTCCCGGTTTTCGAGCGCATAGACGATGCTTTGGTGAAGCAGGCGGCTCACTTCGCCCACGACCTCGGGGCCAAGGTCCTTTCGGATGACGTTGCAGCCCAGGGGCAGGGGGCCTCCGGTTTCACGCATCCACCATTTGCCCAGGTCTTCCACGAGATGAAAGCCCTCCTCCTCATAGGTGAGCTGGCCCTCGTGAATGAGAAGACCCGCCGGGGAGTTCCCCTTTTTCACCTCGTCCATGATGTTGTCGAAATGCACCACGCGGTGTTCGGGTTCCTCGCCCCCCAGATAGAGGCGTAGCGTGAGATAGGCCGTCGTCAGCAGGCCGGGGATGGCGACTTCCACGTCCCGGAGCGCATCGGGCGTCATCGGTTCGCGCGAGATGATGACGGGGCCGTAATTCTCCCCAAAACTCGCCCCATGCGGCAAGATGGCGTAGCGATCCGCCAGGTGGCAATACGCGTGAAAGCTGATGGCGCTCACCTCGTATTTGCCTTGGAAAGCGGCCTGGTTCAGCGTTTCGATGTCGTGGAGTTCATGGATGAATTCATACGCTCCTTGGGCGATCTTCCCGTTCGCCAGGGCGTGGAACATGAAGGCATCGTCCGAATCGGGGCTGTGGGCGACGCGAATGACTTTCGACACGGGCTTCGTTTCTCCTAACGTGTGGTTTTTATGAGATTTCAAGCATCAGAGGGCGACAGATAATCCCGCCTCAAATCCGGCGCTCCTCCCTCGGCGGCGGAGCGCAATAG
Source organism: bacterium (assembly GCA_022828125.1). Classification (GTDB taxonomy): domain Bacteria; phylum UBA8248; class UBA8248; order UBA8248; family UBA8248; genus Bin107. Next base: position 305,488 of record JAJEJD010000020.1, on the reverse strand, counting down.
AGCGCCGATGAGCGCCGCCATGGCTTCGAGGTCCGATTCCATGAATGTTTCCACCGGGCTGTGGGAATAGCGTCTGGGCATATTGATCGGCACGACGGGCAATCCGCCCGGCCGGGATTTACTCAAGGTGGCGGAATCGAGAAACGTGCCCACGAACACGTCTTCCTGCAGGGGCACGCGGGCGTCGCTCGCCACGTCCTTCACCCACCGGATAAGCTCGGGCGGGGTGATGTAGCCGTAAAGGCTCATGGGCTGGTGGTCGTACCTGCGCAACACCGGCCCGGCTCCGATTTTTGACCCACGGGCGTCGGAGCGTCCCGGGCCGTCCGAGGGCACGTTGTCGAGCACGATGGCGAAAGAGGGCGGGTCGCTCCCCGCTTCATCCACGGAAAGCACAGAAGCGCCGCGTCCGCCGATTTCCTCTTGCGCGCAGAAGGCGGCGCTCAGGCGAAGTTTGTCCGAGAGCGAATTGGCCGTGTTCATGAACGCCTCCACGCACAGGGCGCAGCCCGAGCGGTTGTCCACCGCCTTCGACTTCCATGCTCCTCCTGGAAGCTGGATGAAGGGGCTGTGGAATACGCCCGGCGTGCCCGCCTCGATGCCGAGCGCGTGGATCGGCGCATCGTCCGAAGCGCCTAAATCGATCCACATCTCATCGACGCCGGGATGTTCCTGGCCCTGTAGGGACTGGAGATGTCCGCTGCGCACGTTGACGACGCCCCGGTGGAGATTCCCGTCGAGCGTCAGGAGGGAGACCTCGCGTCCCGGAAAAATCGAGTCCGCCACGAGTCCCACTTTTTCAAAGCGAATCGCGCCGCCCTCCTCGACTTTCGTGACGATGAGGCCGACCTCATCCATGTGGCATTGAAGGACGATGTGAGGCGCCGCCTCGTTCGCCTCGTGGCGCGCGATGAGGTTCCCGATATCGTCGCGCCGCAACTTACTCGCGCTGTCTTTCACCATCTCCGCGATGGCGTCGCGCACGGCGCCCTCATGACCCGGCGGGCCGGGCAGGGCGCACAGCGTCTTCATTCTATCGAGCAGGACCGATGGCATTTGATAATCCCGAAACTGTGAGCATTTCCGATGAAATCCCGAGCGCGGCAATACTCTCACGGAGGGCAACACTTGCCAAGCCTGAGCGCCTTTGAGGGCTGAATAATCAAATTGACCGTACAGGGGTGAGGATGTAGGCTTTGGCGCGATACCCTCGTAAACGAATGATGCGCCCGGCCCCCGGATGGAGAGAACTGCGGTGAGCGATGACGGCCAGATGACGGATTTACTGAGCGTGGTGATGCCGTGCTACAACGAACGCGACACGATTCGCGAAATCGTCGCCCGCGTCCAGTCTGTGCCGATGAACATCGAACTCATCATCGTTGACGACGGCAGCACGGACGGCACCAGGGACATCCTGGCCGAGATTGAACAAAACGGCGCGCGCGTCATCTACCGCGAGAAAAACGAGGGGAAAGGGGCCGCATTGTGCGACGGCTTCGTGGCGGCGAACGGGGACGTGATCGTCGTGCAGGATGCGGACCTGGAGTACGACCCCGCCGAATACGGTGATCTCTATGACCCGATACGTCGGGGGGCGGCCGACGTGGTCTACGGCACGCGCTTCGGCGGAAAGCCCCAGCGCGTGCACATGTTCTGGCACAAGGTGGGAAACCGGATGCTGACCACGCTGGCGAACCTGCTTTTCAACTGTACGCTCACCGACATGGAAACCTGCTACAAGATGTTCCGCCGCGAGGTGGTGAAGGACATGAAAATCCGCGCGAGGGGGTTCGACTTCGAGCCGGAATTCACCGCGAAAATCCTGAAACCCGCGAAATGGCGCATTTACGAGGTGCCGATTTCCTACTACGGGCGCACCTACGCGGAGGGCAAGAAGATCACCTGGCGAGACGGTTTCATCGCCGTGTGGACCCTCCTGCGCGAGCGGTTTTCCTGAATCATCCCCTCACGCGGGCGCACACCGTCTCGGTGATGGCCTTGGAGCCGTCGACGGAGCGCCCCTTGTCGTCGAGGCGGATTTCCCCGGCTTCGAGTGCTCCCCACACACTGGTTTCAATCTGCTTCGCGGCCTCGCTCTCCCCGATGTGGGCGAGCATGAGGGCGGCGGAGAGAACGAGGCTTAAAGGATTGGCGATTCCCTGTCCGGCGATGTCGGGGGCCGAGCCGTGAACCGCCTCGAAAAAGGCGAATTTCTCCCCGATGTTCCCCGATGGACACATGCCGAGGCCGCCGGCCGTGGCGCCGCCCAAATCGCTCAGCAGGTCGCCCAGCATGTTCTCCATCACCAGCACGTCGTAGTGTTCGGGGCGGATCACCAGATTGTAGGCGCAGGCGTCCGAATACAGGGTTTCCGCCTCGATGTCGGGATAATCGGCGGCAACTTCCAGGAAAATCTCGCGGAAAAACGCCAGGGAGCGCAGGACGTTGCCCTTGTCCACGCAGGTGACGCGCCGCACGCCGTCTTCGGGCGCGCCGTTTCTTTTGCGCGCGAGCTCGAAGGCGAACCTCGCCACGCGCTCCGCCCCTTTTCGGGTGATGATCAGGGTGTCGGCCACGGCTTCGGGGCCGCCGACCCCCTTGTCGCGCGAGGCGTAGAGGCCTTCGGTGTTCTCGCGGATTACGACGTAATCGATGCCGCCGGGTTCATAGTCCGCAAGCGGACTCCGGATGCCGGGATAGAGCTTGACGGGCCGCATGTTGGCGAAGACGTCGAGGCTTGTTCTGAGCACGCCGCCCAGAAGCCCGCCTTCGGTGCCCTCCGGCGTGCGGACGGCCGGGTCGCCCACGGGTGATTTGAGGATGCCGTCCGCCTCGTGGCAGGCCTGTAGGGTTTCATCGCTGATGCGCTTACCGTACTTGGCGTAGCGGCCCGCTCCCGCCTCGTGTTCTTCAAGGTTGAGTTTCAAGGCCCCGTTCACCTCCTGTACGGCTTCGAGAACCGCGATGGTGGATTCCATGAGTTCGGGGCCGATCCCGTCTCCCGGTATGGTGATGATGCGATATTCCTTCATTTTCTCTCCTGCGGTGGTCTATTTTAGGCGCCCGTCTCTTCATTCGAGAGGATGAACGGGTATAATCACCCCTTCAAGGGAGCGACGTTTATCAGTATGGGAGTGTAGCGAAAATTGTTTCGGCTGGAGAACCCCCATAGCAAATCTTTCCAGAAATTCCTGCGCGGACAGGGGCTGCTGCGGTTGCGCTTTACCGAAGCCATCGCGGAAGGGGGAGGGGGTATCCCCCTGTGGGTCGATGACCTCACCGCGCCACAACTGGCGGTGCACACCGGACGTGGCTGGATCGCGCCGCTGGGGCGGCCCGAGGCCATACTGGCGAATCTGGGAGACTTGGAGCGCCTCTCCGCGCAGATGGAGGAGAGCGACGGGTATCTCAAGTTCTCCTCCATCCCGATAGAAGTTCAAAAGGCGCTCGAGAGGCGAAGAAAGCTCATCCGGGGCTCTCCCGTGGGCATGTTCATTTTGGAGAAAAAAGATTTCAGGCCCGTCTTCAGCACGCACAAGATTGAAAGCCTGAAAACCGAAGATGCGAAGACGCTGGCCGAGAATTCACCCTACGACCAGGGGGAGGAATACGCCCTGGCGAGAATCCGAAACGCGCCCACCGCGGCGATACGCATCGAGGGCGAGCTCGCCTCCTACATGGTCGTTCATGCGAACGGCTCAATCGGCATGCTGCACACGATGGATCGATTCCGGGGACAGGGGCTTGCGCGCGTGGTGGTATCCGCCCTGGTAGAGGCGCAATTCGGCAGGGGACGCGATGTGTATTGCTATATCGTGGAAGGAAACGAGGCGTCAGAGCGCGTGTTCGAAAGCGTGGGCTTCAGGAAGGTGATGGACGTCTACTGGAGCGCGTTTGAAAGGCGCGAAGTTGAATCCTGACTCCTGTTGCTCACGCGCGAGGCGTTTCTCCTTCTCAGAATCGACAAAATTATGGAAATGGACTAGTTTTTCTTATTCGCTATTCATCTTTCATGGGAGGTTGATAGATGCAGAAAGAAGACTATATCGACAGGCCGCCCGGCCCCTTGGGGGGCTTGTGGAGTATGTGGTATCTGGACCCGTTTCTGATGATCAAGCGCGAGTTGAGCGGGTTCAGAAAGGTCCGCCACAAGGCGTTTGAGGACCAACTCAAACCCGGTCAGCCCGCGCCTCCGGTGAAGCTCCAGAGCACGTCGGGAGAAACCGTAAACCTGGCCGATTTCCGCGGGAAGAAGAACATTGTTCTGGAGTTCGGCGCGATCACGTGACCACCCTTCCGCCGGCAGGTGCCGGGCATGGACGAACTGCATGAGCGCTACAAGGACAAGGACGTCGAGTTCTTCGTCGTATATTCCAAGGAACCTCACGCGCAAGAGCGCAAGTATTTCAAAAAATACACCCAGCACACCACCTTCGAGCACAAGATGGGTTATGCGAAGGAGTTGGTGGCCGAATTCGGCATGAAAATTCCGGTGCTGGTGGACGACATCGACGAGGCGGTGGTGAACGCCTACGGCCGCATGCCGAACATGGTCTTCGTCATCGACAAGGAGGGGAACATCGCTTACAAGGCGAGCTGGACGGAGCAGCCCCGCGTCGACCGGGTGATCGATGAGTTGCTCGCCGAGCAGGCTGTTTCGGCTTAAGCGAAGTGAATAGAAAAGGCGGCTCCTCGGGGCCGTCTTTTTTTATGAGCGCGAATCAGCGGACTCTCGGCAGGAAGAGCGCGAACGCGCACGCGGCGATGAAAAAGCCGGGCAGCGCCCAGAAGGCGTTGGCCAGGCCATACCACTCGCCGAGAACGGACATCGGATAGACCGAAAGGCTCGCGATGAACCACGAGAGGCCGAGTGTGATGGAGCTGGCCAGCCCCCGGTTGTGGGGCATGAGTTGCTGGGCGAAGGCCATCGTCACCCCCATCGGGAGGTAGGTGGCGACGCCCAGCAAGGCCAGGAGAACGAAGCCCCACTCGGGCGGCGCAATCAAAAACGCGCAGACGCACAGAGCGCCGAGTCCGATGCCGCCGACGATAAGCTCTTTTTTCCCGAATCGATCTCCCAAAAAACCGCCCGCCAGGACGCCGAGCGCGCCCGAGGTGAGCATGATGGCGCTTGCCGCCCCGCCGCTCCAGATGCTCATGCCGTGTTCGGCATAGAGCGAGGGTATGAGGCTGATGAAATTGATGTTCACGACGGCGCGGCAAATCGTGACGCCCGAGAGCAGAACCAGCGGCGTACCCGCTGTACGCAGCGCTGTTACGAAATCCCAGATGGAGGCTTTCTTATCGCCGCTCCCCGGGGGCGATTCTGGTTCCGGCAGCCCGTATTTCACCGCCAGGGCCATCGCGACGGCGACCAAGGTGAACGCAGAGAGCCATTCCATGCCCCCGAGCGAGACGATGCCGATGGCGATGACGGGCCCCAGCCCGTGGCCCACGCGTCCTCCGGCGATGAAGACGCTCACCACGAGTCCCTTCCGGTTTTCCGATAGAGCACCCGCGCGCGACGCCATGTCCGGATGGCAAAGGCCGACCATCGAGCCACCGACGGCGGCCATGACGGTAAGGATCGTGAAATTTGGCGCCCAGCCGATGGAGGTGATGAAGAGCGCGCTGCCCACCATCCCCACGGCGAGCCAGGGGAGGCGCGGCCAGCGGTCTACCAGAATCGCCGTCACGGGTTGTGAGAGCGCCGCGCTCATCGAGACGAAGGTAAGGAGCAGGCCGCCCGTTGAGAGTGAGACCTGGAATTGCTCCCGAATCAGGGGCAGGAGGGGCGCTATGAAATTCACCGTGCCGTCCACCACGAAGTGGGCGGTGAACAGGATGGCGAGCGCCCCCCAGGGAATCTCCTGCGCAGGGCCGCCTTCACCTAAACTCGCGTCGAGTTCCTGTGCCCGGCTCATGTCTCGCCTCCCTGCGCCTGGGGCTGAAGGGCGCTTTCCCTGTGCAGGAAGATGGCGATGAACCCGCCGATAACGAACATCGAGGCGTAGAAGCTGAACGCCATTTGAAGCCCCATCGCTTCGGCCACGAGGCCGCCGACGAGCGGTGAGAGCGCGCTGGCCGCCTCGTTGAAGCCATAGATCATTCCCACCGAACTCGAGCGCACCCGCTCGTCCACTAATTCCGTACCGACCGCCAGCACCAGGGTGGGCACCGGCGTGAGAATGCAGGCGACGGCTAAAAGCGCGAGCAAGAGCGTCGTCACGCTGGCAACCCAGGTAAGGGAGGCCATGGCGGTGGCGCACATGAATGTAAGCACGACGATGAGCTTGGTCCTGCCCGTTTTGTCCGACCACCTTCCGATGATGATGGACGTGGTCGAACCGATGAGAAAGTAGATGCTGAGCAGCCAGCCCACTCCTTTGGTGTCGAAGCCGAATTGCTCCGCCAGAAGGAGCGGCAAAAAGGCCATGAAGCCGCGAAAGCCCATGATCCGGAACGAGGAGAGGGCGATGAGGAGCATGAGAGACTTGTTGCGGAACAGCGCACCGAAAGTGGACCTCGCCGCCTGGCGGAAGGGGAGGCGCTCTCCGAGTTGATCCTGAAAGCGAAACCAGATAAGCGCCGCCCAGATGACGCCGGGTATGACGTAGAACTGCGCCGCCATGCGCCAGCTTGCCAGATAGACGGCGAGCCAGCCGACGATGGCGGGCGAGATGATGTTCCCCATTTCGCCCCCGCCGTTGAACAAGCCTGTGCAGAACCCGCGCCTTTCGGGCAGTTCGCGCGTGATGAGCGCGACGGCCGGCGGATGGTAAGCCGCGCTTCCGATGCCGCCGATGAAGACGAACAACAGCAGAAGGGAGTAGTTCGCCGCGTAGCCGTAGAGCAGAACGGGCAGCGCCTGGGTGAGCAGGGAAAGGGCCAGCACGGTCCGCCAGCGCCGGGTGTAGTCCGATATGAAGGATAGTGGGAACTGAAAGACGCTGTTCGCCACCGAATAGGTTGTTACGATGAGGCCCGCCTGCACGTAGTTGAGCTCGAATTCAGCGACGATGAGCGGGAGTACGGGTATGAGAAGCTGCGTGTAGAAGGCGTTGACGGCGTGACTGCCCGCAATCGCGAAAAGGTTGAATATCTTCGATGGGGACATGGAAAGTCCATTGATGATGGGAGCGCGAAATACTTTTCATTAGGCTTATAGGTTCTGGGGAAAACGCGCGTCAATGGCGGGCGGCCCATGCTCGCGAAAAGACGAAATCATCCGCCGGGTTCCCGGCTATAGGTTTGGGGAATTTTTTGCGGGAAATGCTGCGCGATGAGGCGATTTTCGTGCAAATGAAGGAGCGTGAGACGCTTGACTTCCCCCTGCGCGGGCGAGGACACTTCACCTTTCTTTTGACCCATTACAAGGGCAGGGAATACGCCGCATGAGCCAGCCACCCGGTTTTGATGAGAAAGCGGCACGGCGCGTCGAGGCCGTCTACACGACGGCGGACGTGGCCGCGCAGCGAGGCGTCCTTCTGGAGATGGTCGCTCCCCGGCCGGGCGAGCGCGTGCTCGATTTGGGTTCCGGCCCCGGTTTCATGACGCTGGAAGCCGGGCGCATGGTGGGGGAGGGGGGCGCCGTTTTCGGCGTGGACAAGAGCGCGCCCATGCTCACCCTCGCCGAGGCGCGATGCGCATCGCAGCCGCAGGTGTCGTTCCGCGAGGCCGATGTGCTGAGCCTCCCTTTCGAGGATGGCGGTTTCGATGCGGCCATCATCTCCCAGGTGTATGAATACGTCACCGACATGGAAGCCGCCCTTGCGGAGCTTTTCCGCGTTCTGCGGTCGGGTGGCCGCGCCCTCATCATGGACACGGATTGGGGTTCGCTCGTGTGGAACGCGCAGGACGCCGAACGGGCGAAGCGGATTTTCACCGCATGGGACGCGCATCTGGCGGACCCCCACCTGCCGAGGAGATTGTCGTCCCTGCTGCAAGGCGCAGGCTTCGAGATCATCGACTCAAGGGTTTTGCCTCTTCTCAATACGGAGTATCCTGCGGAGAACTACAGCCACGGCATGGTGAGCGTCATCGTGCCCTTCGTCATCCGAATGGGTGGCGTGGCGAAGGAAGAGGCTAAAGCCTGGGCGGAGGATTTGATGGCGCTGGGCGAGCGCGGGGAGTATTTTTTCAGTCTCAACCGCTACGCCTTTCTTGCAAGAAAACCTGAGGCATAAAATGGACAGGTTCATCGACTGCCACAACCACCTGCATGGATTCAGTTTCGACGACTGGGAACTCCAGAGCATGTGCGGGATGGTGGGTTCCGTCCTCTCCTGCGGGAACCCCCATGTGCACCGCGAGATATGGAAGCGCGCGCCCGGACCGGAAGACGTGAGGAGGCTTTGGGAGAGTCCGCTCAGGATGGCCGAGGCCGCCGAAGCCAAACACCACATTCGCGCCATGTGCGCCGTGGGCGTCAGTTCGATGACGCGGGTCGACGACTGGGAGCGGCTCATCGACGCGCTACCTGGCTATCTGGAAAGCCAAAGAGTCGCCGCTCTTGGCGAAGTGGGTCTCGATCCGGGCCAGTATTTCGGTTTTTCCTGGGATTTGGAAGAACAGGCCAAGTGTCTCGAAGCGCAGGCGCGCCTCGCGGCGGAACTGAAAAAACCTTTGATCCTTCATACGCCCACCTACAAGAACCCGCAAGAATTCCTGGGCGGCGTGAATACGCAGGGAGATATTTCGCCCGAGGAATTCAGGCTTCATTACCTGAAGATGGATCTGGAAGTCATCGACGCCGCAGGTCTCGACCACTCTCTGCTCGTTATCGACCATGTGGATGCGACGATAGTGGATTTCGTTCACGAGCAGACGGGCGCCTGGTGTGCGACGAGCCTGGGAAGCAGGCTTCGGCCGATTCCTCCCGCAGCAGTCGTGGAATGGGTTCGGCGTCACGGGGCAGGGCGAATGATGCTCAACTCCGACCTCATCCCCTACACCTCGAACGATCTTTACTGCATTCCCCGGGCGATTCGCGCCATGCGCCGGGGCGGCATCGCCGAGGGGGAGATCGAAAAGGCCGCCTTCGGAAACGCGAACGTGCTCTTCGGCTTTAATCTCTAGTTCAGTCCAGCACCGCCACGGCGCGCACGGGCGAGCCGGTAGCGTCTTTCAGCTTGATGGGCAGGCAGAGGAAGGTGAAGCGCTTGCCCACCAGGCGTTCGGGAATCACCAGATTCTCGGTGTTGAGCATCCCCCGCTCCTTGCATACCTGGTGAGAGGGGTAGGGTTCTTCCGATTCGGGGAACATCTGCGTGGGGTTTTCTATCGTGAACGCCTCACAGCCGATGTTGCGCACCCCCCGATCGGCGAGATACTCGGTGGCGGGCCGGCTCAGGCCTGCGAATTCTTTCCACCATACATCGGGGTTCGGGTCCTTGAACGACTTCTCGAAATGCCCCGTGTAGTACAAGAAGGCGTCGCCCTCTTCGATGGAAAGCCCGTGTTTGTCCAGTTCGCGCTCGATGTGTTCGGTTTCGATGTAGGTCTTGGGCGCGACGTCCGAGAAATCCACGCAGATCGCGCTCGAATAAAAACGCTCCAGCGGCAACTGGTCGATGGAGGGCGCGTCTCCGGGAACGTAGTGGTTCAGGGCGTCGACGTGGCTTCCGGTGTGATCCGAAAGCGTGAGCTTCATGGCCGCGAAGGAGAATTTCCCGAGAAATCTTTCGGAAGACTCCTCGTGCGTCATCATCGGCTCGATGGCCACCTTGGGGTGAAACGGACGCTCGAATCCACCCGCCGCCACAGTTTGTGAGAGGTCGATCAATTCCATGAAATTTTATCCTTTCCTCGTGAAGCGTGAATCAAATCTTCATCTTCAAGCCATCATGGTTTCGACGGGCGCCCAGAAGCGGTTGATCGCGAGATCCTCCGCAATCGCGTTCGCACAGTTGTAGCCGGGCGCCCCCGTCACCGCGCCGCCCACGTGCGAGCTTGAACCGCAGAGATAGAGTTTCCCGATCGGCGTGCGGAAGTCGCTCACGTCCGGATGCGGCCGGTTGTGACCCAACTGCTCGGGAATATAGGCGCCCACGTGGTGGCTCGCGCGGACGAAGTTCGGGTTCATGCGCACAATGTCGAGCGGCGTGTAGAGATAGCTGCCCATGATGTTGTCGTGGTTGATGTTGGGCGCATACGGCGTCCAGGAGTCGATGAAGTGCTGGGTGTACTCCTCGCGCCGCGCGTCCCACGCCTCGGCCCCGCCGTCTTTGAGTTCGAAGGGCGCAAACGGCCACCAGTAGCCCACGTGCGTTCCTTCGGGTGAGTAGGTCGGGTCGAAGTGGCTGTTGCTGCCGCCGTTGCCCATGAGCTTGGGCAGTTCACCGTCGTGGATCGTCTCGAAGCATGCGTCGATCTCCTCGGTCGAGTCCGCACCCCAGAAGATGTTGAACGTCTTGTTGATGTCGGGCTCGTATTTCGCGGCCGCGAAGTCGGGGGCTTCCTTGAGCGCCAGATGGATGGTGCACAGCCCGTGGCTCGCCCACTGGTACTCGAGAGCCGCTCTGGCGAGTTTGCCGCCGAAGTAATCCTCCCCGGCCAGACGCACCGTGAGCGGCCAGTTCACTCCGCTCGCCACGAACTCTGTGGCCTCGATGCGGGTGCCGTCATCCAGGATGACGCCGGTGGCGTCCCCGCTTTCCACCGTGATCTCGCGGACCTCCGCATTCGTGAACACCTTGCCGCCGCCTCGCTCGACCACGCGCTCGAGCGCGCGCGTGAAGTTCACAGAACCGCCGACGGGCAGGGCGAAGCTCGCGATGCGCGAGAATATTCTCGGGAAGAAGATGCCGGTCGTGGGCGTGTTCTCGAGAGTGAATGAGCCGAGGAAGAGTTTGAACAGCACACGCAGCCTGTCGTCTTCGAAGTGCTGGTCCACCGCCTCGTACATGCTGAGGTTCGCGTAGCTTAAGAACTCACGCCCCAGCGGCCCCGCAAATCGTTCTTTCAATTCCTCCGGCGGCAGGGGGGCGCAGTACATGAAGGAGGTGATGATGTCGAGCATACCCTCGGTGAATTTGACGTGGAGGTCCCGGTAGGTTCTTGCGTCGTTTTTGTTGATACGCTCTATCGACTTGATGGTTTTTTCCACGTCGCGGTGGATGACGAACGCCGTGCCGTCGCTGAAGACGCAGCCTTGCTGGAACTCCGGGAAGATGAGGCTGAAGCCGTATTCGTGGAGTTCCAGATCGCGCAGTATGGGACTTCTCTCCAGACCCACGTAGTAGTTCGAGTGCAGATTGTGCTTGAAGCCCGGCAGTGTGACTTCATGCGTGGAGCAGCCCCCGCCGGCGACATCTGCGCGTTCCAGAACGGCTACCTTTTTCCCGGCTTTCGCCAGATAGGCGGCGCATACCAGGCTGTTGTGTCCGCCGCCGACGAACAATCCATCGTAAGATTCGGTCATGATCCCTCTCCTCTGAAAGGACTCAGCCTCACGGGCTGCTTGCGAACTGGTCGATATGTGTCCCTATTCTGCCCTTTTGCGCCGTATTTCTCAATCCTCGTTTACCTCTCCGATATCGGGAATATAGGCCGTGGCGTCGATTTCGACGAGAAAATCCTCGGAAGCCAGCCCGTCCACGATCACGCCCGTGCTCGCGGGCGCATGGGGGCCGAAGTATTCCGCGATCACCGCGTAGACGGGCTTTCGGTACGCCCTGTCGGTGATGTAGTTCGTGAGTTTCACGACGTGGGAGAGGTCGCCGCCCGCCTCGGCGAGAAGCTGACGGATGTTCTCGCACGCCTGACGCGCCTGGGCCGCGGCGTCGCCGAGTGTGGGCGGGGTTCCGTCGAGACCCTCTCCGGTCTGACCCGCGAGATAGAGCGTCCTGCCCGCCAGAAGGCCTTGTGAGTAACTGCCCGCCCCGGCGGTCACCTGCGTGGTATGGAATTTTTGGAATGACATGGTTTGGTCTCCAGAAATCAGCGCAAGAACGTGGATGTGTCGGCGATGGCGCTCCTGTGCCGCGTGATTGAGCTTCACGGCCGGGTATACGGGGAATCTCCAAGCGGAATGCGCACCACCTGGTCCGTGCCCGTTACTCCATGTCGAACATCGCCGTGGACGCGACCTCGATCAGGTTGTTTTCCGGATCCCGGAAGAAGATTTGGGGATAACCGTAAGGCTCGTCGTGAAACGGGATGTCGTTCGCCTTGAGCCTCTCCTTCATGCCTGCCAGGTCCTCGGTCACCATCCCGATGTGGTGGTCCATGTAGCTGTCTTCATTATCGCTGATGGAATGCTTCACGTGCGTGTCGCTCACCTTGGCGAGGTGGATCTGGTGGTCTGCTCCCGCCTCGAACCAATAGCCGGGGAAGGGGAAGTGGGGCCGGGGCATTTCGGGCAGTCCCAGGATTTCGTTGTAGAACTTGTGCATGGCCGGCAAATCCCGGCAATAGAGGCTGAAGTGCTGCAGGAACTTGATCTTGGACATCGGCGTCTCTCCTCGGGTTGTCGTGTTCTTTCTCACACTAATAATGCTCTTTTCCCTCTCTGGCAAGGCGCGGCTTCCAGTGGAGATACTCAAATCCGCACGTTTGTCGTATCCTGCTGAAAACACCAAAGCGGAGGAATTCTCATGGCGGGTCGCTTCGTGGTCGAAAACGCCTGCGTCCTCACCCAGAACGAGGAGCGCGAGGTCATCCCTCGTGGGTCCGTGCTGGTCGAGGATGGCCGGGTCGCCGGGATCTCTGAATCCAGGATAAACGCGGGCGCGGCAGAGGTGATCGACGGCGAGGGCATGGCGCTCATGCCGGGGCTGGTGAACGCCCACAGCCATATCATGTGCATTCTGCTCAGGGGCGGCCTGGGCGCGGACAGGCGGCTGATGGACTGGCGCCTGAACGTCATGGCGCCCGGCCAGGTGGCCTATACGCCCGAGGATGCGGCGCTCTCCGTAAAACTCTTCGCGTGCGAGGCGATTCGCTCCGGCACCACGGCGGTGGTGACGAACGAGCGGGTCCCCATCCCGCTGGCCGAGGCGATGATAGAGGCCATGGACGATTCGGGCATGCGGAGCGTCTTCGCCTTGAGCTTCAACGAAACCTCTCCCTCGGGAAAACTCGCCGAGCGGGCGCATTCCCACATCGCCGCCTGGGGCAAGACCTTTCCCCCGAGTCTCAAGACGAGGGATGAAGTGTTCGAGGAGACTTCATACCTCGTGGATAAATACCACGGCCGCTCCGGTGGCCGGGTTCTCGTCTGGCCGGGGCCGAACATCCCCGTCTACGTGAAGCCCGAGACCTTCCGCGAGGTGGACGAATGGGCCGGAGCGCGCGGCCTGCGCGTCTCCACGCACGTATCGGAAGACCCGATGGAATCGGAAGTCGGCGGCCTTCCCGTCGTGCAGCACCTGGCGGCCTGGGGGCTGCTCTCGGAGCGCCTGGTGGCGGGCCACTGTATCCACTTGAGCGAGGAGGATATAAGGCTCCTCAAGGAATCGGGCACGCAGGCCGTGCATCTGCCCTCGAGCAACATGTATCTGGGTTCGGGCGTGTCGCCCGTGCCCCGGATGCTGGGTTACGGCATCCCCGTGGCCTTGGGTACGGACAACGCGAATTGCAACGACCTCGCCAACATGTTCTGGGAGATGCGCCTCGCCTGTCTGCTCCACAAGGGGGTGCAGCAGGACCCCGCCGCCATCACGGCGCAGGAGGTGCTCGACATGGCTACGCGCAACGGGGCGCACGCGCTCGGCCTGGAAGAGGAAACAGGCTCCATTGAAGTGGGCAAGCGGGCGGACATGATATTACTCGACATGAGCGGTCCCCACATGTTCCCGAACCACCATCTGCCTTCCATCCTCACCTATCAGGCGCACGGGACGGAGGTACGCTGGGTCTGGGTGGACGGCGAGCCGCTCATGGAGGCGGGGCGTTTGAGCAGAATATCGGAAGATGAGGAGCGCGCGATTCGCGAGGAGGCGCAGGCGGCGTCCGCGGCTATCGTCGAGCGAGCGGGCCTGATTGTCCCCGGGACATGAAACGGCGTTCGCCCATCGAACGCCCTAGACGAATAAGGAGACTCAATCGTGTTTGATACCCAGGTGGTGAAGTTTCAGATGTCGGGACCCGAGGACGTCTCGGGCCTTGCGGAAGCGGTGGCGGAAGGCCGCATTCAGGCGGCGGACATTCAGGCCATCATCGCCAAGACGGAGGGCAACGGCCGGGTGAACGACTATTCGAGGCCCTACGCGCTCCATTCCTTCGAGGATTACATGATGGAGAAGCTGGGCCTCTCCCGCGCCGAGGTGCAGGGCATGTGCGCCATGGTGATGTCGGGCGGATGCGAGGGGATCATGAGCCCCCACGCGGTGGCCATTTCCAAGACGGACGTGGGCGACGCCGAGAGCCCCGGCGAGAAGCGCCTCTCCATGGGGGTCGCCTTCACGCGTGAGCTTCTGCCCGAGGAGTTGGGAACGATGGCGCAGGTGGACCTCGTGGCCGAGGCGGCGACGGAGGCGCTCGCAAAGGCGGGCGTGGATTCACTGGATGACGTGGGCTACGTGCAGGTGAAGTGTCCGCTCCTGACGTCCGATCGCATCAACGACGCGGCCTCGCGCGGCAAGAAGGTGGTGAGCACGGACACCACGCGCTCGATGAGCCTCTCGAACGGCTGCTCGGCACTGGGCGCTGCGGTGGGCATCGGGGAGATCCCTCGCGATTCGTTCGAGATATCCGACGTGTGCAGCCGGGGCGATCTGTATTCGGAAATGATCTCCTGCTCGGCGGGCGTGGAGCTCATGCGCTCGGAAGTCGTCGTGTTGGCGAATTCCTCACAATCGGTGAGCCGTTACAAGATCGGCCGGGCGGTGATGCAGCACCTGATTGACGCAGACGCCGTGAGGCAGGCGCTCAGAAACGCAGGGCTCGCCTTCGACGGCCTGCCGGGTGCGGAGGACTTAAACAGGGTGGTGCACGCGTTCGCGAAAGCCGGCGCGCCGTGGGACGGCAGGCTTCTGGGCAAGCGCGTCACGCTGCTCACCGATTCGGTTCTGGGCACGCGGCCCGTGCGCGCGGTGGCGAACGCGGTCATCGCGTCGGTGGTGCAGGACCCGGCGGTCTACGTCTCGGCCGGGCTCGTCTTCCACCAGGGGCCGGTGGGCGGAGGCGTGGTTTCCGCCATCATCGAGGCGTAGAGATGGGGTGAAGGGCCGAATGGTCAGGGAGAAGGACGACTGAAAAATTTTGATGATAAGGTATTGAAATATATGGAGCTGAGATTTTCCGGCGCTTGTGAGGATAAAAAATTCTTGACACGATTTCGGGCCTTTGCTAGGATTTGGGAGTACAAATCGCAAGTAGCAAGAGGAGGGCTGTCATGGTAAGAAACTTGATAGTAACCGCCTACAACACATCTCTCCGGAGGGTTCTGAAAACGGCTCACCACCGGAAGAGGGTTTTGAAAAAACCCTAAACTGCCCCTTGGTGTTACCTGAAACGGGACATTGAGGGAAATTCAAAAACAGCAGGCGGCGTCGACGGGCGCCGCCTGTTTTTTTGCGCGTTTTTGGAAGAGGGGCGGGGAGACTCTCTTTCCCCCGACAGCGTCGAAGCCCTCCCCCTCTTTCCCGGTAGCGAGGAAGTTCTCCTTCCTTCTTCACCCTGAGTAGCGGCGAAGCCGCGTATCGAAGGGAGGGCACTACTCCCCGTGTCCGGGAGGACGGCCCCGGTTCATCTCGTCGGGTTCTTCGGCGAACTCCATGCGGCCCTTGATGGCGTCTATCGTGAAATCTTCCTTGTTTTCGGCGAGTTCGGGGTTCCACATCGGGTAGAACACCTCGAGCGCCATCCCCGGCTCGTCGCTCACGAGCTTCAGGGTGTGCATCGCACCCGCCTTGACGTGCACCACGTCGCCCGGCCCGATTCGCCGCACCTCGTCTTCGAGCGTGAACTCCCACTCGCCCGCCTGGATGTAGAAGAACTCCTCGTGGTCGGGATGGTTGTGCAGCTTGGACGGCGTGCCGCCCGGCTCGGTGATCAGGTGCTGCATCTGGATGTTGTCGCCGAAAATCCGCCTGTGCGCGACGCCGGGGCGGTCGTGGCTCAAGGGGAGCATGTCCCAGTTGTAGAAACTCATGGTGTATTCCTTCGCGTGAGAGGAAGAAAACTATCGCTTTTGAGCATCGGGGGCTTCGGTGCGCCCGACTCGCTCGTTTTATGCCGACAATGCCGGGCATTCTAGGGGCAGGGGACGGAATAAGACAATCCGCGCACCCGGCCGCATGGGTGAAAGGGGCAGAGACCCTGCTTTGTCTGGCCGTGTGCGCCTCTGTAGGATACACTCTCTCTATTCGCATTCTACTTTACGTGCTGATTCGGAAGAGGAGATGGACATGCGGTTCTCCGTTGCGGGCGGTGATGGGTTCGACCAGGGGACGGACGCCCTGGTTCGCCTCATGAGGAAAGACGAGAAAGACGAGCGGCTCGAAAAATCTCTGGGCAGCGCCCTGGTCTCCTTGCGAGAGCGCAAGGTGTTCGAGGGGAAGGAGGGGCAAGTCTCCGTTCTGCCCGTGCCCGAAGGGAGTGGAGCGCCTGAATTCGTGATTCTCGCAGGAATAGGCGATGAGGTGTCGCCCGAATCGGTTCGCTGCGCCGGCGCTCTGGCAGCCAGGCGCGCCCGCGCCGAGGGGCTGAAGAGCATCGCATTTTCGGCCTCTACCCTGGCGGGAGACGGCCTCGATTCCCGCGGGGCGGCCCAGGCGGTCGTGGAAGGCGTGGGGCTCGGCCTCTACCGGATGGATAAGTACAAGAGTGCGAATGATGACGAGAAAGCCGAGGTCTCGCGCGTCGTTTTATGCGGCGGGGCCGGCAGGAACCTGAGCGCGATGCGTCGCGGCGTGCGCTACGGGCGCGCTTTGTGCGAGGGCACGAATTACGCGCGCGACCTCATCAACACGCCCAGCAACGAGAAGCGCCCGCCCGCACTCGCCGAGATGGCGCGCGCGATGGCGCGTCGCGAGGGCCTTCGCTGCCGCGTGCTGGATGAGAAGCAAATGGCGAGGCAGAAGATGGGCGCGCTTCTCTCCGTAAGCCGGGGCAGCAGCGAGCCGGCGCGCATGGTTATTCTCGAATACAGGCCGCAGGGGGCGCGGACGAAACCCATCGCCTTCGTCGGCAAGGGAGTGACGTTCGACACCGGCGGCATATCGATCAAGCCGAGCGGTGGATTGGAGCTCATGACGACCGACATGAGCGGCGCCGCCGCCGTGCTGGGCGCGATGCTCGCCGTCGCGCGCTCAAAGCCCCGCGTGCCCGTGGTGGGCGTGGCGGGCCTCGTGGAGAACATGGTGGACGGCGACGCCACGCGGCCCGGCGACATCGTGCGCTCCATGAAGGGAACGACCGTCGAGATCCACAACACCGACGCCGAGGGCCGACTCGTACTCGCCGACGCGCTCCACTACACGCGCGAGCAATACAAGCCCCAGTGCATGATCGATCTCGCCACCTTGACGGGCGCGTGCATGGTGGCGCTGGGCCAGAAGGTGACCGGCATGTACGGTACGCACGACGAGCTGCTGGAGCGGGTGCGCGACCTGGGCGAGCACACCGGCGACCGCGTCTGGCACATGCCGCTGTTTCCGGAATACGGCGAGGCGATGAAGGGCAAGATAGCCGATATGTGCAACATCTCGGGCGCCCGCTGGGGGGGTGCGAACACCGCCGCCGCCTTCCTGCAGCACTTCGCCGACGAGACGCCCTGGGTGCATCTCGACATCGCGGGGCCCTCGCACACCGGAAAAGCCGAACCCTACCGCCCCGAGGGCGGTACCGGCGTGGGCGTGCGGATTCTCGCGGAACTGGCGATGGCCTGGAAGCGTCTCACGCCCCAGGAGGGCAAGGCCTACGGGTGTTAAGGGGCTAGATTCGGTTCGTAAGTGAGTTCGCGGCTACTCCACGGCGAACGCCTTCGAGACGGGCCGACTTGTGTTGTTCCATCCCGGGATGATGAACGAGGAGGGTCCGGGCAGGCCGCCTGCGACCAGGAGCGTGACGTCTTCGGGTTTCCGGATCATGGGCGCCATGCAGTCGTCATCGTCATGATCCACCCACGCGGGCCACTCGCTCTTTTCTTTCCCCCGGTAGCGTCCGCCGCGCTTGAGTAGTCCCACGGGCAGGCGGGCGCGCTCTGCGAGTCCCTGCTTCGCGTCATCCCGGCTGAATCCCTGGTCGGCGAGAAGCTGCGCGTGTTCGGGTCCCATGATCACCGTAACGCCCACGCGCGAATAGGCGTGGCGCGAACCCATCGTGGCGATGGTGCTCGCAATCGTGGTGAGCACGCCGTCTGCGTGATCGCTCGAATCATCGAGCGCGACGCGCGGGCCTTCCCCCGCGCAGGCGGTGACGACGTTTTCCTCTGCCCCGAATCCACGCTCCTCGGCCAGCGATGGCCAGGGGCTGATTTCCTCGTTCTCGCGCAGGCAGTAGGCGAACTTGCTCGGGCTTCCGAACGTGCTCATGTCCACCACGCCGGGAATCCCGCCGCCCAGGTTCAGGAGCATGAGCCTGAGCGCGCGGCCGATGGTCGCGTTGGCCCGGAAACCGGGCCCCAGGCAGCCCGTGCCGCCGTGCACGCCGATCTCGCGCGGATAGGGGCCGTTCATGACGATGAGGGGGCCGGCGGGGTTCATCGTGGCCTGAATGCCGTTCATGTTGAAGCTCGGGTCCAGAATGCAGGAGAGCGCGCACAGAAGGGCCGGAAAGTATTCGGGCTTGCAGCCCGCCATGACGGCGTGGAGCGCCACTGTTTCTATGGTCGCGGGGTGGTTCGCCGGCGGCACGTGGCCGATGAGGGCGTCGGGCGCGTGATCTCCCAGCATGTCCGAGAGGCGCTCTTCTGTCGGCACGACGACGGGCAGGCCGTCGGACCAGGGCTGCGCGAAGAAATGCTCGACCGGGTCTATCGCGTCCGCCATTCGCTTAAGCCTATGCTCTTTCGGCGATGGCGCGGGCGCGCGCGAGCACGTTATCGGCGTGCTTGACCATGGCGATATCGATCATCTTCCCCTGGAAGGAGACCGCGCCCAATCCTTGCGCCTCGCCCTCGCGGTAGGCTTCGGCCATTTCGGTGTAATAAGAGACTTCCTCTTCGCTCGGCGAGTAGACCTCGTTGAAAATCGGCACCTGTCTGGGATGGATGGCCGCCTTGCCGGTGTAGCCGAGTTTTTTGGCGAACTCCGCGTCCGCCCGGCAGCCGTCGTCGTCCTGTAAGCGCATATAGACGCCGTCTGTGGGGTGGGGCAGGGCCGCGGCCCGCGCCTCGACGAGCACCTTGCTCCGCGTGTAGAGGAGCGTCGTGCCGTCTTCCGTCCAGGTGGCCCCCAGGCTGCGGCACAGGTCCGCATCCTCCGCACTCCCCAGGTTCACGCCCACCACGCGGTCCGCCGCCTTGCAGATGTCGTAGCAGTGCACCACGCCCGAGGCGCTCTCGATTTGAGCGATGACCCCGACGCCGCCTTCTTCCAGGCCGCGCTCGCGCTCGTATTTTGTTAAAAGCGCATCCGCTGTCCGCACGTCCGCGGCACTCTCGGGCTTGGGGAGGAAGATGCCGTCGAGTCCCTCCGTCATGATGGCGTCGATGTCTTCTTCGAGCATGCCCGATTCCACGTCGTTCACGCGCACGAGAATCGTTGAGGGGCCGCCGGGCGCGCCGCTCGTCTCCGCGATGCCTGCGCGCACGAGTTCGCGCGCCGCTTCCTTCATCTGGGGGGCGACGGAGTCTTCCAGGTCGAACAGGGCGGCGTCCGCCTCGATGGTGGGACCTTTCCCCACCATCTTCTCGCTCGAACCGGGGATGAAGAGCATGGAGCGCAAGGGAGTGTCGATGTCTGGTCTGGCCATGTGTTTTCTTGCTCCTTGTTGTCGTAGTCGTTCACCGGACGTAAAAGCGGTGAGTCCGGCAGCGGGGTTCCTAGTATTCCAAAAGGGAAAAGTCCATGTTCTCTAGCGCGGCGCGGATGTCGGAGATGAACCTGCCCGCCGCCATGCCGTCGTTTACGCGGTGGTCGAAGGTGATCGCCAGAATCATGACGGGCCGCACAGAGACCGAGCTGGTCGGGAGCGCTACGGGGCGCGGCACAATGGCCCCCGTTCCGATGATGGCCACCTCGGGCGGGTTGATAATGGGGTTTCCACCCAGCGCGCCCGAGGCGCCGAAATTGGTAAGCGTGAGCGTCCCGCCCCGGACGTCGTCGGGCGTGAGCGCGCCCTCGCGCGCGCGGGCTCCCAGATCGTCGAGCCGGGCCGAGAGTTCCACCAGGTTCATCGAATCCGCCGATTCGAGCACAGGCACCACGAGGCCGCCCGGAGAATCCACGGCTACTCCTAAGTTCAAGTAGCGCCTGATGGTGAGGGCGTCGTCTTGAAAAGTGGCGTTAAAGCGCCCGTTGTCTTCGTTTCTTAACGCATGGACGAGCGCCATGATGAAAAAGGGCGTGTAAGTGAGGTTTACGCCGTGTTTCTCGCGGAACGCCTCCTTGTTCGCGTCGCGAAAAGCCGAGACGCCCCCCATGCCCACCTCCAGCCAGCTTGTGACCTGGGGAATTTCCTGTACGGAGCGGGTCAAGTTCTCGGCGATTCGTTTTCGGACCCTGCTGAGGGGTTCTACGCGCTCCTCGTTGTTTTCGCTCAGCGGCTCCACGGACATCTCGATTTTTGGCGGTGCGCCGCCACCCGCGATGAACGCCTCCACGTCGCGCGCGCTGACCCTTCCGCCCGCTCCCGTGCCTTCGATCCCTGCGATTACGTCCAGCCCGACCCCGTGTGCGGCGGCGAGGCTTTGGACACGGGGGGAGAGCCAGGTTTTCCTGTCTCCTGAGGAACGCGGCGCTTTTTCCACCCGCGCCGCCGGGATGACGGGTTTTTCTCTGGGCTTGAGCGGAGCGACCGGGGCCGCCCAGTCGCTCGCGTCCGATACCGGTTCTTCCGGCTCGGGCGTCTCGTCGGCGACCTCGGTTTCGGTCTCCATGGTCGCGAGCACTTCGCCGACGGGCACCGTCTCTTCGGCTTCCGCCAGGATTTCCGTTATCACGCCGTCGGCGGGGGCCTCGACCTCGAACTCCACCTTGTCGCTCTCCGCGGAGAGGAGCACCTCGCCCTTCGCCACCGTGTCGCCCACCGCCTTCTTCCAGGCCACCACCGTGCTCTCGTGCACGCTGGTTCCCATTCGGGGCATTCTGATGCGCGCGGTGTACATGGGGGCTCCTTCAAGCGTGATGGGGAATTTCCTGGGGAGTATATACCAGAATCCGTTCCGGATTTACAAAAGCGGGGCGCGCCCGTCATCCCGGTCTCAAACCCGGCCGATGAGGGGTTGTTGAAAAGCCGATTTCGGGATGGGCGCGCAAACGCCCCAACCTCCTCATCCTGAGTAGGCGCGCCAGCGCCGTATCGAAGGAGGAGGGACGAACGTCCCCCGGCGGGTGCGGGGCAATCGCTTCCGCATTCGGGCTGTTGAAAAAGTCTGGGACACTGGATTTGTCGTACGTGACTGACCGACGAGAGAGAACAATCACTCCCCCCTTGAGGGGGAGTCGAAGAGCTACGGGCGTAAGCCCGCAAGCGATTCGGTGGGGGGTATAATTCGGAATGGCGATAAAACGCGATTCACCCCCCACCGATTCAGCTTTCGCACAAACCGCTCGGCTTCATCGACTCCCCCTCAAGGGTCTGTTGATAAAGCCCCGATGGAGTGGTTCGGCGTAGGGGTCAGACATATATGTCTGACTGTGTGTGCTCCCGTTTTCTGTATTTTCGTCCGAGCGATTGGGCAGACACACAGGTCCGCCCCTACGAAAACCGCAACCCCCCCACCGTCATTCCGGCGAAAGCCGGAAACCAATTTAGCCTTCGCCATTTCCTTCGGCCGTCTGTACCTCCGGGCCGGTAGCATCGGGGCCGAATACAAAAACGAAAGGCGAATTCTCTGAATTCCGCATCTGGACGCCGCGCAACAACAAGATCGTGGCGCCCCGTCCGGTGAAAAGTCAAAATGGATTCCGGCTTTCGCCGGAATGACGGCTTCGTGGTGACGGGCGAAACCGGCCCCCCGGCAATACCTCTAACAGCCGACGCGGTTGTCCCCTCCTTCCTGCCGCGCCGGTGGCCACAAAACCTCATCCTGAGTAGGCGCGAAAGCGCCGTATCGAAGGATGGGAGGCATCTCCCGGCGTGCGAGAGGGCATCCTTCGATACGCGGCTCCGCCGCTACTCAGGATGAGGGAGATGTGAGGACTTTTTCAACAGCCCCCTCAAGGGGGGAGTAATTGTTGAGTGCCCTACGGGGGGGAATGTTGTCTTCTTCCTCCCTTGGCGGCCCATACCCCGAATCACGCAATCCGGGATTTTTCAACAGCCCCCAGGGGGAATGAAAAACCTTGGGCGGGTCAGAACGCGGCGAGATCGCGGAGTTCTTCTACGACTTTCTCCGTGCTGGGCAGGTAGGCGCGCTCGAGCGGGGGGCTGAGCGGCACGTGGGCTTCCGGCGCGCCGATGCGGCGGACGGGCGCGTCGAGATATTCAAAAACCTCCTCGCTCACGATGGCGGCCAGCTCGCCGCCCACGCCGCCGCGTTTTCTCGCCTCGTGCAGGAAGAGGATTTTTCCCGTTTTCTTGACGCTTTCCAGGATCGCCTCTTTATCGAGCGGAACCAGGGTTCTGAGATCGATGACCTCCACCGATACGCCGTCTCCTTCGAGCACTTCCGCCGCTTCCAGGGCTTCGAGCACGGTGGTGCCGAAGGTGATGAGCGATATGTCGTCCCCCTCGCGCAGGGTTCTCGCCTCGCCGAATGGCACGGTGTAATCGTCTTCGGGGATTGCGGGCCTCAGGACTTCGGGCAGATCGTCCACCGGGTAGTTATAGAACTTTTTGTACTCCATGAAGATGACGGGGTTCGGGTCTCTTATCGCTCCCTTGAGCATCCCCTTGGCGTCGTGGGCGGTGGTGGGGGCGACGATCTTGAGGCCCGGCGTTCCGAAGAACCAGATCTCGGGGTTCTGGCTGTGAAAGGGCCCCGCGCTCACGAGCGCGGCGGCGGGCAGGCGCAGGACGATGGGCACCGGACCCATCTGCCGGTAATGATTCCCGGCGGCGAAATCCACGATCATCTTGTAGGATTCGGTAACGAAATCGGCGAACTGAAACTCCACCACGGGCCGCATGCCGCATAAGGCGGCGCCGATGGCTGTGCCCGTGAAGCCCGCCTCGCTCAGGGGAACGTCCACCACGCGGTCGCGCCCGAATTTCTCCATGAACCCCTTGGTGATGTAGAAGGCCCCTCCGCCCAGGCCGATGTCCTCGCCCAGGAGAAACACGTCCTCGTCGCGCTCCATCTCCTCCCAGAGGGCTTCGCTCAGCGCTTCGCGATAGGTGATCATTCGGCGAATACTCCTTCGGTCAGGCCCGCGGGGTCGGGCATCGGGCTCTTGAGGGCCTCATCGCGGGCGTCTTCCGCGTCTTGTCTCGCCTTATCGTGGGAGGCGGCGACTTCTTCCGCCGTCATGACGCCGAACTCGATGAGCGTCTCGTCGAGCCGCTTGATGGGGTCGCGCTCGCTGGTCCACTTCTCGAAGTGTTCCATGTCCACGTAGTCGGAGAACTTGTCATACACCGAATGCCCCGCGGCGCGCAGGGTGATGCTCTCGATGAGCGTGGGGCCGCCGCCCGCCCTTGCGCGCGCGAGCGCTTGTGAGCACACATGGTGCACCAGTGGCGCGTTCGTGCCGTCGATGAGAAAGCCGGGCAGCCCGTAGCCGGGCGCCTTTAACACCAGGGCGTCACAGGCGTACTGATCGCTCAGAAGCGTCTTGTAGGCGTACTGGTTGTTGTCGATGATGATGACGAGGGGGAGCTTTCTCACGGCGGCGAAGTTCACCGCCTCGTGAAAATCGCCCGCACTCGTGCCGCCGTCCCCGATGTAGTTGATGGTGGCCTCGCCCCTGCCGCGCGCCTTGGCCGCCCAGGCGACGCCTGTGGCAATGGGCACCATGGTGCCGATGTGGCTGATGAGCTGGGTGATGCGCTTGGGCCGGTAGCCCATGTGGAAATTCCCGTCGCGCCCGCCGGAGGGGCCGTCCGCGCGTCCGAAGAAATGCGACATGATGCTCCTGGGCGGATGGCCCTTGGCGAGGTGCGCACCGCAGTTTCGGTGCATGGGCACGAGCCATTCGTGGTCTTCCAGGCACATCGCGCTCGCGACGCTCGCGCCCTCGTTTCCCCTGCCGAAAAAAGCGGTGCCGGGGATGTGGCCCGCGCGAAATGCGGAATCGAGCGTCTCTTCGACCGCCCGGGCGAGCGAGACGAGATAGTGCATCCGCTCGGCGGTTTCCCGGTCGGGGAGAATCTCTTTTTTGGTGAAACCCACCCAGCGCGCTTCCAGGCCGTCCACGGCGAGGTAGCGATCGGCGAGATCGGCATAAAAATCGAGGTCTGCCAACTCCTCGCGCGTGACGAGGGGGTGTTTCGCGTCCATGCGGCTCTCCTTGCGCGTAACCGGAGAAAACGACAGACGTCGTGATGCGTCTTCTGGGTCGTCTCCTGTTCTTTAGACGATTAAACCATATTTCGCCCCGGAATGGATATGCCCTTTGAAACGCGCGCGCTTTGTCGTTAGAGTTGGCCTCCTGAACAACGAGGGGGGATGGACGCGCTTTCGCCGGAGCTTTCCGGCAGGGCGTGGGCGATGTCATGAGGCGGCGCAAGCCGGCCGGTATGAAAAAGTGAGGGAAAGATGAGCCTTCTGGTGGTCGGTTCCATGGCGATAGATTCGGTGAAGACGCCCTTCGGCGCGCGCGAGGAGGCGGTGGGGGGCTCGGCCACCTATTTCTCGATAGCGGCGAGTTATTTTACGGACGTGCGGCTCGTGGCCGTTGTGGGGGCGGATTTTCCCGAAGACACGCTCGCGTTTCTGGAAGAGCGCAAAATCGACATCTCAGGCATCGAGAGAAGCGACGGGGAGACGTTCCGCTGGCGCGGGGAATACGGGTTCGACCTGAACACCGCCCACACGCTCGACACGCAGTTGAACGTCTTCGAGAGCTTCTCGCCCAAATTGCCGGATAATTTCAAAGACACCGAGTTCGTCTTTCTGGCGAACATCGACCCCGAGCTTCAGGCGGAAGTCGTGAGACAGGCGAACTCCCCCAGGCTCGTGGCGTGCGACACCATGAACTTCTGGATCGAGGGCAAGCGCGATGAATTGCTCAAGACGCTCTCGATGGCCGATCTGGTCGTCATCAACGATGCGGAGGCGCGCGCGCTGTCGGGCGAGGCGAACATTGCGCGCGCCGCGCGCCGCATCAGAGAGATAGGTCCGACAACCCTGGTGGTGAAACAGGGCGAATACGGCGCGCTGCTCTTTCACGAGGACGGCGTGTTCTCCGCCCCCGGGCTGCCGATAGAAGACGTCTGCGACCCTACGGGGGCGGGCGACAGCTTCGCGGGCGGCTTCATGGGTCACCTCGCCGCAACGGGTGACCTGAGCGAGTCGGGAATGCGCCGGGCGGTCGTCTTCGGCAGCGTCATGGCGTCGTTCAACGTGGAGTCGTTCAGCTACGATCGCATGCGCGCTCTCTCGACAGAGGAGATCGACGCGCGCTACCGGGCGTTCAGCGAACTGGCCCACTTCGAGCGCCTCTGAGGCCGAGCGGTGTCGCTCAGGATCATCGGCGGTGCGGCCAGGAGCCGGAGAATCCCCTCGCCCGAAGAAGAGGGGGTGCGGCCCACGGGCGAGCGGGTGCGCGAGGCGCTGTTCAACATCTGGGGGGGTGCGGTCGTCGGCGCGCGCGTGCTGGATATGTGCGCGGGCTCGGGCGCGATATCGATCGAGGCGCTCAGCCGGGGCGCGGCGGGTGTGCTCGCCGTAGAGAAAAACCCGCGGCTTTGCGCGGCGATGCGCAAAAACGCCGAGACTCTCGGCCTGGCGAAAGGTTTCGATGTGCGCTGTGCGGACGTGGCCCACGAGATCGGGCGCATCCGGGCGCAGGGCTCCCGCAGTTTCGATCTGGCCTTCGCCGATCCGCCCTGGAGGGAAGACGCGCTGCGGCGAGAGCTTCTCGATGCCGTCTTTGCGCCCGAGCCGATATGCGCGAAGCTGGTGATGGAAGCGCCCCGGGGCGTTGAGGCGATAAGCGGAGTGGGCGAGGCGAGACTCGTGCGCGAGAGGCGCTACGGCGATACCTGCCTGCTCTTCTACGAGGCGGGTTCAGCGGAGAAAGCGGGTGATTCCGGCGGATGAAAATGGAAATTCTGATGGCGCGATGCAATGCGAAATCGGGATTTCATCGGTAAAACTTGTGCAAAAACAAGGCTTAAAACGAAAGCGCAAGGCTTCAAAGGGCGAAAATTTAGTGTATGTTATTGAAATCATTGATGTTAAAAGGTTTGCTCAATAATGTGTCAATATGATTTAAGTGACGGAAAATAGGGGGTTTAGAGGCCCTCTCAACAGACTTATCCACAGCTTATACACGAATTCTGTGGGCAAAAATTACGGAAACTTTATGTTCAGGGGAAAGAGAATTGTCACAACTATTTGATTTAAGCGGAAAGAGGGCTTTGGTCACAGGAGGCGGCACCGGACTCGGGCGCGCGATGGCCCGCGCGCTGGCCGAAGCGGGCGCCGACGTCGCCCTGGCGGCGAGGCGAAAAGAGAAGCTCGAGGAGGCGGCGGAGGAGATTCGCGCCCTGGGCCGCGCGGCCCACGTCGTCGCCTGCGACCTGACGGAGCCCGATTCCATCCGCGAGGCAGCGCGCGAGGCGGAAGATGCGCTGGGGCGCATCGACGTTCTGGTGAACAACAGCGGCGTGAGCGGGGAGGGCTGGGCCACCGATCTGCCGATTGAGCGCTGGAACCAGGTGCTGGAGACGAACCTCAGGGGCGCGTTCCTGATGAGTCAGGCCGTGGCGCCGGGCATGATAGAGCGCGGAGGCGGCGCGATCGTGAACGTGGCTTCTGTCGCGGGCTTCATCGGGGTGAAGATGCTCTCCGCCTATTCGGCGAGCAAGGGCGGCCTGATTCAGCTCACCAAGACGCTCGCGCTCGAATGGGCGAAGACGGGCGTGCGCGTGAACGCCCTCGCGCCGGGATATTTCCTGACCGACATCAACAGCAGGTTCTTCGATTCCGATGCGGGCGAGAGGATGATCAAGGCCCACATCCCGATGGGGCGTATCGGCCGGCCCGAAGAGCTCAAGGGAGCGATCCTCTTTCTGGCGAGCGACGCTTCGAGCTTCATGACGGGCTCGACCCTCGTCGTGGACGGCGGGCAGTACGCGCAGTAGGGGAGGGTGAAAAGTCTCCCAAATGGGTTGTTGCCGCCTCCAATCGAGAGTGTTCACCGTCATTCCGGTGTCGGAGCCGACCGAGGAGAGAGGGTTCTACGGAATCTATTTTTCGCCTTTTGTTTTTCGTCAAGGTCTCGCT
Organism: bacterium; assembly: GCA_022828125.1. GTDB lineage: Bacteria > UBA8248 > UBA8248 > UBA8248 > UBA8248 > Bin107. The sequence continues at coordinate 278,043 of JAJEJD010000020.1, read as the reverse complement.
CTCGCCGCGGGCGGTGAAGCTCTTCGCGGAACTCCCGCGCATCGAGGGCAATCCGTGGGTCATACACGGCAAGAGGCCGGGAACGCACATGACCGAACTCGACGACGCCTGGCAGACCGTCCGGTCGCGCGCGGGTCTCTCCGACGTCCGGCTCCACGACCTGCGGCATTCGTACGCATCCAGGGCGCTGGCGCTGGGCGAGAGTCTGCCCATGATCGGGAAACTGATCGGCCACTCCCAGGTCGAGACCACAGCGCGCTACGCCCATCTGTCACGCGAATCGGTGCGCGAGGCGGCGGAGCGGATAGCGCAGAGCATCGCGACCGACATTCTGGGTTCAGGCGGAAGACCCGCTCCCGGCTCGTAATCTCGTGACACCGGCGCAGGCTACTATCAATACCCCGATTACCTGAGCATGAAAGACTTGAAAACTATACGGCCTTGCCTTATATTCATTCCTTAAAGGGGATGAATTATGCCTATCACGGCCGATTTGACGATCCGGGAAACCGCCGCTCTCTCGGGAGTGGCCCGGACAACGATCGAGAAAGCCCTGGAAGCCCGCGTCCTGCAGTCCCTCGCCGGTCCGGCCCGTCTTCGCGGCGGCGCGATGCGCTATCTCCCCATCCGGGCCGTGGCCTATTTCCATGCCCTGAAGGCGGCCAACCTGACGGACCTCCCCCTGCGCCATAAACGGGCGATCTGGACGAATCTGGCCCGTCTCGAGCCCATGCAGCTCGAGAGGATCGAATTCACTCCCGGCGCGATGCTCGACCTCGAGCGCCTTGCGGCGGATTCCCTGCGCAACGCCGAACAATACCGAAAAGCCCGCGATCGATACATCACATCGGATGAGGACATCCTCGGCGGCACACCGGTCATCGCCGGAACGCGGTTGAGCGTTTACGCGATTCTCGGACGGCTGCAGGACGGCGACGGCATCGACGATCTCACGGAGGACTACCCGGAGATTCCGCGCGAAGCGTTCGAGGCCGCCGAGATCTACGCCAAATGCCATCCTCTCAGAGGACGCCCTTCCGGCAGACCCTGGCGAAACGCGGCATAACTGACGGCTGCAGTAAGATAAAAACGACCGATTAACTCCGGGACAACCTCAGTTTCCTGTAGGCGCCAGACGTACTGGTTGTCTACCAAACTATCTTGTTGAATTCTGCAAGACGAGCGCCCGCGTATTCAGGCTCAACAAGTTGGGCATGTGCGATCAGACCCCGAACATGGGCCAGAAGCCCAATGATCGAATCGAACCCACGGTTCTCAGCGTGTCCAGCCGGACCTATGTCCGAGCGATTGAGGTAGTACAAATGCATCCGGAGACGAGACTTGAACTTGCGGGTCAACCGGGGCTTCGGCCCGTCCACCAGCAGACCGAGCACGACTTTTCGGGATCCGGGGGGCCGAATCTGTGTCTTTCCGCGATTTGGAGAGAGGCCGTGTTGGACCATCGCCTTATACACCTTTCGGATGACCTGAACTGCCTGTACGCGCGAGAATGACGAGCGCGGCGTCGATAGGCTGACATCGTCGGCATATCGCGAATACCTCAGACCGTGCTCGGTAGCTATAGCATCGACATCATCATCGAAAGCAGCAACGCTTAGATTGCTTAGCATCGGGCTCGTCGGTGCACCTTGAGGCAGGTAGCCGAGCTGTTCGGTCGTATATGCGCTGATTTTGTGCCCCTGTGATCGGCTGCGCCAACGGGGATTCTTCTTGTAGATGTCTGAGCGCCAGCGAACCCGGGTGCAAAGTCGGGCCAATTCGAATGCCACGAGGGGTTGATAGCCTAGCGAGAAAAATACGCGATACACACTTATTTCGGAGATAGACTCAAAGAAATTTTCCACGTCAAGCTTGATCAGCCAGCGTGCGTTATGGTGAACCTGAGCCGCAGAAACAATATCGTCACCCCGTGCAAATGCTGTACTCGCATGATGTGGAGTCGCAGTTTGAAGTATGCTCTGGGCGATCCAACTTTGTGCGCGGGACAGGGCAGGATTCGGAACGCAGATCACTCGGTAGCGTTTGCCTCCCCTGGTCACCCGATTGTGAATCCGAAATAGGCGGTAGGGGTCTGATGCGCGTCGCGAAACGACGTCGCGTAGTAACTTGTAAGAAACATCAGCCAAGTGTGCGAGATGGCGGAGCGACAGAACAGGCGGTCGGTTTTGATGCTGTGCGGTCGTATAGGCACCAGTTCTCGTGGCACGATCCACGATGGCAGGGTCGGCGCCACTTTGGAGCGCCTCACGTCGGTAGCGCTGAGGGCGCCACGAGCTCATCTACTTTGAACCCGTAAGGGTAAGGAAGTGATGCCGCGCGCGGCGAGCGAGACATCGCTGCGTCTGACGAAGGCAGCGCCGTGCGTGGCATGACTGCCGACATGCAACGGCTCCAACAAAGGGCAACAGTAATCCGTTACCCCCAGCGGATACCGAGAAGGCACCCACCGTTGGCACTGGCTCATATAGGCCGGTGTCATCTAGACAGCTCGCGGCGCCCTCAGAGAGCGCGGAATATAAATGCTTGCAGACTGAAACTCAATCTCTCTTTGGACCGACGCGCCAAGACGTGCTAGCTCTTTACGGCCCTTGTCCGTGATCCTGGAATGATCATCGATCCAGCCATATTTACGGCTGCGTGCGAGAGCACCCTTAACGCGCTTAACCGAAAGACTCGTCCTCGAGGAAATTGCCGTTTCTGTACGAGGTGCACGATCCAGCGATAGCAACACGCGCACCGCATCTCGTATAACCGAGGGTGCTGACAAAAAACTTGGAGACAGAGGCACTTTTTCTTTCGCAATTCGGTGCAGTTCTAGCTGGCTTGCCTCCCAATCCTCGGTCAATGCGACAATACCGGTGCGTCGCTCAGACGTGACCCGCTCAGGATAGAGCGGGGCCCATGGCTTAGCCTTCAATTTATTTCGCTTGTGGAATATTGCTGGTGCGTTGTTCGGCATTCCATGCGCAAAGGTGATCAGCGCACCTGTACCGCCGTAGCCAAGCGGGTCAAAGTTGGGATTAAAGGATCCGTAGCGAATGCAAAGGTTCTTTATACGCAACCGTACATCTGGAGAATCAAAAACCTGCTCTATAGTCGGGCAACCTTCGATAAAGTTCACTACTGGCCTAGTCGGATGCGCCTCAATCTTTACGCGGCCAGCTTCGGTAGCCGAATACGCAATTACCTCGAATGACATGCCTTTTGATCGTCGAGCCGACCACCAACTTCTAACAGAACGTACTCGCCAAGCTGAGTCGAGATACCTGTAAGCCCTGTCGCCACTACCTATGAAATCGGTCACGAGAATGAATCGTCTAATCTTTCGTTTTCTAATCGTTTTCGGTCTCGGATGTATCGTAGCACGTGTTCTGGCCTGCCGGGAGACTCCGGACACGATCTGTGCAATTATTCCCTCGCTTCCTACTTCAGGATCCACGGTCCTCGCAGGTTCAATCACAGGAGGCCCACTCCCAAAAGCACGCCAATGCTTTCGCCTTTTTTCTGAGAATAGACGATGCGGTCGCCCTTTCCAATTTCGTCGCTCGCTTTCGACGAAGAGCCCTACGGGACCAGGATCCGCCTCGACCCGTGCTCGAACGAGGTCTGTCATGGAGTCATGGAACTCATCGGCGGTCACGTTTCGTATCGCGTATAGGAGCCGCTTGGCGTCACCGAGATCTTCTCGGTCAAACTGATTAAGCCAAAGATCAACTATTGTCGTCCCATGAAAAACCATCACTCGCCACCCTACTATAGTGTTCTTGTCGTCTTGCTTCGAAAAGGTGACGCGATGAATTCGTGGTGTTTTCCCGCCTGCGCCTCAGTTTCAAATCTCTTCTCGTAGCAAGGACAACTGAAGCATCCATTTTCCGGCTGGACACTTTGCAACGGTGGATAAAATTGTACCTGCGAAACACGGAACAAAGAAATGTACTTCAGGCTTTGGCGTCTTGTCGACCAATTCCGCGGGAAAAACCCATGCGCGTCCAACGACAATCCTTGTAAACCATCCACCCTTAACCGACACGCCGATTTCGAGATACCCCCTCAGCACGCACTGCGCCCCTAAGAGGCAAAGTCGAGCGAGGCGAGGGCGGAGTCGGGAAGCCCGAGAGGGTTCCCGGCACGTTCCCATCACATCCACAGGAGGAGATTCATATGGCTCAGGCTGAACCGCTTATCCGTTCCATCCCGCTCGACCGGCTGGAACTCGCGCCGGAGAACGTCCGCAAGACCCCGCCCGACCCTGCTTTTTTCGCGGAGCTCAAGGCCTCCATCGCTGCCCACGACCTGCTGGAGAACCTGATCGTCAGGGTAGAGCACCCCGGAGAAGACCCCGGATCGGGTCCGGGGCAGGCTTCTATCGAGCGCTGCGCCGTCGTCGCCGGCGGATGCCGCCTCGCCGCCATGAAGGCACTCGCCGAAGAGTGAGTGCTGGAAGCAGACCCCCTTCCCTGGTCGGCTCCATGCGCCGAATCAGGAAATCAGAACTTGTTGTACAACCCCGTTTCGTGTGTGATTCAGCCTTGGCGTTCAGGGCGTCGAGGCCGAAAAATCGAAAAAAAACGAAAAAGGGGACTTGACCTCGGCGCGCGCTTGACCCATAAGATCGGTGTTGCTTTTGCGAGGACTTGCGTGATCTCCGCCCATCGGGCCGCGCAGCCTCGCGTCTGATGGATCGATATGGAGTATTGATTCGATGAGTCATCAGGATCGCAGGAGGTCCTGGGGCGTGTTCAAGACGCCCCGCCATCCACTGGCTTCTTAGGAAACCAGCACGGTCACCCGTCTTGCGCGCAAGCGCCCCATCACACACGAAAACCCGGCGTTCCGCTCAAGGCGCACATTCACGAAAACATAGAAATTCCTGAGGAGCATGGAACCCATGGCGAGAGGAGCCACGGCAGTACGAAAGAAACAATCCAGAAGCAGGGCCTCGAACAGAATCCGTATTTTCGACACCACGCTCAGGGACGGGGAGCAGTCGCCCGGCTGCAGCATGGATCATTTCCAGAAGGTGCAGATGGCGCTCCAGCTCGAAAAACTGGGCGTGGACATCATCGAAGCCGGCTTTCCCATCGCGTCGAACGATGAGTTCGAATCGGTGCGCGACGTGGCCAAGGCGGTGACGAAGACGAGCGTCGCGGGCCTTTCGCGCTCGGCGCGCGAGGACATCGACCGCTGCTGGGAGGCGGTGCGCCACGCGAAAAAGCCCAGGATCCACACCTTCATCGCCACGTCGGACATTCACCTCAAGCACAAGCTCAAGATGACGCGCGCACAACTCCTGAAGGAGATCGCCGCCTCGGTGCGCCATGCGCGAAAACTCTGCAAGGACGTGGAGTGGAGTGCGGAGGACGCGACGCGCTCGGACTGGGATTTCCTGGCAGAGACGGTGAAGATCGCCATCGAGGAGGGAGCGACGACCATCAACCTCCCCGATACGGTGGGCTACATAATCCCCAGCGAGTTCAAGCGCTTCTGGGAGCACATCTTCGAGAAGGTGCCGAGCTATGACGAGGTGGTCTTCAGCGCGCACTGTCACGACGACCTGGGCCTCGCGGTGGCGAACAGCATCGTGGCCATCGAATCCGGCGTGCGGCAGGTGGAGTGCACCATCAACGGCATCGGCGAGCGGGCGGGCAACGCCTCGCTCGAGGAATTCGTGATGGCCATCGCCACGCGACGCGACGAGCTCAACTACAAATCCGGCATCAAGACGCGCGAGATCTACCCCACGAGCAGGCTCCTGACTTCCATGACGGGCGTGCCCGTACAGCCCAACAAGGCGGTGGTGGGCAAGAACGCCTTCGCGCACGAGGCGGGCATCCACCAGCACGGGGTGATCTCGAAGGCCATCACTTATGAGATTATGACGCCCAAGTCCGTGGGCAGGCCCTCGAACACGCTCGTTCTCGGCAAGCACTCGGGGCGCGCGGGCTTGCGGAAGCGCTACGAGCAACTCGGCTTCAAGATGTCGCGCGAGGACATCACGGCCATCTACCCGCGCTTTATCGATCTCGCGGACAAGAAAAAAGAGGTCTACGACGAGGACTTGATCGCGCTCTTGCAGCAAAACCGCGCCGAGGGCGGGGAGAACTACTACAACCTCGAGTTCCTCCAGGTCACATCCTCCACGGGCACGCAGCCGGCCTCCACGGCCACGGTGCGGATCAGACAGGGCGAGGCGGAGTTCTCCGAAGTGAGCCAGGGCAACGGCCCCGTGGACGCGGCCATCAACGCCATCTGCCGTGTGGTGGGCATCGAATGCCGCCTGGCGGATTTCTCGGTGAACGCCGTCACGCGGGGCCGCGACGCGCTCGCCGAGGTGAACATCATGGTGGAGTTCGAGGGCAACTTGCAGATAGCGGGCCACGCCACGAGCCCCGACACGGTCGAGGCGGGCGCCAAGGCCTTCGTCAACGCGGTGAACAAGTTCAAGCTTACCGAAGATATGCGTAAACCCGCAGGCAGGGGGCGCAAGGCGAAAGCGCCCGCCGAGCGCCCGCGCGGCATTTGACGTAAAATCGGGGCGGCCCTCTCCAGGGGGCCGCCCGCGATTTTTACGAACCGGTTGAAGAGCACCTGTAGGGGCCGGCCCCCGTGCCGGACCATCTGAGTTTTCTGCCACGAGTTCACCCGCACCCAAGGAGATTCTCTCCATGACATACCCGGCCACAAGAGAGCTGGCGAAAAGAATCGCAGCGGTCCTTCCCCCCGACGTGGGCGATGCGGCCCGCGCGGGGGCGAGAAACGCCGTCCTCGACACCCTGGGCGTGATTCTGGCGGGCCGGGGAGATGATTGCGCGCGGTTGGCGCATCGGCTGGCGGTCGCCGAGGGCGGCGCGCCCATAGCGCGGCTTATCGGCACGACGGGGCGCACGAGCGCCTCCTGGGCCGCCTTCGTGAACGGCACGGCGGGCCATGCGCTTGATTACGACGACGTGGATTTCGTGATGCTGGGCCACCCGAGCGTCACCCTGGTGCCCGCCCTCATCGCGCTGGCCGAAGAGCGGGAAATCGGCGGCGCACGGGTCCTGGAAGCCTATACGGTCGGTTTCGAGCTGCTGCATGTCCTGGGCCGCGCGGTGAACCCCCGCCATTACCGCCGGGGCTTTCACGCCACGGCCACGTTGGGATCCGTCGGCGTGGCGGGCGCCTGCGCGTACCTGCTGGGACTGGATGAGGAACAGACGCGGAACGCCCTGAGCCTGGGCGCGAGCGGCTCGGCGGGGCTGGTCTCGAATTTCGGCACGATGACCAAGCCATTCCACGCGGGCCAGTCCGCGCGGGCGGGCCTCGTGGCGGCGAAACTCGCCGAGGACGGCTTCACGGCGGCCGAAGATACGCTGGAGACGGGCTTCACGGCGGCCATGGCGGCGGAGGAAATCGGGCCCGCGTCGCATGAATTCGCGGACTGGGAAAGCGCGGTCGCCCCATGGGGACAGCCCTGGGACATCGAAGAGGGCGTCTGCGTGAAGATTCACCCCTGCTGCGCGATGACGCATCCGGGGATCGACGCCATGCTCGACCTGGTGACCAAAGAAGACATCGCGGTCGCCGACGTGGCGGCCCTGGGCGCGCGCGCATCGACCATGACGCTGAAAGTCCTGCGCTACAAGGAGGCGACGACGGGCTTAGAGGGGAAATTCTCCATGCCGTTCTGTCTTGCCTCCGCCCTCGTGGACCGCAAGGTGGGCATCCGCCAGTTCGAGGAAGACAGCGTCGCGCGGCCCGAGGTAGCTGCGCTCCAGAAGCGCGTGGCGTTCGAGCTCGACGAGAAGATGGCGCGCGAGGACCCCGAGACCGAGGCGGCCGAAGTCTGGATTAAGCTCAACGACGGGCGCGAACTTTCTCGCTTTTTCGCCCGCGCACGCGGACACGTCGAAAACCCCCTGAGCGAGTTCGAACTCAAGGAAAAATTTTTAGAGTGCGCCGCCGACCTTCCCGAAGGAAAGGCCGAAGCCGCCTGGGACGCCTGGCGGGGGCTCGATGAGGCGGACGACCTTACCCGTCTCACCGCCATGCTGGCGGGGTAGGTGGAGGAGGCGGGACCCGCGTAATCGATCACCCGCAGGGGCAAACCCCTCCTCGGGGTTGCCCCACAGGTCGCTACCTGTCCCTGCAATCTTGATTTCCCCTATAGCCAGGTTTGTTCTTGCTGTTATTTCGGCGTGCGCCGGAGGGGCGGTGTCACTTGCCGCATGGGCCGAGACAAAGCCTCATTCTCCGGGTATTACTGACAATCTTGCCGCCGCGCGGCGCGGGAGATATTATTGTCCCGCCGCTGGAAACTCGTATCCAGGAGATCGAACATGAAACGCAGGGAATTTCTTGTAGCGTTGGCGGCGACGGCGCTGACGCCAGCTACCGGATGGGCGGCGCCCGCAGGTTTCCGTCTCAAGGCTGAGCCCGTCACCGCCCGCCTCCTGCCTGAGGGGCAAGGGGTGACGCGCATGCTCGGGTTCAACGGGTCGACGCCGGGCCCCGAAATCCGCGCTCGTCAGGGCGGCCGGATCGTCGTCAACTTCGAGAACGGGATCGACAGCGCTTCCGCCATCCACTGGCACGGCATCCACATCGACAACGCGATGGACGGGGTGCCGGGCCTCACCCAGGCGGCGGTTGAGCCGGGCGGAGCGTTCGACTACGCCTTCGACGTATCCCGTCCCGGCACCTACTGGTACCACTCGCACGAGCGCTCATGGGAACAGGTGGCGAAGGGGCTCTACGGCCCCCTCATCGTCGAGGAGCGCGACCCCCCGCGAGTCGACCGCGACATCACGGTGGTTCTCGACGACTGGCGTCTCACGCGCGGCGGCGAATTGCGCGCGAATTTCGGCAACCGGCACGACTTCTCCCATGACGGGCGGATCGGCAACTTCGCGCGCGCGCTCGTCTCGCGCGAAACGGTAAGGCGCGGCGACCGGGTTCGCCTGCGGCTGATCAACACGGCGACGGCCCGGATTTTCCCGTTGCGGATCTCGGGCGGCGCGGGCAAGGTCGTGGCGCATGACGGCATGCCGCTCGCGTCGCCCGAGCCGCTCGGCGAACTCGTCCTCGCCCCCGCGCAGCGGACCGACGTCATCCTCGACGTGGCGGAGCCCGTCACCTTCGACATGTTGATTCGGGAGGGAGCCTACGAACTCGGCAAAATAGAGGCGGAAGGCGCGAACCCCGCGCCCGTCAAAACCCCGGTCGCGCCGCTTCCGCCGCACGCCGCCCCGGCGCCCGATCGCAAAAGGGCGCGGCGGCTGACGCTCGCCATGCAGGGCGGCGCGATGAGCCGGATGGGCATGATGGGCATGATGCGCGGCGGGGATTTCTGGGCCTTCAACGGCCGCTCCGGCCTGCCGCGCGCGCCTTGGCAGCGCTTCGAGCGCGGCGAAACGGCGCTGATCACGATGCAAAACGACACCGCCTTCCCGCACGGCATCCACATCCACGGCCACCACTTCCACGAACTCGACGAGAACGGTGTGCCCGGCCATTACCGCGACACCACCCTGGTAGACCCGCGCCGGAGGCGGGACGTGCTCTGCGTGTTCGACAACCCCGGCAAGTGGCTGATCCACTGCCACACGCTGGCCCACCAGGCGTCGGGCATGAAGACCTGGGTCGAGGTCGTCTGACAGGGGTGCTGACGACAATAGCGTTCGCCACGGAAGCGGGTCATTCCGGCGAATGCGCCGGATGAGGGTGAATTCACCGCATTGTCGGCGGAGCCGGCGCGGAAAGCGAGTCCGGCGTAGCCGATTACCTGTAGGGACAGGTCGCGACCTGCCCCTACTCAAAACCTCCACAAACCGAAATGGCGTAGGGGCGGGCCCCTGTGCCCGCCCTCGTCAGGACAGGCACGGGGGCCTGTCCCTACAAAACCTCAATCGGTCGGGTCTGACCCATGGAATGGATAAGCCCCCCATTCTTGACACTACACCCCCTCGATACCTAGCATGGGGCATACGGAATCTTCTCTCACGCCTGCGGGACGCCCGTCGTGATCCCCCATTCGGACGCCATATTATGAAACCCTCGGAACTTTTTGACGTAAGCGGAAAATCCGCGCTCATCACAGGTGCTTCGGGCGCATTCGGGGCGGTCGCCGCGCGGACGCTGGCCGGGGCCGGGTGCCGCCTCACGCTGGCCGCCGGCAATGCGGAGGCTTTAGAGTCCGTCGCGGGCGAGTGCCGCGAACTTGGGGCCGAGGTTGTGGCGGTGAACGCGCGCCCCGAAACCGAGGCGGTGGCCGATGCCATGGTGGAGAAGGCCGTCGAGGCCTATGGCCGCCTGGACATACTGGTCGTCGCGTCGGGCATCAACAGGGTAGGGATGATCGAGGAGATGGCGCCCGATGCGTTCGCAGACGTCATGGATGCCAACGTCACGCAATCCTGGCTTCTGGCCCGCGCCGCGACGCGGCGGATGAAGGCGCAGGGAGACGGCGGCAAGATCGTCCTCGTCTCCTCCACGCGCGGGATTCTCGGCCACCCGGCGGGCTACACCGCCTATTGCGCCTCCAAAGCGGCGGTCGACGGGATCACGAAGGCGCTCGCCTGCGAACTGGGGCCGACGGGGATCACCGTCAACGCGGTCGGGCCGACCGTTTTCCGCTCGGTGCTCACGGACTGGATGTTCACCGACGCGCCCGAGGCGGTGAAGACCCGTGAGAACATCGTGAGCCGGGTCCCGAAAGGCCGATTGGGCGAACCCGAAGACCTGGCCGGGCCCCTCCTGTTCCTCGCATCGCGCGCGTCCGACTTCTACACCGGCCACATTCTTTATGCCGACGGCGGTTACACCGCGGGATAGGGCGGTGACGGCGACCGCCCGTCAACTTTCCTTCCTCCTTTTGGGGCGGGCGATATGACGGCGTATCTGCGCGCGGCGGCGAACGTCCTCGTTCACGCTCCCGATCTGGTTCGCTACGGCTCCAAGCCCTGGCGCGAGGCTTTAAGGAACGATCAGTCTCCGGGCGACGTATTCGCCGACCTGCGCACTTTCGGCGAAGCGGTCGGCTACCCGCCGAACCAGGCGTTCATCGGCAATCTTCCGCCCGAGAATTTAGGCGAAATCCCGTCTCCGTGGTACGAGAATCCCCTCGCAGGCGCTTCGCCCGAGGGCGCATTCGGGGAAATCCTCCCGCAGGATTCTTTCTACGCGCTTCTCGAAGCGGCGGATCAGTTCGGTCTGCTCATCCTCGATGAGGAGCATCGTGGGTCGCGCGTCATGGGTTCGGAATCCGCCGCCGCCCTTCTCGAAAGAGAAAAACCTCCCGGGGAATACAAGCAAGAAGAGGTTTCAGGACGCATCGGGAAAGGGGAAGCCCTGCCGCTTTTTCAGGATGGAGAACTCATCGGGTGCGTTCGCCGCGATCATGAATCGGATGAGTCCCTGGATGCCCGTATCTTGTTGGAAAACCTGGCGGCCAAGGCGAGCGGCGCATACGCCTTGAGCCATCTTCTCGTGAAAGAAAACCTCGCTCCCGAAGCGATAGAATACGTCATCAGTTGCTCGGAAGAGGCGGTCGGGGATCGCTACAACCGAGGCGGCGGCAATCTCGCCAAAACCATCGCCGAGATGGCGGGCTGCGTGAATGCGGCAGGCGTGGACGTGAAGTCCTTCTGCGCGGCGCCGGTGTACGCGCTCGTGCACGCCGCGGCGCTGATAGAGGCGGGCGTCGTCGGCAACGCCGTCGTCGTGGGGGGCGGTTCGATGGCGAAGCTCGGCATGAAGGCATATTTCCATCTGGAAAAGGGGGTGCCCGTCCTGGAAGACGTGCTGGGAGGTGTGGCGTTTTTTCTCACGAAAAACCCGGAAGACGGCCCCCGCCTGAATCTGGAAATCGTGGGCCGCCACCCGGCGGGAAAGCCCTCCACGCCGCAAGGGCTGGCGGAGGCGCTGGTGCGCGACCCGCTGGCCCGCGCCGGGCGCAAGATTGCGAGCGTCGATAAGTACGCCGTCGAACTGCACAACCCGGAGATCATGCTGCCGGCAGGGGCGGGAGACGTGGCGGCTGCGAATTACAGGATGCTGGCCGCCATGGCGGTCATGGGCGGGGAAATCGCCCGCGAGGAGATACCGGACTTCATCGAAACGCACGGGATGCCCGGATTCGCGCCCACGCAGGGGCACATTCCCGCGGGCGTTCCCTTTCTCGGCCATGCGCTCGAAAGGATGCGGACGGGTAGCCTTGGCAGTACAATGGTCGTCGCCAAAGGGAGCTTGTTTCTGGGCCGGATGTCCCGGCAGGCAGACGGGGCTTCGGTGCTGATGGAAGCGTGATTCGTTCGTTTTTGTGTAAGAAAGTGGAGGAAATCCATGTTCAAGGGCAAGAAGGTGATCGCGCTGGGCGAGCGCGACGGCGTTCCCGGCCCGCTGATCGCCGAGTGTCTCGAAGCGGCGGGTGCGGAGGTCGTGTTCCAGAAGACGGAGTGTTTCGTCTGAACCTCCGCGGGCGCCATGGACCTGGAAAACCAGGCCGCCATCAAGTCGATTGCCGATGAAATCGGGTCGGAGAACCTGATGGTGGTATTGGGAATGCCCGGTGAAGGCCTTCGGCTCGCCGTCGAAACGCTGACCACCGGGGACCCGAGCTGGGCCGGGCCCCTGGCGGGAGTCTCGTTGGGACTCCCCGTTTTTCACATCCTGGAAGAGAAGGTGCGGACCCGGGTTCCAGAGGAACTGTACGCCGAAAAACTCCTCATGATGGAGATGGTGCTCGATTTGCCGCAAATAGAAAGCGACCTCGCCGATATGCGCGCGGCCGGGTAGGGGGGAACGATGTCCATGCGACTCGAAATGGGGTTATTTCCCGTATCAAGAATCATCACCGGGAAGCGCTTCGGGTACAAAGACGAAACGCTCACCGTGGATGCCGATGAACTCCGCGAACTGGCGCTCGAAGGCGGCGACCTCAAGGACGTGCGCTTTGACGCCGCGGTGCCGGGCGACTCTGCCCGGATCACCAACGTCCTGGACGCCGTGGAGCCCATCTACAAGGTAAGCGGGCGCTCGTGCGCTTTCCCGGGGTTTCTCGGCCCGGCGAAGACCGCAGGAGAGGGCCGCACCCACAAGCTCGCCGGTATGTGCGTCATCAGCTCCACCCGTTTCCTCGGCCCCATGACGGGCATCATGACTTTCCGGGAAGGGATCATCGACATGTCCGGTCCGGGGGCCGTGCACTGCACGAATTCAGAGACTGCGAACCTCGTCGCCTGCTACGAGCCTCTGGAGGACGCATCGAACGAAGCGCACGACGACGCCGTTCGTCTGGCGACGCTTAAAATCGCGTCCCGGCTGGCCGAGCGCACGGCGGAACTCGAACCCATTCGCCTGGAAACCTTCGAACTCGGCGACGTCGATCCTGATCTCCCCCGGGTCGTCTTCGTCGATCAGGTCATGCACCAGGCGTCCATGGTGCAGACGTTCATGTACGGCAAGAACCTGGGGGATTCGCTCCCCACGCTCATCCACCCGAACGAGATGCTCGACGGCGCGGTGGTGGGGGCGAACTACAAGACGCAGCAGAAGGCGCCGACCTACCTGCACTGCAACATGCCGCTCGTCTACGAGCTCTACCGCCGCCACGGGGTGGACCTCAATTTCGCAGGGGTGATCATCACGCGCGGCCACCACGACAACCAGGCGCTCAAGGAGCGCTCGGGGCACTACGTCGCCAAGCTCGCCACCTTACTCAAGGCGGACGGCGCGGTCCTCGCCTTCGAGGGCGGCGGCAACTCCACGGTGGACTACTGGCTCACCGTCCAGGCGCTCGAGCAGATGGGCGTGCGCGCCGTACCGATCATCTACGAGGTGGGCCGGCCGGGGTCGGGCGAGTTCCCGCTCGTCTTTCACGTGCCGGAAGCCGACGCCGTCATCTCCAAGGGCATGCAGGGGGAGCGCATCGACGCCCCGGCGGTGGAACGGGTCATCGGCTCCGAAGTCGTCGAGTTCTATAACGGCAAGCGCGTCAACACCCGCGAGGCCTTCACCCTGATCGACAGCGACTACTACGCCAACGAGTGGGCGAAGGACATCAACAACATGGTGGGCAAGGATTATTGAGGCGGGAATCGTTCAACCAGGTGTTCGCCGCGCGTGCTAAAATGGTTTTTGAATGAATCCATATCAGGAGGCCAGGTCATGAGCGCTACACTTCGGGTCGTTCACTACTTGAACCAGTTCTTCGCTGGCGTCGGGGGCGAGGAGAGGAGCGATCATCCCGTATCCGCCCGGCCTGGTCCCGTCGGCCCGGGCGTGCTGCTCGATAAAATCTTGGGTGAGGACGCCGAAGTCGTCGGCACCGTATTCGCGGGTGATGGCCTTTTCGCCGAAAACGAGGAAACTTGCGCCGCAGAAGCTCTCGCGCAAATCATGGACTTTTCGCCCGATCTCGTGCTCGCAGGACCCGCCTTCAACGCCGGACGCTACGGGTTGGCCTGCGCCGCCGTCTGCCGTGCTGCGGAGGAAGCAGGAATTCCCGTCGTCACCGCCATGCATCCCGAGAATCCGGGTTTTCCCGCCGCAGGCACGAGCGTCCACACCGTCTCCGCCGCAGATTCCGCCGTCGGCATGGAAGAGGCCCTGGAAGCCGCCGCACGTCTCGGGCTCAAGCTCGCCCGGGGCGAGAAGATCGGGAGCGCCGCTGATGAGGGCCACCTCCCGCGGGGGATCCGCTACAACGAAATCGCCGAGCTTCCGACTTCGCGGCGCGCCGTCGACATGGTTTTGAGGAAAATCAAGGGCGAACCCTACCAGACCGAACTCGACGTTCCGACGCTCGAAGAGATAGCGCCCCCCGAGCCCGTCGCCGATCCGAAAAAAGCGCGCATCGCCATCGTATCGGAAGGCGGCATGGTGCCCCCCGGCAACCCGGACCGCTTCTCCGGATCGAGGAACGGAAACTGGGCCACCTACTCCTTCGAGGGGAAAGACGCGCTTCCGGGCGGCACGTTCATCTCAATCCACGGGGGCTTCAACACCGTGTTCGTGAACGAGGAGCCGGACCGCATGCTCGCCGTGGACGCCTTCCGGAGGCTTGCGGTCGAGGGCGAAATCGCCGAACTCCACGATGATTTCCTGAGCACCTGCGGGAACGGCGGCGCCTTCGTCGAGATGGACGGCATCGGCCGCGCCTGGGCCGCGGAGCTCAAGAAGACCGGGGTGGAGGGCGTCGTGCTCCCCGCCACGTGAGGCACCGGCACGCGCAGCGGGGCTGCGCTGGCGAGAGCCCTGGAGCGGGAGGGCATCCCCACCGTCATCGTCACCTGCCTGCCCGACGTGGCGCGCGACATCGGGGTCAACCGCATCGTCAACAACCGCGCCGGACACTTCCACCATCCATTCGGCGACCCCTCCCGCACACCCGAGGCCGAGCGCGAATGGCGCCTGGGCGCCGCCCGCGCCGCTGTCTCGGCGCTCGCCGAAAAAGTGGACGGCCCCACGGTGTTCGAGTACTAAAGAAAAATCTTCACTCCTCGCAGACCGCACAGGCTCGTTGCGTCTGAACCCAGGAATGACTCTCCTGTGAACAGAACCGACGGAAACCGGACGCGCCGCTTTTTTGACAATTCTCGCGCCTTGGGTGAAACTGACCGGGCTTGCTATCTCCACGAGAAATAACAGGAGAGAACCGAATGACGGAATACGAAACCGCAAGCCTCACCGTGCAACAAGCCGCCTTGGCACTGCAAAAAGAAACACTCACGTTCCAACAGGCCTCACTGGTACTTCAGCAAGCCTCCCTTGCCGTACAGCGAGCCTCCGTATGGGTCTCCGCTATTGTTGGGGCTGCTCAATGCAGCCTGATCGCGTATGGACTCTACATCATGCGCCAGGCATCGCGTCAGCGCGACGCCCAGCACCGGGAAAACATGGCGCAGCATCAAGAGACCATGAAGGCCCTGGACAGCCGGCATCAAGAAGCCATGGCGACGCTGAAAGGTCAGCAAGAAGCGCAAAGCGACCAGCACCGGGAAACGATGGCGGCCATAGAAAGCCGACACCGGGAAAACATGGAGGCGATCAAAGTCCAGAGCGAATCGCTCAAGGAACTCATACGCCGCACATCCGCTCCGCAGGATGGTTGAGCGGGGGGTATCATTACCCGTCAGCGGGTAAAGCCGGATCGTCATTGCGGAGTTGATGTGTCGAGCCTGTTTTCCGGCATGAACGTCTCGGCGAAATAACCATCCAAAATGACGGATAATGCCCCCGGATGCCCGATGGAGCGATGCTTTTTCTGCGCTTTCACGGGATGCGGCCATCGCGCAAATCGGGGCGCAATCCCTCCCTTCATCGGGGCCGTTGAAAAAACCTGCTCCGGTCGGGATTGCGGTTTTCCGTTATCGCAGGCGCGGACCGATGTGTCCGCCCTTGTCATCGGCTTGACCCCCCTGTCCCCTCTTGTCAGGGGGGTAACAGCGATGCCCCCGACGAGGTGGGTTTTTCAATAGACCCTTCCCACTCGCGTTTGACCACGCAACTCCCCGCATTTGCCGTTGTCCCGTTTTCCGGGGGATGCGCCAGAATCCCTCGTGAGAAAAGAGGAGGCGTTTCATGCGGGCGGACCCGGCGCAAGGACCGGAATTCCCACAGCCGTTTTCGCAGGGATGGGCAGGGCGGCGTGATGATATCGGCCGCAGCCGTTTCAGAGAGGTGAAGGCAGTGGCCCGGCGCGTATTTCGGGATCGATCGGACGTAAGGGGAGGCGCTCCCATGGTTCCGTATCACGGGACGGCGGAAATTATGCCTAAGCCGGAATTCCTGAAAAATTCGATAAATATCGATAAATTCACGGGGTTTTTCGATAAATTTCTGAAAATCATATTCACGGAATATGGACGTATAATCATCTCATTGCAAGATATACATAAAGTGATACTTTAAGAAATATCAGAAAATAAAAAAGTTTTCGCAACCGCGCATTTCCCCGCAATTGCCCGCAGCGGCGCCCGCCGGGCAGGCCATGTGGCCTCGACCGAAGCGGGTGGTGTATAACGTGCCCTGGCATGGGACGGCATCTTCCTGGAGGCGGTGATGGCGAAGCGCGTGGTGGTGGCGATGAGCGGCGGTGTGGACAGCTCGGTGGCCGCGGCCCTCATGGTCGAGGAGGGCCATGAGACCGTCGGCGTGGGGCTACGCCTCGCCGACAGGCCCGCGCAGGAATCGTTCCACCGGGGCTGTTGTGCGCCGCGCGACCTGGCCGATGCGCGCGCCGTGGCGGCCCAGCTCGACATCCCCTTCTACGTGATGGACGTGCGCGAATCCTTCAAGGAAAGCGTGATCGAGAACTTCATCTCCGAGTACGAAAACGGCAGAACGCCCGTGCCCTGCGTCAAGTGCAACCAGGTGGTGAAGTTCGATTATCTCGCCGAGCGCGCGATGGCGTTAGGCGCGGAGGTGCTCGTCACGGGTCATTACGCCAGACGGGTGGAGGTCGACGGGAGCCTGAGCGTCGCCAGGAGTCTTGACAGGGAGAAGGACCAGACCTATTTCCTCTTCGGCATGACGCAGGAACAACTCGCGCGCACCGCGTTCCCCCTGGGCGAGTTCACGAAGGAGCAGACGAGGGAATACGCACGAAAACTGGGCCTCCCCACCGCGGATAAGCCCGAAAGCCAGGAGATATGCTTCGTGCCGAAGGATGATTACCGCGCTTTCCTCAAGGCAGAGAAACCGGGGGTCGACAGGCCGGGCGACATCGTGGATTTGGAGGGAAACGTGCTCGGCAGGCACGGGGGGGTGACCAACTTCACCGTGGGGCAGAGACGGGGCCTCGATTTGGGGGGCGGCCCGCCGCGCTACGTGGTGGAACTCGAAGCGGACTCGGCCACCGTCGTGGTGGGCGAACGCGAGTCCCTCGCGCGCGAGGTATTCCTCGCCAGAGACGTGCACTGGTCGATTCCCCCGGATTCCGCTCCGATGGAAGTGCAGGTACGGCATAGGGGCCGCGCGGCCGCCTGCGCGGTGACGCCCAAAGGGGATGGAACCGTCGAAATCAGGCCCCATGACCCCACGTATCTGGGAGCCGTGGCGCCGGGGCAGGCGGCCGTTTTCTATTCCGGCGACGTGCTCTACGGCGGTGGTTGGGTGGCCTAGGATGAAACGCATCCTGCTCGCTGCGATTGTGTTGATTTTCTCGGCAACCGCCTCCGCCCAGGATCAGGGCAAGAACCCGGAGGGGGCGTACCTCCCGCTGCTGGGCTATCACGAGGGCAAGTTGCTGGTCGCCCGCCCTGGTATGCCGGACGAGAGGTTTCGCCAGAGCGTGATTTTGCTGGTGGAACACAGTGAAAAAGGCGCTTTCGGGTTGATAGTGAACCGGGTGGTGCAAAGAATATCGCTCTCCGCGCTTTTCAGTAGTTTTGGAATAAATGGGCCTAGAGACTTGAGCCAGGTGAACATCCACTACGGCGGTCCAGTGTCGCCAGATTCCGGTTTCGTGCTCCATACGAGGGAACACGAACTTGAAGCGATGCATGACGTAGGAAAGAATGCGGCGATAAGCCCCGTGGATACGGTGCTCCGGGCAATGGCCCAAGGCAAGCGACCCAGGAAAATTGTCATCATAGTCGGCTATGCCGGCTGGGGAGCCGGACAACTGGAGAGCGAGATGAGGCGCGGAGACTGGTATACGGCTCCTGTGGAGCAAGACATTTTGTTTGGTGAGGATCACTCCATAAAATGGAGCCGCGCCATGGAGCGGCGGTTTCGTGTCATGTAGGTTCTACGAAGGCACTGGCATTCCGGCGATTTTGAATCAGGCGCTTTGCAACTCGGCGAGTTCACCTGCTGTGCAATTCAGTTACGCAACTTCACGCACTATGCGACTGCTAGCCCGGCGGCCATTCCATGCGACGCCCGCCCAAGAGGTGAAAGTGGATGTGAAAGACCGTTTGCCCCCCGTTTTCTCCGCAATTCGCGACGATACGAAAACCCTCTTGCGCAATGCCTTTTTTACGGGCGATTTCATTCGCAACAACGAAAATCGAGCCAATCAACTCCTTGTCCGCATCCTGTATTTCGTGGAGCGTCTCCATGTGTTTTTTGGGGATGATCAGAATATGTGTGGGCGCCACAGGGTTGGCGTCTTCAAATGCAAACAATGCGTCATCTTCATACACTTTATTGCAAGGGATCTCGCCGGCTACGATTTTGCAAAAGACGCAAGATTGCATGTTATGTCTCCAAAATTGGTGAGAATGTACAAGTGATGGAAATTCTATCCGCAAGTCATGCTCAAAGACAAACGTGTCTGTATCCCGAGGGCATGAAGAAGGTTTTCCGCTCTTGCGTCGAGGCAGGATATTGCCAGTTCTGGTATGATTCCCGGATTGTGAAAAATGCCTGAGCAGTCGCGGGCTTTTAACGCAATTTAACATACTGGCTTCTAGTGGAAGGAGATGTTCGAATGAATATCAGCCGAATGCTTGTCGAGCACGTTCACGCCATTACATATGATTCTCTGCCCGATGAGGCCAGAGAGCGCGCAAAGTATTTCTTGCTCGATCACCTTGGCGTTACATTGAGAGCTACGGAAGCAGCCAGTTCGCGGGTATTTCATAATTTTGCCCAAAAACGCGCGCCCCGGGGTGGGCCGTGCACTATTATAGGTTCGGCTTTGAAAACGGATGCCCCACATGCCGCGTTGGTGAACGGTGGTGTGAGCCACGCTACCGAAATGGATGATGTAACTACGCGCTCGAGCCTGCATCCTGCCGTCAGCGTCATGCCCAGTACGTTAGCCGTTGCCGAGGCGCATCAGCCCGATCCGAAGCGAGTGATCGCCGCTATCGTGGCAGGTTATGAAGTCACCAATCGCATAGGAAATGCCGTAAATCCAACGAGCCACTATGAACGTGGGTTTCATCCCACGGGCACATGCGGAACTTTCGCCTCAGCAATCACGGCATCGAAGCTATTGGGGCTTTCGGTTGAAGCCACTTCCAATGCGATGGGCATCTCGGGCAGTCAGGCGGCCGGTTCGATGCAATATCTCGATAACGGTGCCTGGACGAAGAGATTTCACCCGGGATGGGCGGCGCATAGCGGTATCATCGCCGCCTATCTGGCCCAGGAGGGTTATACTGGACCGGAAGATATCTTGGGCGGGAAAACGGGATTCTTGCATGGCCATAGTGATGACTATACCCCTGAGTATGTAGTTGAGCACTTTGGTGAGTATTGGGAAATCTGCGAGAGTGCCATAAAGCCCTATGCTTGTTGTCGCTATAACCATGCTTCAATTGATGCCACAATCGAAGTTTGCAGAGCACATGATATTCATCCAGATGAAATAAAACGAGTGAAGGTTCGGGTTCCAGAGACTAGTGTCATGGTGGTCATCGAACCCTATGATATGAAAACGAATCCACAAAACATCGTTGATGCGCAGTTCAGCCTTCAATACGCCGTGGCCGTAGCGATTCTCAGGCGTGCCGCAGGGCTAGATGAATATGCCGACGATTTCCTTCGTTCTCAGGTTTATTCTTCCATTATCAAGAAAATTGAATGCTACGGCGATGCGGAAATGGAAAAGGAATTTCCAGACAAATGGCAAGCGCGTGTCGAAATCGAGACTGATCGCGGCGTTTTCGAAGCGCATCAGGATTATCCCAAGGGGGATTCACGCAATCCGTTGACGTGGGATGAGTTAATCGAACGATTCTACGTGATGACGGCCCCTGTGCTCGAAAAGGAAACGGGTGATTTGCTCATCGATCGGGTCAGGAACTTAGAAAACCTGAGCAGTATCTCCCAAGTCATGGAACTTGCGTCCAAAACGCAGGGAATTCCAGTCTGATGATTCATCAGTGGGAAAGGAGAGCATTCCAAATTGAGTGCTTTGATTCAAAGAGTTGATTGTGCCGTTTTTCCATTGTTGAATCGCTGAAAGATGGAAATACCCAAAGCCAAACGCATTGCGAGACGCCCGAGGAGGTGGGTCGCCATCCCTTCTTGATATCGTTCGGGGTCTTTTGATCCCAATATGAGAAAACCGATTTTTTTTTCATGGATTTCTAAAGGTACAATAGCGGTTGATTGGATGCTTTCGCTCAATGTACTTGGGAACAAGGGTCCCCCGCCTCCCTCTAATTTGCCTTTTAGCACAACGCCCCCTTGTATAGGGACGAGTCCTTCTTCTATTTTGCCTAGTGGGCGGATGCGGGATGAATCGTCAGATTTTGCCGCGATAACTGGAATGCCGTCGATAGGTTCTAGAAGTAAAAAGCCCGCGTATTCAATTCCAAAGCGCGATTCGATGTTCTTTACGATTTCCGTAAGGCTAGCCAATGAAGGTGCTTGCTGAAAGAGAAGTTGTTCAATTGCGATGAAGTCCTTTTCGATTTGTTCATTTTGGCGAACGATTTCTATCGTTTCATCGAGAAGACGTATCAAATCCTCTCTTTCGCCTTTTAGGCGGTCAAAAAGTTTGTCTCGCAAGTTCAGGACTCTAGCTGAAGCGCTGTCTTGTGTCAGCAGGCCACTTTGGCGAAGTGAATCCGGATGTTCGATGAAAAACCCAGGATTTTTTTCTAAATAACATATGACATCATCCGCCGAAATCGGCGCCATTACAATTCTCCTTGCATGGCATATTGATAAACAAAGGGCGGATTGATGAGAAAAGCTTGAAATTCCTAGCAAGCTTACCACTCTCGTTGGGGATTGACAAAAACCTGAGAGCGAATCAAAAACATCTAAACGATTGATGGTGTCTTCATATAACCAGTTTCATCAGATAGCGAGGAAATTATGAAAACTTTAGAACCAGGAAGCGTTACTATCGGTTTCGTCGGAATCGGGAAGATGGGAACGCCCATGTCAAAAAATCTGAGGCGTGGTGACTACGCGGTCGTGGCCTATGACACGAGGCCGGACAATGTCGCGGCCTTGAGGGATGATGGAGTGCAAGGAGCCGAAAGCTTGGCCGACCTCGCTAGGCGGGTCGATGTTGTCATCACAATGTTACCTGATAGCGATGTCGTGGATGCAGTAGTCGATGGACCGGATGGCATATCCACACATCTGGATGAGGGGAAATTGATTATTGATATGAGTTCCTCCTATCCCACGAGGACGAGTACTCTTGCGTCACGAGTAAAAGATAAGGGGCTACACCTTATCGGCGCGCCGGTTTCGGGTGGTGTCGTAGGCGCAGAAGCCGCCACTCTGGCAATCATGCCAGGCGGTTCCAAGGAGATTGTTGCTGCCGCGATGCCTATTTTCGAGACATTGGGCAAAACCATTGTTCATATCGATGAAGCACCAGAATCTGGGCATGCAATGAAATGCGTAAATAACTTTCTATCAGCCACGAGCTTGCTCGCATCTATGGAAGCCATGGTTTTGGCGACGAAGTTAGGTCTTGATCCAGAAAAAGCGCTCACAGTTTTAAATGGCGGCTCAGGTATGAACAGTGCCACGAAAGATAAATGGCCCCGCTTTCTTTTGCCAAGGGACTTTACCTGTGGTTTTTCCACAGGATTGATGCACAAAGACCTCTCGATGGGGAGCGATTTGGCGCGCGAAAACGGTGTGACGGCGTTTTATCTCAATCATGCTAGGCAGATATATGGTCTTGGTTTACAAAAATACGGGCCGGATTCAGACCAGACGGAATTGCTGCAAATGTTTGAGGAATGGTCGGGGCAGCAGGTGGGCGCAGGGCCAGCTTAGTTGGAGGCCGCAACAAAATCGTGTGCAGCTGAATTTTGAGGTGTTTTTTCTCATGATGCTTTCAGTGTAAACTGATGTATTGAATAGCTTTTGGCATTTTCACATCAAGCGATTTGCATAAGGTTTTGAATCATGTTCCGAAAATGGAGTCAAGGGGATATGCGTAAGACTTCATTAAGGTTAATCCTAGGTTTCTGTATTCTCCTCATGTTTGTTCCAAGTTTATCAGGTTGCGCCAAAACCAGGAAGCAAGTGGGTAAATGGTGGGAGAGAAATGTTGAAAACCCAGTTAAAGGATTCAAGGACCGTCAACTTATCATCACCTCGAATCCACCACAGGCTGATGTTTTCATTAATGATGTTTTTCAAGGCAAAACACCTTTGCGTCTTAAATTCAAAGTGGGCATGAGAGATGTATTTAAGGGTTTTACAGTATCAATACAAAAAAAAGGATATTTGCCAGTCAGACGCACTTTATCGTATCGGACCGAAAGAGTAACGTTTAGTTTGGTTAAGAAGAAAAGTAGGAAATAGTAATGAAAAAGAAAGATATTTTGTTCGGACTTTGAATTGACTTTTAGGGGCTGGATTGATAGATATCCTGCACGTTTTTTGGTAGTTAGGGAAATATTTGATTTTTGAGGCCGAAGCATAATTTGGACGTCAAGGAGAATGTTTGAATGTATGCTGTAGTGGAAACCGGCGGTAAACAAATGCGCATCGAATCAGGAGATCAAATCTTGGTCGAGCGCTTGCCCGGTAATGTTGGAGAAAGTGTCGAGTTTGAGGATGTTCGACTCATCGTAGATGGGGAAGATGTTGTTGTAGAAAAAGAGGCGTTGGATAATGCCAAAGTAAGAGCGGTGATTCGTGAGCACGGACGTGGGAAGAAAGTTATTGCTTTTCGATTCAAACGCCGCAAGAAAGTCCGGACCAAACGAGGGCATAGGCAGCCTTATACTCAAATAGAAGTAACAGACATCCTCAAATCGGGATGAAAGGATTAGGAAATGGCCCACAAAAAAGCTGGTGGCAGTTCCTCTAACGGTCGAGATAGCGCAGGGCGTCGTTTAGGTGTGAAGCGTTTTGCGGGTGAAAGCGTGCATGTGGGAACCATCCTCGTCAGACAGCGCGGCACGGTCTTTCATCCGGGTGAAAATGTCGGTTTAGGGAATGACCATACCCTTTTTGCCAAAGCAAGTGGAAAATTGAAATTCGAGCGCAAAGCCAAGGGCCGCCGAATTATCAGTGTCATTCCGGCGGAGTAGGCTCCAATGGGCAGGCTCCGCCCCCACCATGTTTGTTGATACCGCTAAAATACGCGTGCAAGCTGGCCGTGGAGGGGACGGTTGTCTCAGCTTCAGGAGGGAGAAATTTGTCCCGAAAGGTGGTCCTGATGGTGGAAATGGTGGACGTGGAGGGCATGTCGTTTTCCAGGCGACATCGTCTTTGAATACGTTGACGCACTTTAGATTCCAACCATTATTGAGGGCAGAAAAAGGCCAGGCAGGCATGGGGAGCAATAAACATGGGGCCGATGGGGAGGACTTGTTGCTTGAAGTGCCTCTTGGAACCATCGTACGGGACTCTGAATCGGGAGAAGTCGTGGTCGATCTTTCGGGTGAGGGTCTGGCAGTAATCATTGCGCAAGGTGGTCGGGGCGGACTCGGTAACGAGCATTTCAAGAGTTCGACAAACCGGGCGCCGAGAAGGATCACAAAAGGAAAACCAGGGGAAGAGCGTGTCTTGGATTTAGAGTTGAAATTACTCGCGGACGTCGGGCTGATAGGAATGCCGAATGCCGGAAAATCAACCCTGATATCGAGGATTTCCGAGAGCAAGCCCAAAATTGCCGATTACCCGTTCACGACACTTCAGCCCAATCTGGGTGTGGTGGGCTTGGGCGATTACAATTCATGCGTGGTGGCCGATATCCCAGGCTTGATACCAGGAGCTAGTAAGGGGAAAGGCCTGGGGCTGGAATTTCTGCGGCATGTAGAGCGCTGCGAGTTGTTGCTTCACTTGGTTGATGCCTCCTTGCCGCCTGAGCATGGACTCACAGATTTTGATGCGGTGACCCATGAATTATTCGCGTTTTCGCCGCAGCTTGCGAAGAAACATAGATTGGCGGTTTTGACGAAATTGGACGTTACGGAATCCAGGACACATTTATTGCAATTACGAGAGGGGCTAGCTGAGCGAGGTATGGAAGTTCATGCCATCTCGGCGGTTTCGGGCCTTGGTCTAGACGAATTGTTGGGCAAACTATCTCAAATGCTAAAGCAAACGAGAGAACCAGAGCAGGATTTCATTTTAACCACACAAGCAAAGAACTCATGACCATGATCAGAAGAGATGAATCAGCACTCAAGAGCCGACGCATAGTGGTCAAAGTAGGTAGTTCGGTGTTGACGGCTTCAGATGAACTGGGCGTGAACCGAAGGGTTTTGGGGCGCATCGCCTCTCAAGTCGCAAAACTCAGAGAAGAGGGCAGGCAAGTTGTTATGGTTTCGTCTGGAGCCATTGCTGCCGGTGTGAAAAGGCTGGGTTTTAAGGAAATTCCAAGAGCAGTTCCTGAGCGCCAGGCCGCCGCCGCCGTTGGCCAGCCTATCTTGATGGAAGCATATGGCCGTGCATTCAGACAGAAAGGCATCGAGACGGCGCAAGTTTTGCTCATCCATTCAGATTTAGATGAGAGAAGCCGATTCTTGAACGCCTGTAATACCTTTGAAGCACTGATCAGTAAAGATATTCTCCCGATTGTGAACGAAAATGATACGGTTTCCATAGAAGAAATCCGCTTTGGAGACAACGACACGCTGGCCGCCCAGACTGCCCAAATGGTTCAGGCAGGTCTCGTCATCATCTTGTCAGACGTGGCGGGTTTTTATGACGAGGATCCCAGGAAATCAAAAACGGCGCGTTTGATTCCCCGTGTTGAGGGTCTGCCCAAGAAAATCGCCTCTCTTGCGGGCACCAGCCAGAACCCACTCGCCCACGGAGGTATGCGAACAAAAATTGAGGCCGTCAATACCCTCAATAAAGTGGGCATAAGCACACTTATCGTGAAAGGGCGAGACCCCAACGTCATCGAACGGGTGGTGATGGGGGAACAGTTGGGGACGCTTTTTGTGCCGAATGGTGCGCGCTTGAAAGGGAGAAAGGGTTGGATAGGAACAACGGCCAAACCTCGCGGGTGGCTCAAGCTCGATAGCGGTGCCGTCAACGCGATGTTGAAGAGAGGGAAAAGCCTATTGCCCAGTGGTGTCGTATCTATTGGAGGAAATTTTCGGTTTGGCGACGTGGTGGAGATACAAGATACGCAAGGCGTAGCTTTTGGCCGCGGACTGGCGAATTATTCAAGTGAAGATGCTGCCCGAATCGCCGGGAAACAAACTGGGGAAATCGCTTCTATTCTTGGAAGCAAGGACTACGATGAGATTATTCACCGAAACAATTTCGTTTTGATTGAGGAATAACTGGAAAACCTAAGGAGAGCGATTGCGTATCGGGATTTTAGGCGGGACATTTAACCCGATTCACTATGGGCACCTCCGCTCCGCCGAAGAGGTGCGTAAAGCGCTGAAGCTTGATGAAATCAGGTTCATACCGTCTGCCTTGCCGCCTCATAAGCCAAAAGATGAAGTCGCCTCAGCGGCTGACAGGCTGGAAATGGTCCGAATTGCTTTGGAGGGTTATTCCTCGTATGTATGCGACCCCGTTGAAGTAGAGCGGGGAGGGCCAACTTATACTCTAGATACTTTGAAGGAACTGGCGAGAACGACCTCTGATGAAGATGAAATGTTTTTCATCATCGGTGCGGATGCGTTTCTTGAGTTGAGTACATGGTACGAGCCCAAACAGGTGTTAAACGCCGTCAGTTTTGCTGTTACCTTGAGAGGAAATCAAAATACGGCAGAATATATAGAAGCGATTCTCAAGGTGATCCGAGAAATTGAACCGGGTTCTTGCTTCGATGAGTTCTTACGTGAAATTAAATTTGCGGACAATGAACGGGTCATAAAATTCATTCCGATTACTGAAGTCGACATTTCGGCCACCCGGATCAGACAGTGCATAAGGGCGTCTTCCTCCATACGGCATTTATTGCCACGCGAGGTCGAACTCTTTATAATTCGCCGCCAATTATATAGGTATTCGGGGATTGCACACTGAAGATTGAGGAGGATGCAGACCCATTAAGAAACTAGAGAATCGGCTTCATGCTCTACAGGAGTCATTGGAGGCGAAGAAGGCGATGGATGTAGTGCTCTTGGACCTTCGGCCTCTATCTGTCGAGGTAGATGCTTTTTTGATTTGCCACGGAACGAGCCTCCGGCATGTGAAAGCGCTTTGTGAGGAGGCAAGGGATAAACTAAAGAAAATTGGTGATTCTGTATTTTTGACGGAAGGCTTAGCAGAGGGAAATTGGGTGTTGATGGATTGTGGCGATTTCGTTGTCCACATATTCAATGAAAAGAGTCGAGATTTTTATCGACTGGAAGATTTATGGTCGCACGCAACTGTCATTAAGCCAATGGCACCAAGTGCTTAGGTCATTAGAATGAAAGTTGAGGTTCAACGTGAAGCATTTGACTAAAAAACAGTTGAGAGATTTAGAAGAAAGATTGAATGAAGTGCGCCGTGAAATACTCGGTGAAGTGGAGAAAAGTAAGATACACACCAAAGAAATAGGTGATGATGGGACTCAAGATATAGCAGATATGGCTGCCGACACGTATTCTCGTCAGGTATTAATGGATTTAGGAGAAAGGGAGCGGGAGCGTTTGCGGGAAGTGGAGGCGGCATTCCAGAGGATGGAAGATGGACTTTATGGTATTTGTGAGGACTCGGATGAGCCGATTCCCTATTCCCGCCTGGAAGCGATCCCCTATGCGCGATATACAGTGGCGGCTCAAAATGCAATTGAAAGGCGCGGCGGTAGTTAGGTACCGGGCGGTGAGTTGCGAATGAAAATTCGGACTCTCCTCATTCTGGCAGTTCCGATTGCGGCTGCTGTCTATTTTCTTCACTACAATCGAGAAATCATAGACCTGCGTCTCACCGGTGCTTGGTCTGTGCGAGTTCCATTAGCTCTGGTAGTTATCGGAGCGGCTCTTGTTGGTTCGTTTCTGGCTTCCGTTCTAGGGTGGGGCGAGGCTGCACTCGGTTGGTTTTCGCGGAAGAAAATGGCAAAAAAACAAAAACGTTTGCATCGCGCTCAGGAGCGATTCGCCAGGGCTCAAAGCCTTGGTATTCAAGGAAAAAGAAGACGCGCTCGAAGAGAACTTAAGCGTGCACTCAAGGATGACCCTCATTTCACTCCTGCTCTGAGGCTGGCAGCGGATTTGGCGATAGATTCCGGCAACCCCAATGACGCTATTCAATGGAATGAGCGCCTTCGTGCTGTTACGAACAACTCGCCTGATTCCATTATCCGATTGTCTGAGACTCTCGATCATTCCGGTCAGGCGAAAAAAGCTCTTGAGTTGCTTGCGCAAAACAGTAGAGGGAGAGGTGTGAGCCCCTCAGTGTTACGAAAACTCCGGGATATGTATCTGGAAAATGGTCGTCTCGAAGCTGCTGTCGAAATTTGCGAGAAACTATCGCAATTGAGTGTTTCGGATTTAGATCGACAAGAAGATAACCAAATCGCTGGCCGCGTGTATCTTGCGATAGGTGAGACGAAATTCAATAACTCAGATACAGAGGCCGCCATTCCATTGTTAGAACAAGCTCTGCGTCATCTGGCCAAAGAAAAAAAAGCATATCTTTTATTGGGTGATGCGCAGTTAGCGGCAGGTCGTGAGAGGCGAGCTCTACGTACTTGGGAAAATGGCTATCAGGCTTTGGGTGGTTTGGAGTTTTTGCAACGGTTAGCGTTGTCAGTCGGGCCTTTGGAGTCACATAATGCGATAAAAAAAGCTGCCGCAAATGTTCACTCTGCGGGCAAGCGCAGAGAGAATGATATCCATCATCACGTGCTTCACGCAGCGTTGATGCTCGAAGCAGGTCAAATCGAGAAAGTCAATAAAAGCCTAGAACAGGCATCTGCTATGGCCGTGTCGATAGAAGGGCAGGATTCTTGGGTGCGTCTGGCACTGCATTTGATCGAGGCGCGATGTTTGCAGGAAAAAGGAGAGAGGTTGGCAGCAGAGAATGAATTCAAAAAAACTGCGCATGAGGCATCAAGAATTCTTTTGGGGAAAGCAATTTCTGGAACGGAGTTGAAACCGTATTGAATCCTTGTGTTGAAAAATCATGTTTTTACACGAGCATAGTTATTGGTATTGATGATAAAGGTCGTTATTTAAGTGCGGGATTACACAGATTTTGGGATAGCTGTGTGAATGAGTGAACGCTTGACTTCTGGGTTACTACCGCCTAGTTTTGAGAGGTTGCACCCCTCCAACAGGCACCGCCCGGAGAATTCCGATGAATCAAATCGCTCTTGCAGCTGATCACGGAGGATATGAACTCAAAGAAGTAGTGAAACAACTGCTTGATGATAGAGCGATTCCATACCATGATTTCGGAGCGAACTCGGATGAATCTTGTGATTATCCTGATTATGCCGGGCCCGCAGCTCGTTCGGTGAGTGAAGGCAACTCCGAGCGAGGAATTTTTTGTTGTGGGTCAGCCGCAGGTATGGTCATCGTGGCGAATAAATTTCCGGGTGTTCGCGCTGTCGCTTGCCACAATGAATGGGCCGCTCGTATGAGCCGCCTCCACAACAATGCCAACGTCTTGGCTCTGGGTGGCCGGGTAGTGAACCTTGAGGAAGCAAAGAGAATTGTAACCACTTGGTTGGAAACGGAGTTTGAGGGCGGGCGTCACGCCCGTCGTCTGGATAAGATTGCCGAAATTGAAGAAGCGCCCCAGCCGATGCCCTGATGATTCTACTGCCCGGACTGGATTCTTATGAAATGTCCGATTTGTAGTCATTCCGAAAGCAAAGTGGTCGACAGCCGGACGACCAAAGAAGGGAATTCGATTCGCAGAAGGCGAGAGTGCGAGAAATGCGCTCACCGTTTTACGACTTACGAGAGGGCGGAAGTCTCCTGGCCGCTCATTGTCAAAAAAGATGGCACAAGGGTGAATTATCTTCGCGACAAGATCAGCATAGGCATCAAGAAGGCATTGGAGAAAAGGCCTGTATCCGCTGAGGATCAAGAAGCAATTGCCGACCGGGTAGAGCGCTATATCCTTGATAGTGGCGAGAAAGAGATATCGACAAAAGCAATAGGTGAAAAATTGATGGATGAGTTGAGGGAAGTAGATGAGGTGGCCTACGTGCGATTCGCATCGGTCTATCGCTCATTCGGAACCCTCAAGGATTTCGAAGCTGAGCTGGAAAAACTGGAAGAGCGCAGCCATACTGGATAAAGATTGAAGTAGCTTCATTCGCTGATAGTTTCACCTTCGGGGTCGGCGCCCCCGTGGGAAGCGCCGGATGCCAGCAAACTCTCTATCTCTTCATCTTGAAACCCATATTCCTGTAGAATTTCAACTGAATGTTCTCCCAGTCTGGGTGGTGGGAGAGAATCTCTAATGGGCAGGTTCGAAAATTTTGGGGCTGGCCGGGTGCCGGGATAAGTCCCTTTGACAGGATGTTGATATTCCCTTACGAGTCCACTCGATTGAACCTGTGTGTGTCCGAAGCTTTCACGCATGTTCAGCGCTGGACTTACGCATACATCCGCGCCATCGAAAAACGCAACCCACTCCTCGAGTGTCTTCGATTGAAAAGTTTTATTGAGTGTTTGAATCACCTCCGTGCGTCGCTCGCCTCTGGCTCCATAATCATCATAATACTCATCGTGTCCGATAAGTTTGCACAAATTCACCCAAAACTTCGGTTCCGAGCACGCGACGGAGAGCATCCGACCGTCTTTGGTGGGATAGAGACGATAACATGGCCTCCGGCCATTATGCCTCATCTCTTCGCGTCCTGGGCTCAGTCCCGTCGAGAGATATGTTTGCCCATGGATGGATAGAAAACTCATCACGGCATTGAGCATCGACATGTCGATAAATTGTCCAACGCCCGTCCGCTCGGCGAGGCGCAACGCTGCGAGGATGGCGAAAGCCGCCCACATGCCGGCGCCCACATCCCCGATGAGCACTCCAGGCACATACGGAGGACCGCCGGCGTCGCCAGTGAGTTCTACGACGCCGCCGAGGGCCTGGAAGTTCAAGTCATGCCCCGGAGTTCTAGCTAACGGACCATCTTGTCCATATCCGGTGATAGAGCAATGGACGAGGGCTGGGTTCTCTTTTTTGAGTCTTTGATAGCCAGTGCCAAGGCGCTCCATAACCCCGGCCCTAAAGCTATCGACGAGCACGTCTGTATCTCTCACCAATCTGAGGAGTGTGGATACGCCATCTACGTTTTTAAGGTCCAAAGCCAGGGAGCGTTTATTGCGGTTGTAGCAGAGATGAAGGGGGGACACGCCATGCTCATCAAAAGGAGATGCGAGGCGGATATAATCGCCGCGCAGCGGTTCTTCTATTTTGATGACATCCGCCCCCATATCGGCGAGCATCAATGTGCATTGCCCGCCGGGCAGCAAGCGGCTTAGGTCTAATACACGTACACCTGTCAGAGGCATCTCATAACTTTCCTTTTCATTCTGGAAATAAATAGAATGTTTATTGCGATATCATTCGACGTTTCAAAGATCAATTTATAAGAGCATAAAAGTTCTTTCCCGTCTTTTATCCCTCGCTCAAGATGGGCTACCCTAGGCGACTTTGGAGCGCAGGGCGATTGGAGTGGTTTTAAATCTCGGGGGAAGATATGACGAGCATAGTGCAAATTGTTGGGCGTGAAATCCTGGATTCTAGGGGGAATCCAACTGTAGAGGTCGACGTTCACTTGGCAGGGGGTGGTTTCGGGCGAGCGGCAGTCCCCAGTGGCGCAAGTACGGGGAAGCGCGAGGCGGTCGAATTGCGCGATGGCCAAAAAGCTTATTACCTTGGTAAGGGCGTTACCAAAGCGGTGAATCATGTGAACAAGACGTTGGCATCCGAGTTGCTTGGTATGGATGCATCCGATCAGAAGGGCATCGATGCACGTTTGTGTGAGATTGATGGTACGAAAAACAAGGGCCGGGTAGGGGCAAATGCAATACTGGGGATTTCCTTGGCTGCGGCGAAAGCGGCCGCCGACGCACACGGATTACCACTTTATCGCTATATCGGAGGTGCGGGAGCTCATATGCTTCCAGTTCCGATGATGAACATCCTCAACGGTGGCGCACACTCTGATAACTGTGTGGATTTTCAGGAATTCATGATTATGCCCGTCGGGGCTGATAATTTCCCGGATGCTTTGAGGATGGGCGTTGAGATATTCCATCAATTGAAAGTCGTTCTGAAAGGCCGGAGCTATAGCACAGCCGTTGGGGATGAAGGGGGGTTCGCCCCTGATTTGCGGGATAACGAAGAAGCGGTTGAAACGATTCTCGAAGCCATTGTGAAGGCAGGCTATCAACCGGAAAAAGATGTAGTCCTCGCCCTCGACCCAGCGTCGAGTGAGCTTTTTGATAAAGGGAAATATGTCTTTCGCTGGTCGGACAAAAGCAAGAAAACGCCAGAGCAAATGGTATTGCTCTATGAGTCTTGGGCTCGTCAATATCCGATCATGTCAATCGAAGATGGCTGTGCCGAAGATGACTGGAATGGATGGGCCGCTTTGACCAAAGCAATTGGCGATAAAGTGCAACTTGTAGGTGATGATGTTTTTGTCACGAATGCAGGAATACTCTCCAAGGGTATCGCCGAAGGGGTGGCAAACAGCATCCTGATTAAAGTGAATCAGATCGGCACTTTGACGGAAACTCTCGAGACGATCCAGATGGCGACGCGAGCGGGTTATACATCCGTTGTATCTCATCGCTCAGGGGAGACCGAGGATACGACAATTGCCGATTTAGCGATTGCCACGAACGCGGGCCAGATAAAAACAGGTTCTGCGAGTCGCTCGGATCGGCTGGCGAAATACAATCAATTGCTCCGCATTAACGAAGAACTGGGAGATGAGGCTGTTTACCCTGGGCGCGATGCCTTTTTCAATATTCAGGGAAATAAGTAGAGTGCGGAGTTCTTTTCTACAAGACATTAGTCTGCAGGGAGTAGAGGATATCTCTTGGTTCGGTTCGTTTCACAAAGTTAAATTGAGTCGATGAAAATTCACTTGGATAAATAGATGTGCACGAGACCGGCTTGATCGACGAAAGCGATGTCGTCTTTCGAATCTTGGTTGAAATCTGCGGTAAGCAAATTGGATCGAACGGGTGAGGGGATAGGGCGCGACCACCTGAAGTGCCAGCGATTTCCGAAGAGCGCGAGACCGCTCAAATACTGCTGACCGATTTCTTGCATAACGGCTTCTACAACGCCACGGCGTCTTAGCAAGGCGAATTTCCAAAGGTTTCTGGAACCAACCGAATGCGTAGTGAAACCAGCCATGCGAGCTCGCTCGCGGAGTCGATTGCCGCTTAGCCTCATCGCCAGCAAGAGGCCAGACAGGTGCGGTGTTTCTACGGCTAGAATTTTAGGAGCGCTGCCATCTATGTTGAATGCGCCCAATAGATGCGACCAGCGGTTTCCAGTCCCGATTGTGCCGCTTCGCGCCTTGAGCATGAGTTTTTTGTTCCTCATTCCCAAAACGAGATGGGTTGCCCCACTATCGAAATCGCTTTTTGTAACGAGAATTTCTTGCTTCCCGTCTTTATCCAAGTCAGAGACGAGGGTGCCAATGGCTTCAAAAACACTGTTCTTCCCTGCGGTGTATGTAGCCATCAATTTGAGAGAATTTTGGTTGAATCGATACGCATGAATTTCCGTAGGTTCGATATCATCGCCGAGCACGGCGTGCCTATATAGTTTGGATGGTACAGCAGGCACGATAAGTTCTTTTCGACCATTGCCATCCAGATCGGCTGTCGTTAAAACAGCATCTCGCAATACCCTTGCTGTTTTCGCTTTTATGAGTTGGGTTTGCAGCCATTTGTCCTCTTTTTTTTGGAATAAAAGTATGGAGCCATCGACTCCGACCATTGCCACGTTATCTCTATCCAATACAGCTGGTTTCGATAGGATTGAAGGGCGAATGCTCGGCCATACGAAGGACCAACGTCGCTCGACAGTGTCGACGTTGATGAACATTCCGCTTTTCCCTGCACCGACAAAACTGCCATCTGGTAGCTGGGTGGGTGGGACACTAGCAGCTAGGTCGGAAGGGGTGGGGTGGTCTTGCACATTTACACGAAATACCCCGCCTGTTTTCTTGAAGGTAATCGGATGAAAGTCTCCATCCATTGTAAAGGCCAGCAGAGTAGCATTTGGCTTGGAGGAGCCTTTTTCGGCAGGTGCTGTCAATAACCACTTCGTTCTGCTTGAAACCAATGCGGTGAGAGTTTGGTGAGTATCTAGGGTAGTTTCTCCTGCAGCGATATTTTCAAACGGATAGAAGGTGAAGAAGCAGACTAGAACTATCAAAAGAGAAAACTTCTTTCTTGAAATTCTCATCATCGCATCGCGCATGTTTTCTACCCTGCCGTGACGCCCCCATCTGAAAGCACGATCGAGCCATTCATGAATTCATTTCCAGGAGAGACCATAAACAGAGCAGTGGCCGCCATGTTTTCGACCGTTCCGATTTGATGGAGTGGTATGCCTTCTAGCCTGGACTGTAGATATTCAGGTTTTGCATCGAGCCTTGCCTTTACGCGCGGGCTTGCAACTAGGCCCGGCGCCAGACAGTTGACGCGAATTCCATGAGGTCCTAATTCAATAGCCAAGCATTTCGTAAGGTGATGAAGCACTGATTTCGTCACTGAGTATAGACTCGTATCGGCTCTGCCACGGTGGCCGGCAGCTGAGCCAATCATCAGGATAGACCCGCTTTTTTGAGGAATCATCACCTTTGCCGCTTCTCGGGATGCGATGTAGGCGGCTTTCGCATTGACTTCGAATAAAAGGTCGACTTCATCATCCGTGATTTCGACAATGGGTTTGAAGGCTCTTGTGCCCGCGCAAATGACTAAAATATCAAGTCCACCAAGAAAGTCGACGCCATCGCGAATCAGTTGAGATGTACGCTGCGCTTTAGATAAATTATAACATTTTCCACCGGCGTTTACGCCAAGGTTTTTACACGCACCGATGGTGCTTTGTAGGCCTTGAAGGTCGCTGCCTCCTGCGCTCCATATGTGAGTTCCTGCTTTCGCGTATTCGTGAGCGATAGCGGCTCCGATACCGCTTGATGCTCCTGTGATGATGACGCGTTTATCCGCTAGTGGTTTGATAGACATGGAATATCCTTTTGTGATGTAGGAGAAGAGCACGAGTGAATATTATCGAATAGATTGTGATGAGCGTAAATACATTTGAGGTTTCGTAGTTTCTAACCATGTCGTGGAAACCGGCGGTTTTGAAGTAGAAGTCCAGGTAGGTTGTGCGGGCGTCACACTTGTTGTCTGGTGATATGATGTGAAACTGAAAGCGATAATGTTGATAAGAGCATTCTTCGATCGAGTCGTCCATTTGAATTGCTCAAAAGTGTAGGGTGTTTACAAGACCGGATGAAAATATCTGGAATATGAGTCGTTACATATATGAAAGGAAATGTAATGGGTAAGAAAGTGGAGCATCTCCATTGGCCGGATGCACCTGATCTGTGGATGCCTTATGCGCCGGTTATCAAAGTAACTGGGGGTAGCCTTGTATTTCTGGCTGGAGTAACCGCAGCACCCGTCTACCACCATCATCCGCATCAGCCGGAAGAATTTGATGCCATGCCTGGGGATATGGAAGGGCAGGCTCGAGCGGCGTTGGAGAACTTGAAAAAAAGCCTTGAGGCGGTGGACGCTGATTTTGGCGATGTCGTTTCTGCCAACCGATTTGTAACCAACATGGGGGGTCAAGATTCTCTAAACAAGGTGTGGGCGGAGTATTTCGGAGACAACAAACCAACCACTACCACCGTTCAGGTGGTTCAACTGGCTACAGATCCACGTTGTCTCATCGAGGTGAATGCCTTGGCCGTTGTCGATTCATAACGATAGAACCGAATCTATAACTCTTCCATGCATGAGAACTTGGATGCCTGTAGGAGATACAGGCTCTTGTCAGGGCAGGGCGCCCTTTGCTAGCATTTATTCATACGCATGAAAATGCCCTTTGTCCCCTGCCGAGAATTAGGTGTCAATGATACGTCGCTTGAGTAATCCTGAAGCCCGAATCAAAGCTTTGGAAGGGCGTTTGCAACAATACCCCGCCTCGGCTGCTTTTTTCCCTTTGGCATCCCTTTTATGGGAAAAAGGTGAAGTAGACCAGGCCGAAAATCTCCTGAAAGGTGGACTGGCAACCTATCCCAACTACGCAGCCGCGGGTGTTCTGCTTGGGGGAATACTCATCTCGAAAGATGAGCACGAACAAGCAGTCCGTTTTATCGCAAAAGCGCTGGAAATCGCTCCTTGGAACATTTCGGGTCAACGTCTTTTGGCCGAGTGTTGGCGGAAAGAGGGCGATGAAGAGGCCGCGCAAGTTGCGTTAAGGGCGGCCGAGGTGTTCGGGGTCGATGAAGTATCGCCCCAAAGCACGATGACCGATTCCGATGTTGATAGCTCCTCACCCCTTGTTCCCGAGGAAGAATTGGACGCAGTGGCCACGCCGGCTCTTGCTGAACTCTATATGGCTCAAGGCCATCTGGATAGGGCGCAGGACGTTTATGAGCGTCTTTTGGAGTCTGAGCCCGATAAAGTCGAATGGAATGAGAAATTGGCTGCGATCCGAGAGCAATTATCGCAGGGCGAGGATGTGGATGTGCCCACGGGATACCCCGAGATGGGAGAAAATCTCGATTTGATAGCAGGAGAAGTAAAAGGTGAGGTAAACGTATCGGGTGAGGCGAAGACGGATGATGTCGTGTCCGGAAATATAGAAGCAGTTGAAGGGGACGCCGATACGTCAATCGCCGCATTTCAGGATTTGGGTGATGCTTTGAGCCCTGCGGATAAAAAAGCAGAAACCGAGAACGAGGGGCGAGAGTCTGGTATCGCTCCAGGAGAAGAGGGTGTTGTTGAGGAGAGAGCCGTCGACTCGATTCTCCGGAAGATGGTTGAACTCTACGTCGAAGAGGAAAACGATGCACAAGCCCTGGATATGTGTCGAAAGGCGCAAGTCTTGGGAGAGCGCGCCCCTTGGATATTGGGGAAAATATCGGTGCTTGAGCGAAAAGTGGAAGAATCGACCGCACCCCTGTTGCGTAATGAAGCGGAAGAGGATAAAGACCGAACGACGCCGGTTTTTCCTCTTGCTGACCAGAGAGTTGTGGAAACTTTGGAAGGGTGGCTCGAAACGTTGCAGCGGCGCAAGGCGAACGCATGACCCAATCCGCGCACATTGAATGGATTGCATGAAATATCGGGCCCCGATGGCGGGATAGGGCGTGGGACCGGCTTTTTTAGTTTCTTCCCCCTGTAAGCGAGCATATCAGGCATGACGAAATTCTCGACAGAGAAAGAGCGGTTTTCCGGCATGAGCATCTCCGAACAATCGATTCACACCATACGCACGCTTTCGATGGATGCGGTGCAAGAGGCGAACAGCGGCCATCCGGGCACGCCGATGGCTCTGGCGCCGCTGGCGTATGAATTGTGGATGAACCACCTGCGTTATAATCCCCGAAATCCCGACTGGTTTGACCGGGACCGCTTCGTCCTCTCGTGTGGTCATGCCTCCATGCTTCTTTACGCGGTTCTCCATTTGAGCGGTTATGACCTTCCGCTCCAGGAGATCGTCCGTTTTCGCCAGTGGGGAAGCAAGACGCCGGGGCATCCCGAATACGGGCTTACGCCGGGTGTCGAGACGACTACAGGCCCTCTGGGACAGGGATTCATGAATGCACTGGGCATGGCAATGGCGGAGGCGCATTTGGCTGGCGTTTTCAATCGACCAGGCCACTCGATAGTGGACCACCGTACGTACGTGTTCATGAGCGACGGCGATATCATGGAAGGCGCCTCCCATGAAGCGGCATCCCTCGCTGGACATCTGGGTCTCGGCAAATTGATTTGTATCTATGACGATAACCGCATCACCATTGATGGCGAAACGTCATTGAGTTATTCCGATGACGTGGTGAAGCGCTTTGAGGGGTACAATTGGCATGTGCAAAACCTGGGTGACAGCGCGGAGGATTTGTCTAGGATTTCCGGTGCGCTCGATCTGGCGAAGGCAGAGGCTGAACGTCCGTCCTTGATCGTCGTTCGCTCGCACATCGGATATGGCTCGCCTCGATATCAGGATTCCGCGCGGGCGCATGGCGCTCCCTTGGGGGATGAAGAAGTCGAGGCTACGAAAAGGAGCTATGGCTGGCCTGAGAATGAAACGTTCCTGGTGCCGGATGAAGTGTCCGCTCACATGGGAGAGGCGGTTTCCCGCGGCTCCGCGCTCGAGGAGGACTGGAATCATCGGTTCTCGAAATATGAATCGGAGAATCCGGAGTTGGCTGCGAAGTTTCAGGCGGCGCTCAAAGGTGAACTTCCTGCCGGTTGGGAGAGCTGCATTCCCGGTTTTGAAGCCGATGATGGGGCGCTCGCTACGCGGGCGGCATCCGGAGAAGTATTGAATGAAATCGCCTCCGCTATCCCTTGGTTGATTGGCGGAAGCGCGGACCTGGCGGCTTCTAACAACTCGCTCATCAAAAAATCAGGAAATTTCGCGAAGGGGGACTATGCCAACCGCAACATCAACTGGGGAATCAGAGAGCACGCTATGGGAGCCGCCTGCTCGGGAATGGCCCTGCACGGGGGTGTTCGCCCTTATGCGGCCACTTTCTTCACATTCACCGATTATGCCCGCCCGGCGATACGCCTCGCGGCACTGATGGAATTGCCCGTCATCTACGTGATGACGCACGATTCCATCGGCCTGGGCGAGGACGGTCCCACCCACCAGCCGATCGAGCACCTCGCATCGCTTCGCGCCATGCCGGGTCTCACCATCATTCGCCCATGCGACGCGAACGAAACCGCTGCCGCTTGGCGGGTGGCGGTCGAGCGCCTCGAAGGTCCGACCATGCTCGTGTTGACCCGCCAGGGCCTGCCCATCTTGAAGCGTTCGGAGGAGAACAAAGCGGATGCCCTGTCACGAGGGGCCTATGTTATCTCGGCGGAGAGTGGAAGTTCTCCCCAGGCTGTATTGATCGCCACGGGCTCGGAGGTTCATCTCGCGATGGAAGCGCAAAGCGAATTGGCAGCAGGTGGAATCGATACCCGGGTCGTGAGTATGCCGAGTTGGGAGCTTTTCAGGGAGCAATCTCCCGCTTATCGGGATTCCGTTCTCCCGCCGGAGGTGAAGGCGAGGGTGGCGATTGAGGCGGGCGCCACCATGGGCTGGCGTGAGTGGGTGGGGGATGATGGCGCCGTGATTGGTATCGATCGATTTGGGGCGAGCGCGCCGTACAAGGAAATATATTCGCATTTCGGTTTTACGCCTGAGAACGTCGCCGCGCGCGTGAA
Source organism: bacterium (assembly GCA_022828125.1). GTDB lineage: Bacteria > UBA8248 > UBA8248 > UBA8248 > UBA8248 > Bin107. The sequence goes on along the minus strand of JAJEJD010000020.1, from coordinate 238,807 downwards.
AGACCTCCTCTGAAGCGTTTCACGTGAAACGACCCGCGCATTTGCCCGCAGATGCGCGCATTTGCCGCTGCGCGATACTTCCTGAGCAGGTGTATCCTCACGATTGTTTCAGGCGGGGGCGGAGTTGCGCCTTCGCGGGGAGCAAAAATGGATTGAAAACCCTCGCGAATTTATCGAAATACCCCGTGAATTTATCGTATTTTACTGAAATTTATCGATATTTATCGAAATTCAAACGCTCCCGCTGCGCGCCCGCCCGTATTTTCTCCTGAACCCGAACCGAGGCTTTCGTGTGGCGTTCTCGCGCCCCGTGGAGTAGAATCGCCTCTTTGTGTGCCGCACATTCGGAGGAGCGAGAGATGTTGAAGAAATACCGTTTGTCGGGATGGATGATTTGGGCCGGCGCCCTGGCGCTGCTCGTCGCGGGGATGGCGGCGAGCCCCGTCGTGAATCCGGCGGCGAGCGAGACGGGCGCGTATTCCGAACTGAGAGCCTTCAGCGAGGTCCTGAGCCTCGTCGAGGAGAACTACGTCAACAAGGTGGACGCGAAGAAGCTCATCCGCGGCGCCATCCGGGGAATGCTCCGCACGCTCGACCCCCATACGACTTACCTGAATCCCGAATTCTTCAAGGAGATGCAGGTGGAGACCACGGGCCGCTTCGGGGGCCTGGGCGTGGAGATTTCGATCCGCGACGGCGTGCTGACCGTGGTGACGCCCATCGAGGACACCCCGGCGCACAAGGCCGGCGTGCAGGCGGGCGATCAGATCATCCTCATCGAGAAAGAACCCACGAAGGACCTCTCGCTCCAGGAGGTCGTCAAGAAGCTTCGGGGCAAGCCCGGCACGAAGGTGAATATCTCCGTGAGGCGCGAAGGCGAGGAGAAATTGCTCCCCTTCGCCATCACGCGCGAGATCATCCGCATCAAGAGCGTGAGAAGCCGGATGCTGCCCGACGACATCGCCTACATCCGGGTTCGCAGCTTCCAGAACGGCACGGGCAGGGAAGTCAAGGACGCCCTCGCCTCGCTCAAGGGGGAGGGCGCGAGAGCCCTGGTGCTGGATCTCAGGAACAATCCGGGCGGGCTCCTCTCCCAGGCGGTTTCGGTGTCCGACATTTTCCTCGAGGCGGGCAGCCTCATCGTCTATACCAAGGGCCGCATGACCGACCAGGAGCACCGCTTCACCTCCACGCACGAGGTGCCGGGTGGCGAGATTCCCATGGCGGTGCTCGTCAATGCGGGCAGCGCCAGCGCGTCCGAGATCGTGGCGGGCGCGCTCCAGGACCTGGAGCGGGCCAAGCTCATCGGCGTCAAGACGTTCGGCAAGGGCTCGGTGCAGACCGTCGTTCCGCTCTCCGACGGCTCGGGCCTCAGGCTGACCACGGCGCTTTATTTCACGCCCAAGGGAAGGCGCATCCAGGGCGAGGGGATCGAACCCGACATCGTGAGCGAGGTGGAAAGAGGCTCGGGCCCCATGCGCGCGATGCGCGAGAAGGACCTGCCCGGTCATCTGCCCGGCGCGGCGGAGAAAGAGGGGAAAAAAGAAGACAAAGGCGCCGGTGACGCCCAGGCCGGCCCGGCGAAAAGCCCCGATGAGGAGCAGAAAGACACCCAGCTCGAGCGCGCCGTGAAATACCTCAAGGATTCGTTCCTGAACAAGAAGATGGGCGCCTAGGCCGAGGACGACCCGCCGCCCGAGGTTCACGCCATAGGGGCGCAAAAGCCGTATGACGCTTCATCCCGAGTAGACGCACAGCGTCGTATCGAGGGGCGGAAGTGAACCCTCGGCCGGCGAGGGGCATCCTTCGGTACCCCCCTTCAGGGCTGCTCAGGATGAGGGCGTAGGGGCGGACCCGCGTGTCCGCCCGTTTTTATGCCCCCGGCCCTTGCCCCGGTTCTCGTAGGGGCCGTTCGTGAACGGCCCTTGTCTGAGGAGGCGTGCGCTTCGCGAAGTGCCCCTGCCAACCCTCCTCTTCATCGACCGGGATAGGCCACCGTTATTCCGGATTCAGATCTGACCCCGGGAGGGAGGATACGATCTTCACGGTGGCATGTGGCCTGCGGTTGTTTCCGGCGCTCTATTGCCCGCCGCGGGCCTCGGCGGTGATGAGCTCCAGGATCTCCTGGCTGGTTATCGCGCCCACGAACTCGCCCGATTCGCGCTCCATCACCGGCAACACCGTCAGCGAGTTTTCCGTCATCCGCTGCAGGGCGTCCTCCACGTGCTCGTCCGGCCATGTGTTCAGTTCGGTTTTTCGCGCGACCTTGCCGAGCGTGGTGTCGAACCACGAGTGTTTCGGCAGATAACGGAGTATTGCGATTGACACGACTCCGACCAGCGAGCCTCCCTCCGCGACCACGTAGTCGTGCTGGTGGGGCGCGACCCACTCATCGGCGAACTCGCGCACCGTGAGATCAGGGCCCGGATGGGCATGTGTGCGGTCGATGACGCCGCCGACGGTGATGTCGTCCAGGGCGAACCGGACCAGGGTGGGCGGCAGGGTCGGCGGCGGCTTGAACCGTCCGTGAGGCCTGGCGCGGCTGACCGCGAAACTGATGACCGGCGGCGCGAAAAGGATATAGGCCAGCATGATGAGAACGAACAGCGAGAAGACGCTCCGCCCGATGACGTCGTGTTCCAGGAGCACCAGCAGGACGGCGATTTCGGCGACGCCCTTGGCCATGAGACCCGTGGCGATGGTGAAAGGAGAGTCGAGCCGCGCCACGAACGAGCCGAAAGACGCCCCGGCGAACTTCCCGATCAGGGGGATCACCACCAGCGCCGCGATGGTCAGCACCGGCAACCCGGTGAACGACAGGTCCAGGTGCAGCCCGGCCGAGGAGAAGAAAAGGGGCACGAAAAACCCGTCGGCGATGCTCTTGAGGCCCGGGATGATGTCGCGCTGCACCTGATGGGGCAGCCTCGATAAGGCGACGCCCAGGAGCAGCGCGCCCAGAGAGCCGTGCAGGCCGAGCCTTTCGGCGCACACGACCGCAACGAGCAGAACGCCCAGGATCAGGCCGAAAGAAAGCTGGGGGACGCGCAGCAAGCGCTCCAGAATCTCGATCAGCCGCGGGATGACCCGCCCCGCCAGCATCCAGGTCACCACGGTGAAGACGGCGATCTGCCCCAGCAGGAGGAGCACCCCCTTCCAGCTCAGGTCGTGGGCGTGCTCGCCGATGGTCAGCCCCACCAGCAGCAGCACCAGCAACTCGGCGATGAGCGCGGTCGTAAACAGTTCGATCCCGATGGGGTCCCGCAGGCGGTCGGTATCGATCAGCACCTTGGCGAGGACGCCCAGGCTGGTCAGGGACAGGACCCCCGCCAGAGCCAGCGCGCCGTCGAAGTCGAGGCGCAGCCCGAAATCATGGAACAAGTCCATGGTGACGATGAGCGAGGCCAGGAGGGGGATGATGACCGCAATGAGCGCAGCCACGAAGAACCGGCCGCGCAGCGCCGCCATGAATCCCGTGACGTCGATCTCGTCCAGCCCGATGAGGAAGAAATAGAGGAAGATACCGAGGGTCAGGAAAACGTGTATGTGACCCGTGAGCTCGACGAAGCCCAGAACGGGTCCGAGGAGGACGCCCGTCGCCATGTACGCGACGATGGAGTTCAGCCGGAAACGCCGGAAAACGCCCTCGGCCAGCTTGGCGACGACGATCAGTACGCCGACGGTCAATATCGCATCTTCAAGCATGTCTTATTCCGTAGTCGAGGGCGGAACCGGGTTTGTCTTTCGGGGTCAAATGAACCACACAACGCGTCTCATTCGAAGTTTACTCAATCTACTGCGATTGAAGATGGCCGCGCAAGTTTTTTCGCCGGTGGGGTCGAACGCGAACGGGGAGGGGTTGTTGAAAAAGTCCGCAAGGAATGCGAAGACCTCGTTTCCCGTAGGGGCGGACCTGTGTGTCCACCTGATCGACCGGGCGGAGGCGCAGGCTCTCGCCTTGAAAACCAACCCCCCCTACCCCCCCTTGTCAGGGGGGTAAAAAAAGAAAGACCCCTTGTCAGTGGGTATGAAAAGGCGACCTCCGCCGCCGGTAGAGGGGCTTTTGTTTTTTCTTGCCCCCCTGACATGGGGGGGTAGGGGGGTTGCCTTTATCCCCTGAAGAAGAGGGCTTTTTTAACAACCCCCTCCTCGCCTCATCCTGAGTAGCGGCGGAGCCGCGTATCGAAGGCCAAACGCGATTGATGAATGTGCGTTTGCTCTCGCCCGGCGCGAGGCTTGCCCTTCGATACGCCGCCTTCGGCGGCTACTCAGGGTGAGGAATGAGGCGTTGGCGGTTTGCGAGGGGGTAGGTCAGGCTGTTTCAACAAACCCCTCGAGGCGGGAGTGATTCTTCCGGCTCGCTAATGCGCGCCGCGGGCCTCCGCGGTCATGAGTTCCAGTATCTCCTGGCTGGAAATCGCGCCCACGAACCTGCGTGACTCCCGCTCGAGGACCGGCATCACCGTCAGAGAGTACTCCATCATCCGGTGCAGGGCGTTCTCCACGTGCTCGTCCGGCCAGGTGTTCGGTGTGTTCTCCCGCGCGATCTGGCCGATCGGGGTGTCGAACCAGGAATCCTTGGGCAGGTAGCCGAGCATCGAGAGCGACACGATGCCGACCAGCGCGCCGTTTTCCGAGACCACGTAGTCGTGCTGATGGGGCACGATCCACTCGTCGGCGAATTCCCGCACCGAGAGTTCCGGATCCGGATAGGCGTGCGTCCGGTCGATGACGTCGCCGACGGTGATGTCGTCCAGGGCGAACCGGGCGAGCGCGGGCGGCAGGGTCTCGGGCGGCGTGAACCGCCCGGAGGGCCTGGCGCGGCTCACGGCGAAACCGATGAGCGGCGGCGAGAAAAGGATGTAGGTCAGCATGATGAGAACGAGCAGCGAGAATACGGGCCGCCCGATGACGTCGTGTTCGTGGAGCACCAGCAGAATGGCGATTTCGACGACGCCCTTGGCCATCAGCCCGGTCGCGATGGTGAAAGGCGCGTCGAGCCGCGCCACGAGCGCGCCCAGGGACGCCCCGGCGAACTTCGCGACCAGCGGGACCACCATCAGGGCCGCGATGGTCAGCAGGGGCAACTCGGTGAACGAGAGGTCCAGGTGCAGCCCCGCCGAAGTGAAGAAGAGGGGCACGAAAAACCCGTCGGCGATGCTCTTGAGACTCGGGACTATCTCGCGCTGCACCTGATGCGGGAGCCTCGAGAGGGCGACGCCGAAGACGAGCGCTCCCAGAGAACCGTGCAGGCCGAACTTTTCGGCGAACACGACCACGATGAGCAGAATGCCCAGGATCAGGCCGAACGAAAGATGGGGCACGCGCAGCAGGCGTTCCAGCAACTCGATCAGGCGCGGAATGACCCGGCCCGCCAATATCCAGGTCACCACGATGAAGCCCGCGATCTGCCCCAGCAGGATGAGCACCCCCGTCCAGCTCAGGGCGTGGGTGAACTCGCCGATGGTCAACCCCACCATGAGCAGCAACAGCAATTCGGCGATGAGCGCGGTCGTGAACATCTCGATCCCGATGGGCTGCCGCAGGCGGTCGGTGTCGATCAGCACCTTGGCGAGAACCCCCAGGCTGGTCAGGGACAGGACGCCCGCCAGAGCCAGCGCGCCGTCGAAGTCGAGCCGCAGCCCGAAATCGTGAAGCAAGTCCAGGGTGATGACCAGGGAAGCCAGGAGGGGGATGACGACCGAGATGAGCGCGGCCACGAAGAATCGTCCGCGGATGGCCGACATGAACCCCGAAACGTCGATTTCGTCCAGACCGATGAGAAAGAAATAGAGGAAGATACCGAGTCCCAGCAGGACGTATAGGTGATCGCTGAGGTCGACGAACCCCAGAACGGGTCCGAGAAGGACGCCCGTCGCCATGTACGCGATGATCGAACTCAGCCGGAAACGCCGGAAAATGCCCTCGGCCAACTTGGCGACGACGATCAGCAGGCCGACGGAGAGTAACGCATTTTCGAGCATTCTTTGGTCCGTGGTCGAGAGAGGAGCACCGTTCGTCAAAGATCGAACATCCACACCCCGGTGTCAATCGAGGTGCGCTCAATCTAATCCGTCTCATCACGGACGCGCAAGCTTGTTTCTCCCCGGCGGGTCAAACCTTCGACACGCCGCCTCCGGCGGCTGCTCAGGGTGAGGGGTGCCGGGCAACGGCGGAGCCTGCCCCGAGCGAAGTCGAGGGGCCACTGCTCGGGGTGAGGCGGCGCGGCGGCCGGGCGCCCGCCCGTGTCAGGGCGCTCGGTTCGCGCCGAATACGCCGAGGTAGCGGGTGGTGTCGAACACGCCCCAGGCCTCCTCGTGGCCGGGGCCGCCGAAGGCGCCGGCGAGGTAGTCGCTCCCCGCCGTCCCGGTCGAGAAGCGCCCCGTCGAAAGCGGCATGTCCGCCCAGCCCGGCGCGCCGACGCTGTGCCCCGGCACGGAGACGGATACCCCCACGCGCGGGCGCGAGAGGTCCGCGATGGTCACCGTAACCGTCCCCTGCAGCCGCTCGAACGCGCCGGCGGGGCTCGCCTCGACGATACCGCTCCAGGTCGCGCTCCCCGTCCCCGGGGGGTTCGAGCCCGAGGCCGCGCCCGCGGCGTAGGCCCGCGCGAAGGCGAACTCGCCGGCGAGCGGCCCCCCACCCACCTCGCCGGTGAGGGGACCGGAACCCACCTCCAGCGCCGCGTAGCCGTGCGCGCCCCAGAAGCCGTAGCTCTCGACCGTCGGCGACGCGGTCACCCGGACGCCCTCCACGCTCTCCTCGGTGATATCGAGACGCCCCCGGGTGGTCACGGCGTCGAACCCCCCGCGCGGGGCGAGAGCCGCCGCGCTCAGGCGGACGCCGAGGTCGGCGGTCGAGCCCGTCAGGCTCCCTATCGTGATTGCCGTCCCGTCCGCCGCCTCGCAGCGCGCGCCCGCGCACTCGAACGCGTCGAGCAGGTCCTCCGCGAGCGTCTCGCCCCCGCCCTCGAGCGAATAGCGGGCGCGGGCGCTCGTGAGCAGCAGCGCGTCGGCGCGCGCGAGGATTTCGCCGAGCCGGACCACCGCCGGGTCCGAGCGCACTTGTTCGAGCTCCACCTCGCCCGGCGCGGCGGTCGCCCCGCCGCCGCCCCCGCAGGCCGCCAGCGCCAGCGCGGCGAACGCCAGACCCCCGAGTATCTTCATCCCCATGAACCACCGCGCGTCCAATCCCCTGCCGATCATCTTCCGCTCCTTTCCCAGAACCCGAGATCGAAATATACCCGTGCCTCCGCCCGAACCGCCCGAAGAAACGAGGGCGGATTGTAGGGGCCGCATATATGCGGCCCATGACAGGGCGGCGAAAAAAGGCCGGGACGCATGTATGCGTTCCCTACACACCCCCGAACCCCCTCAGGGGTTGTTGAATAACCCGGCCCCTGCTCGCCTCCTCGCCTTGAAAACCAACCCCCCCTACCCCCCCTTGACAGGGGGGTATGAAAAGGCGCCGCCCGCCGCCGGTAGAGGGCTTTTGTTTTTTCTTGCCCCCCTGTCAAGGGGGGGTAGGGGGGGTTGCTCTTTTGACAAAGCCTTTTTCAACAACCCCTTGTCAGGGGGGCTTTTCTTTATCCCCTCGTCGGGGGACGCCGCCTTTGCCCTCCTCAGAACCTGTAGCGCACGTCGAGCCTGAACCCGTGCGACGGGTCCGCCGTCTCGCGCTCCGTCCGCTCGCCCGCGAGCTCCACGTTCAGGTCCGCCCGCGACGCCTCGAAGCGCGTGCCCAGCCTCAGGCGGCTGCCCGCGCCCCACGCGCTCGTCTCGGCGAAGGGCGTCACCAGACCCCGCCCCGCCCACGCGAAACCGTAGCCCACCCGCGCGTCCACGGCGGCCTCCCGCGCCGCCGCGAGCCTCGGCATCTCGTCGCGCCAGAGCGCCTCCGCACCGCCCGCAGGCGCCCCCCAGCGCGGCCTCAGCGCGAAGGAGAGCCCCCGGCCCTCCGCCCCGGGACCCATCCGCACCGTCACGCTCACGCCTTGTTCGCGCGCGTCGTCCTCCGAATGCGCCGCCAGCCACCGCCCGCGCGCCTCTACCTGGAGCCGCGCCGCCGTGTAGCGCGCCCCGCCCGCAATCTCTATGCCGCTCCCCGTGAGGCCGTCGCCCCCGTCGCGGCGCGCCGCCGCCTCCAGGAAGGGCGTGAGCGCCGCGCCCCCGTCCAGTTCGACGCGGCGCGAGGCCTCCAGCCCCAGCCGCAGGCGGCGCGTGTCCGCGCTCACGCCCGAGATGGTCTCGGGACCCGCCTCGACCTCCATCTGCACGAAGCTCGCGTCCGCGCGCACCGCCAGGTCGAGACCCCCCACCGGGGCGAGTTCGCGCCTCAGGCCCACCGACGCCATCCGCATGTCGAGGTCGCCCGTCTCGCGCTCCTCATCCTCCGGCCGGTGGCGCGCCTCGCCTTCGCCTGCGCCCAGCACCAGGCGCAACTCCAGCCCGTTCGCGAACCGCCAGCGCCCGTAGGGATACACCGCCGTCAGCGTCGTCTCCAGGCGGCCCCGGCCCGATGCGCCCTCCGAATCGAAGCCGTAGTCCGTCTCGCTCCTCCCGTGCGCGAGCGCAAGGCCCGCCACCCACGGACCCCGCCGCATGTCGAAGCCCAGCCAGCCCGTTCGCGTCTCGCCCTTGTAGCGCGCTCCCGCCTCCGGGCGGCCCTCGAAGGAGCCGAAATCACCCCGGCCCCACACCGCCCACTGCGGCGCGCCGGGAGCCCCGTCCCCATCGGCCGAGGCCGGCGTCCAGGTAAACGCGCTCGCGCGCATGAGTTCATCGCTCGTGATTCCCGCCGCGCCGCACCCTCCGGGGGCCGCGCGTTCGTAGACGGGGCGCACGTAGCGCTCCGCCGGGCACGCCCGCTCCAGAACCGCGGGCACGCCGCCGCCGAACAGAACCTCCCGCCCCGCCAGCCGCACCCCCGTACCGGGGGCGGCGTCCGCGAAGCGCGCGTTCACGTTGCCCAGAGCGCCCGCGAGCGTCCGCGTCCCCACCGCCGCCAGCGTCCGCCTCAAAACCCGCCGCACCGCCGCCCGGGCCGCGGGGTCCGGCGCCGCCTCGACCGTAACCGCGAAGGTCAGCGCCGCCGCGTCCGCCGCCGCGCGGTTCGCGTCCGCGTCGTGGGCCGTATAGGTGAACTCGTAGCGCCCCGCCGCCGGCGGCGTCCCCGAAAGCCGCCGCGTCGCCGGGTCGAAGATGAGCCCCGCAAGGCCCGCCGGCTCCGAGGTCAGGCTGTAAGTCAATTCGCCGTCGCCGCCCGCCGCCTCCGGCAGCGCCACAGGCTCCATCGCCGCGCCCGGCGCCAGCATCAGCGCCGCCACCGCCGCGTCGCCGAAGCTCGGCGCCGCGTCCGACCCGCCGCCGCCGGGGGGCGGCGTCCGCGTCGTCGGCGGCGGGCCATGGGTCGCCACCATTTTCAGGATCACTCCCGCGGGGTTGCCCGCGTAGTCCTGGATCCGGTAATCGTCGCTGGTGAGGTAATAGCGGACTATCACCTCGTCGTCCCCGGCCACCGCCTTCGCCAGCGTCAGGACGACCGCCCGGTCGCGGACCCTGACGCCGGTTACGCCGATGTCCTCCCTGTCCAGGTTGCCGGGCGTGATGGTCCTGTCATTCGGGTCGCGCTCCTTGATGATGAAGAGGCGATGCACGAGGAAGGAACTCGTGGGCGGCGCGACGCTCGGGTCCAGCTCCTCGTCGTAGGTCAGCGTCAGCGCCGCCCCTTCCACCGTCGCGGCCTGCAGCTTCGGACTCCTGGTGTCGCCGATCAGCCGCCGGTTGTCGATCCGGCTCGCGAGGTTGCCCGCGTAGTCCTGGATGCTGGCGTCCCCCGAGTCAGGATTTACCGGGACCCCGTAGGTCAGCCGCGCGTCCTGGCCTTCGGCCACCGCCGACTCCAGTGTCAGGACGACCGAACCGCCGCGTATCTCGACGCCGGTGACCTGCCGGGCTGCGCCCGCCACCCTCACTGCGAAGCGCTCCGGCCCCGGCGTGTGGCCCGGGGCCAGCTTCTCGCTGTAGGTCAGCACAAGCACCGACCCTTGCGCCGTCGCGCTCCACAGCGCCGGGGGCGTCGCGTCGGTCTCCGCCGGCGTGTCGTTGGCCGCCGCCTGCCCGGGGAAGTTCTCCGCCTCGTTGCCGGCCGCGTCCCGCAGCGGGTTGGTCCCCGGCTTGGTGTAGCGCACCGTCGCCGTCTCGCCGTGGGCGACCGCCTCGGCCAGGGTCACCGTCGCGGTCATGCCGGCGAGTGAGGCCGTGCCCGTGCCGGCGATGGCCCGGGCCGTGCCGTCCGGGGGCGTCGCGCTCACGGTGAACGCGCTCCCCGCCGGCGCCGAGCCGGCGTCCAGGGCCTCGTCGAAGGTCACGGTCAGCGTATTCTCGTACACCGTCGCGTCGGTGACGGCGGGCGGCGCGGTGTCGGGCGTGAGGTTGGCCGCCGGCCGGTCGGAGAAACGCAGCGCCGCGTTGCCGGCCGCGTCCCGGAGCGGGCTGGCGTTCGGCGCCTCGTAGCTCACCGTCGCCGTCTCGCCGTGAGCGACCGCCTCGGCCAGGGTCACCGTCGCGCTCATGCCGGCGACGGAGGCCGTCCCCGTGCCTGCGAAGGTCCGGGCCGAGCCGCCCGGGCGCGTCGCGCTCACGGTGAACGCGCTCCCCGCCGGCGTCGAGCCGGTGTCCAGGGCATCGTCGAACGTCACCGTCAGCGTCGTCCCGTTCACCGACGCGCCGGAGAACATGGGCGCCGGCGTGTCGTTGGTCGTCTCCTGGCCGGAGAAGCCCGCCACCTCGTTGCCGGCCGCGTCCTGGAGCGGGTTGGTCCCCGGCTTGGTGTAGCGCACCGTCACCGTCTCGCCGTTGACGACCCTGCCGGCCAGGGTCACCGTCGCGGTCATGCCGGCGAGCGAGGCCGTGCCCGTGCCGGCGATGGTCCGGTTCGAGCCGGTCGGGCGCGTCGCGCTCACGGTGAACGCGCTCCCCGCGGGCGACGAGCCGCCGTCCAGCGCCTCGCCGAACGTCACCGTCAGCGTCGTCGCGTTCACCGACGCGCTGGAGAACCTGGGCGCCGAGATGTCCGGGATCTTGCGGCCGCGGACGGCGATCTTCAGGGCATCGCTAACGTCGGACCCGGTCCACGAACCGGTGCTTTGGTATCCCCGGGAGTGGGACAGGTCCGCAATGCTCCAGTCCGACTCCCCGGTCTCTGAATCCGAAGTCGTGAAATGGGTGTAGATGTCGCCCCGGCTGGAGACATCGAACACCAGCCAGTACGTCGTATCGGCGGCCAGGTAGATGGTACTGCCGGAGGCCGAGAAACTGTTGACCCCATTCACCAGCGACGCCGGGTTCGTCAGCACGGTCCCGCCGGCGGCCGGACTGCCGCCGGAGTCCCGGTGGATGGTCACTCTGTAGTCCGGCTGCTCCGTGATCATAGAGAATAAGACGTCCACGCTGGTGAGCAGGTAGCCCGCGTGGTGGCTGCCGGTGGTGAACGCCTGGGCGAAATCGTTTTCGATGCCTACGGCGGTATCTTGTGTCTGCCCGGTGTTGCCCACCAGCTTGATCGAGGTCTGCGCCTCGGCGGCGGCGGCGAGCAGGAGGGCGAGGGCGAGCAGGCACGCCGCCGCGCACCGCGCGCGGAAGCGGTTCGGTTCGATCGTGTCCATGCGTGTCTTTGTTTTCAAGGCGCTTTCCTCCTGGCGCGAACCCCGCGCCGGCGCAGCCGGAACGCGGGGTTCGCGAAGCATGTGTCGTGGGATGATCGGAAAAATTCAAGGCGAAACGGGAAGGAGGCAGGCCCCGCCGGAGGGCGGGGACCCGGACGGGAGCGGCGCTCCCGGTGGCGGCCGGCGCGGGCCGCGGCGTTAGCCGGGCGGACGCGATGCCCGGCTCGAATCAGTTTCAGGTGCGCCTTTGCTTTCAAGTCGTACTTGCCCCCGTATGACGGATTCCGCACCGGCGCCGTCGCCGGGCGGTGTTACGGGGTCATGGCCAGATGTATTGGAAGGCCGTATGTAGGGTCACGCCTCGTGGGTAGTATATTCTTGCATCTAGCATATACTATGGAAACAGTATGCATCATTGATTCTGAAATGTATATACCCTGCCGGGGAGATTTTTTGTTTTTTGCGTGTTTTTTCGGCGCCGGGAAGGGCGGTTTCGACGCCGAGGCGTCCGGATCGGCCCAGGGAGGCGTATCGAGGGCCTGGCGCAATCTGCGTGCGGGGTCGTGCATCTGAAACCGGGAGCAACCGGAGGAACGTATAATGCGGAGCAGCAGGAACCGGTTTTCATTTCTGGCGGCAGTCGTATCGTTCCTGATGATGTTGTCCGGTTGTGGAGGCGGCGGTCAGGGCGCCGGTTCCGCGATTCCGGGGGCGAATGAGATCGAAGGCGTTTTGAACGACTTGAGGAGCGATTCGAAACCTCCCGCGTTGGCTCGATTCGGCGCCGATCCTCCTCCTCCTGACTCTGCTACGTGCGCGGCGCTGCTAATCGAATGTGAAGGAGGGCTCGGGCCGGTTCACTACAGGGCGCTCGGCGAGTTCGACTTTTCCGGCTTTCTTTTCATCGAACGCCGTCGCGGCGTGTCTTTGGCGGAAAGGACGCGCGTTTCAAGAGAAGGAGGCGATGCGACCAGCTACCGCGCCCTGGCCGGCTGGCTTGACCATAGTTTTTTCCTGATTGAGACGCCCGGAATCGGGGTGGCGTCTGAAGAAAACCGGGTTTCCGCAAATTACTATGGCGCTTATTCGATAGGAAACGCGGCAGATTCAAATCCGGATGTTCTGGCCGGCGGCGCCGCGACGTGGTCCGGGATCATGGTTGGCGTCCGTATCGCCGAACCGGATAGTTTCGTCAGGGGCGATGCCGAAATAACGGTTTCCCGTCCGGGAGGGAATCCTGATCTGCTGGTCGATGTCGAGTTCACGAATATGAAAGACGAACCAACGGGTGTTCGTTTCGATGATGTGTCCTGGAAAGGGCTGGCGCTCAAGGACGGCTCGTTCGGAGTCGTCCCCGTCGGCGAAGGCGAGGCGGATGTCAGCCGGCATCCGGCGAGGAGAGGCATTTCCGGCCGGTTCTATGGTCAAAACCACGAGGAAGTGGGCGGCTTGTTCAGTTTCGGGGCGCCTGTTGCTGAAAATGAGGGAGTCGGTGGAGATATTCATGATGTTTCCGGCGCATTCGGAGCCAGGCGCGACTAGCCCCGCCGTTGCGTGAAGGTGAAGGCATTCTGTTTTTCTTCGATGAAACGAATATAACGCCTGAAACGAAAGGCAAAAACAAATCCTCTGGATTCCGGTTTTCGCCGGATTGACGAACAAAACCGCAATCCCTCGTAATGGGCCGTTCTTGTAAACGGTCCTCATTCACGGACGCGCGGGTTTGACGGCAGACGTGATATTCCCTATATTTATTTTCCTAACGGATCTCACGCCTCATCCTGGAGGATGTCCGCATGAGCGAAACGTTGTCCCTGATCGATCTGACGCCCGGTGAAATCGAGCGGTTGCCCGCCAGTCTGCGGAGGAGGATCGGTGGTTCCTCGCGCTCGAAGGATTCCCTGCCCGGCGCCTGGCTCCTCGTGGGCGAACGCACGGAGGAGCGGGCGGAACTGCTCGAACGGGCGCTCGAAGTGCTGCCTGCCCTTGCGGCTGAACGCGGATACCGGTTATCCGAGGCGAATATCGAGAAAATACTCGACGTCATTCTATCGGACGCGCCCCGCCCCCGGGTCGAGAATGAACTCGAAATCGACAACGCCAGGCTGCGCTCGCGGTATCTTCAGGAAACGCCCCTTCTGACCGGAGCCGAGGTCCGCGCCGCTTCGGGTCTCAACCCGCGCAACAAGAGCGAGCCCGCCTCCCGCTGGAAACGGGAGGGCAGACTGTTCGCGGTGCGCCGCTCGGGTATCGACCACTACCCGGCTTTTCAGTTCGCCGACGGAACTCCGCGGCCGGTCATCAAGGAGATTCTCGCCGCTCTTCCAAAGGACATGACCGTTTGGCAAATCGCCATGTGGTTCGGATCCGGCAACGGCTGGCTGGACGGCGACGATCCGCAGGAATGCCTCTCCGATCCGGACGCCGTCGTCGATGCGGCCCGGAGGCTGGCCGATCCGGCGACCGGGTAGGGCGTGTCCCCTGGATGACGATTCGAAAACCCCCGGCGACGCTCGCCGAACCCAACCTCGTTACGCTCGAAGCCGGTGCGTTCGTGCACCGGGTGCACGACAGGAATTACGGCGCGAACGCCTTCAATCCTTGCAAGGGTTCTCCCACGCGCTTCGCTCCCGTCTACGATTTGGCGGGTGAGTGCGTCCCGTCTCTTTACGCGGCCGACACGCTGGAGGCGGCGATCCATGAAACGATCTTCCACGATGTTCCCGCAGCGGCGAACCGCAAGACCGTTCCCAGGACGCTCGTGCAAAGCCGTGCGCACGCCCGGCTGGAGGTCCTGCGGGAATTTCGCCTCGCCTCCTTGCGCGGCCCCGACCTCAGGCGGTGGCGCATCGGCCGGAATTCGCTGCTCGCCACGTCGCCGAAGCTTTATTCCGAGACCGCCCGATGGGCGAGCGCCATACACCACCGGTTCCCCGGCGTCGAGGGCCTGCTCTGGACCTCGAACCAGTGCGATCCGGACACCGCATACCTGTTCTTCGGAGACCGCGTAAAGCCTGAGGATTTCCGCATACTGAACGCGCGCGATGGATTGTTCGACACGACGTTTCTCTCGGACGTGCGTCTGGCGGGACTTAGATGCGGAGTCACCATCACGGTCTAGCCGACTTTTTCTTTTTTTGTCGTCTGACCTGCCGAGGAGGGAAGGCTTTCAATTTGCTGTAGGGATAGGCCGCTGCGCCTGTCAGGGGATCGACGTGTCCGCCCTTGCGTCGTTTGCTCGTCAACGTATTTGTAGGGGGTTGTTGCAAAAGCCCCTGAGAGGGTAATGGCGACCCCCTTGAAAGGGAAACTTCATAAAGGCAACCCCCCCTACCCCCCCTTGTCAGGGGGGTAAAAAAAGGCAATGCGCCCTCGCCGGGCTGAGCGGGGTTTTGATTTTTCTTGCCCCCCTGACAAGGGGGGGTAGGGGGGGTTGCTTTCAAAGAGGGAGGGCGAAAAGGCGTCTCCCGGCGCGCGGCGCAATCGCTTTCGACTTGGGCGCGATTGTTCTTCGATACGCGGCTCCGCCGCTACTCAGGATGAGGGAAATGTGAGGGCTTTTTCAACAGACTCTGTAGGGACGGTTCGCGAACCGCCCCTACGGATGAAACCCGAACGGCGAAAGAGAAAAACCACTCTCCCGTGCTGTCGACGTAGATTCTCAAGAGGGACGGAAAATCCCCGAATCGCGCTCGCGTGCCCCGCCGGGCGTTGATTCCCCGCGAAAATTCCCGTATCCACTTGAACCAGAGCTTGGTGAGGTTTGCGCAAAGCGAGGAGCATGAACGTGTATATCCTAGGCGTGGAGACGAGTTGCGACGAGACGGCGGCGGCCGTTCTGGAGTTCGGGGATGGTTCCGCGCCGAAGGTCCTCTCGAACGTCGTGGCCTCACAGCACGAGATTCATGCGCGCTACGGCGGCGTGGTCCCCGAACTCGCGGCGCGCCGCCACGTGGAGATGATAGCGCCCGTGCTGGAGGCGGCGCTGGAAGAGGCGTCCGTTTCGGCGAAAAAAATCGACGCCGTGGCCGTCACGCGCGGGCCGGGTCTGGTGGTGGCCCTGCTCGTGGGCCTCTCCGCGGCGAAGGGCCTGGCCTGGAGCCTGGGCGTTCCCCTCATCGGCGTGCATCATCTGGACGGACACGTTCATTCCTTGTATTTGCCCACTGGAGAGGAAAGCGACGCCCCGCCCCCGTTTCCGCATCTGGGGTTCGTGGTCTCGGGCGGGCATACAGACTTCTACCGCGTGGACGGACACGCCGAGGTCACGCACCTGGGCGGCACGCTGGACGACGCCCTGGGCGAGGCCTACGACAAGGTGGCGGCCATCATGGGGCTGGGCTATCCGGGCGGCCCCATCGTCGATCGCCTCCATGCGAAGTTTCTCGAAGCGAACGGGAGCGGCGCTGATCCGGTCCAATTCCCCCGGCCGTTTCTTGAGGACAGGCCTTACGCTTTCAGCTTTAGTGGCTTGAAAACGGCTGTGTTAAACTATCAGAAAGAAAGAGGGCTGTATCTCAGCGACAGGAACCTCCCCCCTTGGGCGCGTCCGCAGGACGTCCCCGAAGAGGTGGCGTGCGCGGTGGCCGCGGGATTTCAGGAAGCGGCGGTGGAGGTTCTCGTGGAGAAGGTGAGCGGGGTGGTTCGCCGGGAGAATCTTCCCGCCGTCTCCGTGAGCGGGGGCGTGGCCGCGAATTCCTACCTGCGGGTGAAGCTGGGCGAGCGGGCGGAGCAGGAGGGCTGGTCGCTCCATTTCCCCGCGCGCAAATACTGCA
The DNA here is from genome assembly GCA_022828125.1 of bacterium. Classification (GTDB taxonomy): domain Bacteria; phylum UBA8248; class UBA8248; order UBA8248; family UBA8248; genus Bin107. The sequence continues at coordinate 222,370 of JAJEJD010000020.1, read as the reverse complement.
CCGACAACGCCGCGATGATCGCCTGCGCGGGCGGTTTCCGGCTCACCGAACACGGACGCGAGAGTTTCATGGATTACGCCGACATGGATGCGGACCCTTCCTGGGAATTGGGAGAGGCGTCGAATGGATAGCGTTTTCGGGAGGATGGACTGATGCGCCCTGAAGAAGCGGGCCCGAGCGTATGCGAGGCGCCGCTGGATGCCGTTCCACCCCCGCCTGCGGGTTTCGATGCGCCCCTCTACATCGGCGGGGTGAGGCTCGAGAACCGTCTCGTCATGGCGCCCATGGCGGGCTACACGAACCTGCCCTTCCGCTCGCTGGTCAAGGCGCACGGCGCAGGCATGGTGGCCACCGAGATGGTGAGCAGCCAGGCCCTTGTGCGGCGGCACAAGAAGACCTACGACCTCATGCGGAACGACGCGGCGGAAAAGCCCGTCTCCATCCAGCTTTTCGGCGCGGACCCCGCCCAGATGGGCGAGGCGGCCGCCATGGTGGAGGAAGCGGGGGCGGACATCGTCGACTTGAACTGCGGATGCCCCGTCAAGAAGATTACGAAGAACCAGGCGGGTTCTTCTCTTCTCAGATACCCCGAACGGGCGTACGAGATCGTCTCCGCCATGGTGCGCGCGGTGCGCATTCCGGTGACGGTCAAGATGCGCACCGGCTGGGACACCGTCGAGCGAAGCCAGGCGGAGGTCTTCGCGAAGGCGGTGGAAGACGCGGGCGCTGCGGCCATCACGGTGCACGGCAGGACGCGCCAGGCCATGTTCAGTGGCGCTGTGGATCTGGAGGCCATCGCGCGGGTCAAGCGCGCGGTCAGGGTGCCCGTATTGGGGAACGGCAGCATCCTGAGTCCGCAGGACGCCATCGCCATGATTCGCAAGACCGGCGTGGACGCCCTGATGATCGGGCGCGGCGCGGTCGGCAATCCGTGGATTTTCTCGCGCCTGCTCCACTGGCTCAAAACCGGAGAGCTGCCCGCACCGCCCGGCCTGATGGAAAAGAAGAACATGGCGCTTCGCCACTTGTGCTTGCTGCGGGAGGTTTTGGGCGAGCGCCTTGCCGCCTTCCACTCCCGCAAGCACCTGCCCGCCTACACGAAGGGTCTTCGGGGAGGCTCGGCGATGCGCGAGCGGGTGAACCGGATGGAGGATATGGACGCCGTCCTCCGCGAGGTGGAGGCTTTCTTCGATAATCTGGCCTTGCACCCTCGCATGATGGGGGCAGGGGAGAGCGCCCATGCGGCTTGAGGGCAAACGCGCGTTCATCACCGGCGGCGGACGGGGCATCGGGCGGGCCATCGCGCTCAGATTCGCAGGCGAGGGCGCGGACGTGGCCGTGGCCGCCAGAACGCGCGCCGAGATCGAATCGGTCGCCGGGGAGATCAAGGAAAAGGGGAGGCGCGCTTTGGCGATTCCCTGCGACGTGGGCGATTCCAAAGAGGTGGACGAAGCCGTTCAGCGTGCGAGCCGGGAGCTGGGCGGGGTGGACGTTCTGGTCGCCAACGCGGGGGCGCTCTTACACGCCAGGCTTGAGGAGACCACCGACGACCTTTGGGACGAGATGCTGCGCGTGAACCTGAACGGCTCGTTCTACGCTTTTCGCGCGGCAATCGGCGGAATGAGCGAGCGCGGCTGGGGCCGCCTCATCGCGATCAGTTCGGTGTCGGGCAAAATCGGCGGGCCGAACCGCAGCGCCTATCACGCGGCGAAACACGGGGTGCTGGGTCTCGTGCGCTCGGTGGCGCTCGAAGCGGCGGCGGCGGGCGTCACCGCGAACGCGATTTGCCCCGGCTTCGTGGACACGAGGATGGTCGACACTTTCCGGGAAGGTCTCGCCAGTCATGCCGAGGAGAGCGAGGCGGCGATGAATCGCTACCGGGACGAGATTCCGATGGGGCGCTTCCTGGCGCCAGAGGAAATCGCCGCCATGGCCTTGTACCTCGCGAGCGAGGAGGCGGCCGGCATCACCGGGCAGGCCTACACCATCTCCTGCGGGGCGATACAGATCTGAGGCTCACCCTGGCTTGAGGCCGGCGCTTCGAGAAATCTGCCCCGGATGGGGTTGTTAGAAATGTTCCACAAAGGGAAAATTTGTTTGTGTGTAGGGGTCGCATATATGCGACCCTGGTTTTTTTAACCCACTACATGGGCCGCATGTATGCGGCCCCTACAAAAACCGCCTCTCACCGGTCGCGTAAAACCCTCGTTCATCAGGACTTTTCAACAGCCCCGGATGTTCCGGTTTCATCTTCCCTCATTGCGTCGCGGGGACCGGAGGGAGCAGCGCGCCCTCGCGCCAGGCCGCGCCGGGCAAGGCGCTCTCGAACCTGCGGTGTGGCGCGACCATCTGAAGGTGCCTGATTTTTTTCTCCTGCACGGACAGCACGAACAACTGGCGCAGCGAGTCGTTGTCCGGCCCCATGTCCGTGAGGCCCGTGACGCCCTCGAAGCCCCGGAGGGAGGCGAGGTATCGCCTCACGTCCTCTCTCGTCTTCGCCCCCCGGGCGAGGGCCGAGAAAATGATTCGCGCCGCGTCATAGCCCAGGGCCGAGAAGATGTCGGGCGTTCGGCCGAAAATCATTTTGAACTCGCTCACGAAACGCGCGACCATCGGCTCCGCCGAGCCTGCGAAAAACCCGTCGACGAATACCGCGCCCTCCACGTAGCGCTCCCCGTGTTCGAGCAGGCGGGGGTCGTTCCATCCGCTGCCGCCCAGGAGCCTGACCGCGCGCATGTTGTAGAAGAGGACCTGCGGCGCGATGAGCACCGCCTCCTCATGGCGGACGGGCACGAAGAGGGCCTCAAAGTTCAGGTCGATTGGGTGGGGATCGGTTCTCTTGAGGCCGAGCGAGCGCCTCCGCCTGTTCAACCGGCGATCGTCCATGCCCCCGAGCGCGAGCATCTGTTCCCTGAAGTCGGTGGCGTTTTCGGGAAATGAAACGATCTTGACGACCTCGCCTCCCAGGTTCTCCACCGCCTGTGTGAAGGCGTCGGTCAGCTCTATCCCGTCGCGCTCCGCCGGGTACAGGACGGCGAAGCGCCGCATCCCGAGGTGCTGGACGGCGTAGGCGGCGACGCCCCGGGCCTGGAGGCGGTTGGTGAGCGAATTGCGGAACACCCAGGGAAAATCGGGGTTCATGCGCATTCTAAGCGCAAACGGTGTGAGCATGGGGGTTTCCAGGCGGTTCGCGACCCGGGCGGCGCCTTCCGCCGCCTCGGTAATGAGCGGGCCGATGAGGGCGATCGCTCGTTCTTTTTCGATCAGTTCGGCGGCGACTTCCGCCGCGTCGCCCGCGGATTGCGCCGTGCTTTTCGTGTCGCGGATCGCGAGTTGAATCCTGAGGCCCGGATATTTCGCCAGGCTGTGGCGAAGCGCCAACTGGATTCCCTGGTGGACGCGTCCGCCCGCGGCGCCCAGGGCGCCCGAGAGCGGGAGCATGACGCCCACGCGGCCGGCATGGACGGCGGCGGGCGCGGGTTCATCCGCCCGGCTCGGGGGGGGCGTTTGCGAGGTCCCGGGGGTTTCCCCCGGCGTCTCTTTCTGCGGGGACTGCGGTGTTTCGCTCGGACGTGGCGGGGGAGCGGGCCCTGTCGCCGTCTTCACGGGAGGGGTTTTCCGCGCCGCATCCGCGGATTCGGGGCCGCTCTTCCCGGGCGGCGTCTCGCTCTTGCGCTTCGCCTCGGGAGCGGGCGTCGTCTTCGGGACGGGCGCGGCTCCCTTTCGGGACGGATCCGGGGGGAGGGCCGCTTTGCATCCCGTAATGAACGACGCGGCGACGCAGGCGGCGACCATGAGTTTCCAGGTGTTTTTGGGCATTTTTTTCTCGCGGGCGGACGGGTCACACGCGAGGGTAGGAATTGCGCGGGGAAGTGTCAAGGTGCGTGAACGGCGCGGGTTGGGTTAGAATCCCGCGATGCGCGATTTTTTCTCCTTTTCATCCGCCGTGGACACTGCAATTGAACGAGCAGGCAGGGAACTTCGGACCAGGCGGTCGTCCTCTCCATGAGGCCCCACGCGAGGAACAGGCGCTCGATGAGCGTGTGGATGGTTTCGGGCCGGATGGGGAAGTATTTCCACCCCGGATGCGTACGACAATCCCGGCCGCTGTTCCTTTCGAGCGTGTGACCGATACGAGGGTTCCCTCCTGGCGAACGGTAGGCGTTCCCGCGTTGATGTTCGTCCTGACGCTGCTCTCCACCTTGTTTGCGGGCGCGCTCCAGCGCGGCGTCGCGCCCGAGATCGCCTTCTCGCACCCGGCGCTTTTGCTGACCGGACTCCCTTTTTCGCTCACGCTGCTCCTGATCCTCGGCGCGCACGAGATGGGCCACTACGTCGCGAGCCGGAGGTGGGGAGTGGACGCGTCGCTGCCCTATTTCCTGCCGGCTCCCTCCTTGCTGGGGACGTTCGGCGCGGTCATCCGCATACGCGGCGGCATCGTGAACCGGAACGCCCTGATGGACGTGGCCGTGTCGGGGCCGCTGGCCGGTCTGGCCGCGGCGGTTCCGGCGCTCGTCATCGGGTTGATGATGTCCAGGCTCGCCCCCGTCGGCGGCTCGCTCGGCATCGGCCTGGGGACGCCCCTTTTGTTCGACGGCCTCGCATGGCTGGTGCATGGCCCCATTCCCAGGGGCCATACCATCGTTCTCCATCCGGTGGCCTTTGCGGGCTGGTGCGGGTTGCTGGTGACGGCCTTGAACCTCATACCCGCCGGACAGCTCGACGGCGGCCACGTCGTCTACACGCTTCTCGGGAGGTGGCACGCGAGGATATCGCTCGCCGTAGGCCTCGTTCTTCTGGCGATGGGATACTGGTGGCCCGGCTGGATTCTCTGGAGCGTGATCGTGCTCCTATTGGGCCGGCGGCATCCACGGCTCATGGACGAGTGGGAGCCCCTGACGCGCAAGAGGCGTTTTTGGGGATTTGCGTGTATGATAATCCTGATTTGTACGTTCACCCTTGCGCCCGTGCAACTGTTTTAGTTTTCTTCTCTTGGTAGAGAACCATCGTGTCCGACGAGTCCACGCCTTTGGCCATCGACATCGGGAGTTCCGCCGTCAAGCTGGTGAAGCTCGAAAAGAAAGACGAGCGGCTCGTCCTCTCGCGTCTGGGCGCGGCTCCCCTGGCTCCGGGCGCCGTGCGGGGCGGCTTCGTGCATGACCCCGAGGAGGTCGAACAAGCGCTGGGGGAGTTGCTCCCCGCCGGGGAGGGAGAAAGGAAGGTGGTCGTGGCGCTTTCGGGACGGACGGCCATGGTGCGGACGGTGCTGCTGCCCGCCGAGGAGGATTTTCCCGTCGTCGACGCCCTGGAGGCCGAAGCGATGCAGGTGCTGCCATATCCCCTGGATGAGGTGCGCTTGTCTCATCTGCGGGTCGGGCAAATCGAGAGAGGGGTCGAGAGGCTGGACGAGTATCTGATGATCGCCGTGAGGCGAGAGCCGCTCGATGCGCTGCTGGCTTTTTTGAAGCGGGTTCGTTATGAACCCGTGATCGTCGACGTGAACTTCCTGGCGATGGAGAGCGCCTTCGAACTCTCGGGCATGCGCGCGGAAGGGGAAATCACCGCCCTGGTGGACATCGGCGCATCCGAGACGCTGGTGAACGTGGTGTGCAACGAGCACACGCTGATCACACGGGCGGTTCCGTTCGGCGGAGAGGGGTTGACGAGATTGCTGTCGGATCGTCTGGCGGTCTCCCGCGAGGAGGCGGAGGCCGTCAAGCGGGGGGAGGCGACCGCCGCCAGGCCGGATGTTCTGGAGGAAGTCCTCGGCGCCGAGACGGATAAGCTGGCGTTCGAACTCGATGGAACGTTCCGGTTGATGTGGCCGATAACGCCCGCTCCGAAGGTCGAGCGGGTGGTTCTCTCCGGAGGCGGCGCGCTGCTCGAAGGGTTGCCGGAGCGTCTGGCGGCGTCGCTCGAGGCGCCCGTGGAAATTCTAAAACCCCTCCGCCACGTGGAGGCGCCCGAGGAGGAGTTCGATTCGGGTCTGGTGGAATCTCTCGCTCCCGCCGCCGCCATCGGGGCGGGACTGGCGTATCGCGCGGTGGAGGCCGCATGAAAAACGTCCGGGTTCATCTGGGGGAGCGCTCCTACACGATTCGGATCGGGTCGGACGCGCTCGGGGATATCGGAAAAGTCTGCCTGCGTCATTTCAGGGGCGGGCGGGCGCTCGTCGTGACGGACGCGAACGTCGCGCCGCTCTATGCCGAAAAGACGATTGATTCGCTCGCGGCGGCGGGCGTTCAGGCGTCGGCTCTCAGGATTCCGGCGGGCGAGGCGAGCAAGTCGATGCGGCAGCTGTCCCGGATACTCGACAGAATGGCGTCCATGCGGCTGGACAGGGGCTGCGGCGCCGTGGCCCTGGGCGGCGGCGTCGTGGGCGACATCGCCGGTTTCGCGGCGGCCGTCTTCTTAAGGGGGGTTCCCTACGTTCAGGCGCCGACGACGCTCCTCGCCCAGGTGGACAGCGCGGTGGGCGGCAAGACGGCCATCGATCACCGGCTCGGGAAGAACCTCGTGGGCGCGTTTCACCAACCGATAGCGGTGGTGAGCGATACCTCTGCGCTGGGGACGCTGCCCGAGCGGGAATTCCGGGCGGGGCTGGCCGAGGTGGTGAAGCACGCGGCGATTGCGGACAGCCGGCTTTTCTCCTTTTTGGAGAAGAACGAGGCACGGATTCTTGAGCGCGAGGCGGGCGTGATGGAGCGCGTCGTCGCCACGAACTGCCGGATCAAGGCGCGAGTCGTCGAGCAGGACGAGCGCGAGTCGGGTCTCAGGCAGATACTCAACTACGGCCATACCCTCGGACACGCGGTGGAGGCGCTGGCGGGCTACTCGTCCGAACTGCTCCACGGGGAGGCCGTCTCGATCGGCATGTCCGCGGCGAGCCGGATATCGTGCGCGATGGGGCGCTGCGGTTCCGGGGACGTGGATCGGCTGACCTCTTTGCTCGATCGTTTCGGCCTGCCCACGCGCATGGCGGAGCCTCCCAAGCTCGCGGTCATGAAGCGATTGGTCGCCAGCGACAAGAAAACGCGCCGGGGGAGCCCCCGGTTCGTCCTGATGCGGAGAATCGGCGAAGTGGAGCCGGGCGTCGAAGTGTCTCCCCGCTTGTGGAGGAACGCGCTCGCGGGTTAGGGGTTGTTGAAAAAATCCCGATGAATGAGGGTTCAATGCGACCGATGAAAAAGGAAGAATCACTCCCCCCTTGAGGGGGAGTCGAAGAGCTGAGGGCGTAAGCCCGAAAGCGATTCGGTGGGGGGTATAATTCGGACTGGCGATAAAACGCATTTTACCCCCCACCGATTCAGCCTTCGCACAAACCGCTCGGCTTCATCGACTCCCCCTCAAGGGGGGAGTGAACTTCAAAAGCATGCGCGCAACCAAAATCGCTCCACGGGGCTTTTTCAAGAACTCCGTTAATCACGAGTTCGGCCGCTTTCGTTCGTTGACGCCGCCGCCCGTGTTCTCTACCATTCCTCGCCGGTTTCCATGCGGAAACGATGCGGCGCACCCTTTTTGAGTGAGCGAATGAGAATACTGCTTTTGAACGGCCCGAATCTCAATCTGCTGGGCAGGCGCGAACCCGAGGTGTACGGGAAGACCACGCTGGCCGAGCTCGAGGCGGCCCTCGCCCGGATGGCGGCGGACGAGGGGGTGGACCTCGAGTGCTTCCAGTCCAACGTCGAGGGGGAACTCATCGACGCGCTTCAGCGCGCGGGGGGGGCGAAGCCGCTCGTCAAGGACGCGGCTCCCGCAAGCGAATGCGCCGCCTGCGTCTTCAATCCGGGAGGGTACACCCACACCAGCGTCGCGCTCCGGGACGCGATAGGCGGCCTGGAAATGCCCGTCTATGAGGTGCATATCTCCAACGTCATGAAGCGCGAGGATTTTCGGCATCGCTCGATGATCGGGCCGGTGGCGGCGGGAAGCGTGGTCGGGTTCGGCCTGGCGGGCTACGCCCTGGCCCTGCGCGCGGCGATCGACGCCTGCGTCAAGGGGCTGGCGTTTCCACCGGAAGAAGAATGAACCACCGTCTGCGCGCTCTGAGGAAGGCGATGCGGCGGGAGGGTCTCTCCGCATTCGCCGTGACGAACCGGAAGAACGTCCGCTATCTCACCGGGTTCACGGGTTCTGCGGGCGCCTGCCTGATCTCCGCGGGAAGTGCCGTTTTCATCACGGATTTCCGCTACCGCTCACAGGCGGCGAAGCAGGTGCCGCCCGATTTTCGCCGCGCCGAGCACGCCTCCCCGATTCAGGGGATAGCGAAGGAACTCAGGAGAACGAGGGCGAAGGCGCTTGGCTTTGAAGAAACGCACGTCACCCACGGTGTTTACCGGCAGTTGCGCAGGCTCATCAAGGGCGTGCGCCTGAAGCCCGTCTCGGGCCTCGTGGAGGGATTGAGGCTTTGCAAGGACCCGGGCGAGGTTCGAAAACTTAAAACGGGCGCCAGGGTGAATGCAGAGGCATTGGGCGAGATCGCCGCGTCGATTCGACCGGGGCGCGCGGAGTCGGACGTTGCGCTCGATCTGGAGACCGCTATGAGGCGAAGGGGCGCATCCGGCGCCTCGTTCGACACCATCGTCGCCTCGGGTCCGCGCTCGGCCCTGCCGCACGGGATCGCCTCCTCGAGAAAGCTCAAAAAGGGCGACCTCATCACCATCGATTTCGGCGCCGTCATGTCGGGCTACCATGCGGATACGACGCGGGTGTTCTCCCTCGGCGGACCGTCGCCCAGGGGCGAGAAGATATACAATATCGTCCTCGAAGCCCAGATGACGGCGTTAGAAGCCGTGAGGCCGGGCGTCTCTTGCGGGGACGTGGACAAGGCCGCGCGCGACGTCATCTCGGGATACGGCTACGGGGAGGCTTTCGGGCACGGAACGGGCCACGGCGTGGGGCTCGACATCCACGAAGCCCCCAGGCTCGGCCCCGGCGTGAAGGAAGAACTCAGGTCCGGCATGGTCGTTACGGTGGAGCCCGGCATCTATCTGCCCCGCTGGGGCGGCGTGAGAATCGAGGATATGGTGCTCGTCACCGAGCGGGGGAAGGAGGTTCTCACCCGTTCGATAACCAAGGAACTCGTCGTTTTGTAGACTTTTTCATCATCAGGAGGTTTTTGGAACCGATGCCCTCGACAAGTGATTTTCGTAATGGCCTCAAGATCGAGCTCGATAACGAGCCGTTCATCATCGTGGAGTTCCAGCACGTGAAGCCCGGCAAGGGCGGGGCGTTCGTGCGCACGAAGTTGAAAAACCTGAAAACGGGTCGCGTTCTGGAAAAAACGTTCCGCTCCGGCGAGTCCGTGGGTGACCCCGGAATCGAGCAGAAACAGATGCAGTATCTCTACCGCGACGGCGATATCTTCTATTTCATGGACACGCAGACATACGATCAGACCGGGCTGGGCGAGGAGAAATTAGGCGAGAGCGTCAAGCTTTTGCGCGAGGAGACCGTCGTCGACATCCTATTCCACAAGGGCGACGCGATTTCCATCGAAATGCCCACGTTCGTGGAACTGGCGATCAGGAAGACGGAGCCGGGGGTTCGGGGCGATACGGCGACGGGCGCGACCAAACAAGCCGAGCTTGAGACGGGCGCGGTGGTCACCGTTCCCTTGTTCCTGAACGAGGGCGACGTGCTCAAAATCGATACGAGGACGGGCGAATACATCGAGCGCGTGAGGACGGCCTAGCAGGAGCGCCCGTCAAAATACATCTTGAAAGGCTCTATCTCTTTGCGTATCTTGTGAAGAAGCGAATATCACGGTGCAGGAAAGGTCCCGATTGCCGCGAGGGGGCAATTCCGGGAGCAACGTAAAGTTGCCTTGTAGCGTGCATGGAGCCTTTGGTTTTCAATAAATTCCTGTAGCCTGAAGGAGACTCAACATGCGCAAAAAGCTGTATTCCGCACTAATTATTCTCACAGCCGCCGTATTCCTTGGTTCGGCCGCGTATGCTGCGACCTTGAAGATCGGCGTAGCCGGGCCGCTCACCGGCGATCAGGCGGCGTTCGGCGAGATGCTGAAAAACGGCGCGACGCTCGCCGTCGAGGAATGGAACGCCAGAGGCGGCGTGAAAGTCGGCAAAAAGAAGATGAAGGTGGACATCCTTTGGGGCGACGATCGCCACGATCCCAGGGAAGGGGTGTCGATCGCGCACAAGTTCGTGAACTCGGGCGCCGCCGGCATCGTCGGCCATTTCAACAGTTCGGTCTCCATTCCGGCCTCCACCGTTTACGCGGAGGCGGGCGTCGTCCAGATCACGCCGGCGTCCACGAACCCCAAGCTGACCGAGCAGGGCTTCTCGACGGTCTTCCGCGTCTGCGGTCGCGACGATCAGCAAGGAGAGGTGGCGGCCAACTACATCGTGGACAAGTTGAAGCTGAAGCGCATCGCCATCCTCCACGACAAGACCACCTACGGCCAGGGCCTCGCCGATGAGACGAAGCGGTTTCTGGAGAAAAGAGGGGTCAAGCCCGTCTTCTACAGCGGCGTCGTTCAGGGGGACAAGGACTACACGCCCGTGCTGACGGCCGCCAAGCAGGCGAAGCCCGAACTCGTCTATTTCGGCGGCATCCACCCCGAGGCCATTTTGCTGGTGAAGCAGATGCGCGAGCGCCTCGGCATGAAGGCGCTCTTCATGAGCGGCGACGGCATCGTCACGGAAGAGTACTACAAGATCGCCGGCAAATCCGCCGAGGGCACCTTGATAACGTTCACGCCGGATCAGACGAAACTCGCGGCGGCGCAGAGCGTCATCAAAAAACACCGCAAGCGCTTCGGCAAGGAAGTGGGCGCCTATACCATTTACAGCTACGTGGCCATGAACATGATTCTGAACTCCATCCAGGCCACGGGCAGCACGAAGGGGTCCAAACTGGCCGCCCACCTGCGCAGCAAGGCCTGGAACACGTCGTTGGGCAAACTCCAGTTCAACAAGAAGGGAGACGTCCTGGAGAGCCCCTACGTGCTCTGGGAGGTGAAGGGGTCGAAATTCGTAGAGATGAAATAGGGCGCGCGTAGTCGTGCCGGATCACGGGAGGGGAGGCGAAAGCCTCCCCTTCTTTTTTGGCTCATAACCATGTGAAGATTTCTCTATGTTTGCGCAACAGTTGGTGAACGGACTCGTCGTGGGGGCGGTGTACGCCCTGATCGCCCTGGGCTACACGCTCGTCTACGGGATTCTGCAGCTCATCAATTTCGCCCACGGCGAAATCTACATGATAGGCGCGTATGTGGGCATCGCCGTCCTGGCGGTGCTGGGGACGATGGGCTTGACGCAGACGAGCCTGGCGCTGAGCATCGTCCTCGTCTTCCTCATCCCGATGATCTACTGCGCCGCATACGGCATCACGCTCGAGCGCGTCGCCTACCGTCCGCTGCGGGGTGCGCCGAGGCTCTCCCCGCTCATCAGCGCGATAGGCATGAGCCTGTTTCTCCAGAACTACGTGCAGGTCGTCCAGGGCGCGCGGGACAAGGCGTTTCCCAACCTGCTGGAACTGGGGAGTTTCCAGCTTTTCGGCGCCTATGTGAACGGCCTCCAGATATTCATCCTCATCATTGCCGTAGGTCTTATGGCGGCTTTGCAGCTTTTCATCAAGAAGACGAAGCTCGGTAAGGCCATGCGCGCCACCGCGCAGGACAGGACGATGGCCTCGCTCGTCGGCGTGAACGTGAACCGGGTGATCGCGGTCACGTTCGCCATCGGCTCGGTGCTGGCCGCAGTGGCCGGCGTGATGGTGGGGATGTACTACGGAATCGTGAACCACCACATCGGCTTCGTCGCGGGCATGAAGGCATTCACCGCCGCCGTCCTGGGCGGCATCGGCAACGTGACGGGAGCGTTCCTGGGCGGTTTTCTGCTGGCGCTTCTGGAGAGTTTCTGGGCGGGGTACGTCTCCGCGGTCTACAAGGATGTCTTCGCGTTCATGGTGCTGGTCGTCGTTCTCATCTTCCGGCCCCAAGGCATCCTGGGCGGCTCGGGCGAGGCGGACAGGACATGAGCGCCTACGCGAGAGTCCCTCTCATCGGCCTTTGGTTCGCCTTTCTGGCGCTGCCGCTCGCGGGGTGGAGGAACAGCCTCTGGATTGGGCTGGGCTGCGCCGCGGTGGTCTTCGTTGTGAGCGCGACGCGGGCGAGCGCGCAGACAGGCTCATTGGCGGGGCCTGCGGGGCGGGTCAAGGCCGGGTTGGCATCCGCCTGGAGTTTCATCGAGGAGAAATCCTACGACAAGCGGTATTTCAGCCTGTTCCTGCTCCTCATCATCGCGCTGCCCTGGACGCTGGATCGCTATTCCACCGACGTGCTCGTCATCACGGGCATCTACATCATGCTGGCTCTCGGGCTGAACGTGGTGGTCGGTTTCGCGGGTCTCCTGGACCTGGGCTACGTGGCCTTCTACGCAGTCGGGGCCTATTCCTACGCGCTTTTGAACAGTTGGTACGGGCTTTCCTTCTGGCCGGCCCTGGGGGTAGGCGTGGCCTGCTCCGCGCTTTTCGGGATTATCCTGGGCGTTCCCGTCCTGCGGCTCAGGGGCGACTACCTCGCCATCGTCACGCTCGGCTTCGGCGAGATCATCCGTCTGGTACTCAACAACTGGGACAACGTGACGCAGGGCCCGAACGGCATCCTGGGCATCGGGCGCCCCTATCTTGGCGATATGCGCCTCTACAAGCCCATGCACTTCTACTACCTCGTTCTCCTCTTGTGCATCGTCACGATCTTCATCGTGAACCGGCTCGACAAGAGCCGCCTGGGCCGCGCATGGGCGGCCATGCGCGAGGACGAGACGGTGGCCGAGTGTGTGGGCGTCAACATCGTCTACACGAAGCTCTCCGCCTTCGCCTTCGGCGCCGCCTGGGCCGGGTTCGGGGGCGTCGTCTTCGCCGCGAAGCAGACGTTCATCTCGCCGGAGAGCTTCACGTTTTTTGAATCCGTCATCATCTTGTGCATGGTGGTGCTGGGCGGCATGGCGAGCATTCCGGGCGTGATGCTCGGCGCGTTCATCCTCACCGTGCTGCCCGAGGCGCTCAGGGAACTCACGCTGTTCCGGCCCATGCTCCTGGGCGGCGCGATGGTGCTCATGATGGTGCTGAGGCCCCAGGGACTCCTGCAGGCCAAGGGCCAGCGCCACCATCTCGAACGGGACGAACCTCAAAGCAAGGGGGATGCGGGGAGATGAGCCCGAAGGTGCGTCTTTTGTTGCTGAAAAATCTCACGCGGCGCTTCGGCGGCGTGGTGGCGCTCGACTCTCTGGACATGATCGTGCACGAAGGCGAGGTGTTAGGCCTCATCGGCCCGAACGGCGCAGGGAAAACGACGGCGTTCAACGTGGTGACGGGCCTCTACGCGCCCACCGAAGGAGACGTCGTGTTCCGGGGGAAAAACCTCGTGGGGCTCAAGCCCAGCGCCGTGGCGAGCATGGGCATCGCGCGCACCTTCCAGAACATTCGCCTCTTCCGGGGGATGACGGTGCTCGAAAACGTCCTGGTGGGTCGGCACTGCAAGATGCGCAGCGGCCCGATAGGCGCGATTTTGAGGCTCCCCGGGATGGTGGCCGAGGAGCGCGAGGCGGTGGCCGAAGCCATGGAATTGCTCGAGTTCACGGGCATCGACGCCTACGCCTCGGGGGTGGCGGAGGCGCTCTCCTACGGAGATCAGAGAAGGCTTGAGATCGCCCGCGCCCTGGCGAGCGAGCCCGGCCTCTTGCTGCTTGATGAGCCCGCAGCGGGCATGAACCCGCGCGAGAAGAGCGTGCTGAACGAGTTGATACTGGCGATCCGCGATCGCGGCGTCACCATCTTGCTGATCGAACACGACATGAAGGTGGTCATGGGCATCTCGGACCGCGTGGTGGTTCTCGACCACGGGGAGAAGATTGCGGACGGGACCCCCGCCGAGGTGCGGCGCGACCCCAGGGTGCTGGAAGCCTATCTGGGGAGTTCCAATGCTTGAGTTGAGGGATATCCATTTCTATTACGGCCACATCCATGCGCTCCAGGGCGTGTCGCTGGAGGTGCGCCCGGGGCAGGTGGTCTGTCTCATCGGCAGCAACGGGGCGGGGAAATCCTCTACCCTGATGGCGATCAGCGGTGTCAACGCCGTCGCCCAAGGCGAGATACTCTTGGAGGGCGAGGCCATCCACGCCCGGGAGCCGGACGACATCGTGAGGCGCGGCATCTGCCAGGTGCCCGAGGGCAGGCGCATCTTTCCGCACCTGACCGTGCTTGAAAACCTGGAGATGGGCTCTTTTCTGAGAAACGACGCCGGGGGCGTGAAAGAAGACCTCGACTACGTCTGCTCCCTGTTTCCCGTGCTGCACGAGCGGCGTGGGCAGAGGGGCGGCACGCTCTCGGGCGGGGAGCAGCAGATGCTGGCCATCGCGCGCGCCCTGATGTCGAAACCCAGGCTCCTCCTGCTCGATGAGCCCTCGCTCGGCCTCGCGCCCAGGATCATCGAGACCATCTTCGAGGTCCTGGCGCGGATTCGCGACGAGGGGACGGGCATTTTTCTCGTCGAGCAGAACGCGCACCTGGCGCTCAATTTCTCGGACTGGGCCTACGTGATGGAGACGGGGCGAATCGTCATGGGCGATGCACCCGGCGTCCTGCGCGATTCGCCCGCCGTCCGCGAGGCGTATCTCGGTGAATAGGGAGGTTCTGCCGCTCGATTTCCGGCTAATTTTGCCTGGGGAAAGCCGGTTCAATGCCCGAAAAATAAGGCTGGTAACCGGGTTATTCGCAATTCATCTTCTCCGCTCAAGGCGAGACCCGACCGAAAATCATTTCATTCTTAGAGCACGGCTGCCCGGCTTCGGGCGCTTTGCTACAATACGACTCCTATTTTTGAAGTCGCCCTCGTTCCGGGCGCCGCCGTTCGCCGGCGCGGCCTGCGGCGGGCCTTCTTGAGGAGACATGCCATGCCCGAGCTGTCTGCCAATTTCGCGCCCTTGAGCCCGCTCAACTTCATGGAGCGAAACCACTGGGTCTACAAAGACAAGGAAGCCGTCGTCTACGGGAGCCGCCGCTACACCTACGCGCAGTTCGCCGATCGCGTCCAGCGCTGCGCGGCCGCCTTGAAGGCGGCGGGGATCGGGGAGGGTGACCGGGTCGCTTACGTCGTCCCCAACGTGCCGGCCATGCTCGAGGCCCACTTCGCGGTTCCCCTGCTGGGCGCGCTCCTGGTGGCGATCAACATCCGCCTCTCTCCGGAGGAGATCGCCTACATCTGCGAGCACTCGGGCGCCAAGGCGCTCGTCGCCGACTGCGAATGGGCGAAGCCCCTCGCCGATCGGCGGAGCAAACTCCCGGGGGTCCGGACCTTCGTGAACGTGGTGGACGACGCCGCGGGCTTCGGTTCTTCCGACGCCGTCTTCGACGGGCCGGAGTACGAGGCGTTCATCGCCTCGGCGCAGAACGAGAACCTTCCCTGGAAGATCGGCGAGGAGGGCGCGCCCCTCTCGATCAACTACACCAGCGGGACCACGGGCCGCCCCAAGGGAGTGATGTACACCCACCGGGGCGCCTATCTGAACGCCTTGGGCGAGATCGTCGAGGTGGGCGGATCGGCCTACATGAACTACCTCTGGACCCTCCCGATGTTCCACTGCAACGGCTGGTGCTACACCTGGGGCGTGACGGCGGTTGGCGGACGACACGTCTGCCTGCG
Source organism: bacterium (assembly GCA_022828125.1). GTDB lineage: Bacteria > UBA8248 > UBA8248 > UBA8248 > UBA8248 > Bin107. The sequence goes on along the minus strand of JAJEJD010000020.1, from coordinate 206,703 downwards.
CGCAGTCCAGCCTGCCGAGATATTCCGCCTCATCCGCGAGGAGCGGGTCTCCCACTTCTGCGCTGCCCCCACCGTGCTCATCTCCCTCGCGAACGACCCCGCCGCCCGGGAGGGCCCCTTCCCCCAGCCCGTCACCATCATGACCGCGGGCGCGCCGCCCTCCCCCACCATCATCGCCGCCATGGAGGAGGACCTCGGCGCGCGGGTCGTCCACGCCTACGGGCTCACCGAAACCTACGGCCCTCACACCGTCTGCGCATGGCATCCGGAATGGGACGACCTCCCCGCTGCGGAGCGCGCGCGTCTCAAGGCGCGCCAGGGGGTCCCTTTCGTCATGACGGGGGAATGCGAGGTCCGGGACCCGGAGATGCGCGCGGTTCCCTGGGACGGAAAGACCCAGGGCGAGGTCATGATGCGCGGAAACAACGTCATGGCCGGCTATTATGACAACCCCGCCGCCACCGAGGAGGCCTTCCGGGGCGGCTGGTTCCACAGCGGAGACATCGCCGTCACACACGAGGACGGCTACGTCGACCTCCAGGACCGCGCCAAGGACATCATCATCTCTGGCGGGGAGAACATCTCCACCATCGAGGTCGAGAAAGCCATCGTCTCTCACCCGGCGATTCTCGAAGTGGCTGTCGTCGCCGCGCCCGATGAGAAATGGGGCGAGGTGCCCAAGGCATTCGCCGTCAAGAAAGAGGGGATGGAGGTGAGCGAGGAGGAGATCATCGAACACGTGAAGGGCCGCCTCGCCCGCTTCAAGGCGCCCAAGCGCGTGGAGTTCGGCCCACTCCCCAAGACCGCCACGGGCAAAATCCAGAAGTTCGTCCTCCGCGACAGGGAATGGGCCGGCCGCGAGAAGCGGGTGAACTAGGGACCGCGCGAGTGCCGGTGCGCGGCCGGAGACGCCGGCTGCATTCAGCCCTCCTCCAGCGCGAGACGGGGGACCGGCTTCTCGTCGATGGCCAGATGGACGACCGTCGCGAACACCGCGAAAAACACGGCGGCCCACCACATCAGGTCGTACGAGCCGGTGCGGTCGTAGATCACCCCGCCCATCCATACGCCGATGAAACTTCCGATCTGATGGCCCAGGAGCACGATGCCGGAGAGGGTCGCCATGTATTTCAACCCGAAGAGCTGCGCGACGATGCCGGTGGTCAGCGGAACCGTCGAGAGCCACAGCAGTCCCATCAAAGCGGCGAATATATAGATCGTCAGGTCCCTTGCCGGGGCCATCAGGAGCGCGACGATGACGAGCGCCCGGCCCAGGTAGATGACGGAAAGACTCATCTTCTTGCTGAACCGTTGGCCGACGGCGCCCGACATGAACGCGCCGAAGATATTGAGCAGCCCGACGATCGCGAGCGCATAGGCGCCTACATGCGGCGAGAGGCCGAGATCGGTGACGTAGGCGGGGAAGTGCACGGCGATGAACGCGACGTGAAACCCGCACACGAAGAACCCGATGGTGAGGAGCACGTAGCCGCGATGGCTCATCGCCTCGCTCAGAGCTTCCCCGAGAGTCTGGCCCGATTCCGCTTCGCCGACTGCCTTGCCCGCGCCCCGCAGGGTGAACGCGAGCGGAATCATGACCAGCGTGACGAGAGAAATCAGCAAGAGCGAGTCGTACCATCCGTAGCTCGATATCAGGGCCTGGCTGAGCGGTGAGAAGATCACCTGGCCGAGCGAGCCGGCCGCGGTCCCGAAGCCGAGGGCAAGCGAGCGGCGTTCCGGCCCCACGACCCGGGCGATGGCGGCGAGCACCAGCGAGAACGAGGTGAACGCGACCCCGAGGCCGACGAGGAGGCCGCCGCTCAACAGGAGTGCGATTCCGCTCTCCGAGGCCGCCATGCCTGCAACGCCCGTGGCGAAGACGACAGCGCCCAGGGCGATCACCAGTGCGGCTCCGTACCGGTCCGCGATGGCCCCGGCGACCGGGACGCCGACGCCCCACAACAGATTCTGGACCGCCATTGCGAACGCGAAGGTCTGACGCGACCACCCGTTCGAAACCGTCATCGGCTCGAGGTAGAGCCCGAAGCTCCCGCGGACCCCGAATCCGATGAGCGAGATCAGACAACCGGCCACGATCACCGCGAGCACCGGGCCACGACCGGGATGGGTATCGGTGGTGACAATGCGGCTCATGAGGATTCGGTCTCCATCTCGCTTAATGGTCAAAGCACGGTGCGCGCGCCTGACTGTCCGGGCGGCGCGTACACAAAGCGCGCAAGGTAACACTCCCGTAGCCGATTTCATATCCGGCTCCGGATCATCCGTCTCGCAGAGCGTCTCCGCCCGCGCTTGTGCGAGCGATTCGGTGCGAAATAGCCCTCGCCTCCTTGCCCGCCCGCGCGCTTCGGCCTACACTTCGGGGCGTATCCCTTTTCAACAACCATCCTGGAGGAAAGTTGCATGATATACGAAATGCGCACTTATAGGCTCACCGTCGGCGGCGTGGCCGAGTTCGAGGAGAATTTCGCAAAAGTCATCGACAAGAGAAACGAAGTCTCTCCGATCATGGGATTCTTCCATACCGAGGTCGGGGACCTGAACCGCATCAGGCACATCTGGCAGTACGAGAGTCTGGATCACCGCGCCGAGGTGCGCACGAAGACGATGTCGATGGACTGGTGGCCGCCGCCCAACGGGCATCTGATTCTCGAACAGGAGAGCGTGGTCATGGCGGCGCCCCCGTTCCGGCCCGAACCGCGCTTGGGAGCCTACGGCAGCGTGTATGAGTTCAGAACCTACACCGTACAGCCCGGCAAGACGGGCGAGGTCCTCAGCCGCTGGACCGAGCACATCGCGGCGCGGGAAGAACTCTCCCCGCTGGCGGCGCTCTTCATGACCGACGTGGGGCCGCTCAACCAGTGGATCCACGTCTGGGCGTATGAGGACATGAACCACCGCGCAGAGATCCGCAAGAAAGCGCATGAGTTGCCGAACTGGCCTCCGGGCTCGCGTCCGTTCCTGGAGTCGCAGAATTCCGAAATCTGGGTGCCCTCTTCGTTTTCACCCATGCATTAGGCGAGCGTCGCTAACCCGCAGTGAACAGGTAGAGGAGGGCCAGTGCGCCCGCGCCCCAGCAGTAGTAGCGAAAGCGCGCCAGATTGCCTCCCCGCACGAGCCGGATGAGCCAGCCTAGGGCGACGGCGCCCACGACTGCTGCTGCGAGCGCGCCGACGGCGTAGGGGAGCAGCTTCTCGCCGAGCGGGCCTTCGAGGTCTTTCACCTTGAGCGCGAATGCGCCCAGGATCGCGGGCACCGATAACAGGAAGCTGAAGCGCGCGGCCTGTTCGCGCGCCACGCCGCGCATGAGGGCAGCGGCGATGGTGGCGCCCGAGCGCGAGATTCCCGGTATGATCGCGAACGCCTGGAATATGCCGATGATGAGGGCGTCTTTAGCCGTCATCTGCGCTTCCTCCCGGCCCGCGCCTTCTTTGGGCTCGCTCAGGCATAAGATACCGCCCGTCACGAGCAGCGCGCAGGCGGCGAGCCTGGGTGATGCGAACATCTGCTCGACCAGGTCACCCAGAAAAACGCCCACGAGTCCCGCGGGAACCGAGCCGAGAATCAGGAGCCAGCCCGTTCTGGCCGCGCCCTTATTTGAATCTCCGCCCGCCAGGGATGCGCACCACCCCCGCACGATGCGCCAGAGGTCCTTTCCGTAGAAGATGAGGACGGCGGCGAGCGTGCCGACGTGGAGCAGGACGTCGAAGAACAATTCGGGTTCTTTCAGCCCCAGAATGCTCTGGCCCAGAACGAGATGCCCCGAACTGCTGACCGGCAGGAACTCGGTGAGGCCTTGGAGGACGCCGAGAATGAAGGCGTGTTCCCAGAGCATGTCAGCCCTCCGGTGGATGGTTCACAGGAATCGACCGCCTTTTTGCCCGAGGTTCTTGACCATCTTGCCGATTTTTTCCGCGTTCTCAACTGAACAGATGAGCAGCGCGTCGTCCGTCTCGACGACGATGACGTCCTCGACCCCGAGTGCCGCGATGAACTTCTTGTTCGAGCGGACGATGAGGTTCTTCGCGTCGATGGATTCAGCCTTGCCTCCCTTGGGCAGCATCCAGACGTTGCCGGCCTCATCGCGCGGCAATACGCCTCGAAGAGCTGGCCATGTGCCCAGATCGCTCCAGCCGACATCGGCCGGCAAGACGATGAGGCGGCGCGTTCGCTCCATCACCCCATGATCGATGCTGATGTATTCGCACTTCTCCCATAATTTCGCGAAAGAGGCGGCGTCGCGCTTGTCAAATGCGGACCCCGCCCGGCTCAAAAGTTCGCTCAGCCGGGGTTGGTGGGCTTCCAGTTCATCGATAAGGTGAGCGGCCTTCGAGATGAAAATGCCGCTGTTCCAATAGTGTTTCCCGGAGGCCGCATACCGCCTGGCCCGTGCGAGCGGGGGTTTTTCAATAAACTTCTTTGCGCGGAACGCCTCGATTTCGTCCGGCCTCGTGATGCGCCGGCCGCGTTCGATGTAGCCGAAGCCGGTATCGGGCGTATGCGGCGTCAGCCCGAGCGACACGATGGCCCCACCCGCGCTAGCCAGATGCGCGCCCGCCTTGATGATTTTTCGGAACTCCCGTGTCTTCGCGATGAACTGGTCTGCGGGCAGGGCGCACATCGTCGCACCCGGTTCTCTCGATTCGACGAGGCGCGCCGCCAGGCCGAGGCAGGGCGCGGTATTTTTAGGCTCCGGCTCATAGACGACGTTGCCTTTGGGGATATCGAGATTTCTCAAAAATTTCCGGTGCGACGCCGAAGCCATGACGAGCGTCCGTTCGGGCGGCGCGAGGCCGCGGGCGCGCCCCAGCGTCATTTCGAGCAGCGTGGGGCCTGCGTTTTTCGGCGGAATCCCCCCGCCCGGTGGCAGGAACTGCTTGGGCTTCGACTTTCTGCTCACCGGCCAGAAGCGCATTCCCACGCCTCCCGCCATGATGACCGTCCACATGGGGGTCGTTTTCCGTCCGGCCACTAAAAGATTCCTTTGAACAGGAGAAAACCGCCCAAAAGCAATACGATAAAGAGGATGGTCAATAAATTAAAGTAGCGATCGATGAAACTTCTTATCGGCGGGCCGAAACGGTGGATGAGCGCGGCCTCGATGAAAAAGCGCGCCGAACGGCTCAAGGCCGACGCGATGAGGAAAACGAGAAAATCGATCTCGAACGCGCCCGCCGAAATCGTGAACACTTTGTAGGGTATCGGCGTAAAGCCCGCGATCCCGACTGCCCAGGCGTCATAGGCGCGGTAGTATTCCTGGACGATCTGGTATTTGTCCGCCACGCCGTAGAAGGCGATGATGGGCTCGCCGACGCTTTTCAGGAGGTAAAAGCCAATAAAGTAGCCCAGTGCGCCGCCCAGGACGGAAGACGCCGAGCAGACGGCGGCGTAGAGATACGCTCTTTGCGGCCTGGCGAGGGCCAGGGCCATGAGAAGCGGGTCCGGCGGTATGGGGAAGAATACGGATTCCGTCGCCGATACGACGATGAGGACGGGCAGGGCGTAGCGCGAATCCGCCCAGCTAAGCACCCACTCGTAGAGCGCGCGGAGACTACGCATCCGGCAGGGCGACGGCGGGATATTTTTTTATCTCTTCGTATACTTCGCTCTGGTACGCGCGCAGGGAGGGTTCATCGAGCGCCTCGAAACGCATGACGAGCACGGGCTGGGTGTTCGAGGCTCGGATGAGTCCCCAGCCTTTATCGAAATTGATGCGCGCCCCATCTACTTCAATGGTTTCATAGATATTCTTGAAGTGATTTTTTAAGTTTTCGACGATCTGGAATTTCTCCTCGTCCGGACACGCGACCCTGATCTCGGGCGTGGAGACCGACGTGGGGATTTCAGATACCCGTTCGGCGAGCGTTTCGCCCGAATCGCAAAGAAGGTGCAGGAGCCTGGCGGCGGTGTAGATGGCGTCGTCATAGCCGAGATAGCCGTCCACGAAGAAGATGTGGCCGGAGAGTTCGCCGCCCAGGGGGGCCTTCTCCTCCACGATCTTGGCGCGCACGAGCGAGTGGCCCGTGGCGCTCATCACAGGACGCCCGCCCATCCGCTTCACGGCGTGGGCCAGGCGCGATGAGCACTTCACGTCGAAGACGATGGCCTCGCCGGGGCTTCGCGCCAGGATAGGCGCCGCGAGCAGCATGAGCAGCTCGTCCCCCCAGATGATCCTGCCCGTGGCGTCCACCGCGCCGATGCGGTCGCCGTCGCCGTCCAGGCCGATTCCCGCTTCGGCGCCCGTTTCCCGGACTTTCGCTATCAGGGATTCGAGGTTTTCCGGCACCGTGGGGTCAGGGTGGTGGTTGGGGTAGGAGGCGTCGGGCTCTGTGAAGAGTTCCACCACCTCGGCGCCGATTTTTCTCAACACCTGGGGCGCCACCGTGCCGCCGACCCCGTTCCCCGCATCCACGACCACCTTGACGGGCCTTGAGAGCGCCAGGTCCTGAGAGGCCCGCTCGATGTATCGGGGCCTGATGTCGACTTCTGTGAACGCGCCCCGCGCCCCGGACCGGTGGATTCGGCCCTCCTCGATGATTTTCCGTATCTCCTGGATTTCCGCGCCGTGAATCGCCTCGCGCCCGCGGGTGATCTTGAAGCCGTTGAACTCAGGGGGGTTGTGCGATCCCGTGATCTGTACGGCGCCCGCCACGTCGAGGTGGTGCGTCGCGAAGGAAACCACCGGGGTGGGCACCATGCCGATTCCGATGACGTGGCAGCCTGCGGCGGTGAGGCCCCTTTGGAGCGCATCGTAGAAATCGGGGGAGGAGAAGCGGTTGTCGCGCCCGACGGCGATGGCGGCCCCCTGCGCGCCGCCCAGGTGCGTGCCGAGCGCGCCGCCGATGGTCTCGACGATCCCGGTGGTGAGGTCTTTTCCCACCACGCCGCGAATGTCGTATTCCCTGAAGATCAGCGGGTTGATGCCGGACACGCAAGACTCCCATCGGGCGGATGGTCATTTCCCTGCAAGGCGGGCGAATTATTGCACCCCCTTCTTCGCCGGGCAACCTCATTTTTCCATCCCGCCCTTTGTTCTTCTCCATCGTGAGGGGGTATAATGTGCTTCCGTCCGTTTGCGGACAGTTGCGCCCTGCGCCTTCTGGGTGGTTCGGCCATTGAAAACCATGAAATTCCATAAACTTTCATCTCTACGTGGCGGGAGATTTTCGGGGTGATCGCCGGTACGGGTCCATTGAGCGAACGGGTGATGATACGGCTGGGGCGCGGCTTCGTGGGTCTTCTGGTGCGCCTGTTCACCAAAATGAAAATCACCGGGATGGAAAACATCCCGCCGGGGGGGAACATCCTCTTCCTGAGCAATCATGTCTCCGCCCTCGACGTCCTGGTGATCCCCTGGGCCATCTATTCGAAATATCCGAAAGAACTGCTTCGCCAAGCGGGCAAGGAAGAGTTGTTCGACATCCCCGTCGTGGGGTGGATACTGCACAAATGGCGGGGTTTCCCCATCAAGCGCGGCGGAGCGGACAGGAAATCCATCCGCATGATCGAGGAATACATCAAAGAGGGGAAGGTCATCCTCTACCCCGAGGGCACGCGCAGCCGCGACGGGCAGCTCCTGCGGGGAAACCGCATGGTGGGCCGCATCGTGAGGAACACCACCCCCACGGTCGTCCCCGTATCTATCAAGGGGACGGACCGGGTGATTCCGGTGGGCAAGACCATCCCTCGCCCGGGAACGAAGGTCGAGTTGCGGTTCGGCGCGCCGATGGATTTGAGCGATGCGTATGCGATCGTCAACACGAAAGAGGCGAGTCAGAAGATCATCGACAGCGTGATGACGGCCATCGGGGAACTGCAAAACGGGAGAATCGCCGAGAGCCCCGCGAAAAAGGGCGCTCCGGATGAGTAAACGGCCCTTCTCGAAGCCCAGGAGATTCGAATCCATCCTGAGGGAATTGCGCCGGAAGGAACCCTGGGGCAAGCGGCTGGCCAGGAATTTCGTGTTCCGCATCTGGCCCAGGGCCGTGGGGGAGGGCATCTCTCGGGCGGCGCGGCCGGTATCTATCAGGAAGGGTTGCCTCCACGTGGAGGTCGCCGACTCGAGCTGGCTGTATGAACTCGAGCTCAGAAAGCAGGATTTGCTCGCGAGGATCAACGAGCACATGGAGGATTCCCGTATCGAGGAGATTCGCTTCAGGATTTCCAACGAGGGCCTTGCGTTCGACAATGACGACGAGGAGGGTGAACCGGCGGCGTATTCCAGGAAAGCGACGCCGATTTCCTCGGGCGATGAAGCCGCGATAGGTGACGCCATCGCCGATATGGGGGATGAGCAATTACGCCGGGCGGCGGAAAAACTCATCTTCCATATTCGTGCGCATGGAAAATCCAAATTATGATAATATCCGGCGCGAGAAATTCTTGGAGAGGTCGCACTTTATGATGAAATTCTACGGCAAGATGATATTGCCCTTCGCCCTGATCCTGGCGGGATGCGCGCCCCTGGAGCCCGAGGTGAAGCCTGAAGCGCCTGCGCCCTTAGTCAAGCTGCGTCCGCTTTCAGACGAAGTAAAGGTAGCTTCGAAGTCCTATTTCCACTTCATCGCCGGCTACCGCGAAGAACTGGACGGAAACCTCAAAGATGCGGAGACGTCTTATCTCCAGGCCGTCGAGAACAATCCGGACTCCTCTTTCTTGTCGACTCGTCTGGCGTCGCTTCTCGTTCGTCGGGGGAAGCTGGCCGAGGCCGAAAAATTCGCTCTCAAGGCGACGGCGCAGGATGCAAAGAACCTCGAGGCGCACTTCGTTCTGGGAGGCATATACGCTTCGCGAACGAAACTGGGGAAGGCCGTCGCCACTTATAACGAGTTGCTGGAAATGAGTCCCGATCACCAGGAAACGCGCCTGCTCCTGGGCAGCGTCTACCTGGATTTGGGCAAGTACTCCGAAGCCGCGGAGACGCTGGAGGCTCTCGTCAAGTCGGGGGAACGACCCATACTCGGCAGGTTCAATCTCGCGCAAGCCTATGCGGGCTTGAAAAGATACGCCGAGGCGGAGAAGGAAATTTCCCATATCCTAGAGAGACAACCGAAGTTCACGCGCGGAATGCTCCTGCTCGCCAGGCTCTATGAGGCGCAGGAAAAATTCGACGAAGCGGAAGAAACCTACAAGAAAGCGCAAAAAAACGAACCCGACAACCGGCTCATTCGCTCTCGCCTGGGACAGCTCTATATCCGCAAGAAGGATATGAAGCAGGCTCTGGAAGAGTTCAAAGCGCTCGGGTCGGAGGAACCCGACAACGTGCGTGTTCACCGCACCCTCGGTTTTTTGAACTTCGATCAAAAAGAATACCAGGATGCGCTTCGGGAATTTCGATTCGTCCTGGCGCGAAATCCGAAAGACGAGATGGTTCGCAAGTACGTCGCGAGGATTTACGAAGAGTTGAAGCAATATGAGCGCGCCGAGGAGGAGCTTCTCGAATTGTTGTCTCTGTTGCCCAAGTCGCTGGACGGGCACATCCAGCTCGCCTGGTTGTACATCGACCAGGAAAAATGGAAGAAAGTGAGCGAAGTTCTGGATAGAGCCGTAAAGCACCATCCCGAGGAAGGACGGGTGCACTATACGCGCGGCTTGTCGTTGTCGCGGCAAAAGAAGTTCGCCGAAGCTCTGCCCCATCTTCAGCGAGCGGTGAAGATCGAACCCGACCGGGAGGGTTATTTGTATGCTCTCGCCTCGGCTTTTTACGAGCTGGAGCGTTGGGACGACGTGGAGGCGGCTGCGAGAAAAATCATTCAGATAAATCCAAAACACGCCAACGCCCTGAACTTGTTGGGCTATATGTTCTCCGAACTCGACAAGAACCTGGACGAAGCGGAAAAACTCCTGAACCGCGCCTTGGCGATCGAGCCGGAAAACGCCGCTTTTCTCGACAGCATCGGGTGGGTCTACTACCGTCAGGGCCGCTTCAAGGAAGCGCTCGTGAAGGTGCAGCACGCGGCGACGAAGCTGCCCAAGGACGCCGTCATCCTGGATCACCTGGGCGATATATACCTCGCCCTGCATGATGTGAAAAAAGCGCTCCTGCACTGGAAGCGCGCCGCCGAGGCTGACCCGAAAAACGAAAAACTGAAGGAAAAGATTCAAAAACATCTTCCAGAAGAGAAAAAGCCCCTCATGTAGGGAAATTTGATTATTTGCGCATTTGGCGCGTCTGCCGGCTCCCGCCCGGATTATCTCGACTCCTCTCACCAGGGACATTTGATTCTTGCGTACCTTGCGTTTTTGTCTGGCAGTGTCGTTTTGCGCCCTGGCCGGTTGCGCGCTCCTCCAGTCCGGCCAGGTCGCGGAGGTCCCGCCCCGTGATGCGTCGCCCACGGAAATATTCGCCAAACTCAAAGCAAGGCGATACCCTCGCGCGTATCGCGGCGCCGTATACATGCAGTTGCGCTACCACGGCGAGCGCTCGAAGGTGGGAGGCGAGAACCCTCTGGTTCCCCAGGGTTCGTTCGCCGGCCACGCGGCCCTGGTACTGAGGAAGCCGGACTCGCTGCGGATAGAGCCTCTATCTCCGTTCGGAACGCCGCTGGTCGTCGTCGTCGCGCGAGGCGCCTCGTTTCGTGCCTATTCCCCCTCGCGGAACACGGTATACATGGGCAGGACGAACAGGCAGGGGATCGAGGGGATGCTGGGAATCCCGCTGAACAGTGAAATTTTCATCAAGCTCCTGCTGGGGGACTGGGCGGTCGTGCTGGGAGGTGAGGAAAATCTCGCTTTGAAAAAGAGGGGTTCCGTCTATGCGCTCGAGATGAAGAGAGGAGCCGGAGGGGTGGTTTCGGGTTTGGTCGAACTGGAGCCTCGGGATTTCCATGCGGTGAAAATGGAAATTCGCACGCGGCGGGGAGCGATTGTGGTTCGTTACGGCGGGTTTATCAAAGCCGGGACAGTGTGGCGTCCATCGCAGGTGGAGATTCTGGCCCCCGGCGGGAAGAACCGGCTCCACATCTCCTATCCCGCCGATGAGGGGGCGGTGGATACGGCGCTTTCCGACGAATTGTTTCGGTTCAAGCCGCCCCGGGGCGCCAGAACGCTGTGGCTGGGAGGATAGCCGGTCTCATGAGCCGCAAAGACGTTTCCACACCCCTGGTTTTGAAAACGCCTGCAAAGCTCAACCTGTGTCTCAAGGTTTTGGGTCTGCGCGCTGACGGCTACCACGAAATCGTCACATGGATGCAGCAGGTATCGCTGTATGACGAGGTTCACATCGAGCCGGGCGGCAAGAGGATTCTCGTGTATGCGGACCGGGATGATGTTCCGGGCGGCAGCGAGAACATCGTGTATCGCGCAGCGAGGGCCCTGAGAGCGGCATCGGGACGAAAAACGCTCGGAGCGCGCATTTCTCTGAAAAAGAACATCCCTGCGGGCGCGGGCCTGGGCGGGGGGAGCGGCAACGCTGCGGGCGCGCTCTGGGCGCTGAACCGGGCCTGGAATCTCGGGATGGACAGGGCGGATCTTTGCGAGGTGGCCGCGCAGGTCGGTTCGGACGTTCCGTTTTTTTTGTGTGGCCCGGCGGCGGTGTGCCGGGGGCGGGGCGAGCGGGTCGAGGCGAAAGAAGCCCTGAGGAGCGGCTGGTTTCTGCTGGTCAAGCCGCCCGTGGCTCTGTCCACGCACGAAGTCTATGGCTGGTCCCGCGAGAGACTGGGCCGGGAGGGGCGAGATTTCGACGAAACAAACGGCCCGGCGCGCCTCGGGAGGTATGAATACGGCAATGATTTGGAGGGAATCGTTTTTCCAAGATTCCCGGAACTTGACAGCCTGTGCGCCATGCTCGTTCGCCAGGGCGCCGTGAGGGCCATGATGAGCGGCAGCGGTTCGGCTGTTTTCGGGTTTTTTCGCCGCAAATGGGAGGCCGAGCGGGCGGCAACCCACATCAAGGAGAGTGAAAAGGGGGGGAAATGTGAATGTTTTCTCACGACGCCACTCCAGGTGGCGTGTTTTCCTTGAAAAAATCGAAAAGTGAGGCAAAATTCCTGAAAAATTGGGAAATAGAGAGAATTTCGCCTCTCACCACTTGCCTCCGCCCGGAAAATCAAGTATCAAAAATCGCCCTTTGTGATTGCATTAACAATCCATTGTAGGTAGGACGGTGAACGGACATCAGTTAAAGGTATTTGGCGGGCGCTCGAATCCGGCACTGAACCAGAGCATTTTCGAGGCTTTGTACATCAAGCCCGGCTCGCTTGAAATCATCGATTTCAGCGATGGCGAAACGTTCGTGCGGATACACGAGAACATACGGGGCGCGGACGTATTCGTCGTGCAGAGCCTTTGCACCCCCGGGAATGCGAACCTGATGGAAATGCTCATCATGCTTGATGCGTTCAGGCGCTCGTCGGCCGAGCGCATCACGGCGGTGATTCCCTATTTCGCATACGCGCGTCAGGATCGTAAGGTGCAGCCGAGGGTGCCGATTACCGCGAAACTCGTCGCCAACCTCCTGGCCGCATCGGGCGCGGACCGCGTCATCGCCATGGATTTGCATGCGGGCCAGATACAGGGGTTTTTCGACATTCCCGTGGACCATCTGTATTCGGCGCCTATCATGATAGAGTATTTCAAGAAGAAGGACCTGAAAGATCTCGTGGTTGTCTCGCCCGACGCCGGAGGCGTGGAAAGAGCCCGCGACTACGCGAAGAGGCTGAACGCGAGTCTAGGCATCATCGACAAGCGACGCGAGCGGGCGAACCATTCGGAAGTAATGAACATCATCGGCGACGTGAAAGGGTGCGACGTTCTGGTCGTGGATGATCTTTGCGATACGGCGGGCACCATGAGCCAGGGCGCAGATGCGCTCATGGAAGCAGGCGCGCGTCAGGTGTACGCATGTTGCACACATGCGGTTCTCTCGGGTCCGGCGGTAGAGAGAATCGAGAAATCGAGCATCGTCGAGTTTGTCGTGAGCGATTCGATACCGCTTTCGGATGAGGCGAAAGGCTGCTCCCGCATCCAGGTGCTGGAGGTGGGGAGGCTTTTGGCCGAGGCGATTCGCCGCATTCACGAGAATGCGTCCGTCAGCAGTTTGTTTGAATGATCGGCTGGAGCGTCGGAGGCATATCTGGAGTAAAAAATGGAAAATTTATCTCTCTCGGTGGATAAGAGAACGCGAACAGGAAAGAGCGGCGCCCGTGCAGTGAGAAATGCCGGCAACATACCGGGCGTCGTGTACGGAATTCAGGATTCTACGCCCTTGACCATAAAGCCCAAGGAACTGGAGGCCTTGCTCGGCACGAGGGCCGGCAGCAACGTCGTTTTCCAGCTCAACGTCGAGGGCGAAGCCGCCTCGGAGCGTCCGGTTATCGTAAAGGAGCTTCAGCGCGACCCGATGAGGGGCACGATTTTGCATGCGGATTTTCTGGAAATCCGGATGGACGAGAAAATCGAGATCGCCGTGCCTCTCTCCCTGACTGGCGAGGCGCCCGGGGAGAAAATGGGCGGCACGCTTTCCCAATTGCTGCGTGAACTGGAGATATCCTGCCTGCCGAACGCCATTCCGGAGCACGTCGAGGTCGACATTTCGGAGGTGGAAATCGGCGATGTGATTCACGTGCGCGATCTTCAGCTTCCCGAAGGCGTGGAACTGGTGGCCGACCCTGATGATCCCGTCTTTACGGTTATGGTTCCCGTCGAAGAAGAGGAAGAAGAGGTCGAGGATGAATTGCTTGTCGGCGAAGGGGAAGGAGAAGAAGGGGCGGAGGCCGAGGCTTCTGACGATGAGGGGGACGAAGCGGCCGAGTCTTCCGACTGATGGTTCGTGCGGAAAGCCGGCAATACTGAGACTGGGGTGTGAATGGCTGCTGCTGTCTTGATCGTCGGTCTCGGCAACCCCGGAATAGAGTATGCGTTGACGAGGCACAATCTGGGTTTCTGGGCGGTGGACAGGATGGCCCGCGCCCATCGCGTTTCGATGAATGATTCGAAATACCATTCCGTCCTGGGCGGTGGGTCGCTCAGAGGATGGAAATTCATACTCGCGAAGCCTCAGACGTTCATGAATTTAAGCGGCAAGGCCGTGAGGGCGCTCCTGCTCGGAGAAGGGCTGGAGCTTGAAGATTTACTTGTCATGCACGACGACATGGATATCGAACTGGGTCGTGTGAAATTCAAGAAATCGGGTGGAGACGCGGGTCACCACGGGGTCGGCAGCATCATCCACTCATTGGGGACGGACATGTTTTCCCGCCTGCGCATCGGGGTGGGCAGACCGCCGAATGGAGCGAACGGCGCGGATTGGTTGTTGGATACTTTTCTCGATCATGAACTCGAAGCAGTGGAACCTGCTGTTGATGAGGCGGCGCGCCGGGCATTTGATTTCGTTGTCGGCAATAGACCTTGAATCCGCCTTTTTCATTGCAAATTGAAATTCCATCTTAATACCTCTCGCTAAACAGCCCGTGAGGAGGAGGAAAGGGAGATAATGGTTGCTTTCTCAAATATGGCCGCAATCTTCGGGATTGCGGGGTTGGTGTTGGCAGGGGCGATTTACGCCTGGATTTCAAAACAATCCGACGGCAACGAACTGATGCGCAAACTCGCCGGCCAGATTCATGAAGGCGCAATGGTGTTCCTGAAGAGGGAATACAAGATTCTCGCGATTTTCGTCGTGGTCGTGTTCGTTCTTCTGAGCGTCGCCATATCCGCGAAAACGGGTATCGCCTTCATCGTCGGCGCCATCTGCTCGGTTCTCGCCGGCTTTTTCGGCATGAACTCGGCCACGAAGGCGAACGTGAGAACGGCGGCAGCGGCGAATTCGGGCGGTGGCCAGGAAGGCGCGCTTTCCATGGCGTTCTTCGGCGGAACCGTCATGGGTCTTTCCGTCGCGAGCCTGGGTCTTTTGGGCGTGGGCGCGTTGTTCTGGTATTTCGACATACTGGGGAACGCGACGAACGTGACCATCATCAGCGGTTTCTCGATGGGGGCGAGCTCCATCGCGCTGTTTGCGCGTGTGGGCGGCGGTATTTTCACGAAAACGGCGGACGTGGGCGCGGACCTCGTCGGCAAGGTGGAGGCGAACATTCCCGAGGACGATCCGAGGAATCCGGCCGTCATCGCCGACAACGTGGGTGATTGCGTGGGAGACGTCGCCGGAATGGGCGCCGACCTGTTCGAATCCTACGTCGGCGCCATCATTTCGACGATATTCATTGGTTCGACTGTCGGCACGATCCTGGGGGCGAACAGCGCGGCTGCGATGGCGCTGCCCCTGCTGCTCGCCATGATGGGTCTCATCGCCTCCTCGATAGGCATCGCCTCGATGAAGGTGCTGGCCTCGAAAAACCCGGCCGTCGCCCTCAGGAGCGCGACCGGAATCGCGACGGTCATTTTCATCATCCTGGCTTTTTTCGTCACCAGCACGCTGGGCCTGCATAACGGCGTGTTCGGCTCGGTTCTCTTCGGCGCCGCCGGCGGCGTCCTCATCGGCTGGCTCACCGAGTATTACACCGGAACGGGCGGAAAGCCCGTCGGCGAAATCGTCTCCGCCTCCGAGACCGGCGTGGCGACGAACATCATCGGCGGCTTCGCCGTGGGTCTCGAGAGCGTATGTGCTCCCCTGCTCGTATTGGCGGTGGTTACCCTCGTCTCGAACGGCTGGGCGGGGCTCTACGGTATCTCCATCGCCGCCGTGGGAATGCTGGCGACCATCGGCATCACGATGTCGGTCGATGCGTATGGCCCGATCGCCGATAACGCGGGCGGCATCACGGAAATGAGCGAGTTGGGGCCGGAGACGCGGAAGATCACCGACGGCCTCGACGCGCTGGGCAACACCACGGCGGCCATCGGCAAGGGATTCGCCATCGGTTCCGCCGCCCTGACGGCGCTGGCATTTTACGCCGCGTACACGAAAGCGGCCGACCTGCAGCAGATCAACCTCACGGAGGCGAAAGTGGTGGCCGGCATGTTCATCGGCGGAGCGATACCGTTCCTCATCGGAGCGCTCACCATGAAATCCGTCGGCAAGGCCGCCTTCATCATGATCCAGGAGATCAGGCGTCAGTTCCGCGAGATTCCCGGCATCATGGAGGGCACGGCAGACCCCGACAGCGCGCGCTGCGTCGACATCAGCACGCAGGCCGCTCTCAAGGAGATGGTCCTCCCCGGCGTTGTGGCCGTGGTCGCGCCCATCGTGGTGGGGTATCTGATGGGCAAAGAGGCGCTTGGCGGCATGCTGGCCGGCGCCCTGCTCTCGGGTGTTCTCGTCGCCTTGCTGATGGCGAATGCGGGCGGCGCCTGGGACAATGCGAAAAAAGAGATTGAAGACGGCAAACTCGGAGGCAAGGGTTCCGAGGCCCATAAGGCGGCGGTCGTGGGCGATACGGTGGGAGACCCGATGAAGGACACCTCGGGCCCCTCGATGAACATCCTGATCAAGTTGATGTCCATCGTCTCTCTCGTGTTGGCGCCGCTTTTCTAGCGAAAGCGGAGGTCTGAACCAAAGCAGAATTTTCGCGGTTCCTTTTTGGGGCCGCTATGGCCCGCCGGGGGCATGTGTGCTAACCTTCGGCCTTTATTGGCTCCTCGCTCCGGCCGACAGAGGCCGGGGCCGCTCAGTCCGGGAGGAGGACTAGATGAGACAGTACGAAACGATGGTTTTGCTGTCCCCCGAACTCACCGACGAAACCGTGGAGGAGAAGATTTCCGGTTTCGAGAAAAAGGTGACCGAGGGGGGCGGAGAAGTTCTGAACGTGGATCGATGGGGCAAGAAGCGCCTCGCCTATCCCATCCAGCGTCAGCGCCACGGCATCTATTTCATCGTCACATATCATTCTGAACCGGACATCGTAGCGGACATCGAGCGCGATATGCGCATCGATGAGCAGACGTGGCGCTACATGACGGTGCGAATGGATGAAGTACTCCTGAGAAAACTCGAGAAAAACGCAAAAAGCGCGGCCGCCAGGGAAAGAGAGAGCGCTTCGGAGGGCGGTGATGGTGATTCTCCACGCCGGCCATCGCCCGAATCGTCGGGCGACTCGTAAATGGCAGGGGCATTGTTATGGCTCAAATGAATTCTGTGTACCTCCGCGGCAACATGACGCGCGATCCGGAAAAGCGGTTTCTGCCTTCCGGGAATTCCGTGGTTTCTTTCGGGTTTGCCGTCAATCGGCGATACCGCAGCGGGGATGAGTGGAAAGAAGATACCTGCTTCGTGGACGTGGTTGTCTACGGACGTCAGGGCGACTGGGTGATGGAGCAGACGGGCAAGGGCAGCCCCCTCGTGGTGGAAGGGCGTTTGAGCTTCCGCTCCTGGGAAGCGCAGGACGGATCGAGGCGCAGCAAGCATGAAGTGGTGGCGAACAACATCCATTTCCTGACCACCCGGGACGAGAGGACGGGAGGCGGCGGGTCGAGGAGCACGGAATCCTACACGCCGCCGCCGCAAGAATCGCCCATGACGGATGATGACATCCCATTTTGATATCGAAACTTGTCGATTCGTTTTAGGAGACAGATATGGCGCTTGTTCCCCGTGGATTCGGTGATAAGAAGAGGAAGAGAAAAAAGCGTTTCCAGCGAAAGAAGATATGCCGCTTCTCGGCGGATGGCGTGGCGTATATCGACTACAAGGATGTGAAGACGCTTCGAAACATGGTGAGTGAGCGGGGAAAAATCATTCCCCGCCGCGTGACCGGCACTTCCGCCCGCTTCCAGCGGCAGTTGACGACGGCGATTAAGCGCGCCCGCTACATGGCGTTGATGCCCTACACCGTAGACCATTCATAAGTCGGAGATATTGAACGATGCGCTTGATATTGCGTAAGGACATAGAGAGTCTCGGGGAGGTGGGAGACGTCGTCGAAGTAGCCGACGGCTACGGGCTCAACTACCTCATCCCGAAAGGCCTGGCGCTTCACGCCACGGCGAGCACGGTGCGCGCGACGCAGCATGAGCAGCGGCTGCGCGATGCGCAAATCCAGGCGGCGAAACGCAGCGCGCAGGATTATGCGGGAGAGTTCTCCGGCGTCGAGCTCGAATTCTCGATGCGCGTGGGCGCGGACGGCAGGTTGTTCGGCTCGGTGACGAACCGGATGATCGAGGACGCCCTGCAGGAGAAGGGCCTCGACGTGAACCGCAGGAGGATCGTTCTGGACGAGCCGATTAAAAAAGTGGGTACTTATGACGTCGACATCCGCCTGCACCAGGAAGTGAGAGCGTCGGTGCAGGTGAAGGTGATGCCTGATGAAGCGTCCCTTGCGGCCGAGGCCGAAGCGGAAGAAGCTGCTGCCGAGACGGAAGAGGCAGCCGCCGCCGAGGTGGAAGAGGCGGTTCAAGCCGAAGCGGAAGACGTTGCCGAGGCGACCGAAGGGGCAGAGGCAACGGATGCGGCTCAGGCGGAAGCGGAGCCGACGGCGGAGGCGACCGATGCCGATGTCGGAGATGAGCCGGAAGAAAGCCAAGATACGGAAGACGAGGAAGAGAAAGCTGAATAGCGTTTCGCATGCTCTGTCGTTCCCGGGTATATAGTGGCAGAACCAATGATATCATAGAGATAGAAGGGGTCGCCGAAAGACTGGTGCCTCTTTTTTCCTTCGGATCCGGCAATTGCGTTTTCAGGTAGTTTGATCTTGGCTCCATCTGATGTAATCTAACGTTCACGCCCGATCTTTCCACTTGGCAGACATTGGAGTTTCGAAGTGGAAATGCCCGCTCGCCCCGAGCGGTCCGCGGAGTCGGGCCACCTTCCCCCACAGAACATAGAAGCCGAACAGCGCGTTCTGGGCGCTTTGCTGCTCGACGGGTCGATGGTGCCGCCCGTGATGGAGGTGTTGCGGCCCGAGCATTTCTACCGCATGAGCCACCGCGTGATTTACGAGGGCATGCTCGGCCTGTTCGAGAAATCCGAACCCATCGACCTGCTCACCTTGGCCGATGCCCTGAAAAAGACGAAAACGCTCGACACCGCGGGCGGGCCCGAATACATCGCGCGCTTGGCGGACGATGTCTCCAGCGCCAGGCGCGCGGAGACCTACGCGAAACTCGTCAGAAGCACGGCATTGCTGAGAGAGCTGATACACACCTCGAACGCCATCGCCCAAAGAGCTTTCACGGGCGAGGAGGATATCGATACGCTCGTGGACGACGCCGAGCGCGCGATGTTGGAGGTCTCGTCCGGCCGCTACCAGCAAAGCGTAGAGGGAATGCGCGACATCATCAAACATACGTTTCCCTACTTGGAAGACCTCTACGACCGCAAGGAGCTGGTGACCGGCGTGCCCACGGGATTCACGGACCTGGACAAACTGACGAGTGGTCTGCAGCCCGGGGAATTGGTCATCATCGCCGGTCGTCCCAGCATGGGGAAGACGGCTTTCGCGCTTTGCATCGCCGAATACGCCGCCCTGGCGTCGAAAACCGCCACGGCGATCTTCAGCCTCGAGATGAGCGCGCGCGCATTGGCGATACGCATGATGTGCGGGCGCGCCATGGTGAATTCGAGACAGCTTCAAAGCGGCTACATGCCGTCCCAGAAATGGCCGGATTTGATTCGGAGCGCGGGCGAACTGTCGGAGGCTGACATCTACGTGGACGATGCGACGGATTTGTCCGTGTTCGACATTCGGGCGAAATGCCGTCGCATCCAGGCGGATCAGGGTCTTGACCTCGTGATTGTCGACTATCTCCAGCTTGTGCACCACAGGGGCCGCTCCATGGAGAACCGCCAACGCGAGATCAGCGAAATATCCAGGGGGCTCAAGAGTCTGGCGAAAGAACTCGATGTGCCCGTCGTGGCCCTGAGCCAGCTTTCGAGGGCGGTGGAATCGAGAGAGGGCAAGCGTCCCAATCTGGCTGATTTGCGCGAGTCGGGTTCCATCGAGCAGGATGCGGACGTCGTGGCCTTGCTGTATCGCGAGGAGTATTATGAGCCCAAGCCCGAGAACAAGGGGCTCGCCACCGTCATTCTCGCCAAGCAGCGCAACGGGCCGACCGGTGAGTTGGAGCTCAAGTTTTTCCCCGATTACGCGCGATTCGTAAGTCTGGATTCGTTCCACGAGAGCACGGCCGTAGGCTCGGAAAATGGAGAGCCGGGCTATCCAGATGAAGCGGATGCGCCGTTCTAGCAAAGAAGCGACGAAGACGTCTCCCCAAAGGGGGCTTTCTTTTTGAGCAAACATTTGCTGCCGTCCGGATTTCGCAACGCCCTGTTCATCGATCTGGACATCCTGGTTCAAAACTATAAAAATCTGACGAGTCTGCTCGATTCTCAGGAGCCGTTCGCCGTTGTGAAGGCGGAGGGCTACGGGCACGGGGGCGTAGAGGTCGCTCGCGCCGTATATGAAGCGGGCGCCAGATGGTTTGGCGTGGCGGCGGTGGAGGAGGCGGAATCGCTTCGCGCCGATGGGGCGGGAGACGGATTCGCCGATGCGCGCATATTGGTGATGAGCGATACGTTGGCGTATAACGCGATAAGGCTGGTCGATGCGGATTGTGACGCCGCCGTCTGGCACGTGGAGCAGATGGAGAGCCTGGCGGGCTCGGCGAGAGGAGCGGGCAAGAAAGCGAGAATCCACGTCAAGGTGGATACGGGGATGGGGCGCCTGGGATTGCGCCCACAGGAAGCCGTCGATTTCATCGAGCGGGTATCCCGGGAGGAAGGGGTCGAGGTCGCCGGGCTGATGAGCCACTTTGCCCGGGCGGACGAAGAAGATGGAGGGGACGCGACAGGCGGGCAGATTCGCGAGATGGAGGCGCTCATTCATGCGCTTCGGGAAAAGAATCTGCTTCCCCCCCATGTCCACATGGCGAACAGCGCGGGCTTGCTGAATTATCCCCACGCGCCCGGCAATCTGGTTCGTCTGGGCATCGCGCTGTATGGCTCCTCGCCTCAGTTTTCAAGGAGCGCCGCTCTCAAAACCGCCATGACGTGGGTGGCGAAGGTGTTGCAGGTGAAAAACATCGAAGCGGGCCGGACGGTCGGCTATGGCGGAACGTACGAGAGAAGCTCTCCCGGACGAATCGCAATCGTGACGGCTGGGTATGGAGACGGGTATCCGCGCATTCTTTCCAGCCGTGCGGATGCGCTGGCGGGCGGCATGCGGGTTCCGGTGGCGGGGCGCGTATCGATGGATATGCTGGCGCTCGATGTGACGAATATCGAAACCATCGCGCCGGGAGACGAAGTCGTCCTGCTGGGAGAGGAGGGCGGTGGAGCCGTCAGTTGTGAGGAGTTGGCCGACAGGGCCGAAACGATACCCTATGAGATCATGTGCGGTGTGGGCGTCCGCGTGCCGAGAATATACTTGCGAGAAGGCAAGGTGACCCATGTTCGCAAGTTGTAGCGAGTTTTTGCTCTGCCGGGGCGGGAGTGACCGTGACGAAGATTGAATACAAGGCGGTGGAAAAGAGTTTTGGTGAGAACCACGTGCTGCGCGGCGTGGATTTTCAGGTTCCAAGCGGGCGCATCACCGCCGTCATCGGGCGAAGCGGGGAGGGCAAGAGCGTTTTGCTCAAACATTCCCTCGGTCTTTTGCGTCCCGACAGCGGCGAGATTCTCGTGGACGGCGACGACATTTCAAGATTGAGTGGAAAGAGGCTCAACGAGGCGCGCTCCAAGTTCGGTATGCTCTTTCAGGGCGCGGCCTTGTTCGATTCGATGACGGTGGAGGAGAACGTGGCGTTCCCCCTGGTGGAGCACTCCGCCCTGACGGGTCCTGAAATCACCGAGCGCGTGAGGGAGACGCTGCACCTCGTGGGTCTCGACGGGGTGGAATCGCGGATGCCCTCCCAACTGTCGGGCGGCATGAAGAAGCGCGTGGGTCTGGCGAGGGCGATTATTCGCGAGCCTGAAATCATCCTGTACGATGAGCCGACGACGGGGCTCGACCCGATACTCACCGATTCCATCCACCGCCTGATCATCCGGATGCAGGAAGTCCTGCAGGTGACCTCCCTGATGATAAGCCACGATGTGGAGAAGGTTCTCGAATTCGCGCATTACGTCGGTATGCTGCATCGGGGGAAAATGGTGTTCGCCGGCAGCCCGGATGAGGTGCGGGGGTCGGACGACCCGCTCGTTCAGCAGTTCATCGCCGGCAGTTCCGAGGGGCCTATAGAAGTCCTGTGAAAACGCCCCTGCAATTTCATATCACTGCCAAAGATACGAAGAGCAAAGCCCGTACGGGCCGCCTCGCGCTTCCGCACGGCGAGGTGAACACGCCGGCTTTCATGGCCGTCGGCACCCAGGCGACCGTGAAGACCCTGGCGCCCGAGGATTTGTCGACGGCGGGCTGCCAGATTATTCTCGCCAACGCGTATCATCTGTCGCTGAGGCCGGGTGATGAGGTAATCGCCGGGCTGGGCGGGCTTCACCGGTTCATGGGCTGGGAGGGACCGATACTCACCGACAGCGGCGGTTACCAGCTTTTCAGCCTGGCGCCCCTCGCCAGGATATCCGATGAGGGAATCGACTTTCAGAGCCACCTCGACGGTGCGCGGATGATGCTCACTCCAGAGCGCGCCGTCCGGATTCAGGAGAATCTGGGGCCGGACATCGCGATGGTGCTCGATGAGCCGCTGGGTTTTCCCCATACGTGGGATGAGGCCGGGCAGGCTCTCTCAAGAACGACTCTTTGGGCGCAAAGAGCCAAAGAGGCGCACTCCCTTGAGACGCAGACGCTTTTCGGCATCGTTCAGGGCGGGGGATTCGAGGAGTTGAGAGCCCGAAGCGCCAGGGAGTTGATGGCGCTGGATTTTCCCGGCTACGCGGTCGGCGGCCTTTGTCTGGGGGAGGCGAAGGTGGAGACGGAATCTCTTCTCGATGCCGCGACGGATGTCTTGCCGCTCGACAAACCGCGCTACGTCATGGGAATGGGCACGCCTGCGGACCTGATTCGCGGCATTCGCAAAGGGGCGGACATGTTCGATTGCGTCATGCCGACCCGTCATGCGAGGCGGGGGAATCTTTTCTCATGGCGGGGCAGGCTCTCCATCAAGAATGCCGCCCATGCTGAAGCTCCAGGGCCGATCGACCCCGATTGCGGGTGCCATACCTGCCGCAAGGGATACAGCCGGGCGTATCTCAGGCATTTGTTCCAGGCGGGAGAAACGCTGGGCCAACGCCTCATGACGATTCATAATCTTTATTTTTATCAGGATTTGCTCGCGCGGGCGCGGGAAGAAATCAACCGGGGCTGCTTCTCATCCTGGGCGGAGGAGCAACTCGCAGGCCCCTTGGGCCGGGATCCGGAAGGCCCCCCGGGCGGTGGTGGAGGATTGCGGCGGGACCGCGCGGGGCGCCTTGTTTCGGGTGTGTCCGCCCGAGATTAAGCGACTGATTCTTAATGCCTTTGTTGACAAGGAGCGGGGGCTTTGCTACGAAGCCTTGGCTATGAGGACAAGCTTAGCATTATTTCCATGGAGATTCGGGAATGTTGGATTCTTTAGCGGCATGGTTGGCTGATTTTTCGGTAGCGCACGCCATGGCTCCTCCTTCCGGCGGGGGCGGCGGACAGCCCAGTTTCCTGATTCAGCTGGCGCCGTTCCTGATGATTTTCGCCATCATCTATTTCATCATGATCAGGCCCCAGCAGAAGAAGCAGCAGGAAATTCGCAGGATGCAGGAGGCTCTCAAGCCCGGAGATCAGGTCGTCGCGAGTGGAATTCTGGGAGAAGTGGCGAGAATCAAAGACGAAATCGTGACGCTGAAAGTGGATGAAAACGTGCGTATTCGCGTGCAAAAGTCTTTTGTCACGGCTGCGGGTTCGAGCGCGAATGCGGAGCAGAACAAGGCTCCCCAGAAAGAAAAACCTGAAAAATAAAAATGAAGTCGTTTCGCCTTCACTCGGTGAAATGATTTCCGGTACGGGCGGCATGGAGCCGCCCGGCGTAAGGAGAGTTTCATGAGGGGTGTAAGCTGGCGGGCGGGTCTGATAGCCATCGTTATCGTCGTCTCCGCGTTTTATCTGATTCCTCCGGCCGAGCGCATCAACCTCGGGCTTGATTTGCAGGGCGGGATTCATCTCGTTCTCGAGGTGCAATCCGAAAAAGCGGTGGAATCGAAGATGAGCCGCTACTTCACGGAGCTCCGAAACCGCCTTTCCATAGACGACATACGCACCCGAACCTTCAAGCGCGACGGCTTGAGGCTGACCGTGACCCTGCATCGCCCCGGCGACAGGGGGCGTTTCCTCTCGATGATGCAGAATTACCCGGATCTCACCCTGGAGCGGGAAGAGGGCACGCCGCCGACGTTCGCCTATTTCCTCTCTTCGCAACAAGTGGAGCGCACGAAAGAGCAGGCCATCATTCAGGCGATCGAGACGATTCGGAACCGCATCGATCAGTTCGGCGTACGCGAACCCACGCTCCAGCGGCAAGGAGAGCGGCGCATCATCATCCAGCTTCCGGGGGTGGAAGACCCCTCACGGGCGAAGTCTCTAATCGGGAAAACGGCGCTCCTGGAGTTCAAGATGGTGGACAGCCAGGCCAACGTCGCAAGCGCTATAGAGCGTGGCCGCGCGCCCGAGGGTCTGCAGCTTTTATATGAAGTATCGAGAGACAGGCAGACGGGCGAGGTGATCGAGCGCACCCCCTTGCTGGTGAAAAGAGAAGCCGCCCTGACCGGGGACAACCTGACCGATGCGCGCGTGGAAATCGGAGATCGCTTCAACCAGTCCTACGTGGCCATCGCGTTCGATTCCGTGGGAGGGGATGCTTTCGATCGACTCACGGCGGCCAACGTGGGCAGGCGCCTCGCCATCGTACTCGACGGCGTCATCTACAGCGCGCCCGTCATTCAGGAGCGAATCAGCCAGGGCAGGGCGCAGATAACGGGGAGTTTCACGCTCGAAGAGGCGACGGACTTGGCGATCGCGCTGAGGGCGGGCGCACTCCCCGCTCCGGTGGAGGTTCTGGAGGAGAGAAACGTCGGCCCATCATTGGGGGCCGATTCCGTGCGCCAGGGGCTCATCAGTATCATCGTCGGGTTTGCTCTCGTTCTGATATTCATGGCCATTTATTACAAGTTGAGCGGTGCGGTGGCGATCATGGCGCTTTTGTTCAATCTGCTCATCCTCATGGGAGCGCTCGGGTTTTTCGGCGCCACGCTGACCCTGCCGGGAATCGCCGGCATCGTGCTCACGGTCGGTATGGCGGTCGACGCCAACGTCCTGATTTTCGAGCGCGTCAGGGAAGAGTTGCGCCTGGGGAAAACCATCCGCTCCGCCATCGATTCGGGTTACGGCAAGGCATTTCTCACCATTCTGGACGCGAACGTAACGACGCTTATCGCAGCACTGGTGCTACTGCAGTTCGGGACGGGGCCCATCAAGGGATTCGCCGTCACCTTGAGCATCGGCATCGTGGCGAGCATGTTTACGGCGATCTTCGTCACCCGATTCGTCTATGACTTCTTCTTGCACCGAACCGACGTGAGGAGCTTGAGTATCTAATGGAAATTATCCGGCCAGACGCATCGTACGACATCATCGGCAAGATCAAGCTCTTCGTCGGCGTCTCCACCGTGTTCGTCGTGCTTTCCCTTCTCCTGCTGATGACCAAGGGGATCAACTACGGCATCGATTTCACCGGTGGAACGCTGGTGCAGGTGCAATTCAAGGAAGCCAAGCCGATTGGCGACGTGCGAAGCGCCCTCGCGGGGCTCTCTTTGGGCGATACCGTCATCCAGAATTTCGGCTCCGAGAGGGAGTTCCTGATTCGCGTGGAGAAAAGCTCGGGCGACATCAAGGGCGTCGAATCCGTCGTGAAAACCGCGCTCATCAAGAAGTTCGGCAAAGACGCGTTCGAGATGCGCAGAACCGAAATGGTGGGCCCCAAAGTGGGCGCGGATCTGCGCCAGAAGGCGCTGAGCAGCATGCTCTTCGCACTCATCGGCATCCTCATCTACATCAGCTTCCGGTTCCAGTTTCGCCAGGCCATCGCCTCGGTCGTGGCGCTTTTGCACGACGTCATCATCACGCTCGGCGTCTTCTCCCTGTCGGGCAAGGAGTTCTCACTCCCCATCGTGGCGGCCGTCTTGACGATCATCGGTTATTCGCTGAACGACACCATCGTCGTGTTCGACCGCATCCGCGAGAATACGCGCGCTTCGAGACGCGCCGAATTCTCGGGACTCGTCAACAAATCCATCAACCAGACCCTTTCGCGCACGCTGCTCACCTCAGGCACGACGCTCGTCGCCGTACTGGCGTTCCTCATCCTGGGCGGCGACATCATCTCCGACGTGGCGTTCGCCCTGGCGGTGGGCATCGTGGCCGGTACGTATTCCTCGATATACGTGGCGAGTCCCATCCTGCTGGCGTGGCCGGAGCCGGCCCGCCGAGGCTCCCGAGGCAAGAGGAGCTCCGCCGCCAAAGCCTGATATTTCTCAATACAGGGTGAGGGTGGTTTGGCCCCTGAAGGCTGTTGATCATGAAGATCGGCTTGTGCCGCATCTCTGAATGAAATCCAGGAATAAATATATTCAATAAGATACAGCGTGTAGCTCAGGGATTACGTTAGATATTTCGTTGTGCGCGCACCCGCAGCCGCAGGGCGTTCAGGCGAATGAACCCTTCCGCGTCTTTCTGGGTATACACCGCATCTTCCTCGAAGGTGGCGAGGTCGGAACGGTAGAGGGTCAGGTTCTCGGGCGCTTTTCTGCCCACGACGATGCAAGAACCCTTGTAGAGTTTCACACGGGCCGTGCCGCATACGGATTCCGCCGCGCCGTCAATGGCGGATTGCAGGAATTCCCGCTCCGGCGCGAACCAGAAGCCGTTGTAGACGAGTTGCGCGTATTTGGGGATCAGGGAATCACGCAGTTGCAGGACTTCCCGGTCCATCGTGAGGGACTCCACGGCCCGGCGCGCCGAATGGAGAACCGTACCTGCGGGCGTCTCGTAGACGCCTCTGCTCTTCATGCCCACGAAGCGGTTTTCCACCAGATCCACCCGGCCCACGCCGTGCGCGCCCGCCAGGGCGTTCAACTGTTCCATCATCGCGACCGGCGAGAGGGGTTCTCCGTTCAGGGCCACGGGGTCGCCTCTCTCGAACTCGATTTCGACGTATTCGGGCGCGTCGGGCGCTTTTTCCGGTGACACGCTCAGGACGTACATATCTTCGGGCGGCTCCGCCCAGGGGTCTTCCAGAACGCCGCCCTCGAAGCTGATGTGCAGGAGGTTTCTGTCCATCGAATAGGGTTTTTCGGCCGTCACGGGTATCGGTATGCCGTGTCTTTCGGCATAGGCGATGAGATGGGAGCGCCCCCCGAAGTCCCAGTCGCGCCAAGGCGCGATGATGGTGACGTCCGGGTCGATGGAGGCATACGTCAACTCGAAGCGCACCTGGTCGTTCCCCTTGCCCGTGGCGCCGTGCGCGACGGCGTCGCCTCCGGTTTTCTTGAGGACGTCCATGTGGCCTTTCGCGATGAGGGGTCTGGCGATGGAAGTCCCCAGCAGATAGGAGCCTTCATAGACGGCGCCCGCGCGCAGCATGGGGAAGATGTACTCGCGCGCGAATTCCTCCCTCAAATCCAGGATGTGGCAGGACTCCGCACCCGTGGCCAGCGCCTTCTCCTCCAGGCCGTCGAGTTCGCCCGCGCCCTGGCCGACATCCGCCGCAAAGGCCACGACGGGGCAGTCGTATGTTTCCTTGATCCACTTGAGCATGACGGAGGTGTCCAGCCCCCCTGAATAGGCGAGGACGACCCTGCTCGGCTTAGGCGCCATCATTTCCTCCGGCTAGAATTTGAAGGAGTATCTTCTGTGCGTGGAGCCGGTTCCCGGCCTGCGTGAAAACGACGCTCCTGGGGCCGTCGATCACCTCCGCCGTCACCTCCTCCCCCCTGTGCGCGGGAAGGCAGTGCATGAAAACGGCGTTCTCGTTCGCGCCCCGGAATACTCCCTCGTTCACCTGGTATGGGGCCAGGACTTTCTGGCGGCGCTCGTTCTCGTCCTCCTGCCCCATGGAGGCCCACACGTCCGTATAAACGGCGTGGGCGCCCGCGCACGCTTCTTCCGCGTCTTCGGTAATGTGGATTTGCGCGTTCGATTCTTGCGCAGAATGGAGGGCCTGCTCCAGAATTTTGGCGTCTGGCCAAAACTCTTTCGGACACGCCGCGCTGACGTCGACACCGATTAGAGCGCCCACGATGAGCAGCGAGTGCAGCACGTTGTTTCCGTCTCCCAGATAGGCGAGCTTGAGGCCATCGAGCGTTCCGTAGCGTTCCCGCATCGTGAGGAAATCGGCGAGGGCCTGGCAGGGGTGGTGCAGGTCCGTCAGGCCGTTGATGACGGGAACGCTCGCGTTCTCGGCGATTTCCTCTACGCGTGCATGCGCATACGTTCTGACGACGATGCCGTCTACGTACTCACTCAATACCCTGGCGCTGTCCGCAGGGGTTTCCCCCCGGGCGATCTGCGTGTCGTTCGGCGCCAGGAAAATGGTGCTTGCCCCCAGTTGGGTGAGGCCCGCCTCGAAGGAAACCCGTGTCCTCGTGGAGTGCTTCTCAAAAATGAGCGCGAAGTTCTTTCCCGCCAGCGCGGGGCGGAGTTTCCCTTGCGCCGTTTCTTTTTTCTGGACGAGCGCCTCTTCGATGAGTTCGAGCGTTTGCGCGGCGCTCAGCTCAAAGCCTGTGAGGTAGTCGAGCTTGTTCATTTCGCCAGATCCGCCAGCGCCCCGTCGAGGAAATCCATCAGCTTGTCGATCATCTCTTTTTCCACGACGAGGGGAGGGATGAGCCGGATGACCTTCTGGACGGCCACGTTGAGCAAAAAGCCCGCCTCCAGCCCCTTCGTGACGATGGAAGTCGCGTCCACATCCACCTCGCAGCCGATGATCAGCCCCTTGCCCCTGATCTCCTTGATGATGGCGTGCCGCGTCGCCAGTTCCTCGAGTCCGGCGGTGGCGTATGCCCCCATCTCCTGCACGTGCTCCAGGAATCCGGGCGCGGTAACGGCGTCCATCGCGGCGCATCCCGCTGCGGTGGCGAGGGGATTGCCCCCGAACGTCGCGGCATGATCGCCGGGCTCGAACGCCATGGCCTTGTCCGAGGCGACCAGCGCGCCGATGGCCGTTCCGCCCGCCAGGGCTTTCGCCAGGCTCATGGCGTCGGGCGCCACCCCTTCGTGCTCGTACGCCCAGAGTTTTCCCGTCCTGCCCAGACCGACCTGGACCTCATCGAACAACAGCAACAAATCGTTCGCGTCGCAAATCTCCCTCAAGCCCTTGAGATAGCCGTCGGGCGGCACATTCACGCCGCCCTCGCCCTGGATGGGCTCCACCATGATGGCGCAGGTTTGCTCCGAGACCGAGGCGGCCACCGATTCCAAATCGCCGAATGGCACGTAGCGGAACCCGGGCAGCAGGGGCTTGAACGCCCCGTGGAATTTCGCTTGGCCCGTGGCGGTGAGCGACGCCATGGTGCGCCCGTGAAAGCTCATGTCGAAGCTCAGTATCTCGTGGCGGCCTTCCCCGTATTTTTGGAACGAATACTTTCTGGCGAGCTTGAGCGCCGCCTCCACGGCTTCGGTGCCGCTGTTGCAGAAAAACGCTTTATTCCCGAAAGAGAGCCGGTTGAGCCTTTTCGCCAACTCGATCTGGGGCTCGATATGGTAGAGGTTCGAGACGTGGATCAGCTTTCCGGCCTGTTCCCGGATAGCGGCCACGACCTCGGGGTGGCAATGCCCGAGATTGCACACCGCCAGACCGGACACGAAATCCAGATATTCTTTTCCGTCCGCATCCCAGACGCGGCAGCCCTCGCCGCGAACCAGCGCGATGGGGTAGCGCCCGTAGGTGGGAGCGACGTTGAGTTCGGCGTCTGTGATCAGTGTGGCGTTGTCCATGCTTTTCCCCAAAAAAGAAGCTATCTGACAATTTGCGTGCCCACACCTTCATCCGTGAACACTTCGAGCAAAACCGCGTGCGGAACCCTGCCGTCGACGATGTGGGTTTTCGTGACGTTCGATGAGAGCGCGTCCAGGCATGCGTCGACTTTCGGGATCATCCCGCCGGTGATGATGTTCTCCTCTTTGAACCTTTTGACGTCATCGCGCCTGATGGTGCTGATGAGGTTATCGTCCTCGTCAAGAATGCCGGGAACGTCCGTCAGGAGGATGAATTTTTCCGCGTGAAGCGCCCCGGCGATTGCGCCCGCCGCCGAATCGGCGTTGATGTTGTAGACGTTGCCGTCCTTCCCCACGCCGAGGGGCGCGATGACGGGGATGAAACCGCCGTCCGTGAGATGGTGAATAATGTCGGGTTTGATGGTCAGTACCTCGCCGACGCGCCCCAGGTCATATTCCACGTCCTCACCACCTGGTCCTTTTCTGCTCATGATCAATTTCTTCGCCGTCGTGAGGCCGGCGTCCGAGCCGGAAAGGCCCACGGCGTTCCCTCCGTGCCGGTTGATGAGCCTCACGATGCTCTTGTTCGTCGCTCCGGAAAGCACCATCTCCACCACGCCGACCGTTTCCTCGTCCGTCACCCGGAGGCCTTCGATGAACTCGCTGGTCTTGCCGATTTTCTTGAGGGTTTCGCCGATTTGAGGGCCGCCGCCGTGGACGACGACCACGTTGATCCCCACATACTTCAAGAGCACGATGTCCTGGGCGAAGGGGGCGTGGAGCTCCGGCTGCACCTGGGCCGCGCCGCCGTATTTGACGACGATGGTCTTGCCCGCGAACTGTTGGATGTAGGGCAGCGCTTCAATCAGCGTCGCCGCCCTGTCTCTTGGTTCCATATCTGAACCTTCAAAAAGAAACGATGAGCTACGGCTCTCTCGTCATAAGCCGAGAAATATACACTTCCC
Source organism: bacterium (assembly GCA_022828125.1). GTDB lineage: Bacteria > UBA8248 > UBA8248 > UBA8248 > UBA8248 > Bin107. Next base: position 175,922 of record JAJEJD010000020.1, on the reverse strand, counting down.
CGATGCGCAAGGCCAAGGGGGAGGGGCAGAAGGTTTAGAGAATATAACGGCTCAAGTCAAGGTCTTCGACGATGTCGGTGAGGCGCTCGCGAACGTAGGCGGCGTCTATCTCCACGTTTTCGCCGGACATCTCGGGCGCCCGGAAGGAAATTTCCTCGAGAAGCCGCTCCATGATGGTGTGGAGTCTTCTGGCGCCGATGTTCTCGGTCTGCTCGTTGATGCGGAAGGCGAAGTCGGCCACTTCCTTCACGGCGTCTTCCCCGAACGCGATGTTGACGCCCTCGGTCGCCAGAAGGGCGGGGTATTGGCGCACCAGCGCGTTTTCCGGTTCCTGGAGTATGCGTATGAAATCGTCGCGGTCCAGCGAATCGAGTTCCACGCGAATGGGAAAGCGGCCCTGAAGCTCGGGAAGGAGGTCCGAGGGTTTGGCCATGTGGAACGCGCCGGCCGCGATGAAGAGGATGTGGTCCGTCTTCACCGGGCCGTACTTTGTCTGTACGGTGGAGCCTTCCACGATGGGAAGCAGGTCTCTTTGCACGCCCTCGCGCGAGACGTCGGGGCCTCCTCTGCCGTTGTTCTGGGCAGCGACCTTGTCGACCTCATCGAGGAACACGATGCCGGACTGCTCGGTGCGCTCGATGGCCTCGGCGTTCAGGCTGTCCGAGTCGATGAGCTTGTCCGCTTCTTCCTGGGCGAGGTATTCGAAAGCCTCCGGCACCTTCATGCGCCTGCTCTTCGGGGCCTGGGGCATGAAATTCCCCATGATTTCCTTCATGTTGATGCCGATCTGCTCCAGATCGCTTCCGCCCATGAAATGGATTTCGGGGCCTCTGTCCGCCACTTCTATCTCCACTTCCCGATCGTCGAGCTTTCCCTCGAGCAACAGGGCGCGAAACTTCTCCCGCGTACGCTGGTAGCTCTCCTCTCCGAGCGGGTCCTGGGATTGGCCGCGCTCATCCATCGCGCCGAAGCCGGGAGGATGCGGCAGAAGAAGGTCCAGCAGGCGATCTTCGGCCAGTTCCTGGGCTTTGGCTTTGTTGATTTCGCGCTGCTCATCCTGAACGATGTTTCGCGCCAGTTCGACGAGGTCGCGAATCATGCTCTCCACGTCGCGGCCTACGTAGCCCACCTCGGTGAATTTGCTGGCTTCGACCTTGATGAACGGACTTTTCGCGAGCTTGGCCAGGCGTCTGGCGATCTCGGTTTTGCCGACGCCGGTGGGGCCTATCATGATGATGTTCTTGGGCGCTACGTCCTCCGCCATCTCAGGCGGGAGTTGCTGTCTGCGCCAGCGGTTTCTGAGCGCAACCGCCACCGCCCGTTTGGCGTCTTTCTGGCCGATGACGTAGCGGTCGAGTTCCTCGACGATTCGTGTGGGCGTGAGATTTTCCATCAAAGGGTTTCCACTGTAATGTTGCTGTTGGTGTAGATGCAGATTTCCGCTGCGATTTCCAGAGATTTTTTTACGATTTCATCTGCGCCGAGGTCGGGCTCCAGACTCAGGATTCCGCGCGCGGCGGCGATGGCCATGGGGCCGCCGCTGCCGATTCCGAGAACGCCGTCATCGGGCTCGATGATGTCGCCCGTACCCGAGAGGATGAGCGAGGTTTCCTCATCCGCCACCGCCAGAAGGGCTTCGAGACGGCGCAAGACCCTGTCCGTTCTCCAGTCCTTGCCCATCTCCACGGCGGCGCGGGAGAGGTTCCCCCGGTATTCTTCGAGTTTTCCTTCGAATCGCTCGAACAGGGCGATGGCGTCGGAAGCAGAACCCGCAAAACCGGCGAGCACTTTCCCGTCGCCAAGCCTCCGGATTTTCACGGCGCCGTGCTTCACCGCCGCGTTTCCCATGGTGACCTGCCCGTCCCCGCCCAGGGCCGTTTGTCCCTTGTAACGCAGCGCGAGGATGGTGGTGGAGCGAATGGTTTCACCCGGTTTCGTCATCTATCGTCCTCGTTCTTGTTGCGTCTTCGCCCTGGGGTGCGCGTCGTCGTATACGGCGCGCAAATGCGAGAAATCCACCTGCGTGTATCGTTGCGTCGTGGAGAGGCTCGCGTGCCCCAACAGTTCCTGAATCGATCTCAGGTCGGCCTCCTGGCTTTCCAGCAAATGCGTCGCCGCCGTATGGCGCAGGGCATGAGGGGTGAAATGATAGCTGAAACCGCCTTTTTTTTCATACGTGCGGAAGATGGAACGAACGAAGGCCGGAGAAATCCGTTTGTTTCGCTTGTTGATGAAAAGGGGTGAATCCTCGAGTGCGTCTGTTTCTTTCCGGGCGATATGACCGGTGACGGCTTTGGCCGCCTCCTTGGTGATGGGCACGATTCTCTCTTTTCGTCCTTTTCCGCGCACGCGGATGAGTCTTTCCGCCATGTTCAAGTCCGAGTGGTTGAGCCCCGTCAATTCGCTCACCCGCAGACCCGACCCGTAGAGCAACTCGAAAATCGCCTTGTCCCGGACGCCTTCGGGGGTCGACGTGTCGGGCATCTCCATGAGGCGAACGGCGTCATCCACGGGCAGGAACGTCGGCAAGGGCCTGTTTTCTTTAGGCGAGGGGACTTCTCCCGCCGGGTCGGTCAAGGGGTATCCCTCTCGCCTCAAAAAGCGAAACAGGCTGCGAATGCTCGACAAATGCCGGTTCACCGTCGTCGGAGAGACGCCCTTGCGATACAAAAATCCGAGATAGCCGCGAACGGCAAGAGAGTCGATCTCATCGAGCGGAACCGGTTTTTGCGCCCAATCGGTGAGGAACTCATCGAAGTCTTTCAAGTCCGCCGCGTATGCGCGAACCGTGTGCTCCGAACTGTCGCGCTCATCGCGCAGATGTGCTTCGAACAACCCCCGGGCTTCGCTCAGACTGTTTGTGAGGCGAGTTTGCTCCGCCATTGCTCCAGATCCTCGATGGCGCGATTCGTGACGTGCTTTTTCCTGATTTTTTTTGGAACGCGCTTTTCCAGGGGCGGGAAGAGGCCGTAGTTGATGTTCATGGGCTGGAAATTCCTCGGATTCGCCTCGATGATGTAGCGGTTCAAGGCGCCGAGCGCAGTCGTTGCGGGCGGAGGAACAACGGGTTCTCCATGGATGAGAGCGGCCGCGTTGATCCCCGCGATCAGGCCCATGGCCGCCGATTCGAGGTATCCCTCGACGCCGGTGAGCTGGCCCGCCATGAAAATATGGGGGTGACGCTTGAGTTGCAGGGTTATCCGCATCAGGCGCGGCGCATTGATGTAGGTGTTCCTGTGGAGGCTTCCGTAGCGCAAAAAGCGCGCATTCCCGAGAGCAGGGAGCGTCGAGAAGATGCGCTTTTGCTCCGGATAGCGCAGTCTGGTCTGAAAGCCCACCATGGAGAAGTAATCTCCCGTCAAATCCTCGCGTCTGAGTTGCGCGACCGCGCAGTAGGTCTCCCCCGTTTCGGGATGCTCCAGACCCACGGGCTTCATCGGCCCGAACGCCAGGGTGTCTTTTCCGCGGGCGGCCATTTCTTCGAGGGGCAGGCAGCCCTCGAAATAGATGGCGCGCTCGAATTCCCTGAGAGGGATTTTCTCGCCGTCGAGCAGATCCTCGACGAATTGGTAATACTGCGTTTCGTTGAGCCCCAGGTTGAGGTAGTCGCCCTCGCCGCCTTCTTCGTTGCCCTTTCCGTAGCGCGAACCCATGAACGCCGTCGACATGTCGATGCTGTCCGCGTAGAGGATGGGCGAGATGGCGTCATAGAAATACAGGTATTTGCCTTGCGTCAGGCGGGCGATTTCCGCGGAGAGGGAATCGCTCGTGAGCGGACCGGTGGCGACGATGGTGAGGGTTTTATCCTCCAGATCCCGGATTTCTTCTCTGTGGACGGTGATATGCGGGTCGTTTTCGATTGCTTCGGTAATCGCCTTGCTGAAAGACGCCCGGTCGACGGCCAGCGCCAGGCCTGCGGGAACCCGGCAGGAATCCGCGCCCCGCAGGATGAGCGAATCGAGTTTTCGCATCTCTTCCTTCAGCAGGCCGGAGGCGTTTTCGGTGGAATTCGAGCGGAAAGAGTTCGAGCAGACGAGTTCGGCCAGCCCGCTGGTTTCATGGGCAGGGGTTTTCTTGTGGGGGCGCATCTCGTAGAGGTCGACCTCGACGCCCCGCCTGGCCGCCTGCCAGGCGGCTTCACAACCCGCCAGGCCGCCGCCGATGATACGCAGTCTCTCGCTCAAGCCGAGGCCTCCTGGGCGGTAGCGTTTTTCGAGGCTTCCATCCGCTCGACGAGTTCCGGAGGACATTCTACCGCATATCCGCACTCTTTTTGGGGGCAAACGAGCTGATTCCCGTTTTTCTTGGTGGTTTTGATGGTGAGGATGGGATTCCCGCAATCGGGACATTGCTGCGCTACGGGCCAATCCCACGCGACCGTCTTGCACGCCGGGAAGCGATTACACCCGTAAAATGGCTTCCCGGTGCGGCGCGAACGCCGCTCCACCAGCTCACCGCTGCAACCCTCACGGGGACAGGACACACCGGTCGACTTGGGCGCAGCGGCGGTCTGCCCATTGCCGAGCGCCTTTCTTTTCTTATGGGTATCCGGGAATGCGGTGCACGAAAGATATATCCCGTAAGGCCCTCGTTTCGCCTGCATGGGCGCGCCGCACTCCTCGCAGGGCGGGGCGGTTTCCTCGATGCGGGCCATCTCTTCCGCCGCTTCCGGCTCGGTCTCGTTCTCGGTGGGGATGTCCTCCGAATAACGACAGCCCGGGTATCCCGAACACGAGATGAACCAGCCGTTTTTGCTGAATTTCTTCACCAGCTCACGCTCGCACTCCGGGCAATTCCTGCCGATGGGCTCTCCTTTGGTCTTGAGGTTCGGCAACTCTTTTTTGGCTATCTGGATTTTCCTGTCGAAATTGTCATAAAAATCTCTCATCACGGGCAGCCACGGCGTCGTCCCGTTCTCGATGTCATCGAGGTATTTTTCCATCTTCGCCGTGAAGCCCACGTCAATCTGGTCGGGAAAGCCCTGGATGAGGAGACGGTTCACCTCCCGGCCAAGGGAGGAGGGCGTGAACTGCCTGCGCCTTCTTTCGATGGTGACGTATTTGCGCTTCTCCAGCGTGTCCAGGATGCTCGCGTAGGTGCTCGGCCGGCCCACGCCGTCTTCCTCAAGCTCCTTCACCAAAGAGGCCTCCGTATAGCGTGGCGGAGGCTGGGTGAAGTGCTGCTCCGGCTTGACGCCCGTGGGAGCGGATTCGGATTTCACGAGCGATAGCGGGTCACCGTTCTCGATAGGAGGCAAGAGCCTGTCCTGCTCGGAGTTGGCCGGCTTGGCTTTCGGGATATCCTCGTTGTTTCCGGGCTCGAAACTGGTTTGATATACCCTCAGGAAACCATTGAATTTCAATACGGAACCGCTTGCCCGCAGGAGAAGTTCTTCTTCGTTCACGACACCCGCTGCTTGGCGGTCCTGGGTGATATCCACACTGGTCTGGTCGTAGACGGCAGGCGCCATCTGGCTTGCGAGGAAGCGCCTCCAGATGAGGCTGTAGAGGGAGAATTGTTCGGGTTTCAGGAAAGCCCGCACCTTATCGGGCGTGAGCCCGACGTCGGTGGGCCGAATCGCCTCGTGCGCGTCCTGGGCCGTCTCCCTCGTCTTGAAGACGTTGGGTTTTTGGGGAAGGTGGTCTTTCCCGTATTTCGTCTCGATATAAGCGCGGGCGGCGGCTATGGACTCGGGCGCCAGGCGCACGGAGTCCGTCCTCATGTAGGTGATGAGGCCGACGTTGCCCGCTTCGCGCCCTAAATTCACCCCTTCATACAATGACTGCGCGATGCTCATGGTCTTTTTTGCGCCGTAGCGCAGTTTGCTGGAACTTTCCTGCTGAAGCGTGCTGGTGATAAAAGGAGCGGGCGGTCTGCGCCGGCGCTCTTTTTTCTCCACCTTGGAGACCCGCAAAGCGCCGGCGGCAATCTTTTCCGACAGTTCCATCGCCCTGGCTTCGTTCGGAATTTCCGCCTCTTTCCCGTCGATTCGGTGCAGCTTGGCTTCAAAGGGGGGGTCAGTGCCCGCTTTTTCCAGATGCGCCGTGATGCTCCAGTATTCTTTCGGCTCGAAGGCCTCGATGGCGTCTTCGCGTTCGCATATCAGTTTCAGCGCGACCGACTGCACCCGGCCCGCGCTGAGGCCGAAAGCGACCTTGTTCCAGAGTATTTCACCGGAGAGCTTGAAGCCTACGATTCTGTCCAGCTTTCTGCGGGTCTCCTGCGCGTCCACTTTTTTCTGATCGATTCGACCGGGTTTCTCGAGCGCCTCCTGCACCGCCCGTTTCGTGATCTCGTTGAACGTCACTCGGTAAAATTCGCTCTCGGCCCCGGAAGCCCCGAGGAGTTCCTGGATGTGCCAGGCAATCGCCTCACCCTCGCGGTCCGGGTCGGGGGCCAGATAAATCTCCTTCGCCGCCGTAGCCGCCCTGCGCAACTGGTCGATGGTCTTTGCTTTTCCCTGAATGACGCCGTAATCGGCCTTGAAATCGTTTTGAACGTCTATTCCCATTTTGCGCTCGCCGGTTTTCATCAAATCCCGCACGTGGCCCCGCGATGCGAGGATGTCGAAATCCCCGCCCAGGAACTTCTGGATGGTGCGCACTTTCGTCGGCGATTCCACGATCAGGAGCTTGGACGCGGTTTTTCGGGAATTGCTCCTGGATGAAGAGCGTTTCGAGGCCGCTTTTCTCGGGGGTTTTTTGTCGGTCATTTATTTCTCATGCCCACGGGTTGTCGTTCGGGGCGCCGTCTGCGGATGAAACAACCTGATGGGCGGCAATTGTTCCTCGAATTGCGAGCGCTTGCGCTTCGCGGGCCAATTCGTCAAATCTGAAATTTCCTGTCGACGGGCGAGTCGACCGCTTGTTCATCAGACCCGTTCGTATAGTCCCGAGGCCGTTTGTCTCACGAGGCCTTCGAGCTCCAGGCGCAACAGGGCGGATGAAACTTCCTGCGCCGGCAGGCCCCGCTTCCGGGTCAGGCCCTCTATGGTGCTGTCTCCATTCTCCAGCAAGCGCAAAAGCGCATTTTCATCATCCGTGAGATTCGGGTGCGGCGTGGCCTTCGGAACCTCCCGGACTCCGGGTTCTTCAGGTCCCATTCCCTTGACTCGAATCTGCGCTGGACTATCTAGCATATTTCGGGCGTACTCTGGAAGCGCGTTGATGATGTCTTCCGCATTTTCCACCAGGTGCGCTCCCTCCTTGAGCAGACGGTGGCAGCCGGTGCTCTTCCGGGTATGGACGGGCCCGGGCACGGCCATCACCTCGCGTCCCTGTTCGAGCGCGAGCCGGGCGGTCAGGAGCGCGCCGCTCCGCTGCGCGGCCTCGACGACGACCGTCGCGAGGGACAAGCCGCTGATGAGGCGGTTTCTCCGGGGAAAGTTCTCTTTCCTGGGGTGGGCGCGGAGGTGAAATTCCGAAACCACGGCGCCGTGGGCGGCGATCTCTTGTCTGAGTTCCTTGTGCTCGGCGGGGTAGTTCCGGGTCAGGCCGCACCCGAGGACGGCGATGGTTCTGCCTCCCGCATCGAGCGTGGCCTTGTGCGCTTCCGCATCGATTCCGTAGGCCAGCCCGCTTACGATGGTAATTCCCTTTCCGGCGAGTTCGGCCGCAAGTTCCCTCGCCACCCGCCTCCCGTAGTCCGTCGGGCGCCGCATGCCGACGATGGCGACGGCGAGGCGATCCGTGGCGAGGATTTCGCCCTCGGTAAAGAACGCGCCCGGAGGGGCGTAAATCTCGCGCAAGTGTTCAGGATACCGGGCGGAATCGCGCGTGATAATCCCTGCGCCTGTTTTCGAGGCTTCCTGACGGATTTTGGCGGCCAAATCGACTGGTGAATCCTTTTCGAGAACTTCACGCGCTTTCCGGCCGCAAAGGCGCGCGAACACGTCGGGGGGCGCCTCGAAAGCCTCCGCAGGGCGCTCAAACGCTTCGGTCAATCGGCTCAGGCGCTCGGGCGTCATTCCCGGGAGGGTTTGCAAGACGAGCCAGGCGTCGGCTTCGCTCAATGAGTCGTGATTCTCGAAGCGCGCCATGAGGTTTGAGGTTCTCATTCACGATCTCCGGCGTTCATCATACCTGAACCCATAACACGGAGTCCGTATCTCGTGTCAAGAGATGGAAAATGTTCAGAGGCGAGGAGAGAGTGGCTCATTTATTTCTATCAAGGCTTACGGGGGGTGTAGTGCCTGAGATTTTGGAGTTGGACCCTCGCTTTTTTCGATATCGGGTGCGAGGGAAAACTTTCCACCAGTTTTTCGAATTCGAGCGTGGCGTTGAGGGGGAAGTTCCGACGAAGATAGGCGAGTCCCCGTTTGTAATAGGCATCCGGAACCTTGCGGCTTTTGGGGTATCTAGTGATGAGATTGAGAAATTCATCCAGCGCCTCGGGGTATTGCCTGAGCGCGTAGTAGGCCTCTCCGAGCCAAAACTGGGAATGGGGCGCTAACTGGTTTTTGGGAAAAAGGCGCAAGAAACGTCGGAATCCGCGAATGGCCGCCTCGTTTTTTCCGTCCCGGACCGCGCGATAGGCTTTGTTGTAGAGCGCTTGGGGGGTGATGGACACTCGTCCGGGCTTTTTCGGCGCTGCGTCTCGCATTCCGGGAGAGGATTTTGGTGTTTTCATCCCTTTTCGCGCGGGTGGGGGAGCCGGGAAACTCCTGGCGATGATGTTCTCCCGCCTCAGCCTTTCCACGGTGGCTTCGAGCGTGTTGTTTTTCTTTTCCAGGTCGCGAATTTCCCTGGTAAGCGCCTCGATTTTTCTGGTGGACTCGGCCAATCGGGCCTCAAGGCGCGAGTTCCGCTCCTTGGCGGAGGATGATTCTTTTTGGGGAGAAGCGGCGCCGGAAGCGCTCCGGGACGTATCCGGGGGAGGGGGTTCCGGGTTGAACAGGGGCAAATTGGCGCACCCTGCAAGGAACACAGTGAATGCCAACGCGTATACACTCCGCCGCATATCTTCTGTCCTCAGGGCGGCAAAATCACAGAAAAAAGCGGTGCGCCTCCTTACAGCCGAACGACCTCGAAGCCTTCGCGATGCAGTTCGGCATCGCCTTTGATGACGAGTTGTATGTTGAGCAGATTTTCGAGTTCTTCCACGTGCCTTCTTTCTTCATCGAGGAGGATATCCACGACCACGGGGTGGACGTTGATGAGGAATTTTGCGGCGTCCTTGTGTGCTCTTCTCATTCTGCGCACTTCCCGCATGGCTTCATAGCTCACCGAGATCGCGGATTTCACCTGTCCGCGCCCTTCGCAATAGGGGCATGCAGTGCAGAGTGTTCTCTGGATGCTGTCCCGGACGCGCTTTCGGGTCATCTCGACGAGCCCCAGCTCGCTTATCTTCAAGATGTTTGTGCGCGAGCGGTCTTTTCTGAGCTCCTCCTTGAAGGTGTTGAATACCTTTTCCTTGTTCTCTTCTTTTTCCATGTCGATGAAATCGACGATGATGATTCCGCCCAGGTTCCGCAGGCGCAACTGGGATACGATTTCCCGCACCGCTTCCAGGTTCGTTTCGAGGATCGTCTCCTCCGGGCTCTTCTTGCCCACGTATCGTCCGGTGTTGACGTCGATCGTCGTAAGCGCCTCGGTTTGATCGATCACGATGTAGCCGCCGTTGCGCAGCCACACGCGCTGCCCGAGCGCGCGTTCGAGTTCGAGTTCCACGCCGAAATAATCGAATATCGGTTCATCGCCGTCATAGTGCTGGAGCTTGGGAACCAGATGCGGGTAATAGCTTTGTATAAACTCCCTGGTTTTCAGGTATTGTTCCTTGTCGTCGATGATCATCCTGTCGACGGAGGAATTGAACAAATCCCTTACGGTCCGCTCTATGATGTTCAGGTTCGAATGAATCCGGGACGGCGCGGGAGCCGATTCGTTTTTGAAAAGAATATCTTCCCAGAGCGCGTGGAGAAAATTCACGTTGGCTTCGATATCCTGGGCCGGCATGGTTTCGCTCGCCGTGCGGACGATATATCCGGCTCCGGGCTGGCGGTTTTTGCGCACCAGTTTCTTGAGCCTTTTTCGCTCATCTTCGTTCTCGATTCGCCTGCTGATGCCGATTTGCTTGATCGTGGGCATATAGACCACGTACCGGCCGGGCAGGGTGATGTAGCTCGTCAGTCGGGAGCCTTTGGTGCCCAGGGGCTCCTTGCTGACCTGGACGATGACGTCCTGCCCGTCTTTGAGCAGGTCCTCGATGTGGCGTTCTTCCTCCCACCGGCGCGGGCGTCTCCCGATGAGGTTTCGGTGCGAGCCGTTTTGCTGCTCGTCCTTGTCGCCTTCGTGAGCGTCCCCGTTGCTGAAATCGTTGCTTTCAAAATCGAGGTCATCGTCGTCTTCTGATTGTTCGGCCGCCAGTTTCCTGTAGTTCTCGATGGACTCGATGGTGTCGACGTCGCTCACGTAGAGAAAGCCCGCCTTTTCCAGCCCGATGTCCACGAAGGCCGCCTGCATTCCCGGCAGCACTTTGGTCACTTTCCCCTTATAGATATTGCCGACGATGCTTTTTCCGCTTTCACGCTCGATATAGAGCTCGGCCGCCACCCCGTTTTCGAGCAGGGCAACGCGCGTCTCGAATGGCTCGGCGTTTACGACGATTTCAGACGGCATATTCTGTCGCGCGGGAAGCTCCCGCTCTCCATTGGACGGAAATTTTCTGAATCCGGGCTCTCAGGCACGCCTCGGGAGACAACCCGAAACATCTGGCCAGAATTTCCGTTACCTTCGGTTTCACGCCGTCTCCATAGCGCACTGTGAGGTGCAGGCGTATGACGGCGTCCGCCGATGATTCGAGCGAAAATCGCATGATGGACGGCCGTGCGTCGAAATGTTTTATCTTTCCCTTGTGCTCGCGCGTAATTTCAATGCTTTTCTCATCCATGAACGCTTCGATGATGGTTCTGACCTGTGAATCCGGCGTCTCGGGCGAGTCCAGATCTTTTCGGAACAAGGATATTTCATAAGTTGCGGCGCTGAGCGCATTGGCGGATGAGGGCACTTTCCCCTCGATGCGCCATCCCGAGCGGGGCCTTAGGCCTCGCGGGAGTTCTCGTTTGAGGTTTTTGAATAAATCGCGCAACCGGATTTTTCCGTTGCCCTCCAAAAGCGAGAAATCCACCACTTCCGCGCGGCTTTCCACGCCTACGGGAAGCGCATGGGAGAAGACGATCTTCGGGTGCGGATTGAAGCCTCTGGAATGTTCCAGGCGATAGCCCGCGCGCTGGATGGCGCGGATAAAGGTTCTCAGAATCTCCAGGTGGCTCAAAAAGCGCAGGTCTCCGGATTTTTCGTAGATAAACCTGAACTTGCGTACGGGCGCGTCGGGTTGTTCTTCGGCGAGGCCGGGATTGTCGTCGTGTGCGTCCTCGAAACCCACCGGCACGGGACCGGACTCCCGGGCGGCGCTCTTGCGCCTCCTCTGCCTGGGGCGCTGCGCCTCAGGCCGGGCCTTGGCGATAGCGAGTTCCACCGGCTCGGCAGGGGCTACGTCTTTCCCTGGCGGCAAATCCGCCGCTTGAATCATCTTGCCCGCTTGTGAGGGCGCGTTGATGACCGGGAGAGGGGAGTTCATCTCGGGCATGGGTTTTTCGTAGTGGTATTTGATGCCCTTGTATTTATCCAGAATGCCGCATTGGCCGCACGCCTCATAGCGGCAATCGCCGATGGTGACCTCGCGCAGGGAGCGCTTCCAGTCGGCGAGCTGGTACTCCTTGGTGACCCCGCAGTCGAGGTGATCCCAGGGCAGCGACGCATCTTCGGGTATATCGCGGTAAGCGTACCATTCCGGGTCGAGGTCATGGGTTTCAAAGGCGGCCATCCACTTCTCGTAATCGAAAAACTCCATCCAGCCGTCGAATTTGCATCCCATGTCGACCGCCGTCTCGATGACGTCCGCCTGGCGGCGGTCGCCTTTCGATATGACCGCTTCCAGAAAACTGTGCTCGGGGTTCGACCAGTGCAGCTTGATCCGCCGATCGGGCACGGCGCGCTTGATGAAATCGAGTTTCGCCTTGATTTCCTCTTTGGTGTTCTGGGGGAACCACTGGAAGGGCGTATGGGGTTTCGGCACGAAAGTGGAAAGGCTGACGTTGATGAAGCGGAACGGCTCGCCCGTTTTTCTCGAACGCATTTTCATGCAGGAGGAGAGCATGTCCGCCATTTCCTGCAAATCTTCGAAATTTTCGGTGGGAAGTCCGAGCATGAAGTAGAATTTTACGCCCGGCCAGCCGGTATCGAGGATGTCCTGAAGGTTCCGCTTGAGGTCCGCCTCGGTCAGTACCTTGTTGATGACGTTGCGCAGACGCTCACTGCCCGCCTCCGGCACGAGGGTGAAGCCCGTGCGGCGCACCCGCGCAATCTGGGCCAGGAGACCCGGACTCATGGCTCCGACGCGAAGCGACGGCAGGGAGATGGAGGTCTGCATGGGAGCGAGGCGCTCCATCATGCGGGGTACAAGGCCCTTTAAGGGCTGATAGTCGGCGATGCAAAGCGATGAGAGGCTGATTTCCTCATAGCCTGTGTTCTGGAGGGATTCCTCGGCGAGTTGGAGGACCTTGTGCGGCTCTCGGTCCCGAACGGGGCGGTAGACCATGCCCGCGTGACAAAAGCGGCATCCCCTCGTGCACCCACGCTGCACCTCGAGCGTCACCCGGTCGTGCACCACCTGGGTGTAGGGGATGACCGGCTGCGTGGGGTGGGGCGAATCGTTCAAATCCTCCAATACGCGCGCCAATACGGGCTCCTGATGCCCGCTGACGTGATGGAAGCTCTTCACCTCGCCGTCGGGCTCGTGTTCGACAACGTATCGACCCGGAACGTAAATCCCGTCAATCTCTTCGAGCATCTCCAGAAGCGCTTCTCTCGGAGCGTTCGTCTCACGCCACCTTTCGTGGACCTTGATGACTTCGGGGAAAAGCTCTTCTCCGTCTCCGAGGGCGACGGCGTCGAAGAAAGGCGCCATCGGCTCTACGTTGAACGTTACGGGGCCGCCCGCGATGACGAGCGGGTCTTCTCTCCGCCTTTGGCCGGCTCGTCTGGGGATGCCGGCCAGATCGAGCAGCAAGACGATGTTGCTGGCGGCAAGCTCATAGAGGAGCGATATTCCCAGAATATGGAATTCCCGGACGGGCGTTCTGCTCTCCAGCGTGGCCAGAAGCGCGTTCTTGCTCCTCAGGATGGTTTCAAAATCATCCCAGGGGAGAAAAACCCGCTCGGCGGCTACGTCTTCAAACTCGTTCAGGAGGTGATAGATTATGCGGATGCCGTTATGCGACATGCCGACTTCATAGGTATCCGGGAATGCGAGGGCGACGCGGTTCTTCACCCCGGTGAGGTCTTTATGGATGGAATTGACCTCGTTCCCCAGATAACGCGAAGGTTTCTGGACGAATGGGAATACGTCCCGTGCGTAGTCTAAATTCATTGTAATCAACCTGTTAAAGCCTCTCGCCATATGCGGTGAGGCATATATTCATTTTTAGGGTCCCCGACCTGCGCCTATTGGGGGTCTGGGCGAACCAATCTCTTATAATGACGGAAACCGAAGGAATTGGCAACCGGGACAAATCCGTATACCCGAGCCGTCTCGTTTGAATACGCATGGGCACGCGTGTTGATAGCCAAAATGAGTGAGAGAGTTTCGCCGTAATTTGGGAGGGGAGGGTATTTCCCAATTCGGTGTATTTGGGGATATGATTTTGCGAATTCTTGATCATTTCTAATCAATTCAGGGAGTCTCATAGATGGAACCGATGAATTTCTTGCTCTTGATGGACGATGAGCACACCCAAAAGATCATGGGTTGCTATGGGCATCCAATCGTCAAAACGCCGAACATCGATGCGCTCGCTGCTTCGGGCACGCGCTTCGAGAGCGCCTATACGAACTGCCCCATCTGCGTGCCGGCTCGTGCGAGTTTCGCCACGGGGAAGTACGTGCATGAAATCAGCGCCTGGGACAATGCCCACCCCTACGAGGGAGAGCCCCCGAGTTGGGGCCACCGGCTTCAGGAAGCCGGGGTGAGAACCACCTCTGTCGGCAAGCTCCATTACCGAAACGCCGAGGTTCCCGTCGGCTTCGACGAGCAGATTATCCCACTGCATCTGCCAAAAGGTGGAATAGGTGATATCCACAGCGCGGTTCGCGACGAGAAGGGCCTGCCGCCCAGGAATCACCCGGAGTGGATGGCCGAGCGCATCGGGCCGGGAGACTCCAAGTATATCGCCTATGACGGTCAAGTCACCGATTTGGCCTGTGAGTGGATAGCCGGGCAAGCGGCTGAAGATGGTGGGCGGCCATGGGCGTTGTTCGTCTCCCTCACGTGTCCGCATTTTCCCTTCATTGGGCCGCCCGAGTTTTACGATCTTTACCCGCTCGAAGACATCCCGCTGCCCAGGCCGCACCCCTCGGGTGGTTACGACTGGCATCCCTGGATTGCGGCGCTTCACGAATGTGCTCCGTACGACGATTATTTTGACGACCACAAGCGGCGGGTCGCTCTCGCGTCATATTTCGCCATGGTCAGCTTTGTGGATTCGAACGTCGGAAAAATCCTGAAAACCCTGGAAGAATCGGGTTTCAGGGACAATACGAGGGTGCTCTTCGCCAGTGATCATGGAGACAACCTGGGCGAGCGCGGCCTTTGGGGGAAATCCACGATGTATGAGGAGTCCGTTGCCGTGCCTCTTATCGTCTCGGGCCCGGACGTTTCGGGAGGCAAGGTATCGCGGACGCCGGTCTCGCTCATCGATCTGTATCCCACGGCGCTCGATTGCGCTGGATTGCTCGAGGGCCATGACGAAATGCCGTTGCATGGTGACTCCCTGTTCCGCATCGCGAACGAACCCGACCAGCCCGAGCGCGAGGTTTTCAGTGAATTCCACGCGCTCGGCGCCAAGACGGGATTGTTCATGATTCGCCGCGGACGCTACAAGTATATCCACTACGTGGGACACGAACCCGAACTCTTCGATCTGGAGAACGACCCCGAAGAACGCCGCGACCTCTCCCGAAGCTCTGCCCATCAGGCTGTTCTCACAGATCTGAAAGCGCGGCTTTTCGACATCCTCGACCCCGATGAGGTGGACAGGCGCGCAAAAACGGAGCAGGCGGCGCTGGTCGAGCAGCACGGCGGTCGCGACGCCGTGATCGCCATCGGGAACAGTTTCGCGTCTCCGCCCCCGGGAGAGAATGAGTACGGGGAATAGGGGAGGTTAGCTGAACATGGAAGAGAGGCTTCTCCTCCTCACGCCGACGTTCAAGACCAGGCCTATGGCGATGAAAGAGGAAATAGAGGCGCTCCCTCCGTAGCTGACCAGTGGAAGCGGGATTCCGACGATGGGCATCAAACCGAGCGTCATCCCGATGTTGAAGATGACGTAGAGGAAAAACGCCGTGGTGACGCCTATGGCGAGCAGGGCGCCTTCCTTGTCGGCGGCGTTCAGCGCTGTGATCAGACACCGCAGAATGAAAATGAAGAACAACGCCAACACCGTGATGCTGCCGATAAAACCCAGTTCTTCACTCAGGACGGAGAAAATGAAATCGGTATGTTTCTCCGGCAGGAAATGGAGCCTGCTCTGGGTTCCCTGGAGAAGTCCTTTGCCCCATATTTCCCCGCTGCCGACGGCGATGATGCTTTGCATGCTTTGGTACCCGGCGCCGAGGGGGTCGGCGTCGGGGTTGAAAAGCGTCAAAATCCGGCGGCGTTGATATTCCTTGAGAAACAACCAGCCCAGAGGTGCGCACGCGACCGCTGCGGTTCCGATGGTGATGATGACTCTTTTCTTGATGCCAACGGCGAGAGCCATTACTCCCGCTATCAGGAAAACCGTGAGGCCGGTGCCCAAATCGGGTTGTCGGATAATCAGCAGCACGGGCGCGAGCGCCATTAAAAGCGCCGGAATGAGTTCCTTGAAGCCCATAGGCTCTTCTTCTACGCGGGAGCCGAAATATCTGGCCAGTACGAGGATGACCGCCAGACGCGCAAGCTCGGAGGGTTGCAGTCGCAAGGGGCCGAAAACGAGCCAGCGTTTCGAGCCGCCGACCACTTGTCCTGAGAAGAGGACGGCGATGAGTAGAACGATGACGAGGGCGTAAAAGAAATAGGCCCATCGCGTAAAGAAGTGGTAATCGAAAAATAGGATGGAGAGCAGCACGCATAATCCAATGGATGACCACAGCGCTTGTCTGAGGTGCAGGGAGTTTTTCAGGAAAACGGGGTTGGAATGGATGGCGCTGTAGATCATGTAGATGCCCGTCAAGCTAAGCAATATCGTGGCCAGAACGAGCAGCCAGTCCATCTGCGAGACGGCTCGCCGAAACGGGGAAGATCGAGAAGTAGCGATGCCCGTCATCTGCGATTTCCCGGAGCCCGGCTGTTCGCGGAGAGCCGTTTATCTTCAGGGGTTTCGTTCGAAGCCAGAATGCGCTGCTCGTTTTTCTTGAGATAAAATGAAATCAACTCTCTTGCGTATGGGGCGAAGAAAGACCCCGGCCTGCCGGCATTTTCTCCCAGAATGGCGATAGCGATAGTTGGATTTTCGTAGGGGGCGAATGCGACGAACCAGCTATGGTCCCTGAATTTTCGAGGCAAATCTTCGGGTTTTTTCTTGCGGCCCGTATATTTCAGGTCGACTGTCTGGGCGGTGCCCGTCTTTCCCGCCACAAGGATATCCGGCATCCGGGCTTTTTTCGCAGTGCCCTTTTCGCCATGAACGACTTCTTTGAGCGCTTCTCGAACTTTCCGGAAAATTTTTTGGGATATGGGAATTTTGCGAATGAGTCGGGGTCTGGACTCGAAGAGTGTCTTTCCGCGGGGACTCAGCACTTTTTTCACGGCGTAGGGTTTCCACAGATGTCCGCCGTTCGCCACGGTGGCGATGAGGTTGGCGGCCTGCATGGGAGTGATGAGATTAAAGCCCTGGCCGATGGATACGCTGATCGTCTCACCTTCATACCATCTTTCCTTGAATCTACGGCGCTTCCAGGCATCCGACGGCACGACTCCCCCTTTTTCTGCGGCTCCGAACCCGGTGGGTGAACCCAGGCCGAACATGCGCGAGTAATGCGCGATTCTCTTGATGCCCAGCTTGTGGCCGTTCGTGTAGTAGTAGACGTCGCAACTTTGGGCTATGGATTGGATGAAGTCGATGGGTCCGTGCCCCCCCTTCTTCCAGTCTTGAAATATCCTTTTTCCGAATGGAAATGAGCCGTGACAATGGATTTTTTCATTCGAACGCGCGATTTTCTCGTTCAGAACGGCAAAGCCCATTACGATTTTGAAAATCGAACCGGGGGGGTATTGCCCTCGAATCGCCCGGTTCTCGAGTGGTTTCAACGGGTCTTTCATGAGGCCTTTCCAGCTTTTGGCGTCGATGCCGCTGGCGAAGATGTTCGGATTGAAAGACGGCTTGCTCACCATGGCCAGAATCGCACCGTCCGAGGGGTCGAGAATGACGATGCTGCCCTCATGCGCTTCGAACAACTCCTCCGCTTTTTTCTGAAGCTCCATATCAATCGTCAGATAGACGTTGTTCCCGGGTTTTTCCACGAACGGGCGGACGACGCGCAGTTCTCTTCCGTAGGCGTCTACCTCCACTTGCTTGAAGCCGCTTTGCCCACGCAGAAATTTTTCCTGGGTTCTCTCTACGCCGTATTGACCGAGCATGTCCCCCTGCCGATAGTTTCGTTTCTTCAGCCGTTGCAACTGACGGTTACTGATCTCTCCCATATACCCCAGAAGGTGGCTTGCCTCCTGCCTTGAGGGGTATTGCCTGAGGGGCGTCACCTGAACGAATACGCCCGGATAATCGGGCTTGTGCTCTTCGAGAAAGGCCATGGTTTTACGGCTGATGTCCGCTTTGATCAGAAACGGCCGGAAGGGATTCGCACCCCGTGTTCTTTTGTAGAGTTCCTCAAAAGGTTGTTCGGTGATTTCAGCCAACAGCCGAATGGTCTCTTGCAATTCTTTCACATCTTCCCGGATCAGATAAATGTTGAACGAGGCGCGGTTGTCCGCAAGCAGTTCTCCTTTCGAGTCGAACACCATGCCTCTCGGGCTTTGCACGAGTCGGTAGGCGATCCGGTTGTCTTCTGAGAGGGTTCGAAATTTTTCGCCCTGGATCACCTGAAGGTTCCAGAGTCTGATGAACAGGCCGAGAAGAATGAGGCCGAAAAAGATACCGAGAATGACGACACGGCGCTTGAACGCATCGCTCGTCGCGCGGTTGGAATTGAGTTGCAAATCTTTCATCTCAGGGTCGCTCCGGGTATGGCGTGTCCGCTTCGGATGGTAGCACCTTTTCCTCTATCTTTCCCAGAAGGCTGATGACGAACGGCGCCAAAGCGACGTTAAGGCCTGCCGTCTTGATGGTGTCTATCCAATAACTGACTGACAAAAATTGAGAGGGCAGAAAAATTTTTACGAGAAGAAAAGAGAACAGAATGTTGAATATCGAAGCGAAAAACACAACCGTGCAGAGAAAGGCGATGAAGCGCGACGTCATGCTGGGTTTCAGGCCGCCGGTATAATGACCAATCAGCCCTTTGAGGAGCGCGTTGAAACCCAGCAAGCCCCCGGAGAGGACGTCTTCAACAATTCCAAGGCTGAATCCTCCGATGAGTCCCGTCTCCCTGTCACGATGCAGACCCAGGAAAACGGTCGTAAGGAGAATAGCGTCTGGTCTGGCGCCAAGCCAGATTGAGAAATAATCCGCCACCGACGTATGCAGGACGATGGTCAGAACAATGAGAATAATATAAAATAAAACAATCATTTCCAGGGATTTCCCTTGGGCTTGGTCATCACGATCATAACCTCTTCCAAATTTGAAAAATCCACGATCGCTTTGGCCTTTATTTTCGGGAACAATCCTCTGACGTCTGTGATTTCGGTTATATGGGCGACGGGGAGTCCTTTTGGAAAGATTCCCCCCAACCCGGAGGAAATGAGGAGATCTCCAGGCTTCATTTCCTCGTGAAGCGGCATATAGCGCACTTCGCTTTCTCCTTCCGAGGAAATGGCGAAGACCCCTTGCGCGCGCGCGCGCTGGGCGATGACGTTGACGGCGCTTCTCGAATCGAGCAGGGCCAGAACCTGGCTCACGTTGTTCCCCACGCGGGAAATTCTTCCCACGAGTCCCGCCTGATGCATGACGGGCATGTTCTTGTGCACGCCGTCTCGTGACCCGAGGTCCAGCAGGAAGGATTCCCCGTAAATGCTCTTGTTGCGAGCCACAATCCGGGCGAGGCGAACGGACGCCTCCAGATTCTGTGATGCACCGAGTAGTTTCTCGAGGCGCGCGATTTCCAGTTTCAATTCCTGCATCTGCGCATGATTCGCGGTGAGCGTTTGCAGTTTTTGCTTCAACGCGATGTTTTCTTCGTGTGCATCCCTGAGGAGTTGGTATTGTTTCCAGAGATCGGTCGACCATTTTCTGGGTATGTCGGCGACCCGGACGGCCGAACCGACAAGAGAGAGAAGCGCTCTCTCCATCAAGGTGGATTGCCCCCGAAAGCGCACGCTCAGCGTCATAAGCGAGAAGCAGACGACAAACAACCCGATGAGGAGGGCTAAACTTCTGCGTTCGACCAGAAACTGAAACATAGTATTCTAGGGTTTGCTTCCAGAAATGCGCGCGATAGCGATAAGCGCTATTGTGGGCAGTGTTCGCAACAGTGGTGAAGTATATCGGCTATACGGCCAGTTTTCCAAGCAAGTCGAGTTCATCGAGCACTTTGCCGGTTCCCATCACAACGGCGGAGAGCGGATCTTCCGCCACGGTGACGGGTAGACCGGTTTCTTCCTTGAGTAAAACGTCGATTCCCCGCAGAAGGCCTCCGCCGCCGGCGAGAACGATTCCCCTGTCCACGATGTCGGCGGCCAATTCCGGAGGCGTCCTCTCGAGCGCGCCCCGGACGGTTTCGACAATGGCGCTAACGGGTTCGGACAAGGACTCGCGAACCTCCTCGTCCGTTATGACGACGGTCTTGGGAATGGCGGCGATCAAGTCGCGGCCTTTTATCTCCAGGTTTTTCCTTTCCCCTACCTCATAGGCGGAGCCCACCTGAATCTTTATCTCCTCGGCCGTTCGCTCCCCGATCAGCAGATTGTAGTTGCGCTTGATATAGCTGATGATGGCCTCGTCCATCTCGTCTCCGCCGACGCGCACGGACTGGGCGTAGACGATGCCTGCGAGCGAGATGACGGCGACTTCCGTGGTGCCGCCGCCGATGTCCACCACCATGCTGCCGCCGGGCTCTTCTACGGGCAGGCCCACGCCGATGGCCGCCGCCATCGGCTCCTCGATCAGATACACCTCGCGGGCGCCCGCATTCTCGGCGCTGTCGCGGACCGCGCGCCTCTCCACCTGGGTGATGCCCGAAGGTACGCAAATCACCATTCGGGGTCGTACGAAGGTTTTTCTGTTGTGCACTTTCTGGATGAAATAACGGAGCATGGCTTCCGTGATTTCAAAATTCGCGATCACGCCGTCCTTCATGGGGCGGATGGCCATGATGTTCTCCGGCGTCCTGCCCACCATGGCTTTGGCTTCCGAGCCTACGGCGAGCACGTGCTTGGAGTCTTTCTGGACCGTCACGACGGAAGGTTCGCGCAGGGCGATTCCCTTGCCTTTCACGTAGACGAGCGTGTTCGCCGTTCCAAGGTCAATGGCCAGATCGTTTGAGAACAGGCCGAGAATCGATGTTAACACCATGATGGAGGGAATTCCTTTTGGTGAAGGATGTCGTATTCATACCATGGGCGGTATCCCGCCTATGATTACACTCCGGGTGAGAAAAATCAAGGAAAACACCGGTTTCAAGGATGGAGGCGCCCCTGTTCGAGAAAAATTCCGCCGGGTTGCGGGCAGGGGCCGCAAAAATCGCCTCATCCGGTTTGCGATGACACGAGAGGTGGGCTATTTTCTCATTTGTTTGCCGCTGCAATCGCGCACGATCGCATGGGCGGTCGATTTGGAAGGAGAGCAACATTGATGCTTCGGTTTTTGAGGGAAAAGGGGAAAAGCTGGGTCCTCAAGGCGCTGCTCGGGTTCGTAGCGCTCACGTTCGTCTCTTTCGGCGGATTTGCGCTCACGGACAGGCCGGCCGATACCGGAGGCGGCCGCATTGCGGCCTGGGTGGGCGATACGCCCATCTCGATTCATGAGTTCGAGCAACGCTATTATCAGCAGGCGGAAACGCTCAGGCGGCAACTGGGCGCCGCGTATAACGAAGAACTCGCGCGCCAGCTCGGGCTGAGGCGCCAGACGCTCGATTCGCTCATCCTGGAGAAACTGCAACTGCGCGAAGCCCGGCGGCTCGGAATCCTGGTCACCGACGCGCAGGTCGCCCTCCAGATACAGACGCTCGCGCCGTTTCAGAGAGACGGGCGATTCGACGCCGGGCGGTATCGCAGCATCCTGGAGTCGAACGGCATCACCCCTCGCCAGTTCGAAGAGGACCAAAGGCGGGTTGTATTGCTCGGCCAGCTTCGTGACTACGTGGGCCTGGGCGTGCTGGTGAGCGAGCAGGAAGCGCGGGGCGCCTATGCGTGGAGAAACGATGAAATCAAACTGGCCGCCGTTCACCTGAAGCCGGAGGCCTTCTCCGCGGATGTGCTGAAGCTCGAAGCCGATCTGAAGGCCCATTACGATAAGGACAAGGAGCAATTCAAGACCGGTCCCCAGCGGCAGGTATCCTGGTGGCATCTCCCGTTTTCCGCCGTGGCGAAAGAGGTCGAACTCAGCGATGCGGACTTGAGGTCGCACTACACGCGAACCCGCGCAAAATATGATCGCAAGGAGAGCGTGTCGGTGAATCAGATTCTGTTGAAGCTCTCTCCCAACGCAGAAAAAGAGCAGGTGGATGCGGCCCGCAGGCGTCTCGACGCGCTGCGCGAGCGCGTCTTGAATGGCGAGCAATTCACCGAACTGGCCAAGGCGCACTCGGAAGGCCCGGGGGCGAAGAAAGGGGGCGACCTCGGCGTTTTCGGCAGAGGCCAGATGCTGCCCGAGCTGGAGCAGGTGGCGTATCGCCTGAAGAAAGGCGAGGTGAGCAAGCCGGTGAAGACATCTTTCGGGATGCACCTGCTATGGGTGCGGGACAAGGTTTTGCCCGGCGCGAAGCCGTTCGAAGAAGTCAGGAAAGAAGTGGAAACGGATTTGCGGGCCTTGCGCGCCAGAGAGCGGGCGAAGAGTGAGTTGAGAAAAATCCGCTACGCGGTGGAGGACAAGAAGGCGGAGCCTGCGCTTGACGGACTGCAAAAGGGGAAAACCGGGTTCTTTGAGAGAGGCCGTCTCCCGCAAACGGTTCCTGCGTCCGGCGTGGTGAGCGAGCTTGCCTTCGGCCTGAGCGGCGAGGAGAAGATATCCAGGGAACGGGAAGGGGCTGAGGGCGTCAGCTTCGTCCGCCTCGAGGCGAATAGGGAGCCTTTCGTTCCGGAATTCCCGGCCGTGCGCAAACAGGTGGAGGCTTCATACCTGCGCTTGAAGGGTGCGGAGATTGCGAAGCGAAAAGCGGCGCTCTGGCTTCAGGAGCTCAAGGATAAAAAACGCGACCTTTCCTCGGTCGCCGGGGAACTCGGGCTCAAAGTCCTCAGGCCCGAAGCTTTCAAGCGGGCGGACGTTCCCGCCGAGATCGGCTCCTCACCGGAGTTGTCGGACCTCGCGTTTCACCTCGATCAGGGCGAGTTCGGAATGGCCCAGGCCGGGAGCGGCGTGGTTTTGTTCGAGGTATTGGAAAAGCCGCAGACCGACATGAAGAAGTTCGAGTCCGAAAGAGCCGAGTTCCGCCAGGGCCTGCTTCGCCTGAAGAGGGCGATGGTCTTCAATCAGTATCTGGAAAAACTCAGGCAAGCGGCCGACATCCGCTTCGAGGAGGGGTTCAACCTCTAGTTGGTATATTTCGCAGCGGTTTCTCTTTCGCGGTTCTCGTTATCGCCAGAAATCCTCCCGGTCCTCTGGCCTGATTTCGTGTTTTTCCTGCATTCCTTTGTCGAACAGGTCGGCCGCCTCTTTTCTTCTGGCCGCTTGTTGGCTCATCAAATCCTGGATGTCGGGCGTCTTCTTTTTGGCCGCTTCGGCGAACGGGTCTTTTATCTGGTGCCGCAGAATCTGAACGGCATCATCCCCGATCTCGAAGCGGATTTGATTTCCGGGCCCGGCGCCCAGGGATTTCATGACGTCCTTGGGGAGGCGGATTCTTCCCCCCTGACCGATTTCGACGATGTATGGTTTTTTTTCGTTCATGAATAGTTCTCCTCCGAACCTACTGTCCAGCACCTCGTTTCGATTAGCTTAACAGGAGCGGGGAGAAACTTGAAATACGCCTTTGGGCGCGCCGGGGCTAGCCCCAGGTCAAAAGGTGCAGGCTGAGCGGATGAATGAGGTGACGGTGGTGGGGCAACGCGCGCACCGACACGCCGTGCATGCCCGGTTTGCGGCATTCTATCTCGCCGTGAAAACGGTAAGCGCCGCCGCCGAGGTCTTCCGAGTAGCGCATGGGAGAAACGATCTCGCCGGCCAGCAGGCTTTCCTCTTTCAGGGGGCCTTCATAAATCTCGAGACGGACTTCTTCGGGGGAGAGGTTTCCGAGCGCCACCTCCGCCTCGACCTTCATTTTCGCGCCGAGCGGAACGACGCCGTTTTGCGCCATCGATATCCGGGTGATCTCCACCGCGGGCCAGGCGCGGCGCACGCGCTCTTTCCACTCGGAGAGCGACTTTGCGGGCGCCCTCTCTTCCGCCATGAGGCGCGCATGGTGCGCTCCCAGGGGCAGGTAGAATTTTTCGGCGTATTCGCGAACCATTCGAGTCGTGTTGAAGTAGGGGCAGAGGGATTGAAGCGAATTCCTGATCATCTCCACCCAACCGTATGGAATGCCCCCATCACCCCGTTCATAGAAGAGGGGAACCACGACCTGCTCCAGGGTGTTGAACAGGCTCTCGCACTCCATCTCGTCCTGGTAGCCCGGGTCGTTGTAGTTCTCGAGGCCGCCGATGGCCCACCCCAAATGACTCGCATACCCCTCCGCCCACCAGCCGTCCATGATGCTCAGGTTCAAGGCGCCGTTGGCGGCCGCCTTCATGCCGCTGGTGCCGCTCGCTTCCTGCGGGCGGCGGGGGTTGTTGAGCCACAAATCCACCCCCTGCACGAGTTGCCGCCCGACGTGGATGTCGTAATCCTCCACGAATACGAGCTTGTCGCGCACGTTCTCCCTTCGGGCGAAATGGAGGAGTTCGCGAATGAAACTCTTGCCTTCCATGTCCCTCGGGTGGGCTTTGCCGGAGAATATGATTTGAACGGGGTTTTGCTCGTTCGTGAGGAGCGAGACCAGGCGCTCGGGCCTCTTGAGTAAAAGAGTGGCGCGCTTGTAGGTGGCGAAGCGTCTCGCAAAGCCGATCGTAAGCGCCCTGGGGTCGGGGAGGATGGTGACGTTGGGGCGCGTGACGCTTCCCATTGGCCGCTTGAGGGCGTGCGCGCGGCAGAATTCGATGAGCCGCTCGCGGTTTTTCTCCCGGACGCCCCAGAGTTCACTCTCCGGGATGGAGGCGACTCTCTCCCAGATATCGGGTTTGTCCGTCTCGTCCACCCATGCGCCGCCCAGGTGCCTGTCGAACAATTCCTTCATCCCGGGCGATACCCAGGTGGGGAAGTGGACGCCGTTCGTGATGGAGTCGATGGGAATGTCCTGCTCGGGGACTTCCGGCCACATGGATTGCCACATCTTTCGCGAAACCTCGCCGTGCAGCTTGCTCACGCCGTTTGCCGCAGAGGAGAGGCGCAGCGCGAGGACGGCCATGTTGAAAGGCTCGTCTCCCTGCTCGGGGTTCACCCGGCCAAGGCCCAGAAAGTCGTCCCATTCCATGGATAGGGATTCCGCATAATCGCGAAAGTATTTTTCCATCATGTCGGGCGGAAAGATGTCGATGCCCGCCGGGACGGGCGTGTGCGTCGTGAAAATGTTTCCCGCCGAGGTCAACTCCCGGGCGGCGCCGGCGTCGATGCCGAATTTCCCCATCGAATAACGGATTCGCTCGAGCGCCAGGAAGGCGGAATGCCCCTCGTTCATGTGGCAGACGACAGGCGGAAGGTTGAGCTTGTGGAGCAGTCTCACGCCGCCGATGCCGAGCAGTATCTCCTGGCGGATCCGCGTCTCCATGTCTCCGCCGTAGAGGGCCAGCGTGATTTCGCGCAGCGAAGGCGCGTTTCCGGGCACGTTGGCGTCCATGAGGTAGATGGGGTTGCGGCCCACCTGCACGTGCCAGACCTGCGCGGTGAGGAGGCCGTCCGGGTAATCGACTTCCACCGTGATGGGTTCTCCGTTCTCATCGAGTTCGAGATGGAAGGGGGTGTGATGAAAATCGTTGTCCGGATAGCGTTCCTGCTGCCATCCGTCGGGTCCCAGATGCTGGCGAAAATATCCCTGGCCGTAGGCGAGGCCGATGCCGATGAGGGGCAACCCTAAGTCGCTCGCGGATTTCATGTGATCGCCCGCCAGGACGCCCAGGCCGCCCGAGTAGTTGGGCACGGATTCCGTCAGCCCGAACTCCATGCTGAAATAAGCGATGCGCTGGTTCTCGTTCTTTTCGCTCTCGGGCAGGTTCTGGTACCAGGACGGCTTGTGGATGTATGCATGAAGTTCCTTGAGCACGTTCTCCATGTCGCGGAGAAAATGCGCATCGCGCGCCGCCGCGTCGAGCCGCTCCTGAGGGACGGAGCGCAGCATCTGCGCGGGATTGTAGTGGCAATCCTGCCACAGGGCATCGTCCAGCCTGCTGAAAAGCGCGCGAGCGCGATGGTTCCAGTCGAAGGCGATGTTGTCTGCGATTTCCTCGAGCCCTTTCAATTCCGGAGGAATGCTGGGCACTACCTGAAACGAAAGCACGGTCGTCATTTTTTATTCCCGATAAGGAGTTTGAATCATCCCCATTATACCGATTTTCTGATGACGGCTTGGTACGTCAGACTCCTGTCATTCAGCAAGTCCATAGCCGCCTTTTTCCCTGAGCGCCACGTTTGGGCCCGGAGGCGAATATAAAACCATATATTTGAACAGCGCGTCACCCGTGCTCGTGATTTGGTGCATCTTGCCGGGAGGCACGAAAACCGCGTCGCCCGCCTCGACCGAAATCTTCTCCCCCTCGATGTCGATCACCCCCGTTCCGCTGATGATGTAGAAGGCGTGTTCCTCGGTGTCGTGCTTGTGGGCGGTGGAGGTGAGACCCGGGTCGAACTCGTTGATGAGCAGGGCGAACTGCCTGGCGCCCACGGTCTCCTCATCCAGCAGAATGCGGAACATGCTCCTGCCTCCGGGCACGGGCAACTCCCCGCTCAGGGCTTCGCTCTCCCGCACGCGCAATGGTTTGCTATCGCTCATAACGGCTCCTTCGGTTTGTAGAATCGTGGTCTGTCATATGAAAAATCCGTTTGTGTGAGAATGCGCGGCTCATGGCGATTTTTTCTCGAATTGGCGGTACATGTGGTTGAGCGGGCCTCTGCCGTTTCCGATGGCGAGCGCGTTCTCGATGGCGCCCTGGATGAAATCTTTCGCCCGCCTCACCGCCGATTCGGTGGACTCCCCCAGCGCAAGCCCCGCCGCGATGGCGGAAGAGAGCGTGCATCCTGTGCCGTGGGTATGGGGGGTGTCGATGCGCCTGCCCTCGAGCGCGACCTCGTTTTCGCCGTCGAAAAAAATGTCGACGGCGCCATCGGTGATGTGGCCTCCTTTGAGCAAAACGCATTTCGCCCCGCGCTCATGAAGCGCCCGGGCGGCGTCTCTCATCTGTGCCAGGTTTTCGATTTCTCCGGTTTCGAGAATATCGCACGCCTCCTCCGTATTGGGGGTAACGACCTCGGCCAGCGGGAAAAGTTTTTCGACGAGCGCGTCTCTCGCGTCGGGCGCGAGGAGGCGGTCGCCGCTTTTGGCGACCATCACCGGGTCGAGCACGACGCGCCCGAGCGCGTGCTCTTTGAGCTTCGCAGCCACGACCTCGATGACGTCGACCGTGGCGAGCATTCCGATTTTCGCGCTCGCCACGTCCAGGTCCGTGCACACCGAGTCGAATTGCGCCGCGATGAAATCGGGCGGCGCGCCGTGCACCCCCTGCACGCCCACGGTGTTCTGCGCCGTCAGCGCGGTGATGACAGAGGCGCCGTATACGCCGAAAGCGCTGAAAGTCTTGAGGTCGGCCTGAATCCCGGCTCCGCCGCCCGAGTCCGAACCCGCTATCGTCAGGGCGATGGGGGGAGGGCTCCCGGGTTTCGCCATGTCTTTCTCCTTTCACTTCACATCATAAGGCGATGCGACATGAAAATGTAGCACACCGGGAACATATTGGGAGTATGCCGGGAAGATGACGAAGGGAAGAAAAAATGGAGAATCGCTTTAATGGGGAATTCTTGACAAATTTGTTTGGGAATTATAGTCTCACGCTCGGCTGGTTCCACCTGAAAGGATTTGAAAGGGCACTCTCATGGCATTGGGCACCCGGGGCCGTCCGCCCCAGATTCTGAGGGCGCTTCCCTCGCTCATCGATCGCATCGGAGGCACGAGCCTCGTCAGGTTGCAGCGCCTGCCCGACGCGTCCGGCGCGCGCGTATTCGCGAAACTCGAGCAATACAACCCCGGCGGCAGCGTGAAGGATCGCATCGCGCTCAGCATGGTGCTCGACGGCGAGCGGCGCGGCCTCCTGAAGCCCGGCGGGACGATCATCGAGCCCACGAGCGGCAACACGGGGATAGGCTTGGCCCTCATCGGCGCCATTCGCGGCTACAGGACGATCATCGTGCTCAGCAAGAGCATGAGCCACGAGCGCAACTCCCTGCTGACGGGCTACGGGGCCGAGGTGGTTTTCAGCTCCAGCGAGGGCGGCATGTACGGCTCGCTCGTGATGGCCGAAGCCATCCTGGAGGAGAACCCGGAATACTTCATGCCCCAGCAGTTCAACAACCCGGCCAACCCGGAGATCCACCGCAGGACCACGGCGCGCGAGATTCTGCGCGACATGGGCGCGGAATCGGTGGACGCCTTCGTGGCGGGCGTGGGGACGGGGGGCACCATCACCGGAGTGGGAGAGGTCCTGAAGGAAAAAAGGCCGGAAACGCTCGTCATCGGCGTGGAGCCCGCCGCATCCCCCGTTCTTTCCGGCGGGGAGCCCGGCCCGCACCAGATTCAGGGGATCGGCGCGGGCTTCATTCCCGCTGTGTTGAACCGCGCGATTATCGACGAGGTGATGCCGGTGAGCGATTCGGAGGCGTATGAGGTGAGCAAGGCTCTGAGCCGCGAGGAGGGCATGGCCGCAGGCATTTCGGCCGGCGCGGCGGTAAGCGCCGCTCTGGAGGTGGCGAGGCGGATGAGTCCCGAAGAAAACGTGGTGGTCGTCATTCCCGACGGCTGGGAGAGATATTATAGTCTGGAGCAGCATTTTCGTTAGGAATCTTTATTCGGCATCCCCGGATAGCGGGGTTTTCAGATCAGGAGAGAGAAATGGCGGTAACGGTTCGTATTCCGACACCTTTACAGGAGTTCACCCAGCAGCAGGACGCCGTGGAGATCGCGGGCGCGGACGTGAAGGAAGTGCTCGCGAACCTCGATGGCCAGTTTGCGGGCATCGGCCAGCGCCTCTATGACGAGGAGGGCAAGCTGCGGCGTTTCGTGAACATTTATGTGAACCAGGAGGACATCCGCTTTCTGCAGGGAGAGGGAACGACGGTGAGCGACGGGGATGAGGTCTCCATCGTGCCGGCCATCGCGGGCGGCCTGTAATCGTCCGCAGCACACCCGAGAGGAGAGTCGCTCCTTGGGCTTGAGTGAAGAGCAGATTCAGCGCTACAGCCGCCACATTCTTCTCCCCGAAGTGGGAGGAGTCGGCCAGGAGCGCTTGCTTGCCTCTTCCGTCCTCATCGCATATTCGGCGGATGAGGAGAGCGCGGCGCTCACCGCCCTGGTCTATCTGGCGGCGGCGGGCGTGGGACGTATCGGCTGGTGTCCGCTCGATGAGAGCGATGGGCTTAAGCCGAAATCGCCGCTCTCCGCTTTCTTCGGCGGCAGCCTGGGAGGTGGCCTCAAGAGGCTCAATCCCGATTCGAGGCTGGTTCCCGTTCACCCGGACGGGGGGGCGGGAGAGGTATTCGACGCTCTCATCCGGCTGGGCGATGAAGGAGCCCCGGTTGACGGGAGATTCGAGGCTTCGGCGAAAATCGCGCTCCGAGGCGTCTCCCGTGGCGAGGCGGGAGAGATTCACGAGGGCCCCGGCGTTTTCGGGAAGCCGGACGTGACGCCATCTCCAGGGGGCGCATCGACGGCGGCGTCCCAGGGCGCCTTGGGCGCATGGCTGGCCGCGAGAGCCTTGCGGCATCTGGTGGATGAAATGGATACAGTGGGGTCGACTGCGCAGGCCCGATTCGATTTTTCGCATGGCCTGATGGAGGCGCGTGCGAACCTTTCCTGAGATTTTCAGGAGCAAAGTGCGAGGGCCATATCAATGGTCGAATCGACGGTGGCGAATCCCGCGAGCGCGTTCAGAAATTTAGAGGATTCCCCAATCATCAAGTGTATCGGCAACACCCCATTGCTCGAAATCAAGTTGTTCAAGAGCGAATTCCCGGACGTGGAGGTCTACGCCAAGGCGGAGTGGTTCAACCCGGGCGGCTCGGTGAAGGACAGGCCGGCGCTCTTCATGGTGAAAGACGGCTTGGAAACGGGAGCGTTGCGCCCCGGCAAGATTCTGCTCGATTCCACGAGCGGAAACACCGGCATCGCCTACGCCATGATAGGTGCGGCACTCGGGATTCCCGTCCGACTCGTCCTGCCTGCGAACGCGAGCGACGAGCGCAAGGCGACCTTGAAGGGCTACGGGGCGGATATCGTTCTCTCGGATCCCCTGGAGGGCTCGGACGGCGCGCAGCGCCTCGCGGCGAAGATGAATCAGGACGAGCCGGAGAAGTATTTCCTGCCCTGCCAATACGACAACCCGGCCAACCCGCTCGCCCACGTCGAGACCACGGCGTCCGAGATTCTGGAGCAGACGGGCGGGCGCGTGGAGCATTTCATCGCGGGTCTCGGCACCACGGGCACCCTGGTGGGCACGGGACGCGGCCTGAAAGCGAGAAAACAGGACGTCGTGGTGCATGCGGTCATGCCCTCGGAATCGTTTCACGGCCTCGAGGGCATGAAGCACATCCCCACGGCCATTCGCCCGGGGATTTACGATGAGGGCGTGCACGACAATCTGATTCTGGCGAGCACCGAGGAAAGCTACGATCTCGCCGAGCGCATCGCCAAGGAAGAGGGCCTGTTCATCGGCCACTCGGCGGGCGCCGCGCTCGTGGGCGTGCGCGAGGTGGCGAAGCAGATAGGCAAGGGCGTGGTCGTCACCCTGTTTCCCGACGGAGGGGACAGGTACCTGAGCGAAGCGCGCTGAGGAGGGGGTGTTGAAAAAGTCCCGTGGAGCGATTTTGGTTGAGCGCCCGCTCTTGAAGTTCACTCCCCCCTTGAGGGGGAGTCGAGGAAGCCGAGCGCTTTGTGCGAAGGCTGATGCGGTGGGGGGTAAAATGCGTTTTATCGCCAGTCCGATTTATACCCCCCACCGAATCGCTTTCGGGCTTACGCCCTCAGTTCTTCGACTCCCCCTCAAGGGGGGAGTGATTTTTCTCTCTCGTCGGTCGGTTACATACGACAAATCCAGAGTTCCAGGACTTTTTCAACAACCCCAAGGAGGCTTGCATTGCGTCTGAATCGTGAACAGGTGGAGGCGATGCACCGCCACGCGCGCGAGGCGTACCCCGATGAGTGTTGCGGGCTGATAATCGGGCCTCCGCGCGGGAGGGGTGGTGCGGAAGAAACGCTCGCCCTCCTGCCTTGCAAGAACGTGCAGAACGAGATGCACGCGAAGGACCCGGAGATTTATCCCCGGACGGCGCGGCGCGCATTCCTGATCGACCCCTTCGAGTTCGAGCGCATCGTGAGAGAAGCGGAGAAGGCGGGCGAGGTGGTCCGCGGCATATTTCACAGCCACCCGGACGAGGACGCCTATTTCTCGCAGGAAGACGTGAATGCGGCGGTTCCTTTCGGGGATATTCCGGCGTTTCCGGATGCCGAGCACGTCGTCATGAGCGTGCGCGAGGGCGCCGTACTCGGGCAGAAGGTGTATTCCTGGGATGCGGAGCAAAAGACCTTTATCGAGAGTGATTTGGAAATTCTCGAGGAGACAAGCGCGTGAGCCTTCATAATCCTCGCGCGGGGTTGACCGATGAAGCGCCGTCAGCGTCCGTGAGCGCATCCACGGCACGCATGAGCGAAAAAAGCGCATTGGCGGACTCGTCCGCACTCATCGTGGGGGTCGGCGGCCTGGGCTGTCCCGCCGCGCTCGCCCTGGCGGCGGCGGGCGTTGCGCGAATCGGGGTTGCGGATCACGACACGGTGACGCTCGACAACCTCGCGCGCCAGATTCTTCACCGCACCGAGGACATCGGCCGCCTGAAGGTGGACTCGGGCGCCGATTCCATATTCAGGCTCTCCGCCGAGGTAGGGGTGGACAAGATTCCCCAAAGGCTCACGCGTGAGAACGCCGCTCGAATCGTCGCGCCCTATGACGTCATCGTCGATGGAAGCGACAACCTGGCCGCCAAACTCGCGCTGAACGACGCCTGCGCCGCAGCGGGCAAGCCGTGGGTGATGGGCGGCGTTTTGCGATTTTTCGGCCAGGTGATGACGATTCTGCCGGGCCGGAGCGCGTGTCTGCGTTGCCTGGTGGGAGAGGAGGGCGCAAATGCGCGCGGCCTCGACTGCGGGGATGCGGGCGTTTTCGGCGCGGTGGCCGGTTTCGTGGGCATGGCGCAGGCCGCGGACGCGCTGCGGGTTCTCGGGGGGCTTGAACCCGTCTGGTCGAACAGGCTGATGACGGCCGATTTTCGGGCAAACGCCGCCGGGAGCGTGCGCGTGGCGCAGGACCCGGATTGTCCTGTCTGCGCGCTCGTCGATCGCAGGCAAACGAAAATCCCCGTGAGGCGGGGAGCGCTCGTTTAGCGTTCGGGACAGGGAGAGACGATGAGAGGATGCCGCCGATGAAGATATCGACCAAGGGGCGATACGCCGTGCTCGCCATGATTGAGCTGGCGAGGCATTCGCAGACGCATCCCGTGCCCCTGCCGCAGATTGCCGGCAAGCTCGGCATCAGCCAGCATTATCTCGAACAATTGTTCGTGAAGATGCGCAGGGCTTCCCTGGTGAGCAGCACGCGGGGGCCGGGAGGCGGCTACATCCTCGCGCTGCCGCCTTCCGAGATCAATATGCGCGACGTTCTCTCCGCGGTGGGCGAGACGATTCAGCCCGTCGATTGCGGCGATGCGCCTCCCTCGGCGCCGTGCCCGAACATCCCGGTATGCGGGAGCCGCGCGCTTTGGAAAAAACTCGAAGACGCCATCGACAAGACGCTGCGCGAGACCACGCTGGAGGAGTTGAGCGCGGCCCCGGCGGATGCGGGAGGGGGCGTGCGCCTGCCCAATTTCCAGGTGAGCATTTAGCGGCCGCGGAGATTAGGCGCGTTTGCAGGGTTTCATTCCCCTCATAGGGGATTGTTGGAAAAAACCTCTTGGCGGGGGTCATGTAGGTGAGAGGGCAATCAAACCGACCGAAGAGGCGCCGCCCCGTAGGGACAGGCCTCCGTGCCTGTCCAGCCCTCCATGGTTGTTCTTCGTCAGGACGGGCCCGGGGGCAGGGCAACGCTGGCTGCAAACAGTGCTGAGTGCTGGCGACAAGTCTTTTTGAGCATCAATTTACCCTCCCTCATCAGAGCAGGACGATTTGCATCCTTGAACGGGATGATTTAACCAACGCCTCGACTATCTAAGCGCTCGGACTTATTGCGGCAATCGCTTTCTCCGTATATTCCTTGATGTGGTTGTAGGCTCTCTCGGAAAGTTGGCACACCTCGGAGCCGTAGGTGCCGGGTCCCCGCACGTGCGTCGTTCTGAGGCTCTCGAATACGGCCAATTCGGTCAGGGCGCGCCGGGTCTCCTCGTCTATATGGGCCTCCAGGAAATCATGGTCCCCGTAATCGAAGAGATACCAGGTATGGGCGACGTCGTTGTTCTCGGGGATGACCCCTTTTGCATGGAGCGCGGCATTGATCCAGTTCGAGCAGATGTGCATGCGGCCCCACATCACCGCCTCGAAATCTTCTGCGGGGTCGAGTTTTTCCACCGATCGCGCAAACCGCTCGGCCTTGGCCATGTGCTCTTCGATTTTCACGGCGCACCTCCAGAATTTCCGGTCATACCACTCTCCACACTGCAGACCGGGCCGCGCCTCCGACGATTGCCAGAAAACCGATTTTCGCCTCCTCCAGGCTTTGAAGGCATTTATCCATGATCGCCCGGCTGAGCGGTTCCGTGCCCCGGCAATGCCCGGGGCGAAGCTGCTCGATGAATTTCAGGGGTTTCATCGCGGCCTGAAGCGCCGCGCCGGGCTTCTTGACGTATCCATCCAGAGTGGGGCGGAAGGTGTGGGCGTGATCCATCAACTGGTTCGTGATCCCCTCCGCGTGGAGCGCCGCGTTGAAATAGTGCGTGGCGGCGAGCATGCACGTCTCGATGATCATCTCGGGGTCGTCGTCGGGGTCCAGTTTTCGAAGGGAGGCTTCGATTCTTTGCGCCTTTGCGACGTGGTCACGGGGTTCCATTCCTGAACTCCTCCGCTTTCCCGTGGGCATTGAAAACGAGGCCATCAATCCATGAATCAAAACAAGACGGGAAATGTTGACGCAAAGTGTCGCTTGCACATGAGGCGTATGTCAACTATTCGGAATTCATTCTCTGGGCCACGTTGAATCAGAAAACCGTGCCGGGAGATTTCATAAGGAAATACGCGTTCGGCGAATTCGACCGCAAGGGGCGGTTGAAAAAGCCCCCATACATTTGGCCCGCATTTCGAATGGGGAGGGGATTGTGTTCGTCATTCCGGCGAATGCCGGAATCCAGGCGGACATGAATGGAAGAAAATCCATCATTCGGCGATGCGATATGGGCGGCGGGATTCCCTGAACCCCGGGTTCTCTCATCGGTTCTGGATTCCGGCATTCGCCGGAATGACGGGCATTGTGAGCTCTCAAAGGGACGTTCCCGTAGGGGCGCTTCGTGAAGCGCCCGTTTCTCCAGGGGGCCGTTCGCGAACGGCCCCTACGGGGAACGAGACATTGCTCCATTGTTCCGGCAGTCGAACTTGCCTGGGAAGGGTTTTTTCAACAACCCCCCGTCAACTGGCTGTCATGGCTCCATATCTCTTTGCAAAAGTGCCTTCACAGCCTGTTGTTTGACTTCGCTTCCCGTGAGACACCATATTATGAGCACTTCGTGAAACGACAATCTCACATGTGAGTGGGAGGCCTACCCGTGAATCCAGTCGATCAAGCGGAAACCACGACAGACATCATTGACGCCTCAACCGGCAAAAAGATGAACATCATCGATTGCGATATTCATCCCCGAATGCCGAAAGGGGTTCAATCTCTGGTGCCCTATCTCCCCGAGAAGTGGCAGGCGCGGATCGGGATGAAGGGCGCCCTGGTGAAAGACGAAGCAAATCCCCGGAATACGTTCGCCGTTCCCAGGCGCGCTTTCTTCCACCCTCATCCAGGGGGATCCGGGCGAGTGGACGCCCGGCCGCCCGAAGGCGGACCCATCGGCTCTGACATCGGCTTCCTGGCGAAACAGCTGCTCGACGAGCACGACATCAACTACGCCATCATCGTCGGGCAGGACGCCACGGGCGTCTCGGGAATCCCGGATGCGGACCTGAGCGCCGCCTACGCCTCCGCCTACAACGATTTCGTTCTCGCCGAGTGGGCTTCCACCGATCACCGCTTCAAGGCGTGCATCTGGGTGAGCCCGCGCGATCCGAATCTCGCGGCAGAGGAAATCGATCGACTGGCCGACCATCCCGATATCGTCTCGGTCCAGGTTTGCCCGATGGATATCCCCCTGGGCCAGCGGTACATGTGGCCGATATACGAAGCGGCCTCCCGTCACAACCTGCCCGTCGCGATTCACGGCGGCTCTGAAACCGCCGGCGTCAATCCGCCGATGCTGGCCGTGGGGATGCCCTCTTATTTCATCGAATTGCACAGCGGTTTGCCCCAGGTGGGGTGGATGCACGTGACGAGCATGGTATGCGAGGGGGTGTTCGAGCGCTTCCCGAACCTGAAATTCATCGTCCAGGAAATGGGTTACGCATGGGTTGCGGGCCTCATGTGGCGCTTGGACAAGGAGTGGAGATCCCTGCGGCTGGAAGTTCCCTGGGTCAAGGAGCCGCCCAGCGAAGTCATTCGGAAGCACGTGCGGTTTACGAGCCAGCCCGTCGAAGAGCCGCCCAGGCCCGAATTCAACGAGCAGATGCTGAAAATGATTTATGCGGAAGACACGCTCCAGTTCTCGTCCGACTACCCGCATTGGGACTTCGACGACCCGCGGTATGTTTTCCCCAACGTCGACCCGGAACTGCGCAAGAGCATCTTTTATGGAAATGCGCTCGGCACGTACCCGAAGATCGCGAAACTCGTGGCGGGAGAAAACGGAACGGTCTGATGGGAAGACATATCGTATGCAAGGTGGCTGACTTGCCGCCCGGCGAAAGGAAAATCGTCGAATTCGAAAATCGCTCCATCGGGGTATTCAACGTCAAGGGGGAGTATTTCGCCCTGAGGAACGTATGCCCCCACCAGGGAGCCCCGCTCTGCATCGGGCCCGTGCGCGGGACAATGGACGCGAGCGCACCCCATCAAATCCAATACGTGAAAGACGGCGAGATCATCGTCTGTCCCTGGCATTGCTGGGAGTTCGACATCCTCACGGGGCGCTCCGTCTTCAACCCCCACCGCACCCGCGTAAGGGCGTACAAGGTGACGGTCGAGCGGCCCGAGGACGTGGAAGAGGACCCTTCCGTGGAAACCTTCCGGGTAACGGTGGAGGACGACCTCGTCGTACTGCACGTCTGACGCGAACCGTGACGGCGAAATTCCTCTGTCGGGTATTTCAGTAGCTCGGCGGACGCAAGCCGGCCTTGATACGAACGGCGCACGAATTTCAGGCGGCAATAGAAAAGATATTTCACCAGAAAAGCGCATTTTTATTGGGAATTATATACCAAAGTAACATTTTCTCGCCTCATCCCCTTTACAAATCCCGCCGAAGGCCCTATATTTCATTACAGGAGAGTAACATTTTCAACCACGTAGAGGATAGGGCGGATGGCGCAGAAGGCACCGGGCAAGGCTTACCGAGAAGGCATTTCCCTGATAGAGATCATGGACATGTTCCCCGATGATGAGACGGCGCGGGCATGGTTCGAGGAATGCCGCTGGCCCGACGGGATGGTCGCCTGCTACGAATGCGGATCGCTTAACATACAGGCTGGCGCGAAGCACCCGACCATGACGCATAGGTGCCGGGACTGCAAGAAGTTCTTCTCGGTTAAGTCGGGCACGGCCATGCACGGCTCGAAGCTCGGTTATCGGGTATGGGCTATCGCCATCTACCTGCTAACGACGAACCTTAAGGGCGTGTCGAGCATGAAGCTACACCGCGATCTGAACATCACGCAAAAAAGCGCGTGGCATTTGGCGCATCGGCTCCGCAAAGGATGGGAGAGCGGAAAGACATTGTTCGACGGCCCCATCGAAGCGGATGAGTCATTTTTGGGCGGTCGGGAAAGGAACAAGAAAAACTCGAAAAAGCTAAAGGCTGGGCGCGGCCCTGTAGGCAAGGTAGCGGTTATCGGCGCCAAGGATAGGGCGACGAACAAGGTGAAGGCCGAAGTTATTCCCGATACCAAGGCGGCGACGCTTCGTGGATTCATCGAAAACGTAGCGGCCAAGGATGCGGTCGTCTACACGGACGACCATGGAAGCTACCAGGGCCTTCCGTTCGAGCACGAGGCCGTGAAGCATAGCGTCGGCGAATACGTCCGGGGCATGGCGCACACGAACGGCATCGAGAGTTTCTGGGCGATGTTAAAGCGCGGGTATCATGGCACTTATCATAAGATGAGCCGTAAGCATCTGGGGCGGTATGTAAACGAGTTCGCAGGCCGTCATAACCTGCGGCCTCTAGACACCAAGGATCAGATGCGACAGATCGCCAGCGACATGGACGGCAAGCGGCTCCGCTACAAAGACCTCGTAGCGTAACTCTTTCGCTTTTAAGATATCGGAATCGCTTCTACCCTTCCTCGCACTACTTCTCTAGTTCGCCCTATGGCTGGGCCAGATACCGTTCCCGGAGCTAATTCGAGATCGGAGGCTGACCTCGGCAAGCGTTCGGATGCCATGATGTAGGCACGCAGTTCGTTGCGGTTCGATTCTGGTAGGTTGGTAAAATTTTTCCGATCTCGTTCTGGTAGATGGCAGAGAAGCTCTTCTAGGGCAAGCGTCATTTGCTACCCCTTTCGCGGGTAAAAGGGCGGGACGCTTGCATAATGCCGGGGAGCAGCGTATCTTTAGAGCACTTTTGTTTTTCGCTGCTCCCGTAGCGTCCCTCCACGGTTGGCTACGGGGCCACCGTTTTACCAAGAGGTCGGGCTGTGGGCCCGGCCTTTTGGCGTCCTGATGGCCGCTTGAAATGTTCGCTCTCATAATTCCAGACCGGGGAGATGATGTCAATCGCGCCCTTGGATTTGGGTGGTTGTATTTTCTGACGCATTTCCATTACAATTTCCGATGTCGTTACCGCTTAGAGAACCCGATGATGTCGTCGGGTCTCTCGCTGAATACAAAAGCCTTGTTCCGGGCTTGGGGTCGCTCCCTGAGCGAAAGGCGAATAAGCGGGGTTCCCACATTCTCTGTGCGGTAACGACAAGGCCCGGCCTCTTTGGGTAGACCGGGGCACTCCTCATATCCCAAGAAAATAGATCGAAGAAAGGGCGAGGGCCGCCGGCTGCCACCAGCGACCCCCGCTATGGTGGGGTATGCCACCATACAGCCAGAGCTGCATCGTTCTAGGTAGCATACCCCACCTCCGTTTTCAATTTTCGGAGGTGTATGTAATGCGCAAAACCATCTATGCGGTAACCGTCGTCGTCCTGGCATCCCTTATCTCATCCCCGGCCTACGCTCAGGATTACCGAGCGGAGATAATCCAGCACATCGTCGACCCATGCCTCCTGCATTCGGCGAACAGAAGCGGCTTGGTCGAAAAGCTGGGCAGGGAGCAAACCCTGGCCCTGATGAAGATCATGACTCCAGACATGGTCGAGAAATCCGTAAAGGCCGCCCTTCCTATGGTCATGGGCAAAAGCTACGGGGATCGCATGACCATCTATAAATTCTCTGCGGCCATCTGTATCGGAGCGTCCGATAAAGCGGCCCCCAAGAGATAAGGGGAGGGGCAGATAATGAGAACCTTGATAGCCGTTTCATTGCTGTTTTTCGCCAGCGTGAGTATCGCTTGGGCATGCCCGAAGAAACTCCAGCCGACCCTAAAGGCATACCAGATTCAGCAGTACGGGAAATCGTACGTCGAGGGTAGCGGGATACTCCCCCGCCCTTACGATAGCGAGATATGCGAGAAAATCAGATACGACATGAGATACTACTATTGCCGCTGGGGTTGGGCGAATAGTTACCTGAAGGATATAAGGCGGCAGAGGGCAATGAGGATGACGAAGGACGGAGTCCCTCGAATGGTCGAACGGATGATGAGAGCGAAGCCACATCATGTCGGCGGCAAGGAGGCATGGGAAAGAAACGTCCGGGGGGCGTGGAGGCGGTACAAGAAGATCGCCGCCAGAACCCAGAAAGAAAACCTGAATCTCGCCGATGCCGCCAAGGGTTACTACTCGGCAGAAACCGAGTTCGAGAAAAACAAATGCGAGATCGGCATTTTCGCCAAGGGGCGAAACCCGTTTAAGTAACGGAACGGATTTCCCTTTACATTTTCATTACCTCGCCCTAGGATGTAGTAGAGTAGCGCGAAAGGAGCGGCCATGAAAAAGCGTAAAATCCTCAAGATAAAATCCACCGACTACCAGCCGAGCAAGGCCGAACTCGAAGAGGAAATCCATATCCCGACGACGCCGGAAGATCTCGCCAAAACCATCCTCCAGAATATGAAAATCGAGACCCTACAGGAACCGCCCAAGTAGGGCGGATGTTACTTAGGTATATAATTCCCTTTTT
The DNA here is from genome assembly GCA_022828125.1 of bacterium. Classification (GTDB taxonomy): domain Bacteria; phylum UBA8248; class UBA8248; order UBA8248; family UBA8248; genus Bin107. Next base: position 136,748 of record JAJEJD010000020.1, on the reverse strand, counting down.
ATTCACCAGGGGAGGGAGGACATGTCGTTCGAACCCGTGCGCGTCGCCTCGATGGGGCTGGGCCGCTGGGCCAACGTGCTCGCCGACGCAGCACTTCGCGGCGGTAAAATCAGACTCGTTTCGTGTTTCAGCCGCACGGCGGAAAAACGCCGCGATTTCATGGAGCGCTACGGCGCGCGCGAGGCGGAGAGCTTAGACGCGCTTTTGAGCGACGATGAGGTTGAGGCCGTCATCCTCACGACGCCCAACCACAACCACAAGGAACACATCGAGGCGCTGGCCGCGGCGGGCAAGCACGTCTATTGCGAAAAGCCCATTGCGCACAGTTTGGAGCACTCGCGGGCCATCGTGGACGCGGTCGAGGGTGCGGGCGTCAAGCTGGCGGTGGGCCACAGCGCGCGCCGCCTGGCGGTGTCGCGCCGTATGAAGGAACTGATAGACGCGGGCGAGATCGGAAAAATCTCGATGAGCGAGAGCAATTTCTGCACCGAGCGCGGGCTGGAACTCACACCCGACAGATGGCGCTCGAGCCGCGAACTCAACCCCACCGGCGTCGTCATCCAGCTGTCCATCCACCACATCGACACGTTCCGCTACCTGCACGGGCCGATCAGGAGCGTCACCGCGAAGTTAAAGCGCGCCTACGCGACCGAGGACGTGGACGACACCTCGATGATGATCCTGGAGCACGAAAGCGGGGCGCTCTCCTACGTGGGCGGCGGCTGGGCGTGCCCCTGGGCGTTTCACATGAACGTGCACGGCACGAAAGGCGTCGCGCATTTCCGCATCACCGGCCAGCAGTGGCGCGACCCCTCGAAGGCGCCCGAACCCATCCGCCTGCGCGTCGACCGCGACCCGTTGGGCGAGGATTCAGTCTACGACATGCCCGAGGGCGACATGTTCCGCGACGCGCTGGAGGATTTCGCCGACTGCGTGCGCGGGGACCGCACGCCCGAGGTCGACGGACGCGTCGCGCACGAGAACCTGGCCGTCGTCTACGCGGCGGACGCGAGCTCGCGCCTGGGCAAAACGTTGGAGGTTAAGGATTATTTGTGATCGGGCTGACGGGGCAGGGAGGGTTGATCGCGCATTTCCCCGCATTTGCCGGGCCTTCGCCCCGCCACTCCCGCGTTATGCTCCGGCCGCCCTTTCATGCGGGCAGACCCGGTGGCGTCATCAGGCCTTCACGGCCGGTTCGAGACGGAAGAGGATGTTCAAGCGATGAAATTCCCTGGAATCAGAACGGAAACTGTGAAATTCGAATTGATGAATAATTCGATAAATATCGATAAATTTCTGAAAAGGTTCATGGCGAAAACTAACAGGATTATTCAAATAAAAACATCTATTAGCGCACATATATTAAAGTAATACATTATAAATTTTCGGAAATTTATCGAATTAAAAAAAGTTTTCCGGACCACGCATTTGCCCGCATTTGCTCGCATCGAACTCCTCTAGTCATCCGGGTTGGGTTCGGGGAACTCCTCGGGCCAGTTGTCGATGAGCGACTGGAGATAGGCCTTCATCTTGTCGGGATTCCCGCGCACGGATTTCCTGATCTTGTTCACCTCGCCCTCATCCTCTATCGGGATGGCGAACGAGTCCATGAAGCGGTTCATCATGCCCTGCTTGCCGCTCATGAGGGACATCTCGACGATCTCGCCGTCGGTGAAGTGCCGCTTCACCTCTTCGAGCACGCCCGGGTCCTCGCGCGCGGTGTTTCGGGTGAAATGCTCCGCCCACAGGCAGGCGGCGCGCTCGCGGGGACTCAACGCCGGGGATGTCATGTAGTCGTCCGAGGCGATGGCCTCGATCTGCTCATCTGTGATTCCCGTCGCTTGACCAAGCGCCGTGTTGTGCGCGATTCAGTAGGCGCAGGCGTTGACGAAGCTCGTCTTCAAGACCACGATCTCCTTGATCTTGCACGTCAAAAGCCCGCCCATGCCCTCGCGCTGGAGCGTGGCGTTGAAGGGGAGGTAGAAGCGCGCGATGTAGGGCGTTTTCGCCAGCGCGAGCGCGGAATTGGGGATGCGGCCCAGAAACTCGCGCGTCGCCTCGAAAAAGCGCGCCGTATCGCCCGCCGCCTCGTCTGGGTTCAGCAGCCGGATTTTGCTCGTCTCGCTTGCCTGGTTCGTCATGGTTTTCCTCTTCATGGGGTTCAGGATTTCGGGGGATTATAGAAGAACCCTCCCCGGTTGGGAACCTGAGAGCACGACGCGTTACGAGCGGGAAGCTGTTCTGATAACATGGCGCACATATCGCGTGAGATGTACTTGCATACGAAACTGAAAGGAGGGCCGTATGGCCGATTTTGACCTGGAAATGACCGACAAACTCCTCTCGACGACGCGCTCGGTGCGCAAACGACTCGATTTCGATCGTGAAGTGCCGACGGAGGTCGTGATGGATTGCTTAGAACTCGGCCTTCAGGCGCCCACGGGCTCGAACCGCCAGGGCTGGCGCTGGCTCGTGGTGACGGATGAGGGTCTGCGCAAAGAGCTCGGGAGGCTCTACCGCAAGGGAGGGGATGAATATCTCGCACAGGGTCTGGCCCAGGCGCGCGAGAGCGGCGCCGCGCAGGACGAGCGGGTGTTCGATTCCGCCCTCTATCTGGCGGAAAACATCGAGCGCGCGCCCGTGCACGTGATTCCCTGCATCCAGAATTTCCTGCCCGAAAACCCGCCGCGGTTCATGTGGGCGGGCCTCATGGGTTCCGTCATACCGGCGGTGTGGAGTTTTCAGCTGGCGCTGCGATCGAGGGGCCTGGGTTCGGTGTTCACCACCTTGCACCTGCGCTGCGAGATGGAGGCGGCGGAGTTGCTCGGCGTGCCGGATGATTTCATGCAGGCGGCGCTCATCCCGGTGGCCTGGACGCTGGGGACGAACTTCAAGCCCGCCCGGCGGCGCCCGCTCGATGAAATCGTGCACGTGAACACGTGGGGTTGAGCTACAGTTGACCTGCATTCTAGCGGGTTTCGTATGACTGGTGACCCCTAGGGGACTCGAACCCCTGTTACCGGCGTGAGAGGCCGGTGTCCTGACCGCTAGACGAAGGGGCCATGAAGCGGCGTCGCTCGTATCGCGCCAACAGGTGCGATGGCGAGAGACGGGAAGGGTAGTCCCATCGTTTTTTCGAGTCAAGCGGGCGGGCGCAATTCAACCACGCATTTTGGCCGCAATATCAACGGAATGAACACGGCGGCAAGTTGCTCATCGAGGGGTGGACGCGCCTTTTGCCCCTGTGCCGGAGGTCGAGGCTCATCTGTGTGGCGAGCACCGGTTCGGGCCCCAGGCGTTTTCCGCGCAGCGCGAGCCAGCCCGCCGCCGATTTGCGGATGCGGCCCAGGCGCGTCAAATCCCTGAAGTCCCGGATGTGCGCCTTTCTGCGCACTTCGACCAGGCGTTTCGCCCAGGTGGGGCCGATGCCCGGCACGCGCATCAGCGTCCGGGGGTCGGCGGTCATGATCTCCACTGGGAACTGCGAGAGGTTCTGCCTGGCCCACGTTGTTTTGGGGTCCTCATCGAGCGCCAGGTTGCCGTCTGAGGCGGGAATCTCGTCCAGCCCGAACTCATATTCGCGCAGGAGGTGTTCCGCCTGGTAGAGCCTGTGCTCGCGCGTCTTGGAGACAGAGGGCACCCCGTCCATCGGTGTGTCCTCCACGGGCTTGAAGGCGCTGAAATGGGTGTGGCGCAGGAGGCCCTTCTTCTGGAGCGCGTGGGAAGCTGCGAGGACTTCCATATCGCTCTCTCCGCTGGCGCCGACGATGAACTGGGTCGTCACGCCGTCGGCGATAAGGCCCGTTCTCTCGAAAAAAGACTCGCGCGCCATCTCCCCCGCGTATTCGAGGGCGGGTTTCAGGTCGGTTTCGAGGCTTTTCTCGGGCGCCATGGCGTGAAGGCCCCGCTGGGTGGCGGCTTCCAGGTTCACGGAGAGCCTCGTGGCTATCTGGGCGGCGCGGCTTAGCTGGGAGTCCTCCACCCCCGGCAGCATTTTGAGGTGAATATAGCCGCCGAAATGATACTTGAAGCGCAGGATTTCCGCCGTGGAGATCATCCTGTCCACGCCTGTGACGCCGCTGCCCGGAACGCCGCTGGTGAGGAAAAGCCCCTCGGCGCGGTTTCTTTTCTTTAACGCCATAAAGGTGTCGGCCAGCTCATCCGGGTTGAAGGCGTAGCGCGGCATGTCCCGCGAGGAGCGCATGGGGCAGTAGTGGCAGTCGTAGCTGCAGGCGTTGGTCATCATGGTGGAGAGAAGCGGCATGATGCGTCCGCCCTTGAAGGGGACGGGAAATATCGCCGGCGTGTCCGAGGCCAGGAACTTGCGGCGGTATTTGGGTTTCTTCCTCATGCCGGGCGGGCCCTCCCTGTCGTCAAAGGATTGTCCGCCGAGGATGGCCAGCTTGTGGAGGGTTTTTTCCGTCACCATGGTCGTTCTCCCTGTATGAATTGGCGTGAGGGAGAAAATGTATACGAAAATAATACGAAAATCAATATGTTTTTTAGATAAACTTGTAATAGGTTTACTTATAATTATTTACATGGATTAATCTGAAGTAGTAGATGATGGAAGAAGCGAAAAAAAGAGTATTTTTTTCGTTTTATATCTGTGTAAAGAATGCTGTTGTGAGATGAAAGCGCGCCAGAGGGTGGTGTGCTGGGTTCCCGGGATTTACGTGAGTATCTTTAGATACTTCAGACGCCGTTCCCCCGCCAGGAAGCGCGTGCTCGCTTGAAAGCGTCGATGTCCGGCGGAATGCGCCCTGGTTTGCCGAGCGCCTCGCCCGCCACTTCCGCCGCGTTCTTGCCCGTGCCCGTACCGATGCAGACGATTACCTCATCGGCTTCCGGTTTTCCGGGCCGCTCGGCGCCCTCCATCAGGCTCGCTACGGACGCCGCGGAAGCTGGTTGCAGGAAAAGCCCCTCGCGTCCGGCGATCAGAAACTCCGCTTCCAGGTTCATCGCGTCGCTCACAAGCACGCCGTGGCCCTCCGATCTCCGCACGACCTCGGCCACGCGCTCGCCCGCACCGGGAGAGGGACTCGTGAGGCCGGCGGATTTCGTGCGCACCTCGCCCCAGGGTTCGACTTTTCCGCCTGAGTGAAGGGCTTTGACGATGGGCGCGCAGCCGTCTACCTGCACGACGTCGATCGCAGGCATCTTCTCAATCCAGCCGAGAGCCAGGAGTTCGCGGAAGCCCTGGTCCATCGCGAGCGCCATCGTACCGCCCGCCGTGGGGCAGACGACGCGGTCGGGCGCGCGCCAGCCGAGTTTTTCGGCAATTTCGAAGGCGGCGGTCTTTTTCCCCTCGATTCTGTATAGATTCCGGGGCAGGGTGGCGTGCAGGCAGCCGAGTTCTTTCGACACCTCTTCGGCGAAGCGCCCGCCCGTGCCCTGATCGCCTTCGATGATGAGCGTAAAGGCTCCATAAGCGCCGACCTGGAGGCAATGGACAGCGGAGCTGTCGTCGCGCACAAAGCCGATGAACTCGATTCCGCCCCGCGCGCAGTAGGCGCTGAAACAGGCCGCCGCGTTGCCCGAAGATGGCAGCACGATGCGGTCCACTCCGACTTCCCTGCACTTGCTGATGGTGACCGAACCGCCCCGGTCCTTGAACGAGCCGGTGGGGTTTCTGGATTCATCCAGGATGTAGAGGTTTCCGTACCCGAGCGATTCACCGAGTCTCTCCGCGTGGATGAGGGGGGTGTCGCCTTCCACGAGCGAGACCACGTTCTTCTCGTCCCGCACGGGCAGAAGTTCGCGCCAGCGCCAGATTCCCCGCGGTCTGCGGGCGATCTCGTCCCTGTCTACGTTCGCCTTAATCCATTCGAGGTCGTAGCTGCCCTGCAGGTTCCCGCCCGTGTCGGGGCAGGTGAAGGGGTGTTCCATGTCGTCCACGATGTTGCCGGATTCCAGGCTCAAGAGGCCTTTCAGCGCGCTGTGCAAGTGCGGCTCTCCTTCATGGTATCTGAGGGGTTTCTTGGAAAACGCTAGGCGACCCTTTCTTCCTTCATGGTCTGTACGCCGGCACGGAAGGCGGCGAGGGTTTCCTCGATCACGTCGTCCGTATGGCAGGTTCCCACCAGCGCGCGTGCGCCGTTGAAATCCACGCCGTGCAGGATCAAGGCCTGCCTCAATGCGCGGCTTTTCTGCGCGTTCTTGGAATCGAGACGCCGCCAGTCGATTCCGCTCACGTCCTGATCCTCCCCGTCTCGCGGCGGGGCGTCGGCGTCGAAGAGAATTTTCCAGTCGCTGTAGTCGCCGTACACCCGCCAGGCCACCGCCTCCTGCGCGAGTATCTCGTTCATCCCGTATCTGAGCTTTTGTGCCTGCGCGTTCACCTGCTCGGTCGCTCGGCCATCGGCCAATGAAGACAGCATGGCGACGCCCGCGGCGGCGGAGATGGGGTTCGCGTTGAAGGTGCCGTGGTGGGCGATTTTCGTGTGCCTGTTCGCTTCCGGGTCCGGCTTGGTGGCGAGGTATTCCAGTACGTCCGCCCGGCCGACGACGGCACCGCCCGGCAGGCCGCCTGCGAGTATCTTGGCGAGGCTCGTCAGGTCGGGCGTTACGCCAAAGTGCGCCTGTGCGCCGCCGGGCGATACGCGAAAGCCGGTCACCACCTCATCGAAAACGAGCAGGGTCCCCGCTTTTTGCGTTTCCTCCCTGAGCGCGGCCACGAAATCCTTATTCATCGGAATGGTGCCGAAGTGTCCGCCCGTCGGCTCCAGAATGAGCGCCGCGACATCGCCTGGCGAGAGCGCCTCCCGGACGGCTTGCAGATCATCCGGTGGACACACGGTGACGAGGTCGGTCACGACTTCCAGTTGGCCCGCTTCGGGCTCGTTCGTATAGGGGGCGCGCACGCCGATTTCGAGTCCCTCGTGCCAGCCGTGGAAATGGCCCGCGAACTTGACCACGCGCTTTCTTTTCGTAAAGGCGCGCGCGAGCCTCAGCGCCATGTGCGTGGCCTCGGTGCCCGAAGCCGTGAATCGCACCCGCTCGGCGCACGGCACGAGTCGCTGCACCCATTCACCCCATTCCACCTCCGGCCCGTGGCTCGCCCCGTAGTGTGAGCCCTTCATCACGGCCTCGCTCACGGCGTCCCGGATGTGGGGCGGGTTGTGCCCGAACAGGAGCGCGCCGTGGCCCATCCAGTAGTCGATGTAGCGGTTGCCGTCCACGTCCCACTTGTAGGCGCCCTCGGCGCGTTCCACGTAGATGGGAAACGGCTGCATCCTGCGGTTGTCGTGCGTTACTCCGTCGGGGAAAACCTCTTGCGCCCGATCGTATAGCGCGCGCGAAGCGGGCAGGGATTCGGCGTAGGCGTCCGCGAGTTTGGGAGTGTCCGTGGGTTGCTGCATCTAAATCTCCAGGGAAGAGTTAAGTTTGGAATTTGTCCGGCACAACGCTACGCCCAAGCGCGCCCGAGCGTCAAGGCGGGAACCCCCCTTGTCAACTCCCCATCAAATTGTCCATGATGCCGTGTTTCCGGTGTTGACGGCTCAATTCTACTTCCACATGGGAGGTTCACGTGCCCAGCTACGATCATGCCAAGGTATGGCTCAACGGTGAGGTGGTTCCGCCCGAGGAAGCCAAGATAAGCGTTTTCAGCCAGGCGGTCCTCAGGGGTTCGAGCGTCTACGAGGGGATTCGCGCCTACTGGAGCGAGGAGAGAAACAATCTCTTTCTCTGGAAGATGGACCCGCACATCCGGCGGCTGTTCGATTCCATGCGCGTGATGCGGATGACGCCGCCCTATACGGCGGAAGAATTCAAGGACGCCGTGGTCGAGTGGATACGGGCGAACGAGTTCAAGGAAGACCTCCACTTCCGCCTCAACGTGTATTTCGACGATTCGGGCCCTTTGGACATGAAGGGCTACGCGGCGGACGAGGTGGACACCTGCGTTTTCATCAGCGGGGGGCCGAACAGCAACCGCAAACGACAGGAGCAGGGCGTGAACCTGTGCGTGAGCAGTTGGCGGCGCATCTCGGACGATTCCGTGCCGCCGCGCGTCAAGGCATCGGCGAACTACCAGAACAGCAGGATCGCAGGCGTCGAGGCGCGGATCAACGGGTACGACGACGCCATTTTCTTGAACCGGAACGGCACGGTGGCCGAGGGCACGGGCACGTGCATCATGATCGTCCGCGAGGGCAAGCTCATCACGCCGCCGGTGACGGCCTCGATTCTCGAGAGCATCACGCGCGACAGCGTACTCGAGATGTTCGGCAGGCACATCGGCCCCGAACCCGTGGAGCGTCCGATGGACCGCACGGAGATCTACGTGGCCGACGAGGCGATGATATGCGGCTCCGCCGCCGAGGTCGCACCCGTGCTTTCTCTGGATCGCATCGAGGTGGGAGACGGGAAGCCGGGCGAAATCACGCGCAGGCTGCAGGAGATATTCTACGCCGCCGCCCGCGGCGTGGACGAAACCTACGAGAAGGACATAATGCCCGTCTATTGATGAGGCTGTGAGGAGCCGCCGGGGCAAAAGGGCTGTTGTAAATTCCCTCCTCGCTCGGAATTGACCACCGCCGTCATTCCGGCGAAAGCCGGAATCCATTCTAAAGCAGAATGACAATGCGCCGGCTTTTCATCTTCTCGTCATTGGCATGAATCGATCAGAAAAGAAAAAAGCAAAGACAAAACAAATGGATTCCGGCTTTCGCCGGAATGACGAATAAAACCGAACCGCCTCGTAAACAACCTCGGACAGGCACGGGAGTCTGTCCCTACTGCCGATTCGTTCACCGGCGACCCGTGGGAAACCTCCTCCTCATCCTGAGTAGGCGCGCAAGCACCGTATCGAAGGATGGGGGTAGTATCTCTCCGGCGGGGGCGGACTTCGCCCTTCGATATGCGGCTTCGCCGCTACTCAGGGTGAGGCGGACCGGCGCGTTGCGCAGGGCGGTTTTTCAACAATCCCTCAAAAGGACGGCTTTCAGGCGCGGAACGGACAAGTCTCAACCCAGGTGGCGGAATACTTCGCCCACGATCTTCATGCCCTTTTCGATGACTTCCTCATTCACCGAATAGGTGAAGCGCAGGTGGTACTCGCCCGAAGCGCCGAATTCCGACCCGCTGCGAATCGCCGCCCCGGCCTCCCAGACGCGCTTTCGCACCTCGCTCGAAGGAATGGGGTACTCGTACCGGCAGTATTGATAGAAGCCGCCCTGTGGCTCGATGGGAATCAGGCCGGGGATGACCTGCGTCATCTCGTTCATGAGGCGTCCCCGCTTGTGGTATTCGCGCCTGAACTCCGCCACGCACTCCTGGGAACTCCTGAGCGCCGCCGCGCCCGCGCGCTGGACGAAGGTGTTGATCGGCCCGTTGATGGAGCGGTGCACGCTGAACATGGGCTGGGGCAGATCCTCGGGCACGACCATGAAGCCCAGTCGCCAGCCGGTCATCGAATAGGTCTTGGAGAAAGTGTCGAGCAGAATGAGGTGGTCGCGGTGCTCGGTGAACGAGAGCAGGGGGACGTGCTCGAAGCCTGGTTGCAGGATTTTCGCATAGGCCTCGTCCGATACGAGCATGAGGTCGTGTTCCGTTGCGAGTGCGGCGAGAGCCGCCAGGTCCTCACGGCGGTAGACCACGCCCGTGGGGTTGTTCGGGTTGTTGACGAGAATGAGGCGCGTGCGCGGGGTGATAGCGTGTTTCACGGCCTCTACGTCGATTTGATAATCCGCGTCGTGCGGCACCTGGACGGGGACGGCTCCCAGTTGCAGCGCGACGTGGGCGTAAAGCGAAAACGTGGGGTCCATGAGGATGGCCTCATCTCCCGGGTCCAGGAACGTCGTCATGACGGTGTAGATGCCGGAACTCGCCCCGTTCGTGGCGATGATGGAACCCGGTGTGTAGTTCGCGCCCGCTTCGCGCTCGACGTGCTCGCACACGGCTTCGAGGAATTCCGGATCCCCCTGTCCGGGGGCGTAGCCGGTCAAGCCTTGGTTAAGCGCTTCTTTGGCGGCGTTCGTGATGTGCTCGGGCGTGGGGAAGTTGGGCGTTCCTGAATCGAGCGGCACCAGTCCCGGCGGTTTTTTGGCCGTCATGTGGTTGGCGCGTTCTCCGCCTGCGGTCGCGGCAACGGTTTTTGCGAGGCGTCTGTTCATGCTCTATGGACTCTCCAAATGTGAGGGTTTTGCGCGAACAGGCAGCATGCGGCGCAAGCGCCTCGTGTCTAGTCTCTCGTTATCACCACTTTTCCGAATTGACGCCCTTCCGCCACGCGCTCGATGGCCTCGCGGAAGCGCGAGAGGGGATAGGTGGAATCGATGTAGGCCTTCACCTTGCCCTCGGCGGCGAGGGTCATGGCCTCCTTGAATTCCTCCGGCGTCGCCATGGTGGAGGTATGGATGTCGACCTGCTTGAAATACAAGTCGCGCAGGTTCACCTCGGGGATCACGTGGTGCGCGGCTCCGCCGACGATGGTGATGCGTCCGTTCAGCGCAACGCACTTGGCGCTCAGCGCGAAGGTGGGTGCGCCCACGTTGTCGACCACCACGTCGGCCCCCCGGCCATCAGTGGCGTCCATCACGGCTTGGGCGACTTCCTGTGTCTTGTAGTTGATGCAGACGTCAGCGCCAAAGGATTCGGCGGTTTTGAGTTTTTCCTCGCTCGATGAGGTGACGATGGTGAAAGCCCCCGCCTGTGCCGCAAGTTGCAGGCAATAAAGCATGACACCCCCGCCCACACCGTGGATGAGGACGCTCTCGCCCGCTGTTAGTCGTGCGCGGCTGATGAGCTGTCGGTAGGCTGTGGTGAGAGCCAGGGGAAGCGCCGCCGCCTCTTCGAACGTCAAGTTCTCGGGCTTGGGAAAGAAATTCTTCTCCGGCAGGACGATGAATTCCGCGTGCGTGCCCGCACTTTGCGCGCCCACCAGGCCGTAGCCGGGCTGGGTGGGGTCGCCCAGGTTGGGGTCTACGACCACCTCAGCACCCGGCTTCAAGCCCGCGCCCGGCCCCGTCTTGTCGACAACGCCCGCGCCGTCCGCGCCCATGGTGTGGGGCTTTTCATGCCGTACCATGGCGGGTGTGCACTGGTAGACATCGATGTGGTTGATCCCTGAGGCCAGGAGTTTCACCCGCACTTCGCCCTCTCCCGGCTCGGGCGTGGGAACCTCGCCGTAGACCAGTCCTTCGATTCCGGCGTCTCCCTGAACGGTTATCGCTTTCATTCTCATCCCTTATAAGAGTGTATCCAGGTAATATCAGAAGCGGGTGCTCACTTGGGCGGAAGCGAAGCTGCGAACTTCGCCGCCCGGCGCACCCAGGCTTTCAAATCGTCTTCGGTTGAAATCCCCGCCGGTTCGACCAGCGCCCAGCCCTTCATCACCCGGCCCGCCATGTCGGCGGGTTTCGTGTGGGGTTCTTTGAGCGTCGCCTCGTGGTTCTCTCTGGCGAGCCGAACGATGAGCGAACCCTTCCACGTTCCGGCGCACATGTTGCCGTTGATCATGAAGCACACGCCGCCGAACATGCGCTTTTCGGAAAACCCCTTACGACGCCTGAGAATCGGTCGGATGCGTTCGATTAAAATTTCATCTTCCGTCATCGGTGCTCTCCTGTCTCATTCCGGCGGGATGAGTGAAGATGCCACACCGAATCGGCGAACGCCACCGGAAATGGAGAGATGCGCTTTTATTATTTCTCTCCGGGCGCCCAGGCGGGGGGCCGCTTCTCGTGCGCCGCGGTCATGCCTTCCTGGGGTTCGCCGGTTCGAAAGGAAGCCTCGAAAGCGTCGATGGAAGGAGGAACCGCGGCATCGAGATAGGCCTTTATCCACCGTCTCAGGAGCGCCTTTTGGGCGCTGAGCGCGCCGGGGGCGGCCTCAAAAAGAGCCATGACGGTTTCGTGCGTCGTTTCGTCCAAATCAGCCGGCGGGCATATCCGCTGGACGATCCCCAGTCGATGCGCCTCATGCGCGTCGAACGTCCGGCCCGTGAGCAGAAGGTCCTGCGCTGCGCCCAGGCCGCAGAATGGCGCGAACAGCGCCGCCTCGATGACGGATGGCACCCCGACCCGCACCTCGGGCATGCCGAACTTCGTATCTTCCGCCGCGACCCGGAGGTCACAGCCGAGCATCAATTCCAGAGCGCCGCCTAGAACGTAGCCCCGGCACTTGCAGACCACGGGATGCGGGAATTCACGAACGCTGCGGATGAGGGAGTGGAGATTCGAGATGAAGTCGCGCGCGTTGTCTTCGGTGAGCGCACCCATCTCGACCACGTCGGCCCCGGCGGAGAAGACGCTGCCTGCGCCCTCGATGATGAGGACGCGCAAATCATCCGCCCCTGCAAGATCGGCAATCGCCGATTTCGCCTCGCGGGTCATCCCCGTGTTCATGGCGTTTCGCTTCTCGGGGCGGTTGAGCGTGAGCGTGGCGAGCGGGCCGTCGCGCTCGACGAGAATAAGCGGTTTCATCGGCATGGAACGTCCTCCTTGAAAACAGAGCCGACAGCCTAAGCGAGCTTGCGGTGGAGCGCAAAGGCGAACCCCTGTTGCCGCGTGTTATGATGGCGCTTTCGTCGAGAGAATTATCTGACGCTGATACCTGGAGAAAACTCGGATGCCGATAGAGTTCAAGGACGTTTGGGATTTTCACACCGACCTGCGCTGGATGGTCGATTTGCCCGAGGAGCGCGTCTATCTGGCGGAGCAGATAGATATCGCGACGGCGGCGAAGCTGGGTGGGGTGTTCTCGGCTCTCGAGCGTCTGGAAGGCGCGCCGCAGAATGCGCAATTCGAGCTCGTGAAGCGAGATATGGAGCGGATTCGAGCGGCGGAGGGCTTGAGCGTAGTCCTCACACGAACGGACCTGGAAGGCGTGGGAAGGCAATTGATTCACGCGGAAGGCGTGTACTTCATCGAAACCGAAGACGACCTGAAACACCTGGAATGGTTATGGATCGAAGGCGTGCGCAGCGTCGGCCCCATGTATAACGACGATAATGCCCTGGGCGGCGGGGCGATGGGAGACCCCGCGCGCGGCCTGACCGACCTGGGACGCGCTTTATTGATGCAGGCTTGGCGGATGGGTTTTCTGGTGGATTGCGCGCACGCGAATCACCGCACGAAATCGGACATGATCGATCTCGCACTCGTCACGGGGCAGGAGATGCACTACTCCCACGGGCATCTGGACGAGCCGCTGCTGCCCGTCTTCGGAGAGCGCGGGCTGCCGCGCGATATGGCCAGGAGGCTTCTCGAGACGGGCGCGCTCATCGGCCTGGCGCCGCACCCGGGGTTCTACGAGACGTTCGAGCGCCATCTGGAGGAAATCGAGTTCCTGGCCGAAATCGCCGCCCATCAGGTGGCCCTCGGCAGCGACTTCGCGGGCATCAACCGGCCCGCTCCCGACGGCACGCGCCTGTTCGATGAATTCCGCGGGATATGGGGTATAGGGGGCTTCGCCGAGCGTCTGAGCGCAGCGCACGGGGAGGATTTTGCCCGTTCCTACTGCGGCGGCGCGCTCAAGGCGTGTCTCGCGCGTTCATTGCCGGAATAATGCGCCTGCGACAAATATCTCCGGTTGTTATGCGAGCTTGAAGAACTCTGTGTTACGAGGAAGCTGCAGGACTTGGTGAGGTTGCGCCTTCATCCTTCGCGCTCATGAACTGGATGGCGATCATGACGGCCATGATGACGGTGCCCGTTATCTTCATCCACGGCACGTAGAAGAACAGCAGACCGCCCGCCACGGCGAAGACGACGCGCTCCCAGATTTCGAGTTTTCTGCGCATGTAACCCTCGAGCGACGCCGAGGTACAGAAAAAGCCCATGAAGCCGGTTACCCAGACGATGATGATATCGAACCATGCGGCGCCCGGCGTGATGTTGATCGGAGTGTAGGCCATCAGGAAGGGAACGATGTAGAGCGCCTTTCCGAGTTTGAGCGAGGCGAATCCGGTGCGCATCGGATCCGCGCGCGCCACGCCCGCCGCTATGAACGCGCCCAGCGCGAAGGGAGGCGTGAGCGAGGCGTCCTGGCTCAACCAGAGGATCATCAGGTGCGCGCTGAGGAGGGGCACGCCGAGTTCCACCAGCGCGGGAACGGCGAGAATCGAGAGCAGCACGTAGCTCGCCGTGATCGTCATGCCCATCCCCATGATGTAGCTGGCGATGGCGCAGAGCAGAATCGCCACCGGCAGCGTCGTTCCCGTGATTCCGAAGGTGTTGTCGATGATGGCGGCATAGCCCAGGATGATGGAGGAGAATTTGATGCCGAGGCCGGGCATCGACACGCCTGCGAGCACGATTCCCATCACGCCCGCCGTCACGCCGATGATGAGTGAGTTGACGGCTCCTTTCTCGAGTCCGTCCAGGACGCGCGGAGAGGAGAATACCACCGATCCGAGCGCCGACCAGAAGATCGCCTCGGGCAGGGTGTGCCCCGCCATCGGCAAAACGATGAGCAGCCCCAGCCCGGCGAGCAGGGGCCAGTTCTCCATCAGCGGGTTTCCGGAAGGGGCCTCCTTTGCGGCTTCCAGGTAAGCGGCCGCTTCCGCATCGGCAACCTCCAGGCTCTTGCCCGATTCCATGAGTTTCTTATGGTGTTTCGCGGCATCGAATTCGAACCTGTCGTTGCGGGTGCTCCATCCGGGCCGGCCTACGAGCCGCGCAAGCACAGGAGGTAGGGCCAGCAGGCGGGTGTCCTCACGGAAAAATCCCAGAACCATCGCCAGGACGATGGACCAGAGCGCTGCATCAAACGGCGAGCGCCCGATGATGAGCCGGAAGATGAGCAGCACCACCGGCAGCAGCAGATAACCCTCTTTTTTGAGCAGCGGCAGCAGTTCGGGAAGTTCTTCTTTCGAGAGACCATGGATGCCATCCAGCCCCGAGCGGAAGTGCACCGACATGTAGACCGAGAAGTAGTACATCAGCGCGGGAACGAGCGATATGAGCGCTATCCAGCCGTAATCCGTCTCGGTGAACGCCGCCACGAGGAACGCCGCCGAACCCATGATGGGCGGCAGCAGGTGGCCGCCGATAGAAGAGACCGCCTCGACCGCCCCCGCGTAGTGGGCCTTGTAGCCCGCGCGCTTCATGAGCGGTATCGTAAAGGTGCCCGTGATGACGATGTTCGCAGCACCACTCCCCACAACCGAGCCCACCATGCCGCTCGATACGACCGACGCCTTGGCGGCTCCGCCGCGCAGGCGGCCCACCAGGGCGTAGGAGAGGTCGATGAACACGTCGCCGACCTTCGTCTTCTCCAGAAAGACACCGAAGAGGATGAACAGGAACACGTAGCTCGCATAGACGTTCGCGATGACGCCGAAGATGCCCGAGGTCCCGTAGATGAAGTTCACCACCTCGTTGTAGGAGAACCCCTTGTGCAGGAGCCGTCCGGGGAAATAATTGCCGTACATGGCGTAATAGAAGAAAAACAGACCCAGCAGCGGTAGCACCCAGCCCAGCACCCGGCGGCACATCTCTATCGAGACGATGACGGCGATCGTGCCCATGGCCACGTCCGTCCAGAGGACGAGTCCCGCACGGTCTCCCCGGTCGGCGAAGTTCATGATGTATTCCACCGTGAAGACGACCACGCCCGCGCAGAGGATGAGGTCCACGGCGGAAGGCCGTCTCATCGGTGCGCCCGCCCGCGCGGGATAGAAGACGAACGTCAGGATAGCGGTGAAGATCACGTAGAAGGGAAGATAGAAATGGAACGCATAGATGGCCAGCCCCGGGAAATAGAGCGTCTCCCAAATTGCCGAGAGGGATTTCTCCAGCCCCTCCGTGAGGAGCGGGGAGAGGGCGTAGACGATGACTTCGCCGAAGCCGAGGCCTAAATCCACGGGCGCCTTGTTCGCCGCGCCGTAGAGAAAATAAGCCGCGAACACGAACGAGGAGAGCAGTATCGTCATCCTCGGCAAGATGCACAGGCCCGAGACGTAGAGCCAGATCAGGGCGTAGAGCCAGGCATCGAGAGCCGGGAATTCGATCTCCTGCCAGTCCCAGGCGATCTCGTAGGGGAGGTAGAGGTTGTATGTTCTTCCGGCGAAGAAAATGATGTAGGCGAGAAGTAGCAAGGAGAGAAATATACAGACCGGCAGGTTGTTTTTCTGAAAGCCCGGTTCGATATCCCTGCGGGTGGCCGACTCCGGGGCGAAGATGAACCGCATCCACTCCCAGAGAGAATCGAAAACCTTCCTCATCGCCGCCCTTTCTCACCCGAGGCCGATGACAATCACTTCACCGGACCCCCGGAAGGCGCCTCGCCCTCCGGGGGAGCCGGGAATCGTCTAGTTGGTGTTGTAACCCTTCGCCTTCCAGTAGCGCGCGGCGCCGGGGTGGAGCTTCATGTTGAAGTTGCCCATCTGCTTGATGAACTCATCCGACTTGGCGGCGAAATCCAGCCCGATCTTCCAGCCCTTGAAGACGTTGATCAGGAAGTCGCGGTTCGCCTTGTCGTACACCCGCCGCGTCACCTCGTGGATGACGTCGTTGGGCACTTTCTCGTTCGCCACGGCGAAGATGGTGTAGGCGACCGTCTTGAACTTCTTGCCCTTCATCCCCTGGTAGGGGCTGGCGTCCTTGTTGTCCTTGTAGTAGCCCGAACTCAGGGCGACGAACTTGTCACGCACCTCGTCGGGGATGCTCAGGATGCGGAGCGGGCCGCTGCGCGAGGCGCGTAGAATCGAGGGCGAGGGCACCGGGTTCGGGATGCCGAAGGCGTCGAGCTTGCCGTCGATCATGTTGGTGGCGGCCTGGGCCCAGCCCATGTAGTCCTTGCGGATCTTGTCGGTGATGCCGAGGTTGTCGGTGATGAACTTCATCATGAACAGCGTGGAGCTGCCCCTCGGACCCATGTTCACCCGCTTGCCGGCGAGATCGTGGTAGGACTTGATGCCGGTCTTGTGGAAGGTCGTCACCTGGAACCAGGAGGTCGATACCGGGCCGATCCCCCGGATGGTCATCATCGCCTTGCCCTTGTGGAAGGGTTTCTGCTTGCGCTGGATGAAGTCGACGAAGATCCCGTTCGTCATCCCGATCTCCGAGCGGCCGCTGGCGACGAGGCGGGTGTTAGCGACGAAGCCTTTCGATTCTCGGTTGGTGACGTTGACGGTCTTGCTCGTCTTGTTCACCGCCTCGGCGAGGCCCGCCGCCATGCGGAACGCGCCCGCGCCCTTGCCCGCGCCGACGATGGTGATGTTGGTGGTGGCTGCGCTCGCCAGAGAGGCGGCGAAGGCGGCTACAGCGAAAACGGCAGTTGTTGCGATCAATCTCTTGTGGGTACGCATAGAATTCCCTCCGTTGAAATGACAGAGAAACAAGTTATTGCTTATGAGTTAATTCTATCTCATCAACATACTTTCGCAAGCGGCGCTCGGGCGAATCCGCGCGTTTTTCCCGCAAATCTTGACGCCCGAAGGCCCAAGTGCTAGCTAGTGCGCATCTGGCAGGATTTCTCGCGATAACGCGCCGAACGCATTTTGAGTGGAGCCCCTCTTGTCCCGCCTTCTGGAAAACGACTCCCTGACGCTGCTGGGCGAAGGCGGCCTCCCCGTTCCCCGCTTCGAGGTCTGCGCGGACTCGGGCGAATCCGCCCGCGCCGCCGAACACCTGGGCGGGCGCGTCGTCATCAAGGCGCTCGTACCGGTCGGCAAGCGCGGGAAGGCGGGCGCGGTGAAGTTCGCCGTCTCTGCGGATGAGGCCCGCGCGCATGCGGACGCGATTCTCGGCATGGAAGTGCGGCGCTTTCCCGTCAAGAAACTCATCGTCATGGAAGCGCTCGACATTGAGCGCGAGATTTTCTGCTCCATCTCCTTCGATGCGCCGAGAAAATGCCCGCTCATCCTTTTCAGCGCCGAGGGCGGCGTGGATATCGAGGAGTTGAGTGAGCATCATCCCGACAAGCTTATTGGGTGGCCTGTCAATATCCTCGAAGGGCTTCAGGCGGAAGACGCGCTTGCACTGGTGGAGCGCGCGGGTCTCACAGGCGATCTGGCGGAGCAGGTCGCCCGCGCCGTGTGCGCGATGTATGGCGTCTTCTGCGCCCATGACTGCGAGATGATAGAGGTGAACCCCCTGGCGGAACTGGCCGACGGCCGGGTGGTGGCGGCCGCGGGTGTGGTGCAGCTCGACGCGCAGGCCCTCTTCCGCCAGCCGGACCTTGAAGCCAAACTGGGCGTCGAGGGCGGGAACGGCTGGCGGCCTTTCACCGAACTCGAGATGCGCATGCGCGAGATAGACGCCATCGACCCTCATGTGGGCGCGATTCGCTTCAGCGAAATGGACGGCGACATCGGCTTCATGGTCACCGGCGGAGGTTACGGCCTGTCCAGCCTGGAGGCGCTTCTGGACGAGGGTGGAAAACCAGCCACCACGTTCGACATCACGCCTGGGCGCTATGAGGAGAAAATGCGCCGCGCGGTGAAGGCGGTGCTCTCGAAGCCGGGCATCAAGGGACTGCTCCTGGCGGGGAACGTGAGCAATTTCACGCGGGTGGATATTAAAGTCGCGGGCGTGGTTCGCGCGCTCAAGGAAGCGGAGCTCGATTTCGAAAAGTTTCCCGTCATCATCCGCTACGCCGGTCCGGGGGTGGAGGAAGCCAGAAGGCTCATCGCCGAGGTGCCGGGTGTGGAATGGCATGAGGATGAGGCGTCGATAGAAGACCTGGCACGGCGAATCGTAGCGCGTGCTTACGGGCGGGATGAGAGATGAGCATTCTGCTGGATTCGGATACCCGCGTGCTCGTACAGGGCGCCACCGGAGCCGAGGCGAGGCGTCTTTTGCCCACCATGACGGACTACGGCACCCGCGTGGTGGCGGGCGTGTCTCCCGGAAAAGGGGGCGAGTCGGTCGGCGGCGTGCCGGTCTACGGCGCCGTGGCCGACGCTCTTCGCGAGCACGAGGTGGACCTCTCCGTGCTCTTCGTTCCCGCGCGCTTCGTGCGGGATGCGGCCCTGGAGGCCATCGAGGCGGGAATTCACACCGTGCACATTCTTGCGGAGGGCGTGCCGCACCACGACGCCTGCGCGCTTCTGACGCGCGCGGCGGAGAGGGGGACCTTCGTCATCGGCCCCAACAGCCAGGGGATGGTGAGTCCGGGGAAGGCGAAGCTGGGTGGCACGGGCGGCGAGGTGCCCGACCTCATGTTCCGCCCCGGCCCCGTGGGCGTGGTGAGCAGAAGCGGCGGCATGGGGGCGGAGATATGCTTGTTCCTTACGCAGGCGGGCATCGGCCAGAGCACCTACGTGGCTTTGGGCGGCGACTTGCTCATCGGCTCCGCCTTCGTCGAGATGCTCGCCCTGTTCGAGCAAGACCCCGAGACCCGCGTCGTCATCATGTTCGGCGAACCCGGCACGGACAGGGAAGAAGAAGCGGCGCGCTTCATCGCGTCCGGCGGGTTCACGAAGCCCGTAGTGGCGATGATTCCCGGTGAATTCTGGGAAACCTCGCCCACGCCCGCAAGCGTGAGCCACACCGGCGCGCTCATCACCAGGGGCCGTGGTGCGCCCTCGGGCAAGAAAAAACTCCTGAAAGAGGCCGGTGTCCTTGTCGCCGAGCGATTCTCCCAAGTCGTGCCCCTCGTGAAACAAGCCCTCGGACAGACATACAGAAACGACTGACAAGCACTGCTTAGAGCGGGCGGGGCGTTCTCCCCCGAAATCGGCAGCCGTGGAAAAAGGGAGTAATTGAACCTCACGTTATTTCGCTGTATATTTGCTCATAAGAGGGAAGCATGAGTACGAAACGACGATACAGATAGAGCAGAGGACTCGATATGGAAAAGGAAAAAGCAGCGGCGAAAACAAAAACGCTTCATTGGTGGATGCACTGGCTAGGGACTCCGGCGGCGATATTCGCCATACTGGGAGGAGGTTTGCTCTATATCGCCCAGGCCGAAGTCAAGCCGGTGATTGCGAAAGTGGACGCGGAAGTGAAAAGACTCGACGGAGTGGACGGGCAACTCCAGAAACAAATCACCGTAGTAAAGGTGGATCTGAGTGAAAGACTGAAGCAACTCCACGTGGATCTGAACGCCTTCAAGGCTCAAATGCATGAAGACCTGAAAAGGTTGGCGACCAGAGATGACTTGAATCGTCTCATAGATGAGGTGGGCACTCTCAAGGGCGACTTGGATAATGTGAAGATTAAAATTGTCACGTCGCAGCAGATTCGGACCATTATGAGAGAAGTGCTGGAGGAGTATCGCGCTAGATAAGTCTGGATGCGTTTTCGTGAATCATGGTTACTCAATCTCCCCTGGTTATAACCGGGGGAGATTTTTTTGGGAGGGGGGAAGCCGGGGTATCCGCCGGTTCGAACCAAAGCCCCGCATGGGCGGCTTGAGAGCGCAGGCGCCCTCAAACCATCGTCGCGCCGCCGTTCACGTCGAGCGTGACGCCGGTGATGTAGCCGGCCTCCTTGCTGCAGAGGAATATGACGGCCTCGGCGATCTCGTGGGATTCCGAGAGTCTGCCCACGGGCGATGATTTCTCGATGTGGGCGATGCGCTCGGGCGTTCTGATTTTGAGTCCTCTCGGCGTTTGCACGTTGGCGGGCGCGACGGCGTTCACGGTGACGCCGTGCGGGCCGAGTTCGCGCGCCGCCTGCCGGGTGAGGCCGAGCACGCCCGCTTTTGCGGCGGTGTAATGCGGGGGATTGGGGTTCACGCCGCTGCGCGCCGCCATGCTCGAGAGCGTGACGAAGCGCCCGTAGTTCGCCGCCACCATGAGGGGAGCCGCGGCTTTCAGGAGATAGAACATCGATTTCAGGTTCGAGTTCACCACGCCGTCCCAGGCCTCTACGGGGCAATCCAGCAGGCTCACGTATTGTGGAAAACCACCCGCACTGTGCACGAGAACGTCAATACTGCCTGCCCGGTTGTGAACCTCGTTCACGGCGGCGTTCGTCGCCTCCCAGTCGGTGAGATCAACGACTGCGCAGTGAGCAGCACCTCCGCTTTCGTTGATGGAGTTGGTGACCGCTTCGGCGCCGTCAGAGTCGAAATCCATAACGGTGACCACAGCCCCTCTTTGGGCCAGAATTCTCGCCGTGGATTCGCCGATGCCCGTCGCCGCGCCCGTGACGATGGCGCTTTGTCCCTCGAAGCCGCTCATTTCCTTGTCCTTTTCTTGAAAAACGGCGCGCGGCGACCCGGAAGCCGCCGCGCGCCGCCAGAATGACTAGCCTTCCTGCATCTTCAGGATGCGGTTTATCAGGTCGATGCCGCCCACCTTGTCGGCGAACATCTTGTGCACGGGCTTCACTGCCGCGCGGAAGGGCTTGAGATCGGGCGAGGCGATCGTGAGTCCCTTCGCGGCGAATCCTTTCATGATGTCCTGCTCGTTCTCCTCCGCGTAGGTGTTCGCCCAGGCGATGGTGTCGCGCGCGGCCATCTGGACGGCCTTCTGCAGGTGCTTGGGCAGCTTGGCGTAGTACTTGTCGTTCATGATGAGCGCGCCCGCCACGAGCTGGTGCCGGGTGATGGAGAGGTATTTCTGCACCTCGTAGAGCTTCTGCGCCCACGCCCAGCTAGAGCCGCCGTCGTGGCCGTCCACCGTCTTGGTGCTGAGCGCACTGAACAGCTCCGTCGGCGCCATGCCGATGGTGCTGCCGCCAAGCGCTTTATACGTCTGCACCATGATGGGGTTTTTCGCGATCCGCATGCGCAGGTCGCCCAGGTCGGCGGGTTTCATGATGGGGTGTTTGCTGTTCATCATGTTCCGGAAGCCCGTGGCGACGAAGCCCAGTACGCGGATGCCGGATTTCTTGCGGAAATTCTCCCCGATGTTCTGGCCGATGTCGCTGTTGAATACCTTCACGGCGCCCTTGAAGCTGCCGAACATGAAAGGCAGGGTGAAGATGTCGAGCCGCCTGTCGAAGGCCGTGATGTTGTTCGACGCAACGACCTGCATGTGCACCGAGCCGAGTTGCACCTTTTTCGCGGCGACGCGGTCCTTTCCGAGCTGCGAGGAGGGGAATATCTGGATGTCGAGGTCCCCCTTGGAATAGACCTGCAGGTTCTTCTGCATGGTCAGCGCGATGGCCTGGTAGAGGAGCTGCGGCTTGGGCGGGTTGTTGTGGGCGAACTTCATCACGTACTTGGCTGCTTCGGCCTTGGGCGCTGCGAAGCCGAGGAGCGCGGCGGCGAGGATGATGACCACCATCGCCGTGAAGCATTGTTTCAGATGTCGCATGTCTTGCCTCCTTTTAGTTCGTTCCCTCATCTGCCGAGGACCAGGTTCGGCAGGACGAGGGAGATGCTGGGGAAGAGCGAGAGAATGATGACGCACAGGAACATCGTCGCGATGAACGGCAGCACCGCCTTGGCGATGGCGCCCAGCGTCGTGTCCGCGATGCCCATCGCCACGAAGAGGCTCGTGCCCAGAGGCGGCGTGAGGTAACCGATCTCGCAGTTCACCACGAACACGATGCCGAAGTGGATGGGGTCGATGCCCACCGCCATGATGACGGGCAGGAACATCGGCGTGAGGATGATGACCTGCGCCATCGTATTGAGCCACATCCCCACGAAGGTGAGGAACAGGCTGATGAGCATGAGGATCATGAACGGCGAAGTCGTCACGCGCTGGATGAAGGCCGTCACCAACTGGGGAATCTGGTGGATGGTGATGAGTTCGCCGAACGCGAGCGACGCCCCCCAGATGATGGCGATGGTTCCGGTGACGAGGGCCGCGATTTCCAGGCACTCGCGCGTTCTTCGCCAGTCGAGCTCCCGGTAGACGAACATGCCGATCACCCAGCCGTAGAGCACGGCGATGACGGCGCTCTCCGTCGGCGTGACGAAGCCGCCGTAGATGCCGCCGATGATGACGACCGGCGCGAGCAGCGCCCAGCGCGATTCCCAGATGGTGCCGAGCGTGCGCGCGACGGAGAAGGGTTCGGAGTCTGATTCCACCGTCATGAAACGCGACAAGATGGTGGCGCAGCACATGAGCATGCAGCCGAGCAGGATGCCCGGCAGAAAGCCCGCGATGAACAGGCGCGTGACGGACTGATCGGCGCTGACGCCGTAGACGATCAAGGTGATGCTCGGCGGTATGAGGATACCGAGTGTCCCCCCGCAGGCGGAGACCGCGCCCGAGTAGTTCTTGTCGTACTGGCGCCTGAGCATGGTGGGGATCATGAGACCGCCGACGGCGGCCGTCGTGGCGGGGCCCGAGCCCGAAATCGCCGAGAAAAGCATGCACGCGAGTATGGTGACGTGGGCGAGGCCGCCTCGCACGTTGCCCACGAAGCAATCCGCCACCGAGATGAGGCGCCTGCTGATGCCGCCTTTTTCCATGAGCGCGCCCGCGAGCAGGAACATGGGCACGGCGATGAAGGGGAACTTGTCCAGCCCGTCGTAGTAGGAGAGCGCCAGACTCTCGAAGCGCTCCCCGGTGGCGTAGTAGACGAGGATGGAGGCCAGCCCCAGGGAGACGCCCACCGGCACGCGGATGAAGAGGAACACGGCCAGGGAGCCGAGCAGCAGGAGGGGCATGTTCATCGCTCTTCCTCCTGCTTTTCGACCTCATAGACCACTTCAGGTCCGCCTATCACGTAGACGCGGTACATATACTGGGCGAGGCGTATGGTCATCAGCCCGAAGCCGATGGGGATGATCGCGTGAACGGCGGCTTCGGGGATCTGCAGGATGTCGGTCTCCGACCAGACGTCAATTTCGCTTTTCACGAAAAGATAGCCGTAATACGTCATCAGGACGTTGAAGGTCATCCACAGGCAGTCGGAGAAAAAGACTATCGGGCGCGCCCAGGAGGCGGGCGTGAGCATCTCGATGGCGTTCACGCGGATGTGGCGGCCCTGGAGGATGATCCAGCTGATCGTCAGGTAGATGAACCAGATGAAGACGATGCGCGAGAACTCCTCGATCCAGCTGATCGAGGTGAAGAAGATGTAGCGCGCGATGACTTGCGCGGTGAGCATCAGCGTGAGCGAGAGCAGGAGGATCCAGGAGAGATTTCGTTCGATGTTTCGCACGTTTCTTTCCCATCTTGCGGGGGGAGCCGGGCCACTGGCCCGCCATGTCTGGTGGATGGAAGCAGTCTAGTTTGTTTTGACTTGAGCGGTCAATGCGAAACAGGGTTCGGACAGAGTCAGGCGTTTCGCCATTTACAAGAAATCTCTTTCTCTTTCAGCCTGCCGTAGAAGCGCGCGACTACTCGTTGTAAGGGCTGGTCGAGATATCCGAGAATTTTCCGCCCCAAATTTTTTGGTATCCCGAAGCGGGCCTCGGCGATGCTTCCCGCAATGGCTGTGAGCGTATCCGCATCACCGCCTAGAGAAACCGCGAGGCGAAGCGCGTCCTCGAAGCTCTTGGCCTCGAGCACAGCGGTAAAGGCCTGGGGGCAGGTTCCTTGGCAACTCTCATCGAAGCGGTAGTTCGGTCGGATTTCCTCACACGTGCGCGAGAGGTCGTACCCAAAGCGGCAGGCGATTTCTTTCCGCAAGGTTTCCGGTGACGCCCCCATACGCGCTCTCCAAATGGTCCAAGCGGTCGCTTCCGCGCCCTTGATTCCTTCAGGGTGGTTATGGGTTGGCATGGCACTCGCCTTAGCGAGAGCGACGCACTCCGCTTCGCTGTCCGCGAGCCACGCGGCAGATGAAACGCGCATGGCCGCGCCGTTTCCGTAACTTCCGTATGGTTTCGAATCCTCTTCGTGAAGCCACCTTGCGAAATTGCGTCCGTATCCTCCCGTGGGATGTGGATACATGCGCCCCCATTCCCTCATCTTCTTTGCGATCTCCTCGCCCGTGAGCAGGGCGTCGGCGACGGCGACAGTCATGATTGTGTCATCTGTGAAGGCGTTTCGTGGGCCGAGAAGCTGGAAGTCCTTCGTTTTGATGTTTTTGAACTCATAAACGCTGCCGACGACGTCGCCCGCAATCGCTCCCATCATGCGTGGTTTCTCCTTTTCGTGCCTCCTCGCCGGGGTTCGGCCCGGCGCTTTCAACATCACCGCCCGCGCCAGGCGCGAGTTTCTCAACCGAAGGTTTCACCGAAGGCTTCCCACAGCCCCTCCTTGGTTTCGGCGAGCACCAGGTCCACCACGCGGCGGAGCGCCTCCTCGTCCGTGTCGCCTTCGAGGCGGCGCAGGCGGTAGAGGTCGACTTGGCGGTCCGCGGCGCTGCCCTCGCGGATGATGGTGAGCGCGTGGCGGGTTTCGGCCTCGCAGCCCAGGGCGCGGGCGTCGGGCGCGAGCGTCTCGACGAGTTCGCGCATGAAGTCGTCGATGTCCACCCGCGCGTTCTCGTGCGTCGTATCGCCGAAGAAGGCGAGCGTTCCGTAGCGTTGGGCGACCCAGCGGTTCTCCGCGATGATCTCGGTGAGCGGCTCGGGCGGCAGCGCGCCCTCTTCGTCCAGGCGCATGAGCCTGCGCAGGAGGGAGGCGTAGAGCGCCGCGATGCAGACGGCGTCCTCGATCCTGGGGCAGATGTCGCAGATGCGGAGCTCCACCGTCGGGAAGGCGTGGGCGGGGCGGATGTCCCACCAGATTTCGGTGCCGTTCTCGATGAAGTTCATTCGCCGGTACTCGGCGATGATTTCCTCGTACTCCGCCCGGGAGCGCAGCGGGCCGGGCAGGCTGGTGCGCGGGAGTCCGCCGATGAGGTTCAGGCGGTAGGACTTGTAGCCCGTGTCGTGCCCGCTGTTGAAGGGCGAGGAGGTGGAGAGCGCGTGGAGCGCGGGCAGATAGCGGCGCACGGCCGTCATGACCCGGATGCGCGATTCGGGGTCGCCGAAGCCCGCGTGGATGTGCATTCCGCCGATGACCAGGCGGCGCAGGGTCTCCTGGAAAGTCACCTCGAAGCGCCGGTATCGCTCCTTGGGCGTAACCGTCAACTCCCGCCACTGCGCGAAAGGATGTGTGGAGGCGGCGAGCACCGCTGCCCCGTGCGCCTCCGCCGCCTCGATGACGACCCGCCGGGTCTCGCGCAGCGCCTCGCGCGCCTCGGCCACCGACGCGCACACCCGCGTGTTCGTCTCGAGCTGGGGGCGCAGCGCCTCCCGCGTGACCTTGTGGGGGCTGATTCGGGCTTCGCAGGCCTCGAATATCTCCGGTGCGGGGTCGGCGATGAGATCGCGCGATTCGGGGTCGACGAGAAAGAATTCCTCCTCGATTCCCAGGGTGAAGGCCAAATCATCTCGATTGCCGTCGTCGCTCACGTCGCGCTCCTGGCGGACGGCGGGAGGCCGCCCGTTTTTCGTGTGCTTCCGTCCGCGAACAGTGGCTTTGAGTCGAACACTTCGAAAGCCGGGTGTGTCGACTCTATCATTTCATTCCGGGTGGATCCAAGCATTCGATCGGATCGGTTTATCCGGGGAGCATGGAACCTAGGGCTGGTGAACCGCCCGTTCTCGCGTGCCGCCGAGGCTCGTGAGGGCGAAGGGCGCGGTGACCACCAACGCGACGACGCTCATCCCCACGAGACCGAAGGCGTCCACGCAGAAGCCGATGAGGGGGGCGAGGCCCATCGCGAGGAACGATTTGCCCTGCGACTCCACCGAAAGTATCGTCGCGCCCGCCTCGGGCGTGCTGTGGGCGTCGATGCGGCTGATGAGCACGGGCCGCCAGAAGTTCTGCAGCACGGCCAGAACGACGAAGCCCGCGATGACGATGAACTCCCAGCCCGTCCAGAGTCCCCAGGCGAGGGCCGCGTAGACGAGGGCGGTGGCGCCCCAGAGCGATTTCGCGGCGGCTTCCTCTGACCCCACCGAGGCGACGAGGCGGTGCCCCCCGCGCGAGGCGAAGCTCGAGAGAAGGTGCAAGACGAAGTAGGCCGCCCCCACCAGAATCGCCACACGCTGGTGCTGCTGCCAGGTGGCGAGGAGGGCCAGCCCCAAGGCGGCCTGCTTGATAACGGGCTGGATGTAGTCCTTGGCGACTTTGTAGGTGCCCTCGTAGCTCATCGCTTCCACAAGGATGCCGCGCAGCGGCCTGTCGGTGAAGGCCGTGCGCATGGAATTCTTGAGATGGCTCCATACGCCGGGGATCTTCGTGCCCGGCGCCCGCGCGCCTTCGAGTTCGGTGGGGTATCCCATGAAGTTCACGACGTTCAGCGCGTAGGGGATGACGGCGAGCAGGAAGATGTCGCTGTAGCGCGCGCCGGTGAAGATGAACGCGCTCGCGACCACGACCGAGACGGCCGAGCCCATCTTCGACCACGAGCGCGTGAACCCGTAGACGCGGGTGCGCTCTTCTTCTCGGCCCTGAATCCTGAGCCACTCGAAGATCATCGCCTTGTGCGTGCCCGTGCGGAACGAATCGCCCAGGGCGAAGGCGAACATGGCGAGGAAGAGCGCAGCGAAAGAGGTCGACCAGGCGAAGACGAAGAACGAGGCGATGTAGGCCAGGAACGAGAAGATCATCGAGCGCCTTCTGCCGTATATGTCGGCCACCGCGCCGCTGGGGATCTCGAAGATGTTGATGCACACCTCGCGGAAGCCGATGAGAATCCCTATCTGGAAGAAGGAAAGGTCTTTTTCCAGAAACGCGAGGATGAGGAAGGGCTCGAAATAGGTCTGGTTCTTGAGGAAGCCGTACAGCGAGAACCGGAACATCATCATCGGCCGACCCTCCTCCCTTCAATTTCGCTCCCGCGCCTCTCTCGCGCAAGGCAGGGGGGACGAAAGACGGGCTGTGCGCGTACACTTTCTCCCCCACGGCGCGCAAGAGTCATTTTAGCGGAAATTTTCTCGCTTGCGGGATGTTTTTTCGGCGGGCTGACGCAGAGAGAAATAAAGGCCGATACGCGGGTTCTCCCCCGCAAACCCACTTGCTCTCCGTAGGGACAGGTCGCGACCTGTCCCTACAGTTTCATTTCAATACACAAGATGCCCGTAGGGGCGACCCCCTGTGGTCGCCCTGACCCCGTGCCTGTCCTTACGATCCGGATACGGCAGATTGCCGTCATTCCGGCGCATGCCGGAATCCAGAACAGATGAGGATTTCAAATCGCAGGACAACGATGAAAAATGATAGAGCGAAAACACAAATTCAAAAACAAAGTCCCTGGATTCCGGGCAATCCCTCCCTCCTCGGTCGGCATTGATTGCCGGAATGACGATCAAAAGCGAACACCGGACAGGCACGGAGGCCTGTCCCTACGCTTCTCCGATATCTTGTTTCTCAGCGGATGCGCCAGCCGATAAGGGCCGCGCCGACCACCATGCACGCCGTGCCGACGAGGATGGCGGGCGTGATGCGCTCCACGCTCCTGAGCAGGAAGTAGCTCATGATCAGGCTGAAGACGGGCGCCGTCGAGGTCAGCGGGGAGACGACGGAGAGGTCGCCGATGTTGAGTGCCGTGAAGTGCAGGAAAAACCCCAAAGCGTTCAACAGTCCGCACAGCCCGAAGATATACCAGGCCTTGGGGCGGTCGAACTGGTTCGGTTTCTGGTCTTTTGGAAACAGGGGGATGAAGGTGACGAGGAAGAGAAACCCCGCCAGCGTGGTGAGGGTCGCGCCCATGACGGGGGCCTCGACGTGGGCGAAGGCGAGTTTTCGGAACAGGAACGAGAACGCGGCGGTAACGGCGCTCAAGAACGCGAGCAGGAGGTGCTTTCGCTGCCAGGAGGTGTCGTCTGTCTTCTTGTAGCTGAGCGCGGCGCTGCCCAGGACGATGAAGAGCGTGCCCGAGAGGATGAGCGCGCCGGGCCGCTCGCCCAGGAAGGCGATGGCGAGCGAGGTGGAGAAAAGGGGCGTCAGCGAGACGAACGGCATCGCGCGCGCGACGCCGAGGTAGGAGATGCTCAGGTAAAGAAATACGCGCGACATGGCCGGCCCGGTGAGGCCCGCCAGCGAGAAGAAGAAAAACGCCGGGAGGTTCCACCACTCGGGTTCCCAGTAATACCAGGTGACGGCGAGCATGACGGGCAGCGAGGTGAACAGGCCGATGAAGACGCCCGTGAGGGCGTTGGCGTGCTCGCCGCCCTTCCTGATGCACACGCTGAAGGTGGCGAAGACCACGGCGGTGGACATGGCGTAGGATGCGGCGATGAGCTGGGGGTTCATCCGGTTCCCGGGGTTTGAGGCGTTCTCGTGGCGTTATGCGCGACAATTTTCGGCGAAACCCAATCTACAGCCTGCGCGCTTCGTTGGGAAGCGTAGCCGAGGTTTTCGGTGAAAACCGATTTTCTAGATCGAGTGCTCTAATTGCCATTCGTTATCCCTGAGAGGATGTAGGGGCGGTTCGCGAACCGCCCCTACGGATGAGTATCCCTCTGAAGGCGTATTTTTCTCGCTGTTCAAGATTGTTCACCGTCATCCCAGCGGGTGTGGACGACCTCGACATATGCGAGAGGGCCACCCCCTCGTTTCTCACGCCGGTTTGACTTACGGGGCCGGCGTTCTATATTTTCATGGTTAAAACCCCGCATCGTCCCGTACTGAATACTTAAACCTTGGAGACAGGTCATGAATCACAAGATTTTGATTATATTCGTTTTCACCGCCATCTTAGGGGCGGCGACGCTCACCTCCCTCACTGGCAGGGCCGAAGCCGCCTGCAGGGTCCGCATCGGTGACTTGAACTGGGACAGCGCCAACTTTCACGGTCAGGTGGCCGCCTTCATCCTGAAGCACGGCTACGGCTGCCGGGTGCGGCTCATCTACGGCGGCACGCTGCCGACCATGGCGGCCCACTACGAGGGCAAGAACGACCTGATCATGGAACTCTGGTACGACAGTACGAAGGATCAGTACGACCTCGCCGAGAAAAACGGCAAAGTCAGGAAGCTGAGCGTGAACACGCCCGACAGCATACAGGGCTGGTTCATCCCGCGCTTCGTCCAGAAGGCGAACCCGGGCTTGAAATCGGTCTACGACCTGGCGAAGTACAAGCACCTCTTCAAGGACCCGGAAGAACCCTCCAGGGGCCGGTTCGTGAACTGCATCCCCGGCTGGGCGTGTGAGGTCATCAACACGGTGAAGCTGCGCGCCTACGGGCTGGAAAAACATTTTACGAATTTCAGGCCGGGTTCCGGCGGCGCGCTCGCGGCGGCCATCAAGGGCGCGTATCTCAAGAAAAAGCCGGTGCTCGCCTATTACTGGGCGCCGACGCCGCTGCTCGGCCAGCTCGACCTGGTCCAGCTCGAAGAACCCGAGTGGAACGAGGCCGACTGGGACGCGATGATGAAGCACGTGAACGCGCTCAAGAAGGGCGGGGTGGAGGCCATGGGGAATCCGAAGAAAGCCGTCGCCTACCGGACGATGGAACTGCCCAAGACGGTCACGACGAAGTTCGCGGCCAGGCATCCGGAGATCGTCGCCTTCCTCGAGAAATACTCGCTTCCCTCTAAAGTCGTCTCGGAGGTGCTCTCCTATCTGGAGAAAGAAGCCGGCGGCGACGCCAAAGTCACCGCGCTCCATTTCCTGAAGACGAACAAGGTCTGGAAGAAGTGGGTTCCGGCCGATGTCGCGAAAAAGGTCGAGGCGGCGCTCGAATCGGCCTGAGTCGTCCCGGGGAGGTTTGAGTTCGGGGCCGCGTGATGCTCTTCAGCGCCGCCGCCCCGGTGAAAGGTCACTTCCGAGCGGGGAGGGGTCGCTCAAAAGCCCCTGCCGTTGTGATTCGGTGTATGGTGATGATGCGTCCGATATGGGAAGGTGTGGGAAGGTGTCGAGAAGTCGGGGCGCCGGAACCGCGCCCGCAGGTGTGGCTTGTCCGCTCCCTGTATTTGATTTTTCGGCTCCAAATAACGGAAAGGGAAATCATGAAAAGAATTTTCGTGCCTCAGCCGATTCCCGAAGTCGCCGCCGCCAAGCTCGATACGCTGGGCGAGGTGACCACGTATCCGCACGTCGACCGCATGATCCCGGAAGCCGAGCTGCTGGAAGCGGTGCGCGACAAACACATCCTGTTCGGCATCGGGGAGATCCCCTTCGACGAACAAGTGTTCGAGGCGGCGAAGGAGTTGGAGTTCGTCTCCGTCATGCACGGGTCGGCGAGGTTCATCGATTTCGCCGCGGCCACGCGCCGCAACGTTCCGGTCTCGGGGCAAAAAAGCATGACCCAGAAGACAACGGCGGAATTCACGTTCGCTCTCTTGATGGCGACGGCGTGGCGATTGCCGGAGGCGGATACGTTCCTCAGAGAAGACCGCTGGCGGCAGAATCAGTCGATGGCTTTCCTGGGAACGCGCCTGTTCGGCAAGACGCTCGGGATCGTCGGGATGGGCCGAATCGGTCAACTGGTGGCGCGCAAGGCCGCCGCTTGCGATATGCGCATCATCTACAACAAGCGCACCCCCCTGAGCCCGGCGGAGGAATTTGCTCTCGGGTGCGCCGAATTCCGCACCCTGGACGATTTGTTCAGAGAAGCGGATTTCGTCGCGTTGACCCCGGCGCTCACCAAAGACACCGTGGGTCTCATCACGGAAGAGCTCATCTCTCTCATGAAGCCGAGCGCCATCCTGATCAACACTTCGCGCGGCCTCATATTGGACGAGGCGGCCCTGGAGAAGGCCCTGCGGGAAAAGCGGATTCGGGGCGCCGGCCTGGACGTCTATCAGACCGAGGTTCCCGAGCCCAATCCGGGGCCGATAGCGGGGCTCAAGGAGCTGCCGAACGTCGTGCTGACCCCGCACATGGGCAGCGCGGGCCGCGAGACGCGCGAGGAGATGGCCTTGCGTACGGTGATGAATATCGAGCGCTTCATCGCAGGCAAGCGGCCGTATGACGTCTTCAACCCCGAAGTTTACGGCGAGGCGCCCATCACGGACGAGGTCATCGGATAGCCGAGGAGACGACGGTTTCACTTCCGGGAACCTTTGCGCCTTGAAGTAATCGGCTCACCGCCGCCTCTGAAGCCTGTGGCTGGCGAATTGGTTGTTCCACATACAATCGATCGCTTCTTCCTCTCAGTAAGGAAGGAGCGATGTTTTCTCGCCATTTTACGCAACGGAGTTGCGCCGCCGGCCGCCTCCTTTTTTTCATGAATTTTTTGCGATTTTGTAACGCGCGCGCGACGGCGGGCCGTTATAATCCGCCCTGATGACGATATCGCATGCAGAGGGCGCGTCATTCACGTGTTCATGCGTTATCCTGGAATCTCATATTGTGGGGGAGAGGAAATGTTTGAGGATGTAACGGGCGACGCACATGATGAGATATCGTCCGATGAGTTCGACGAGATTCACCATCCGCGTCATGGGGAGACGGATTTCGAGAAGCTGGTGGAGAAGATGATGTCCCGTCGGGGCTTCCTGGGCCGCGGGGCGGCTTTCGCCGCGGCGGCGTTCGTCATGAGCGCGGGCGGCGTCGACCCCCTCTCGGCTTTCGCGGGTACGGATCGCTTCGGCTTCGAGGCCGTATCTGCCAATACGCGAGACACGGTCACCGTGCCGAAGGGCTACAGCTGGCACGTCGTCGCAAAGTGGGGCGACCCCATGTGGGCGAAGGGACCCGAGTTCGACCACGCGACGCGCGGCACGGGCGCGAGCCAGGAACTCGCCTTCGGCGACAACAACGACGGCATGGCGCTCTTTCACGCCGGCGGCAGGAACGTCCTCGCCGTCAACAACGAGTACACGAACATCGGCATCATTCACGGTGGGAAGGGCGGTGGAAAGCCCGGGACCGCCGACGACGTGCGAAAGAACAAGGCGGCGCACGGGGTGTCCGTGGTGGAGATCGACCAGAAGAACGGTAAGTGGTCGATCGTCAAGGATTCCTCCTATAACCGCAAGATCACCCCCGACACGCCGATGGAGATCACCGGACCCGCCCGGGGGCACGCCCTCATGAAGACGGCGGCCGACCCAGAAGGCGTCCGCAGCCTCGGCACCTGGAACAACTGCGGCAACGGCGCGACGCCGTGGGGCACGTATCTCACGTGCGAGGAGAATTTTCACGGCTATTTCTCATCGAGTGACCCCGAGGTGAAGGTTTCTCCCGAGTTCAGGCGCTACGGCGTGGGCCCCAAGAATTGGGGATACCGCTGGGAGATGACGGATGAGCGCTTCGACATCGCGAAGCACCCCAACGAACCCAACCGCGCGGGCTACATCGTCGAGATCGATCCGCTCGATCCGAAATCCACGCCGAAAAAGCACACCGCGCTGGGACGTTTCAAGCACGAGAACGCGGAAGTCGTCCTCGCCGCGAACGGCCAGGTGGTCGTCTACATGGGAGATGATGAGCGCGGCGAGTTCATCTACAGGTTCGTGAGCGAGGGCCGCTACGCCGAGGGGGGCGACAACTCGAACCTCCTGGGGACGGGCAAACTCTACGCGGCGAAATTCAGAGAGGACGGGAAGGGCGAGTGGCTTGAGCTCACGCCCGAATCCACGGGTCTGGCCTCGCAGGCGGAAGTCTGCGTCCACACGCGGGTCGCGGCCTCGGCCGTCAAGGCCACCACGATGGACCGGGCCGAGTGGGTGGCGGCGAACCCGAAGAAGGCGGAAGTCTACTGCTGCCTCACCAACAACAAGAACCGGGGCGTGAAGCCGAACAAGGGCGGCGACCCCACCCCCGTGGGCGGCCCGAACCCCCGGGCGAAGAACCGCTACGGGCAGATCGTCCGCTGGGCGCCGGATGGGGGCGATCACCTCTCGAACGCCTTTTCATGGGACCTCTACGTCGTCGCGGGCAACCCCGCCGTCCACAAGGGCGCGAACGCGGGCTCCGCGAACGTGACGCCGGACAACATGTTCAACTCTCCCGACGGCCTCGCGTTCGACAGGAACGGGATGCTTTGGATCCAGACCGACGGCAACTACAAGAATGCCAAGGGCTTCGCGGGGCAGGGCAACAACCAGATGCTCGTCGGCGACCCCGTGACGGGCGAGATCCGCCGCTTCATGGTGGGTCCCAGGCAATGCGAGGTCACGGGCCTCGAGTGGAGCGCGGACGGCAGGACCATGTTCGTGGGGATCCAGCATCCCGGCGAATGGGGAGGCGACAGCCATTTCCCGGACGGCGGCGACACCACGCCCCGCTCGGCGGTTATCGCCGTCACCCACGACGACGGCGGGGTTATCGGCTGAACGGCCATCAGCGGCTTGTTGAAAAAGCCCCGGATGAGTCCCTCAGAACCCGCCAACCCCTCTTTCCTCACCCTGAGTAGCCGCCGAAGGTCAAACGGGACTGAGAAAGGAGTGTTTGTATCGAAGGGCGCGGGGAGTCGAACGCCTCGCGCCGGGACGAGAGCAAACGCTCATTCATCAATCACGTTTGACCTTCGATACGCGGCTCCGCCGCTACTCAGGATGAGGCGGAGAGGGGTTTTTCAACAGGCCCCTGTCCAGCGGCTTGGCGCGTAGAGTGCATTATAAAAACGTCTCGCCCCCTTGCGGGCGGGGCGTTTTTTTTCGCAAACTTGCGGGCCGAACGGCAAAGCGAGTTGAGAAATCGAGAGGAGAATAGCAGTGCCTGAAATTGTGAGGTGTAGAGACTGTGGGAAAGAAACATATGACACCATGGCGACTTGCCCACACTGTGGCGAGACATTAATGCCAGAGGAAGAGGCGGATTGGAACCCAAGATTGGAAGAAGCTCAAAAAACTGGTGATTGGAGTAAAGTGCCAAATCACTTAATCGCTCAATGCGCTGCGAATATCACACTAACGACGGGATATTTTATCGCTAATCAAGAGATAGAATGTGAGCTCGAAATTCTCACTGCGGAGTGTGTGTTTGGCATGAACATTTTCCGTGATTTTTTTGCTGGCGTAACCGATATTTTTGGCGGAAGAAGTGGAGCAACTCAAAATGTGCTGCGTGATGCGCGGAGAACAGTTCTTACGGAATTAAGACGCGAGGCTTTAATTGTGGGCGCGGATGCGGTGATAGGGGTTGATCTGGATTACAGCGAGTTTAGCGGCAAGATGAAAAGTATGCTTTTCCTCGTGGCGAGCGGAACCGCCGTGAGGCTAAAGCCCCAAGAGTAATATAGGACTAATATCTATGGAAAACGGCAAGAAACCCATCGAATACGCCTGGTATCTGCCCTCGAACAAGCGCGGCGACGCCACCAGGCTCGGCACGGGCGAGGTGGAGATACCGCCCGAGCTCGACTATCTCGTCCACGTGGCGCAGACGGCGGAGGCGAGCGGTTTAACGAACATGCTGATTCCGTGCAACACCTCGTGTTCGGACGGGTGGCTCCTGGCCTCCGCGATCGCGCGCGAAACGCGGAGTATCAAGTTCTGCGTCGCCATACGGCCCGGCCTCACCACGCCGACCTTCGCCGTGCAGCAGGCGAACACGCTCGATTTCATCTCCGGCGGGAGGCTGACGGTGAACGTCGTGCCCGGCGGCTCCTCGGTGGACGCGCGCCGCTACGGCGACTGGGCGGATCATGACGGACGCTACGAGCGGGCGGACGAGTTTCTGGATATCGTGCGCGCGTTCTGGGCGGACGGGGAGGGGAGGGTGAACTACGAGGGCGCGCACTACCAGGTGGAGGACGGCTTCGTATTCCCCGGCCCCGCGCGGCCGGGAGGGCCACCGCTTTATTTCGGGGGAAGCTCGCCCGCAGCGAAGAAGGTTATCGCCAAGCACGCCGACGTATTCCTCAAGTGGGGCGAACCCCCCTGGCAGATAGCCGAGGAATACGAGGAGGTGAAAAAAATGGCGCGCGAGGAGCATGGCCGCGACTTAAAGCTCGGCGTGCGCTTTCACATCCTGGTGCGCGAGGACGACGCGCAGGCCAAGGAAGAGGCCGAGTCCATCATCGCGGGCACGGCGTCCTACGGGGAGAGTTCCTCGGTCACCGGCGAGGTGGCCGGGCAGGTGGAATCCGTCTCCCAGCAGCGCATGAACGCCATGACGGCGGAGGGAAAACTCTGGCACGGGCCCGCGCTGTTCTCGGGCATCAACCTCGTGCGCCAGGGGGCGGGCACCATGCTCGTGGGAAGCCCCGGGGTTGTGGCCGACGCCATGCGCGAATACATCGACCTGGGCGCGACCACGTTCATCCTCTCCGGCTGGCCGCATGATGAAGAAGCGCGCAATTTCGGGAAGTATCTGTTGTCGCTCTTGCCCGAGGCGGTGTGAGGGAGTGTAAGGGTTTTGTAGGGACAGGTCGCGACCTGTCCTTTTGTGGTAATGACAACTCCCTTGAAAGGGAAATCCCATAAAGGCAACCCCCCCTACCCCCCCTTGTCAGGGGGGCAAGAAAAGGCAAAACCCTCTTAGCCCGGCGGGGGCGCATCGCTTTTTTATACCCCCCTGACAAGGGGGGGTAGGGGGGGTTGGTTTTCGACTAGGGAGGTCGGGGGTTCGCGCGAAAGCGTCCTTCCCTCTAAAGGCAATATCCCCCGACGAGGACTTATTCAACAGCCCCCTCAAGGGGGGGAATGAATCTTGATGCGACAC
This sequence comes from bacterium, assembly GCA_022828125.1. GTDB lineage: Bacteria > UBA8248 > UBA8248 > UBA8248 > UBA8248 > Bin107. The sequence continues at coordinate 100,447 of JAJEJD010000020.1, read as the reverse complement.
ACTAGGATCGGGGAACCGTCCCTACGGGTTCCGAATCTTTCTTGCGTCACCTCTCAATCAGGATATCCCCCGAAATCGAGGCCAGATCCTTACAGCCCGCGAGGACCATCGACTTCTCAAGTTCCGCCTGCATGAGTTCGAGCATCTCCGCCACGCCGGCGGGGCCGTTCGCGAACAGGCCGAGCACGAGCGCACGTCCCGAGGTGACCCCTTTCGCGCCCCGCGCGAGCAGCTTCAAAACGTCGTCGCCTCTACGGACGCCGCTTTCCGCCAGGATCAGAACGTCGTCCCCCACGGCGTCCACGACTTCGGGCAGGATTTCCATGGGATGCGCCCAGGAGGGCCCGTGCGCGCCCCCGTGCGTGGTGACGATGATGGAAGCGGCGCCCGCGTCGCGCGCGATGCGCGCCGTATCGGCCGAGCCCACCGCCTTGAAGACGAAGGGAAGATTCGTCGCCTTTATGTAGCTTTCCAGAGCTTCCGCCCGCTGGGGTTCGCATTCGGGGTTGTAAAAGCCGGATTCGAAATCCATGCCGACGGCGAAGGCGCCGGTGTCTTCGGCGAGTTTGAGGGAGGTGAGCGTGCGCTGTTTGTCGCGCCAGGGCTTCACGATGCGGATCGCGGAGGGATATGCGGCGGCGGCTTCGCGCCAGACGTCATCCGAACAGTCGCCTATCCAGTACTGCGTCCCGAAGCGCTCGGCGCCCCTGGCGACCTGCAAAAACCCGTCCGCCCAGTGGGCGGCCAGCGTGTTCGCGCTCATCGAACCCGTCATGATGGGGCTTTTGAGCTTCTTGCCGAGAAAATCGAACCCGGTGTCGGCGGAATCGGTGAGCATCAGGCGCATTTTGAGGCCGAAGCGCGTGAATCCGGCAAGCGCGGTCTGCGTGCCGGGGAGATCAGGCCCCAGAATGTCGTATGGGTTGCCACCGCCCGATTTTTCGATGTTCACCCGCGCCCGCTCATATATCTCCCGATACGCCGCCTCGCTCATTGCTTCATGCTCCTTCTCGCTTGAGGTTTCCCCGCTTGCCGGGACTTCCGGCTCCCGCGCGCCGGCTCCGCCTGCGTTTGGCGGATTCGCCACCCTGGGCTATCATCTCACGCAAAATAAACGCAAGAGATAACCCGTTCCGGTTTTCGGACATCCTGAGGAGGACGCCACCATGATGATGGTCATTCTACACTATCCCGCCGTTGCGCCCACGCTCGCCGAGGTTCGCGCGGACAAGGAGCAGGCCGCCGCCTTTTTCGAGAACGAGGTGCCCGGCCTCATCGACAAGACCTGGGGCATGAACGAGGAGACGGGCCGCATGGCGTCGGTCTACCACTTCGAGGACAAGGCCACCGCCGACGCCTGGTTCAACTCTGAAAAGCAGCGCAGCTTCCGCCGGGCGAACAACGCGAGTCTCGAATACTTCGACGTGGCGGCCATCGCGTATACGAAGCCGCTCAGGGAAGAGGCCACGGCGTAGAATTCATACTGGCAGTCTCGGAAGAACAATTGAATTTTGTGTAGCCGTTATTGGTTGAAGAACCGTAGGGGCGGACCCGTGTGTCCGCCCTGTTTTTATGACTGTTTCGTGGATGAGATGTCGAGAAAAATAGTGGAGATGAGCTGGGGAATCGATAATAAAAGGAAATAAAAAATGAATGAGATATTAGACTTTCTCACTGAGAATCAACCAGCACTTACCGTTATAGCAACCCTTTTCATCGCCTTGTCTGCGTTGGTTACAGCAGTAGCAACTAAGACACTTGCCAGCGAAAATAAATTACTCCGCAAAGCAGAAACGGAGCCAAAGGTCGTCGCATACCTCGTTATCCACCCACTGTATTGGACTTACTTCAATTTCGTTATAGCTAATGTTGGTCGAGGTCCCGCCCGGAATGTGAGCTTCAAGTTCATAGCGGACGAAGAAGATTTCGAAACTCACCATGTGGCTCTTCGGAATTCAACTGATCGGGAAGTAATGAGTTTTCTTCCCCAAGGCGAAAGCATTCGCGTGTCATTTGGTAGTAGTATAGATCTCTATAAGGAACCAAGGCTAAAACCCTTTGAAGTAGTTGTTGAATACGATGACATGAGCGGCAAACGTCACTGTGAAAGATGTCAATTAGATGTGTCGCAATTCGAAGGATTTTCTACACTTGGTAAACCGCCCGAGCAAGAAGTGGCAGATGCGTTGACGAAGATTGAAGGGCATCTTAAGCAAGTAGCATCGGAATTAAAAAAACGATAGATATAAACAATTTGAGAAGGTAAATCCTCCATTCACAGCCCTCGAATCTATTCCTCAATGGGCGAGTGATTCACTTCTTCGTTTCGGTAATTTTGGTGGGGTGACTATCCCCTCACGCGTTCTCATTCGCCTGATGCTTGCGCCATAGATAACTGGCGAAGGATGCGCACGCGCCGAGCATGAAGATCGCTTCATCCATACCTACGTCGGGTCCATCGCCATTTAACAACGCATGGCGAATCCCTTGTTCATCAGAAGCGTATCCGTAAAGTTTGATAAAGGCGTCTTTGAGCGCGGGGTGAAGCTCTCCATGTTTCTCGATAGACAAGAGTGCTGGCTTAAGAGTTCGGGAGGCGTTCGGATCAATTATCCGCGCCACGGATTCCACGGCATGAATGCTCTCCCGGATGCTATCCGCCCAATCACCTTGGTTGATGGATTCGGAAGCTTTTCGCAGATGCTCCGCGCCGCCATTCAAACCGGCCCCTCGAAGTGTTTGCAACGATTCGAGGAGGGCATCTTTTTCTTCCTGCGTAGTGGCTGGAAGGATGGTCGGTAGCGGGCTGTCATCTATGATGTACGCTAACCTGGAAGATGCAAATGTTTCCTTCATACTGTCGACGAATTCAGTAGGACATTCGGGATGGCGCATTACGAATTGAATGAGGTCGAACACTTTATTGAATGGTTGCGTTTCGATGTGATCGTGGATTTTAGAAGCAATTTGGCCTAAATACTGGCCTTCCCCATGTCTTGCTCTCTCGTCTAAACGAATCTGGCAGAATTGAGATGCAGCTTTTTCTTGATGTGCACTCCATTCATGCAATGGGAAACAGAAGTAGTCACGATGCACCGCGCTCATCATGTCTTGCCAAGGGGTGATAATATAAGGGTATCCTGCGAAATCACGCCTAACAAACTGGTCGAGACTTTCATAAAAAACATTCCAAATCTGTGTTCTCGTCTCTTGCGGCAGTTCTCCGAGATTCAGCGGTCCGGGAATCTCCTCATGGCCTTGGGCTTGAGAGAAAGTGAGATTTCGCGGCTCGGGGGGTGCTTCGGTTGGGTCTTGACCTCGTGAATCCATGCTTGCATGTTCCTCCGTCGGCAAATACGGGCGCGCGGGTGCATTATCGCATAATGGCCGCCCATCTTCGAGACATAGCCTTGTATTGAATAAGGGAGGGCACGAATTGCGGGCGGACACATGGGTCCGCCCCTACGGAAGCATTGCCCCCAGGGTTGTTCGCAAAACCTGCCGCATTTGTCGAAATGAAAGCCGCCATGACGGGCAAAGGCGAAAGCCCCGGCGGCACCCCGGTTACGTCCGCTTCGAGGCCCCCGTGGCGTGTTCGCGGAGTACGCGGTTCATCTCGGTCTGGTATCCCCGTCCGTTGGGGGCGTTCGCCCGGAACCACGCCACCACGTCGGCGTCGAGCCTGAGCGTAATCTGCTGTTTCACAGGCCGATAGAGCAAACCGCACCTGGCGTCCGACCAATCCAGAATCTCGGGGATGTCGCTCGTATCTATCTCTTCTTCGGATAGGGCGGCGAGCGCCTCGATTTCCGCCTTCTGCTCCCCGGTGAGTTCTTTAGAAGCTCCCCTGCTCATAGGCTCTCCTCTCTCTCGCCGTGGCCTTCCTGGCGCTGATGATGCGGCCCGTCTCGATGTCTGTTCGCGTGATTCTTGTCGTTATCCCATTCCCAGCGCAACGACCCGGCCTCTTTGTAACTTCTGTAATGTAGCTACATAAATGTATCGTGTCAAGCAAGCGAATTTCGGCATGAATCTGCAGGGACAGGTCGCGACCTGTCCCTACGGGAAACCAATTTTGTTCACGCAGTAGGAGCTGCCCGCAAGCGTAGCCCCCGAAAACCCACCGTCAATAACCTAAAACGCTGTAGTCCCCGTCCAGAATCAGGCGGACCGAGACGTACAGTCCCAGCAGCGGGCATAGTATCCAGGGGGCATTCATCGCAAGAATGTAGACATACAGATCGCCCCGGCTGATCCGGGCTTGCCGGTTAGCTACGAAGAAGCTGACCAGGTAGACCGACGTCATGTACGTCAATTGCCAGAACAGCATCACGCCGATAATGCCCGCGACGAGGGCGGGCATGATCTCGAACGTATAGGCGGCGTAGAGGATCAGCGTGGGGAGCGGCGTTGCAAAGCCGTTCGCGATATCCACGTTGAAACCGTAAGTGCGCCGGTCCGCGTAGGAGCCGTCGAACTGTGCGTACGTCGCCCAGATGTCCGCCCACACCGTCGGCGACAGCGTCTTCGCAAGCGGAACTTTCGTGAGGAGGAATTGGACGGCCGGTGTTACGCCCGTCTCGCCCCGACGCTCGCGCCAGTATTCGGTGCGCGCCTCGATGTAGTCGCGTCTCAAGAACAGGCACGCCTCGAAATAGCAGATCAGCAGGTTGATCGAAAAGAACAGGCTCAAAACGGCATGAATGACGTCGAAATCCCCGCGAGCGCAGTAGCGCGCGCCGACGCCGGCGAATGCCAGGACAGCGACGACCAGCGCGGCGAGCAGTCCCGCCGGCATCCCCGGCCGGCCCAGGCGTGCGTCGTCTTCTGGGTGCGCTCGCTCGGTTCGGTGTTCGGGCATGTATCCTGATCCTCGCAGATATTCTAGCGTCACAACTCCCTGCATTGTAATCGATCGATGCCCGCCCGCAATCCGCACCGGTGGGTCAAACCCGGCCGAAGAGGGGTTGTTGGAAAAGCCCCCTTTGTCAGGGGATAAAGGCAACCCCCCCTACCCCCCCTTAACAGGGGGGCAAGAAAACCAAAAGCCCCTCTACCGGCGGCGGGTGTTGCTTTTTTACCCCCCTGACAAGGGGGGGTAGGGGGGGGTGGTTTTCAAGCCGAGAGAGCCCCCCCATTCGGACAAAGGGCCGCATATATGCGGCACCTGCAACAGCCTCTAAAATCGGAATGACGAACGAAGGGAAAAGTCATGTTTTCTGCAGGGACAGGTCGCGACCTGTCCCTGCTGGCACTCGCCCGGCCTCTCACGATATAAAGACCGAAGCCGCCGGGAGGGAGATCATGAAAATTTTATGGATGAATACTTTACCTTACCCAAGGGCCGGTAGGCGCACGGCGGTCTTGTCCTGTGTCCTCGTTTTACTGCTCCTTGCGCTCACCACGACGCCAGGATTCGCGGCGGTGCGGCAGACACTGAGCGGCCCGGTTTCTACCGAAAAGGTGGCGGGAAATCTCGATACCCCCTGGGGGATTGCGTTCCTGCCGGGCGGGGCGTTTCTTGTCACCGAGCGCGGCGGCTCACTTTTTCATTTTGACTCCGCGCGCCGCAGAATTAAAATTTCGGGCGTTCCGCAAGTCTACGCGTGGGGGCAGGGCGGACTGATGGACGTCGCCGCCGCGCGGGATTTCCCCGAAACGCGCGAGATTTTCCTCACCTATTCGAAACCCCGCCGAGGCGGGGGAGGCACGGCGCTGGCCGTAGCCGCCCTTTCAGCCGACAACCGAAGGCTCGAGAACCTGCGCGTCATCTTCGAGATGGTGTCGCCTTCCTCCGGAGGCCGGCATTTCGGCTCGCGGGTCATCGAGGCGCCCGACGGCAATCTCTTTCTCACTTTGGGCGAGAGGGGAATCCCCGAAACGGCGCAGGACCTCTCGCTCCACCACGGCAAGATAATCCGCATCCGGCGCGACGGGAGTATCCCCCCGGACAATCCGTTCGCCGGGCGGGCGGGTGCGCGGCCCGAGATATGGTCGTGGGGCCACAGGAACCCCCAGGGGGCCGCGCTCGACGCGGCGGGCGCGCTCTGGGCCGTCGAGCACGGCGCGCGTGGCGGGGACGAGATAAACCGGGTCAGGAAGGGCGCGAACTACGGATGGCCCGTCATCGCCTACGGGCGGCACTACTGGGGCGGGAAGATCGGCGTTGGCGCCGCGAAAGAGGGCATGGAGCAGCCCGATTTCTACTGGGACCCCTCCATCGCGCCCTGCGGGATGGCCATCTACTCGGGAAAGCTGTGGCCGGACTGGCGCGGGCATTTTTTCGTCAGCTCTCTCAAATTCGATTATATCTCCCGCCTCGATCCGAAAGGCGGCCTCAAAGAGGTCGAGCGGCTGGCGTTTCCCGAGACAGGCCGCGTCCGCGATGTCCAGGAAGCGCCCGACGGGACGCTGTGGTTTCTCTCGGAAGAACGCGAAGCGGTCTACAGGATCAGGCCTGTGAGGTAGGGGAATCCATAGCTTCGAGGATCCCACTGCCTTACCGGCAAGACCTGAAGCATGAACATGGTAGGGACAGGTCGCGACCTGTCCCTACAGACTTGTTGAAAAAGACCCGGCTGCGCTCCCCGCAAATCGCCAATGCCTCTTTCCTCACCCTGAGTAGCCGCCGAAAGCGGCGTATCGAAGGGCGAGGAGAGTCGAACGCCTCGCGCCGGGCGGCGCAATCGCTTCCGCATTGGGCGCGATTGACCTTCGATACGCGGCTCCGCCGCTACTCAGGATGAGGCGGAGAAGGCTTTTTCAACAAGCCCGCCTCGGTCGAGTTTGCCCGCATTTCCCCGCATTTGGCGCTGCGGCGCGCGGCGGGGGTTTCGCTAGATTGGCGAAGCGGCCCGCTCTCTCCACGGGGGAGAGGGCGGCCGGTCGGCCCGGGCGGTCGAATCCGCGCGGTCTACATGAGGAAGAGGCGATGGCGAAGGCAGTCTCAGGCGATGCTTTCATCCGGGCGACCCGGGAGAATCCCCCGCTGCGAATGAGCGCGGCGACCCGCTCGAAGCGCTCAAACCCTTCGCGCCGCCCGCGCGTCCGCCATCACGGCGGAGCGGTGAAATACTCGTACGGCGCGAGCGAGCGCGCGGATTTCGAATTTCTGAAAAATACCGTAAATATCGATAAATTTCCGGAAATGTTCGGAAATGGAACCGACGATATATGTAATTTTAATATATCGATTTGCCGGGATATATTGATGTAATACTTTAACGTTTTATCGAAATTTATCGAATTAAAAAACTTTTTCGGGCCCCGCATTTCCCCGCATTTGCTACGCGAAGCGCATCGGGTCATACGGCGCCGGATCGATCGGCGGGGCGTCTCCCAGATAGAGCGCCGTCGCCAGCCTCACGCTCGCAGGCGCAGGTCCGACCCCCGAAGGCCCGTGCCCGGTGCAGAAGTAGAGCCCTTCGAGCGCCCCCCGGCCGATGAGGGGCAGGTAGTCCGAGGAGGTGGGCCGGAAGCCGCACCAGGTCTCCTCGATGGCGCAGGTGGCGATTCCGGGCGCGACCCGGATGCCCTCGCTCAGCAGCCAGGCCATGCCGCCCACGGTGAGCCTCGGGTCCTCGCCGGCGAACTCTCTCGTCGCGCCCAGCAGAACGCGGCCGTCGGCGCGGGGCACGAGGTAGGGGTCGTTCACGGTCAGCACCACGCGCTTGAGCCCCAGTGCTCTGGCATCCATGGCGAGCATCTGCCCGCGCTGGGGGGTGATGGGCGCCCGGGGGACGGCGCCCGGCACGCTGCGGCTGCCGATACCTGCGCAGATGAAGACGGCGGGCGCCTCGTGGACGCCCGCATCCGTGCGGACTCCGGTGACTTTACCGCCCTCGCTCAGGATTTCCTCGGCCGCGCAGCCGGTGATGATCTCCACCCCCGCCCGCCTGCAGGCGAGCTCGAGCGCGGGCCCGAGTTTTCTGACTTCGAGGTTTCCGCCTGTGACCAGGAGCGCGCCCGCCAATTCATCTGAGAGGCAAGGTTCTTCGCCCCTCAAAACGCCGGGCGGCATCCACTCCGCCTCGCCCCACTCGCGCGCACGGGCTTTTTCCTGTATGGATTGCGCTTCCGCCTCATCCAGGGCTATCAGCAATACGCCGGTGAGGCGGTATTCGATGTCCGTTCCGCTTTCTTCGGCGATTATTTCTGCGAGAAGGGGCCATTCTTCATAGGAGGCGGTCCGGAGCTTGAGACCCGGGGGGCCGGCGATATCGGCGGAGCCGCTCGTCCCATGGGCGGAAATGATGCCGGCCGAAGCCCACGTGGCGCCCGCCCCGGGCCGACCCTTTTCGATGATGGTGACGCTCCTGCCCGTTTTGCGGAGTTCTCTCGCCGTCAGGAGACCCATGATGCCGCCACCGATGATAATGACATCACGCATGAATTGCCTTTCTATGTTGTCGATCGATTGGATGTCCCCCGATGGGGTTATATCATGGAGGCTCAACCTTCCCGCAAGCGGGGGAGAGTCATATCAGCAGACAAAAAAAAACGACGGCCCGGGTGAGCCGTCGTTTTGGGTTTTCTCTTTGAGAGGGTTATTCTTCGGAGTCACCCCCCTTTGTGACGTTGGCTGCCTGAAGCCCTTTCGGGCCTTGGACAATTTCGAAGTTCACGTTTTGTCCTTCCTCCAGGGTTTTGAAGCCCTCTCCCTGGATGGCGGAGAAGTGGACGAAAACATCGTCACCATCCGTCTGCGAAATGAATCCATAGCCCTTCGCGTCATTGAACCACTTCACTGTTCCTTCTGGCACTTGCTGATCTCCTGCATATTTTGGAAATGGGTAGAGGTGAAACGGGTGGGGGCCTTTCACTCCAAGTACATTTCCAGAAAACACAATTTGGCCGCGCCTGCCGCAGCCTTAATAATTGCTTATCAAACTAAGCATCGCCTTGCAACCTGTGAACTTCTTATGTAGCAGTGATGTCGTCGCTCGTGCACACCTGAAGACGATAGGAGAATGAACACCGATGACTCGTTTGATTGAAACGCCGTTCGAGCAGATGACGGATGCGCAAAGAATACTTCATGAGAAAATCGCCTCCGGCCCCAGAGGAGGAGTGCGTGGCCCGTTTCTGGCGTGGCTGAAAAGCCCGGCTTATCTTGAAAAGCTCGAAGAAACGGGGCGTTACCTACGCTATGACACCCTCTTCGAACCCAGATTGAGCGAGTTTGCGATCTTGATCACCGCCCGGTTCTGGAGTTCGCAATACGAATGGTACGCCCATGAGCCCTTGGCTATAAAAGGGGGGTTGTCTCCCGAGATTATCAAGGCGGTTCAGGAAAACAGGCGGCCCGCTGAAATGTCCGCCGATGAGGCAGCGATCTATGATTTTTGTGTCGCATTGCACGAAAATCACTTCGTGAGTGATGACATTTACCAGAATGCACTCAAGCATTTCGGAGAACGCGGTTTGGTGGAGTTGATCGGTCTTATTGGACACTATACGACTGTTTCGATGACGCTCAACGCATTTGAACTGCAAGTGCCGGAAGGTGTAGAGCCTCCGTTAAAGTAAAGGGATCACTCAAAATGCGACTAAAAGGAAAGACGGCCTTGATCACCGGAGCATCCGTGGGAATCGGCTCCGCCATCTCAAGGCGTTTCGCCGAAGAGGGATGTTCACTATATTTGGCGGGTGGCAGAAACCAGACAGCTTTGGATTCGACCCTTGCGTATTGTCAGGCCCAAGGAATAACGGCGGCCGGCGAGGGGGTTGACTTATCGAACCTCTCGAATGCGGCTCCATTGATGAGTCGCGCGCTAAGGCGTTTAGGAAGGCTCGATATTTTGGTGAACTGCGCCGGAATCCGCTGCAACAAGCCCGTGGAAGAAGTCACGCATGAAGAAGTAGTTGCTCTCTTTCAAGTGAATGCGATGGCCTCGTTCATTCTGAGTGGATTGGCAGCCAAGCACATGATTCCCAGGACAGATGGTCAGATCATCAACATTGGCTCGACATCCGGGGAGGCGGGAGTACCCGATAATTCCCTCTATTGCGCCACGAAAGGCGCCATGCACCTGATGACGAAGGCTCATGCAGCAGAACTCGGGCCCAAAGGGATTCGGGTGAATGCGATAGCTCCGGGGACAACTCTGAGCGAGGGCACGAAGCACCGCGTGGAAACGCAAGCAGATAGACGAGAGAAACTAATGAGTAATATACCGTTGGGGCGATTTGCTGCTCCGGAAGAAATCGCCGATTGCGCTGTTTTCATGGCTTCTGATGAAGCATCATATATGAACGGGGCAGTCATATTGATTGATGGGGGTAGATTATGCCAATGAGTATGCCCAAGGACACGGTTTACGGAAGGGTTTAATATGACGCATCGCCTCGGATTTTGGCTTCTCACTTTTGCGGACATTTCTTTCAAGGGGTTAGGAGAGGTTTCCAGGCTTGGTGAGGAATTAGGATATGCTCGTGTTTATACGACAGAATCCTTGACGGACACCCTGGCCATCAATCAGTTGATGGCGACATACACGTCCAGGATCGAGATCGGAAGTTCGGTCGCCATCATATATTTGCGCCATGCGTCCATGGCGGCCCAAGGTGCGGTGGCGATCAGCGAAATCTCCGGCGGCCGCTATATCTTGGGTCTCGGTCTCGGGCACCCGCCCCGGATCAAAGCGATGGGGATAGAACCTGGAAATCCTCTCGAAGATATGCGGAATTATGTGAGTGAGGTGAAAGGTGTATTGGAGGGGGAGCCTGTATATCCTCTTCCTGTCCAGACTTACCAGGGAGAGGAGCTGAAATTCAGGCGCTCAAACTATCCGGTCCGAATATACATAGCGGCTGTCGGTCCCAAGATGACAGAGCTTGGCGGAGAAATAGCGGATGGATTATTGCCGTATATGGTTCCGCTATCAAGAATGGGTGCATTTTTGGAAGCGAGAGGTGTAGGCGCGAAACGAGCAGATAGAAATCCCCGTGATGTAGAAATTGATCTTGGAATACATACTTTTTTATGTGATGACCTCACTTTAGCCAGAGAAGCCGCCCGCCAAACATTGACATATTGGCTGGGACTTCCCGCATACAACAATTCGATACGGGAAAGCGGTTATGAACAAGAGGCGGAGCGCATAAAAACGGCCTTTGATCAAGGTGATCAAAAGGCTTTGTGCGAAGGTATTACAGACCCCATCATTGATGAATTTTGTCTTGTCGGCCCACCGGAGAGGTGCCGGGAGCGCTTGGCCGCATTCCGGGATGCCGGGGTGGATATGCCGGCTTTGATGATAGACCCTGTGTTAGCTGGAGAGAGTTATCAAGAAGCTGTCGAACGCACGCTAAAGGCCCTGGCCCCAAGGTAGACATGAATCAAAATCCTCAAAATACTGAGAAGCCGTCTTTTCGAACTTTGCCCTGGGCAGGAACTGGCATCATTTTTTTTGCCCACTTTGTGGTTGATAGCCAAGCGAACTTCTTTGCGCCTTTGGTTCCGTTACTAAAAGAAAAATTGGGGCTAAGTATCACGACAATCGGTTTTTTGATTTCATGTCAGGCGGTGAGCGGTTCCATCACACAACCCATCACAGGTGTAATCATTGACAGGTGGCCCTGGTTGCCCTGGCTTTCTGTAGGCCTGATCGGCAGTTCCGTTGCCTTTACGGCAATTGGATGGGTGACAAGCGTCTATGGCTTGGCTTTCGCAGTAATCATGGGGGGAATTCTTTTCGGTTTATGCCATCCGGATATGGCCGCGCGTGCGGGTAGATTGAGTTCCGAGCATGCTGGATTTATTGTCAGCTTGTTCGTTACGGCGGGAAGGCTGGGTTTCGCGATTGGTCCGTTGATTGCCATTTTTATCGCAGAATCTATGGGAATGGAGCATTTGTGGGTTTTCATCCTTGTGGCTGCGCTCGCCACGGTGGGTGTGAAATTTGGGATGCCGGCTCCGCCCCGGAGAAAGAAGAAAGACGAAGACTCAAGTCAGCAGGATGGGTTGCTGGTGTCGCTGAAGCGTGTCCAAGGACCTGTACTTCTCCTGTTTGGCATCGCTGCCGTTAGGGGGACGACTTTGGCGAATTTGGGGGGATTTTTACCCGCGATATTTGTCGAAAATGGTTTAGGGCTTTGGCGCGGCGGCATGGCCAACACGGTCATTTTTTTCTCTGGAGCCATTGGTGTGATGCTCGGCGGTATTATGGGTGACAGGTATGGGAAGCCCAAGGTGATTACCATCGGCGTTGGATGCGCCTTGGCCGGTATGGTGGCGTTTCAGTTATCTTCTTTGGAGTGGGCTTATATATCTCTCGCAATCATTGGCGCAGGGGTTTTTGTACCGATGGGGGTATCTGTTGCCTTGGCGCAAGAATATTTGCCCGAACACCGAGGGTTTGCAAGTTCATTGATACTGGGTAGTGGTTGGATATTTGCCGGATTAACGGCGATTCCCCTCTCTTTGCTTGGGGAGAGAATCGGAATGCTGAATGCTTTTTGGACGCTTCCAATCGTTTTACTTGTTGGTTTTGTCCTGGCTTTGTCCTTGCAAATACGAAGCCCTGAGCAGGAATCCACTACCTGATCAAGGCAAGTCGAAACAAATTGGAAATTTCCTTGGGACGGTAAATGGGAGATGGATACCTGGAGCGTAGAGGGATACTATTATGTATGAAGATATGTTATGGTTTCTCCATACATTGAATTGATAGGAATAATGAGATTGAAATTAGCTCCCCGATAACGGGTTGCTCAACTTAGGCTTGCATTCTTGGATGCCTTCGGGCCAATGAATCTCAAGGAGGATTTAGTAATGAAGGGAAGGAGTATTTGTTTCGTAGTTGCAATAACCATCGCGGCGGTGTTGTCAGTTGCATATACAGCAAGTGCGACGCCGTTCCGAATCGGCCATCACCGCTCTGTTATGGGAGCGGTCACGATCGTTGCTCATAAGATGGGCTACTACAATGAGACCATCGGCAAGGGGAAATACACCATTAAACAATTCGCTCAGGGGAAGTTGATGCGCCAGGCGATTTTGTCGAATTCCCTGGATGTCGGTGGCGCTGCTGATCGTGCCTTTTATTCCGCTATATCGAAGAAAGCGAATGCCCCCGGCATCGCAAATGCAAATTATTGGTGTAAAGCAAACAAGATTCTAACGTCTCCCGATTCACCTGTAAAAACCTTACATGATTTGAAGGGCAAAAGACTTGGGGTAGGAAAAGCTACGGGTACATATTTCACGCTGACAACCTTCATTCTGCCGAAATATGGATTAAGTGTGAAAGACTTCACGACCGTGAACATGAACAACGATACCCGTATGGCGGCGCTCAAATCACGGACCGTGGATATGATAGCTTTGAACAACCCGCAAGCTGCGATCGCCATCGACAGGGGATACGCCCGCACGGTGGAAACATTTTGCAAATATGCAAACAACCTGTGGATAATCATGGCCAATGGAAAAACTCTCAAAAATAACAGAGACGTCTATACGAAGTTTTTGAGGGGGTTCATTCGTGGTATGAAATTACACAGAGATAATCGCGATAAGTTTGCGCGCATTTACCTGAACCACTTGCAATCGAAGGGTTCAAAAATCAAGCTTAAGATAGTGAAAGCCTCTGTGAACGATCTGACTTTTGGTCTTCTCCCGAGCGAGCAGGATTACAAGTGGTTCGATTACATGGGTAAGGTGCTACTGGAAAAACGCAAAGCGAAACGTACAGTGGATCTTCGCAAGGAAGGCATGGATTTGAGCATGGTGAAAGAGGCCATGAAAGCTGAAGGATGGAAAAACTAGCCTTTTCGCTGGAAAACGTAAAGAGCCGCGGCTGATGTTCCTGGCCGCGGCTCTTTTGTTTTGCTTTGCTGAATGAGAAATCAGCGACGGCGTATCACTTTATCGTTTGCTTGCATCGGTGGGTGTGAAAATAGTTATGGTTGTTTGACGACCCGAATATAAGGAAGCGGCGATTCCCATCCCTCCGGGTATTTCTTCTTCGCATCCTCATCGGAAACGGCCGGCAAAATAATCACGTCTTCGCCCTGCTGCCAGTTCGCCGGGGTCGCCACCTGTTCGCTGGCCGTCAACTGGCAGGAATCGAGCAGTCTCAGGATTTCGCTAAAATTCCGGCCCGTGCTCATTGGATAGGTGAGCGTCGCCTTGATTCTCTTGTCCGGCCCGATAACGAAAACCGAGCGGGCCGTCGCATTATCTGCGGCCGTCCGGCCATCTGAAGTGTCGCCTGCGTCGGCAGGCAGCATGTCAAAGGCTTTAACGATATTAAGTGCGGGATCGCCGATCAAAGGATAATTCACGGCATGGCCCTGAGAACTTTCGATATCTTTCGACCATTTTTCGTGATCGGAAACCCCGTCGACGCTGATGCCGATCACTTTGCAGTTTCTTTTGTCGAATTCCGGCTTGAGTCCGGCCATCGTCCCGAGTTCCGTAGTGCAGACGGGTGTAAAGTCCTTCGGGTGTGAAAATATGATGGCCCAACCATCGCCAATCCATTCATGAAAATTGATGGATCCTTGGGTCGTATCAGCGGAAAAATCTGGTGCTTCATCATTGATTCTTAGAGTCATTGTCATCTCCTTGGATAAAGGATCAAAGAAAACTACGAAATTCCGTGCGCCGAATATAACTCGTAAGAATTGAGTGGCTGGGGGAGGAGGATTCGAACCTCCGTACCCAGATCCAGAGTCTGGTGTCCTGCCGCTAGACGATCCCCCAAAAAGACCTAGATGTTTATATGTATGCGTTCTTTATTCGTCAAGGACGATATCGGTGTGATTTACTGATTGACTCTGCCCAGAGCCGCGTCGAGACGGTGCAGACTCCTGTCTCTTCCGAGAAGGCTGAGAGTTTCAAAGATACCGGGACTGATAGTGCCGCCTGTGATAGCGACGCGCACGGGTTGCGCCAGTTTACCGAGCTTTACGGCTTCTTCGTCCATAACGCGATGAAAAGCCGATTTGATGTGTTTGGATGTAAACGTATCGATTTCACTCAATTCATTCCGCAGTTTCAGCATCAACCTCGAACTCTGCGGGGTCAGGAATTTCGAAGCTGCCTTCTCGTCCCATTCGACTTCATCTTCGAAGAAAAAAAGAGCGCCTTCTATCATATCTACCAAGGTGCTCGAGCGTGTTCTGAGTTCATCCACAATGCCCATGCGTGTCCTGTGATTTAACTGGTCTGGTGACAGGCCCCGGTCTTTAAGGCCAGAATCGAGCGATTCGACGAGAAAACCACTATCGGCCGATTTGATGTATTCCTGATTCAGCCACAATAATTTTTCCGGATTGAAGATGGCGGCAGACCTGTTCAAATTCTCCAATGAGAAATTCTCGATAATTTCTTCTTTGGTGAAAATTTCTTGATCTCCATGGCTCCAGCCGAGTCGCACCAGATAGTTGATCAGCGCTTCAGGGAGGAAACCCCGCTCTTTATATTCGAGTACCGAATCTGCGCCATGACGTTTTGATAGTCGTTTTTTGTCGGGACCTAGTATCATCGATATGTGTGCGAATTTTGGTGTGGGTTCATTCAGAGCCCGATAGACGAGAACTTGCTTTGGGGTATTGGATAGGTGGTCGTTGCCACGTATCACGTGGCTAATCTGCATGTCGATGTCGTCGATAGCTACGCAAAAGTTGTATGTAGGTGTCCCGTCAGTTCGGACGATGACCATATCATCGAGTTGAGAGTTTTCGAACGAGATATTTCCGGAGAGGATATCGTTAAAAATCGTCTCCCCCTCATCCGGGACTCGGAGGCGAAGGCAAAATGGGGCGGCGGGGTCTTTGTCATATCGATCCCGACAGGTGCCGTCGTATTTGGGTGTTTTCCCCTCGGCGCGAGCTCGCTCACGCATTTCATTCACCTCATCTGGTGTGCACGTACACCGATAGGCATTGCCGGAAGACAGGAGTTTATTGGCTGCTTCTTGGTATAAATCCATCCGCTGGGACTGGCGATATGGGCCTTCATCCCATTCGAGACCCAGCCAATCGAATGCTTCCAGGATTGCGTCGTAGAATTCTTCCGTAGAGCGTTGGCGGTCGGTATCCTCGACTCTTAAAATGGCTGTGCCTTCGTGATGTTTCGCAAAAAACCAATTGAACAACGCGGTGCGCGCGCCGCCGATATGGAGGTGGCCCGTATTGGATGGAGCAAAACGAACTCGGATGTCGGTATTCATCAAGAATTTATCCTTTAGTAAGCTGCGGAGGTTCGACAAAACAGGAGAGGATTCTAGGGATGATGGGTGTGTGATTGCAAGGCGGGTCTTGTGATGGCCTTGCGATTGAAGTTCCAAAAGTCAACAATCGGAAAATCAATTCTAAACGAAAACCAGGAGGAGCGGACGAATGCAGTATTTCTACGATCTGGCGGAAATTGAACCCCAAAAGATGCCGGGCCGGGAGCGCAGGCTCGTCGTCGGGGAGCAGGTCATGATGTTGTATATCGAAAGAGAGGGAGGAACGGAGCAGGACCATACTCATGATGTGGAGCAACTCGTATATCTCATGAAGGGCGAAGCTACGTTTACAGTCGCCGGTGAAACGCGCAATGTCAAAGCGGGTCAGGTGGTCCACATACCCAAGGGGGTGCCGCACAGACTGGATGCCCCCACACCCATCACGTACATCGGCATATATTCTCCATTGCGTGAGGAGGCGATTCGGGCAGAAGCGTGAGTCCCACTCGAACAAAGTCTAGGCGAGTCTTTGTTTAATCGGGGTATTTCCAGCCTTCGTCTTTGAGTTCATCCATTGCTTCGAGCATACAGGTTACGCCATACGTAAGCACTTTGGAGCCTGCCGGGTTTACGCAGACCATAAGTGCTTCTGCAATTTCTTCCGGGTGCAAGCCCAATTTGAGACCTTTTTTCAGGTGCTGTTTGAGGTGTGGCTGGTTATGCGGATTCGAACCCTCAACGGCGAGTGCTATGATATGAAAGAGTTCATGCATTGCTTCGCCGAATCTTCTCTCTTTCGCGCGAATGATCTCATCGAGATGTAATAGCGCTTCCATGTAGTCGGGAAATTTTTCGGCGATGAATTCATGGGCCGGATATCTGCGTCCTCTGCGTTTTGCGATTTCTTCCGCTAGATTTTTCTCTGGCATCCTAAACCTCTGTCTTGAAAGTCACTCGATCTCGTCAAAAAAATCCAGATCGTCCAATGGTTTTTTCTGTCCTTGCAGTGTTTCGAGCAAAGCTTGCCTGAGCGCGCGGATAGCGCGGTTTCTGGCTTGGCGGTCAATCATTTCATATACGATTTCCGTGGCTTCATCACTTTTGGAATCCAGAATCCTACGAGAAGATTGCTCTGCCCATTCATCGGCGAAACGCTGGAGAATCTGCCGTAAACTGGCCTCGTATATTCTATCTTGCGTAATTCGGTCGAGAATGTGGACGATGTCCGAAGTGAAGGCGTCGACTGTTTCTCTTGAAACATCGATTTCCCCAAGATGAAACATCAGCCTTTGGTAAATCTGTTCACGAAATTCCAAGTCAACTCCAGGAGATGCCCGCAGGAGACGAAACAGTCAACTTGTTGTGTTTTCGGCAACAGCGTTCGAGCGCATCATGTCCTTTGGTTAGGCAGAGCCGATTTTCTGGTTTCCGGTGTTAGCCATAGCAAAGCGCCCCCCACCAGGAAAAAAGCGAGCACAGATAATATCGCAGTTCTCTGGTCACCAGTCAGTGCGGACACTCCCCCAAAAACCAGTGGGCCGAGAACAGAACTCATTTTGCCGCAAATACCGTAAAACGAAAATGATTGCGCAGCTCTTTTTTCAGGAATATAGCTGGTCATCAGAGCACGGCTTGCTGATTGGCTGGAACCAAGTGAAAGCCCCGCCAATAGTGAAATGCCCAAGAATACATATTTGGAGTCAGTGAAATAGGCCACGATGACGACCACACACCAATTCACGAGGGTCAGCAGAATCGTTTTTCGCGGTCCCCATGCGTCAGTCAAATACCCGAGAGCGAACGCGCCGACCCCAGCCGAGACTTGAACCATTATAAAGAGACTCAGCACTTCACCCATGCTGAAATTCAGCGTAGAAACCGCATAGATCGAACTGAAAGAGATGACGGTGACAATTCCGTCGTTATAGAGGAAAAAGGCAACGAGGAATTTGAGTGCGCCGGGAGTCTTTCTCGTGTCCCGTAGTGTTTCCCATAATTCGGCGAAAGCGCCTTTTTCGCTTGGTTTTGTGGAATTTGTTTTGGTTTCGCGAAGCCAGAAAATTAGAGGAATCGTGAACAGGCCATAAAACCCGGCGACCGCAACAAAACTCATACGGAACAGGGGAAGATTTTCCTGCGAGAACCCTCCCGCCAACAAAGGCTTGACCAAAAAAAGACAAAGTAATCCGCCCAGATATCCAAGTCCCCAGCCCCATCCGCTAACCTTCCCGATGGTTTCGGGCGTAGAGACATCAGGCAAAAAAGAGTTGTAGAAGATAAGAGAGCTTTCGAATGCAGCGGTGGCGATGATGAAAAGCGCCATGCCGGCGAAGATCATGCCGGCGGTTACATTTGCCAAAAGGGCGGTGGCCAATACGCAAATATAGGCGAAAAGCACCAAAAAGCGCTTTCGGGTGCTTCGCCTGTCGGCGACCGCGCTCAAAGGCGGGGTGATGGACACGCTTAAAATCATGGCCATTGAGAGCGCAACCCCCCATAGAAAATCTCCTCTCCCACCGCCCCCCGCTACGATTGTCTTGAAATAGACGCTGTATGCAACCGTAACAATTAGCGTCGGAAAAGCGGAGTTTGCAAAATCGTACATGCACCAGGAAAAGACTTCGCGGCCTCGATTCGATTTTGGGCGTTGAGTATCTGTGTTCGTGTCGATGGGATTCTTATTCATATAGGCGATTCATCACAAAAAAGAGGAATTCAGTTTCAAACATCAAGAAGACAGGAAAAATTGCATTTTGCTAATATATAACATGAGGGAGTGGTATGAAATCTAAATTACCTTATGCTTGGTGAGCCGCCTTTTTGTTTGCCGCAATGGGTCCACTATGTATCGATTCTTAAAATGGTTGGTTTGGATTGCCGGTATAAGTTTCGTTTTGACAATCGTTGCGATCGTCGCCGTGCAAATTTTTCTTTCCTCAGATGAGATAATCAGAATCGCGGAAAGGGAAGGACAAAAAATCCTCGGTCGTAAAGTATCCATCGACCGGCTGGAACTGGGATTGTTCAAGATCGAGGCGAGTGGAATCGTCATCGACGGGCAAACAGAAGAAGGCGGGGCTAAGAGCAAGACGCCTTTTGTTCGATTCGATAATGTTGAAATACTGCTGAATCCATCGGCCCTGATTTACAAGCGTATCAGCATTCTTCAGTTCACCGTCAAAGGTGCTTCTGGCCATCTGTATAGAGATGCAAATGGTAGATTTAATTTCCAGGATATCATCGACAATTTGAATCGAGGGACAAAGAAGACTGTTTCGTCGCGAGTTATAAATAAGGGGCTATCTTTTTCTCTGGTTAGAGAGGCCGAAGCAGCGGAGAGCACCCCGCAAGGTCCTGAGTCAGGATTCAGTTTTGTCGTTCACGAACTCGATCTTTATGACGTGAAAACCGAATTGCGATTCGATGCCAGCGATGTCACGACGGCTTTCGACGGATCATGTTCTTTTATCCACATCGAGGTCGAAAAGATACAACCGGGCGTTCCATTGGATGTTTTTTTAGACGGCAAATGCCGGGTACCTGACGGTCAACAATTCATGCAGTTAAAAGGCGATGTGAATATTGACATGGAGGGACCAAGTTATCGCGCGTCGCTCGAAATGCCCCTGTTCGATGCAACTATCTTGGATGTGTTGGCGCCGACAATCCTGGGGTATCGTTTCAGGAAAGGAATTTTTACAGGGAATTTGAGGTTCGAGCTTATCGTTGGAAAACCGCTTGCTTGGGATGTTGATTTGCAAGGACGGACCATACACGCTGATTTTAACCTGAATCCCCAAGCAAAATGGCAAAATCTGACATTGCCTGGATTGAAATTGAAGACGAAGGGCCGATTTAATCTGCTCGATGGTTCTGCTCGCGTCGAAACTTTCTTCGTTGATACTTATTTTCTGGAAGTCAATTTAACGAAACCTGCGTTATGGAATGTTTCGGCAAAAGATGAAGTACATGTGGAAGCGAACATCCGCGATATGCGTGAGATGATTGAGTGGGTTTCACGAGTTACAGCCATTCCGTTTCGAGGGTTAAAGGAGAACTCGACGGCGCAGATTCTCATGTCGGTGAAACGAAATCGCGAGATATCAGATGACTTTGTCCGTGTAGAGATGAAATCTCGTTTCGATCCGCTTGACCTGGCCCGATTCGTTGAATTCATTCCCCCCGTCGAGCACGTTTCGAAAATCAAGGGAAACGTTGGCGGAAAGGCGCACGTGATTTTTGTCTCCGGCGAGCGGGTTCAGTGGGACTTGGCTTTGGAAGCCCGGGACTTCGGCGCAAGCGTGAGAATAAACGAGAGAGAACGATGGAAAACTCTCGAATTGGGGAGAACAGTTCTTCAGTCGAGAGGAAACTTCGACATGAAGAATCAATCCGCGCAACTCGAGAGCTTGGAAATCGAATTGCCATTCGCTACTGCGAAACTCGAAAAACCCGCGAAATGGAATGTGCATGGTGATGATGAAGCTGAATTTTTCGTTGACGTACATGATTTCTCTTCTGCGGCTGATTTGCTAGAGCGGTTCGGGCTGATATCGATCGAAGACGTTTCCGAAGAAACGAAAATTCGTTTTAAGGCTGCCTTGTCACGAAACCGGATAACATCCTCGCCCTTGAGAGTAGATGTGAACGCGCGTTTTGACTCTTTGCCGGTTGCGCCACTTGTGGAATTGGTTCCTTTTCCTGGCAATGTGCAGATAGCTACTGGAAAAGTGAGCGGTATATTGCAGGTATCCTCGACCCCGAATGGCGACCTCAGGTGGAAGGCGGATATTGCGGGAAAGAAACTCGGTGCGAGGGCCAAGATCATTTCAAAGGAGAAGCCTCGCCAAGTCTCTTTAGAATCCATGGGTCTTCAATCGAGCGGTTTTTATCTCGCTTCGAAAGGTTCTGCAGAAATCCAGACGTTGGATTTGAAGCTTCCCTTTGCGAGGATGTTTTTGAATCGCCGGGCTTTGTGGAACCAAAGAGGCAGGGATGAATTTTCGCTTACGCTCGACGTCGTGGATTTAGGTGCCGTTGAAGTCTTGCTGGGCGAATTGATGGAGCAACCCATCAAAGCGCGGCCAAAGAATGAAAAGTTGAAAGTTACGCTCACCGGGACAAGAGATAGAAAAGACGGGCTCGGTTTTTCCTATAAATGTTCTGCTTCCTTCGATCCGATTCGCATCTCCCCATGGGTGGAATTTTTGCCTATTTCTTCCGCTATTCGTAATTGGATCGGAGAGGTTGGCGGGAAAATAGAGTTTTCATATGTTCCCGGAAAAAAGATGAACTGGAATCTCGGCCTGACAAGCGAGGGATTGAGAGGGGATATCCTGGCGCTGATGAACCGCGATTGGAGGTCTGTACGTACAGGTAAGTTGCGCGTAGAAGCCGTGGGTTCCTATGACTTCCAAAATCAGTCCGGAAGGCTGCAAAGCCTGGACCTGAATATGCCATTCGGACATGTACAGATATCGAGGCCCGCCGATTGGAGCATGAACGGTATGGATTCGGGCCGGTTTCAATGGTCGCTGTCAAGCCTTGAGGGGGCGACCCGGCTTGCCGGGAGTATTCTGGGATCGCCGGTATCGGAGTTTTCGGTGGCCGGCACCGCTAAAGGCTCGATAGAAATTTCGAGAAACAGAAAGAAAGCGCGGTCGATTTCCGCTACATGGTCGGTTGCCGCGAATCTTCAATCATTTTCGCATGTCGCCTACCCAAATTTGAAGTTGGCGGGAAGTATTTCGGGGCAAGGGGATGACGATACGATAAAAATTCGGATTCCGGCACTGAAGACAATCGATTTGAGCAAGCCGAATACGAAACCCGACGTGGTTCTTCGAGATTTGAGCGCATCCATGGATCGCTCGTCAATCCTGCGGGGAGAGATACGATCGCCAAGCATACGGATCGAGAAGCTAAACGTTCGATATGTTCGTCGAGAAAAGGGGAAAACCAATTTTGACTCCTTGTTCAAAATGGCGGAAATAGCGGAGAAACGAACCCAGCGAGGGAGAAGTCGAGAACAAACGGTGTCGACAGATATAAAAACCGCATCCAGGAAACGCCGAAAGACCGGGCGAAAGAGTAGTGGGCCACTCATCCCGGCAATTAAAATCGGGAAATTCGAAGTTGGCAGGATGGGGTTTCACTTTCAGGATTTCATCGCAGCGGACAAACCGCCGGTAGTTTTGAGGGTCCCGGATGCCAGGCTTTCGATCACGAATCTGGATACACTGATGGCTCCTGGCTTGCGGGAAACGCGGCTGGAGTTCAGGACGCTCGGAGAGTCACCCTCGCTCTTGGCGAAAGCGAGCCTGAACCCTGGCTCGATGCCTCCTGATGTAGATGGAAGTTTCAACCTCTCGCGTTTCGATCTACGTAAAATATCTCCTTATATCCGTGACAGCAAGGGAGAGAGTCCCAGCGCCTTGTTGATGCGAGGCACCAAGATCACAAGGGGTATGCTGGATTTCGAATCCACTTATTCGTTGAGAAAGAGCCGCTTGAATCTGGAGGGGACCGCGCAGATTACCGGATTGCGTTTGGAACCCGACGAGAAGTTTCCCCTGGTCGACCTCGTGGTGAAATTGCTCCGTGAGTCTGTATTCCGCCTATTCGAGAGACCGGACGATACCATCAAACTGAATGTTCGGGTAACAGGGCGTTTCGATGACCCGGAGTTTCATTTTCTGGATGCGATCGTGGAGCCGTTGTTTTTGGGCTTGTTCCAGAAAGCGCAGAACTTGGGAGGCAATGTGAAGGATATTGTGACAGGTATTCTTGGCACTGCCATTGAGGGGGTGCAAAAAATAATCCCGACACCGAAGGACAGTCAAAAAGCGCCTGAGAGAGGTTCCAGCAAAGAATCTGGTGGAGGAGGAAACCAACTCGAGCAGCTAGGAAAAAAACTCGAAAAAACTTTGCAAAAAGGACTCCGCGGCTTATTCGGTGTCAAGTAGCCTCTTGAATATCTCCTCCTCATGAAGAGAATGAACAGACTTGCTCATAACAATGCGAGTGACAATGGACTCGATTGCTGATTGTTGCGATAGAATTCATTAACCTCAAACTTTTCTTGCATTTCCCGTTGGAATTTGATAGCGTTTCTAGGTATTCCTCTGCCCGAGGACACATATCCCATTCTGCTTGTGGGTGGGAACATAGGATTCAGTGTATGCCAACTCGTCGCTCGGGTATCCAGGCCGGACCATCCCCGGTTTCCCAAAGAACTAATGAGATCGTAGGTTTCTTCTTGGTTGGTTTCGCTGTTTTTCTGGCGATTTCACTTTGGACCTTCAATTCCGGCGATCCTACTTGGGGTTCATACGTCAGTCCAAAATGGCGAATTCGAAATTACGGGGGAGCCGTAGGCGCATATGCCGCAGGTGCAATGGTCCAGGCGGTGGGTGCATTCTCGGTATTGATGCCCATCGGATTTCTTGTTTGGGGTGTAACCGCGTTTGCAGGTTTGCGCTCATGGCAGCCGGGATGGCGCGAAGTGGTTGGCTTGTTTTTTCTATTGAGTGCCTCGGGATTGTTTTTCAAGGCATTCGAAACCGATCCTTTTTTTGGAACTACGGCATTGGCCGGTGGAATTGTCGGCTATGGTGTCGTGATGTTGCTGAACGCTTATCTGGGTAGTGCGGGCAGTTGGGTTTTGCTTGGTTCCGTGTTGTTGGCCTCGTTTGTCGGCATAACCGGTTTTTCATTCAAAAAGATGATTTTAGGACTAGCCATCGCGCATTGGTGGTTTTTTTCCCGCATCTTTACAGTTTTCAAAAGGGTAGTACTCGGGGTGGCGAGAGGCGCTGTATTCGCGACCCGAAAATTGTTTTCTACAGTCGTAGGTTTTTCATCATCTCAGTATGAGAAAGAGTCGTATATCGGGTATGCCGATACGATAACCGGTGGTGAAGATGCAGGGGCGGGACATTTCGTGCAGGCCGGTTTGGACGGCGGGGAACCGCGGCCGAACCTCTTAAAAAAAGATGCCGACGAATTGATTTTGGAGCCGAACAGATCTTACCTGTCCAATCAAAAAAATGGCAGGCGTGTTTTGCGACCATCGGAGCAAAATGGCCCTTCTCTGTTTGGAGGAGAGAGATTTCCAGAGCCGGAGTTGCCTGCGCTTCGTGGTCCGGCGGCCGGCGAGGAGGAACTCGAACTCGCTGAAAGTCCGAAGAGTCTTTCTGATGAAACAATGTCAGCTCCGTTGTTGGGAAAGCTTCTCCAGAATGATAATGCTCACCCCCAAACCGGCGATGGAGCGCATAATAGTTTGCCTTCGAATGCGGCGGAAGGGCATAAGCCAGGGACGGGTGTAGATATTGATGATGACGCAAAACATGCCAGAACCTCAAGAAAATCGGTAACTGGCGGTTTGCGAATCAAGCTGAAAAAAAATCTCGATGATAATAGCGCTACATCGCCTCTACCGTTGGAAGAGGTTTTCGTACACGGGAGATCATCTGACACGCTTCCCGGCTCAACTTCGACTCGTGTTGAAGATTCAACAAAAAATGGAGAGTCAGAAGGGGATATAAAAGTTCGACATGCGGGAACTGTTGGCGAGTCGGATGCTGTACGAATTCATGACCATTCTCTAGTCCGCTCCAATACGCAGACGGAAAATCGGCACAAGGAGCAAAAAACTTCTGAACCGAATACAGAATACGCTCTTCCATCGCTAGACATTTTTGCGGATCCGCCTTCCGGTGGATTGATCGTGGACGAAGCTGATATACGTGAAAAGTCCTTGCTTCTTGAACAGACGCTGAAAGAATTCGGCGTCGTCGGAAAAGTCAGGGAAGTAAAGACAGGCCCGGTCATTACCAGTTTCGAGTATGATCCGGCTCCAGGAATCAAGGTTTCCAAGATTACCGGCCTCGCGGATGATCTCGCCCGGGCCTTGTCCGCATTAAGTGTTCGCATCGTTGCCCCGATACCTGGGAAATCGGTTGTGGGCATCGAGGTTCCCAACATCAAGCGTGATGCCGTATTTGCAAAGGAGGTGCTCGCCTCAAGGGAATTTCGGCAGGTAGAAGATAAGCTCACGATGGGCTTGGGTAAGGATATTTTAGGAAGAACGGCGTTTACTGATTTGGCCAAGATTCCACATCTCTTGATTGCGGGTACGACCGGGGCAGGAAAAAGTGTTGCTCTGAACATGATGATTTGCAGTCTCCTGGCCAGATGTACGCCAAGAGAGGTTCGCTTTTTGATGATCGATCCCAAAATGCTGGAACTGTCGATATATGAAGGCATCCCTCATCAACTTGTTCCTGTCGTGACTGAACCCAAGAAAGCATCGGCAGGGCTGAGGGGTGTCCTGGTGGAGATGGAACGACGCTACAAGATAATGAGTGAAGCGGGAGTGAGAAACATCCAAAGCTACAATGCCTCCGTGGCGCAGCAATTGGGTGAGCGAGAGGCGAATAGAAGATGGAAGCAACCGCTGGTCGAAGAAGATTCTTCCCTAGATTTCCTTCCTTATATTGTGGTGGTGATTGACGAATTGGCGGATCTCATGATGGTTGCACCACGTGAGGTGGAAGAATCGATGACGCGCCTGGCCCAAATGGCCCGTGCTTCCGGAATCCATTTATTGGTGGCTACCCAACGTCCCTCGGTGGATGTTCTCACGGGCCTGATCAAAGCGAATTTCCCGTCCAGGATGGCGCTCCGTGTCGCTACCCGGACGGACTCGAGAACCATTCTGGATTCGAATGGGGCGGAGCGTCTGTTGGGCAAAGGGGATATGCTTTTCGTGCCGCCCGGATCCGGCACTCCTGTTCGCATTCATGGAGCATATGTTTCAGATAGTGAGATTTCTCAACTCGTTGCGCACTGGAAATCCCAAGGGGAAGCGGTATTCAGAGAGGATTGGTTCGTAGAAGAGGAGAACGCCTCTCAGAATGAACCGAATAGCGATGACGAGTCTGATGAGAGATATGACGATGCGATTGCGCTCGTCTCTAGGACGCGCGAGGCGTCCATCTCTCTTATCCAGCGACATTTGAGGATCGGGTATAATAGGGCGGCGCGCATGATTGAGCGTATGGAGCAGGAAGGAATCATCGGCCCGGCGGATGGAGTGAAGAGAAGACAGGTCTTAGTAAGTGAGATCCCAGGTGAAGAGCCAGTAGAAACGCCTTGAAATTTATTGAGATGCTTCCTTTTGTATATTGCCTTATCAAAAATCCGGACATGAAGTTGGGATAGTAGAGTTGACGCCTTTCAACCAATAAGGAATGATGCTCAACGTTTCGTTGCTCGAAACGGCATCATGTCCATTTGTAGTTGAGACTTTTGAATGGATTTAGATACCTATCGTTTTTTCCAGCCTGATGGATTCTGCTCTCGGAGGAAATGAAATGGCGGAAGGGGTTTTCGAGTTTACAGATCAGAACTTCGAGACGGATGTAATTGACTCAGATACGCCCACATTAGTTGATTTTTGGGCAGAATGGTGTGCTCCCTGCAAAATGATTGCGCCTACGGTTGAAGCACTGGCCCAAGAGTACGCGGGGAAAGTGCGCGTCGGAAAATTGAATATCGATGAGAATCCATCTGTTCCGACGAAATTCGGAATTCGTGGCATCCCAACATTGATGTTGTTTAAGGGGGGCGAGATGGTAGAGCAAGTCGTAGGAGTAAAATCCAAAGCCGATTTGAAGGCCGCCATCGATCGTGCCCTTTAGGTCTCTATTCGTTAGCTCGCCGACAGTTTAGGAAATCTTCTATTTGTCTTGGTTGCGTCCAGGTGCATTGAGTTTATCTGATCACAGTATCGCTTATTGCGAGGCAGGACCCCAGATTTCACGTAGCGTAGTCGTGTGCATTCATGGAGCGGGAGGGAATCGAGATAGCTGGATTCCCTTAATGCGCAATTTGGCGGGACAAGGCGTGAGCAGTTTGGCTCTGGAACTGCCCGGTCATGGTGAGTCTGGTGTAGCTCAAATCTCGGATATCAAAGAATACAGCCGCATTGTTCTTGAGTTCTTAAATACCAAAAAATTAAAATCGGTTTGTCTGGCTGGTCACTCAATGGGGGGTGCCGTAGTTCTCGAAAGTGTTATGACGCATTCCGATCTATTGAGAGGTGTCATTCTTATTGGCTCGGGCGCAAAACTCAGAGTGAAAGATTCTATCCTAAAAGGCGTGAAAAGCGACTTAGTAAAAACTGTGGATGAAATTATAAGTTATGCTTTTTCCCCGGCAGCGGACCCATCTCTAATCCGGGAAAGCACTCGGAGTTTGCTGAGATGTAATATGGATACTCTGCACCATGATTTTGTAGCGTGCGATCGGTTCGATGTCCTTTCTGAATTGGAATCTATCTCTGCACCCGTGTTAATTTTATGTGGAGAAGACGATCTTTTAACGCCCCCCAAATATTCGCAATTTATGTCTGAGAAGATTCCAAATGCGAAATTAACCATTATCCCACAATCTGGTCACATGGTGATGCTGGAGCAACCGGGTGTGGTCGGGGATTTAATCTCGCAGTTCATGAAAGATTTGTAGGAATCTTCCAAGTTCAGAGAATCACTGCGTCTGGTTCTTAGAAGCATGAAAATTCCCGTTTATTTCTGTTTGTTTGTTGGGGTCATTGCCCTTGGCTGTTCCGCTATCCTCATACGATTGGCGGACGCCGAACCTTTGGCGATAGCGGCATACCGTATGGGCGGAGGCGCTTTGTTGCTGCTGCCGTTCACAGCGAAGAACGCCATATATATATGGGGGGTTTTGTCGCTCAAGGAGAAGATAATTTGGGCGAGTTCCGGTATATTTTTGGCGTTTCATTTTGCGTTTTGGATAGAGTCGTTGTCACATACGTCCGTCGCTAGTTCCGTCGTGCTGGCGACGACCAACCCCATATTCGCAGGCATTGGTGGAATCGTTCTGTTGGGAGAGAGGGAAGGGCGGAATTTTTGGCTAGGTGTGGTGTTGGCTATCGGTGGCAGTGCAGTTTTAGCGTATTCTGACTTTGTGGGCCGCGATGATAGCTTCTGGGGGAATTTCCTCGCGTTGTCTGCGGCCGTGATGGCATCCGCTTATATGCTCTGCGGCCGCAAGCTGAGAGTGAAAATACCCGTGGCGGCGTATGTAACGGGGTGTTATGGGTTCAGCGGGATTTTACTTATTGGTGCCGCTTTCATTCTGGAACAACCTCTCAGTGGATATTCCAACGATACCTGGCTTCTGTTATTAGCCATGATACTTGTTCCAACATTGGTCGGTCATACCTCTATCAACTATGCGTTGGGTCATTTTCACCCGGGAAAAGTGGCGCTTGCTGTTGTGGGAGAACCGTTGGTGGCAACCGGATTGGCATGGTGGCTGCTTCAGGAAGTTCCTACATCCAGCCGGCTCTTCGCATGTTCCATCATACTGATGGGCATCGTGCTGGGCGGCAGGTCGAAGAGTTAGCATTTACTTATAATTTGGCGCGTATGGATTGTTTTCTCGGATGGCGGAAACAATGAGATTTGCCGGAACATGGGCAATATGGGGCAAAACGCAAGTTGCGATCGCCCGGCTTGAGAGGAATGCACTCGAATTCCTTTTGAGGAGGCGAACGCGCGAGTCTGCGATTCGCACTGAATCCCCGCGAGGCAACGGAAAATGACTTCGAGCGTCAGATTATGCGTGTTGTCCGATACGCATGGACGCCTTGCGCAAGACGTGGTCGAGTTTTGCCAGGACGCGGATCATATCTTCCATGCTGGCGATGTAGGTTCTGATTCGATCTTGCCGGAACTTGAGAGCATTGCCCCTGTCTCCTGTGTTTCGGGAAACGTGGATGCGCCCACTTTGGCGCCGATGAGGTTGACAACCGTTATGGCAGGCTGGCGCATCATGATTCAGCATATCGTCTGGCACCGTGGAGGGCCGTCCCAGGAATTCAAGATGCTTATTGAACAGGAGGCAATGGATTTGGTGATTTTCGGGCATAGTCATCAGCCGCTTTGCCGAATGATTGACAAGACCGTATATTTCAATCCCGGCAGTTGTGGCCCTAAGAGATTCGATCTTCCCAGGACGGTCGGCGAAGTGGTTCTGGATGCTTCCGGGGGATGGTTCCGAATCTCGGATCTTGTTCACCTGAAACATGCACCGCCCATCATCGAATTTCGCTTTGAGCGGCTTCGCTGTTCGCATGAAGGTTAAATTGTATTTTTATTGCATATGAATCGAGAGTGGCGCTATAGTGTACATGCGATTGCCTTGGGAGTATGAACGTATCTTACGTTGCAAGTTTCAGGAGGGATACGATTGAGAGTCAAGCTGGCTAAGACTGCTGGTTTCTGCTGGGGAGTGGAAAGAGCGCTCGATATCGCCTTGGACACGGCCAATGATGCATCCAGCGAAGTTCTCACACATGGGCCGTTGATTCACAATCCGCAAACGGTGGAATTGCTGGAGCAGAAAAGCGTTCTTGTTTCCGATCCCCAGGAGACGCCGAGCAGTACGAGTCTGGTCGTCATCCGGGCGCATGGCATCTCGCCGCAGGTTCGTGATCGTTTAAGAAATTCGGGCGCAGGCATTCGAGATGCTACCTGTCCCCTCGTTGCCAAAGTGCATGGGGTCATCAGAAAGCATTCTCGCATGGGTGCATTCACAGTAATTATTGGAGAAGAAGGTCACCCGGAGGTGGATGGCCACAAGGGCTACGCGGAGGCCGGCAGCCATCTGATAACGTGCATGGAAGATGTGTCCGGGCTCCCGGACATCGGCGATCGACCTGTCGTAGTGGTTGCGCAAACGACCATCAACATGCGCGAGTGGCAAGGTGTGGAAGAAGCGATTTTGCGGAAATATCCCCAAGCCCAAATGTTCAATACGATTTGCGATGCAACAGAGGTTCGTCAGGAAGAGGTAAAGAAATTGGCGCCCGATGTCGATCTGATGGTCGTCGTCGGAGGTCGCAACAGTGGCAACACGAACCGCTTGGTGGAAGTGGCGCAGGAGGAAGGCGCAGATTCGATTCTCATTGAAACCGAAGATGAGATTGACGAAAAATTCCTGCAGCAATACAAGAACATCGCCGTAACGGCGGGCGCCTCTACGCCGGATTGGATGATCAGGCGCGTCGTCAACCGTATCGAGGCGATTCCCGATCCGAATCCAAATATCACAGATAAGCTTGTTGATATTCTCAAGGTGTTGTCGAGAGCGAATGTTCTTCTTTTCTTATCCGCGTTGCTGGGCAGCATCGCCATCGCGAAATTGGGTGGTTTTCCCCTCTCGATGAGACTCGCCGTGACGGCAGGCCTTTATCTCTTCGCGGCTCATACGATAAATCGTTGTGTCAGCTATGAGGCGGATAGATACAATGAACCCAATCGAGCTCTTTTTTATGAAAAACACAAACTCATTCTGTTGACCCTGTCATGGGTCGCCGCCTTGGTATCCATCGCGTTCGGGATGAGTATCTCCTACCTGACCGGGGGTATTCTGATAGCCGGTCTGATGTGGGCCATCTTTTGCAGCCTGAAGCTCGAACCTCGCGCACTCGTGGGGCGGGTGATGAATCTCCCGGCTTTGAAGATTCTCGTTCTTGCATTGGGCTGGACCTTCAGCATGGCGGTTTTGCCCGCGCTGGCGAATTCTCAATCGATTTCCACGGGTTGGGTGGTGTCGATTTTCTTCGCTTTCGGTTTGATTTTCTTCCGAACCGGCTTGATGGAATTGAGAGACATTCAAGGCGATAGAATTGTAGGCAAGAAAACATTGCCGATCGTTTTCGGAAAAGCGCAGACCGAAGCGCTTATGGGGGCCATCTGCGCCGCATTGGCCGTCGCTCTCGTTAGCGCCTGCATAAACGGGTGGGTAGCTCCGTCGTTCGGCTACGCGATGCTCGTTCCGGTTATGTATGCAGGTGCATGCCTATACTGGTATTCTCGAAAGATACTGGGGCATAGCGGACTCATGGAAGTGGCCGCCGATCAGATATTCATTATTGCAGGGGTTTTGGCTCTTCTGGTAGCTTAGGAATCATTCGCCAACAAAGCCGCGTTCTGAAGAACGCGGCTTTGTTGTGACGTAGAGAGTTCCTAAATAAATATGTTTGCCCTTCAGTTTCCTCGCGCGGCTCGTTTCGAGGCTTTCAGGGGGTTGAGTTTTTTCTCCAGAGGGGCCTCGAAGTCTACTTTGATATGCGTCGCGAGAGGGCATCTGCCGCGTTCCCAACGATTTTCCGGATTGGGAAATTTAGAGCAGAACTTTCCTTTTGGAAACTCCAAGATGTGTTCGCATGCTTTTTCGTCATCGCCTGAAAGGCATTCCTCGACGACGGGCAAACAGGAACTCCCGTTGTATGAGCATTGGTTTTGTCCATTGTAGCCTTTCGATGCAAAATGGCATTCTACCGGCGCTTCTAAAAGCGTGCATTCCATTGCTGAAATTCTCCTACGGAAATGAATAAAACGCCTTGAAATCAGGGGGAATACGAAAGAACCAACGTCGAAGTGTATGGAAAAGCGCCGTCTCGCGCAACCTTCTGGTGGTGCGATTCGAGGAAATTTCAGGATTTCGCAAAAATCTGAAATTACTCATCATTCCCTTGTAACACCATGGAAACATATTTCGTGTAAATAATCCATTTGAATGGATGCGGAGAGAGCTGCTGTTCATGGGGTTTATTGATTGACGACCAACCATTGCGTGTTATAGTCGATGGAAACCATCCCATTGGAACTTTCACTTGAACTTGGGGGATACGAGACATGCGATTGGTTGTTGCGATAATCAAACCTTTCAAGATGGACGAAGTAAAAGAAGCCCTTGGAGCCATCGGTGTGGCGGGCATGACGGTGACCGAGGTGAAGGGTTTCGGAAGGCAGAAGGGACATACGGAATTATATCGGGGAAGTGAATATGTCGTCGATTTTTTGCCGAAAATCAAACTGGAGATCATATGTGAAGATTCCAGTGTGGAGACGATTATCGACGCTATCATGGGCTCTGCGCGAACGGAAAAAATCGGGGATGGCAAGATATATGTACAGCCCGTCGAGGAAACCGTCCGAATTCGTACTGGAGAACGAGGTGTGGAGGCGATTTAACGATATCTTCCGATGACGCCATCTCTCAATCATTTACTAAAACTTCAAAGCGATATCCGAGAAACTACTCTTGCCGCTGGCGGGTGGGAACGAAGCGGTTTTCTCCGCTATATCAAGGAGGCGTACGCGGAGGCAGGTGAACATATATGCAATGCGCAGCATGAGGGCGCGGGCGGGTACGAGTTGTGTAAAGCTTATGCGAATTTCATGGATGCGTATATTGCTCAAGTCTATGCGTACGCTTTGGAGGGAGAAAAAGGAAAATCCGGCAAAAGCGAGCAGGCGTTTTCATGCGCTTTGGTAGCGATTGGCGGGTATGGGCGGGAGGAATTGTCTCCTGGCTCGGATATCGATCTGTTGTTTCTATTTTCGGGACATGAGGGGCAAATCAGTGAGTTGATACGATCTGTCTTGTATCTAATGTGGGATGCAGGTCTTACGATAGGTCATAGCGCCAGAACCATTTCTAATTGTCTGAAAATAGCCAAAGAAGATTACCAAAGCGAAACCGCCATGCTGGAGAATCGATTCTTGGCGGGTAGCGAAGAAGTTTTTCGGGAATTCAACAAGAAATTCGATGGTTATCTGCAGCGTGTCGCGAAAAGTTCGCATCTTCGAAATCGCCTTG
Source organism: bacterium (assembly GCA_022828125.1). Taxonomy (GTDB): domain Bacteria; phylum UBA8248; class UBA8248; order UBA8248; family UBA8248; genus Bin107. The sequence continues at coordinate 67,562 of JAJEJD010000020.1, read as the reverse complement.
AAGAGAGAATGAGACGATATCGCTCATGGGATCCTTCGGTTTATGTCCTGGAGCCGAACGTGAAGGAAAGCGCGGGGGGCTTGCGGGATTTCCATGCCGTCTGCTGGTTGGCCAAGGCTTTTGGCCTGAAAGAAATGGACGAAATATGGCGCAAGGGCTGGGTTCCGCAAGCGGAGTTCGAAAAGGCGACGAAGGCTTATGATTTTCTTCTTCGCATCCGAGCCCAACTCCACATACGCGCAAAAGCCAAAAACGATATGCTGAATTTTCCGGCGCAAGCCGAGGTCGCTCCTGCGTTGGGTTATGAAGATGAAGAAAGCGCTTTGGCGAGTGAATGCTTGATGCGCGATTACTTCTTGCATGCCAGAGACTTGCATATTTTTTGCCGAGATTTTTTTGAAATCCTGGAAGACCATCTGAAGAGTAGGAGATGGGTCAACAGGAAACCCCGGCTCCAACCCCTCGAAGATGGGTTGGCTTTACAGGACTACCATTCGCTCGTTCTGGATGAATCCAATCCTGAAGAAATCCTTGAAAATCCTACGGGCCTGATGAGGATATTCGAGTGTCAATATCGCTTCGGGTGCCGTTTATCCCCGAGCGCAAGAAACTTTGTTCGAGCCCACCTGGATACCGTCGACGATAGTTTTCGCTCATCGCCGGATGTGAGGGACAGCTTCTTGCGGATATTGAGCGGCAAGGCCGGTGTGGCGACTACGATGCACGAAATGCACGGTCTCGGTCTGTTGGGGCGTTATATCCCCGAGTTTGAACCTCTGACATGTTTCGTCCAGTACGATCACTACCATCGATATACGGCGGATGAACATACTTTGTTGACCCTGGCGGCATTGGATGAACTCACATACACGAAAGACGTGTCCTTGCAACAAGTGGCCCATATCCATAGAGAGATGGAGCGCACCAACATTTTGAGGCTTGCGCTTTTGTTTCACGATATCGGAAAGGCGAGAGGGCCGAGGCATGTGCACAAGAGTTCATCCGCGCTTCCCGACATCATAATGCGTATGGGCCTGCCGGCGGACCAGGGAAGCATCATCGAATTTTTGGTGGCTTGCCATATTGAAATGAGCATCACGGCTGAAAGGCGTGATATCGACGATCCTGTCTTGATAAGCAATTTCGCTGATAAAATGGAGACGGTGGAAAGGCTCCAAATGCTTTATCTCTTAACCTATGCGGATATATCAGCCGTCGCTCCGGGTATATGGAATGAGTGGAGAAGTGCTTTAATCTACGAACTGTATAAACGAGTGCTCAGGGTGATGGAAACGGGAGAGGATTTGTACAGGAGAAAGCGCGCGGAAGACATCGTAGAGCAGGTGAGTTTGGAGGCGAGAGCTGGAGGGAGCCGGATAGGGCGCGAAGAAATCGCCGGGCACATGGAGTCCATGCCGGATAGATACCGCACAGGAACTTCGCCGCAAGACATCCTGCGCCATATTGAGCTTGGAACCCGTATTTCGGATGAAACGATTTGCGAGGTCGACATCACGCACCGCAGAAGACGGGGATATACGCTCTTGACGCTGTTGTGCAAGGATCAACTCGGTTTGTTCGCGCTCGTCGCCGGCGCGCTTGCAGTGTATGAGCTCAACATTCTGGATGCGAAAGTATATACACGCGAGGACGGCTTGGTGATCGATACATTCGAGGTAGTAGATGCAGAGGGAAAGGCCGTCGTCGATGAAGGCCTATGGAAAGAATTTCGGGAATCGCTGGAGGAATTACTGTCGGGCGAACTGGGATTGCCTGAATTTTTGGGACGGAGCAAAAAATATTTGCGTTTGAAGAAACGGATGTCATTCGATTTGCCGATACTGGTCGAATTCGACCAGACGGCGAGTGAAAATGCAACGGTTCTGGAAGTAGTTGCGCCGGATAGACATGGCCTTCTGGCGCAGATTGCTCAATTCTTCGCGCAAGAGGGCATATCTATCTCGCGGGCCAAAATTACCACGGAGGGCCAATGTGCGGTGGATGCCTTCTACATCACGGACGACAGCGGTCAAAAAATAGAAGATGCGACCAGACTGAAGGAGTTGTGCGGAAATCTTAGCGAAATTCTCGAGGAAGGGCGTCCAGTAGGCGCCATCGTGTCATAACGAAGCCTGAAGGGCTGAACAAATCCTGGTTTTGTGTCGATAATTTCTCGCAAAACCGCATTCCGTATGGAGGTGTAACAGATGGTTGAAGATGTCTTGAAGTTGGCTAAGGAAAGCGGCGCCCAAATGGTTGACTATCGTTTCATAGACATGCCCGGTATGTGGCAGCACTTCTCGGCGCACATCGATACTCTTGAGGAAGATACCTTCGAAGAAGGTGTCGGTTTTGACGGCTCGAGCATCCGGGGGTTCCAAAGCATCGATCAGAGCGACATGCTTCTTATTCCGGATCCGACGACCGCGTTTATGGATCCATTCCTGAAAATTCCGACCCTGGTTCTTATCTGTGACATCAAGGATCCTGTTACTCTCGAGCTTTACGATCGGGACCCCCGTCACATTGCCATCAAGGCAGAACAGTATATGAAGTCTACAGGTATCGGGGATGTCGCTTATTTCGGCCCCGAAGCCGAATTTTTCGTGTTCGACGACGTGCGCTATTCCGGTTCGGAAAATCATGCATTCTACGAAGTTGATTCATCTGAGGCCGCCTGGAACACGGGCGCCAACGAAGATCCGAACCTCGGTCACAAAAACCGCTACAAAGAAGGTTATTTCCCTGTGCCGCCCAACGACACGCTACAGGACGTTCGCTCAGAGATGATGCTGACGATGCTCGAATGTGGCGTCGAGTGTGAAGTACACCACCATGAAGTGGCCTCTGCGGGGCAATGTGAAATCGATATTCGATTCGACACTCTGGTGACCACGGCGGATAAGCTGATGAAGTACAAATACATCGTCAAGAACGTGGCGAGAAAGCATGGAAAGACGGCGACCTTTATGCCGAAACCCGTTTTTCTCGACAACGGCACCGGAATGCACTGCCACCAGAGCATTTGGAAAGACGACAAGAATATCATGTATCGTGCGGGGACCTATGGCGACTTGAGTCCTGACGCGCTTTACTACATCGGTGGTTTATTGAAGCATGCGCCCGCATTGTTGGCTTTCACGAACCCGACGACGAATAGCTACCGCCGCTTGGTACCCGGCTATGAGGCGCCTATCAACTTGATCTATAGCTGCCGCAACAGAAGCGCATGCGTGCGGATTCCGATGTATTCTTCAAGCGAGAAGGCCAAGAGGGTCGAATTCCGCTGCCCTGACCCTTCATGCAACCCCTATATGGCCTTCGCCGCAATGCTGATGGCGGGTTTGGACGGCATTCAGAATAAAATCATGCCGCCCGAGCCTATCGACAAGAATCTCTACGATCTCGGTCCCGAGGAAAAGGGCAGCGTTCAGCAGACGCCCGGCAGCCTGCCCGAAGCTCTGGACGCGCTCGAGGCGGACTATGAGTTCTTGCTGAAAGGCGACGTATTCACGAAGGATGTCATTGACAACTGGATCGAATACAAGCGTGTAGAGGAAGTGGATGCGGTTCGACTGCGTCCGCATCCCCATGAATTCCATCTCTACTATGACATTTAATTTTTTGCGTCACCGATTCTGAAAAGTAGAGAACAATAATAAACCCCTCGGGCAGACTATTCACTCGAGGGGTTTATTCATTGAGTCGTGCAAAATACTTCATTTTAGCTTCGGGGAGGTGACTCATCACGAGTCTCCCGAAATGAGTGCGTCAGGAACGATAATCGCAAAAACATCTCGAGGGCCATGCACGCCTTTGATGAGCGTCAGGGCGATGTCGGCCGAGCGGCTGGGGCCCGTAATGATGTTGACGCAACTGGGCGAGGCTCCTTCTCCTTGCTTGAGAGTTCTTTCGAGTTCAGGTCCCAGCGAGGAAATATGGGGCAGGATGTTCTTTTCAGGAATGAGGGCCAAGTGAGTTTCCGGTAGCAGGGAGTGAAGGCGCGGATGGCCGGGCCCGCTCCGCAGAACAATACTGCCTGTTTCCGCAATCGCCCAGTCGCAGCCCGTAATTCCGATGCCGCAACGGGCGATAGCGTCTCGATTATCTCCCTCGCTCGATGGGGGAATCACGTCAAACCCTTCATCCATAAGCCAATCGGTTACTTCGATCGGCAGGCCGTCACTGATAGCGACGGGGTATTCTTTCCATTTAGCTGCCAGATCGAGCACATACTCCCGAACGTCATCCACAGAATACGGGCGATGAACGGGATTCGCTACCGCTTCGAACTCTGCCGCGAAGCGGGCGGCGGCGTCCGGGACGCTGATTTCCGGCAGAGGGTCTTCGGTGCTTTCAAAGTGGCCGTGCGACAAGCCATGAGCCAACTCCAGGGCTTGGTGGGTCTTTTCGATTACTGCGTCCTGACCGCTGGCTCGTGGTGTGTCATGAGGTGTTGTAGACGAATCGACGCCTCTTCGTTTTTTCTCCCGCCAGCGCGCGCGGAAACTTTTTTTCGCAATTTTCGGAAGCTCGCGCCCCTGCGCCCACGCACCTAGAGGGCCTGGCAGCCATGTGGCCGCTTTGGCGTTCAGGAATCTTGAAAAAACGGACCCCACCTTGAAACCCGTCTCCCAAATAAAAGGTTTGCGCATCGCCATACCGAGCAAGCGAAATGAGAATCTCTCCATCAGAGCATTGTTTTTTTTGACCGTTCTTGTTTCCCTCATTTCCAGCAACATGCGGGGAATGTCGACGAATACGGGGCAGGCATCCATACAGGCGCCGCACAGACTTGATGCCGCAGGTAGTTCTCCTGAAACGTCAAGGCCACGGAACATGGGACTGAGGATGGAACCGATCGGCCCTCCGTATACGGAGTCGTACGTGTGACCACCGACCGTCTGGAAAACCGGGCAGGCGTTTTGGCAAGCTCCGCAGCGGATGCAATGAAACGCCTCCTGAAACGGCGTCCCGAGATGTCTCGAACGCCCCCCGTCGAGGAGTACGAGATGAACCTCATCGGGTCCGTCGGCCTCATCTGCCCTCCTCGGCCCGGTGAGCATAGTGAAATAGCTCGTGAGTTTCTGGCCGGTCGCGCTGCGAGGGAGCACGGAAAGGAGTGTAAGCGCCTCTCGCAGCGTAGGCACTACTTTTTCGAACCCCATAATAGCGACATGGACTTTGGGTAAAGTCGTAACGAGCCGTCCGTTTCCCTCGTTCGTGACGAGGCAGAGCGTTCCGGTTTCCGCCACTGCGAAATTCACGCCGCTGATTCCCATCCCCGCGCGCAGGAACTCCGTTCTCAGTTTCTCCCGCGCGATTGATGTGAGCTCTTGGGGGTCAGAGCCGGCGTTTGGGTCTACTTTTTCGCGAAAAAGGTCTTGCACTTGCTTTAGTGTTTTATGGATGGCCGGCGCCACAAGGTGGCTAGGCGTCTCGTTGGCCAGTTGCAGTATCCATTCGCCCAGGTCTGTTTCATAGGGGGTGATTCCCGCCGCCTCCAGTGCTTGATTCAGATGGATCTCCTCGGACGCCATGGATTTGCTCTTGACGACCGTCTCGACTCCGTGCTTGCGAGCGATTTCGAGGACAATTCGCTTTGCTGAATCCGCATCGGGCGCAGCATGAATATGCACGCCGAGATTCTGGAGGCTCCCGAACAAGGTTTCGAGATGCTTGTCGATCTCGTCGAATGTTTTTCTGCGAATTTCCCTTGCCTTTGCCCGCAAGGCGAGCGGTGCCGCTGTCGATTCGAAAGCCTGAGCGCGCTGGTTGGCGAATTTGCCCGTAGCCGCGTGAAGGGCTTCCTGCAGAGGGATGTTGACCAATGCGGAAGTCGCGCGCTCGTTGAAAGGCGTATTCAAGCTTGGTCTTCCTCGGGCCAACCCGGATTATTTGGGCCGGAGAGGGCCTGCGCAAGATGGAGAAGTTTGATTTTCGAGTTTCGCTTCGATAATCCACCCGAGATGTGCAGCATACAGCCGGCGTCTGCCGCCACGAGCCAGGTTGCATCGACTTTCTCGGCGGATTTGATCTTCTCGTCAAGCATGGCGCATGAGACTTCCGGGAATTTAACGGCGAACGAGCCGCCGAACCCGCAGCAGCGGTCGCAATCGGGCAATTCCTCCCGGTTCTCGGCCACTAAATCGAGGCACTGGCGGGGCGTTTGGTTTTCTCCCATGCCGCGCAGTAGGTGGCACGAATCGTGATACACGGTTTTCCCGGGGAGTGTTGCGCCGAAATCGTCCACTTTTATCTTGCACAGGAATTGGGACAATTCGATAACGCGCCCGGAGATTTGCGCGGCTTTTTCCCGCTCCCATGGGTCGTCCGGGAACAAGGTGGGTAAAACGCTTTTGAGCATCCAGCCGCAAGACCCCGAGGGTACGATGATCGGAATGTTTCCCTCTAGCAGGCGCAATTGGGGTTCGAGAATTTTCCTCGCCTCGGCCCTGAAACCGTTGTTGAAGTGGGGGAGTCCGCAACAGGTGAGCCCTTCCGGATAAATCACCTCGATATCCGCACTCTCGATCAAATGGACGGTCGCCTCGCCGACTTCGGGGAAAAACTGATCTACCAGACACGTAGCGAAGAGGAAGACACGCTTGGGTCGGTTCTCATGCGTTTCAGAAGACATTATCCGCTATCCCCAGAGAATGCGCAGCCCGATATCAATATATTATGCCGTTTTGCATCTTCAATACAAACAAAGGAAAAGAAGATTCCCATTGAACGGAGGTTTCATAAATGTTAGCTTCCATACGGCTCTGAAAGGAAGTGAAGAGCACTTTTAGTATTGTCATGGGCAATACTAGATATCCGTCTCATAATTAACCCCCGAGGTGGAAGAAATGTTCAGGGACAAACGCTATGTTTTGGTGTGTACGAACGAGCGTGCGGCGGATCATCCCAAGGGAAGTTGCACCCACTGCGGTTCCCTGGAGGTCCGCGAGCGGATGAAATCCCTTCTGGAAGAGAAAAACCTCAAAGGCCGGGCGCGCATACTGGCGACGAGTTGCATGGATGTCTGCGAGCATGGCGCAGTTGTTTGCGTGATGCCCGACAATGTCTGGTATGGCGGCGTGAGGCCGGAAGATGCCGAAGAAATCGTGGAAAAACATTTGGAAAACGGCGAACCCGTGGAGCGGCTCTTGATACCCGAAGAGATAAGCGGGCTTTCGTTGTTCGGTTGAAAACGCAAAGCTGTTGTCGCGCGTAATTCCGGGAGCGAAGGAATGGATGTCCAGTTGAGTGAGTTTCAGACCGCGCTGCAGAGCAGCGTTCGGCAATTCGTGGACCAGGAAGTGATTCCGGTCGCCAGCGAGTATGAACATAAAGATGAATATCCTCATCCTTTGGTCGACCGGATGAAGGAACTGGGATATTTCGGCGCGCTCGTGCCGGAGTGTTATGGCGGCAGCGAGATGGACGCGATGAGTTTTACAGTTCTGACCGAGGAGTTGGCGCGGGGCTGGATGAGCTTGACCGGCGTGCTCGGCAGCCATTCGATGGTGGGATGGATGATCAGCGAATTCGGCAACGACGAGCAGCGCCGGGAGTGGCTGCCGAAAGTGGCCGAGGGGAAAATGCGCTTCGGCATCGGCATCACCGAGGCGGATGGCGGGTCCGACGTCGCGGCTTTGAGGACTTCCGCCCGCCGCGAGGGGCAGGACTACGTCGTCAACGGCTCGAAGATGTTCATCACCAACAGCGAGAACGCCACGCATTTTGCGATCATGGCCCGTACGAACCCCAAGGCGGAGAAACCCACCCGGGGGATAAGCTGCATCCTCATGGACAGGAACCTGCCCGGATTCAGTATCAGCCGCCATCTGGACAAGATGGGTTACAAGGGCCTTCGGACGGGTGAGCTGGTTTTTGAGGATTGCCCGGTACCGGCTTCGTGCCTGATCGGCGAGGAGAACAGGGGATTTCATCAGCTCATGGCGGCCCTGGAACTGGGCCGTATCCAGGTGGCCGCCCGGGCGGTGGGGCTTCATGCCGCCTGCTTTGAGGATTCCGTCAAATACGCCCAGCAGAGAAAGAGCATGGGCAAGCCCATCGCCGAGCACCAGGCCATCCAGATGAAGCTCGCCGACATGGCGACCTCCCTCGAGGCGGCCCGCCAGCTCACCTACCGCGCGGCGCGCATGAAGGACCAGGGCGTGCGCTGCGACCTGGAAGCCGGCATGGCGAAGCTCTTCGCCTCAGACGCCTGCCAGAGAGCCTCCGAGGCCGCCGTGCACATCCACGGGGGGTACGGCTACATCAAGGAGTTGCCGGTCGAGCGCTATTACCGCGACTCCATCCTCTTACAAGTGGGCGAGGGCACGAACGACATCCAGCGGATCGTGATTGCAAAGCGCCTGGTGGAGAAATACCCCGCCTGAATTTTACATAACACCTGAAATTTTTTGGGTTGAAATTCGCCTGAAAACAGCCCCTGAAATCCGTAACTCATTGATATATTTATCGATAATATCCCGAAAATTTACATTTATTTATCGAAAAACCCCGTGAATTTATCGATATTTTCGGAAATTCCCTGCCGGGGCGGGGCGAGAGAGCACGGCCGCCGTCTCCGGGCCGTCGGGGCGCGCGTGCGCCGCAACTTCGGGGAAATGCGCGCGTCCTGAATCCTGAATCCGCGAACACGCCCCCGCTGCGGGAGGGCGCCACCGCGCGGGCGGCGGCGCCCCCGCTGAATCCCGAACGCGGAGCGAGGGTCGAACCTGAATCGCTCGTTCCATTATTTTCCTCCCCGCGTCGATGAGAACACTCGCTTTCGCGCGGGGATTCTCGCGCATTTCACCAGATATGTTTTCACGGCAAATGCGGGGAAATGCGCGGTCGCTCGACCGGGGAGGCGGAGAGCGAAGTCGTCCTCCGCGCGCCCCCGGGTATTCGTTTGCGAGGGTCATTTTCGGCCGGACGCGAAAACCGTGATTTTGAAGGACGGTTTTCTCCCGCGCCGCATCCTTCCCGCATCGATCATGAGCGGCCGTATGGGGCGCATCAGGGGGTTGTTGAAAAAGTCCTCCGCGAGGAGCGAGGGAATCCCGATAATCGAATTGTTTGCTGTAGGGACAGGCCTCCGTGCCTGTCCTGACGGCAGCCATCCCGCAAAGGACAACCACGGAGGGCAGGACAACCCCGAGTAGGGGTTGTCCCTACATCCGCCATTCCTCCTTTATCGGACTTTTTCAAAAGCCCCATAAGAGGCTGTTGATAAACCCCTGATTCTGTGATTCGGTAATGGATATTTTATGTTTGGGAGGAGGTCGCGAGATGCGGGAGCGCAGGAGTTGCGCCCAATCGGCAGGGCCGGGGCGAGAAGCGATGCCGGGAGAGGCGGGCAGGGCGGCTTGCGAAGCGCTTCAGGCCGCTTCCGGCGACTTCATTCCGGTCGGCGGAAGTGCCGGTGATCGTCTGGTAAGCGGACCGATGACGGCGGGGCGGCGGATACTGCGCGAAACATTCGGGTTCAACGAGTTCCGGCCCGGCCAGGAGGCCGTGATCGGGGCGCTTCTGGCGGGACGCAACGCGCTTGTCGTCATGCCGACGGGTTCGGGCAAATCGCTGTGCTTCCAGATACCGGGACTGGTCATGGATGGGCTGACGGTGGTCGTTTCACCGCTGGTGGCGCTGATGCAGGACCAGATAGCGGCGCTGAGGCTCATGGGCGTCGCGGCGGACAGTATCAACTCCGGCAACAGCCGGGCGGAGAATGTGGCCACCTGGAAGCGCGTGGCGGAGGGCCGGACGCGGTTTCTCTACATGGCCCCGGAACGGCTGATGACCGAGCGCATGCTGGCGGCCCTGAAACGACTGCCGGTGAGGCAATTCGCCATAGATGAGGCCCACTGCATCTCGCAATGGGGCCCGGCCTTCCGTCCGGAATACGCCGACCTTTGCCGGTTGCGGGAGTTCTTTCCGGGGATACCGCTCATTGCGCTGACGGCGACCGCCGACGAGGTAACCCGCGCCGACGTCGTCGAGCGATTGTTCGACGGCCGGGTCGAGCAGTTCGTGCTCGGCTTCGACCGCCCCAACATCACGCTCACGGTGGAGATGAAGCGCAACTGGAAGCGGCAACTCCGGAGCTTCGTCGCGCGCCATGAAGGCCGAAGCGGAATCGTCTACTGCCTCTCGCGGAAGAAGACGGAGGAGGCCGCCGCCATGCTGGCGGAGGATGGCGTGCGTGCGCTGCCCTATCATGCGGGCATGGAGACCTGTGAGCGTGAAGCCCACCAGAACGTCTTCATGACCGATCCCGGCGTCGTGATCGTGGCGACCATCGCTTTCGGGATGGGGATCGACAAGGCGGATGTCCGGTACGTCTTCCACACCGATCTTCCCGGCAGCATGGAGGCCTACTACCAGGAGATCGGTCGGGCCGGACGCGACGGCGACCCCGCCGAGGCGCACATGCTTTACGGGCTGGATGACATTCGGATGCGCCGCCGGTTCATCGAGGATGAGGACGCGGGCCCGGAGCGAAGGCGCCGGGAGCACAAGCGGCTCGACGCGCTTCTGGGCTTTTGCGAGGCGCCGGCCTGCAGACGAGTGGCGCTGCTGGATTATTTCGGGGAGCGGATCGAGCCTTGCGGCAACTGTGATATCTGTCTCTCTCCGCCCGAGCTCATCGACGGGACGGAGGAAGCGTTGATGATACTCTCGGCGGCCAGGCGGTCGGGGGAACGCTTTGGCGCGGCGCATCTGATCGACATCTTGCGTGGGACAAAGAGCGAAAAGGTCACGCGCTTCGGGCATCATTGTCTACCGACTTTTGGAGTGGGGACGAATCGGGGCAAGAACGAGTGGCGCTCTTTGATTCGTCAAATGGTCGCTGCGGGGTTTCTGCGGCTTGACGTCGGCGGCTTCGGCGGGCTCGGGATCACCGATAAGGGCGGCGCGCTGCTGAGCGGCGACGGAGCGTTCACTTATCGCCAGGACGCGGCGGTTTCGCGCAGCTCCGCGAAGACGCAGGCGCGGAGCGACGGGCCGGCGGAGCGGCCGCTGACTGGCGGGGAAGCGGTGTTGCTCGACGCTCTCAAGGTGTTGCGCCTGGAACTGGCGAGGGAGCGCGGGGTGCCCGCCTATGTCGTGTTTCACGACCGCGCGTTGATCGACATGGCGCGCCGCCGGCCGCGCACCGAGGCGGAGTTCGCCGGGGTCAGCGGCGTCGGGGAAGCGAAGCTGAAGCAGTTCGCCGGGCCGTTCCTGGCCGCGATCGACGCTGCTCTCTCCGATGTGACCGAGGCGGCCCTGTCCGGTACGGACGAGAGCGTTTGAGTTCCGGGGAGCAAAATTATCAGGTGCGCAGCGGATATTTCCACACCTGCCATGGAATCGAAAGACACTGCCCCGGGCCGAATCGAAACCGATGGGATGGCCTGTGCCCGTTGCCTGTCAGAGTCGGTTGGATTCCGGCATGACGCCTGATTCCTGCCCGTAGGGACAGGCCCCCGTGCCTGTCCTTCTAAGAGGGGACAACCACGGGGGGCAGGACAACCCCGAGGAGGGGTTGTCCCTACGAGTCTCGCTTCAGCCCGCGCCGTTGCCCCCGCCGTTGGCGGCCAGCGCCTCGGCCACGTCGCCGAGCTTGAGCCTCCCGAGCGTCGCCGCCGTGGGGAATCCGTTCTCATCCCAGCCCCGGATGCCGTAGAACTCGTTTTTCATGCCCTCCAGTTCATCGGGCGGGCAGTGCATCCCCTTGTGCGGGCCGTCGGGAATCGGCTCGTGCATCACTTTATACGGCAGCATGTCGTCCGCGCGGCTCACCCCTTCGCGCACGTGAAGGGCGCGCTCGAGGTTGCAGATGCGCTCGCCGGTTTCCTCCAGCTCATCCGCTGTCGTGTCCCACCCGGTCACGAGGTTCAGCATGTGCGCGTATTTCTCGTTGATCATCGCCCCGTACCCGCGCTCCGCCGTGAAGCGGCACTGGGTGATGGAATCGCCCAGCGCGGTGAAGTTCTGCGTGCGCACGGCGAACTCGGGCTTGCCCTCGGTCGATGTGTTGTCGTGGTCCGAGGCGTACTGCAGGGTGGGGCGGGTGTCGTGGTGGCTGCCGCCCCGCGTGCCCGTGGCGTAGCCGATGGACATGCCCTTGAGCGCGCGCGCGCTGTGCGCCGGAAGCTCGAGGCCGCGCGAGGCGTAGAGCAGATTGGGCGCGTCGCCGCCGATTTCCGCGGCCAGGCGCTTGCCGCCTTCCGCCAGCCTGTCGCCGAACCCTTTCCGGTGGGTCATGTCTTCTAAAAGCCTCAGCATGGTGGCCGAATCGCCCCACTTGAGCGGTTCGCCGACTTCCGCCTCGCTCAGCAGTCCTTTCTCCATGCTCTCGAAGGCGAGCGAGAGCGTGACGCCCGCCGAAATCGTGTCGAGGCCCAGTTCGTCACAGAGCATGTTGGCTTGCAGCATGACGCCCGGGTCGCCGATGCCCAGCATGGTCCCCAGCGCGAAGATGGTCTCGTACTCGGGGAGTTTCCACACGAGGCCGTCGAATTCACCGCCCTTCATCAGGTAGTTCTTGCCGCACGCCACCGGGCATTTGAGGCAGGTGGTGTGCTTGTCCAGGAAGTTGTCGTGCATGTATTCGCCGCTGATGGGTTCGCAGTTCTCAAATATCTCGCTCATGAGGTTGCGCGTGCCGAGGGCGCCCATCTTGTTGATCATGTTGACGAGAATCGGGGTGCCGTATTTGTGGAGCGCCGCCGTGCCGGTGCGCACGTCCTCGGCCGTCTCGTTCACGTAGGTCCTGAGCGCCTTGGCGTCCGCCCAGGCGGTTTTCGCCTTGCCGCGGGCGGCGATGGCCTTGACGTTCTTGCTGCCCAGGACGGCCGCCATGCCGCCGCGCCCGCTGATGCCGTCGCGGCTCTTGCGCCAGGTGTGCGCCATGGCCGCGAAGCGCACCTGGTTCTCGCCCGCGGGGCCGATGGCCAGAACGTCGGTGCCGCCCTCGGTCTCCGTAATCGTATCGCACGTCTCGCGGATCCATTTCCCCTTCAGATGGCTCGCGTCCTTGAACGCCACGCCCTCTTCGGTGAGCATGAGATAGACGAGGGAGTCGGCCTTTCCGTGGAGGACGACGGCGTCGAGCCCGGTGCGCTTGAGCGTGATGGGCCACGCGCCCCCGAAAGTGGAGTCGAAGAAAAGCCCGGTGAGCGGGCTGATGGCGGCGGCGCACGCGCGGCTGGCGCTTGGGACGGCGGAATCCGTATAGGGCCCCACGGCGAAGACGATGACGTTTTCGGGCGACAGCGCGTCGGTGCCGGGTTTCAGGTGATCCCAGAGGATTTTGGCGCAGAAGCCGTTTCCGCCGATGAACGTGCGGGCCATCTCCTCGCCGAATTCCTCGATGCGCGACGTGCGGTTGCTTAAGTCGATGTGCAGTATTCTTCCTTGATATCCGAGCATGTGCGGCCCCCGATAGAACGAATGAGCGAAGTCTGATTCCGTTGAAGCCCTAGTGTAAGCATTTGGCCGTTTTGTGCAAGGTCAATCGCGCCTGAGGAAGGAGCGATTGCCGAGCGGATAAGGGGGAGTTGAAAAAGTTAGGAACTCTGGATTTGACGTATGTAACCGACCGACGAGAAAGAAGAATCACTCCCCCCTTGAGGGGGAGTCGGTGAGGTAAGGGCGTAAGCCCGAAAGCGAACCGGTGGGGGGGATAATTCGGATGGCGACAAACACATTTCACCCCCCACCGAATCGGCCTTCGCAAAAAACGCTCGGCCTCTTCGACTCCCCCTCAAGGGGGGAGTGATTCCTCTCTCCTCGGGCTTTTTCAACAGACCCGACAAGGGGGGGTAGGGGGGGTTGGTTTTGTAGGGACAGGCCCACGCGCCTGTCCAAGGCCGCGACCTGCCCCTACTGCGGCACCTCCATGCGCCGGTAGGACTCGGCGCATTCGAGGCCGCCCGCCTCGCCCGAGCGCTTCGCCCAGTCGCGCAGGTGGGTAACGAGGTCTTCCGCCGCGCCGACCTGGCTCTTGTGGCAGTGGAGCGCCTCGATTTTCAGGTCGAACGTGTCGGTGATGTCCACCCAGGTGTCCGCCCCGCGAATCGTCTTGAAATAGACTTCCTTGGGATGATGCGGCTCCAGTCCCTCGGCCAGAAGTTCCGGGAAATAGTTCTCGTTCCCCACGGCCGGGTAGAGCGCGTCGAAGACCGCCTTGGCGACGGCGCGGTGGTCGCGGTGGTACCCGTAGAAGCTGTCGAAGGCGTCGTTCGCCGGGTCGTCGGCAATCACGAGGTCCGGCTTGCACTCCCTCATCACGTGCACGAGGTCGCGCCTGAGTTCGGTGGTGTTCCGCACCTCCCCGTCCGTATGGCGCAGGAAATGGATTTGCTCGACGCCGACGACCGCCGCCGCCGCGCGCTGCTCGCCCTCGCGGATCGCCTGTTTCTCCTGGATGGTCATGCGGCGCGACTCGGGGCCGTTCACGCCCTTGTCCCCGCTCGTGGCGAGGCAGTACTCCACATGCCTGCCCTCGCGGGCCCATTTGGCGACCGAACCTGCGCAGCGGAATTCGATGTCGTCGGGATGCGCGCAGATGATGAGGATTTTCTGGTGCTCCATCAGGGGTTTCCTTTCATGGACGATGCGGCAAGGCGACTTATAGCAGGGGGCGATGCGCACCGCAAAGGGGGGTGGGTGGAGGAATGGTGAAGAAAGGGTTCTTCGCTTTTGATCGTCGTTCCCGCATACGCCGGAATGACGGCCAAAATCCGAAACCGGGCGGCGCAGGCTCTCGTCTTGAAAACCAACCCCCCCTACCCCCCCTTGTCAGGGGGGTAAAAAAAGGCGCCGCCCCTCGCCGCTGTGGTGGAGGGTTTGCTCTTTCTTACCCCCCTGACAAGGGGGGGTAGGGGGGGTTGCCTTTATCCTCTGAGGAGGGCGACTTTTTCAACAGCTCCCTGCCCGATCGGGCTCCCCCCTTGGTGGCAACCCCGGAAATCTGCTAAAAATGAGGGAAACACCTGCATGACATTACGTTGCGAATTCCGACGCACAAGGAGACCGAGATGTCGAGAATCACGCCGGTACCCGATGACGCCGCTGGCGATCACGAACCGCTCTTTGAACAATCGAGGGAAAGGTGGGGCACGGTGCCCAGCTTCTACCGCGCCCTGGCCCATTCGCCGGAAGCCTTGCGCCACATCATGAGCCTGACGGTGGCCCTGCGGAGCCAGTGGCGGACGGATTCGTCCAGAATGCGCCTGATGCAGCTGGCGATCCTCACGCCCTCGCTCATCAACGACTGCGAGATATGAACGAACCACAACGTCAAGCTTGGTCAAGCTGCCGGATTGAACGACGAACATATCTCCCTGATAGTCGATGGATGGGAGGGGAGCGACCTCTTCGATGAACGCGAAAAGGCGGTGATCCGCTGGGCGACGGCCCTCACGCGGAACACGGCCGCCGCAGACGACGCCTGCTTCGCGCCGCTTAAACAATTTTTCAGCGAAAAGGACATCGTGGAACTCACCCTGTTCACCTGCCTGTTCAACGCCTGGAACCGCCTGCAGGACGGCCTCCACAACCCGGTGGAGCCGCCCGATGACATCATCGGCTGGAAGGAATGGGAGGAAGTCGCGCAGGTGTCGGGTTAGGGGGATAGGAATGGATTCGTAGGGGCGACCCGACCAAAGAGAAAATGGTTTTGTAGGGGCGGACCTGTGTGTCCGCCCTGCCCATCTATCCGCCATCTACGCGTCGTGGTTTGAGTCGGTTTTCCAAAACGGGCGGACACACAGGTCCGCCCCTACGGACGAGCGGGATACCGGAATTGATGAAGCAGGCATTTCATGATTCAAACGTTCTTTCACCCGATTCAATGAAAGGAAACACGTGGACTTAGGAATAAAAGGAAAAGCGGCCCTGGTGACGGGCGGCAGCCGCGGCATCGGCAAAGAGACGGTGAGGCGCTTCCTCGAAGAGGGCGTGCGCGTCTTCACCTGCGCGAGAAACGAAGAGGCCCTCGCCGCGACCTGCGCGCAATTGGCCGATGAGACGGGCGGCGAAATCCACTGCGCGGAGGCGGATACCTCGAACGACGCGGAACTCGCGCCCCTGGTCGAGAAGGCGCAGGAAAAGATCGGCGCCATCGACATTCTCGTGAACAACGCGGGCACCATGAGTTCGGGCAGGTTCGAGGTGCTCGATGACGCCGGTCTCCAGAAACAACTCGACACCAAGCTGTTCGGCTTCCTGCGCCTCATCCGCCTCGTGGAGCCGGGGATGCGCGCGAAGGGGTGGGGCCGCATCGTGAACATGATCGGCGGGGCGGGGAAGGAGCCCGACCCCTACATGTTCGGGAGCGGCATGACGAACAGCGCGCTCCTGAACATGACGAAATCGCTCTCGACCGAATTCGGCGAGGCGGGTATTCACGTGAACGCGGTATGCCCCGGCTGGGTGGACACCGCGCTCTGGCGGATGAACGCGCAGGGCCTGGCTGCCGAACTGGAGGCGGAATCAGAAGATGAGGCCCGCCGCCGCGCGGCGCGAAAGAACGCGCTGGGCCGTTTCGGCAGGCCGGAAGAACTGGCCGACGCCATCGTCTTTCTCTGCTCCGAACGCGCGAGCTACATCACCGGGATATCCCTGAACCTGGACGGCGGACGTTTGAAGTCGTTATGGTAGGCCAATCCCGACTGATTAGGTGTTGAAAAAGTCTTTGCCAAAGGAGCAACCCCCCCTACCCCCCCTTGTCAGGGGGGTATAAAAAGGCGATGCGCCCCGCTGGGCTGAGGGGGTTTTGCTTTTTCTTGCCCCCCTGACAAGGGGGGGTAGGGGGGGGTGCTTTTCTATCCGAGAGGGGCTTCTCCTCTACCCCTGAAATTTGGCCTTTTTCAACAGCCCCTGTAAACTGTAAATTGAAACGAACCCGTAGGGACGGGCCTTTGTGCCCGCCCATTTGCGGACAGGCACGAGGGCCTGTCCCTACACGCTGCCCGTCCCCGACATCACCCCGTCGTCGAATCGAGGGCTTCGAGGAATTTCACGCCCACGGGCTCCGCGAGCAGGTCGGGCAGTTTTTCGCGGAAATTCTTGTAGTGCGGCTCTTCGCGGTGCGCGTCGAGAGCGGCCTGTGATTTCCAGCACTCGATGAAGTGAAACGCGCCCGCCTCGTCCGTCGCCCGGTAGAGGTTGTAGAAGATGCACCCCGCCTCATTGCGCGAGGGCGCGCACATGCCCCCCAGGAGTTCCGCCATCTCGTCTTCCTTGCCGGGCTTGGGCTTCAGCCACGCTATCAGGAATACTCTCTCATCCGCCATTTTCGGCCTCCGGTTTCATGGAATGAATAGCAATCGTGTCCATCGGGGCGCATTCTATCCGCTCGACCGGCCCGTGGCCAGATGATCCCCCCTCATCCTCGCCTCCCGGGGGTTTGGGGTGTATAGTCCGCCCCATGGTCGAGTGGATATCATCGTGGGGCAGTCCCGAGTTTCTCGCCGTGGCGACCTCGTTCAGCTATTCCATCACACTCATTTCGGTGCGCCGGGCGATGACGACCGGAAGCCCCCTGATGAGCATCATCGTCCTGAATTCGCTGGTGAGCATCGCGGGGCTGGCGACCGCATGGGTGCTGGGTACTATGGCGTCCACCAACATGCGCGCGCTCGGCTGGTTCGCGCTCACGGGCATGGCCGGCCACGGAACGGGAAGCCTCATCTTCTTCTCGGCCATCGAACGCCTGGGCGTGAGCCGGGCCACGGCGGTCCATGCCTCCTCACCTCTATGGGGCGTGGTCCTGGCGGTCATCATCCTGGGCGAGGCGCCGGGCGTCTATGTTCTCCTGGGGACGCTCGGGATCGTGGGAGGCGTCTTCCTGCTCTCCTGGCCGGGGAGGGGAGGCGGAAAAAAAGGGCGCGGAGAGCCGGCGCGGAGGGACTACCTCCTGCCGATTTCCTCATCCGTGTGCTATGCGGCGGTGCCCGTGTTCGCCAAGCTGGGCCTGGCGGAGCACGAGGCGCCCTACCTGGGATTCGGCGTGGCGTTCGGCTCGGGCCTTTTGCTCATGCTGGCGGCGAGGCGCATGATGCCGGGTGGCGGGGTGATTCGGGGCAACGCACAGACGGTGAGGGCGCTACTCGTCGGGCTTCCGTTCAACATCATCGCCGCGTTCTTGATGTGGACGGCGTTCGTGGCGGGCATGGTGTCGAGCGTATTGCCGCTGAGCCGGATGACGCCCCTGTGGGTCATTTTGTTCAGTTTCCTGTTTCTGGGGAAAATAGAGCGCGTTGTGCTCAAAACGGTGGTCGCGGCGGGCCTCGTCGTGGCCGGCGGGGTGATGATCACCCTGTTCCGCTAGGCGCCCCGGCTGCGGGGCGATGCGCATTATCGAGGAGCGGTCAGTCATACAATGTCGGGTCTTTTCGCACAGGCAGGCTGGGGGGAATTGCTGGCGGTAGGGGCGTCCATATCCTATTCGACGTCGCTCATCGCCATCCGCCAGGGGGTGAGGAGCGCGACGCCGATAGCGGGCGTGCTTATCTTGAGTTCGACCGTCTCCGTCCTGGGGCTCATCATCGCCGCCGCCCGCGGCACGCTGCAGGAATCCATGCTCACGCCCGTTTTGATCTTCATGCTCGGCGGTTGCCTGGGGCAGGGCGTCGGGCAGCTCACGAACGCCATCGGCATCGAGAGGATGGGCGTGAGCCGGTCGGTTCCCATACAATCGTCCACCCCCATCTTCTCGGTCACCTTCGCGATGATTTTCCTCGGCGAGCGGCCCGGTGTCGGCGTGGCGATGGGGACGGTTCTGATCGTCGCGGGCGTCTGCCTGCTCTCGCTGGGCGAGCGGCGCGCGGACCAGAGTTTCAAGAGCTTCTTTCAGGGCGGGCTGGTCTATCCGCTCACCTCATCGCTCTCCTATGCGCTGCTGCCCGTGCTGGCGAACGTCGCGTTCTCCTACCAGAAAACCCCCATCCTGGGCTTCGCCTGCGCCTTCACCGCCGGTACGCTTCTGTTGGCGGTAACGCGTCCCCTGCTGCCCGGCGGCGGCAAGCTCGAAGCCGACAGGAGGGCCGTCTACCTGTTTCTCGGCGCGGGCATCACCACGACGCTGGCGGCCATCATGTTCTGGACGGCGATGAGTATCGCGCCCGTCTCGACCGTGCTGCCGCTGAGCAGGCTCGTGCCCCTCTGGGTCGTGCTTTGGACCTATCTCTTCCTGGGCGGGCTCGAGCGCATCACCTCGCGCATCGTCCTGGCGGCGGGGATGGTCGTGGCGGGCGGCGTGCTGATCACCGCTTTCAAGTAAAACGCCCGCTCATCTCGCCTCAAGGCCTTGGGGCGTGTATAGTCGCGCCCATGAACGTGCAACCTCCTTTTTTCATGTCGGGCGAAATCCTCGCCCTCGCATCTTCGTTCATCTACTCGGGGGCGCTCATCTCCTTCCGCCGGGGCTTGAGGAATGCCTCTCCCATCACGGGGGTGCTCATCACCAACGCCGTGGCGAGTTTCCTGCTCCTGAGCATCGCTTTTTCCCTGGGTACGCTGCAGACCTCATCGCTCAAGCCCGTATTGTGGTTCATGCTGGCGGGCTGTCTGGGGCAGGGGATGGGTCACCTCGCTTCCTACACCGCGATACAGCGCATCGGCGCGAGCCGCACGAGTCCGGTGCAGGCCTCGGCCCCGATATGGGCGGTATTTTTCGCCGCGTTCTTTCTGGGTGAGCAACTGGGCGTGGCGGTGGTTCTCGGCACGCTCTCCATCGTGGGCGGCGTGGCGCTCATCTCGATGGGCGAGGGCAAGGCCGTCGAAAAGGGCGGCATGGGGCCCGAATTCCGCCGCGCGCTCGTTTTCCCCGTCTTCGCCTCGTTCATGTACGCCGCCATGCCGGTCATAGCGAAAATCGGCTACGCAGCGCAGAGAACGCCCTTCGCGGCGGTGGGCTTCGCCTTTCTGGCGGGTTTCCTCTTTCTTCTGTGCGCGAAGCCGTTTCTGGGCGCGAGTGGCAAGATACGCGCGGACAGGCGCGACGTAAGCTGGATACTCCTTGGCTCGGTGTTCTCCGCCACCGCCACCGGGCTTTTGTGGTACACGCTCACGTTTTCGGACGTCACCGTCGTCTTGCCCTTGAGCCGCACCGCCCCGATATGGGTGGTTCTGCTCAGTCTCATCTTCATGGGCGACATGGAGCGCGTGAACGCGCGTCTTTTCGGTGCGGCGGGACTCGTCGTGCTGGGCGGATTCCTGATCACGAGTTTCCGGTGAGGGGGTTCGCGGCGTCCGCCACGCCCCGCCCGTCTTGAAGACCATCTACAGGAGCACTCATGCCGCAGGATCGAGCCGCCTCGCTGTTCTACGAACTGTTCAGCGGTCTGCCCCGGCAGGGACCGGGATCAGCAGCGAGCACGCGCCGGGCACTCGGGCTCGTGCCGGACGTCGGGCCGCAGACCCGCGTGCTCGATGTCGGCTGCGGGACCGGGGCCCAGACGTTGGTTCTGGCGGACAGCTCGCCGGCGCGCATCGTCGCCGTCGACATCCACCCCCCGTTCATCGACGCGCTGAACCGCAAGGCGCATGAACTGGGCGTCGCGGACCGACTGGAAGCCCGCGTGGGGGACATGCGCCGACTCGACTTCGCCGACGGTTCCTTCGACCTGATCTGGTGCGAAGGCGCCATCTACAACATGGGCCTCGAAGCGGGCCTGCGCGGCTGGCGCCGGTTGCTGCGGCGAAACGGGCACGTCGCGCTGACGGAGGTGTGCTGGCGCAAGCCCGGACCGCCCGCCGCATGCGCAGCGTTCTGGAATAGCGAGTACCCGGCTATCCGCGACACCTCAGCACTCATGGAAGCCGTCGAAGCGTGCGGCTACGAGGCCGTCGGGCACTTTCCGCTCCCCGCGTCCGCATGGTGGGACGACTACTATCGGCCGCTGCAGGACAACGTGACCAGGTTCCGCAAGCGTCACCACGACGCACCGGACGCACAGGAGTTGGCGGACCAGTGCCAGAGGGAAATAGACATCTGGCATGACTACTCGGCGTTCTACGGCTACGAGTTCTTTGTGCTCCGCGCCCGTTGAATGAGTCCTAACGCGTCCGATTCGAGCGCCGCGTCACCCTCGCGGCGATAATATTCACAGAATAAAATTTATAATAATCGCTTGATAACAGATAGTTGCAATGGATTCATAAAGTGATTTATTGGAAATGAAGCCCCGGAATCCTTTGGTGCTCTTCTTTCACCCCCGCCGTTTCTTCGGCTTCCTCACGCGCACGGCGCAGAACTTGAACTCGGGGATTTTCCCGTAAGGGTCGAGGTCGTCCACCGTGAGCAGGTTCGCGGCGGCCTCCACGTAGTGGAAGGGGATGAATACCTGTCCGGGCCGCACCCGCGAAGAAGCCCGGGCGGGGAGGGTGATCTCCCCGCGCCTCGATTCCACGCGGACGTCCGAACCGGCTCTGATCTTCAGGCGTTTCAGGTCTTCGGGCGACATTTCCACGTAGGGGCCGGGTTCCGCGGCCTCCAAAGCCTGCGCCCTCCTGGTGATGGCCCCCGTGTGCCAGTGGTAGATGTTCCGCCCCGTGTTGAGGACGAAGGGGTAGTCGTCGTCCGGCATCTCCTTTGCGGGCGCGTACTGGACGGGAATGAGCTTTCCGCGACCTGAGGGAAACGATTTGTCGAAGAGGATTTCCTTGCCCTTGTGATTGGGCCTCGTGCACGGCCAGACGAGTCCGTGACGCCCCAGGCGGTCATAGGACATCCCCGCCATGAACGGTGTCAAGGATGCGATTTCATCGAAAATCTCGGCTTCGGACTCATAGTCCATCGGGTATCCGAGGCGTTCCGAGAGTTCGGCCACGATGCGCCAGTCCTCCCTGGCCTCGCCGGGCGGGTCGACCGCGCGCCTGCCTATCTGGACCCTGCGGTCGGTGTTCGTGTAGGTGCCCGTTTTTTCGAAAAAAGCCGTGGAGGGGAGGACGACGTCGGCGAAATAGGCGGTTTCCGTCAGGAAAATATCCTGGACGACGAGGAATTCGAGGTTCGCCAGCGCGCCGCGCGAGTGGTTGAGGTTCGGGTCGCTCATGGCCGGGTTCTCGCCCATGATGTACATGCCCTTTATCTCGCCCCGGTTGGCGGCGTCGGCGATCTCCATGACGGTGAGGCCGGGCTCGGGGTCGAGCTTGCGGCCCCAGGCTTTTTCGAATTTCCTGCGTATCGCGGGCGAGGCGACGTCCTGATAGGCGGAATACACCATCGGGATGAGGCCCACGTCGGATGCGCCCTGCACGTTGTTCTGCCCGCGAAGGGGGTGGAGTCCCGTTCCCTCCCGGCCTATCTGGCCGCAGATGAGGCAAAGCGCGATGAGCGCGCGGCAGTTGTCCGTGCCGTGGGTGTGCTGGGAGAGCCCCATGCCCCAGAAGGTCATGCTGCGCTCTGAGGTCGCGTACCCCCTGGCCAGCTCCCGGAGCGTTTCGGCGGGGACGCCGGTGAGTTTGGCGACGTTCTCGGGCGTGTAGGGCTTTACGTTTTCTGTGAGTTCCGCGAAACCTTCCGTGCGCGCGGCGATGAAGTCGGCGTCGTAGAGTTTCTCCTCGATCACGGCGTTCAACAGCCCGTTGAACAGCGCCACGTCCGTGCCGGGGCGGAACTGCACGAACATGTCCGCGTGATCGACCAGGTCGATGCGTCTCGGGTCGACCACGGCCAGCGTCGCGCCCCCGCTTGCGGCCTGCTTGATGAAGGTGGCGGCCACGGGGTGGTTTTCGGTGGCGTTCGCCCCCGCCACGAGGATGAAATCGGCCTTGAGCGCGTCCGAGAAGGGGTTGCTCACCGCGCTCGATCCGATGGTCTGGAACAGGGCGGCCACCGAGCTCGAATGGCAGAGCCGCGTGCAGTGATCCACGTTGTTCGTCCCGAAAACGGCGCGGATGAGTTTCTGGAAGAGGTAGTTGTCCTCGTTCGAGCACTTGGCCGAGCCGAAGCCGGCCATGCTCGAGGGGCCGTGGGCCTCATGGATTTTCCCCAGCGAGGCCGCCGCCAGACTCATGGCTTCATCCCAACTCGCCTCGCGGAACAGGGAGAGCGGATCTCCGGGCAGTTCCTTCGTCTTGGGCGCGCCTTCCTTGCGGATGAGGGGGGTCGTGAGGCGGTCGGGGTGATGGGCGTAGTCGAACCCGTAGCGCCCCTTCACGCAGAGCCGGCCCCGGTTCACGGGGCTCGTCTCGTCCCCCCGGACGCTCAGGAGGGTATTGCCGGCCACCTCGTAGGTGACCGAACAACCCACGCCGCAGTAGGGGCAGACCGAATCCACCTCTCTGGGCTTGTCGGGGGCGATTTGCAGCGTGAGGGATTTGTTCGTGAGCGCGTCGGTGGGGCAGGCGGCCATGCACTCCCCGCAGGAGACGCAGGTGGATTCGCCCATGGGCAGGTCCGCGTCGAACACGATACTCGCACTCGCGCCCTTTCCGCCCCGCCCGATGACGTTGTTGCCCTGAACGTCCGTGCAGGCGCGGATGCAGCGGTCGCAGAGGATGCACGCGCCGTGGTCGACGGCGATGACGGCGGATGAGAAATCCTGCTCCCCGCCTGTCTCCTTGGGCGGCAGGTCGCTTACGCCGTTTTCGGCTTCGAGTTGCCCGGCGAGCGCGGTGAGCTCGCAGTTCTCAGGCTCGGACTGAACGCCGTGGTCCGCCATCAGCATGGCCACGAGCGTTTTCTGGGCGCGCACGACGCGCTGGCTGGCCGTTTGGATCACCATGCCGGGCTCGACCTTGCGGTGGCAGGAGGGAACCAGCGTCCGCGCGCCCTCGACCTCGACGGCGCACACGCGGCACACCCCCACGGGCTCCATGCCGGGCTGATGGCAGAGCCTTGGGACCTCGACCCCCATCGACTGCGCCGCCTCCCAGATGGTCGCGCCGGCCTCGGCCTCTATCTCCCGGCCGTCGATGGTGATGGCGATCGCCTTGGCGTCAGACATTCCTCTGCCCCGGTTTCACTTGAGCCTCGCCTCGATGTCCGGCCCGAAGTATTCGAAAAGCGAGAGATACGGAATCGGCGCGGCCTGACCGAGTCCGCAGATGGACGTGTCCTTCATGGCCTCGCATATCTCGCGCATGGCGGGAAGCTCCGTTGCCCGCGCCTCGCCGCTTAAAGCCCGCTTCAGAAAGGCGGTGAGCTTTTCCGTCCCCAGGCGGCAGGGCACGCACTTGCCGCAGGATTCGTCCCTGAAAAAGCGCACCACGTTGTGGGCGAGCGCCACCATGTCCACCCCCTCGGGGATGACGACGAGCGCCCCGCTGCCCAGCATGCTGCCGGCCTCCTGCAAGGAGTCGAAATCATAGGGAATATCGACGAGGCTCGCGGGCAGAAACCCGCTGCTGGCCCCGCCGGGCGAGAAGGCCTTCAAGCGCGCGCCCGGGGGCAGCCCGCCCGCGGGGCCTTCTATGATCTCCCGGATGGGCGTTCCGAACTCCACCTCGTAGACCCCCGGTTTCCGCACCGCACCGCTCACGCCCACCACCTTGAAGCCTTTGCTCCCGTTCCGCCCGAATGAGGTGAACCACTCGGCTCCTTTTTTCAGCACCGCCGGTATGAGGGCGAAGGTCTCGACGTTGTTGATGAGGGTGGGCTTGCCGAAAAGACCTTCGGAGCCCGGGAAGGGGGGTTTGTCGCGGGGCTGGGCGCGCTTGTCCTCAAGGACTTCCAGGAGCGCTGTTTCCTCCCCGCAGATGTACCCGCCGGGGCTGGTGAAGATTTCGAGAGTGGGGGTGTTCTTCGTGCCGAGCAGACGCGCCTTGCGCGCGCGTTCGATGGCTTTTCCAAGCCTTTTAGCCTGCGCGCCGTATTCGTGGCGTATGTAGATGATGGCGCGCTCGGCCCCCACGGCCCGGCAGGCGATGAGCATTCCCTCGACGACGAGTTCGGGGTATGTGTCCATGATGGCGCGGTCCTTGAACGTGCCCGGCTCGCTCTCATCGGCGTTGCAGACGACGAATTTCTCATCCCCCGGCGCGCTCAGGACGAAACTCCACTTGAGCCCTGCCGGAAAGCCGGCCCCGCCCATGCCGCGCAGGCCGCTCTCCTTCAAGACGTCAATGACGCTTTCCGGCTTGTCGTTTTTCAGCAACGCCCGCAGGACGCCATAGGCCTCGTTCTTGCGGTAAGGGTTGATGCGCGGTGCGTGCTTGAGCTTCTGCGCCCTGGAGGCGGGTTTGGCTGCTCCGTTTTTCCAGGCCGCGAGGATGCTTTGAAATTTCTCATCCGTGAGAGAGGAATAGATGCGGCCTTCTATCTCGGCGGCGGGCCCCTTGTCGCAGCGGCCGAGGCAGGCGCAGCTTTCGGGCCGGAGGTTCCTGACGCCGGCGCGGCGGGCGAGTTTTTTCGCACTTTCGAGCAGCGCATCGCCGCCTGCGAGCAGGCAGCTCATGTCCCGGCATATCCGGACTTCGGGTTTCGCGGGTTTTTCCAGGTGAAAGTGCGGGAAGAAGCTGGCGATGCCGTAGGAATCGTAGATGGGAACGCCCAGGTCTTTGGAGACCTCGGTGATCGCCTCTTTCGAGAGATAGCCTTCTTCTTTCTGGCGGGAGAGCAGGGCCTCGATTTTGGCGGGAGACTTGTAGGCCGTAGAAACGATTTCCGTCATGGCAATCTCCCCGTGAGGCGCGACGCCTCGCAAATCATTCTAAGTGTTCGCGCAACGAAGTGTCCAGCATTGCTTTTGGCGATGCGTCGGGGAGCGCTGCCCGGTGCTGTTGGAAAAGCCCGATGAGCGAGTGTTCCACGCGAGGGGGGTGTAGGGACAGGTCGCGACCTGTCCTACTACCGATTCGTTCGCCGGCGACCTGCGCGAAACCTTCGCCTCATCCTGAGTAGGCGCGTAAGCGCTGTATCGAAGGATGGAAGGCGCTACTTCCTTGGAGGCGAGAATTTCGCCCTTCGATACGCGGCTCCGCCGCTACTCAGGGTGAGGAAGGTGGGGGGCGGAGCCTGCGCCAAGCGAAATCGATGGGCGACTACTTAGGGTGAGGCGGAGCGGCGGGTTGCTCAGGGGGTCAAGCGCGAGCGATGAAGGGCTGTTGAAAAAGCCTATCCGACCTTCGAGGTTGTTCGCCGTAGGGACAGGCCTCCGTGCCTGTCCCTGAGAAGTCGATGAGAAAAACGAGAAACACTCCCCGCATGAGAATCGTCGCCTACCAACGAGAGAAGTGGTTCACTCCCCCCTTGAGGGGGAGTCGAAGAGCTAAGGGCGTAAGCCCGCAAGCGATTCGGTGGGGGGTATAATTCGGAATGGCGATAAAACGCGATTCACCCCCCACCGATTCAGCCTTCGCACAAACCGCTCGGCTTCATCGACTCCCCCTCAAGGGGGGAGTGAATTTTCTCTCTCGTCGGTCGGTTACATACGACAAATCCGGAGTTCCGTACTCTTTCAACAGGCCCACACCTTGCCCCTGCGGCTTGTGAGCCTTCGTGCTTGTCGAGTACATTGAAAGTCCTTGCGCGAGTGTGTCTGTTCCCGGGATGAGGAGTACAGCTTGGCCGCTCTGGTTCGTTCATTACATTTCGCTCTTCTCGTATCCTGGCTCGCGCTCACGCTGGGCGTGTGGTGGGCCGCGACGAATTCCTTCGATACGTTCGACGCGCAGAAAAACCCGGTGGCGTCGAAGCTGTTCGAACCCGCCTCAAAGACGAAGCTCAAGGGCCGCATGGCCGCGAGAGAGGTGAACGCCCGCATTTTCCGCGCCTGGAACCGCCTGCAAATCGTTTTCTGCGTCTTGTTGTTTTATCTCATCTGGCGGGCGGGGCCGGTGAGCGGTCTGCCGCTCACGCTGGCCGGTTGTCTGCTTCTCATCGTGGGCGTGCACGTCTTCTGGTTCTCGCCGAAAATAGAAGCGCTCGGCAGAATCCTCACGAGCGCGGAGGCTTCTGCAGGCGCGCCCGCCTTGCAGAGCGAATTCGGTCGCTACCACGGCGCCTATGTCGTCACGGACGTGCTCAAGGCGTGCATTCTGGCCGCGGCGATATGGATTTCCCCCTGGCGCGGGAAAGCCCGGGGCGGGCCGTCGCAAGGGTGAGAATGAAGCTGCAAACTTTTTTCTCGATAGCTGGTTTGGGACTATCCACGGGATGGCTAAATGCGCTAGAATTTCCCATTCACGCCGCCTTGTTGTCGCTGTGATGTCGTAAAAATGTCGTGGTGATGTCGTAGCGACGTTGCCATAGGGGACATCATATTGAACCCCGCCTACGGGAAGCGTCGATTTTCGGCGCGCATGCGAAAACGCTTTCCGGCGAAAAAAATCATCTCGCTGGGTTTGTTCGTCTTCTTGGCGTTCATCTTGTCGCCCACTCTCGCATGGGCGGCCGAGGGCATCTGCAAGCCGGGAATCGTCCAGCGCGATGGACGCTTCATCCCCGTCTCGACGAGGGGCGGATGGGAGAGCGCTCGCCAAACGCGCGCGGTTCGGCTGAAGTTTCTGGGTCATTCGAGTTTCCTGATCGAAGCCCCGGGCGGCGGGCGGGCCGTCATGGACCCCTACGTCATCCCCGTTCTGGACCCGCCGCCGGATGCCGTCACCGTCAGCAATTTCCACGAAACCCACTCCATGACGGGGCCCTACGTGGGCAAGTCGGAGATTTTCTTCGGCGTGACGAAAGAGGGAAAGCCCAACGCGATCGACGAGAAATTCGGGAGCCTGAGAATCGCGTCCTTCCCCCAGGTGGACGGGGACGAGAACCATCCCTTCGTCCTCAACACCATCCACGTCTTTCAGGCGGGCGGGATTTGCGTCGCGCACTTCGGGAACGCGCGCTTCGGGCCGTCGCCCGGACAGATTCGGGCCCTTGGGAAAATCCACGTGCTCCTGCTTCCGATCGACGGCTCCTTTACGGTGCCGCACGACGTGGCGGCCAAGATCGTCAAGCGCATCGGGCCCAACATCGTGATACCGATGCACTACTTCGGCCCCGAATTGACCGGAGAGTTCGAAAAGGCCCTGAAGGCGGAGGGAATCACGAGAGTCCTCCGCCCGCAGGAAACCGAGCTCGTGCTCACGCGCAAAAGGCTGCCGCCGCCCACGACCTATGTGGTGTTGCCCGATGTCAGCGTCCCATAAATCTTTCTTGAGCCGGCGCGCGTTCATCGCGCACTCTGCGATGGCCGCGTCCGCGCTGCTCGGCTTGCCCGGGTGGGCGAAGGCGCAGTCGTCCACTCCCCTCAGCGACTGGCAGAGGCAACTCTTGACGCCCTCCTTCGAGGAGGAAAAGACGCTGCTTCCCGATTTCACGCCGGCGCAGTTGCGCTATTCGGGCGGACGCTGGCGGGAATACCCCACGGCGATGGCTTCTTTTCTCGATGAAGTGAGAAGGCGCACGAGCATCGAAACCGCAGGGGATGCGCAGGCGGTGGACATCTCTTCGCCCGAAATTTTCGAATATCCTTTTCTGTACATGTCGGGGCGCTACGAGTTCGAGATGCCCGACTCGAGGGCGATAGACAATCTGAGGCGCCACCTCACCTACGGGGGATTTTTGCTCATCGACGACGGCCTCGGGCTCGAGGAGGAAGCCTTCGGCGGCGCCGTCCGGGAACTCATGCGGCTGGTTTTTCCGAGAACTTCCTTCGAGGCGCTCCAGCGCGAGCACGCCGTGTTCAAGAGTTATTACCTGATCCGCACCATCGGCGGGCGACAGGCCGTCAGTCAGGATTTGCTGGGAATCAACGTAGGCATGTTCACCCCCGTCATCTTCTGCCGAAACGACCTCGGCGGCGCTTGGGCGAGGGGTCCCGGGGGCGGATGGCTCGAAGAATGCACCCCCGGCGGGGAACCCCAGCGTCTCGCGGCCTTTCAACTCGCCGTCAACATCTCCCTCTATGCGATGACGGGCAACTACAAGCAGGACCTCATCCACCACCCCTTCATCCAGCGCAGGCTGAACCAGGGCTAGACGATGGACTGGTCCACACTTCATTGGCCGGGCGGCGCTCCCTGGTGGGTGATCGTCATCGTTGCGGCCGGGCTGGGCTGGGCGCTCGTGCGCAGACACCGCGATTTGGCCGAGAAACTCCCGATGAGGCGCGTCTGGCTTCTTCAGGTTCTGCGGGGTTTGTTGTATGCGGCGGTCGTCTTTTTTCTCTCCGGTCCCACGCTGATCGACAAACGCGAGCGCTCCCTGCCGCCCAAGCTGCTCGTTCTTCTCGACAGTTCGGCGAGCATGAGCGTCCAGGACGTGGACAGCAAGAAAACGCGCATCGGTTTGGCGAAGGATTTTCTGCTGGTCCCGAAAAAGCTCGGAAAGTCGCAAGCCCCCGAAGGGGAGGAGCAGGCGGAGGTCCCCACGAGCCTGCTCACGGGCCTCAAAAAACTCTACGACGTTCAACTCGCCCGCTACGATGCGCGCAGAAGCCCCATTGGCGTGCGGGAACTCGAAAACCTCGAAGCCCGGGGAGTGGGCAGCGACCCCCTGGGGGCCATCCGCAGCGCCCTGCGCAGCGCCCGGGAGTCGCGGAATCCGGCGGAAAAGGAAGCGCAAAAAAATCAGGACGGCCCCCTGGGTATCCTGATGCTCACGGACGGGGGGGACACCACCGGGGCGGATCTTCCGCCCGGGGACGTGAAATCCTTTCCGCCCCTCATCGGGGTGGGTTTCGGGGCGCCGGACTCTTTTCGGGACATCGCCATACAGGACATACAGGCTCCGCGCATCGCCTTTCAGGGCAAGGAGATGAGCCTGGAGGTTTCGCTTTCGGTGAAAGGCTATTCAGGCCGCAAGCTGCCTGTCGCTCTTACGCGCGAGGGCCGCATCATCAGAACCCGGTCGATAGACGTCAGGCGCAGTCCGCTGCGCCGTCTCGTGAAATTCCGCTTCACGCCGAACGAAGTGGGGAGCCAGGTGCTCAGCGTGGTTACGCCCGTTCAGCGCGGCGAAATCGTGGAGTCGAACAATCGCGTCGAGATACCCCTGGAAGTGAGGCGCGACAAGATTCGGGTGTTGACGATTACGGGTTCTCCCACCTGGAACTATCGCTTCTTGCGCATGGCGCTCAAGCGGGACCCCGCCATCGACCTCGTGTCGTTCGTTTTCCTGAGGACTTCCGAGGATGACCCGGGCGTTCCGACCAGGCACTTGAGCCTCGTTCCGTTCCCGGTGGACAAGCTGTTCCTGGAAGAGCTCAAGAATTTCGAGATCGTGGTTTTCGATAATTTCTCCGCGCAGGAGTATTTCAGCAACTACTATCTCGAACGCGTGGGGGAATACGTTCGCAAGGGCGGAGCCTTGCTCAAGTTCGGCGGCAGGCAATCCTTCAGCGCGGGCGGGTATTACCGCAGCCCCATCGAGGATCTCCTGCCCGTGCGCTTGCAGCAGCAGAGTGACTATCAAGATCAGAGGCGCCTGCTCGCTCAGCTGACTTCCACCGGCGGCAGGCATCCCATCACGCAACTCTCCCCGGATGTCGAGGAAAACAAAAAACTCTGGGCCGCCCTTCCGGCCTTGAGGCGCATCAATTCGACGACGCCGTTCGGGAAGGGGCAGATTCTGGTTTCGACGAAAGAGGGGAAGATTCCCCTGCTCGCCACGAAGCGGATTGGCGAGGGCAGGGTGGTGAGCATTTTCTCCGACGATGTCTGGCGGTGGAATTTCGGGATGGTGGCGGCGGAGAAGACGAACCGCCTCTACATCCGCCTGGTGGCGCAGATGATCCGCTGGCTCTCGGGCGACCCCGGAATTTCGCAGGTCCAGATTGTTCCCGAGGCGGAGCAGGCGAAGGACGGGACCTACGTCCTCAGGATGCAGGTGAGGGACGAATCCTATCAGCCCGCCCCGGCGGCGCAGGTGCAGGTGCAGCTTCGCGACCCCTATGGCGTCACCAGCCGGTATCAAGCGGTTTACCGCCCGGATTCCCGGGAGTTCGAGGTTCGCTTCCGCCCCCGCGGGAACGGGAGCTATCGGGCGAGAATGACGGCCGTGCAGGGCGGGCAGGTTATCGGCGAGGCGGTGCGCACGATCGGCATCGGCCGCGAAGCGGGCAAGGCGGAGTGGGCCGACGTCAGCCCGCACTGGGAGAACCTGCAAACGCTGGCGAAGCACACGGGCGGGTTGTTTTTCCGGGCCGACGCCGTGGGGGAGGAAGATTTGACCGCCCGCGTCCTGGAGGCCTTGAAGGGCAAGGTGCCGCACAGGGTGATGGAAGTGCGTGACGTGAGGCTCTGGAGCATTCCCTGGATCGGCATGATTCTCATTCTGCTGCCGGGCCTGGAATGGACCATACGGAGACTTTGGGGGCTGGCTTGAACGCGCGGCGGTCGGCGCGCGTTTTTTAGACGAACGTGCGGTAAATCAAGTCATGTATTACAATTTCGCTTGATTCTCCTCGCCGTTCATTCATGTGGGGAAACGGGAAATGGCCGAACGATCTTTCAGAAAGATAAACGAGTTTCTCGATTCGGTAATTCGCGCTCGCCTCAAGGTCAGGCGCCTCGAGGCGGGGATGGTTCTGCTGCTGGGCGTACTGGCCGTTTTGCTGCTCGCTCCGGCGGCGGTCGTCTCCCAACTCCGCTTCGGATATTCCGCCGTCATCTACGCCGGGCTCACGGTTCTCCTGCTCGGCGCGGCGCTCATCCGGTGCTGGTGGCTGGCGACGCGCCGTCCGAGGCGCGAGAGAATCGCTCTCGACATCGAAGAGACCCACCCGGACCTGGGCAGCAACCTCATCAGTTCGCTGCAGCTTTTCCCGCGTAAAGGCGAACTCGGCGACGACGATCCCACTTCGCCCGCACTCATCGACGCGCTGGTGAACGACACCAGCAGGGAAGTGGAATCGCTCGACCCCGAGGCTTACGTCTCACAAGCCGGTTTCCAGAGGCTCGGACGGCTCGCCGGAATTCTGGCCATCGTCGTGATGCTCATGGCGTTCATCTGGCCGGGGCTCTATCCGCGCGCGGGTTATCTTCTGGCGAACGCGGCGGACCTCATGCCCTCGCGCATCACCCATCTGGAGATTTGGGCGGAACGCACGACGCTGCTTCCCGGGATGCCCACGGCCTTCGAAGTCAGGACCAGGGGGCGTGAGGCGGGTAACGTGGAACTGGAGGTGCGGCAAGGCGCCGAAGCCGAGGCGAGCATCGCCATGGAGAAGGTGGCTCCTCACCAGTTTCGCGCCCGCTGGCTGGCTGCGGGAGCCGGTGCGCGCATCACGGCGCGTACGGGCAGGTTCCGCTCCCGGACGATCGAGGTTCGCGTGGTCGCCCCGCCGAGGGTGGAGTCCATCCAGGTGGTTCAGTTTCCGCCCGAGTATACGAAGCTGAAACCCGGTGCGGGGAAAAGCGGAGGCCACATCCGCGCCTACATGGGCTCCGAGGTGCAGTTGGCCGTCAAGACGAACAAGCCGGTTCAGGAGGCGCTCATCGCGTTGGCCGACGGGTGGCGGTTGCCCCTCAATCCCACCGAAGGCGGCGACTCGCTGGGCGGCAAGATGATCCTGGGCGGCGCGGGTTCCTATCAGGTGCGCTTGAAGGATGCGCACGGTTTTTCGAATCTGGCGCCGCAGCGCTACCAGATCGACATCATCCCCGATGCCTATCCCGATGTGATGGTGACGGACCCGGGCAAGGACCTCACGGTGGAAGCCGACGAGCGGGTGACCGTGAAGTTCCGGGCGTCCGATGATTTCGGGGTCAGGGGCGTGTATCTCGAAGTCAGGCTCGGGAGCGGCCGCCCGAGGAGAATCAAGGTGTGGGGCGGCGAGAAGCCCCGGAAGGATGTGCTCGGCCGCTACGAGTTCGACCTCAGCACCATGGGCATTCGTCCGGGGGGCGTCCTCTCCTATCGCTTCATTGCGCCCGACGTGGATACGGTGAGCGGCCCGAAAGTCGGGACGAGCAAAGTCTACCGGATCAAAATCCGCGACAGGGAAGCCGTGATGGCCGGACTGGACAGGAACCTGGGCGAGATTTCAAACGAACTCCTCGACCTGCTGGGTGATTACCTGGAGAAGGACCTCCCGCCGGAAGAGAGGGCGAAAGAGGCGAAAGAAACCGGGAAACCAGCGGGGAAGAGCCCCTCCATCGAGGCGAAGGCCTCGAAAATCCTGGAGCGTATCAAACGGACGAGAGCGATGCTCCGGCCCAAGAATCCGCGCGAGACGCTCTCCGACATGGATTTGTCCACCCTCGAGCGGCAACTGCGCGATGTGATTTCGCAATACCTCAAACCCCTCTCGCGATTGTCGAAACTGGGCGAGAACGCGAAAGAGGAAAGGGAAAGGCTGAACCGCGAGATAGCCGCCCGGCAGGAGGAGGCGACGGAAACGCTGGAGCGCCTCGCCACGATGGGCGAGGAAATCCAGCGCAACGTCCGTGTGGACAGGGCGGGCCGCACGACGGAATCGATGATTCAAAGACAAAGGTCCATCGAGCAGGCGCTGGAGAAAATGCGCAGCATGGGTGCGGACGAAGAAGCGCTCCGGCGGGTGGAGAAGGAGCTGAGAAGGCTCAGGGAGCAGCTGGGCGAGCTGATGCAGCAGATGGCTTCGCTGGCCCAGCGCATGCCCAGGGAGTTCATGAACCAGCGCAGCATGCGCGAGATGCCCATGCAGGACATGATGCGCTCCTTCGAGCGGATTCGCGAGATGATGCGCCAGAACAATTTCCAGGGCGCGCTGGAACAACTCAGGCGCCTGATGAGCCAGTTGCAGAGAATGCGCATGGCGCTTCGCGGCATGCAGCGCCGGCAGATGATGAGCCAGCGCGGCGGTCGGCCCATCCAGCGTCAGCAAAGCGAACTGGCCAAAATCGTGGAGGAGCAGCAGGCCATACTCGGCGAGTCGGTGGGCGTGCTGGAGAACGTGGTGGATCGCCTCAAGAAGAAATGGCCCGAAGACGTAGCCGCCGTGTCGCGACGCGCGCGTGCGTATTGGAAAAAAGCAGGCGAATCGGCCGCCAGGCCGCTCCCGTCCGATTGTTTCGGGAAGGCCGAGCCGGTGAAACAAGCCGAGCCCGTGAAGAAAGCCGATTCGGCGGCGCCTGAGATTTCGATGCTGGGCCCGCCCGAAACCGAGAAGAAACTCTCCCCCCAGGCGCGCGCCGAGAAAATCCAGCGCGAGAAGATGCGGGCGCTCTCCGAGTTCGACACGATGCTCAAGAATGGGGAATGGGGGATCATCTTCCAGAGGTTGCCGGAATGGGCGGCCAAGCTCGAGAAGTCACCTTGCGTCCGTCCCGAGCAGATAGCGGAGAAGGAAAAAGATGCGCCGAAGGTGGCGAGGCGTCTGGGAGAACGCAGCGTCGCGCCCCTGGCGGAAGAACTGGCGGGCGCGCTTGGGTTGATAGGCCCGCTTCCTTCGCCGCAGGGTTCTTCGCTTGCCATTTTGGAGAGCACGGCGGCGCTTCCGTTTGCTGGGATAAGGTTTGGACCTGCGCCGCCTGAGCCCGCCTCCCCGAAGGAATTGGCGAAGAGTGCAGGGCGGCTTCTGGATAAATCCGAAAAAGACGCGGGCGGCACGGAAATCGCGAAACTGGACGGCCTGCGCAAAAGGCAGAAAGACGTGCGCGATCGGTTGGGGGTTTTCGAGCGGCACTTGCGCCAGATGATGCAGGTGTATCCCTTCATCAACCCGAGCATCCTGCGCAGAATCGCCGAGGCGGGCGAGGCGATGGAGGAGGCCACCGCCGCTTTGGCGAAGCGCAGTTCCTCCCGTGCGGTGCCCCCCGAGGAGGAGGCGATCCGCAAGCTCGCCGAGGGGCAGAACTCCATGCAGCAGGCCATGCAGCAGATGGCCCAGCGGGGCAGCGTAGGTCTGGGCACCCCCCGGGGGTTCAGCGCCCTGGGGCCGGGTATGGGAGGGAACAGGCCCTGGTGGTCCAGAAACCCGAATTTCCCCCAGCCGCGCGGCTCCAATGATCGGGGACGTGAGGAGGACGGGAATCTCGGCACCCAGTTCAGCGAGGTGCTCATACCCGATCGGGAGCAGTACAAGGTGCCGGCCAAGTACCGGGAGGAGATCATGGAGGCGATGAAAGACGGCCTGCCGAGCGGGATGCGCGGTGAAATCGAGGACTATTTCGACAGGTTGACGAAATGATGCGCAAAAAATTTCTCACAGGCCTCATTTGCGCTTCTTTGATCGCGGCTTTCGCTCCTTCCGCCTGGACGCATACCGTCAACCGCGCGGTGCCTCTCTCCCAGGCCGTGGAGCGGCCCGACGGCTATCGCGCGGTGGTGGACGAGCTTCGGGCGTGGAATCTTGTGGAGGCCAGAAAGAAAATCGCATCGCTCGACGCCGAATCCCCCGGTCTGGCGGCGTGGTCGGCGCTTTCGGGGGCTGCGGATTACCTCGAGGGCCGATACGCCGAATCGCTCGCCAATCTCAACGCGGCGCTCAAGAAGCGTCCGGGAGACAGCGAGTGGCTCGAACTGAGGCTCCACGTGCGCCAGACGCAAACGGCGATGAAAGGCTTCAAGGCGTATAAAACGGCGCATTTCGACATCTGGTACGACCCGGGGGAAGACGCCGTTCTGCTGCCTTATCTGGGCGATGCGCTGGAGAAGGCCTATGCGAGCTATGGGGAGATATTGGGCGTGCGGCCCACCCAGCGCATCCGCGTGGAGCTTTTCTCGGACTCCGTCCGCTTCCACCGCTCATCCACGCTCTCGAGGCGCGACATCGAGGAGAAGGGCGCGGTCGGGGTATGCAAGTTCAACAAGATAATGTTTTTATCTCCCGGCGCGCTCCTGCGGGGTTACCGCTGGCTCGACACGGCGGCGCACGAATACGTCCACTATCTCATCGTGCTGGCGACGAAGAATCGCGCTCCCATCTGGCTGCACGAGGGAATCGCCAAGTACCTGGAGAAAAAATGGCGTGGCGGGGAAGGCGGCTTCCTCCACCCGGGCGAGGAGGCCTTGCTGTTCAATGCGAGGGAGACGAACGTCTACGTCCCGTTCAAGAAGATGGAGCCGAGCCTCATCTATCTCGAAACGCCGCAGGAGGTGCACCTCGCTTATGCGGAGGCGGCCTCGGCCGTGGATTTCATTCAACGCACGATGGGCGAGAACGCGCTCGTCCGCCTGCTGGCGGGCATCGGGAGCGCCGCGCCCGCGCCGAGAACGCAGGGTGCGCCGGCGCTTGGAGAAGAAAACCCCGGGATGCGTCACCAAAGGCGGGCGAGCCTCGTCGAGCTCGAATCCACCGGCCCGCCCCAGAGCGCCGAGCCGGGGCTTCGATTGGTCGCCGGAGTCGACCTGGGCGGGTTCGAGAGGCTCTGGATAGCGGACCTCAAAAAACTACCCCTTCGCCCGCATGCGGGCTCGCAGGTCTCTTTGCCGAAGTTGAAGCCCAAAGGGCCGATGAGCGAGCGCACGATCGACCTGGCCGCGCTCAAGAGCGCCGTGGCCAGAAGGCGCATGAGGCTGGGCGACAGGCTCTCGTTCCGGGGGAGGATGCGGGCGGCGCTGATCGAATATCGCCGCGCCCTGCGCGATGAGCCGCACTCCCAGCCCCTCCTCAACCGCGCGGCCCAGATCGAGATACACCTGGGCATGATTCCCGAGGCCGAGCAGCACATCAGGAGGGCGCTGAAGGTGGACCCGGATTACGCGATGACGCACGTGCACAAGGCGCTGGCGAGCGAGATGGGCGGGAGGCCCGGGCGCGCCCTCAGGGCGTGGGAGGAGGTGTTGCATATCAACCCCTTCATTCGAGTGGTACATGAGCGCCTGCTGGCGCATTACGAAAGAACGGGCGAGGCGGAAAAGGCGAAGCGCGAGCGTGAAGCCCTTCGCCTCATGTCGTCCCGCTAAATCGAGAGGCGATTCGCAATGAACGATGAAACAGGTGTATTGGGAAACGAAGAGACGGGCATGAACGAGGTGGACGTGGAGGTGGCGCGCGAGATAGGCGTGAAGCGCGACGCCATCCTCGAACAGGTGCACAAGATCATCGTCGGACAGGCGGAAGTGATCGACCTGGTCATGATAGCCCTGCTTTCCAAGGGCCATTGCCTTCTGGTCGGCGTGCCGGGTCTGGCGAAAACCCTGCTCATACGCACCCTGGCGCGCGTGTTGCAGCTCGATTTCAACCGCATCCAGTTCACGCCCGATCTGATGCCGTCGGACATCACGGGCACGGACATACTCGACGACACCATGGAGGGGAGGCGTTCCTTCCGCTTCATTCGCGGACCCATCTTCACGCAGATACTGCTGGCGGACGAGATCAACCGCACGTCGCCCAAGACGCAGGCGGCGCTTCTGCAGGCCATGCAGGAACTGCACGTGACGGCCGGCGGGCAGGCGCACTACCTGAACCCGCCGTTTTTCGTTCTCGCGACCCAGAACCCCGTGGAGCAGGAAGGCACCTATCCGCTGCCCGAAGCGCAACTGGACAGGTTCATGTTCGAGATCGGGGTGTCGTACCCGAGTTTGGCGGAAGAGAAAGAAATCGTCGCGCAGACGACCTCGAACTACGACCCCAAACTCGAAGAGATATTGGACAACGAGCAGATTCTGGCGTTTCAGGAACTGGTGCGCCGCGTGCCGGCGGCGCCCTACGTGGTGGAATACGCGGTGTCGCTCGCGCGCGCATCCCGTCCCGACGACGAGAGCGCTCCGGAATTCGTTCGCAATTTCGTGGAGTGGGGCGCGGGTCCGAGGGCGAGCCAGTATCTGATTCTCGGAGCGCGGGCGCGGGCGCTGCTCCGGGGACGCTACGCCGCCACCATCGAGGACGTGCGGGCGCTGGCCGAACCCGTGCTGCGCCACCGGATTCTGGTGAACTTCCGGGGCCAGGCGGAAGGCCACGACTCCGTCTCCCTGATACGGCAACTGCTCGAAACCATCGCGCCCCCGGCGGAGGCCACCGAAGCCGCGTAGAGGCCTGCTCGAAGGGAATTGGCTTGAACACGGACCAGTATTTCGACCCCCTCGTCATCTCGCGTTTGTCCAACCTCCAGCTGCGCGCCCGCCACGTGGTCGAGGGCCTGATGAGCGGCGTGCACAGGAGCCGCTCGCGCGGTTTCAGCGTCGATTTCGAGGAGCACAGGGCGTACAGTCCGGGCGACGAGCTCCGGCACATCGACTGGAAGGCCTACGGGAAATTCGACCGCTACCTCGTGAAGCAATACGAGGACGAGACGAACCTCTACGCGCACCTCGTCGTCGACGCGAGCGCCTCGATGGATTTCGGCGACGGACCCCTGAGCAAGTGGGCGTATGCGGCCACGCTCTCCTCGGCGATGTCGCATCTGCTGCTGGGCCAGTCTGATTCGGTGGGTCTGGTGATTTCCCATGAAACCGAAGACGTGCAGGTTCCGCCCAAATCGATCAGAAAGCACTTGCTGACCCTGCTGGCGGGCCTTCAGGCGGCCACCCCCGGCGGGGGCACCGGAATCGCCCGCTCGATGCTTGACCTGGCGGAACGCCTGAAGCGAAGGGGGCTCGTCGTAATCGTTTCCGATTTGCTCGATGACCCCGAGGCCGTGGAAAAAGCGCTCAAGCTCCTGTGCCTCAAGGGGAGCGACGTCATCGTATTCCACATCCTCGACAGCGTGGAACTCGAGTTTCCCTTCGAAGGCCTCGCCAGGATGGATGACGTCGAGATCGACAGGAACATCACCGTGGAATGCGAGGTGGTGAAGAGGCCCTATCTCGGGCTTCTGGAAGAATTTCTCGAGCAAACGCGCGAGCGGTGCGCCGACTTGGGCGTGGACTATCATCTCGTCTCGACGGCCGAGCCGCTGGACAGGGGCCTCATCCGCTTTCTGGCGTGGCGCAGCCGCTCGAGGGTGTAGCGGGGCGTTTGGGGAGAAGGGGACTTTGAGTTTCCAGTTTTTACATAGCGCGCTTCTCTGGGGGATGGGGCTCGTTTTTCTCCCCATCCTGATACACCTGCTGCGCAGGCGCCTCGTCCGCAGGTACCGGCTTCCCACTTTCGAGTTCCTGCTCAGGACGCAGCGCCGCATCACGAACCGCAGCAGACTCAGGAACTGGATACTCCTGTTTCTGCGGGTGTGCGCCGTGGGAATCATCATCTTCCTGGCGTCGCGCCCTCTCCTCGAAACCGAAGGCGGCGTGGCGGGCGTCGGATGGTTCCCCGAGCACACCGTCGCGGTGATCGACAATTCGGCCAGCATGGCGTTTGAGACGGGAAAGGGCAGTCGATTCGACGTGTCCAAACGCGCCGTGAGGCGGATGATCGAGGACATGTCGGATGCGGATCGCATGAGCATCGCGGCGACCGCCGGAGAACCGGCCGCCGCTCCGCTCAAGGAACTGAAGCGCGAGGATGCCCTCGCGGCCCTGGAGCAGGTCCGCCAGACCGACGCCAAAGGAGCGCCCGCCCGCGTTGTCCGGCATGCGCTCGAGAACGCATCGCCCAAAGCGGGGCGGAGGAACATCGTCGTTTTCAGCGATTTCGCCCGGGGCGACTGGGAGTCGTTTCAGATTCGCAATCTCAAGCAATGGAACCCGCACGTGCATCTGCAATTCGTGCGCGTGGCCCCCGAGGCCGGGGTGGAGGATTTGAGCTTCCAGGACGTGAAGATGAAGCCGTGGCCGCCCAAGGCGGGTTTTTCCTTTACCATCGGC
Source organism: bacterium (assembly GCA_022828125.1). GTDB lineage: Bacteria > UBA8248 > UBA8248 > UBA8248 > UBA8248 > Bin107. The sequence continues at coordinate 28,009 of JAJEJD010000020.1, read as the reverse complement.
GCGCGCGTCTTCAATCGGGGAGAGGAGCAGAAGTCCAAAGTGCCCGTACGGTTGTACGTGGGTGAAGAGCTTCAGGAAACGATAGAGGTGGACCTCGAACCGAACGGGGCGAGCCCGGTGAGCTTTCGGGTGAACGCGCCCGAGAAGGGCGTGCTCTACGGCCGCCTCGAGTTGCCGGAGGACAACCTCTCGGCGACGAACCGCTTCTATTTCGCGGCGGGCATCGGCAAGCGCCTGCGCGCGCTGGTCATCGACGGGGACCCGAAGCGCGGGCTTCAGGACAGCGAGACCTTTTTCATCGTCAACGCCCTGAGCGCGGCCCCTTTGGGCGGAGAATCCCCCGTGCTCACGCGCGTCGTGGCGTCTTATGAGCTGAATAACGTGCCATGGGACGAGTACGACTACGTCATCGCCTGCAACCTGGGCCGCTGGCCCGACCGGGCGAAGCAGGGGCTGAGGAGTTTCGTCGAAAAAGGCGGTGGTCTTTTCTGGGCCACGGGCGAACTGTCGAACGATAAGGCTGCAGGACTCGGCTGGCTGCCGGCCACGGCGAAAGTACCCGTCACGCTGCGCCCGTCCCGAAGCCTCAAGATCACGCAGGGCGAGGAGGCGCACCCGGTCTTCTCCTTGCTGGGGATAAACGGCGGGCGGTTTTTCTCCGCCTTGCGTCTGGCCCGGATCACGCCGCTGGCGCCTGCGAGAGGCGGACGGGCTTTGCTGGAACTACCGGACGGCGCCCCTGTACTCGTAGTCGGTTCGGTGGGTTCGGGCCAGGTGATGGTGTGGGGCTCTACGTGCGACCGGGACTGGACGGACCTCGCCGTACGCCCCGTTTTCGTTCCCTTCATGCGGGGCGTTTCGGACTTTCTGGGAGGCACCCATAAGGGGGTGTCTTCGTCTGCGGATGCAGGAGAGGCGTTCGAAATCAGGGCGCCCGTCCGGCGGGTCGGTGAGGCGATACAGATACGCGGGCCGGCTCGGGAAGAACGCGCGATTCAATTCACGGAAAAAGCATCGGGTTCCGAGCCTGCGCCCGCCGAGGGGCTCAGGCTGGGCAAGGCGGGAAGCGGCGGCGCCGTCGCCTATTACCGCGACGCCTACCGCGCGGGCTTTTATCGCGTACTCACGCCCGATGAAAAACATTTCGTGGCCGTGAACGCGCCCGCATCCGAGGCGAAAATCTCCCCCGTGGAGATGAGCATTTTCAAGGAAAAACTCGAGAAACTCGACGTTCGAGATTTGCCTGCGAACGACTCGGACCCGCTGCGCTCCATCTTGAGGCTCATCGACCTGGGCGCGCTTTTGTTTCTCGCACTGGGGGGGATATTCGTCGCCGAGGCCTTCCTGGCGGACAGGACCTGAAGCGCTCCGGAGAATTTCCGCGTTTTCACTCAGCCGATTTGAATTATGTCTGTAACGGGTCAGGTGTGGCCCCGTGCCGCTCCACCCGGAAAACGGGGCGGAGCGGCTCGGGCGAACGGGACCACTGGAACTTATCCTTGGAACAATATGATTTTGAAGGCGATAGGTCGCCTGCCTTTTCCACTTGTTATTTTCACACAAAGGCGGGCATGGTTTCAAGTGGAAAATACATCAAAATACATTACCGCACTGTATCATAAACGCTTATGTGGTAATATGTTGAGTAACCTCTTGAAAAAGCCAGATAACCTATTGATATTTAGAGGATAACATATACATGGACTTCTCCCGGGATGGAATCACGGCCCGCCTGCGGGCCGAGAGGGACGCCGGGCGCGCCGTCTACGATGCGCTTTGCGGCAGCGGCATAACGGCGAAATTCGCCGCGCGCGGCGGAGCGGACCTCGTCACCACCTTCAATCTCGCCTACTACCGGATGCAGGGCCTGAGTTCGATGGCGGGCTACCTGCCCATCGGAGACGCAAATGCCATCACGCTCGAACTGGGCGAGCGCTCCATCCTGAACGTCGTGAGGGAATGCCCCGTGGTCGCGGGTCTTCTGGGAGCGGACCCCACGAGAGACATGTCCGGGTTCGTGGATAAAATTGCAGCGGCGGGCTTCCACGGGGTGATGAACTGCCCCACCGTCGCCCTCATTGACGGGAACTTCCGGAAAGACCTGGAGGAAACCGGCATGGGCTTTTCGAAAGAAGTCGACGTTCTGCGATACGCGAGCGGGAAGGGCATGTTCACCAAAGCCTTCACGACGACGCCGGGTGAGGCCCTCGCCATGGCGGAGGCGGGCGTGGACAACATTATCATTCACTTCGGGAACAGCTCTGGCGGCTCCATCGGCTCCAAGACGGTGATGCCGCTCGATCTGGCCGCGCAGCGGGCGACGGCCATATTCGACGCTTTGTTGCCGAAATATGAGGAGAGAATTTTCACCTGTCATGGGGGAGCGATTGAGACGCCTGCCGATTTCGAGAAACTCCTCGACATGGAGAGCCGCTTCGACGGCTATGTGGGCGGCTCCTCCGCCGAGCGCTTTCCGGTGGAAGACGCCGTGCCCAAGGCAGCGCAGGGCTTCAAGTCGGTACGGCTGCGGAAATAGGGCGCAGACGCGACGGGCGGAATTTTTCAGCGTAATCTTTAGGAAAACCGATTTTCTCGGGTAAGGAAAATGTCGATACCAGGTGCAGCCATATTGGTGACGATGGACAGCAAGGGGCCGGAAGCGCGCTTCGTAGCGGATGCGCTTGCAGAATCGGGCGTGAAACCCCTCCTGGTGGATTTATCCTGCAAGCCGCACGAGGGTGTCGGTGCGGATGTTACAGGTGCGGAGGTGGCGGCCGCAGCGGGGCGCAGTTGGGACGAACTTGGCCGCATGGAGAGAAACGCCGCCTCGGAAATCATGATGGAAGGCGGCAGGCGGGTTGTGGCCGAAAAATTTCAAAATGGAGAAATTCAGGGCGCGGTCGGCCTCGGCGGTGCGAACGGCACCTCGATGGCCTGCGCCATCATGCGCGCGCTGCCGCCCCTCGCGCCCAAGGTGATGGTGAGCGTCGTCGCCGCGACGGCGGCCGTGCAGTGGTACGTGGCCGAGAGCGACATCATCATGTTTCCCTCCATCGGCGATATCTCCCTGAACCGCATCACGCGCGGGGTGCTGAAGAACGCCGCTCTCGCTCTGGCGGGCATGGTGAAACAAGAGGGTGTCGAAGGAGAGAACGACAGCTCGGCGCCTCCTCTCATCGGAGTGTCTTCCTTCGGCGGTACGGCGGCCTGTGTCGAGCAGGTGGAAAGGCGGCTCACCGAGGCGGGCTATGAGGTCATGTTCTTTCACGCCTCGGGACCCGGCGGGCGCGCGCTCGAATCCCTGGCCGGGCTGGGCGAGTTGGCCGGCGTGGTGGACGTCACCACGCATGAACTCACGGACCTGCTCGTGGACGGCGTATACAGCGCGGGCGCGGGCAGGCTCGAAGCGGCGGGTTCGGCAGGGATTCCCCAGGTCGTGGTTCCGGGCGCGCTCGACCACGCGAATTTCTGGACGGGCCAGGTGCCCGAGGAATATCAAAAAAGGGCGTTCTTCCAGTACAACGCCCAGAACCTCCTCATGCGCACCAACCAGGAGGAGTTCGAGGCCCTGGGCGTCCTGATGGCGGAAAAGCTCAACCGCGCCCGGGGTCCCTTATCGGTCCTCATACCCACGAAAGGCTACAGCGAGCACACGAAACGAAAAGCCCACGATCTGGAAGGACGCGAGGTGTGCGACTGGCGTCAGCCCGAGGTGGATGCCGCCTTTGCGGCTTCGCTGGCGGAGCATCTGAAGAGGGGGGAGATCATCTCGCTCGATCTGCACATCAACGATCCGGCTTTCGCCGATGCCTGTGCGGAGAAGATGATCGAGATGCTCGCGCGGGGATGAGGGATCGGAGGCCGCGTAATCTTCAATCTATCCTTTTCATGCAGCAGTGTCGAAGTTTGAGGGGAAAATAGAAATCTTTTGGTTTTTCGATGGCGGTTAGTCATTTCCGGGGTGTTCTGTACTTTGCAAGCGCCGTCGAACTTCTTCGAGTAACGCTTCCGCGTGCCGGACGGCTGTGGCTCGGTCGAGAGGCATATCGCTCGGATCGCTGGCGCCGTAGCGAAATTGAACGGCATACGAGGTGTATTCCACCAATCCATCGAACCGCGCGGCCTCCGCGTCGTGCTCTTTCAGCATATTTATCAGCCGCGACAGATCGTGGGTAGGCGGATACGACTTCCCATTGTAGAGCAAGCAGGGCCTTGAGCGACTTCTCCAACGCCTGTTGCACATGAAAGCCGAATATCTCGTCGGCGAAAATGGTTGCGTCTCCCATACCGCAAAGGGCGGAATAATCCCGCTCCGCCGCCTCCAGGAGCACGCGAGCCTGTTTAGGATCGCTCATAGAGCACTTCGCCTTCGCGCAGGGCGCGCGCCAGAACGTGGTTCAAGGAGTCGCGCCAGTACTCCACTTCATCGCTGCTGAAGAGCAAAATATCCTTGGAAACGTCGAAACCCGCCAGCGCGCGCCAAAGCCGCGTCGTTTCGGAGCGCCTGTCCCGCCCCTCCTTAAAGGGGGCGGCTTCCACCACCACGAAATCCACGTCGGAATCCGCCCCCGCGTCGCCGCGTGCGCGTGAGCCGAAGAGGATCACCTGCTCGGGATCGACCTCATCCACGATGGTCTTCACCATCCGCCGTAGAAGCGCGTCGTCTACTCGCGTCATGGTTCAGGACTCCTTCCGTTTCCGTAAGGCCGCAGCCGGGCGATACGCCGCTATTATAATCGCGGGTGAAGTTCGCGTCATCATCCTGGGCGAAGAGGGGAGCCGTCGCCTTGACCACTTTGAGCAGTGGCGAAGCCGCGCATCAAGGGGCCGCGGCCCTTTTGCCTCGAAACCCCGGCACGGGCGGCCTTTTCCCCTCAAATGGTTTAAGATGCGCTCGTAAATCTTTTTTCTTTATAAATTATTGGCGCGAAAGGACGATTCAGATGGCGGGAAACATCGCGGAGGAACGCCACGAGACCGACGTCTTGATCGTGGGCGGGGGCGCGGCGGGGACGATGGCTGCCTTCGAGTGCGCACAGGCGGGGGTGAGCGTCATCCAGGCCACCAAGGGCAGGGCAACCAGCGGCACGACGACCGTGGCGCGTGGCGGATTCGCAGCGGCCATGGCGCCCGGCGACAGCCCGGAGCTTCATCTGCAGGAAATCCTCAAATACGGCGGCGAGCTCATCGACCCCGAACTGGCGAGAACCTGGGTGTACGACATCATCGGCGTCGTGCGCGACCTGCGCGATTGGGGGGCGGAGTTCATCACCGACGATAACGGCGACCTCGACCTCAAGATGTTCCCGAGCCACACCTATCCCCGCGCCCTGCACCATCACGACACCACGGGCAACATGGTCACCAAGGTGCTCTCGAAAAGACTCAGGGGCGACGCCCGCATCGGCCAGCATCCCCATGTGGCGGTCGTGGACCTCATCGCCGAAGGAGGCCGCGTCATCGGCGCCTGGGGTGTGGACTACTCGCGAGGGTGCCTCATGGTCTATGCCGCGCGCGAGGTGATTCTCGCCACGGGAGGCGGAAGCGGCCTTTTCTACGTGAACGACAACCCGCCGCAGGTGACGGGCGACGGCTACGTGCTGGGCTTTCGCGCGGGCGCCGCACTCCTCGGCATCGAGATGATCGACTTCCAGGCCATGTGCTGCGCGCCCGAGGAGCTTTTCGGCTTCGCTCCGCATCCCACCGGGTTCATCAACGCGGGCGCCATATTCCTGAACCAGGAGGGCGAGGCGTTCCTGAAGCGCTATTTCCCCGACACGGCGGAAAAGAGCACGCGCAGCGAGGTCATCCTCGCCATGGCGAAGGAGATCCACGCAGGCAGAGCCGGCTTAACGGGCGGCATCTACATGGACGCGACGAAAGTCCCCATGGAGACGATCCAGAAACAGATTCCCCACGTATATAAAACGTGCCTGTCGCGCGGCATCGACATCACCAAAACGCCGCTTGAGGTGGCGCCGGGCAGCCACACATGGCTCGGCGGGCTTGAGATAGACGTTAATGGGAAAACGCGCGTGCCGGGCCTTTGGGCCGCAGGCGAGACGGGGGGCGGCATTCACGGCGGCAACCGCATCGGCGGCTCGGCGCTTTCGGCCTCTCTGGTCTACGGGAGGCGGGCGGGCAAGGAGGTTTCCGCGCAGGTGAAAGCGAGCGGGCGGGACGCGCCGGCTGTTTTCGGCGGCATTCCCGACGCGGAGCGCGCCTGGCTGGAAGCGCTCATCGAGCGCGAGGAAGGCCCGCTCCAGAAAGACGTGCGCATGCGCTGCCGGATGCTCGCGCACGAGAAGCTGGGCCCCATACGCGACGCCGGGGGCTGCCGGTATGCGCTGGATGAATATGCGCGCATCGAGAACGAGGATATCCTCCACATGCGGCTTGATGACGGCGCGCGCACGTCGGAAAAAACAAAAGGCCAGGAACTCGAAAGCGCGCTCTCGGTCCGGAACCTGGCGCTTCTGGGGAAACTCCTCGCCACCGCCGCGCTTCACAGAAAAGAGAGCCGGGGGGCGCATTTCCGGCTCGATTATCCCGAGACGGACGAGGCGAACTGCAGTTTCGTCACGCGTCTCGCGCACGGGGAGGACGACGGGATTTTATTCGATACAGACCCGCTCAAGACATATACGCCCGCAGCGGCCCGGGAGTAGAGGGCGGGTAGCTGCGGGAAGGAGAGGAACCAGGATATGGCGCAGGCGAAAGTTGGCGTAGTCGGTTTGGGGAACATGGGGCGCGGCGTCGCCGGTAATCTGCACAAGGCGAAAATTCCCTTGATGGTGTGGGACGTGGCCTCGGAAGCGAGGGAACCCTGGGAGAGAAAACGGGGCGTGGAGGTGCTTGAGCCGGGTGAGATGGCGGTCCAGGCGAGCGTTATCATCTTCGTGGTTCCGGGCTCGCCGGAGATCGAAGAAGCCCTCAAGGGAAGGGGGGGCGTTCTGGCGAACGCGCGAAAGAATCTGGTGATCTACGACTTCACGAGCTCGGACCCTGCCGTGAGCCGGAAGATCGCCCGGCGCGCGAAGGCGAAAGGGGTGGCGTTTCTCGACGCCGGGATGAGCGGGGGTGCGACGGGCGCCGCGGCAGGCACGCTGACGCTCATGATAGGCGGGGACGAGAAGGCGTATCGCCGCACGAAGCGATTCCTGACCCCCATCGCCGACAACCTTTTCCATCTGGGCGAGAGCGGCGCGGGCCACGCCATGAAGTTGATTCACAACATGGTCTGCCACTCCATCTTCATGGCGACCTGCGAAGGGGGAAAACTCGCCGAGCGGGTGGGCCTCAAGGTCGAGGACATGATCGACGTGTTCAACGTCTCGAACGCGCGGAGCTACGCGAGCCAGTTCCGCTTTCCGAATCACATATTGTCCGAAAAGTGGGACGGCAAATCGCGCGTCTACAACATGATCAAAGACGTCGGCATGGCCGTGAATATGGGCAAGAAGAAAAGGGCCCATACCGAACACGGCGAAGCCACGCTCGCGTTTCTGGAAAAAGCCGTCAAACGCGGGATGATCGAAAAAGATTTCACCTTGTTGTATCGTGATTACGAGAAGATCGTGAAGACGCGCTTGTAGGTTTGCTTGAAACTGGAGTTTTCCGATGAAACTGGTGGTGGGCGTTACCGGCGCATCCGGCTCGATTTACGGCGTGCGCCTCATGGAGGTGTTGCACGACGCGTATCCCGAAGTGGAGACGCACCTCGTCGTCTCCAAGGCGGGGGTTCGCGTACTGGCCTACGAGACGGACGTGGACCTGACCCGCCTCTCTTCATGGGCGAGCGTGGTCCATCCCGAAAGCGACATCGGCGCAAGGCCCGCGAGCGGGAGCGCGGGCTTCGACGCGATGGTGATTGCGCCCTGCTCGCTCAAGACGCTGGGCCTGATAGCCACCGGTACGGGCGACAACCTCATCTGCCGCGCGGCGGACGTGATGCTCAAGGAGCAGAAAAAACTCGTTCTCCTGCCGCGCGAGATGCCGCTCTCGGCGATTCACCTGGAAAACATGCACAAGCTCGCGCTGATGGGCGTTTTCATCTTGCCTGCGTCGCCGGGATTCTATTTCAAGCCGCAGACGATGGAGGATTTGATCGATCACGTGGTGGGCAAGACGCTTACGTGCCTGGGGCTTGAGCAGAACCTCTTCGAGCAGTGGCGGGGCCAGCACCCGGAGCGCAAGACCTTGTCATCGAGAACTGAGGGAGAAACGAACGAATGAATGAAAAAACAGAGGTCGCCGCGCAACTCGTGCGGATGGGGCGGGACGTCTTCGATCTGGAGGATGAGGAGCGCATCGCCGGGTTCGCCGATGAAGTGGCGGAGATGATGCAGACGCTGGCGTCCGCCTCGATCGAGAAAACGCAAGAGCCTTTCCCCCCTCTCTTCGACGCTTCTCAAGAAGAAAAATAAATTGCCGCTCGCAAGGGCCGTACTGCCTTCGTTTTATCAGGATTCCGTAAAACTCATGCGCCTGGCGCGCGAGATTCGCAGGAAAGCGGGCGTCTCGGAAGTGGCTGCGCTCATGGGCACGCCCGCGAATCAGGAAATCATGCTTCAGGCGGGTCTGGCCGATGAGGACGGGGTCGAGGCAGGGCCGAACGATCTGGTGCTGGCCGTGGAGGCGGATTCGCAAGCGCTGGCATTCGAGGCGATTGAGGAGGCGAAAACCTTTCTCACGCAAGCGCGGGCCGGCGATGGCGGCGCAAGCGATTTCTCGCCGTCGAGCCTTGTGGGCGCGCTCGCCGCTGCGCCCGAATCCAGCCTGGCGATGATCTCCGTACCCGGCGCCTATGCCGCGAAAGAAGCCATGGACGCCCTGCGGAGCGGGCTCCACGTGTTCCTCTTCAGCGACAACGTATCCGTAGATGACGAGGTAGCGCTCAAACGAGAGGCCATAGAGCGCGATTTGCTCCTGATGGGCCCCGACTGCGGAACGGCTTATATCGGGGGCGCCGGGCTCGGCTTCGCCAACGCCGTGAAGCCGGGGCGCGTGGGCTGCATCGCCGCCTCGGGCACGGGCTTACAAGCCGTGGCCTCTCAGCTCGACGCCCTCGGCGAGGGGATATCGCACGGCATCGGGGTGGGCGGACGCGATTTGTCCGCGGAAGTGGGCGGCTTGATGACGCTCCACGCGCTCGATTTCCTGTCGAACGATCCACAAACGGAAATCGTGGCGCTCATATCCAAGCCGCCCGACCCGGAGGTGCTGCCCAGGATCGAAGAGGCGCTGAAATCTTTTCATAAACCGCACGTCGTGTGTTTTTTAGGAGCGGAAAAACCGGGTTGGGCGGAGACTCTGGAGGATGCGGGCCACGCCGTGGCGGCGACTCTGAAAGGCGAAACGTATCGTCCTGACGATTTCTTCGCGCAAGCGGGGTTGAAGGAGAAAATCGCTTCTCTTAAGCCGGGCGGCGCGCTCGACGGCGGGGGCGTTCTCGGGCTTTTCTCCGGCGGCACGCTCGCTCATGAGAGCCATTTGATTCTGGAAGGCTTGCTTGGCGACGTGTCCTGGAACGAGGATGCGGGCCGCCACCGGATTCTCGACCTGGGCGATGATCGCTACACGGTCGGCAGGCCTCACCCCATGGTGGATCCGGAATCCCGCGCGGAAGCGATCCTGCAGGCGGAAGGCTTCGGCGTGGTCTTGCTTGATTTGGTGCTGGGCAGAGGGAGCGCACAGGATCCCGCAGGCCCTCTGGCGCGGGCGATAAAAGAGGCGAGAGGCAAAGACAGGAGTCTGGTTTTCGTCGCTTCCGTGGTGGGGACGGCGGACGACCCTCAAAGTTTGGAAGAGCAGGTAAGGATTCTCGAAGATGCCGGAGTCGTAGTCCTGCCGTCGAACGCGCAGGCGGCGCGCTTCGCCGCTGCCGTGGTACGGCCTGAGTTACTCGAAGGCGATGGATCATGAAAGACTTGCGCCGGAAACCGCTTCGGGTCGTGAATCTGGGCCTCGAGATATTCGCGGATGAGCTGAGAGACCAGAACGTGTCCGTCACGCAGGTGCGCTGGCGGCCGCCGGCGGGGGGAAAGCCCCATCTGCTCGAAATACTGGAGAAACTCGAAGAACTCGATAGATAAGTCATACGAAAAATATGGAACAAGGGAGTGAAAAATGAGTGAGCCTTGGCGCTTGAGCCTCTCGGATGGACTGAGAAAAATCAATGAAGGCGGCTTGTCCGCTACGGAATGGACGCGCTCCTTGCTGGAGCGGATCGACGCGCTGGAGGATACAATCCTGGCGTGGGCGCATGTGGAGGGGGAGGGCGCGCTCGCAGAAGCCAAAGCGGTTGATGAACGACTCGCGAGCGGTGAGGGGAGTGGGCCGCTTGGCGGAGCCGCCATCGGTTACAAGGACATCGTGGACGTCGCCGGTCTGCCGCGCGAGGCGAACTCGCCGCTTCTCAAAGGCGAAATAGCGGATGGGGACGCCACCGTCACGACGCGCCTGAAAAATGCGGGCGCAATCTGCCTCGGCAAGACGGTCACCACGCAGTTCGCCACCTCCGATCCTTCTCAAACGCGCAATCCCTGGAACCTGAAGCATAGTCCCGGCGGCTCCAGCAGCGGCTCCGCTGCGGCGGTGGCCGTCGGGATGGTTCCGGCGGCGCTCGGAAGCCAGACGGGCGGCTCGACCCTGCGGCCCGCCGCGTTTTGCGGCGTGGTGGGGCTCAAGCCCACCTATGGGCGTATCCCGAGGAGTGGACTGATTACGGTGTCGTGGAACCTGGATCACGTGGGCATTATCGCAAGGTGTTCCGAGGATGCGGCGCGCGTGCTCACGGCCATTTCAGGCGCGGACGGAGTCGACGCCCAGGCGCCCGACGTCGCCGTGCCCGATTACGCCGAGGCCTCAGCACCAGTGAAGCCGAAACGGGCGTGTTTCTGGAAGGAGGATCTCCTCCCCCACGCGAGTGAGGAGGTGGCCGGACGAATGGAGGAGTGCGTCTCGGACTTGCGGGCCAAGGGTGTGGAAGCGCAAGAAGCGAGGCTGCCGGTGGACGTGGACGAGATGCACGCGGCGCACCGCATCATCATGCGCGTGGAGGCGGCCGCCTACCACGATAAAATGTTCCTGGAAAACCAGGACGCCTATGCTTCCCATATCCGAAAAAACATCTCGACGGGCCTCATGACGCCTGCGGTTCACTACGTGAACGCCCTGCGCTTTCGCGCGCGCTTCATTCAGCGGATGGCGGATTTCTTCCGGGGATTCGACCTCGTCATCCTGCCCTCCCACGTGGAGCGTTCCCCCATCGCCGAAGAATCGACCGGAAATGCCCTGTTCAACGAACCGTTCACGCAAATCGGGTTTCCGGCCGTCAGCCTTCCGGTAGGCCGGGGGGATGAGAATCTGCCCATCGGGATTCAGCTGGGCGGACGCCGCTTCGGGGAGGCCGCGCTTCTCTCCGCCGCCCGCTGGTGCGAGGCGGAACTGGGCTGGGTCGCGGAGTTTCCCGATGTCGAGGAGGCAGGCTAAGGCGCTGTCACAACAGTCGGAGAGTTCGGCGTTGATTTTCGCCGCTTGGCTGTGAGGTTTCTTGCTTTTGTCCTGCGGTGTGGTTTAAGATTTTGGCATACGGGAATTTTAATCCAGGGGGTGGTTGCGAGGACGAGAAGGCGGGACTATTCCATTCATTTTCCCTCCAACGCCTCTGCAGATGGTGAACCGGGTTTTATGTTCAAGACGACGAAAATAGGGCACGTTGGGTTCTGGACCAAAGACCTGGACCGGATGGAGGATTTCTACACCCGCGTGCTGGGCTTCCAGGTAACGAGCAGGAGTGGCCCGGGCGCGAAAGTGCCGGGCGGGGCTTCCGTGTTTTTACGATGCGACGTGACCCATCATGAGGTCGTATTCTTCCAGGCCCCGGCGGATGCTCCGGGGCTGTATCCCGAATCGGGCAATTCCATGGCGGAAGCCAAGCCAGGGTTTCAGCACGTCGCTTTTGAGTTGCCGGACCGGGGAGAGTGGCTCAAGGCGCTTCGGCACCTGAAAGAGTGCGGCGTCAGGATCGAATACGGCCCCCTGGTGCATGGCCCCGAAGGAGACGGGTTCGAGGCGGGCAGCGGTAACCGCGCTTTTTATTTCTGCGACCCGGATGGAAACTACATCGAGCTGTATTGCGACATTGACACGTTTCGTGAGGAAGGGGAGGGTTCCTGATTCTCGTATTTGGGTAAGCATTCCGGGAATCGTTTCATATCGTGGCACCACTATTCACCAAGGAGGAGAAACAGATGAAGTACCTGAAAAACGCTGCGGTTGCAGCAGTCGCCTTCACGCTGGCGGTCGGCCTCTCGTTCTCGAGCGCCGAAGCCGCCCGCATCAAGACCTCGGTCGCCAGCGCCGGACCCGGCGCCGCCGCCTACGTGATTTGGGGCGGCCTCGCGGCATTGGTGTCCAAGGAATCGAAGACCGTCGAGATGAACAACCTCACCACGCGCGGCGCGGTGGAAGACATTCGTCTGGTCGAAAACGGCAAGGCCGAGTTCGCTCTGGGCGTCGCCACGCTCGTGGATTTGGCGCTCAAGGGCAAGAAGATGTTCAAGAAGCCCTACAAGAACGTGTGCGGCTTCGGACCCGGCACGGTTTCGCAGTTCCACATCGCCGTTCGGAAGGACTCGGGCATCAAGACGGTCGCCGACCTGAACGGCAAGCGCGTCAGCTTCGCGCGCCGGGGCAGCAGCACGCACTTCATGACGCGAACCATCGTGGCGCTCGCCGGCATCAAGGTGCGTGAGGAGAACCTGAACTGGAACGTGGCGGCCGATGCCGTCAAAGACGGCCGCCTTGACGCATTCACCATCCCGAACCCGGTTCCCTCTCCGGCCGTCCTGAAGCTGGCGACCTCTCTGCCCATCACCCTCGTACCTGTGGACGGAAAAGTGGGCGAGGGCCTCCTCAAGTCGAACGCGGCCTATTTCAATACCACCATCGTCAAGAATGCCTACAACGGCGTCGACAAGCCGGTGCCCACCATCGGCTACGCCGCGTGGACCATCGTGGGCTGCAACGTGCCCAACGACGTGGTGTATGAAGTGGCGCGCATCAACTTCTCGAAGAAGGGCCGCGAGTTCCTGCTCAAGGTGCACAAGGGCTGGGCTTCGGGCTTCGTGACGGCCCCGGACCTGAAAGGAATGGCCGCGATCAACCTGAAAGCGCATCCGGGCGCGGAGCGTTACTGGAAAGAAGTCGGCTACAAACTGCCGAATTAGTAAAAAGAACCAGGCGTCTTCACCGGCCGGGAGGCTTGCTCTCCTCCCGGCCGGTATGTTCAAGCGAAGCATCCGTTGTTGTTGAGGAAGCTTCGTCGGAAACGTAGTACTTCCCTCGGGGGAACATATATTGAGTTTTCGCAGTGTCCTGGAAAAAATCGGTAGTTTCCTCGGGGCGGGCCTCGCCAAGACGAGGACGCTGAGCGGCCACTCTCTCTGGGCGCTGCGCGTGGTGGGCTTCATATTCGCCGCATATTTTCTCTTCGGCGCCGTAAACGGGAGCTTCACCGTCTTCGGCCCCAGAAGCATGAAACTTGCGCTGCTCGAATTTCCCTACATCCCGTATTACGGGGAACAGTTCTCCCTGCCCATATTCATCTGCCTTACATCCGTCCTCACCTTTATGCTCTATCCCTGCAGGGAGAATTCGCCGAAAGACAGGCCATCTGGCTTTGACGTGCTCTGGTGCGTGCTCAGTTTCGTCGTGATGTGCGAGTTCATGTATTTCTACGACGACCGCGGCAACCGGGCGGGCATCGTGGAGTGGAACGACGTGGTGTTCGGCTTCGCCGCCGCATGCCTCGTCTGGGAGACGTGCCGCCGCGTGCTCGGTCTCGTCTTGCCCATCGTCGCCATCGTATTCCTGTTCTACGACTGGGCGGGGCCGGTCTTCCCCGGTCTCTTGTCGCACAAGGGCGCGGAGTTCGGCTACGTGATGGGCTATCTCTACAGCCAATCGGGCATCTACGGGGTCATCACCCGCGTCTACGCGCAGGTGGTGTTCATCTTCCTGATCTTCGGGGCGTTGCTCCAGGCGACGCGCGTGGGAGACGTGTTCGTCGATCTCGCCTTCGCGCTCGTAGGCCGCTTCAAGGGCGGGGCGGCGAAGGCCGCCGTCGTGTCGAGCGGCCTCGTCGGCTCCATCGTGGGCAGCGGGGCGGCGAACATCGTCATCACCGGAACCTTCACCATCCCCCTCATGAAGCGCGGGGGCTTCCGGGCCACCTACGCCGCGGCGACCGAAGCGGTGGCCAGCATCGGCGGCCATTTGATGCCGCCCATCATGGCGTCGGCCGCCTTCATCCTCGCGGCGATGACAGAGACGCCCTACTACAAGGTCGCGCTCGTGAGTCTCGTGCCTGCGCTGCTCTATTATCTTTCCGTCTTCATGTCGGTTCACTACTACGCGAGCAAGAACAACCTACAGGGTCTCACCAAGGACGAACTGCCCGATTTCTGGGGCGTGATGAAAAAAGACGGGATATTGCTCCTCCCCATCGTGCTGCTCATCATGCTCCTCATCCTGCAGTTCTCGCCGTTCTTCGCGGGTTTCTGGGCCATCGTCGCCTCGGTGGTGGTGAGCACGTTCAAGCAGAAGTGCTGGTACCTGCTGGGCGTGCAGGCGGCCGTTTTCGTCGCCAGCATCCTCTACGGCGGCGACGCGGTGTATCTCTACGTGCTGATCGGCTGCTTCCTGTCATGGCGGCACCAGGAGGCGCGGCGCATCATGTCCGAAATCGGCGACGCGTTCGTCACAGGCTCGGTAAATTCACTCGTCATCGGCGCGACGGCGGGCGTCATGGGCCTGGTGCTCACCGGCGTCACGCATCCCGATCTGGCGCAGAAGATGACGGCCATCATACTCTCCTATTCGAACAACATGCTCTGGCTGGCCGTGGCCCTGGTGGCCCTCGCCAGCTACATCCTGGGCATGGGGATGACGATCACGGCGAGCTACATCCTCATCGCCATCCTCGCCGGCCCCGCGCTCATGGACTTCGGCCTCTCGATGTTCACCGCGCACATGATTATCCTCTGGCTGAGCCAGGACGCGGCCCTCACGCCGCCCTTCGCCCTGGGCGCGTTCGTGGCGGCGGGCGTCGCGCAGTGCGACCCCATGCGCACGGGCTTCATATCGCTCAAGCTGGCGAAGCCGCTCTACGTCGTGCCGCTCCTGATGGCCTATACGCCGATTCTCATCAACGGGCCCTGGGATCAGGTTATCCTGGTATGGGTGAGCGCGGCCCTGGGCTTCATCTGCACCTCGGCGGCCCTGGAAGGCTATTTCCTGCGCATCCTGACGACGTTCGACCGGTGCCTGATGGGCGCGGCGGGAGCGGCCCTGTTCTGGAACGGGATGTGGTACAAGACGACGGGTCTTGCACTGATGATCGTCTCTATCGTCATGCAATTGATGCGGCCGAAGGATTTTGTGACCGCTGCCCCGATAGAGGCGGAGTCTACTGAGGGGTAGGACTTGGGGTTGTTGAGAAAGTTCCGATGGAATGGTTCGGCGTAGGGGTCAGACATATATGTCTGACTGTGTGTGCTCCCGTTTTCCGTGTTCTCGTCTGAGCGATCGGGCGGACACATAGGTCCGCCCCTACGGAACCCCCCTGTCCCCCCTTCTCTGGGGGCTTTTACAACCCCCTATGCCGCTTGAGAAAATCTTTACCGACTAGGCCAGAAAGAACCCACCGTTCACGTCGATGGTGACGCCGGTGACGTGGCGCGCGTCTTCTGAGGCGAGGAAGGCGACGACGCCCGCGATGTCCTCAGGCGCGCCGATGCGCCCCAGGGGCGTGGCGGCTTCAGTCTTTTTTCGTTGCTCATCGCTCATCTGCGCGAGGATGCGCCCGGTTCCGATGACGCCCGGTGCGACGGCGTTCACGTTGATGTTGTCCGGGCCGAACTCTCGCGCCAGGTGCCGCGTGAGGCCGATGACGGCGGCCTTGGAACTCGAATAGTGCGGCCCCTGGAGAACGCTGGCCGAGCGGCCCGCGACGGAGGAGAAATTGACGATTTTGCCGCCTTTTTGCTCCTTCATATGGGGCAGCACCGCCCAGCAGGCCCGGTAGGTGGTCTTCACGTTCATGTCGAACATCTTGTCGAAGGCTTCTTCGTCGATTTCCAGCGCCGAGCGGGGAAGTCCCGCGCCGACGCAGTTAATGAGGCCGTCGATGCGCCCGTGCGCTGAAATCGTATCCTCGAAAACCTTTTTCACGTTCTCCGAGTCGAGCGCGTCGTAGGCCACGGCGCTCGCATCGCCGATGTCGTCTTCGCGGATAAGCCTCGCCGTTTCCTCGCGCGATTCGGCGATGTCCATGCAGACGACGTGCGCGCCCTCGCTCGCCAACCTGATTGCGCTCGCCTGGCCGATGCCTGCGCCTGCGCCCGTGACGATGATGGTTTTGTTCTCGAAACGCATGTGCTTCCTCCTTTGGGTGACGCCGCATCCTAGCCCAGGCGGGGAAAATTGTCTCGCAGGGCCGGAGCGCTTCTCAGTCTGCGAAGAAGATGGTAATTTATTGGTTCCCTTCAGTGAGAACCGCCCAAGGGGGGAGGTAGAAAAATGGTTTGCGCACGAGTTGCAGGAGAAGACAAAGGTTGAGGCAGCATGAAATTTTCGATTTTTTACGTGGTATGCCCCGAGGGGGATGAGACCGAAGCCGACGCCTACCGGAAGGTGATGGAGCAGTGCAAGGCGGCGGATGATTTGGGCTACCACTGCGCCTGGTTCGCGGAGCACCATTTCTCCAAAGTGGGCATGTGTCCCGATCCCTTGCTGTGGTGCGCCGCGCTGGCACAGAAAACGAAGAACATCCGCCTCGGCACGGCGATATCCATCATGCCCTTCCACAACCCGGTGCGTCTCGCCGAGCAGGCGGCGGTGGTCGATCTGTTGAGCGGCGGGCGGCTCGAACTCGGCGTGGGCCGGGGTTCCCAGCCCAAGGAGTTCAAGACGTTCGGCGCAAAGCCTTCCGAGAGCAGAAAGCGGCTTATAGAAGGCATGGAGATCGTATCGAGGCTCCTGGAAGGCGAGCAGGTGACCTTCGAGGGCGAGTTCTACCAGTGCAAAGACGTTGAAATCTTCCCCAAGCCCCTCCAGAAGCCGAGGCCGCCCATCTGGCTCGCGGGCACGAGCCCCGAGACCTATACCTACGCAGGCGAGAACGGCTTCAAGATCATGGCCTCGGCCGGCTTCAAAGGACCCAAGGTCTACCGCGACAAGATGAAGCTCTACGAGGAAGCCGTGGCGGCGGCGGGAGGCGACCTGTCCGATATCGACTACACCATGACGCACCGCTTCTACGTCTGCGAGGACGATCAGCAGGCTGATTACCTCAAAACCTTCGAGCGGGGGCTTTCCTCTTATCTCGAATACCGCGCCAGGGTGAACGAGGTGGAGTTCACCGACGAGGAGGGAAGGCACCTCCAGCGAAACTGGAGCTACAAGCTCGACGTGCGCGAGTTCCTGAACGGAGGAGGCGTCATTGGCTCGGTCGAGGAGAACATTCAGGAGCTTTATCGTTTGAGGGATGATTTCGGGCTGAACCACGTGATTCTCGGCGTTTACGGCGACGGCATGAAGCACGAGGATTCTCTTAAACTTCTGGAAAGATTCGCCACTGAGGTCGCGCCCGCGATGGCCTGACGCGCCGCTCACCCGGTGCG
Source organism: bacterium (assembly GCA_022828125.1). Classification (GTDB taxonomy): domain Bacteria; phylum UBA8248; class UBA8248; order UBA8248; family UBA8248; genus Bin107. The sequence continues at coordinate 10,322 of JAJEJD010000020.1, read as the reverse complement.
GCCACCCCTCGCGAGCGCAGGCCGGGGAGGGTATCCGCATGACATACGTGTTCGATTGGGACGACGGCGAAAAGATAGAGATGGTCGATATAGAACTGCCGCGGGGGTGGCGCATCCTCATCGACCCCCGGAACACGAACTCCCGGATGCTCAGCATGGGGAATCAGGACATCCCCGTCGGCGGCGGCATCCCTGTCCATCTGCATGAGAAAGAAGAAGAAATCCTCTTCTTCCACGAGGGCGAAGCCGAGGTGGAGGTGGACGGCGAGGTCTACCAGGTCAAGGCGGGCATGACCGCTTTTTTGCCCGTGGGCGTGGAGCACGGCCTGAAAAACACCGGCGACGTTCCCCTGAAACTCCTCTGGATGTTCTCACCGCCGGGGTATGAGGAAATTTTCCGTCACATGGCGGACATCGACACGGATCACGGCAAGTACGAAGAGCTGCACCCGAGGGAGGTGTAGGGGTCGGAGTCCAGGTTTTATGCGTGTAGAGTGCGCCTTCTCCGCCGTCACTTCTTCAAATCAATCTTCTCAATCCAGTAGTACTGCGAGAGCGTGCTCAGGCCTGAGGGCGTGACGGAGACGAGTTCGGCCGTGGAGCCCTTGACGCCGCGCATGCTGCCGAGGTTCTGGTAGATGCGGATGTGAAACTCCTCGGGCGGGAACTTCGCCGTGACGAGCAGGGCGAGCCTCTCGGGTCCCGTCGCCAGGTGCGCCTTGAGCGCAGGTGTCAAGCGCGAGGGCGCCGTCGCGTATCCGTATCCGTAATAGAGACCGAACAGAAGCGCCGTGGCGGCCAGGAAACGCACGGTGGGGTGCTGCGTCCAGCGGCGCTCGCTCTGGTCGCTCCTGGGAGTGGGTGTCGAAGCGTCCATTTTTAGTCAGGCCTCCAGACCATGCCCCAGCGCTGGATGGTCCATCTCTCCAGCGGGATGAGGAGCAGCCTGTCCGTGATCATCCACATGATGGCGATGACGAGCACGCCCAGGAACACTTCCTCGATTTTGTACTCGGCTGCGGAGACGAAGATCATGAAACCCAGGCCGCTGTCGCCGCCGATCATCTCCGCGGCGATGAGTGCGCGCCAGCCGAAGCCCATGCTCATGCGCACGCCCGTGACGATGCTGGGCAGCGCACCGGGGATATAGACCTGGGTGATGATGGCCCATCTGTTACCGCCCATCGTCATGACGGAGTTTTCATACACCCTCGGCACGCCCCGCACGCCCAGGAGCGTGTTGAAGAAGATGAGCCAGAACACGGTGTTCAGCAGGATGAAGAGCGTCGTCAGCCAGCCGGTGCCGAACCATACGATGGCGAGCGGCACCCAGGCGATGCCCGATATGGCGTTGGCGAATACGCCGATGGGCTCCAGCGCGTGGGCGAAGCGGCGGCTCATGCCCGCCAGTACGCCCAGGGCGATGCCCGAGGGAATGCCGATGACGAGGCTCAGGCCCACCCGGCCCAGGCTCGAGAGGATGTGGTTCGTGAACAGGCATTCGTACTGCATCGAGAGCACGGCGCCCGCGCCCGCGCAGCCTTCCGAAAGCGTGTAAATTGCCTCCCAGATGGTTCCGATGGGCGGAATGTACACCGGCGGGAGCCATTCCATCGAGGTGTTCATCTGCCACATGACGAGCAAGACGGCGAAGGGGATGCTCCCCAGCAGTATCTTCCGCAGCCGCTGGCGGCCGAAGCGTTTTTGTAAGCCGATGGACGCCGCCTGGAGTACGCTCATCGCTGGACGAGCCCCCAACGCTGAATGGTGTCCGCCTCGATGGGGCGCAGGGCGAAGCGGTCGATCATGATCCAGATGACGCCGATCATCACCATGCCGAGGATGACCTGGGCGGTGAGGTCCGCGTCCTGTGAGGTGAAGATCATCCACCCCAGGCCGCGCCTGCCCGCGAGCATCTCGCCCGCGATGACGGCCCGCCAGGCGTAGCCGATGCCAAGCCGCGCCCCTGTGGCGATGTGGGGCATGGCGCTCGGGATCAACACGTCCTTCACGATCCTCAGCCGCGAGGCGCCGAGCGTGCGCAGGGCGTTCACCAGGATCATCGGGGTGCTGCGCACACCCGTCAGGACGTTGAAGGCGATGGGGAAAAAGCAGGTGTAGAGGATGACGACGAAGACCGTCTTCTCGCTGTTGCCCCACCAGACGACGATGATGGGGAGGATGGCGATGCCCGATATGGACTGAAAGAAGTTCATGATGGGATAGAACATGTCCGAGACGGTGCGGTTCAGCCCCAGGGCGATGCCGAAGGGGATGCCGAGCAGCAGGCCGATGGCGCTGCCGATGACGAGCCGCCACAGCGTCTGGCCGATGTAGTTCGGCAACAGACCCTTCCAGATGACGTCGTAGGAAGACAGGACGACCGAGACGGGCGAGGGGAGGTATCGGCTCGGGTTGGGGATGTTCTCGGAGATAACGCTCCACAGGACGAGAATACCCGCGATGAGGAGCATGAGTTCGATACCGCCGCCCCTGACGAACCTTCTCCACTGCCTCGATGGCGGCTTTTTCACTGGGGCCGCCTCGCTACTCCTCGTCATCGAACACCTCCTCGCGCACGAGGCGGAGAATTTCATCGCGCGGGTCGGTGTAGGCCTTCTCGGAGAGCAGGTCCTTCCAGATGCGTTTTTCGCGCGGCACGTTGATCTTGACGGTAGCTTTCAGCTTCCCCGGTCGGCGCGAGAAGATGAAGCATCTATCGCCCAGGAACGCGGCCTCATCCACGTTGTGCGTGATGAAGAGAATCGTTTTTTTCGTCGCGATGGCGATGCGGTTCAGCTCTTCCTGCAGGGTGATTCTCGTCTGCGCGTCCACGGCGGCGAAGGGCTCGTCCATGAGCATCACGACGGGGTTTGCGCAAAGCGTCCGAGCGAGGGCGCAGCGCTGCTTCATGCCGCCCGAGAGCTCGTGTGGATAGCGGTCCTCGAAACCCGAGAGGCCGACCAGGTCGACGAACTCCTGCACCCTCTGTTCCCGCTCGCTCCTGGCGACGCCCTGAATCTCCAGGCCGTGGCCGATGTTTCTCGCCACGGTGCGCCAGGGGAGGATGGCGTGTTCCTGAAATACTACGCCCCGGTCGGGACCCGGCCCCCCCACCTCCTTGCCGTCCACCTGCACGCTGCCCTCGGTGTGGGGGAGAAGGCCCGCCAGGATGTTCAAGAGCGTGGTCTTGCCGCAGCCGCTCGGGCCGACGACGGCGGAGAACTCGCCGTCCTCGACAGAGAGGCTCACCCGATCGAGGGCGTGCACGTCCTCGCCCGTGTATTCGTCCGGATAATGGTGCGATAGTCCCTCGACGACCAGTTTTGCCGGCATGCGTACGTTTCCTCTCAAAGCGCAATCCGCGCCCCGGTGAGATGCGCGGGGCGCGGATGTCAGGCGGCTTCGACTATTTGAGGTCCTTGAACCACTCGGGATGTTCCTTCATGGTCCGGTTGATGAACTGGAAGTCGAAGTATTTCTTGGGGTCGTAGGGGCGCTTCATCTTCTTCTGGGCGATGAGCTGCTTCACCGAGAAGTTGAAGGCCTTGAGCGTGTTCTCGCCCAGGCGCGTGTCATACGTCCACCACTTGATGGTGCGCTTGATGAGGGCGGCGTCCATGCCGCGGACGTAGCGCGCGCCGATTTTCGAGATCTCATCGATGTTCTTGGGGTCGCGCACGTACGCGGCCGCCTCGGACATCCCGTTCACGAAGGCCTGGGTCGCCTTCTTGTCCTTGTAGACGCGTTCGGGCACGCCGTGCATGCCCGCGCAGAAGCACACGTAGTCGCCGCCGCGCGACACGATGGAGGAACCCTTCACCTTATCGACCATGCGGGTGAGATAGGGTTCCCACGCCACCATGGCGTCCACGCCGCCCGAGTCGAACAGCGAGACGAGGCTCGGCGGACGCACGTTGATGCGGCGCACGCCGCCCACGCCGATGCCGTTCCTCTCCAGCAGGGTGCGGAGGTAGAGGTCGCCGGTTGAGCCGAAGGTGGCGCCGATCTTCTTGCCCTTCAAGTCCTTGATGCTCTTGATGCCCTTTCCGGGGCGCACGGCGATGCCCACCATCTCGTCCGTGGTGGATTTCTTGTAGGAGCCGCCGACGTAGCCCACGACGCCGCGCACCTTGATGCCGCGCTCGAGCGCCGCCGGCAGGTTGGTGAACGCGGCGGGAGCGAAGTCGATCTGTCCGGCCTTCAGGGATTTGGTGAGCTGGGCGCCCGTGTTGCGCACGACGACTTTCCCGTCCAGCCCGTTCTTGGCGAAGAAGCCCTTGTCGACGCCGACGAAGACGATCATGCCGCCGGTGTTGCTGGCGGCGCCGAGCTTGAGCGTGGGTGCCGCCGAGGCGACCCCCGCCGCCGAGAGCGCGAATGCAAACGCGACGGCCAGTGTGATGCGGGTGAAATACCTCTTCATTGTTAGCCTCCAATAATGCGGGATGAATAGAAGCGGCCCCATCCGGAAGATGTCGTGGCCGTGAACGTATTATGGAAAATTCGTATCAATTCATGGCATTGTTGAGGAAGAGCACCCGAGACGCAAGCGCCCGCGCATCTTCCAGAATCGGCGCATCCTTCGCTCTATTGCGCCTGGACGATGGGCGTATCGTCGCGGTTGCCCCATTCCTTCCAGGAGCTCATGTAGTTCCTCACTCTGGGGTAATTCAGGAGCCGCAGGGCGAAGTAACCGTGCGCCGCACGGTAGCCCGTCTGTCAGTAGGCGGTCACTTCTTTCTCGGGCGTGACCCCGATAGCTTCGAACTGCGCGCGAAGCTCGTCCGCCGGTTTCATCTCGCCCTCAGGCGTCAGGTGCTGGAGCCATTCCTGCCAGACCGCGCCGGGGATGATGCCGCTCCGCCTGGCGCGCATGCTGCGCCCCTCCCATTCTTCTGCCGAGCGGGTGTCGAGCAGCATGTGGTTGTCATCCTCGATGGCTGCCAGCACGTCCTCGCGCGTGGCGAGGCGATCCGGCTCGAACGCCATCTTGAATGCGGCGGCCTTGGGTACCTCGGCGTCGCGCGTCGTCTCATAGCCCGCCCGCTCCCAGGCGCCGTAGCCGCCGTCGAGCACGTGGACGTCCTTGTGGCCGAAAAGCTCCAGCATCCAGAAGCCGCGCACGCTCGTGTTGCCGACGAAATCGTCGTAGAAGACGATGGTGTTCTCGAACGACACCCCGCGGTTTCCCAGCAGGAACGCCCACATGGAGAAGAAATTCCTCAAGGGGGCCTCGTCCGAGTCGTCGCTGTTCACGCCGTAGACGTCGAAGTGCCGCGCGCCGGGGATGTGGCCCATCGTGTAGCGCTCGCCGGGGCGCGTGTCGATGATTCTTAAATTCGGGTCGTCCATGCGCTCTTTGAGAAGTGCTGCCGACCAGAGCAAGTCGGGGTTCGCATAGCCTTTCGGGTTGTCGCTCGGCATGGTGTTCTCCTCCTAGTCCGTCCAGAAGCCGCCGTTCACGTCCACCGCCTCGCCGTTGATGTGGGCGGCCTCCTCGCTCGAGAGGAACAGGACGGTCTGCCACACGTCCTCGGGCGTCGTGAGCCTGCCCATGGGGTGGGCCTTCTCCGCGTTCACGAGCATCTCGGGCGGGGACTGGAAATGAAGGCCCGTATCCGCCGGGCCCGGCTGTATGGTGTTGATCGTCACGCCCGTCTTGGCGAGTTCGCGCGCGAGGTTGAACGTCATGGCGAGCAGGCCCGCCTTGGCGGCGGAGTAGGTGAGGTTGGGGCCGATGCCCCCCATTTTCCCCGCGATGGACGCGAAGCTGACGATGCGCCCCGTGCCCGAGGCCTTGAGCGCCTCGATGGTCTCCTGGATGCAGAAATAGGGCGCCAGCAGGTTCACGTTCAGCACGACGTTCCAGTCTTCCTCTTCGAGTTCCATCGGCGGGCGAATCGGCATGTAGCCGGCCACGTTCGCCAGCACGTCGCAGCCGCCCAGCCATTCGAGCGCCGCGCGCATGGTGGTGCGGATGGCGTCCACGTCGGCCAGGTCGCAGGGGAGCTTGAAGAGCTGATCCGATGGACCTTCGATCGCGTCGAACGCCGGGCCTTCCCTGTCGGTGGCGAAAACCCTGGCGCCGGCCTCGATGTATCCCTGCAGGATGCGGCTTCCCATCGCGCCCGCCGCGCCCGTGAGAATGACCTTTCGGCCCTGAAAATCAAAACGAATGGGCATTGCGATACTCCAGTTCTGGTGGTTTTGGGATGTTTCGAAAATTTATTTTCCGGTTTCAATACGGCGGATGATACACCACAAACCGAAGGGGAGAAAGCAGGCGCAGAGGGTTCCGGAAATGGTGCGCATGGGGTCCGGCTCCGATATTTTGAGGTTTTGTTTTGCGTTTCGAGTTGTTATACTTCGCACATCGAAAGCAAGGGAAGAGCCATCGCGTTCTGCCGGGTCCCAAGGGGATGGCGATGGAGGAATGGTCTGTTCATTCGAAAATCAAACAAAGGATAAGAATATAAAAACGCCCTGCGGCATGCGGTTCGGCGCCGCAAACGAGTGGAGGTTGTGATGGCTGAACTCTCATACATCGGGAAAAGCATACCCCGCGTCGACGGACCGGAAAAGGTGACGGGCCGGGCCATGTTCACCCTGGACCTGCAGTTGCCCAAAATGCTCCACGGGAGGCTTCTGGGGAGTCCCCTGCCGCACGCGCGGATCAAGAACATCGACACCAGCCGCGCCGAGAAGCTCCCCGGCGTCAAGCGCATATTGACGTACAAGGACATCCCCGAGGGAGTGGAATGGGGCGTCGTACCCGTTTGCTACGATCAGCGCCCCCTCGCATCGGACAAGGTGCGCCATGTGGGCGACTCGGTGGCGGCTGTTATCGCGACTTCAGAAGACATCGCGGTAGAAGCGCTCGATCTGATCGACGTCGACTACGAGGAGCTTCCCGCCGTGTTCGATCCGAGAGAAGCGATGGAAGAAGGGGCCCCCGTCATCCACGACAGGTACCCGAACAACATCGCCTTCACCAAGCACATGGAATTCGGCGACGTGGACAGGATGTTCGACGAAGCCCACCACGTGAGCGAGTTGGCCACCGCCTCCTCGCGCCAGATGCACGGCTCCCTGGAGGCGCACGTCTCCATCGCCGAGTGGTCGCGCAAGGGCGACGTGACGGTCTACAACTCCTCGCAGTGCCCGAGTCTTTCGAGCCAGTATTTCGCGAAGCTTCTGAAGATTCCCGAGGCCCAGATTCGCGTCATCACGAACTACGTAGGCGGGGGTTTCGGCGGCAAGGCGACGAGCAAGTTCAACATCGATTTCCTCTCCATCATCGCGGCGAAAATGCTGGACCGCCCCGTGAAATTCTATTACACGCGCGAAGAGGAGTTCCTCCTCGGCACCCACCGGACGAAGCAGTTTCACGTCTGGCGCATCGCCACCGACAAGGACGGCATGCTGCTCGCGCGCGACACCAAGATGGTGGTGGAAAACGGCGGCTATTCGGATTACGGCCCGGCGGTCGGCGGCATCACGGCGCACATGGGCGGGAGCATCTACAACTACAAGGCTTATCGCCACCACGCCGACGTCGTCTGCACGAACGTGCCGCCCGGCGGCGCGATGCGCGGAATCGGCAACGCCGGCTATGCGTTCGGCTCCGAACTCGCCATGGAGAAACACGCCGAGGAGATCGGCATGGACCCGGCGGAGTTTCGCATCAAGAACTTCGTGAAAAAGGGCGACACCACCATCATCGGGGCCAAGATCACCAGTTGCGGCGTTTCCGAATGCGTGGAGGAGGCGGTCAAGCGCGTACCCTGGCGCGAGAAGCAGCCGAGCAGCAACGGGAAAAGGCGCGGCTACGGGCTGGCCGCGGCGGTTCACTTCACCGGAGCGCGCGCGATGGGGCCGGAGACGGCGGGCGCGTTCATCAAGATGAACAAGGACGGCACCGTGCAGCTGCTCTCGGGCACCATCGAGATGGGCAACGGCTCGGACACCACGCTGGCGCAGATTTGCGCCGAGGCGATTGGGGTACGCGTGGAAGACGTGCGGATCATCAACGGCGATACCGCGGTGAACCCCTACGGGTGGGGTGTGCGCGGAAGCCGCACGACGACCATCGACGGCGAGGCCACTCGCCTGGCGTCGGTTCAGGCGAGGAACATGCTTTTCAAGGGCGCGGCGGAATTGCTCGAATGCGACCCGAACGATCTCGACGCCCGCGAGGGCAAGATTTTCGTCACCAGCTCTCCCGAGCGGCAGGTGACCCACAGTGAAGCCTACATGAAGATATACGAGAAAGAGGGCAGTGAGGCCGTCTACACGGCGTCTTCTTACGACTCGCCGAGCGAGACGCCCGACCCTGTGACGGGTTACGGGAACTGGTCCGCGGCCTACGCCTACGGCGCGAAGGTGGCGGAAGTGGAAGTGGACACCGAAACCGGCGCGTTCGAGGTATTGCGCGTCATCAGCACGAACGACTGCGGAACCATCGTGAACCCCGCCGGCGCGCAGGGCCAGTTGGACGGCGGCGCGGTCATGGGCGTGGGCTACGCCATGATGGAGGATTTCGAGGTCGAAGACGGCATGCCGGTGAATCCGAACTGGCTCGACTACAAGTTGCCTACCACCCAGGATTTGCCCGAGCTCGAGGCGGTGCTCATCGAGACGGAGAATCCCTCCGGGCCTTTCGGGGCAAAGGGGCTGGGTGAGATGGCGCAACTGGGGACCTCGGCGGCGATAGGCAACGCGATCTACGACGCCGTCGGCGTGCGGATCACGTCGCTGCCGATAACGCCGGAAAAGGTGCTGACAGCGTTGAACGAGAAAAACGGCGAATAACGAGGAGAGGGGAGAAAAAAATGGCTTTTCGGCATCTACCCGCGAACAGCGCGGATGAAACGCTCGCCGCCCTGAAGGAGCATGGCGAAGACGGGAAAGTGTTCGCAGGCGGCGTCGCCCTCTCGATTCTCATGAAATCGCGGGTATACGAACCCGAGGTGTTGATTGACATCGCCGGAGCGGGGGACCTGGATTTCATCGAAGGAACCGAAAACGGCGGCCTCCGCATCGGGGCGAAGACGGTGCATCGCAAGATCGAAACCTCTCCGCTCGTTCAGGAGCGATTCCCGCTGCTTGCGGAAATCTTCCACAACGTGGCGACCATTCGCATCCGGAACCAGGGGACGGTGGGCGGCAACCTGTGCTTTGCGGAACCGGCCTCCGACCCACCGGGCGCATTTCTGGCTCTCGAGGCCAGGATGAACACCAAAAAGGCGGACGGCTCCGAGCGCGTGATTCCCGCGGCGGAGTTCTGGACGGGATATTACGAGTGCGCCCTGGATGAGGATGAATTGTTGTGTTCGATCGAAGTCGACCCGCTGCCCGATGGCTTCCGGACGGCGTGCACGCGCTTCACCACGCGCTCGAAAGAGGACAAACCCTGCGTATCCGTCTCGACGGCTGTGCTCACCGAAGAAGACGGTAAAACTGCGAAAGAAGTGAGGATCGGCCTGGGCGGCGTGGAGGCCGTATTCAGGCGCCTCACGGCGGTGGAAGAGGGGCTCCGGGGCAAGGAACTCAACCAGGAGAACATCGACGCCGTGCTCGCGGATACGCTCGATGATCTCGAGCCATTGACCGATATCCGCGCGAGCAGCGACTACAGAAGGCAGGTGACGCCCGTCCTGGTTCGGCGCACCGTCCTGAAGGCGCTGGGCGCGTCCTGAGCCGACGGGTTCGCTCTTTTTTCTTGAATTTTCCGGGACTGATGAAGGATACTACGCTTCACTTAAGAAATGCTTGATTGCGTCCTCGGGTAAGGGTGGGCGAGGGATTCTCCCGATTATTTGCTCGACAAGGGAGAAATAAAACCCGAAGAAGTGGTTGTTTATGCAATCGCCTCATTATATGCAGAACACCTTTTGTAGAACTTCTCACGGGGGGACAGAGATATGAAGAGAAATCGGACAAATCGTTTCGGTTTAGCGCTTCTTGGGTGTGTTACAGCCTTGGCGTTGTTCGTCGCGCCGGCCGCCGGAAGTGAGATAGACGATCTCAAGGCGCAGATTAAGGCGCTCATGGAGCGGCTCGAAGCTCTCGAAGCCCGGGAGAAGAAGATGAAGGCCGATATGATGGCCGCCCAGGAAGCCGCCCAGAAAAAGGCCGTGGCCACCGGCGACTTCCCGGGTTCCTGGAAGATGCCGGGATCGAACACTTCCGTCTCGTTCAGCGGCTACGTCAAGCTCGACGCGATCTACGATTTCGACCAGGACCTGGGTGATTCCTTTTTCGGCTATGACTGGGGAGGCGGCGCGAGCGGCATTCTCCTGGAGGGCGATGACAGTGGT
>JAJEJD010000014.1 GCA_022828125.1 bacterium | reverse complement strand
GATGGTGATGCCTGGGGACAACGTGTCGCTGGACGTTGAGTTGATTACGCCGATAGCGATGGAGCGCGAGCTGCGCTTTGCGATACGCGAGGGGGGCCGCACGGTGGGGGCCGGCGTCGTCACCGAGGTCGTCGAGTAGAGAGATGGAAGGATAGCGGGGGAAATGAGCCAGAAGATTCGGATTCGACTCAAGGCATACGATCACCGTCTGCTGGACCAATCGGTGGGCGAGATCGTCGATACGGTGAAGCGAACGGGCGCTTCGCTGGTGGGGCCGGTGCCGCTGCCCACTTCCATCAACAAATACACGGTGCTGCGCGGCCCGCACATCGACAAGAAATCGAGAGAGCAGTTCGAGATCCGGACGCATAAGAGGCTCGTAGACATCATGGAACCCACCCAGCAGACGGTGGATGCGCTCATGAAACTCGAACTCGCCGCCGGCGTAGACGTCGAGATCAAGCTGAACTAGACGGGATGATGTGATGCAATTTTTACTTGGTCGAAAAGTCGGGATGACCCAGGTCTTTTCACCGGATGGCGGAGCGATCTCGGTGACGGTGGTCGAGGCGGGTCCTTGCACCGTCGTGCAGCGAAAAACCGAGGAGAATGACGGCTATGCGGCCGCTCAACTCGGGTATATGCCCCGAAAGGAAAAGGGCCTCTCGAAGGCGGCCCTGGGCCATTTTCAAAAAGCGGGGACGCAGCCGTTTCGGTATCTGAAGGAAGTTCCGCTGGAAGATGAGGACGCGGAACTCGAAGCGGGCAGCCTCATCGACGTGACGATATTCGATCGCGGCGACCGGATTGACATCACGGGCACGAGCAAAGGGCGCGGCTTCGCAGGCGTGATGAAGCGTCATGGATTCGGCGGCGGGCCCGCCTCCCACGGCGGCATGTTCGATCGCCTGCCGGGGGCGATGGGCGCTTCGGCGTATCCATCGAAGATCATCAAGGGCAAGAAAATGCCGGGCCAGATGGGGAACGAGAAAGTCACCACGCAGGGACTCCTGGTGGTGGACATCATCCCCGAGGAAAATCTTCTTTTGCTCAGAGGGGCCGTGCCCGGTGCGAACGATGGATTTGTGATTTTGCGCAAGAGTGTCAAGGGCAACAGGGGCGGACTGGAAAAACCGAAAGAGCAGGCCAGGAGCCTGAACCCCCTGAAGGCTTCGAAGCGGGCTGCGCGAGGGAATTGAGGAACGACATGCCCCAGATCGATGTGTATGACTTAGAAGGTCAGGTGGTGGAGCAGATGGATCTGCCCGAGTCCGTTTTTGACGGTGAGGTGAAAGTACACCTGATCCACCAGATGGTGAAGGCGCAACTCGCGGCGCGGCGCGCAGGCACGCATTCCACGCTGACGCGCAAGGAAGTGCACGGCACGGGCGCGAAGCCTTTTCGCCAAAAGGGCGGGGGACGCGCGCGCGCGGGCGACGTTAAGTCCCCGATATGGCGGCATGGGGGGACTACCTTCGGCCCCAAACCGCGCGATTACACCCAAAAAATGAACAAGAAGATGAAAAGCGGTGCGCTCAGGAGCGCCCTGAATTTGAAATGGAAAGAAGGAAAACTGCTCGTCGTGCGCGACCTCAATCTGCCCGAGCCCAAGACGCGCCTCATGGCGGAGGTTATCGGGAACCTGAACCTCGGGAGCAAGGCGTTAATCGTGGACGACGGGAACGAGCGGAATTTCGAGTTGGCAACGAGAAACATCAAGGGCGCGAAACCGATGAGGCCCGAGGGTCTGAACGTATACGACATCATGGGTCACGAGCACCTCGTTTGCACCAAGGGCGCGCTCGGCGGCATCTCGGAAAGATTGGCGGGCTAGGTCATGGAAAGCACGTCCATCATCCGCAGGCCCTGCGTGACGGAGAAAAGCATCGCGAGCTCCGAGGAGGCGAACAAGGTTGTCTTCGAGGTTGCTGTCGAGGCCAACAAGATAGAGATAAAACAGGCGGTGCAGGAGTTGTTCGGCGTTACGGTGCTGAACGTGAACACGATGCGGGTGCCCGGCAAGAAGGTTCGCATGGGTCGCTATCAGGGGACCAAGCCCGCATGGAAAAAAGCGATTGTGACGCTGCGCGAAGGCGACACGATCGAGTTTTTTGAATCTACCTAGATTTTGAGGCGAGTGCGATGCCGGTGAAAAAATACAAGCCGACTTCTCCGGGGCGGAGGTTCCAGGACGTTCTGGTTCGGGACGAAATTACGACGGATCGGCCCGAGAAGTCCCTGACCAAGGGGATGTCGAAATCCGGCGGACGGAACAACCGGGGTCGCATCACCACCTACCAACGGGGTGGAGGCCACAAGCGCCGCTACCGGGTGGTGGATTTCCGGCGGGAGAAAACCGGCGTGCCCGGCAAGGTGCGCTCGATCGAATATGATCCGAACCGCTCCGCGCGGTTGGCGCTCATCGTCTATCTCGACGGGGAGAAGCGCTACATCATCGCTCCCGACGGCCTGGAAGTGGGCGCGACCATAAGCTCCGGGCCGGAGGCGGAGATCCGCACCGGAAACGCGCTGCCCGTGGAGCGGATTCCGCTGGGTACCACATGCCACAACATCGAGATGAAGCCGGGGCGTGGTGGACAGATCGCCCGTAGCGCGGGCGTGAGCGCCCAGCTCATGGCGAAGGAGGGAAATTACGCGCAGTTCAGGCTCTCCTCCGGCGAGGTCCGCATGATTCACCTTTCCTGCTACGCCACGATAGGCGAGGTGGGAAATTCCGACCACAGCAACGTGAGCCTCGGAAAGGCGGGGCGCAAGCGGTGGCTGGGTCGTCGCCCCAACGTCCGTGGCGTGGCCATGAACCCGGTGGATCACCCCCTGGGCGGCGGCGAGGGAAAGAGTTCGGGAGGCAGGCACCCGGTGACCCCGTGGGGCAAGCCGACGAAAGGGTACAAGACGCGCAAGAAGGATAAGCCTTCTTCCAAATTCATCGTGCGGCGAAGAAAATCCAGGTAGCCGGATTTCAGGGAGATTGGATAGCGATGCCACGTTCTCTTCACAAGGGACCATTCGTAGATGCTCACCTCCGAAAGAAAGTGGAGGCGATGGACGAGAGCGGCGAGAAGCGGATGATCAGGACCTGGTCGAGGCGTTCCACCATCGTCCCCGATTTCGTCGGGCATACGTTCGCCGTGCACAACGGCAAGAAATTCGTGCCCGTGTACGTGACGGAGAACATGGTGGGCTTCAAGCTCGGGGATTTTTCCCCCACCCGCACGTTCCGCTCGCATTCGGGAATGACGAAGCGGCAGGTTACGCTGAAGTAGGTTCTGGTGGATCGGTCGAAACAGGCAAGGGAATGACATGTCCAAGGCGATTTTGAAATATTACCGCGCCAAGCCGCGCAAGACGCGCCAGATAGCGGATATGATCCGCGGCAAGCGGGTGGCGGACGCCCTCAACCTTTTGCGCCTGTCCACGCGCTCATCGGCCAAGGTGGTGGAGAAGGTGCTTCTCTCCGCACTCGCAAACGCCACCGACAAGGGTGAGCATGACGATCCCGAAGGTCTCATCGTGAAGAGCGTTCGGGTCGACGTGGGGCCGACGCTCAAGCGGTTCCGCGCGCGGGCGCGCGGGCGCATCGGTCGCGTCAAACACAGAAGTTGCCACATTCGCGTGGATATCGGCGAAGCGAATTAGGGGGATACAAATGGGTCAAAAAGTTCACCCCATCGGTTTTCGGGTCGGCATCACCAGAGGCTGGAATTCGCACTGGTTCGCCAAGCACAATTTCGGCGACCTGCTTCTGGACGATCAGCGCATCCGCAAGTACGTGAAGGAGCGTCTCTCGCACGCAGGCGTGAGCAACGTGGAGATAGAGCGAGCGAGCGAGCGTGCGCGCATCAACATCTGGACGGCCCGGCCGGGCATCATCATTGGAAAGCGTGGTGCTGAGGTGGATAGGCTGAAAGCGGATCTGCAGGAACTCACCGGCAATCAGGTGAACGTGAACATCAAGGAAGTGCGAAAGGCCGAGATGGATGCCCAGCTCGTGGCCGAGAACATCGCCATGCAGCTCGAGCGCCGGATCGCCTTCCGTCGAGCGATGAAAAAAGCGGTGACCTCTGCGCTTCGCTTTGGCGCCAAGGGCGTGAAGATTCAGTGTTCCGGCAGGCTCGGGGGCGCCGAGATTGCGCGGACCGAGTGGTACCGGGAGGGCCGCGTGCCGCTTCAGACCCTTCGCGCGGACATCGACTATGGCTTCGCCGAAGGCAAGACGACATACGGAATCATCGGGGTGAAGGTCTGGATATTCAGGGGCGAGATGATCCGGCAAACGAGAAGAACGCCTTCCCAGACCCTGGGTTCGTAACAGGCGCTTAGGAGCGAGACATGCTGCAACCGAAAAGAACGAAGTTCAGAAAGACGCAGAAGGGTCGTCTGGACGGCAAAGCCCAGCGCGGCTCGACGCTCTCGTTCGGCTCCTACGGGCTTCAAACCCTGGAGACGGCGCACATTACGGCGCGCCAGATTGAGGCGGCCCGTATCGCGATGACGCGCCACGTCAAGCGCGGTGGGCGGATATGGATTCGTCTTTTCCCCGATAAACCCATGTGCAAGAAACCGGCCGAGGTTCGCATGGGCAAGGGCAAGGGTTCGCCCGAGTACTGGGTGGCGCCCGTGCGCGCGGGCAGGATTCTCTACGAGATGGACGGCGTCGCCGACGACGTCGCCCGCGAGGCGCTGCGCCTGGCCGCCCAGAAGCTGCCGTGCAAAACCAGGATTGTAACCTCTTCCTGAGGGGGATGATGGCGTGAAATACGGCGAGGTCCTCGAACTGAGCGATGACGAACTTGGCTTCAAGGAGAAGGAATTGCGTCAGGAGTTGTTCAACCTGCGCTTTCGAAAGGCGACGGGCCAACTGGACAATACAGCGCGCATCGGAGTGTTGAAGCGGGATTTGGCGCGGGTGTTGACTTCAAAGCGTGAACGCGAAAGCGCGCCGGCCGCGGGCACAGAGGGAGAGGGATCGTAGATGAGTGATGTTCGAGGCAGGCGGAAGGTTCGGGAAGGAAGAGTCGTAAGCGACGTGACGGACAAGACCGCCACCGTCGAGGTGGTGCGTATGTTCAAGCATACGACCTTCAAGCGCGTCGTGCGCAGGAGAAAGAAATATCTGGTTCACGACGAGGAGAACTCACTCAATACGGGAGACAGGGTGCGCATTATCGAAACCAGGCCGATAAGCCGGAGGAAGCGCTGGCGTCTTCTGGATGTGATCGAGCGCAGCAAGTAGGGAACCGGGAAAATGATTCAGGTCGAAACAATGTGCAGCGTGGCGGACAATTCGGGGGCGAAGCGCGCCCAGTGCATCAAGGTGTTGGGCGGCTCGCGACGGCGGTACGCGCGGATCGGCGACATCATCGTCGTGGCGATTAAGGAAGCCGTGCCGAACAGTCCCGTGAAAAAAGGAGAAGTCAGGCGCGCCGTCGTCGTTCGCACCGTCAAGGAGACCGGGCGCGAGGACGGCACCTACATTCGCTTCGACGACAATGCCGTCGTCATCATCAATGAGGCGCGTGAACCGATGGGGACGCGCATTTTCGGGCCCGTGGCCCGCGAGTTGAGACGCAAGCGGTTCATGCGCATCGTTTCGCTCGCGCCTGAGGTTCTGTGAGGAACGAGATGGGTTCGAATCCAAAGAAAACGCATGTAAAAAAAGGCGACATCGTTCAGGTGATCGCCGGCCGCGAGAAGGGGAAGACCGGCAAGGTACTTCAGGTGCTTAAACATGAGAACCGTGTCATCGTCGAGAAGGTGAACATCGTGAAGCGGCACACGAAGCCGAGCCAGGGGCAGCAGCAAGGCGGTATTCTGGAGCGGGAGGGCAAGATCCATATTTCCAACGTCATGCCCGTGGACCCGAAGACCAACCAGCCTTCGCGGATTCGGAGAAAGCGGCTCGAAGACGGCGCGCACGTGCGCGTGACGCATAGCAGCGGCGAATTGCTCGATACGGTGTAGAAGAGAAAAGGATTTTATTCGAAATGGCGTACGTGCCCAGAATGTTGCAGCTTTATCGTGACGAAATCGTGGAAAAACTCCGCAAGGAGTTCGAATACGCCAACGTCATGCAGATTCCGCGACTTGTGAAGGTCACCCTGAACATGGGTCTTGGGGAGGCCGTGCAGAATGCGGCGACTCTGGAGAACGGCGTCGCCGAGTTGACGAGCATTGCGGGCCAGAAGCCCGTCATCACACGCGCGAGGAAATCCATCGCGAATTTCAAGCTGCGCGAGGGCATGCCCATCGGGGCGATGGTGACGCTTCGCGGCGCGCGGATGTGGGATTTTGCGGACCGGCTGGTGAACGTGGCTCTTCCGCGCGTGCGCGATTTCAGGGGCTTGAGCCCAAAGTCTTTCGACGGGCGCGGAAACTACAGCCTCGGGATTCGCGAGCAGCTCATTTTCCCCGAAATCGATATCGACAAGGTGGAGAGATCCCGTGGCATCGGGGTGGTCCTGAACACATCGGCGAACACGGATGAAGAGGGCAGGGCGCTGCTTCGCGAGTTGGGCGTTCCCTTCCGGGCGAGTTAAGAGGAAATACAGTGGCGAAAAAATGCTTGATTGCGAAACAGAAGAAGACGCCCAAGTTCGGCGTGCGGGCGTATAACCGCTGCCAGCGTTGCGGGCGTCCGCGAGGCTACTTGAGGCGTTTCAAGATTTGTCGGATTTGTTTCCGTGAATTGTCGCTCAAGGGCGAAATTCCGGGAGTCACGAAGTCGAGTTGGTAGCCGGAGAACAAAGCGTATGAGCATGACGGATCCCATTGCCGATCTTCTGACGCGCATTCGCAATGCGGTGCGTGCGGGCCATGATAGCGTCGAGATTCCGGGCAGCGAACTCAAGGCGCGAGTCGTCGGAATCCTGAAGTCCCAGGGCTACATCAAAGGATACGATGTCGAACCGGGTCCGACGGGACAGACGCGAATCAAGGTGGCGCTCAAGCCGCCCCAGGACGGCAAGCTGGTGTTGAGCGGCCTCAAGCGCGTCAGCAAGCCCGGCCTCCGCGTGTACGTGGACAAGGAGTCGGTTCCCAAGGTGCTCAACGGCATGGGAATCGCCATTCTCACGACGTCGAGAGGCGTGGTGACGGATGAGGAAGCGAGGAACCTGGGGGTGGGCGGTGAAGTTCTCTGTGAAATTTGGTGAGGTGGTTTGAATGTCACGCATCGGAAAAATGCCGATTCCCATCCCCTCGGGCGTCGAAGCGAAGCTCGATGGACGGAAAATCTCCGTCAAAGGGCCCCTGGGCGAACTCGACCTCGAGTTGCACCACAGGCCGAGGGTGGAGATAGATGACGGGAACATCGTCGTCACGCGCGTCAGCGAATCGCGCCAGGACAAATCGCTTCACGGCCTCACGCGCTCGCTGATCGCCAATATGGTCGAAGGCGTGACGAAAGGGTTCGAAAAAGAACTCGAGATAATCGGGTTGGGATACCGCGTGGAGGAGAGGGGCAAGGGAGTCGTCCTGAACGTGGGATATTCGCATCCGGTGAGCATCGAACCGATCGAGGGCATCACCTTCGAGGTGCAGAGCGACCGCAACCGGACGGCGATCAAGGTGAAGGGCATCGACAAGCAGTTGGTGGGCTGGGTGGCCGCCGAAATCCGCAAGGTGAAGCCCCCCGAGCCGTATAAGGGCAAGGGCATCCGCTATGCGGGCGAGACGGTTCGCCGCAAGGTCGGCAAGGCCGGCGTGTAGCGCAGGAGGTTTGAGAAGTGGGTCGATTGACGAAACTCGAGGCGAGGCGCAAGCGAAAGGTGAGAATCCGCAAGAAAAGCCGCGGAACGGGCGAGCGTCCTCGCTTGACGGTTTTCAGGAGTGGTGGACACATCTACGCCCAGGTGATTGATGACGTCTCGGGCCGGACCCTGGCCGCGGCCTCCTCGCGTGAGGAGAATTTCGCCTCCGAGGCGAAGGAAGTCGAAAACGCGGGCGGGAGCAACGTGGCGGGTGCCGCTATCGTCGGCAAGCTGCTGGCCGATCGCGCGAAGGCCAAGGGTGTGGAAAAAGTGGTTTTTGATCGCAACGGCTATCTCTATCATGGCCGCGTGAAGGCGCTGGCCGACAGCGTGAGAGAGACGGGGGTGAGTTTCTGATGGCGCGAGACGCAAGGCGAGGCCGGGACAGGGAGCCCGAGAATCCCGAAGAGCGTGAATTCATCGACCGGGTCATCTACGTGAACCGTGTGGCCAAGGTGGTGAAGGGCGGCAGGCGATTCAGTTTCAGCGCCCTGGTGACCGTCGGCGACAGGAAGGGTCAGGTTGGCATCGGAATGGGCAAGGCGAACGAGGTGCCCGAAGCCATTCGCAAGGGCGTGGAGAAGGCCCGCAAGGCAATGGTGAAGGTGGCCCTCGACCACGAGACCATCCCCCACCAGACGATGGGTAAATACGGCGCGGGCCGCGTACTTCTCAAGCCGGCAGCGCGGGGAACGGGCGTCATCGCCGGCGGCCCCGTGCGCGCGGTTCTGGACGTCGCCGGGGTGCGCGACATACTGACGAAGTGCATCGGCACGAACAACCCGCACAACGCGGCCAAAGCGACGCTGCAGGGCTTGAGTTCGCTGCGCAACAAGGATGAAGTTTTGGCGCTGCGGGGAATCGGCATCGAAGAAGACGCCGCTGAAGACGCAGTGGCGGAGGACGTCGAGGCCGCGGCCGTGGCTGTTGATGCAGAGGTTACGGCGGAAGATGCTGCGGAAAACGACGCCCCGGCCGACAAAGCTGGTGACGCCGACGATGCGAGCGATGGCGAAGACGCCGGCGCGAAGGAAGAATAGAGGAAAAGATGGCGCAGGATAAGATTAGAATCACCTTGAGAAAGAGCACTTCCGGCTCGAACGTGAAGCAGCGCGCCGTTTTGCACGGACTGGGACTGAGGCGGATCAACCAGACGGTCGTGAAGGCGGACAACGCCTGCATTCGCGGCATGGTGTTCAAGATCAAGCATCTCGTAGAAGTGGAGGAGGGGGCGTAGCGCCCCGGATTCAAATGTCCGAAAACGACGCGAAGCCGGAAAATTCATATACGGGCCTGGGTGATTTATCCTCCCCGGACGGGGCGGTGAAGGCCAGGCGGCGTGTGGGTCGTGGTAGTGGCTCCGGAAGGGGCAAGACCTCGGCGCGCGGGCACAAAGGGCAGAAATCGCGCTCCGGCTACAGCCGAAAAGTCGGTTTCGAGGGTGGTCAGATGCCGCTCCAGCGCCGCCTGCCGAAGCGTGGGTTCAACAACCGCTTCAAGAAAGAGTTCTCCGAGTTGAACGTAGGGCGTTTGAACGTGCTGGCTGAGGGCGTGAACGCCGACGCGGACGCCCTGCGGGCCGCCGGCCTGATTCGAAAAGTAGCGAAAGACGGCGTCAAGCTCTTGGGTGAGGGCGAAGTGGATCGTGCGCTTCACCTCAAAGTCCAGAAATGCAGCGAATCGGCCCGCCGGAAAATCGAGAGCGCGGGCGGCAGCGTGGAGATCGTGGCCCTCGCCGCGAAGCCGGAGGATAAAAGCGAGTGAGGGAAGGCGGCGTTCCCAGCATCTTCCAGGTGCCCGAGCTGAAAAACAGGATTCTCTTTACGCTCGGCATTTTGGCGGTCTACCGCATCGGGGCGCATATCCCCACGCCGGGAATCGACACCGTGGCGCTGGCCGCGTTTTTCGCCGAGTTGAGCCGCGGTGGCGGCACTCTCATGCAGTTTTTCGACCTCTTCACGGGCGGCGCCCTGAGCCAGTTGACGATTTTCGCCTTAGGGATCATGCCCTACATCAGCGCCTCCATCATCCTGGAGTTGCTCACGGTCGCGGTTCCTCATCTGGAGCGTCTGAAGAAGGAAGGGGACTCGGGGCGCAAGAAGATCAACCAGTACACGCGCTACGGCACGGTCTTTCTCTCGACGGTGCAGGGTTTCGGCATCGCCATCGGCATCGAGCAGATGTCCGCTCCCACCGGAGCGCTCGTTGTTCCGGACCCGGGCTGGGGTTTCCGGTTGATGACGGTTCTCACGCTCGTGGCGGGTACCTCGTTCATCATGTGGCTCGGAGAACAAATCACCGAGCGCGGCATCGGCAACGGCATCTCCCTCATCATCTTCGCCGGCATCGTTGCGGGTCTGCCTGGTGCTATCATCAATACGTTCCGCCTACTCGGCACAGGCGAGTTGCAGCCTTTCGTGATGATAGTGCTGGCGGTGGGCATGGTGGCCGTGGTGGGGCTCGTGGTCTGGTTCGAGGCGGGGCAGCGGAGGATAAGGGTCCAGTATGCCAAGCGGATGGTGGGACGGAAAATGGCGGGCGGCCAGGAGACGCACCTGCCCTTGAAGGTCAACACTTCGGGCGTCATTCCGCCGATCTTCGCGAGTTCGATGATTCTTTTTCCCGCCACGATCGCGCAGTTCTCGAACGTGGGCTGGCTGCAGCAGTTGAGTGCTGCGCTCACGCCGCCGAGCACCTGGTATGTGGTGTTGACGGTCGTGCTGATCTTCTTCTTCGCTTATTTCTATACCGCCATCATATTCAATCCGATGGACGTGGCGGAGAATTTGAGAAAGTACGGCGGTTTCATTCCGGGAAGACGTCCGGGCCGACCCACCGCGGATTTCATCGACCGCACCTTGAGCCGTCTGACGTTCCTGGGCGCCATCTATTTGAGCGCCATCGTTATATTACCCACGTACCTGATCCAGTGGTTCAACGTGCCGTTCTTCTTCGGTGGTACGGCGCTCTTGATTGTCGTGGGCGTGGCTGTCGATACCCAGCGGCAGATTGAGTCTCATCTGGTGATGAGAAATTATGAAGGATTCCTGCGCCGCGGGCGCATACGGGGGCGAGCGGGCTAGCGTGAAAATTATTCTTCTGGGCCCTCCGGGTTCGGGAAAAGGCACCCAGGGTGCTGCGCTCTCGAAATCCCTGCAGATACCCGAAATCTCGACGGGAGACATGTTGCGTCAGGCGGTGGAGGAGAAGACGGCGCTGGGTCAACAGGTGGGAGATGTCATCAACCAGGGTTGTCTCGTGCCGGATGCTCTTATCATTTCGGTGATCGAGGAGCGCATTTCCCGAGCGGATTGCGGGAATGGCTTCATCCTGGATGGTTTTCCGAGGACGATTGAGCAGGGCGAGGCTCTGGAGAGAGTCTTGCCGGACAGCGTGGATGTGGTTATCTATTTCAATGTCTCGAGCGAGGCCGTGGTGGCTCGCCTGGCGGGTAGACTCACGTGCAGGAAATGCGGCGCCGTCTATCCCAAGGTGGACACCTCGCTTTGCTCCGTTTGTGGAGGAGACCTCTACCAGCGCGAGGACGACATGACGAGCACCGTGCTTCGTCGCCTCAATCTGTACCGGGACCATACCGAACCGTTGGTGTCGTTTTATCGCGACAAGGGCAAGCTTGCGGAGATCGACGGTGAGGGCAGCGTTGAGGAAATCGCGCAGAGGGTGGAGGAAGGTATTGCCCAGGTGCTTGCCTGATGGCCATCATCCTTCGTTCGCGAAAAGAGATAGAGCGTTTACGGGCCAGCAACCGGGTAGTGATGAGTGTCATGGCGGAACTCAAGGAAGCGATTCGTCCGGGTGTTACGACACTGGAGTTGGACGCCTTGGCGGAACGGGTGATTCGGGAGCAAGGGGCCATACCCGCTTTCAAGGGGTACAGGGGCTATCGGCACACGATATGCGCTTCGATCAATGAAGAAGTAGTGCATGGGGTGCCCTCCGGGAAGAAACTCGAGGAAGGGGATATCGTCAGCGTGGATGTCGGGGCGAAATTGTATGGCTATTATGGAGATCATGCAGTCACGTTTCCCGTGGGCGACGTTGATCCCGGGGCGAAAAAGCTGTTGAAATGTTGCGAGGAGTCGCTTTTCAAGGGCATTGAGCAGGCGAAACCGGGCAACCGGTTGTTTGATATTTCACACGCCGTGCAAAAGCACGCGGAAAACGCCGGATTTTCGGTGGTGCGCGCCTATGTGGGGCATGGGGTGGGAACGAATCTTCACGAAGAACCCCAGGTTCCGAATTTCGGCGAACCCGGCACGGGGCCGGAGCTCAAGGCGGGCATGGTTCTCGCGATTGAGCCGATGCTGAACATGGGCGTTCATGATGTGAAGGTTTTAAGCGATGAATGGACAGTCGTTACGGCGGACGAGAAACTCTCCGCGCATTTTGAGCATTCCGTCGCCATCACCGAAGATGGCCCGGATATTCTGAGCTTGGCCGCATGAGGAGACCGCGCCGAGGGGGAAGCCGGAAGCAGCGAAAGCGCGATCAGGCAGAGCGCGAGGAGAGGGCTCCCAAGGAAGGCGTCATCGAGGTGGACGGGATCGTCGTGGAGCCTCTGCCGAACGCGATGTTTCGCGTTGAACTCGAAGGCGGCCACAAGGTGTTGGCCCACATCTCGGGGAAAATGCGGATGCACTTCATCCGGATTCTGCCGGGAGACAACGTCAAGGTGGAGTTGTCCCCCTACGATTTGACGAGAGGGCGGATAACGAGTCGGTACAAGTAGATGTATCCAGTGAGATTTGGAGCCGGGAAATGAAGGTGAGAAGTTCCGTCAAGCCGATGTGTGATAAGTGCAAGGTCATCCGCCGCAAGGGTATCGTGCGCGTCTTGTGTTCGAATCCCAAGCACAAGCAGCGACAAGGCTGAGGCGGCGGCGAGGAAATAAAGGAGAACGCGAATGGCCCGTATTGCCGGAGTGGATATTCCCAACGACAAGAACGTCAACATCGCCTTGACGTATATCTATGGAATCGGGCGGACTTCCGCGAACAAGATAGTGGAGGAAGCGAGTATCAATGCCTTCTCCAAGGTGAAGGACCTCTCCGAAGCCGAGGTGCAGACCTTGCGCGAGGTTATCGAGCGCGACTATGCGGTGGAGGGCGACCTGAGGAGCAGGGTGACCATGAACATCAAGCGATTGATGGACATCGGCACCTACCGGGGGCTCCGGCACCGCCGTGGATTGCCCGTTCGCGGGCAGAGAACCCATACGAACGCGCGCACACGCAAAGGGCCGCGCAAGACGGTGGGCGCAAAGAAAAAAGACAACTGATTTTTCAATTTCGTCTCTTATAAGGCAGGAGATTTCAATTGGCGCAAGCGGGTAGAGGAAAACGCGGTGGAAAGCGCCGTCGTGAGCGGAGAGCCATCGGCAAGGGGCAGGCTCACATCCTGGCGACCTTCAACAACACCATGATTTCGATTTCCGACACGGGCGGGAACGTAGTTTGCTGGTCGACGGCCGGCGGGCAGGGCTTCAAGGGTTCCCGGAAGAGCACGCCTTTCGCCGCGCAGATGGCTGCTGCGGATGTCGCCAAAAAAGCGTTGGACCTGGGCGTGACTTCGGTTGAGGTATTCGTGAGCGGCCCGGGTTCCGGACGGGAGGCGGCGATTCGCTCGCTGGCCGCAGCGGGGCTCGAGGTGAGCCTCATTCGTGACGTAACGCCTATTCCTCACAATGGTTGCCGTCCGCGAAAGCGGCGTCGGGTCTAGGTCACAAGGCAAGAGGGAGTTTGAATTTTGGCGCGATACAAGGATTCGGTTTGTCGGCTCTGCCGAAGAGAGGGGATGAAGCTCTTCTTGAAGGGCGATCGCTGCATCGGCGATAAATGCTCTTTCGAGAAAAGGAGTTTTCCGCCGGGGCAGCATGGCGCGGCGCGTATGCGTGGAAAGCTGAGCGAATACGGACAACAGCTTCGGGAGAAACAAAAGGCGCGCCGGGTGTACGGCGTGCTGGAGAAGCAATTCCGGCTGTATTACAAAGAAGCCGCGCGGCGCAAGGGCGTCACCGGTGACAACCTGTTTTCTCTGCTCGAGTCCAGGCTCGACAACGTCGTATTCCGGGCGAGTTTTGCGGATTCGCGCAATCAGGCGCGTCAACTGGTGATTCACAACCACGTTCGGGTGAACGGCAGGAAGGTGAACCGCCCGGCGTTCGTCGTGCGCAAGGGCGACGTCGTCGAGATCAAGGAGAAAAGCAAGAAAATTGCGCTGATCGTGCAAAGCGCGGAAAAAGGGAAAGTGCGCGGCGCTCCCGCCTGGCTCGATGTGGACCACGCCGATCTTCAGGCGCGTGTTCTGGAGCCGCCCAGTCTGGTCGATTCCCAGATTGACATCAACGCGCAGCAGATTGTGGAACTGTATTCCAAATAGATAACGAATTCGTTTCGACCTACTTGTTTCGAAAAGTGGTCAACCGCCGAACGGAGGACCAACGCAAATGACAGCCATTGCTGATCTGGTCAAACCCACCGGCCTGGAACCCCAGTCGGAAAGTTTGACCGATACTTTCGGCCGTTTTGTCGCCGAGCCCCTGGAGCGCGGGTATGGCGTTACATTGGGCAATGCGCTCCGCCGCGTGATCTTGTCTTCACTGCAGGGAGCCGCTTTCACGAGCGTGCGCATTGAGGGGGTATTTCACGAGTTTTCGAGCATTCCCGGCGTCATGGAGGATGTGACGGAAATCATCCTGAATCTCAAGGACATCGTCATCGAGGTGGAATCGGAAACCTTGCCGGTTCACATGCATTATCGGCATTCGGGTTCGGCCGGCGTATTCAAGGCGGGAGACATCGAAGCCCCTGCGGGCGTGAAGGTGCTGACCCCCGACATCGAGATCGCCAACATGAACGATGAGGCGGAACTCGAAGTGGAACTCGTGGCGAACATCGGCCGCGGCTACGTTCCCGCGGAGAGAAACGTGGACCTGACGCTCGGCCCGCAGTTCATCCCGGTGGATTCCATCTTCTCTCCCATCCGCCGCTGCACCTTCCAGGTGGAGAAAACCCGGGTGGGCGACATTACGGACTACGACAAGCTGATTCTCGACGTGGAGACGAACGGAACCATCGCCCCCGTCGATGCGGTCGCCCACGCAGCGAAGATACTTAAGGACAACCTCCAGATATTCATCAATTTCGAGGAGGAGACCGAGCCCCAGGCGCCCAAGGTGGATGAGCGCAAGCAGAGAATCGTCGAGAGCCTCAGCAGGAGCGTGGAGGAACTCGAACTTTCGGTTCGCAGCTATAACTGCCTAAAGAACGCGCGTATCCGCACGCTGGGCGAGTTGGTGCAAAAAACCGAGGCCGAGTTGCTGAAAACCAGGAACTTCGGGCGCAAGAGTTTGAATGAAATTCGTGATATCCTCACGGGAATGGGTTTGTCCCTGGGAATGGATTTGAGCTATATGGATCTCTCGCCGCTCGATTTGAGCGCGCCGGAAGATTCCGAACAAGAATAGGACATGGATTGATGCGGCATCGATGGCATGGAAGAAAACTGGGACGTACCTCGAAACATCGCGATGCGATGACGAGGAACATGGTGACTTCTCTCATCGACGAGGAGAGGGTGCGCACGACGCTGGCGAAGGCCAAGGAGGTTCGCCGCCACGCCGAGCGCATCATCACCACGGGCAAGAAGGGTACGCTCCACGCGCGGCGGCAGGTTGCCTCTTATCTCAAGACGCCCGCTGCGGTCGCCAAGCTCATGGAGACCATCGCTCCGAGATATGCGGAGCGGCCCGGCGGCTATACCCGGATTCTGCGCCTCCCTCCCCGGCAGGGAGACGCCGCGCCCATGGCGCTCCTCGAGTTGATCGACAGGGACACCACCAGAGAAGAAGAAAGGCAGGAGCGCCGCCGGAAGAGAAAAGAGGCGCAAGGGGAAGCGTAGAGGCCCTCATATGAGAGACTCCCGAAAGGAGAGCCGCCGAGGCTCTCCTTTTTTTGTTCGGCCTGAAATGAATTGGAGACCTGGCAATTGACTGATGCAAGAGGGCGCCCGGACGCGGACGGCTGTTTCGTATGCGGCCCCGCGAACCCGATTGGCCTGAAGATCACGTTCCGGCTCGAGGACGACGTCTGTCGTGCCGAGTTCACGCCGCAGTCTGTTCACCAGGGCTACGACGGCGTCACCCACGGCGGCATCGTCTTCAGCGTTCTCGATGACGTCATGGCGAACTGGCTTTTCCTCAAAGGAATTCGCGCCTATTCGGCGAGAAGCGAAATCCGCTACCACGACCCCTTGCCTGTCGGCATTCCCTTGCTGCTCGAAGGAAGATTGAAGAAGAAAAAGGGCAGGTTCGTCGTCCTGGAGGGAAAAGCGACCAGAGCGGAAGACGGTCACGCTGTCGCCGAGGCGGAGAGCACCTTCCATGTCGTGGAAGAGGAGGCGGACGGTTCATGAAAATCGGGCTGCTCAGGGAAATCAAGCAGGATGAATACAGGGTCGCCTTGACGCCCGGCGCCGTAGAGGCTCTCGTGGAGGCGGACCACGCCGTGATGGTGGAAAAAGGCGCGGGCCTGGACGCCGGTATCCCGGATGCGGAATACGAGGCTGTGGGTGCGCGTATCGTCCCGACTGCGGAGGAGCTCTGGGCGGAGGGGGAGATGGTCGTCAAGGTCAAGGAGCCCCTGGAGTCGGAATTTCCGCTGATGCGCGAAGGGCAGATTCTGTTCGCCTTCTTGCATCTGGCCGCCTGCCGGCCCCTGGCGCACGCGCTCGCCGAAAGCGGAACGTATGGCGTCGCGTTCGAAACGGTGACTTCGCCAGACGGCGTTTTGCCGATTCTACAACCCATGAGCGAAATAGCGGGGAGAATGGCCGTCCAGGAGGGCGCCAAGTATCTGGGGAAAAACTTAGGGGGCCGCGGCGTTCTGCTCGCCGGGGCGCCGGGTGTTCCCCGGGGGAACGTGGTCATCCTCGGAGCGGGCATCGTTGGGAAGAACGCGGCCAAAATTGCAGTGGGAATGCACGCGGGCGTCACGATTTTCGATATCAACCACGCGCGCCTCGAATACATCGACGATATTTTCGATGGCCGCGTCAAGACGCTGGTGTCCACACGCTTTACCATACGCGAAGCCCTGTGCGAGGCGGACCTGGTCATCGGCGCCGTTTTGGTGCCAGGCGGCCGTACGCCGGTTCTGGTTTCGCGCGAGATGCTGGGGGAGATGAACCCCGGCGCCGTCATCGTGGACGTGGCGGTGGACCAGGGCGGCTGCGTGGAGACGATACGCCCCACTTATCACTCGGATCCCACCTACGTCGTCGAGGGCGTCGTCCACTACGGCGTGGCGAACATGCCGGGGGTCGTTCCCCGCACGAGCACCATCGCTCTCTCGAACGCCGTGCTGCCCTACGCCCTGGAACTCGCCAATTCGGGGATCAGGGAAGCAGCGGTGCGTAATCCGCACCTCGCCGACGGCCTGAACGTGGCCGAGGGGCGCATCACGCACGCGGGCGTGGCGAAAGCCTTAAGTTTGGAGGGTGCAAGCGTGCGGGAGGTGTTCGCCTAGCCTTCTTGTTCAGTGGAAACGCTTGCGCTTTCAGATGATTTCTTGATGAGGTCCAGGACAAATTCTCCCTGAATTTCCAGGTGCCTGATCACCAGGCGTTCGGCGGCTCTCGCGTCGCCGTCGAGAATGGCATCGAGTATATCCTCGTGCTCGGCCATGGAATTTTCGAGACGCCCGGGCGCGTGAAGCGTCACCACGCGGGTCTTCATGATCTGCTCCCTGAGGTTCCCGATGAGCCCCTGTAGTCTCGAGTTCTCGCAAGCGCTCGTGATGTGGCGGTGAAAATCGCGGTTCGCCGCCCAGTATTCGTCCACTTCGCCGCGCTCGTGGTGGCGCTTCAGCTGCTCGAAAAACGCATGGAGCGTCTCATTCGCCCTGCCTTCGCGAAGATTCGGGGTCGCGAGGCGCGTGGCGAGGCCCTCGAGCACGCTCGTGATCGTGTAGATGTCCAGGACTTCATCTTCGCTCACGAGGCTCACGTGCGCCCCCTTGTGCGGGACGACGGTGATGTAGCCCTCCGCCGCAAGCTCCCGGAAGGCTTCGCGGAGCGGGGTTCTGCTCACGCCCATCGATTCGGTGAGCGTCGTCTCGACCAGCTTGTCTCCCGGCTGGAAGATGCCGCTCAGGATGGCGTCTTTTATCTGTTCCGACACCATCTTGCTCAGGGATTTGGGTTTTTCGATCTGAACGCCCGGTATCCGCACCTCAATCCCCCCGCGAGCGCTTGCGAAGTCTCAACGCTCTCATTCCTGAAAAATCCAAAAGAGTGTCCATGCTCCCGAGCCTCACACCACGCCTTCGTCTCGAAGGACGTTTCTTTGCGCCTCATCCATGCCGAGGACGGATTCGAGCACCTCTTCTGTGTGCTGGCCCAGCGTAGGCGGCGGCGTCCGCACCGCGCCCGGGGTTTCGGAGAGCTTGATGGGTACGCCGGTCACCTTCGTGGGGCCGGCGATTGGAACGTCGATGTCCACGACCATCTCGCGCGCGAGAATCTGGGGCTCGTTCAACACTTGCTCGAGATTGTTAATCGGGCCGCACGGGATGCCCGCTCCCCGCAGGGTTTCGATCGTTTCCCCCACCGTCTTCTCCGCGAAAAAGGGGTCGAGAATCTCCTGAAGCTCCAGGCGGTTGTCCACCCTGTCCTTGTTGATGGCGAACTTGGGGTCTTCCTTGATGTGCCCCAACCCCATCGCGTCGCAGAACCTCCGCCAGAGGCTGTCGTTCCCCACGCCCAGGTTGAAATACCCGTCCTTGCACTTATATGTCTCATACGGCGTGATGGAGGGATGCTTGTTCCCCCGCCTCGGCGGAAGCTTTCCGGTTCCGAAGTAGTTGTTCGCGTGGTAGGTGAGCAGGGCCACCTGCCCGTCGAGCATGCCGACGTCGACCATCTGGCCGACGCCGGTCTTCTCCCGGTGGTAGAGGGAGAGCAGAACGCCCTGGGCGGCGAGCATTCCCGCCGTGATGTCCCCAATGGATGCGCCAAACTTGCTGGGCGGGCCGTCAGGCTCTCCGGTGATGCTCATGATTCCGCCCTCGCCCTGGATGACCACGTCGAAGCCGGGCTCGTTTTTCCGGGGGCCGGTCTGGCCGAAGCCCGAGAGCGAGGCGAATATCACCGCGGGGTTGATGCGGTGGATCTCCTCCCAGGAAAACCCGAGCTTGTCCAGCGTGCCGGGCCGGAAGTTCTCCACGACGACGTCGCCCTTGCGAATCAGATCGCGCAGGAGATCCTTGCCGCGTTCGTCCTTCAGGTTGAGCGTGAGGCTTTTCTTGTTGCGGTTAATCGAGATGAAGTACGTGCTCACCCCGTTCAGAAAGGGAGGCCCCCAGCCCCGGGTGTCGTCCCCGCCCTGGGGATGTTCGATCTTGATGACCTCCGCGCCCATATCGCCCAGCATCATGGTGCAGTACGGGCCTGCGAGAATTCGTGTCAGATCGACTACGCGAACGCCTTCGAGTGGTCCAGCCATGAGGGTGTCGCTCCTTCAGATTCGGATGAGTGATATCAGCACGCCGGCCGCAATCGCCGAGCCGATGACGCCCGCCACGTTGGGCCCCATAGCGTGCATGAGCAGAAAATTGCCCGGATTCTCGTCGGCACCCACCTTCTGGACGACGCGGGCCGCCATGGGAACTGCGCTCACGCCCGCAGCGCCGATGAGGGGATTGATCGGCGTGCGGCTGAACGCGGCCATGATCTTGCCGAAGATGACGCCGGTGGCCGTGCCGATGCCGAAGGCGATGAAGCCGAGCAGGAGGATGCCGATGGTCTCCCACTTGAGAAAAGTTTCCGCCGTCATCGAAGCGCCCACCGAGACGCCGAGGAATATCGTCACGATGTTGAGCAGCGCGTCTTCGGAGGTCTTCAAGAGCCTTTCGACGACCCCGCACTCGCGGAAGAGGTTCCCGAGCATGAGCATCCCGATGAGGGGCGCCGCCGAGGGGAGGAGGAGGCCGGTGAGCAGCGTCGTGATGATGGGGAAGAGGATGCGGACGGGCTTTTCGATCTCCTTGAGCTGCATCATCTCCCGCGAGCGCTCTTCCCCGGTGGTTAGCGCCTTCATGATGGGAGGCTGTATCATCGGAACGAGCGCCATGTAGCTGTAGGCGGCCACGGCGATGGGGCCGAGCAGGTGGGGCGCCAGCTTGGAAGCCGTGTAGATGGCCGTGGGGCCGTCCGCCCCGCCGATGATGCCGATGGCGCCGGCTTCGGAGAGGTTGAAGCCAAGGAATATGCTCCCGAGCAGCGTGGCGAAGATGCCGAACTGCGCCGCCGCACCGAGGAGCAGCGTCTTGGGATTCGCGAGCAGCGGGCCGAAGTCCGTGAGCGCTCCGATGCCCATGAAGATCAGGGGCGGAAACACGCCCGCCTTCACCCCGAAATAGAAATAGCTGATGAGGCCGCCTTTATCGAAAATGCCGGTTTCGGGGAGGTTCGAGAGCAGCATGCCGAATCCGATGGGCACCAGGAGCAGGGGTTCGAAGCCCTTCCGGATGGCCAGATAGAGAAGCAGGCAGGAGATAGCGAGCATCAGGACGTCGCCGAAATGAAGTGACGCGAACCCGGTGAGGGAGATGAAATCGGCGACCGAATGGAACAGGCGGCTCATGAGACCTCCAGCAGCAGTTGCGAGGCTTCCACCTTGTCGCCTTTCGTCACGTGAACCGCCTGCACGACGCAGTCCGAATCCGCGAGAATCACGTTCTCCATCTTCATCGCTTCCAGCACCAGGAGCGTATCCCCTGCGCGCGCCGAATCGCCCGGGGCCACCTCGACGGAGAGCACCACCCCCGGCAGGGGGGCGAGTATCTTGCCGCCGACGCTCGTCGCCCGGGGCGCGGGCTTACGCACGGCGGGAGATGGACGGGGAGCGGCGGCCGCCTTCTCCTCTTCTTCCACCCCCACGCGATGCGTCTGCCCGTCCACGGTGATTTCGAGATCGTTCGAGCCGGGGTCGCGCGCCACGCTCACCGCGTAGCGCTTTCCGTTGATGGTCAGATGGAAGTTTCTCACCGCCGCCTCCGCTGGCTGAGACGCCCTACGCGGGCGGACCGCGCCCAAAGGGAATTCGCGTTCCGGCGCACCTCGGGAACGTACACCTCAGGCGTTTCGGTTTCGAGGAAATATCCGGCGGCGGCTGCCAAGACGAGTTCCAGATCGTCTCCTTCAGTCGAAGGCTTCTGCTCCTGCGCATCCACGCCTGTTTCCGCACTTCCCGAGCCGACGAACCTCTCCAGGAGCATGATGACCGCCATCAGCACGATCAGGGAGCCGAAAACGACGCCCATGCCGATGATCGTCAGCATAATTGCGGGTATGAATGCGTCCACAGGGAAATCCTTTTCTACAGCGGAATGTTTCCGTGTTTTTTCCGCGGTCTGTCCTCGCGCTTGTGCGCGGTCATTTCGAGAGCCCGGATGAGCGCGCCCCTCGTCTGACGCGGCTCGATGATGACGTCCACGAGACCGTATTTCGCCGCCGTATAGGGCTTGGCGAAAAGGTTGCGGTATTCCTCTATCTTCTCCTGACGGACCTTCTCGGGGTCCTCGGCCTCGCCGATCTCGCGCCGGAAGATGATGTTGGCGGCGCCCTCGGGACCCATGACGGCGATCTCGGCGAACGGATACGCCAGTACGCGGTCGTAGCCCAGGCCGAACCCGCTCATCGCAATGTAGGCGCCGCCGTAGCTTTTTCTGACGATCAAGGCGATTTTCGGCACGTTCGCCTCGCTGTAGGCGAAGAGCACCTTGGCCCCGTGGCGGATGACGCCGCCGTATTCCTGCTGGGTGCCGGGCAGATAGCCGGGTACGTCCACGAAGTTGACGAGGGGGAGGTTGAAGGCGTCGCAGAAGCGCACGAAACGCGCGAGCTTGTCGGAACTGTCGATATCCAGGACGCCCGCGAGATGCGTGGGCTGGTTTCCCACGACGCCGACGGGCTTTCCCCCCAGGCGTGCGAACCCGACGACGATGTTTTTGGCGAAATCGGCCTGAACCTCCAGGAAATCGCCCTCGTCGAAGACGTTGGCCACCAGGTCGCGCACGTCGTAGGCCTGCGTGGCGTCCGCCGGGACGATACCGTCGAGTTCGGGGTTCTCATCCGGCGGCCACCCGGGCGGGTTGGACAGAGGGGGATCGTCGAGATTGTTCGAAGGCAGGAAGGAGAGTAGTTTCTTCACCATCTCGAAGCACTCACGCTCGTCTTTGGCGAGGAAATGCGCGTTCCCGCTCGTGGAGCTGTGCACCGCGCCGCCGCCCAACTCCTCGACGGATACGTCCTCTCCCGTCACGGCCTTGATGACCTCCGGCCCGGTGATGAACATCTTGCTCAGCCCGTCGACCATGAAGACGAAGTCCGTGATGGCGGGCGAGTAGACGGCCCCGCCCGCGCAGGGGCCCAGGATGAGCGATATCTGCGGAATCACGCCCGACGCCTGGGTGTTGTTATGGAAGATTTGCGCGTAGCCGTGAAGCGCCAGGACGCCCTCGTGGATGCGAGCACCGCCCGAATCGAGAATGGTGACGATGGGCGCGCCCGCCTTCATGGCGAGATCCTGCATCTTCACGATTTTTTCCGCGTGCATCTCCCCCAGCGATCCGCCCAAGGCGCCGAAATCCTGCGAGGCCACGAACACGAGCTGGCCGTTCACGTATCCGCTGCCGGTGATGACACCGTCTCCCGGGGAGCGACGCGCGTCCATCCCGAAATCCGTGGCGCGCGTCTCGACGAAGAGGTTGAGTTCCGAAAAACTATCGGGGTCGAGCAGGAGGTCGATGCGCTCCCTGGCGGTGAGCTTCCCCTGTTTGTGCTGGCGCTCTCTCGCCGCCTCGCCGCCCAGTGCCTGCGCCTGGGAGGTGAGCGCTTTCAGTTCATCTATTGGATCCGGACTGTTCGGGTCGGGCGGCAATGCGCGTCTCCTGAAAGTGTATATTGCATACAATCAGCTTTGGGCCATAAAGTCAAGGGTTTCCGGGTGGCAGGAGGGGATTTTGGGGAGGACAGCCGCCGCGACGGGGAGGAGATAAAAAACAGGATGCATATGTGGGTTGTTGAATAACCCTTCCCCGGTCGGAATTGACCACCGCCGTCATTCCGGCGAAAGCCGGAATCCATTTTCAAACAGAAAGATAATACGCTGGCTTTTCATCTCCTCACCATTGGCGGGAATCAATCAGGAACTAAAAAAAGCAAAGCAAATGGATTCCGGCTTTCGCCGGAATGACGAACCAGAAAACGCAAAGACCGTCTTTGGTAGGGACAGGTCGCGACCTGTCCCTACAGGATCGGCCGGACAGGCGCGGGGGCCTGTCCCTACAGTCGTCATTATGGTTGTGACGCAGGGGTCGTTCGCGAACGGCCCTGTCCGGAAAAACGGGCGCTTCATGGAGCGCTCACGCGCCACCCGCCGGAGTCGCTTCAGGACGCCATTTCCCACTCGGGGATTCCGGCGTGGAGGAGTTGCCCCGGCAGCTGGCGGTTCAGGATTTTCTCCGCATGAGCCACAGCCTCAAGCAGTTTCGGCAGGTCGACCCCCGTCTCGATTCCCATCTCGTGCAGCATGTTGATCGTGTCCTCGCTCGCGATGTTGCCGGTGGCGCGCGGCGCGAAGGGGCATCCGCCCAGGCCGCCGATGGAGGCGTCGAACGTGTCGACGCCGACTTCCAGGCCCGCCAGCAGGTTGGCGAGACCGGCTCCCCTCGTGTTGTGGAGGTGGAGCGCGTAGCGGACGGAGGGGAATTTGTTACGAATGTGTTCGGTCAGCTTCTTGATTTCGGCCGGGTTCGACATGCCCACGGTGTCGGCGAGGCCGATTTCCCCGCAGCCCATGTCCACGTATTCGCCGACTATCCACTCCACGTCCTCATAGGAGATGCGCCCCTCATACGGGCAGCCGAACGCGGCGACCACGCCGCCCCGGAGCTTGAGGCCCGCGTCCAGCGCCATCCTGGCGACTTCGCGGGCGACGCCGAGCATCGTCTCCCGGCTCGCGCGGATGTTCTTCAGGTTGAACGTCTCGCTGGCGGCGACGAACAGCATGACGCCGTCGAGTTCGCATTCGAGGGCGCGCTCCATGCCGCGCACGTTGGGGACCAGGGCTTCGTACTCGGCGTCGGGGCTGCGCTTGCAGCCCGCCAGCACCTCCTGCGCGTCTTTAAGCTGCGGGACGTGCTTGGGACTCACGAAACTCGTCACCTCGACCCGGCGGACGCCCGCGTCGGTGATGGTGTCCAGAAGCTTTATCTTGTCCTCGGGCGAGATGTACTGCTTTTCGTTCTGGAGGCCGTCCCGCGTGCCTACCTCGACGATATCGACCTTCGTGGGGAGACTCATCGTATTCATTCTCCTGCGTTAAAAGAATTGTTTCCGTTATACGGCGGCTCTCGCCATCTTCTCGACGCGGGCGGGGATGCCGACGGCGCCGTGCCCGGCCGCATCCGCAAGCGCGAACGCACCGCCCGATATGGCGTGGCGCCACTCGGCGTAGGGCTCCTCATCGAGCAGATGGGCGAGTTCGTGCGCCCTGTCCGCCGTCTCCAGAGACAGGGCGAGGGCGAACCCCGCCGATTTGGCGATGTAGGACTCATAGGGCGAACTCAGCAGGGCGGGCTTGCCGGCGGCGTCGAACACCCGCGCCACCTCCCAGGCGTTTCTCGGGCCGCCGAATTTCGCGATCTTGATGAGGCCGACGTCGACGACCTCCGCATCGACGAGACGGCGCGCGTCGTCGATAGAGAACAGCGACTCATCCAGGGCCACCTGCATGCCCCGGGCGCGAATTTCGCGGAAAACGTCGAGGCATTTCGCCTCCGTGGGGAGCACGGGCTGCTCGAAGTGTTCGAGATCGATCTCGACCATCCTGTTCGTGAAGCGCAGGGCTTCCTCGGGCGTGAACCCGCCGTTGGCATCCGTCCTCAACTTGATATCGGGGCCGAACCTCTCGCGCAGCCTGACGATGCGCTCGGCGTCCGCCTCCATGTCCACGCCCGATTTCACCTTGAGGGTCGTGACGCCCTGCGCCACAAGCGGTTCGGCCTTCCTGACGGCCTCATCGGGCGGGAGGAGGCCGATGGGGGCATCGAGCGTGACGGCATTTCTCTTGTGCCCGCCAAAGACTTGAGAGAAGGGCGCCTCGTCGGTTTTGGCGGCCAGGTCGACCGCAGCGATTTCGAGCGCCGTGCGCGCTGCGCCCAGCCCGGTGAAATCCGTCACCTCATCGAGCGCGGCGCGGAGTTCATCCGCCTCTTTGCCGCGTATCCGGGGAGCGGCTTCACGGAGTGCGGCCGCCATCTCCGAGCCGGTCTCTTTGGTGATGTACATCAGCGGCGCCGCTTCGCCCCAGCCCTCTACGCCCACCTCGTCCGTCAAGCGGACCACGACGCGCTCCAGCGTCGTCGCGCCCCCGTAGCGGTTTCTCGATCCTTGATTGACTTCCACGGCGGTATCCCAGACCGTTATCTCCTGAATCGGCATGAACTTTGCTCCTTAATGGGAGAATGGAATTCTCATTCGATATAGGCTGATGAAATTACTCCCCCCTTGAGGGCTATTACTACCCAAGCAGAGGGAAAGTTCACTCCCCCCTTGAGGGGGAGTCGACGAGGTAAGGGCGAAGCCCGCAAGCGAGTCGGTGGGGGGTATAATTCGGAATGGCGATAAAACGCATTCTACCCCCCACCGATTCAGCCTTCGCACAAACCGCTCGGCTTCATCGACTCCCCCTCAAGGGGGGAGTGATTGTTCTCTCTCGTCGGTCAGTTACATACGACAAATCCAGCGTTCCAGACTTTTTCAACAACCCGCTTTAGAGGGGAGGGTTGTCTCTTCCCTCCCCAGCCCGGGCCTTACACCTGCCCTCCGGCAACGCTCACTCGGGCGCATAGATACGGATGTCCGGCAGGGTGCGGTAGGCCTCGTCGCAGTCCAGGCCGTAGCCGACCACGAAATGATTCTCGATGGCGAAACCGACGTGGTCCGCGTGGATATCGACTTCCCGCCTCTCCGGTTTGTCCATCAACACGCACGTCCTGAGGGAAGCCGGGTGCTTTTCCCCAAGGATATCAATGGTTTTCGCAAACGTGTGGCCCGTATCGAGAATGTCGTCGATGAGCAGCACGTTCCGCCCCTCGACCTCGCCCAGGTGTCTGGCGTCGATCTCCACCCGGCCCCTGCTTGTCGTGTTCGCGCCGTAGCTCGATGCCGAGAGGAAGCCGAGCGTGGTGTTGCGCCCGAGGGCGCGGGCGAGGTCGACGCCGAAGACAATCGCGCCCTTCAGGATCATGACGACGTGGATCGGTCCTTCGGGCAGCGCCTCGTTGATCTCGGCGGCGAGTTCGGGCAGGCGGCTCTCGATTCGCGCCTGCGATATCAGAATCTCCTCAGCAGGCATCGTCTACTCGAGCACGGCCAGCAGAAGGCGCTTCAAGTCCTCCTGCGTGGAGGGGACCGGGTTCGTGTTGACCTGGTGGCTCTCGGCCGCGTCCTTCGCCAGGACGTCCAGGTCCTCGTTTACGACGTCCGCCTCCCTCAGGCTGCCTGGAATGCCGATGTCCGTGTTGAGTTCGCGGATGGCGTCTATCGCCGCCTCGGCCGTATGCGCTGCGCCTTCTTTCAGGAGCGGCGCCATGCGCGCGTAGGCGTCGCGCATGGCGGGAAGGTTGAACTCCATCACGGGCGGCAAAAAGATGCCGTTCGCCGTGCCGTGGTGCAGCCCGTGGTAGGCGCCCAGCGGATGCGCGAGCGAGTGCACGATGCCGAGTCCCGTGTTGGTGAAAGCGCGTCCCGCAAGCATGGCGGCCAGCGATATGGCGTCGGCCGCCTCGGGGTCCGAAGGGTCGTCCACGTAGGCCCTGCCGTGCGCGCCGATTCGCGCGATGGACTCGAACGCCAGCGCCTCCGTCCACGGGTTGGAGGCGGGCGAGCCGACCGATTCGATGGCGTGGGTGAGGGCGTCCATCATCGCGCCCGCCGCGATGTGGGAGGGGAGTTTGGCGAGCAGGGCGGAGTCGACGACGGCGAGTTTCGCGAACAGCGAGTCGTCGGCGAGCACCGTTTTGATCATGAGCTTCGTGTCCGTGACGATGGAGCTCATGGTGACCTCGCTGCCTGTGCCCGCCGTGGTGGGTACGGTGATGAGCGGCGGGCCGGGTTTCGTGGCCTTGCCGCGCCCGTAGTAGTCGCTCGGCACGCCGCCGTTCGCGACGATGGCCAGCGTCGTCTTGGCGGTGTCCATCGTGCTGCCGCCGCCCGCGGCGATGAAGCCGTCGCACCCGTTTTCGCCAAAGAAATCGCGGGCCGCCAGGATGCTCGTGTCTGAGGGATTCGCCTCGGCCTGATCGTAGAACACATATTCGACGACTGAGTCTTCAAGTCCCTTGATGACCGAATCGAGCGCCCCGCTCGATGTGAGCCCCGGGTCAGTGACGAGCATCGGCTTCGTCATCCCCAGGCCCTTGGCTTCTTCTCCGACCTGGGCGGCTTCTCCGCGGCCGAAGCGGACGCGCGGGCCGGATGCAATCTGGAACGCTTTCACCATGAATACACTCCTTCGCTGCTCTTATGAGTTTTCGGGAAATTTACGAAGCATGAATTCGTAATCTTCTTCCGTGTCGATGTCGAGAAACATATCATCATTGGGGAGTTCGAGAAAAACGATCTTGCCGGGAGATTCGGTTTCCAGTCTCTGGATGATTCCCCTCCCTCCCGCATCGCCGCTCGTCTGAAGTAATTCGTCTCTTAGGGAGGCGGAAAATAGTGTGGGATTTCCGCGCCTGCCTTGGAATACCGGCGCCGCGACCAGGGCATCGGGCCGGGATTTCTCATAGAGGGAAATCACCTCGTTCACGATTCCGGTCGTCAGCAGAGGCTGATCGCCCAGGACGAACAGATAGGCCTCGGTGTCCTCATGCGCCGCCTCGATTCCCGCGATCATGCTCGTGCTCTGCCCCTCGGCGTAGCGGGGGTTGTGCGCGAGGCGCACGTTGAGACCCTCCACAGCCTGTATTACTTCTGCTTCCTCATGGCCCGTGACGAGGATGACCTCGGAAACCGCGCTTTCGAGCACCGCTTTCGCCGTCTTGCGGACGACGGTCTCATCCCCCAGAGGCAGGAGGAGCTTGTTCCGCCCCAGGCGCTTCGATAGGCCTGCGGCGAGGATTATCGCCGTAATGCGGCGCGCGTCTGCCATTTGAGTTCTCCGAAACAATGATAAGGCCTGATCCCGTCGGCATGGTAAGGAGGCGGGCTTTCGGATGTCAATTCCAGGCGGACGCGCCCTCAAGCCTTTCCGTTGACAACCCATCACCCCGTCTCTAATATCGGGAAGCGCTCAAAACCCACGACATATCCCACAAGAAACCCGGATGCGGGCAAGTCGTATCGCCGGTTTTGGCCTGATTTAATAGATGTGCTTCATGCAGCGAATCGCAAGGATTCGAACAGTTCACCAATAGCGGAACACCCCGGAGGAGAATCACCATGGCGTACAAGAATCACGAAATCATCGATCTCTCACAAGACATCTACCAGGGCCAGCCCGTGTTCGTGGGACACCCCGAGACCTGGCGCTGGACGAACATGACGCACGAGGAAAGCGCCGCCAGCGGACGCTTCCAGAGCGAGATGAGCTACTATTCGGGCATCATCCAGTTCTGCGAGCACGGCCCCACGCACGTGGATTCCATCAGCCATCTCGACCCCTCGCCCGACGCGCCCCACATCGACGAGATGAACTTCGATTCCTTCTACAGCCGGGGCATCGCGATTGATTTCGAGAACGTGGAGGACAACAGCTACATCGACGCGGACGACGTGAAGCGCAGGCTCGACCACTACAACTACGAGATAAAGCCGGGCGACACGCTGCTCTACACCTATGGGCACTTCAAGCGTCACCACCCGACGCCGCTCTATACGACGGCCTATGCGGGCTGGACGCGCGAGGCGGCCGAGTACGTCTACGGCGAGTGCGGGGCCATCAACGTCGGCACCGACGCCCCGAGCATGGACATGGCGACCAGCCCCGGATACCCCTGCCACCTCGTTTGCCGCGAGCTGGGCCGCACCAATACGGAAAACCTGTGCAACATCGAGCTAGTGGTGGGCAAGGAGTTTCTCTACATCGGGCTCCCGCTCAAGATTCGGGGCGGGTCGGGCTCGCCGATTCGGGCGATCGCCGTGCTGAACGCCTGATTCCCCTCGCGCGAGGCGAACATGAAAGCCCTGGTGAAACGGGCGCGCGGGCCCGGCGAGATGGCGCTTTTGGACGTGGAAGAGCCTCGCGTGGGACCCGGGCAGGTGAAGGTCAAGATCGCCCACGCCGGCATCTGCGGCACGGACGTGCACATCGCCTCGGGCGAGTTTTTTCACTATTTCCCCCCGCTGGTGCTGGGGCATGAGTTCTCGGGCGAAGTGGTGGAAATTGGAGAGGGTGTCGAGGGAATTCCGCTCGGCGCGCGGGTGACGGCCGAACCCACGAAGTCGACATGCCGCGTCTGTCCGCACTGCATCTCGGGTCGCTACAATCGTTGCGAGCAGCGCGACATCGCGGGCGTGGTGAGCAACGGCGCCTTCACCGACTACGTGGTCACGCGGGCCGAGTCGATCCACCGCCTGCCCGATAGCGTGAGTCTCAAGGCGGCAGCACTCTCAGAACCCCTTGCGGTGTGCGTTCACGGCGTGTGCGAGCAATGCAGCGTGCGCGAGGGCGATTTCGTCCTCATCATGGGGCCGGGCGCCATCGGCCTGGGATGCGCCCAGGTGGCGCTCGCCCACGGCGCGCGGGTGATGGTGGCCGGCGCCGGGAAGGACTCACACAGACTCGCGCTCGCCCGTTCGCTCGGCGCGGAATGGACGGTGAACGTGGAGACCGAAAACGTTCTGGAGCGCGCTCTGGCGGTGACGAACGGCTGGGGGGTCGATCTGGCGGTCGAGGCGGCTGGTGCTGCCGGCGCGATGGAGGTTTGCGTCGAGGCGGTGCGGAAGGGAGGGGAAATCCTTCAGGTGGGCCTGCCCGGAGTACCTGTACCCGTCGATATGGATCGGCTGGCGTTCAAGGAGATTCGCCTGGTCGGCACGTTCGGGCAGAAGCGCTCCGCCTGGCTTCTGGCGCTTGAGTTGCTTGAGGCGGGCAGGGTCGACGCTGAAGCGATGGTATCCGACATGCTCCCGCTCGATGAATGGGAGCGGGGCTTCGACATCATGGCGCGCGGGGCCGGGCTGAAGGTGCTGCTGACGCCTAAAGGATAGGGGGTCAAACGCGGCCGATGCGGGTTGTTGAAAAAGTCCCTGAAGGGGAAACTCCATAAAGGCAACCCCCCCTACCCCCCCCCTTATCAGGGGGGCAAGAAAAACAAAAACCCCTCCTCGTCGGACGGGCGTCGCTTTTTTTTTACCCCCCTGATAAGGGGGAGTAGGGGGGGTTGGTTTTATGGGCGCGCGGGATGCCCCTCCACTCCCCGGAAGGAGGCTTTTTCAACAGCTCCGATAGGCGAGGAACGGAGAACGACTGCGCTTTACACCGGAAAAGGCGAACGCAAGGAAAGATGAGATATATTCGGACGAATCCAGGGTTTTCAATATAGAGGATGGCACACATGAGCATCGACGGAAAAGAATTCAGAACCGCCCTCGGCAGGTT
Organism: bacterium; assembly: GCA_022828125.1. Taxonomy (GTDB): domain Bacteria; phylum UBA8248; class UBA8248; order UBA8248; family UBA8248; genus Bin107. Next base: position 14,344 of record JAJEJD010000014.1, on the reverse strand, counting down.
CGCCACGGGCGTCACGGTCGTCACCGCGAAAACGCCAACCGAAGCCCGGGGCATGACAGCGAACGCGTTTTCCTCCCTCTCGCTCGACCCGCCGCTCGTCCTGGTGTGTTACGACAACAAGGCGTCGAGCCTGAAGATGGTGCAGGAAGCGAAGAAGTTCGCCATCAATTTCCTCTCGGAAGAGCAGAAGAATACCTCCGACTGGTTCGCGGGCAAGGGCAGGGACGCGGAGGATCAGTTCGCCGACATTCCGCATGAAATCGGCGAGAACGGCTCGCCCGTGCTCACGGGGAACGTGGGCGTTCTGGAGTGCGATCTCCACGAGGAGCTTCCAGGTGGCGATCACACCATCGTCGTGGGGCGCGTAACCCGCGTCGTTCTTGAGGAAGAGGTGCGCGCCCCGCTTCTTTTCTACGGCAGCGCCTACCGGAAGATGGACATGGACGGCTCCTACGACTGATCCCTGAACAAGGCCTGAATTACACAAGGAGTTCCCTTGGCATCGTATCAAGCGGTTGCGTTCGACCTGTTCGACACGCTCGTCGATTTCGACATCAAGCTGTTCCCGGTGGTGGAGATCGACGGCAAGGAGGAGAAAACCACCTCGAAAGCGGCTTATGACGCGCTTTATGACGGCGGTTTCCTCGTGCCGAATTATTCGGCCTTCCACCAGCTCTGGCTCCAGAACTCGAAAGAGGTGTGGGGCGAGCGCAACAACGACCCGGAGCTCAAGGAGGTGCGCTCGATAGTCCGCTTCCGGCGCCTCATGGAGCTGCTGGTCGCCATTCCCGCGCAAGACAGGGAGCGCGCCGCCCTGACGGCCCTGAACGCCCACATGTACGGCATAGAGAATTCCGTCGTCTTCGACACGGACCGGCTCGACGTGCTGGGGAAGATAAAAGACGCCGGTCTTCCGGTAGCGCTCCTCAGCAATTTCGACCATTCGCCCACCGCGCTGCGGATTATCGATCGAATGGGCATCACGCCGTATCTCGATACCGTGCATATCTCGGAGGATGAGGGTTTCAGAAAACCTGCGGCGTCGTTGTTCCTCAAGGTGGCCGAAGAACTGGGGGTTGCGCCTGGCGAGGTTCTCTTCGTGGGCGATACTTTCGATGCCGACGTGGAAGGCCCGCAAGGGGTGGGGATGCCGTGCGCCTGGCTCAACAGAAAGGGCGCGCCCGTGCCGGAGGGAAGTGAGCCGCCAGATTTTGAGATTGAGGACTTAAGGGACACGCTTTCAATTCTGGGTTTGTAGGGGTTGTTGAAACAGCCCCCGTCGGGGCGGGCGGAACGGGGAAGGAAGGTTCACGGCCGAACCCGGCTGCCGCTCGCTTCCCCGGCTGGAAAAGCAACCCCCCCTACCCCCCCTTGACAGGGGGGTTTAAAAAGGCGGTGCGCCCCCGCCGGGCTGAGGGGGGCTTTTGTTTTTTCTTGCCCCCCTGATAAGGGGGGTAGGGGGGGTTGCCTTTATCCCCTGAGAAGGGGGGCTTTTTCACCAGCCCCCTTCCAGGTTCGCTTTATAAGAGGACACCCGATTGTCGGTACTCGCGCTTCAGCATGTTGACGTGGAGAGGCTCTCGCTGCTCGAAGAGGTGCTCGCGCAGAAGGGGGTTCCCGCGCGCTACCTGGCCCTCCACAAGGGCGAGCCTCTCCCGCGCTCTTTGGGCGATCTGGAGGATGTAAGCGCGATTGTCGTCCTGGGCGGGCCGATGGGCGTTTACGAGGCGGAGAAATACCCCTGGCTGGCGGATGAGCTTCGTTTTCTCCGTGAAGCGCTGCACGCGGGATTCCCCGTCTACGGCCTTTGCCTGGGCGCGCAGTTGATGGCGGCGGCGCTGGACGCCCGCGTGTATCCGGGCGAGGGGAAACAGGAGATCGGCTGGTTCCCGGTCGATCTGACGCCCGAGGCGAAAGAAGACCCGCTGCTGGGCGATGAGGCGGCGTCCTTCCCGGTCTTCCAGTGGCACGGCGATACGTTCGACATTCCCGATGGCGCGGTGCATCTCGCGTCTTCCGCGCGGTATCCCAATCAGGCGTTCCGGTGGGGGGCGCGCGCCTACGCCTTCCAGTTTCACCTGGAAATCGGGATGGAGGACATATCCACCTGGCTGGATGCGTTCGAGGGCGATATGAAATCCCCGCGCTCGGACGCGGACCCCGAGGCGATATTGGGCGAAGCGCCGTTGCACATGGAGACGTTGAACAGGCGCGCCGCGCGCTGGTTCGAGCGCTGGCTCGTTCTCTCGGGGCTTGCATAATCGCCTTGAGTTCTCCCGCCCTTGTCGCCGGGGGAGCGCTCCCCTAATATGCGGCGTCCCACTGTGGCCTTCATTTTCTGATCATCGACATAGAGGAACCTTTCATGGCGGAACCTGTACGCGGCGAAATCGTCGCCATCGGCACCGAGATGCTGCTCGGCGACCTCATCGACACCAACAGCGCCTTCATCGCAGACCAGCTCAAGTCGATCGGCGTCAACATGTATTTCAAGACCACCGTCGGCGACAATCTGGACAGGATCGCGGGCGTCATCAAACAGGCGCACGAGCGCTCCCAGGTGGTCATCACCACGGGCGGGCTCGGCCCCACCGTGGACGACCTGACGCGGGAGGCCTGCGCCAAGGTGATGGGCGTCGAGCTCGAGTTCCGGCAGGACCTGTACGACTACATCAGCGCCTATTTCAGCCGCCGCGGCTTCCACATGAGCGACAACAACAAGAAGCAGGCCTACATTCCCGCCGGGGCCACGCCCATCGAGAACCCGCGCGGCACGGCGCCTTGCTTCATGTGCGAGGACGAGCAAGGGGTCATCATCGTGAGCCCGGGTGTGCCGCACGAGATGCGCTACATCATCACACAGTGCGCGGTGCCCACCCTGCAGGAGAAATTCGATTTAGGGGAAGTCATCCGCACGAAGGTCCTGAAGACCTGCGGCCTCGGCGAATCGCGGGTGGATGAGATGATATCCGAACTGTTCCGGGAATCGGTGAACCCGAGCATCGGCGTGCTCGCCCACCCCGGCCAGGTGGACGTGCGCATCACCGCGCGCGCGAAGGATATCGAAGAGGCGAACAACATGATTGCGGGTCTTGAGGTCAAGGTGCGCGAGATTCTCGGTTCCGCCGTCTACGCCACCGGGAACGCGACGCTCGAAGAGACGCTGGCGCGCGTTCTGGCCCAGAGCGGCAAGACCATCGCCATCGTCGAGTCGAACACCGGCGGGGCCTTGATCCAGCGGCTGAACGCCTGGCCCGAGCGCGTGCAGTTCTTAAAGCGCGGCGTCGTCGGCTTGCACGCGGAGGAGCTGGCGCGCATGTTCGGCGTGGATGAGGGAGAAGGCCCGGAGGATTTCGCAAAAGCGCTCGCGAGGCGAATCCGCGAGGAGTCGGGCGCCGACCTGGGCCTCGCCGTCTTCGGTCCCAATCCGCCGGAGAACATCGAGCCCGAAAATTCGCGCCGCGCGCCCGCGCTGGGCGACACGCACATGGCGCTCGACACCGGAGGCGACGCCTTCACCTTCACGGCGAGCTTCGGGGGCAACGAGCAGTTCGTTCAGTCGCGCGCGCCGATCTACGGGATGGAGCTCGTCCGCCGCGCCGTGCTGGGTCTCGACCCGCTGACGTGACGCGGGAAGGCCGCTTTCGTGCGACCCCCCGACCTCCCTCTTTGAAAGCAACCCCCCCTACCCCCCCTTGTCAGGGGGGTATAAAAAGGCGATGCGCCCTCGCCGGGCCGAGGGGTTTTTGTTTTTTCTTGCCCCCCTGACAAGGGGGGGTAGGGGGGGGTTGCCTTTATCCCCTGACAAGCGAGGCTTTTTCAACAGCCCTCTACAGTTCAGATTCCTTGGATGTTCGCCGCCAGGCCGTAAAGGCCCGGCACGGGGGCCGTCTGAGGGTTTGTTGACAGGATCGGCAAGAATATAGATACTCTCAATCATCTTATCATTCCATAACGATCCGGCATCTTAACGTAATTCCAGACCGCGTTTAGCGCGATTTTCCTGGTTTCAGGGGAGGGGTCTTTTATGGCGAAGACTCTGGTGATTCTCGATCCATCGGGAATACCCCCTCCGATGGAGAAGGTGCGGCCGGCCGCGCGCCCCGCCTTACTTGAGGGGGTCCGCCTGGGCCTTCTCGACAACACGAAGCCGAACTCCGACAAGCTGCTCCGCCGCCTGGAAGAGCGCTTGAGCGGGAAATATCCCATCGCCTCGTTCACGCACTACCGCAAGGGAGGCAGCGCGCTCCCCCTGGAGGAGGACCTGATCGACCGGATGTCTGCGGAGTGCGACTTCGTGGTGAACGCGGTGCCCGACTGAGGGTCCTGCACGCCGTGGAGTATCCACGACGCGATCGAGCTCGAACAGCGCGGGCTCCCCACGCTCACCGTCATCACGGACATGTTCGAAGCCTTCGGCCGCAAGAAGGCGCGGGCCCTGGGCTTTGCGGGCCTGCCGATCGTCTCGATCCCCCATCCCATCACCGGAATACCGCTCGATACGGTGCACGCCCACGCGGACGAAATTCTGGAAAGCGTGGCGGAGTCTCTGACGCAGTCGCCACCCCCGGAAGACGAAGGATGAAGCTGGCCTCCACGCGCCACGAGGTGGCGGAATCCCCCCTGGAGTTGCTCGAGTACGTGATGGAACGCGGCTGGGGGGACGGGCTGCCCGTCATCCCGCCGACCGAAGAGCGGGTGGCGGCCATGGTGGAGGCATCGGGGCGGCCGCCCGAAGAATCCCGCGGCCGCATCCCCCACCTGTTCGGCGACGCCACGATCGAGAAGATCGCCGTCAACGCCGCCATGGCGGGTTGTGAGCCCGAATACATGCCGGTCCTCGTCACCGCCGTCGACGCCATCTTCGACCCCATATACAACCTGCCGGGCGTTCAGGGGACGACGAACTGCATCGCGCAGCTCATCGTCGTCCACGGCCCCGCCCGGGGCGCGCTGGGGATCAACTGCAGGGAAAACCTCTTCGGCCAGGGCTGGCGCGCCAACGCCACCATCGGCAGGGCGTTCCGGTTCATCCTGCAGAACATCGGGGGCGCCAAGCCGGGCGATACCGATCGCAGCACCTTCGGCCACCAGGGCAAGTTTTCGAGCTGCATCGGCGAGAACGAAGAGGCGAGCCCGTGGCCGCCGCTCCACGTCGAGCGCGGCCTGGAACGCTCCGACAGCGCCGTGACGGTCATCGCCGTCGACCCGCACATCATGGTCAACGACGCGGCCAGCACGGACGGCGAGGGCGTGCTTCAGTCCATCGCTTCTTCGATGATGCAGGCAGGGAGCAACAACGCGCTCTTCGGAGGCGAAATGGTGGTTGTCCTCGGCCCCGAACACGTGGACATGCTCGTGCGCGACGGCTGGGACCCGCCGCGGATCCGGGCCTTCCTGTACGAGCGGGGCAGGGTGCCGACGTTTCTTTTTGCGCCTGCGAACCTGGAGCGCGCGCGGGGGCGCCGGGACGACCTCATGGCGCAGGAAGACCTCCAGAGCGTTCCCGTTGTCGACGATGTGGATAGCATCTGCCTGTTCGTCGCGGGCGGACTCGGGAAGCACAGCCTCGTCATCCCGACGTTCGGCAACACGCACAGCGTCACGCGAAAGATGGATTTTTCCTTCACCGACTGAACGCGAGTCGGACCAAGAGGAGAACGGGTTCCAGGCGCTATCGTATCCCATCATTCCCCTGTCTTATCGGGAGCATTCAACCCTGGAGGCGGTATGACGACGGGGCACAACGCCCCGGTCCATAAGTGGTAATCCTTTTTCTGGAGGGCGGAGCAATGGAACGACGCAAGGTTCGATTCGGTAGCGCCGCTATCTTCTTGGTTCTCGCCGCGGTGCTCGTACTCACTCACATCCCGGGGTCCGCATGGGCCCAGAAGCGGGGAGGCACGCTGGTCATCGGCCTGGAAGCCGACCCGGGGCACTTCAACCTGATCGTCAAACCGGGCACGACGGTCCAGGTGCCGGCCGTGAACATCTACAACAAGCTGATCACGCTCGATTTCGACCTCAACCCGAAGCCGGAGCTGGCGAAATCCTGGGAGGTCAAGGACGGCGGGAAGACGCTCGTCTTCCACCTCAGAAAGGGCGTGAAGTTCCACGACGGCAAGGAGATGACGAGCGAGGACGTGAAGTTCTCGCTGGAGAAGTGCCTGCCGTACAATCCGCGCTCGCGCGTGTTCTGGAAGCCCGTGGCGGAGAAGGTGGAAGCGCCGGACAAGTACACCATCGTCGTCCGCCTCAAGAAGCCTTTCGCCCCCCTGCTCACCGTGATGGGGGTGATCTTCGGCGGGCCCGCCATCTATCCCAAGCACCTGTGGAAGGATCACGTGGGCAGCCGAAAGGCCTTCCTGAACGCTCCGTATAGCAAGAAGCCCGTCGGAACCGGGCCCTTCATGCTCAAGGAGTACAAGAAGGGCAGCCACGTCAGGCTCGTGAGGAACCCGAATTACTGGAACGCGCCCAAGCCCTACGCGGATGAGCTGGTCATCCGGTTCGTCTCGGACGCCAACACCCGCCTCATCGCCCTGGAGAAAGGGGAGATAGACTATCTCCGCGCGGCCCTCATCCCCTGGGATCAGGCCGCACGCCTCAAGAAGAACCCGAAACTCGTCGTCCTCGACAAGGGGGGAGAGGCGACGGGGCAGGTCGAGTTCATGCTCCTGAACATGCGGCGGCCCATCACCGGCAACGTGAAGGTTCGCCAGGCGATCGCGTATGCGCTGGACAAGAACCAGATCAGCCAGCTCGCTACGGGGGGCACCGCGAAAGTGGCGGACGGCATCATGCACTCGGCCATGAAGTGGGCGCACAAGGGCAGCTTCGCCCAGTACAAGCAGGACCTGAAGATGGCGAACAGGCTGCTTGACGAGGCGGGCTACCCGATGAGGGGAGGCAAGCGCTTCAGCCTCACGGTAACCTGGGCCAAGGGCCGCGGCTTCGAGGGGTTGGCGGCCGAGGTGATCAAGCAGCAGCTCAAGAAGGTCGGCATCGACATCAAGATCGAGTCCTTCGACCGGGCGGCGACGCTGAAGAAGGTGTACATCAATCATGATTTCGACATCATGATGCAGTTCTTCACCACCGGGCCCGACCCCAAGATCAGCGTGACGCGGGTTTATGACAGGAACAACATCGGCTCGGCGAACTTCAACAACGCGCCGTCCTACATCAACGTCGGCGTTCAGCGTCTCCTCGACGCCGAATGGCAGATCCCCGACGTGAAGAAGCGGGGCGCCGCGTGGCGTCAGATCGTCGATATGGTAGCGGCCGACGCGCCCGTGATCCCGCTGTTCGAGACGCCCTTCGTTCACACGCATTCGGCGAAATGGGCGGATGTGGTCACGCGTCCCTACTGCGCGTATTGCACTCGGGAGGACGCTTACCAGAAGTAGTCCCGGTATTCGAATCGTGTTTCAGGGGCCCCGTCTCCGGGCGGGGCCCCGCGGGTTTCCTGACGTCTCACCGAGGGGCGATCCATGGCAGGCGATTATCCGCTTCTGCGTTACAGCGTAAGGCGAATCCTTCAGGCCGTCCCTCTCGTTTTCTGGGTCATCATCATCAACTTCACCATCATCCATCTCGCTCCCGGCGATCCGGCTATTTACCTGGCCAGCGTCACCGAGGCCACGCCGGAGGCCTACGCGGAGCTGCGCAAGGAGTTCGGCCTGGACAAGCCGCTTTACGTCCAGATGGGAATTTACCTCTGGAAGCTGCTTCATCTGGACCTGGGCTATTCCACCTGGCACAACTCCCCCGTACTCGGCGTCATCATCGATCGCCTGCCTGCCACCATGCTCCTGATGGCGACGGCCTTCTCCATCGCCAGCCTCATGGGGGTGGTTCTGGGCGTCATCGCGTCGCGCTATTCCTATTCGGTGGGCGACCACCTGGCGACCCTGGCTTCGCTCGCCGGCTATTCGATGCCCATTTTCTGGCTGGGCCAGCTTCTCATACTCTTTTTCGCCCTTTATCTGGACTGGCTGCCGAGCCAGGGGATGTATTCGATGCGCGGGGTGGAGCCCGGCTGGCCCGCGGTCCTGGACGTCTTGAAGCACCTGCTCCTTCCCGCGATTACCTACGCCACCTATCACATGACACTCGTGTTCCGGATCACGCGGGGCAAGATGCAGGAGACGCTCGCGCAGGACTTCATCCTGACCGCGAAATCCAAGGGGCTGAACGAACGCCGCGTGCTCTACCGGCACGCCCTGCGCAATGCGCTGCTCCCGGTGGTCACCGTGATCGGCATCAATTTCGCCTACGTCATGGCGGGCTCGGTGTTCACCGAGACCGTGTTCGGGTGGCCGGGCATGGGCAGGCTGATCTTCGAATCCATCACCGCGCGGGACTATCCGATGATTCTGGGGATCTTCCTCGTCGTCTCGATGATGATCATGCTGGCGAACCTCATCACGGACATTCTCTACGCCTTGATCGACCCGCGCGTGGCGTATAACTAGGAACTCAGGCTCGTGACGACATCGGCGGATACAATCGATCATCGAAGCTCGAACAGAGGGCCCCAGTGGAGAGCTATCTGGGGCGCATTCAGCCAGAATCGCGCGGTGCCCATCGCAGGGTCCATTCTTCTGGTGCTGGTTCTGCTGGTGTTGTTCGCGCCCGTCCTGGCGCCCTATGACCCTTACGCCCTGGGTTCGGGCTCGCGGCTGGGCGGACACAGCTTCCGGAACCTCATGGGCGTAGACAACCTCGGGCGCGACGTCTTCAGCCGCATCCTGTGGGGCGGGCGGGTCTCGATATTCGTCGGCTTCTCGGCGGCCTTCGCCACGACGGTCTTGGGCCTGTTCGTGGGCACGATCTCCGGTTACCTGGGCGGGTGGGTCGACGACATCCTGATGCGGCTCACCGAGACTTTCATGGTGATCCCGCGCTTCTTCCTCGCCCTTATCATCGTCGCCTTCTTCGGGGCGAACATCTGGAACATCATCCTGGCCATCTCCATCCTGACGTGGCCGGTGACGGCCCGCCTCGTCCGCTCCGAGTTCCTGACCCTGCGCACGCGGCAGTTCGTGGACGCCGCGCACGTGATCGGCACGAAGCGCTCGACGATCATCTTCCGCGAGATACTGCCGAACGCCATCGGGGTCGTGGTCGTGAACGCCTCGCTTCTGACCGCGCAGGCCATGCTGCTCGAAGCGGGCTTGAGCTATCTGGGTCTGGGAGACCCCAGCCTGGTCACCTGGGGGCGGATGTTGTACGAGGCCCAGCCCTTTCTGCGCCAGGCGTGGTGGATGGCCGTGTATCCCGGTCTGGGCATCTTTCTCTCGGTCCTGACGCTCAATCTGCTGGGAGACGGCCTGAACGACGTGCTCAACCCCCGCTCCTCCGAGATTCACCGGACCGGCCTATGAACGCGAACGCTGAAAACCGAAACGGACTCCTGCGGGTCTCGGACCTCAGGACCTACCTCGACGTCCCCTCCGGCGTGATCAAGGCCGTCGACGGCGTCTCGCTGGAAGTGAACCGCAAGGAAGCCGTTGCGCTGGTCGGCGAGTCGGGCTCCGGGAAATCCATGACGGCGCTCACCATCATCCGGCTCCAGCCGGTCGTGGCCCGCATCCTCTCGGGCGAAATACTGCTGAACGACGTGGACCTCCTGACGCTGGACACGGCGAGCATGTGCGACCTCCGCGGGACGGAGATCGCCATGGTCTTTCAGGACCCCATGACGTATCTGAACCCCGTCATGCGGGCCGGCGCCCAGGTGGCGGAGGTGGTGCTGGAGCACCAGGAGGTCTCGAAGGGGGAGGCCCGCTCGCAGGTGCTCGACGCGTTCGAGCGCGTCGGCATCCCGTCGCCTCAGAGGGTCTATGACAGCTACCCCCATCAGCTGAGCGGCGGCATGCGCCAGCGGGTGCTCATCGCCATGGCCATCTCGTGCCGCCCCTCCCTGCTCATCGCCGATGAGCCCACCACGGCGCTGGACGTGACCATCCAGGCGCAGATCATGGACTTGCTCGCCCACCTCCGCGAGGAACTCCAGAACGCCCTGTTCCTGATCACCCACGATATCGGCCTGGTGGCGGAGCATTGCGACCGGATCTACATCATGTACGCGGGCCAGATTGTGGAGCACGCCGACACCTTCACCCTGTTCGCCGAACCGAAGCATCCCTACACGGAGGGCCTCCTGCGTTCGACGCTCAGCCCCGACAAGCGCGTCGAGGTATTCGAGACCATCGAGGGGCAGGTGCCGAACCCGACGGACATGCCCTCGGGCTGCCGCTTCCACCCGCGCTGCCCCCACGTCAAGGACGTCTGCCGCGAGGAGTCGCCGCCATCTCTCGATCTGGGGGAGGGACGGATGGTGGCTTGCTGGCTTTATGAGTGAGTCCGCCGCGATGAACCATTCACTCCTGCAAGTGCGCAGGCTGACGAAGCACTTTCCCGTCGACGGGGGGTGGCTCCGGCCTCCCCGCCACGTGCACGCGGTGGACGACATCAGTTTCTCGCTCAAAGCCGGTGAGTCGTTCGCCCTGGTGGGTGAGAGCGGCTGCGGGAAAACGACGACGGCGCGTCTGCTGGCGAAACTGGAGAAGCCCGACGCCGGGAGCATGCTCTTCGACGAACAAGAGGTCGCGGAACTGAGCGGCCCCGCCCTCAAGCAGTACAACCGCGACGTGCAGATGATCTTTCAGGACCCCTTCGAATCCCTGAACCCCAGGCGCACCGTGCGGGCCATCCTGCGCCAGCCCCTCCTCAATCATGACGCGGCGGAGAAAGGGGAGATTGACGAGACCGTCGTCGGGCTCCTGAACCAGGTGGGCATGGAGCCGGGCGAAATCTTCATGGACCGCTACCCGCACCAACTCAGCGGCGGCCAGCGCCAGCGCATCGGCATCGCGCGGGCGCTCACGCTGAAGCCCCGGCTGGTGATCGCGGACGAACCGGTCTCCTCGCTCGACATCTCCATCCGCGCCCAAATCCTGAACCTCCTGAAAGCCCTTCAGGCGCAACACGATCTCTCCTACCTCTTCATCACGCACGACCTGGGCGTGGTGCGCTCGGTCTGCGACAGGGTGGGGGTCATGTACCTGGGCGAGATCGTGGAGCTTGCGGCGGTGGAGTCGCTCTTCACGACCCCCCTGCACCCCTACACCCAGGCGCTGCTCTCGGCCACGCCGGTGGCGGACCCGGTGAAGGCCAGAAAGCGGCGGCGCATCATCCTCGAGGGAGAGGTTCCCTCCGCCCTCGACCCGCCGACGGGATGCCGCTTCCATACGCGTTGTCCCTACAGCGAGAAGCGTTGCGTGGAAGAGAAGCCGGCGCTGCGGGAATTGCACCCCGGCCATACGGTGGCCTGTCATTTCGCAGGCGACGTCGGCGTCGACGCCGCGGCCGATTGATACACGTAGCTGCTGGGCCTTTCTTTGGGGAATTATATATATGACTCAGCACTGGGAGCCCGAGTTCTGGATTCCGGCAATCCCTCCCTCCTCGGTCGGCATTGATTGCCGGAATAATGGTGATCAAAACCGACCAGGGAAAGATGTCTATCATTCTCCTTGGGGGGGGTATTCCCACCATGGAGCATACCAGAATCACTCTCCCTCAAGGGACCGTTGAAAAAAGCCCTCGTCGGGGAACATTGCCTTTAGAGGAAAGGCCGCTTTCGCTCGAACCCCCGACCGCCCTCTCGACTGGAAAGGCAACCCCCCCTACCCCCCCTTGTCAGGGGGGTATAAAAAGGCAATGCCCTGACAAAAGGGGGAGGTATAAAAACGCGATGCGCCATCGCCGGGCTGAGGGGGTTTTGCTTTTTCTTGCCCCCCTGACAAGGGGGGGTAGGGGGGGTTGACGTTATGGGATTTCGCTTTCAAGGGGGTTGCCATTACCCTCTCAGGGGGTTTTTCAACAACCCCCTCAAGGGGGGAGTGAGAAAACCCAGGCACCAGGGAGTGATTTTGGAGAGGGAATTTTGAATTCAACCCGCAGATGTAAAAAGGCGGAGGATTATTCATGAACGATGCGCTTGAGAAGGTGATTTCGCAGGCCCGGCGAACGGACGTGGCCGCCCTGCTTCAGGAACTCGTCCGGATCCCCAGCCCCACGGGAGAGGAAGAAGCAATCCAGACCCTGGTGCAGGAACGGTTCGCCGATGCCGGTTTGGAGGTGGAGGCGTTCGAGGCGAATCTGGAGGAGGTGAGAGAGCATCCGGCGTTCTCGGCGCCTCGCTCATCGCTGGAGAAGGGTTATGCGGGGCGGCCCAACGTGATCGGCCGCCTTCGGGGAACGGGAGGCGGCAGGTCGCTCCTTCTCTTTTGCCATGCCGATACGGTTCCGCCCGGCCCGCGAAGCGCCTGGACGAAGGACCCCTTCGGAGGGGAGGTGGAGGGTAACCGGCTCTACGGGCGGGGGTCGGGAGACGCCAAGTCGGGGCTGGCCGTCATGATCGTGTGCGCACAGGCGTTGAAAGACGCCGGGGTGCGCTTGAAGGGCGATCTGACGCTGCTTTCCACCGTCGAGGAGGAAGAAGGCGGCGGCGGGGGCATGCTGGCGTGCGTTCTGCGCGGCCTTCGTGCGGATGGCGCCGTTTACACGCACATGAAGCCGGGGGGACTCGGCGGCGTGGACATCGGTTCGGGCGGCGACGTGAGTTTCCGGATCACCGTGCCGGGCCAGGCCGGTCACAAGGGTTCGGCGCACCTTTTCGTGAACGCCATCGAGAAAGCCGAATATATCCACGCCGCGCTCAGGGAACTGGACGCGCAAAGAGCGGAGGCGGTACGCGAACCGCTGGTGGAAAAGCGTTTCGAGATAAGCGGGCTCGAACCCCGAACGGTGAACCTCGTGGTGACCGTGATCCGCGCGGGCGTGTCCATCGGCCAGCTCCCGGCCGAGTGCGTACTGGAGGGTGTGGCGGGGGTGGCCCCGCGAGAGAGTCTCGATGAGGTGAAACAACTGGTGGAAGACCACATCGCCCGGGCAGCCCAGGCCGACCCGTGGCTTCGCGAGCATCCGCCCCGTCTGGAATGGACGGAGAGGCGCGCGGAGCCCTGCCTCACCGACCCCGAACACCCGTTCGTCAAGACGGCGTTGTCGGTGGCCGAGCGGGTCACGGGCCGGCCCTGCCAGCGTCAGGCCCTGAACGGGACGACGGACATGCGGTTCCCGGTCCTCTACGGAGATACGCCGACGATCATGTTCGGGGGGGAGTGCCCGCGGGGCCACATCCCCGACGAATTCACGTTTATCGACGAACTGGGGCTTTCTGTCGAGGGGCTGCTTCACCTGATTCTGGAATGGTGCGGCGCGGCGTGAGCGCCTCGAGCCTGTTGTCCTTATGTTCGGGACATTGATAATATCTGCTCGTGCGGGAGCGGCCCATCGCCCGAGAGGAGGGGATGAGATGACGAACGAGGCCGACAGGCGCGCGGAGATGTCCTTCGCCAAGCGCTACAACCTCTTCTTCTGGTTCCGTCACGCAGCACTTCTGAGCTGGGCGATCATGATCATGTTCCCGATCTTCTGGATGGTCTCGACCTCCTTCAAGGACACGGGCGACTGGGTGGCCTGGCCGCCGAACTGGTTCCCGAGCTTCCTCGGCGGGGGATACGAGCCCACCCTGCACAACTACCGGCAGATTTTCGCCGTGGTCGGCCACGGCGAAGGCCTCAGCCGGGAGGCCACCGAGCAGGCCTTCACGATCTGGGTAGGGGTGCGCGATTCGATGATCATCTCCTCCATCAGCGCGCTGGTTGCCCTCCTGCTGGGCACGTTCCTCGCCTACTCGATATCGCGCTTCAACGTGGGCGGCAAGTATTTCCGCTACATGATCCTCACCATCCGCATGGTGCCGCCCATCATCATCGCGATTCCCGTCGTGATGTATTACGCCATCCTGATTCCGTTCGCGACCCAGACGGTCCTGGGCTACCGGTTCAGCCTCATCGACTCCTACACCGGCCTCGGCCTCCTCTACATAGCGACCACGCTGCCGTTCGTCATCTGGATGATGCTGAACTTCATCGAGGAGATTCCCAAGACCATCGAACATGCCGCGCAAATCATGGGCGCGGGCCGTCTCTACACGCTGCGCCGCGTGGTCATCCCCCTCGTCGCGCCGGGCATGGTGGTGACCTTCCTGTTCATCTTCATCCTGAACTGGAGCGAGTTCCTGCTCGCGCTGACGCTCACCCAGCCGAACGTCACCACCCTCCCGGTGCTGCTCAACAAGTTCCAGAGCGCGGTGGAGGGAAGACTCTACGGGCCTCAAGCGGCGATCGGGACCGTCATCACCATCCCCGTGGTCATTCTCGGCATCCTGATCCAGAAACACCTCGTCACCGGCTTCAGCTTCGGCACC
>JAJEJD010000030.1 GCA_022828125.1 bacterium | reverse complement strand
CCCCCCGAAAGGGGGGAGCAACTAAAAGACCCCCCTGTTAAGGGGGGGTAGGGGGGGTTGCCTTTATCCTATCCACCGCCCGGCATCCGTCTTGACGAAACGCGCGGCGGCGCTTTAGAGTCGGGTGTCTGAGGACCCACTAACGTGGGGGAAAACCAAGTGACGGAATACGAAGCCGCAAGTCTCGCCATACAGGAATCATCCCTGGCCATCCAGAAAGCGTCTCTCGTAGCGCAGCAGGCCTCCGTGTGGGTCGCCGCGCTCGTGGGGGCCGCGCAGTGCTCCCTGATAGCCTACGGCCTCTACTTCATGCGCCAGGCCGCGCGCCACCGCGACGCCCAGCACCGCGAAACCATGAAGGCGCTCGACAGCCGCCACCGCGAACACATGGAGGCGCTCGCCGCCGAGCGCGAGGCGCAAAGCAAACAGCACATCGCAACCATGGAAGCGCTCGCCGCACAGCGCGAGGATCAAAAAGCTCAGCACCGCGAAACCATGAACGCGATGGAACGCACGCATCACGAGAACATGGAGGCGCTCAAGGCGCTGCGCGGGGAGCAGAGCGAACAGCATCACGAGAACATGGAGGCGCTGAAGGAACTCATCCGCCGCACCGCCGCGCCGCCCGGCACCCCTCACCCTGAGTAGCGGCCCCTCGACTTCGCTCGGGGCGGGCTCCGCCCCTCACCTTCCTCATCCTGAGTAGGCGCGTAAGCGCCGTATCGAAGGTCAAACGCGATTGATGAATGAGCGTTTGCTCTCGCCTCGAAAAGCAACCCCCCCTACCCCCCCTTAACAGGGGGGCATGAAAAAGAAAGACCCTTGTAGAGCACTCAACAATCAACTCCCCCCTTGAGGGGGTCGGGCTTCCCGAGGGGAAAGCCCGACAGAGGCCGAGCGGTTTGTGCGAAGGCCGATGTGGTGGGGGGAGTTTTATCCATGGCATGTCCCCCCACCGAATCGCTTGCGGGCTTCGCCCTTAGCTCTTCGTCGGTCTTCCCGAGGGGAAAGACCGACCCTCAAGGGGGGAGTTGATCCTTCTTTGCGGGGGTTGCTTTTTTATACCCCCCTGACAAGGGGGGGTAGGGGGGGCAGGACAGCCCCGAGGAGGGGCTGTCCCTTTATCCCCGGTCAAGGGGAAGGTAGGATGAGTTTATTTTCAAGGCGAAGAGGCGAGCGCATCCGCTCAGGAAGAGAAAGGGCCGACACCCCTCAAAGGACTGCTTTAAGGGGTTGAAAAAACCCCTGAAGATGGGAACTGCTGCGACACGATTCCCGAGGCACAGGCCGAGTCGGGGTGTCGGTTGCTTTCTTGAAGCTGAAAGTGGGGGCTGCCCGTTGTTCCCGTTCCCGGCTCGAGGACTCAAACTCACAGCAAGGAGCGGTACAATTTGCTCATCACGAGGGAAGCAACCAACGGGCAACCCCCTTTTCCACTCTTCTTCCTCTTCCTTCGCCCGCCTCAGGCTCAGGACATGAAACCCCCGGACCGAAGGCGTCTCTGCTCTCTTACCTGTGCGCCCCGAACGCCCCGATGAAGGCGGCGTCTCCTTCGCCAACCGTCTGCCTGTCGACATAAAACGAGCCTGCAACCGAATTAGGTTCGTCCGGGGTGTAGGTTGTCGTTGTTGTTCTTTCGGGATCGTTGCCTGAAACATCAGCAGTTTCTGAAGTCTTCGTGGCTCTCATTCCGAAGAACTGACCCCTCCAGTTGCCGGTATAGGCGTGACCCGCTATTACACCAGCGGCCTCACCAGTAAAAGCGGCGCTTATGTCATCTGTTGTAAGCGCCTGTTCCTTCAAATCAATGCTGCCCGTGATGGAATTTCCACCGGCGCTGATATCCGTGATTGCTCCTGAAATCTTGCTACCCGAAACATCTGTCCCGGTTCCGCGCACAAACGTAGCCGTGAGCGATACATTCGCCTTGAAATGGCTGGCCTTTCCGCCGGCGAAATACGCGCCGTTCACACCCCCACGGTAAGTTGCTTCCGTGCTCTCATTTACGTCAACGAATCCGGTTATCGTGTTAAAGGCTCTACCGTCCGCATTACCGCACGCCCTGGACAGCGAACTGGTGTTAGTTACATCAGCAGCGGTGCAGAAATCGTGTGTCGCGGCGAGAAGCTGACTCCCGAATGCAAAAGCTCTCAGGACGGGAGCAGAACCGTCAGTTGCTGAATCATCGAGCCAGATTCCGGCGAGCAGATAATCATCGTCGGCGACGTACTGAAACCTCTGATCTATACCGTCGTCTGTTTCCCCTACAGTAGTGTCCTCTAGGGCACTATCTGTGGCAGTATTCCCTGTTTTTTGTCTTACCCTTTGCGCTACCTCAATATCTGTGTAAACAGTGGCGAAATTGCCGCCGTCTTTCAGGTCGAAGCCATTGGAAAGACGTCCTGATCCGGAGATTTTGCCCGTCTGGCTATTCGATGATACATCTGTCCCATCGACCGATATCGTTACTTCCAGCACGCCTCTATCTGTATTCCTGGGTATTGGAAATTGCGTTGCGGGGTCACCTTTGTGGTATGGGTAAGTGGCGGAACCTGTATTAGTACCTGTCTGCCCCGCCAGGAGGGAAGTGGCCGCCAAGCCGGCTAGAACCGCATCAGATACTTTCTTGTTATCCCTCAAGTATTCGATGAGCGAGGAGCCGCCCGTCTGGGCGAGTTCGTCCGCCGCCCTTTGTCTCCGTTGCGTTTCAACGGCTCGAACACCAGTTTCAATGGTTGAAATAGATGATCGCGCAGATGTTATCCTAGATGCCGCTGATCGTGCGCTGGATATCGCAAGTTCAATCTGCGCGAGAGTGGTTGCGGCAATTCCCGAATCTTCCGCAGCCTCCACGTCTACCAAGGCGCTTTGAGCAGCGCTGTTATATTCACCAGCGCTTGTTACTTGCGAAACTGTAGCGTCTTGACTGTTTGCTATGAAAGAAGCGGAACTCTGCACATCCAATGCCGCTGAACGTGCACTTAAGACAATATTAGCCAGGGTATTCCTTGCAGTTGCTATCCTTTGTGTTTCTGTTGGTTGGGTAGGTTCGGGTTCGGTAACGCCAGGTGGTGTAGTTGCCCCTCCCCCTCCCCCACCGCCACAGCCGGAGGCGAATGACATCAAACTTATTACGCACATGACCAAAACCAAATGCCTGAGCATTTTCATCATTCGCCCCCTTTGGCCGCCCCCCTTTGTTGATTGAAGGGGGCGGCAGGATAAAGCTAAATCAGCTTATTGTTTATTTGCTCCGAAGGCCCCCAAGATGCTGGAGTTGTTGTATTCATCATAACCACTAAACGTTCCAGCGGTAGACATTGGATACCTTGAATCGGCCGGAGTGGACGCTCTTCCTGCTTCATAGAATGTTCCTCTCCAGCTTCCAACAAACCTGCTGTCTCCTACGCTGCCTTTTGTATTTCCGGAATATGTGCCAGTTGTATCACCAGCAATATTCGCAGCAGACAGGCCGAGCTCACCTTCCATCTTCATTCCACCAGCAGTGATGTTCGAAATGCTTCCGCTTACACTTCCCCGAAAACCAGGAGTAGCATCAGTAGCATCAGCAGCCAGGCCCTTTACCTGTCCAAAGTTAGCCTCGAGCATGGCGTCACCACTGAAGTAGCTGATACCGTCCTTTGTTGCATACAGGCCGGTAGCGATACCTTCATAGGTGGCCGTTCCTTCTAGCGCGGCCGGTATTTCAACAGCAGTTCCTTGCCCCATCCCAAAAGCGCCTACCACGATACCGCCAGGCGCTTCCCCAGCCGCACTCAAGGCGGTGGGAGCGGTAAGCCAGAAGCCCAAGGTGAGATAGCTTGAATCATCTTTTGTTGTCTTGCCGTCTGCCGGACGGAATTCATAACCGACGTTTGCAGTTATCATTCCCTTGGAATTTACTGTCAGGGTACATAGAGCTGAATTACAGTAGAAGGCGCCCGATAGAGCCGGGTTATTGTCTCTCGAATCCGCATTATATGTGCCCTCTACCTTATCTCCCATAGCTCCTGAAATCTGACCCTCTGACAGTGAGGTGACATGATTTGCGGCAGTGGCAGTGTTCAGAGAGCCAGCAGCAACGAATCCGGTTGCGGTGGCGGAATAATTGGTTACAGATTCAGTTTGCGCCCTGTCTGAATAAAGAACGACATTCGTTCTTCCGTTTACTGAATCTACGGTTTCAACGTTCACCAATTCGGTTCCCATGAAGTTACCCATCGAGAAACTCTTTGGTGATTCGCCGGACTCATAGTCGGCAATTGTAAATGTTGGCTTAGTGGCCGTTGCGGCGTAAGTTACCGTGACCGTAGGTACGGTAGCCCCGGAACTATTCGGAGTCGTTGTCTGAGAAACAGCATTTATCTCGGTGTGGACATTTCTCACGTTCGTAATGGGTTTCGGCGGGTCAGGCTGTTCCTGCAAATCTTCTGGTGCTTTGTTTAGTTGCAGGTTCCCGAGCATGGTAATGCCCAAACCTGCTTCCATCCCCGCTTCCATCGCCATGTCGCGGTACATCTCGGCCTTCATCTGGTATTCCATGGCCATCGCCGAAGTCGTGGCCGCAGCCGCCGCGTCGGACGCGGTTTTGGCCATGTCCGCGTACGCCTGCGCGTTCGCCATCGCCACGGGGTCCACCGCGCCGCCCACGGCGGCCATCGCCGCCATGTAAGCGGCCATCGCGGCTTCCTGTGCGCCGCTCAGGGCCATCTCTTCGGCCAGAGCCGCGGCGGAGGTGCAGGAGCCGTCCGCGTTGTACCGGCCGCCGTCACCCTCGCACATTTCCTGCGGGGTGGGTTCCGGCATTGCGGGCGGCTCCGGGTCCGGCGCAGCAGCGCTGCCGCCACCGCCGCCGCAGCCCGCCAGCGTCAGCGCGAAGACCGCCGCCAGCGCAAAAGCGTAGAGCTTGTGAATATGCTTGTTTTTGAACGTCATTTAGTGAGTCCTCCTGAATACACAGTAGAAAAAGGGATTTTCCGTGAGTTTCCGGCTTTCTCCGATTAACCTCCTTTCCTTCTCGATATACTGGTCTTCACAAAACGATGATTCGTATTTTGGGCCGCCTGAAATACGGCGGACTTGCGGACGCATCGTCCGGGCCGGTCGTTCCGCGGGAGGCGAATTTTTGCGGTATGCGCCCACCTTTCCCGGCCTCCAAAGGCGAGTATCTTTCGAGCGCCTCGCGCCCGGCCTGTCCACCGCTAATTTCTATTACGGGACGCTGGAAGCCCCGTTTTCGGCGGGAAAATCCGTTTCGGGGCGCATTTGGGCCGGAAACGAGCGAAAAAAGACGAAAAACGACGCCCGAAAACTCCTCCGGGGACCCCGGAATTGCGCTTGACATGGTTTTGAGAGGTGTTGTATTGTCTGATAATAGAAATTATCGGAATCCAGAGAATCAAGAACGGAAAATTTGCCGTTTCGCGCGCGTTTAGCCTGCGAAACGGTTTTTTTGTCGGCAATCCCCCGCCGTCTCGAAACCAACCCCCCCATCGAGGGTTTGGTTCATCCGATGAAAGAACAAGATCAACTCCCCCCTTGAGGGTCGGGCTTCCCGAGGGGAAAGCCCGACGAGGAAGCCGAACCGACAGGTGAAGGCTGACTCGGTGGGGGGACATGCCACAGAAAAAACTCCCCCCACCAGTTCGCTTGCGGACTTGCGCCCTTAGCTCACTGACTCCCCCTCAAGGGGGGAGTGGATCCTCTCTGCTGAATAGCAAACAAGTCTGAAAGGGGGGAGTGAATTCAGGATTCTCCTCGGTGGAGGGAGCAACCCCCCCTACCCCCCCTTAACAGGGGGGTAAAAAAAAGCAATGCCCCCCGACTGAAAAAGCAATGCGCCCGACAAGAGGTAAAAACAAAGAAGATCCCCCCCGACAGGGGGGATTAAAAAAAGACCCCCCTGTTAAGGGGGGGTAGGGGGGGTTGGTTTTCAGGGTGAGAGAGGACGATCGGGGAGGCAAGACATCCATCTCCCTGCCCGGATTCGGCCGGCATCTTTCCCGAAAAGCCGTTGCCAAAACCGGGCGCCGCCCCTAGTATTCCCGCATCGCCTGAAACCGGAAACAGCTCCCCCGCCGAGGGCGGGCGGGAACACGTTCAACAGAAAGGATGCGTCATGGAGGATAAGAGCGGGGCGTTCCGCCTGGAAGAAGCAAGCATCGAGGATATGCACGCGGCGATTCGCGCCGGCCGCACGACGTGCGTAGAGGTCGTGGAGCGCTACCTCGCGCGCATCCACGCCTACAACGGCGTCGCCAGCATGCTCGTCACCGAAGACGGCGCGCCCGTCCCCGAAGCCAGGGGCGTCGTGCGCGGCGGCTCGCCGATCGAGTTCCCGACCGAAACCGTGAAGGCAACCGACTACCTGCCCGATCTGGATAAATACCAGGGACCGCCGCTCGAGTTCGGCCGCATGGAGGATACGGCTTCGGACCCGGACGTCCAGCAGCAATACGGCATGATCGTCGGGGTCCCCAACGCGGGCCAGGTGAACGCCCTCGCCACCCTGAACATCCGCGGCGAGCGCTCCGTGACCTGCAAGGGCGATTACGACCGGCATCCCGCGGAAGGCCCCCTGCCGCCGGGCGCGCCGCCCATGTGCGAGGTCTTCCGCCACTACCCCGACGCGCTCGAGCGCGCGGCGGAACTGGACGCCGAGTACGGCGCCGACCCCGACCTCGAGAAAATGCCGATGTACGGCGTCACCTTCTCCTTCAAGGACCCCTTCGACACGAAGGACATGCGCTCCACCGGCGGGGGCGACGCGGCCTATGACATCGATTTCCCCGCGCGCGACCACATCCTCGTCGAGCAGCTCAGGAACAAGGGCGCCGTCATCTTCGCCAAGGCCGTGAGCACCGAATACAACGGGCGCGCGGGCGACCCCGGCGGGCGGCACGAACCCGACAAGGTGCTGCCCTCCGTCCTGGGCTACCAGCGCAGCACGTGGGGCGGGAACCCCTCGAACCCCTACGACACCACGCGGGCGGCCTCTCTGGGTTCGAGTTCGGGCTCCGCCCTCTCGGTGAGCACGAACATGGTGATGGCGAGCCTGGGCGAGGAGACGCGGGCCTCCTGCCGGGGGCCGTCGAACCACAACGCCGTCGCGCTCATCCTGCCGCACAAGGCGATGCTCGGCTTCGACGGCGGCGCCATCGGGGCGGACATCTACTGCGACAGGAGCGGCGTCATCACGAAATCACTCGCCGATTGCGCCAAAGTGCTCGACGCGCTGAAAGACCCGGTGAACGGCTACTACGACCCGCGCGACCCGTTCACGACGGTGCCGCGCTCCTCCGTTCTGGATACGCCCTACGCTTCGCACGTGAGCAGGAACGGCGAGGCGGGCGCGCTGGAAGGCGTGCGCATCGGCGTCATCCGCGAGTCGATGGTCTATCCCAGGGGTTCGAAGTCGGAAGAGCCCATCGTGAACGCGGCGGGCCGGGAGATAAAGGAAGTCCTGGGCCAAAAGCTCGGGGCGAAGCTCCTCGAATCGACCGACCCGCTCTGGGCGGGCGACCCCGAAGTCGAGACCATGAAGACGGATTTCCGCCGCGCGCTCGCCAGGCTCATCCCCGTCTTCATGCCGGACATCATGTTCAGGCTCACGCCGGAGGGCGAACCGCTCTTCAGAGAGTTCGCCGAGGCCATCGTCCCCACCGAGTTCGCGCCGGGCGTCGTCTTCGGTTCGGGCGACATGCAGCCCATCGACTACATGCTCGCCATGGGCGAGGGCCGAATCGAGCAGCCCGCGAACCTCGACCTCGCCACCGTGCAGCAGCAGGAACTCGCCATGACGTTCCGCTACCACATCCACCAGTACCTCTCGCGCCGGGCGGAGGACTGGGAGGCGCGCGGCTTCACCGAGACCATCACGGGCTTTCCCGAGTTGAACGCGCGCTCCAAATTCTGGGGCGACGACCACCGCGCCGCATTCAAAAACTGGGAGGAGGTCGCGGACCCGCGCAACCCCCACGGGGGCAGGCAGGGGGTGAACGAGCGCATCATGCTGCGCGAGCTTTTGCGCCGCGTGGACATGATGGTGATCCTGGAGAACGACCTGGACGCCCTCGTAAGGCTGCACACGCCGTTCCCGCCGGCCATCATCGGCGGGGCGGTCCAGCCCGGCCTCCTGCTGAACTCCCGGCCCGAATCGCAAAGCGGGCCGAACGCGGGGCTGACGGAGATGCTCGTGCCCGCGGGCTACGTGCGGACGACCTACGACCCGGTTTTCGAGCTCAGCGAGGACGGCACGCGGTTCGTCTCCGCGCATAACGATCAGGCCACCACCATCCCGGAGCCGGGCCTGCCGTTTTCCCTCGTCTTCCGCGCCGAACCCGGTAGGGAGGACGTACTGCTCCGGATCGCCTCGACGTACGAGGCGGCCTCGAAGCGCCGGATCCCGCCTCCCGATTTCGGGCCGCTGTAGGAACAGGCAAAGGCGGGGGTGTTGGGTGTGCGCAGCTCGGTTGTAGTAGGGACAACCCTTTGGGGTTGTCCTGCCCTCCGTGGTTGTCCTTCGTCAGGACAGGCACGGAGGCCTGTCCCTACAAAACCAACCCCCCCTACCCCCCCTTGACAGGGGGGTAAAAAAAGAAAGCCCCCTGATAAGGATTGGGGGGTTACTACATCGACGAGGGGCAAGAAAAAACAAAAGCTCCTCAACCGGCGGCGGGAGTCGCCTTTTCATACCCCCCTGTCAAGGGGGGTAGGGGGGGTTGCCTTTATCCTCTGAAGAAGCGGCTTTTCAACAACCCCCTAAACGCCCCTCGCTTCGAGCGTCGGTATTCCGCTTACGTCCACCATGCGCTCCGCGCGTGCCAGATCGTAGTTGCGCTGGAGGTTGCTCCAGAAGCCCGGGCCGTTGCCGAAAAGCTTGCCGAAGCGAACCGCCATCTCGGCGGTGACCGGCTGCTTCTCGTTCAGGATGTCGTAGAGCGTCTGCCGGGATATGCCGAGGGCCGCGGCCACAGCCGTCTTGCTGACGCCCAGGGCGGGCAGTACGTCCTCCCGCAGGATTTCTCCCGGATGCGCCGGGTCGATGGAAGGGTGTCTCTCAATCATCAGTGGTAGTCCTCTATGTCCACATCCGTTGCGCCGTCTCGCCGCTTCGGGCAACCCTTAACAGGGGTTGTTGAAAAAGTCTATCCGACCTTCGAGATTGTTAGCCGTAGGGACAGGCCTCCGTGCCTGTCCGAGGCCTCTTGCGGGCATAGACATTCCCAATACGGGCGGGCACAGAGGCCCGCCCCTACAAAACCAACCCCCCCTACCCCCCCTTGACAGGGGGGCAAGAAAAAGCAAACCCCCCTCAGCCCGGCGGCGGGCGTCGCCTTTTTATACCCCCCTGTCAAGGGGGGGTAGGGGGGGTTGCCTTTATCCTCTATGCGACCCGCCGCTGCGATTTCTCATCAATCCCCATCAACAGTCAACCCGCGCGGGTTTTATGGTATGCTCCTCCTTCATCAGCGAAAGCATGAATAATCGATTGCCGCTTCGCCGACGGGTCGTTTCACAACCGGAGGAACCGGCGTGAAACGACCGTTTGTTCCGGCGCCGGCGGCCGTCCGCAAGGGAGGTTTTCCATGTCAGACAGCACCCAGCAGAAACCGCTCGACCTGCTCGTGAGGGGCGGCACGATCGTATCCGGCCAGGGCCGCCAGGAGGCCGCTCTCGGCATCCGCGACGGGAAGGTCGCCTGTATCGGCGCGCCCGAGAACATGCCGGCAGCCGAAGAGGTGCTGGACGTGACGGGCAAGCTCGTCATGCCCGGCGTCATCGACCCCCACGTCCACTGCAGGGCGTACTCCAGCCACATCGATTCCTTAGCCGACGTGGCCCGCAGCGCCGCGCACGGGGGCGTCACCACCATGATCGTCTTCGCCACGGGCGAGGAGAACGAGACCATGCTCACCACGCTGGACCGCATCCGCGAGGAGGGCGAGGCGGGGAGCGTGGTCGATTTTTCGCTGCACGCCTGGATATTCGAGGACTTCGAATACCTCGCCGAGATCCCAAAAGCCATCGAGGGCGGCGTCACGACGTTCAAGGTCATGATGGGCTACAAGAAGCGGGGCCGCGGCCGCTGCATCCCGGACGAGTACTTCTACGCGGCGCTCGACATCGTGGGGCGCCACGGGGGCACCGTGCTCGTCCACGCCGAAAACGGCCCCGTCATCGACTACCTGGAGAACAAGGCGTTCGACGCCGGCATGGACGGCGCCGACTTCCAGGAATACTCGCGCCCGCCGGAGCTGGAAGCCGAGTCGGTCGCGAAATCGATCCGCCTGGCGGATCTCGCGGGCTGCCCGCTCTACATCGTTCACCTGACGGCGGAGCTGGCCCTGGATGAAGCGCGGCGCGGGCTGACGGCCGGGAAGGACATCGTCGTGGAAACCTGCCCGCAGTACCTGACTTTAACAGGAGACGCCATCCGGGAGATGGGCGCCCCGGCCAAGGTGGCGCCTCCGCTGCGGGCGGAGGCGGACATCGCGGCGCTCTGGCAAGGCATCGGGGAGGGATGGATCAGCCTCATCGGGAGCGATCACGCCCCCTACACCAAGGCGCAGAAGAACGACCCGCCCTTCACCCAGTCGCCCTTCGGCGCGCCCGGCATCGAGACCCTCCTGCCCGTTCTCTACAGCGAGGGCGTCGCCCGCGGGCGGATTTCAGAAGAGCGCCTCGTGCAGCTCACGAGCGAGAACCCCGCGCGCACCCTGGGCTGCTACCCGCAGAAAGGAGCGCTCCTCGTCGGCTCCGACGCCGACCTCGTCGTGATCGACCCCGAAGGCCGCTCAACCGTGACGGCGGCGGGCCAGCACACGAATTCCGACTACTCGCTATTCGAGGGTTGGGAGCTCAAAGGCAAACTGGAGCACAGCCTCCTGCGCGGAAAGCCGCTCTTGAGAGACGGGGAACTCGTGCAGGAGCCGGGCTACGGCCGGTTCGTCCCGCGCGCCGCGTCCAAAAGCTCGGAGTAAATCTCGCCTTCGAGACAGCCGCCCCCGCCTCGGCGTTACCCGGCCGGGCGCGCCTCAGATTCTCCCGGACGCGATGGCGGCGCCCTCGGCCAGGGCCGCGAGCTTGACGTAGACGATCTCGGGATCGACCGACCCGAAGCCGGCGAACGTCCCGAACCCACAGTCCGTTCCGGCGATAACCCGCTCGGGACCAAAGATATCCACGAAGCGCCCGATGCGCTGCGCGATGAGCTCGGGATGCTCCACGAAGTTGCTCGTCGTGTCGATGACGCCGGGCACGAGTATCGTCTCCCCGGGAATCTCGTCGCGCCGGTCGCGGAATACGGTCCACTCGTGCTCATGCCTCGGGTTCGCGTTCTCGAACAGGACGTAGCGCGCGCGGGCGGACATCAGGGCGGAGAACACGTGGTCCAGCCCCACGTCGCACACGTGGGGCCCCTCGTAGTTGCCCCAGCAGATGTGGACACGCACCCGCGCCGGGTCGGCGTCGCGCAGGGCGTGGTTCAGTATCTCGACGTTGGCCTTCGCGATCCCGCCGAACTCGGCGTCGGAAAGATCCTCGTAGAGCACGTGGCGCGCGAGGCCCAAATCCGGGCAGTCGATCTGGAGGTCGAAGCCCGCCGCGAGTATCGCGTCGTACTCCGCCTTCATCGCGTCGGCGAGGGCCTCGAGATAGGCCTCGCGGGAGGGGTAGTAGGCATTCGGCATGAACAGCGCGACCACGCCGGGCGACGCCGCGTTCAGGAATCCGCGCTCCGCACCGTGCGCCGCCATCGCGTCCTTCATATTGGCGATGTCGGCCGTAAGTTCCACGTCGTCCCTGGGTGCGACCGGCCCGGTGCATTGCGGGCGGACGAGCTTGGGCGTCCCGCCCTGGCTTGCGAGGCGCTCGAGATAGCGCGGGAAGAGCTTGAGGTCCCCCGGCACGGCCCGCGCGCTGTTGCCCGAGAAGCCGGTGTAGCGGTTCTTGACGTAGGTGGTGTAGGAAATCTTGGAAGTCTCGCCGTCCGAGACGATGTCGACCCCGGCTTCGACCTGTTTGCGAACCGTCTCCGCGCATTCCTCCGCCATGCAGGCGGCGAACTCGTCCGCGTCGTAGGGCTCCTCCCGGTCGCGGGCGAAGAGAAAATCGAGCGCCCGCTCGCTTCTGGGAAGCGACCCGACGTGGGTGGTGGCGATGCGCGTCATGGGGGTTCCTCCTCGTGGCGGCCGGGGCTAGATGAACTTCCACGGGCTGTAGAGCGGCACCTTGCTCCGCTTGATGACCCCTTTCGCGAGGCGCCCGATACGCTCCACGATCTCCGCCTCGTCTATCGTCTTGACCTCGCGGTTCTCCATCACGAACTTCCCGTCGACCATGACGCTCTCGCAGCTGTTCCCCTGGGCCGAATAGACGAAATTCTGGAGCTCGTTGTAGAGGGGGACCCAGTCCGGCCGCTTCATGTCGAAGATGGCGACGTCGGCCTTCTTGCCCGGTTCCAGTGAACCGATCTCCCGCTCCATGTTCATCGCCTTTGCGCCGTTGATGGTCGCCATCTCGATGGCCTTCTCGGCGCTCCCCGCGGCCGGGTCGTAGCGGTAGTCCTTGGGCGTCGCCGCCGCCAGGTACATGAGGCGCACCATGTCGTTGAAGTTCGAGCAGTCGGACGCGTCGGTGCCGATGGCGACGTTGACGCCCGCCTCCATCATCTCCGGGAACTTCCCGAAGGCGGAGAGGCCGTAGCTGATCTTCATGGCGGTGCTCGGGCAATGCAGGACGTTCGTCCGCGTCTCGGCGAGAAGCCCGATCTCCTTCGCGCTCACGTGGACCATGTGGGTGAGGGCCACGTTCTTCCCGAGGACGCCGATGTTGTAGAGATGCTCGATGGGGCGGGCGCCGTTTAAGCTCAGGCTCTCCTGGACATTCTCGATCATGTTGGCCTGGTGCATGTGGAGGATGGTCCGGTACTTGTCGGCCATCTCCTTGGACTTGACGTAGAGCCGGTCCGAGCAGCGCCCCATCCCGACGACGACGACGCAGGGCTTCACGAGCCCCACCCCGCCCCGGTAGTCCTTCATGAACTTCTCGTTCTCGCTCAGGCACTTCCGGGTGCTGTCGACCAGCATGTCGTGGCCCTGGCTCACCATGTCGAAGGACCTGCGGCCCATCAGGCCCCGCATTCCGATGCGGGAGACGCCCTCGATGACGGGGCCGATGTTGTAGGAGCCCGCCTCGAGGAAGGTCGTCACGCCGGTCTTCAGGGTTTCGACCAGAATCCCGAGTCCGCCCCATATCTCGTCCTCCGCACGCACGATGGTGGCGACCTTGCGGTGGACGAAGTCGGACCACGGCATCCCCGCCAGGGTCTCGGGCGAGAGACCCCGGTGCATGTGGTGGTAGAAGTGGATGTGCGCGTTGATGAGGCCGGGGGTGACGAGCTTCATGGTGGCGTCGTAGGTCCGTCTGGCCTCGTATTTTTTCTTAAGCGTCGAAGCCTTCCCGACGTCCTTGATCCGGTTCCTCGCTATGGCGACCGCGCCCTTGCGGATGACCCGCCGCTCCGGGTCCACGGTGACGACGGTTCCGTTCTCGATCAGGACATCCACCTTGGTCTTTGCAGCCATGGCACCCTCCCCCGCGCAGGATTTCAGAGAATCTGTCTTTCCGGTTCGATCAACACTACACAAGGGGTTTTTAGGTGGCAACCGAGGCGAAACGGCAAAGGTAAAACATGGGACTTACTTACCTGACTAGGCATAATTTAGTGCATCTAACTTAACATAATTTCTCGTCTCCTACTTTGTAGAAAGCATTTCCGTTCGGGAAAGTCCTCACACATAATGGAAGACTTCAAATGACTCAGGAAGCCATCACGCTCATTCAGCTACTTAATATGTTCCCGAATGAAGAAACCGCACGGAAATGGTTCGAAGATATCCGCTGGGGTAAGGGACAATTCTGCCCCTATTGCGGCTCCGTAAAAATCTCATGCGTACCCAGAGAGAAGCCCATGCCGTATTGATGCACCGACTGCCGCGAGTATTTCAGCGTTCGCACCAACACCGTCATGCACCGGGTGGAGTCCTTCTAGGCGCTACACAAGCGCAGATACATGGGCACCTATCACAAGATGAGCTCCAAGCATCTGCACCGCTATGTGAACGAGTTTGTCGGACGCCACAATATGCGGCCACTGGAGCCCCTCGGGGCATGAAGGTGCTGGTGCAGGGGTTCGAAGGGAAACGGCTTACTTAGAGTGAGCTCACGAAATGGAGTGAGCTGGAGAGGAAGGCCGTGCAGATGAGGCTTTTTCTTTTGACGAAGGGGAAATAATGCAAAAAATGGGTAGTGGATCAGTCTGAAAGTTCGTTGGACGGATTTTCTGTAAAGCTATCAGGGATTTCTTGGATAAATATTTCCTTGAACCTATTAAATTCTTCCTTTGTTAAATCACTTCCAGGGCCTATCTCCAAATCTTTAATCTGTTCTATACATAAACGTCTAGTATCATTAGGAGCCAAAATTAAGGCCAAGCGAAAAGTCAGGCCAAGAACACCCCTAATGGCAACCAATTCTCCACCTATGGAATCTTCAAGTTGAGTCATCCCTTGCCTGATATCTTCAAGCTCTTTTTTTATTTCCTCTTCGTCGAACGGTTCCCTGGACTCTTCCCATCCTTTTTTGATCTCTTCTTCACTCATTTTCTATCTCCGCGGATGAACAATCGGATGGATCAGTTTGGGGTTTTGGTTTGAAGTGTGCTTTTTTTGCCAATGCATGGGCATGTTCATATTTGCCACTTTCAGATATGTCCGGCAGAATTATATGGCTATGGTAAGGATTCTCTGGAAGAATGGGCTGGTATAATAAACTACGTTCATCTTTCTCCGCATCTCCAGCTAAAACAACACCCCAACCGTAAAAATTCCTACCGATACTTTCGGCAAATTCATCTCCAAGCTTTGCCGCTTCATCACAAGAGGCATAGCTGAGCCTGTCAACGGATAATGCGTCCTGTTTCTTGTCAAAGAAAACATGATGGGTGATTCTTCCGGCAGCGTTGGGTTTGGATGTGACGTAACGCCCGAGCTTTTCTTCTGGAGAAAATTCTTCTGGAAGCATTGCGTGGAATTAGTTTATTCGAGCTTTAAGATCGTTCAAAGCTTTAATAACAAATTCATCGGGAAAGGCCATTAGATCATCATAATCTTTACGACGCTGTTTTTCTCCTTGAATGTAAACCATGAATATTACTTGCCCAGAAGGTTTGCAAATACACCACAGTGAGCTGCCGATTCCTATAGGAGTCTCAATGGATATTTCCCCATCTGGGGTTGGGAAAATATCGTATTCCCGAGGATAGATTGCATGAATTTTATTTAACACTTTTTCTGCGCTCTGAATAACCATTCCGGAAGGTTCAAGGAATCCTTCATCTTTGGCGACTTCCCTAATCCTGAGAAGCTCATTCATTATATTTTCTATTCCAGTGTAAAAATTTTCAGACTGGGAGAGCTCTGTTTGCGTAGGAAGATTCTCTCTGGTTTTACTGTCATCAACACGTTGAACGACCCCAGAACTCCACCATTCGCCCGCAGAGAAATGTGGTGTATCCGATATCGCATGTGCGCTGAATTTAGCCATCATCATGCCCCCTCTTTAACTGAGTCGGGGCGTGTTTTACTCCGATTACCGTGTTGCTTTGAACCGAATACATAGGGTTGTTGTGGGCATCCCACACGCCATCTATCCTAAGAACGCTGATAGGCGATGCCTTAACGTAAAGAATTGTTCCATCTTCAAGCTTTACTTCGCTAACTTTTTCGTTGGACTCTAAGATCGGAACATCGTAAGCTTTCCTGGGAGTTCCATCCGGTCCGATAATGTTTGTTGGTTCGGGCGGTGTCATTAAAATCTCCTTAAACAGAAATAGGGCAACAGCCCCTTCGAAAGGCACCGTTCCCCTCTGAAAATGTTTAGAGATCGGAGCGCAAAATATCATACATTGTCCAATTTTGCAATTTATATGGAAATGCCAAAAACTGCGGCCGTGACGATTCCGCTGATCAGAAAAACCCATACAGTTATTTCATACATGATGAACCCTCCATGCGGCCTGGAGAGAGGTATCTCAAGTGGAAGGGTCTATCAGTCTCCTCTCCGGACCTGGGCTGAGAAAGGCACTACTGCCTCAAGGAAAGGCAGGCACAAGAACTCTTGCTCTCAACCCGGAGTCTGGAATCTCTTGTCGTTGGCGTCGAAGAGCGCCTTCGCGATTTATTCCGGTGTCCCAGGGATATGTGGAATGATTTTCTTCGGGGGGGGGCAGCACCCTGAGGGTTCTTATTGATCTGGTTCTTGGCTTTGATTTTATCGTCCTCCGCATTCACGATGGTGGCGACCTTGCGGTGGACGAAGTCGGACCACGGCATGCCCGCCAGGGTCTCGGGCGAGAGGCCCCGGTGCATGTGGTGGTAGAAGTGGATGTGCGCGTTGATGAGGCCGGGGGTGACGAGCTTCATGGTGGCGTCGTAGGTGCGCCTGGCCTCGTATTTTTTCCGGAGCGCCGAAGCCTTCCCCACGTCCTTGATCCGGTTCTTCGCAATCGCGACGGCGCCTTTGCGGATGACCCGCCGCTGCGGGTCCACGGTGACGACGGTTCCGTTCTCGATCAGGACATCCACCCTGGACTTCGCAGCCATGGCATCCTCCCCCGCGCAGGAATTCAGAGAATCTGTCTTTTCGGTACGATCAACACTACACAAGGGGTTTTGGGGTGGCAACCGAGGCAAAATCGCGAAGGTAAAACATTCGGGAGAGTTCCCATGCGCACCCGGTGAAAAAGCGGCGGCGGAGCGGGTCGGGAAACGATTCCGTTTGACCCGAAAGACGCCCTCCCGTAATCTGCGTTCATAGCAGAAATCGAAATGACGGCTCCCCCGGCCCCCAAAAGACCGCCGGAAGCGTGACCCTTCACCGGGAAGTTTTCCGCGGGGGAGCGTCAGGTCGATCATCGCTGCGCTTTGCTCGGAGAGCCGGCCTCGCAGTCATGAGCGTTCGGCTGGAGGGCGGGCACCATGAAGCGATTTCACTGGGAAACGTGGGTCGGGCTTTTCGTTCTCGCCTTCAGCCTGGCCGGGCTTGCGCTGATACCCAGCCAGGTGCTGCTCCGGAAGCTGGGGGAGCGGACCATCCCGTTCCCGCCCGGCGCCTTCCCCGCGCTGGCCCTCTCCCTGCTGGCGCTCATGGCCGCCCTGATGACCGCGCGGAGCTGGTTCGCCCCCTCCGCCGGGCGTGAGCCGCTTCCCGGCGGGCCGCTTCGGGCCCGCGCCCTGGCGCCGTTCGCCACCTTCGTCCTCTACATCCTCCTGGTCGAGTGGTTCGGTATGCTCCCCGCCACCCCCGTCGCGGTCGCCCTGTTCGCCTGTCAGCTCGGGATGCGCGAATGGCGGACCCTCGCGCTGATCGTTTTGCTCACCCCGCTGTTCATCTGGGTCTTCTTCGGACATTTTCTGGGCGTCGTTCTGCCGGAAGGCAGGCTTTTCGGCGGGGTCTTCTAGGATGTGGGCCCAGCTGGGTGAAGGCCTGCTCCTGAGCCTGCGCTTCGACGTGCTCGCGGTCCTGGTGATCGGGATGCTGCTGGGGATCGTGGTGGGCGGCCTCCCCGGCCTCACGGCCGCCATGGCGGTGGCGGTTCTGCTGCCGATCTCTTTTTTCGTCGAACCCGTTCTGGGGATTCCCTTCCTCCTGGCCATCACGAAGGGAGCGATATTCGGCGGATCGATACCCGCGATTCTCATCAACACGCCGGGGACGGGAGCGGCCGCCGCCACCGTCCTGGACGGCTACCCCCTCGCCCAGCAGGGCAAGGCGAGGAAGGCCCTCGAGATGGCGCTCTATTCCTCCGTCATCGGGGACACCTTCAGCGATGTCGTCACCATCTTCATCGCGGGCGCCATCGCGGCGGTCGCCCTCCTGGTGGGGCCGCCGGAATATTTCGCTATTTTCGTGTTCAGCTTCGCCATCATCAGCTGCGTCACGGGCCGCTCGGTGATCCGGGGGCTGATGGCCGCCGCCCTCGGGCTGTTCCTGAGCTCGGTCGGACTCGACCCCCTGATCGGGGTGCGGCGCTTCACCTTCGGCTCGGTGGACCTGACCGGGGGAATCTCTTTCATCGCGATGCTGATCGGAATCTTCGCGCTCTCCGAGATCTTCCTCTACGGAGAGAGGACCCGGGAGGAGCGCAAAGCCGAGGACGAGAGGCGCGTGACCGCGTGGGATGCCGAGGGCAACGAACCCCTGACCCTGGAGGAGTTCAGGAGCTGCGGCCGGACGATCTCGCGCTCGGCGGTGGTCGGCACGATCATCGGCGCGATACCGGGCCTGGGTCAGGTGGTGTCCGCGTTCGTCTCCTACGGCCTGGCCCACCGGAGGTCGAAGGAGCCCGAGCGGTTCGGGAAGGGATCGCTGGAGGGGGTGGCCGCCGCCGAGACCGGCAACAACGCGGTGAACGGTTCGAGCCTCATCCCCCTGCTCAGCTTCGGCATCCCGGGCGACATCGTGACCGCGGTGCTCTTCGCCGCCTTCATGGTGCAGGGGCTCCGCCCGGGGCCGCGCCTCTTCGAGGAGCACGGCGCGATCGTCTACAGCATCCTGATCGCCATGCTGCTCTGCAACGCCCTCATGCTCGTCCTCGGGCATTTCAGCCTGCGCTACGTGGCCATGATCGCGCGGTTCCCGAAACGGGCGGTCTTCCCCGTGGTGGCGGCGTTCTGCGTGGTGGGGACATACGCGCTGAACAACAGCTTCTTCGACGTGAAGGTGATGCTGGTATTCGGTGCGGTGGGCTATTTTCTGAGAAAATTCGATTTCCCGGTCGCGCCCCTGATCATCACCTTCATTCTGGGGCAGGCGTTCGAGTCTTCCCTCGGACAATCGCTCATTCTGGGAGACGGCGACCTCTCCCTGTTCGTCCGCCGGCCTATATCGCTCGTTTTCCTCTTGCTGGCCGCGGGGTTCGTCGTCTGGGGCGCCCGCCGCCGAACCCCGCTGGGCAGCGATGAATGAGGAGGGTTTCATTGAATCTGGGCGCACGATTTCAAAGCAGGCAAGTCAACCCACAGGAGGGACTCACCATGAAACGACTCTCGGCAGTATTGCTCATCGCGGCCATGGCCCTTTGGCTGGCGCCGACCCACTTGGAGGCAGCGAAGTTTCCGAACAAGCCCGTCCGGCTGGTTATTCCCTATTCGCCGGGCGGCTCGCACGACGCGCACGCGCGCGCCTTCGCGAGCGTCATGGAACCCTATCTGGGCCAGCCCATGCTCGCGGTCATCCGGGCGGGCGGCGGCGGCTCCATCGGAGCGAGCTTCGTGGCCCGCGCGCGGGCGGACGGGCACACGCTGATCCTGGGCGATCAGCAGAGCATCCTGGTGAAGCCTCTCATCGAGAGCCTTCCCTACACCTCGGCGTCCTTCGTGCCGGTGGGGCGGATCAACTACAGCCCGCTTCTCATCACCGTGAAGAAAGACGCCCCATGGAAGAACCTGCGCGACCTGATCGAGGACGCCAAGCGCAGGCCGGGCAAGATCTCCTTCGGCGGCGTCCCCGGCCTGGGGGTGGACCAGATTCCCATGGAGCTTCTCTCGCTCAAGGCGGGCATCAAGCTGAAATTCGTCCCGTTCCAGGGCGGCGGCCCCACCTGGAAGGCCTTCCTCGGCGGGCACATCGACATCGCCCCCGCCTTCGCCTCCACGGTGATGCCCCAGCTCTCCAAGGGAAATGTCCGCGTTCTCGCCATCACGGCGCCGGACCGGCTGCCCCAGCTTCCGAACCTGCCCACCATGAAGGAGCAGGGCTTCGACGTGCAGTTCGCCATGTTCCGGACGGTCTTCGCGTCCAGGAAGACGCCCGCGGACATCCTGGCCCAGCTCCGGGCGGCGTTCGACAAGGGGGTGAAGGACAAATCCTTCCAGTCCATGGTGAAGCGCATGGGCGAGCGGGTGATCTACATGAGCGGGAAGGACTTCGAATCCTTCATGGTGGAGGAAAACAAGAACATGAAGGCGCTCGTGGACAAGCTCGTGAAGAAGAAATAACCGCTTCGCGGTAGTTGCGCGAGGCCGAATAACGGCCCCCGGCCGGCCCCGGCACCCGAGGCGGGCCGGGGGCGCAGAGCGAAGTTCGCCCTTGAAATCGCCGCCCCCGGGCTTCGCGTCACATGGCAGGAACGCAGCCGTTTCCGGCGAAACGGCATGCGTTCAGGAGGACGAAACATGAAGTTCGCCTTGCACTACAGCTACCAGTCCCGCACCGGGCACTGGGTGGATGCCTATCACAATTCGCTGGAGCAGATCGAACTGGCGGAGAGCTACGGC
This sequence comes from bacterium, assembly GCA_022828125.1. Classification (GTDB taxonomy): domain Bacteria; phylum UBA8248; class UBA8248; order UBA8248; family UBA8248; genus Bin107. Next base: position 69,872 of record JAJEJD010000030.1, on the reverse strand, counting down.
TTCGACATGGTGACGACGAGCGAGCACCACATGGTGGAGGACAACGGCTATTTCCCCTCCAACATGGTGACCGCCGCCGGCATCGCCACCCGGACGGAGAGGATGCGGGTCGGCACCTGCGTCCTCCTCCTGCCCTTCTACCACCCGCTGGCGGTGGCCGAGGACGCGGCTGTGCTGGACATCATGTCGCGGGGCCGCTTCGTGCTGGGGGTGGGCCTCGGCTACAGGCGGGAGGAATTCGCGGCGTTTGGCGTCCCTTTCGAAGACCGCGCCGCGCGTTTCGAAGAAGCCCTCGGACTCGTGCGCCGGTTGCTGACGGAGCGGGGCGTGACGCACCCGGGTCCTTGCTTCCCGATGGAGGACGTCACCCTCATGCCCCGGCCCGAGCAGAAGCCGTGCCCGCCCATCTGGGTGGGGGCCAAGCTGCCCGCCGCCGTCCGCCGCGCCGCGCGGATGGGAGACGCATGGCTCGCCGACCCGGTCACTCCGCTCAAGCTGCTCAAGGAGCGAAAACAGGTCTATCTCGACGCCCTCGCCGAGGCGGGTAAGGACGCGTCCGGCGTGGAGTTTCCCTTAAGGCGAGAAGCCTACGTGGCCGAAGAGAGCGAACAGGCCTGGGAGGAGGCGCGCGAACCCATCCTCTACAACTACCAGGAGTATCTCGATTGGGGCCATCTCGTGGACGACGAGGGCCGGCCCGTGGAGCGGGGCGCCGAGGCCACCGAAAATCTCAGGCAGCGCTTCATCCTGGGCTCGCCGGATGACTGCATCCGCCAGATCGAACGATACCGGGATGAACTCGGAACGACCTCGATGCACTTCCGCATGCAGTTCCCGGGTCTTGATCACGCCAAGATCATGAATGCGATCCGCCTGCTCGGGGAGGAAGTCCTCCCCCATTTCCGGCGCACGGCAGAGTAGCAGCGCGGCGGGGCGGCGTAGGGACGGTTCGCGAATCCATGAGCGCCCTTCGATACGCCGCCTTCGGCGGCTACTCAGGGTGAGGAAGATATAAAACCTCCTCATCCCGAGTAGGCCCGTAAGGGCCGTATCGAGGGACGCCTGAAAGGCAACCCCCCCTACCCCCCCTTGTCAGGGGGGTATGAAAAGGCGATGCGCCCCCGCCGGGCTGAGGGGCTTTTGCTCTTTTTTACCCCCCTGTCAAGGGGGGGTAGGGGGGGTTGCTCTTTTGAGAAAGGCTTTTTCAACAGCCCCGCGAGAGTCGGTCGGGATCCCACCGTAGGGACAGGTCGCGACCTGTCCCTACAGAACCATCGCGCTTTGACCCGTCAGGAGGTTTCACGAATCCGCTTCATCGAGACCGCGCGCCGCTAAAACTTCCTGAGCGGCGTCGCCTCCCGGCCGAAAAGCGTTTTTCTGGCGACGCTCCAGATTTTGAAGTGGGTTTTTCTTAAAGTTTCAGGCGAAGCCGCCAGCCAGCGGACCAGCGCGCCGGGGCCGGTGAGCCGCGTACAGCCGCCCGCGAGGCCGGAAGCGCCCGCCAGCAGGGAATCGACCTGCTCAGCGATGCGGTTCAGTTCCTCGTCTGTCCCGCCCCCGACGTAGAAAGAACCGAGATAAGGATACGGCTCGAACAGGCCCAGCCGCTCGGGGTTCGAATCTTCAGGCTTCACCTCCATCACGTCCCGCAAGAGGGGCGCGCCCGCGTAGTCGATATGCAGTTTCAGCTTCAAGCACGAATAATCAAAATGCTCGCCCGAGGCGACCCGGCCATGATAGAGCGATTCCCCGTAGAGGAGTTTCGCGCCCTCGGCCATGGAGATTCGCGTCTCCTGCAAGTAGATGGAACTTCCATAGGGGATGACGGGGTCGGGCAGGAGTTCGAGGCCGCTCCCCGGGCCCATCTCGATCCTGGTCGTCGATACCACCGGTTCGCCCAAGCTCTTGTAGACCTTGGTGGCTCCTTGCGTCGTCCACAAGACTTGCGCGCCCTCATCGAGCGCGATTTCGAGTTCCAGAACGTCGCCGCCCACGTGCCCGCCCGTCGGGTTGATGAGCGTCATGTGGGCCGGAGTTTCCCCCTCGGGGTAGAGGGGGCGCATCACCTGAAGCGGCACGCGGAAGAAGGAATCCGCGAGATACGTCCGCCCACCCGCGCGCGCGAAACGCGCGAGCGCGACGCCGTGGCGTCCCACCCGGGAGGGCGCAGAGGCGCTCGCGAGCGGCATCAGGCCCCCACAAAGAGGAGTTCGCGCTCGATCCAGCCGATCACCTCATCCAGGCCCTGCTCGGCTTTGAGGTTGGTGAACAGGAACGGGCGCTCGCCCCGCATCTTGCGCGCGTCGCGGTCCATGACTTCCAAGCTCGCGCCCACGAGGGGGGCCAGGTCTATCTTGTTGATCAGCAGGAGTTCGGAGCGCGTGATGCCGGGGCCGCCCTTGCGGGGAATCTTGTCCCCCGCCGACACGTCGATGACGTAGATCGACGCGTCCACGAGTTCGGGGCTGAAGGTGGCGGCGAGGTTGTCGCCCCCGCTTTCCACGAAAATGATGTCCAGCGGATGAAAATCACGCGCGAGTATCTCCATGGCTTCGCGGTTCAGGGATATGTCCTCGCGGATCGCCGTATGCGGACACCCGCCCGTCTCCACGCCCGATATTCGCTCGGGCGAGAGCGCGCCGCTCCGCGTCAGGAACTCCGCGTCCTCTTTCGTGTAGATGTCGTTCGTCACCACGGCGATGGCGTATGTATCGCGCATCCGCTTGCAAAGCCTGTCCACCAGGGCGGTCTTGCCGGAGCCGACCGGCCCGCCCACGCCTATCTTTACGGGCGCCTTATCCATCATCGTCCTCCTCGTCAAGAAACGAACAATCGCGTGTGAAGCCTGCGGTGCGTCATGGCGCGTATCTCGTGCCCCGGCCCCCAGGAGTGCGCGTCTTCCAAAGGAAGCGCCGCAGCCGTCTCGACCGCCTCGCGTACCGCGTCTTCGAGATTCGAGATGACGCGCTGGCCTTCCGTCTGGCCGAGCGGCACCAGCCGCACCGCGGCGGATACCAGGCCGGACACCGCGCCGTAACAAAGCGATTCGAGGCCCTCTTCACAAGTCAGGCCCAAGGATTCGGCGACGCAGCCAAGCGAAATCGGGTAATGGCCGGAAGTCCGCTCCAGCTTCGCCGCATCTTCCAACTCGTCCAGAAAAGAATCCTCGATGAAGCCCCGCGCCGTGCGCAGGAACTGACGGCCCACGCTCCGGCTCGCATCGCGCAGAGATTTCACGGGCCGCGCGGCGTCATAGGCCGCGTCGAGCGCAAGGACTTTCGGCAGGTCGTCTTCCCCTTTCGCCAGAAACGCCTCGCGCAGATAAACGCCGTCGAGCGTCGCCACGCCGTGGCGCAGGACGGAGGCGATGAATTCCTCGAGCTCTCCGGCAGAGGCGATGCGCCCTTCTGTTACATAGGTCTCCAGCCCGTAGGAATGGGCGAAGGCGCCGCGCGGAAACGCGGAATCGGAAATCTGCAGGAGCCGGTAGGCGCTCATCTTCTAGTGGTGGTGTGAGTGAAAGGCGCCGAAATCGTGCGTGAAGGGCTCTTTCGCCTTCTCGCACCTGACGCCCATCTTGACGAAATACGCCTCCAGCACGGAGTCATAGGGCGTGAGGACGCGGCCGTCCTGAACGCAGATCGGCGCGTGGCGGTTTCCCACCTGATAGCAGAGGCGGCCCATCTCGAGAGGTGAATCCGCGTAGAGGACGAGCACGTCTTCGGGAATCGCCGCGACGACCACTACGCGCTCCTCATCCTCGAAGAGGATGTCGTCCTCCTTGAGAGGCTGTCCGGTCGGCAGTTTAACGCCGATTTCGGCGCCGGAATCTGTGCGCACGCGCTGGCGGCTCCTGAGCCTGTCCTCCCAGCCCAGGGCCACGCGCTCGACGCGCCTGCTCTCATTGGCGGAGAGCCTGCCCCGAATTTCTTCGACGAGGATCATCGCCCTCTCCTAGAACAGAAAATACCGCTGCGCCATGGGGAGCACCTCGGCGGGCTCACACGTGAGCGTCTCCCCGTCCGCCTTCACCACGTAGGTCTCGGGATCGACCTCGATATCGGGCAGGGCGTCGTTGAGGCGCATGTCCTTCTTGCCGATGGCGCGGCAGTTCGAGACGGGGGCGACGATCTTGGTGAGACCCAGCGCGTCGCCGAGGCCCGCTTCCGCCGCCGCCTGAGAGACGAAGGCGTAAGAGGTGGGGCCGACCGCCTTCCCCATCGAGCCGAACATGGGCCGGCCCAGAACGGGCTGGGGCGTGGGGATGGATGCGTTGGGGTCGCCCATCGCCGCGTGAGCGATGAAGCCGCCCTTCACCACGGCCTCTGGCTTCACGCCGAAAAAGGCGGGCTTCCAGAGCACCAGGTCGGCCATCTTGCCGACTTCGACCGAGCCCACGTAATCGGAGATGCCGTGCGCGATCGCGGGGTTGATGGTGTACTTGGCCACGTAGCGCTTGGCGCGGTAGTTGTCGTTCGCGCCGGTTTCCTCAGGCAACCCGCCGCGCTGGCGCTTCATCTTGTCCGCCGTCTGCCAGGTGCGGATGACCACCTCGCCCACGCGGCCCATGGCCTGGGAATCCGAACCCATCATGCTGAACGCGCCCATGTCGTGGAGGATGTCTTCCGCCGCGATGGTCTCCGCCCGGATTCTCGACTCGGCGAAGGCCACGTCCTCTGGAATCTTGCTGTCCAAGTGGTGGCACACCATGAGCATGTCGAGATGCTCGTCCACCGTGTTCACCGTGAAGGGCCGCGTGGGGTTCGTCGAGGAGGGCAGCACGCCCGCCTCCCCGCACACGCGGATGATGTCGGGCGCATGGCCGCCGCCTGCCCCTTCGGTGTGGTAGGTGTGGATGGTCCGGCCCTTGAAAGCGGCGATGGAGGTTTCGACGAAGCCCGATTCGTTGAGCGTGTCGGTGTGGATGCAGACCTGCACGTCCATGTCCTCCGCCACGCCGAGGCAGCAGTCGATCGCCGCGGGCGTGGTTCCCCAGTCCTCATGGAGCTTGAGCCCCACGGCGCCCGCGCGTATCTGCTCGACAAGCGGCCCGGGGCGCGAGGCGTTCCCCTTGCCCAGGAAGCCCAGGTTCATGGGGTAGGCCTCCGACGCCTGGAGCATCCGGGCGATGTTCCACGCCCCCGGCGTGCAGGTGGTGGCGTTCGTGCCCGTGGCGGGGCCGGTTCCCCCGCCGAACATGGTGGTGACGCCCGAGGAGAGCGCCTCGTCTATCTGCTGGGGACAGATGAAGTGGATGTGGGTGTCGATGCCGCCCGCGGTGAGTATCATCCCCTCGCCCGCCAGGACTTCCGTCGCGGCGCCGATAGTCATGTCCACACCTTCCATGAGATGCGGGTTGCCCGACTTGCCGATTCCGGCGATCTTCCCGTCCTTGATCCCTACGTCCGCCTTCACCACGCCCCAGTGGTCGAGGATCAGCGCGTTCGTGATGAGCAGGTCGATCGCGTCGGCCTCTCGCGTCTCGGTGGGCGATTGCCCCATCCCGTCCCGGATGACCTTGCCGCCGCCGAATTTCGACTCGTCTCCGTAGACGGTGCGGTCTTCTTCGACCTCGATGAAAAGATCGGTGTCCGCGAGGCGCACCTTGTCCCCCACCGTGGGGCCGAACATGTCGGCGTAGGCGCGCCTGTCCATACGAAAAGCCATCAGTCCGCCCCCCCGTAGCCCTCGGCGCGGGCTTTCTCCATCGCGCCCTCACGCACGGCGTCGGAATCGAGCGCGCCTTCGGTCAGCGCGTTCAGCCCCATGGCGGTGCGCGCGCCCGCGAAGGCGACGAGCGTCACCTCCTTCTCGTCACCCGGCTCGAAGCGCACCGCCGTTCCCGCCGGGATGTCCAGCCGCATGCCGAACGCCGCCTTCCTGTCGAAATCGAGCAGGCGGTTGACTTCAAAGAAATGAAAGTGGGAACCCACCTGTATGGGCCTGTCGCCCCGGTTCGCCACGAGGAGCGTGGCTGTCTCGCGCCCTTCGTTCAGGACGATCTCGCCGTCCGCCAGAATGTATTCGCCGGGTATCATGCCCTCTCCTTCAGCCGCGTATCGGGTCGTGCACCGTCACGAGTTTGGTGCCGTCGGGGAACGTGCCCTCGACCTGCACCTCGTGAATCATCTCGGGCACGCCTTCCATGACGTCGTCTCGCGTGAGAATCGTCGCGCCGTAGCGCATCAGCTCGGCGACGGACTTGCCGTCGCGCGCGCCTTCGAGCACCTCGGCCGTGATGATGCTGACGGCTTCGGGGTAATTGAGCTTGAGGCCCCGCGCGCGGCGCTTCTGCGCCAGCTCCGCCGCTACGAAAACGAGGAGCTTCTCCTGCTCCCTCGGGGTCAGATGCATCGTCTGCCTCCTGTCGGTAAACTCCTGCGAGCGGTCCTAAGCGGTCAGGCGGTCGAGCAGCGCCACGTCGCACTCGCCCTGCGCCTCTCCCGTGGCCGTGAATTCCCCTTTTTCCATCACGTAGTATCGATCCGAAAGCCGCCAGGCGAACTCCAGGTATTGCTCCACCAGGATGATGCCCATGTCGCCGCGCTGTTTGATCTTCCACAGAACGCTCTCGATGTCCATGATGATGGAGGGCTGGATGCCCTCGGTCGGCTCGTCGAGCAGCAAGAGCTTTGGTTCGCTCACCAGGGCGCGGGCGATGGCGAGTTGCTGCTGCTGGCCGCCGCTCAGCACGCCTCCCTTTCGTCCGAGCATCTCCTTGAGCACCGGGAAAAGCTCGAAAACGCTTTCGTCATAATACCTGGGGCGTTCGGGGTGGGCTTCCAGCCCCAGCAGGAGGTTTTCGTGCACGCTGAGCTGCGGGAAAATCTCCCGCCCCTGGGGGACGTAGGCGACGCCCAGCCTCGCGCGCGCCTCGGGCCTCGACGCGGTGATCTCGCGCTCCAGGAACTCGATTTTCCCGAGCTTGGGCCTCAGCAGACCGACGATGGATTTCAGGAACGTGGTCTTGCCCATGCCGTTTCTGCCGATGACGCCCGCGATTTCGCCGGGGCGCACCTCGATGTCGAGGCCGCGCAGAATATGGCTCTCACCGTAGTAGGCGTGCAGCCCGTCCACTTTAAGCATGTTCCTCGCTTCCCCTGCCCAGATAGAGTTCGACCACCCGCTCGTCCTTGTGCACGTGGTCGATGGAGCCCTCGCAAATCACGGCGCCCTCGTGAAGCACGGTGACGCGCTCGGCGATTTCGCGCACGAACTTCATGTCATGCTCGATGACGAGGACCGAGCGATGCTCGGCGATGCGCCTTAACAGCGCCGCCGTCTTCTCCGTCTCCCCCTCCGTCATACCGGCCACGGGCTCATCGACGAGCAGAAGATCCGGGTCCTGCACCACCACCATGCCGATCTCGAGCCACTGCTTCTCGCCGTGGGCGAGCAGACCGGCCCGCCAGCCGCTCTTGGACGCGAGTCCGATGACGTCGAGCGTCTCCTCGACGCGCTCTTGCGCCTCGGGCGAGGCCCCGCCGAAAAGGAGCGATGTCACCTTCTTGTCCTGCTTCACGGAGAGTTCGAGATTATCACGCACCGTCAGGTTCTCGTAAATCGTCGGCGTCTGGAATTTCCTGCCGATCCCTGCGTTCGATATCTCCTCCTGGCGCATCCGCGCGAGGTTGGTTTTCTCCTTGAAGACCACCCGTCCGGAATCGGGCTTCACCTTGCCGGTCACGACGTCGAGGAGCGTGGTCTTCCCCGCCCCGTTCGGGCCGATGACGCAGCGAAGCTCGCCCCTGTCCATGCTGAAGTTGAGCGCGTTCAATGCCTTGAAGCCGTCGAAGACGACGAACACGTCCTCCATGTAGAGTATGCTTTTCGACGTCAGCGTCATGCTTTCCCCCTAGCCCTCGCTGCGCACAGGCGCAAGGCTCTCATCCCCGGCCGCCGTGCGAGTCGTGCGGCGGATCCACTTCTCCAGCTTCCGGGGCGCGTCGCGCACCACGCCGAGGATTCCGTCCGGGAAGAACTGGACCACGAGGATGAATATGCCGCCCAGGAAATAGAGCCAGTAATCCGGATAACTCGACGTGAGGTAACTCCGCGCCCAGTTCACCCCGACAGCGCCGATGACGGCGCCGATGAGCGACCCGCGTCCTCCGACCGCCACCCAGATGACCATCTCGATGGAGGGCAGCACGCCGATCCGCCCGGGGGTGATGATGCCCACCTGGGGCACGTACAGCGCGCCGGCGACCCCCGCCAGCATGGCGGATACGGTGAAGACGAACACCTTGTAGTTCGCGGGCGTATAGCCCGAGTAGAGCACGCGGTTCTCCGCGTCGCGAATCGCGAGCAGAATCTTCCCGGCGCGTGATTTCACTATCCACCGGCAGAGCAGGTACGCGCCGCAAAGCGCGAGCGCGGTTGCGACGTAAAGCCCCCGCTGCGTGGAGGCTTCGGTGAGCGTGAAGCCCAGGATTTTCTTGAAGTTGGTGAGGCCGTTCGTCCCGCCCAGGTTCATTTCGTTCCTGTTGAAGACGAGCCAGGCGGAGAGCGCCAGCGCCTGCGTGATGATGGCGAAGTACACGCCGCGCACCCGCGTCCTGAAGGCGAGGAAGCCGAAGACGGCCGCAAGCATACCGGGCACAATCGCCACCGCGATCGTGGTGAAGAAGAACGAATGGAACGGCTTCCAGAACAGCGGCAGTTCCTTCACCCGGTTCCAGACCATGAAGTCGGGCAGCTTGCTCTGGTAGACCCCCTCGCCGCCGATCTCGAGCGTGAGGTACATGCCCATGCAATAGGCGCCCAGGCCGAAGAACACGCCGTGGCCCATGCTCAGGATGCCGGTGTAGCCCCATATCAGGTCGAGGCCCAGCGCCAGGATGGCGTACGCCAGGAATTTTCCGAACAGGTTGAGCGTGAAATCAGAAACGTGGAAAAACGACCCCGGCGTCCCGAAGGCGTTGAGCGAGGGCATCGCGACGATGAACCAGAACGCCGCGATCACCAGAACGACGCCGCCGACTTTCTTCTCCATCCTGTCCACCAAAGTTTCACCCGGCATCGCGTATCAAGCCCCTCTCGTGCGGACGGCGAACAGCCCTTCCGGCCTTCTCTGCAGGAAGAGGATCACCAGAACCAGGATCACCACCTTGCCGAACACCGCGCCCATCGCCGGTTCGAGCATCTTGTTCATGCCGCCGATGCCGAAGCCCGCCACGATGGTTCCCAGAATCTTGCCCACGCCGCCCGTCACCACGACCATGAACGAATCCACGATGTAGTTCTGCCCCAAATCGGGCCCCACGTTCCCGACCTGGCTCAGGGCCGCGCCCGCCATGCCCGCCAGCCCCGCGCCGAAGGCGAACGTGCCCGCGTCCACGCGGCGGGAGGGAACGCCCAGACAGGTGCTCATGCCCCGGTTCTGGGTCACGGCGCGAATCCGCAGGCCCGCCCGCGTGCGGAAGAGGAAGAGATACGTGCCCGCCACGCAGAAGACGGCCAGCGCGATGATGAACATGCGGTTGTAGGGAAACTGGACGCCGACCATCAGGTGATACCCCCCGCTCAGCCACTCGGGGGATTTCACGTCCACGTTCTGCGCGCCGAACACCTGGCGGACGGCTTGCCGGAGGATCAGGCTGATCCCCCATGTGGTCAGCAGCGTCTCCAGCGGACGGCCGTAGAGGTGGCGGATGATGGAAATCTCCATGAGCCAGCCCATCAGGGCCGAAGCCAGGAACGCGACGGGTAGCGCCAGCAAGAAATACCAGTCGAAGTAATTTTGCGGCAGATACGAGATGAAAACGCCCTGGATGATGAAGGTGGCGTATGCGCCGAGCATCATCAACTCCCCGTGCGCCATGTTGATGACGCCCATGAGGCCAAAGACGATGGCCAGCCCCAGCGCCATCAGCAACAGGATGGAGCCCAGACTCATGCCCCGGAACAGGGTGTCGATCGTCGCCGTCCAGCTCTGGTAGTCCTCGATCTCCCCGATGGCCTCGCTCGCCGCCGCGCGCACGGAAGCGTCGGCGTCCTTGTCCGCCATGCGCTGGAGCACCGAGACGGCGTTCAGCCCGTGAATCTCGCCGAGGGCGGCGGCGGCGGAGCGCCTCTCATCGGGGTTCGGCGATTTCAGCCGGATCAGCGCCTTCGCCTCGATGAGCGCATGGCGGCCCAGCCAGTGGGTCTCGTTCTCGAGGACCTTGTCGAGCAGCGGGATGAGGTTCTTGTCCCCCACCCGCGCCATCCGCGTGGCTGCTGCGCGGCGCACGTTCGGGTCGGCGGAATGGAGCTGCGCCGAGCTTTGGAGCTGGTTCAGATAGGGTTTGACGGCGCGGCGGATTCTTCTGCCGGCGCGGATTTTGTTGAGCTTTCCATCGGGAACGAAAAGGGGTTTCCCGTCCGGAGATGTGAGCCGTTTTTTCCCGTGAATCGAGAAAAGGGGAACGTATTCCACCTCCCCGCGCGTCACGGCGTCTCCGCCGATGACGAACCGGGCCTCGCCCGAATCAGGCTTCCAGCGAAAAAGGCTGCCCTCGCGAAGCGCCAAAAGAAGGGGTAGCAGCTTTGGCTCGAGGCGCTTCGCGAGACCGAGGGCAGCGCGTCTTCTTTTCTTTCGATTCTTCGATCCTAACTGTGCGATTTCCGCCTGGATGGCCGGTGAAAATGATTCGGCTCGCGCTTCTCCCCTTGCGGCCAAACCAAAGCCGAGCGCGAATACCAGAATAAGGACGCGAGATATGAATGACCTCGCCGACGCTCCACGCGGAATCGCCCTGATGCCGGCTTGCTGCATACCCCCTCCTTCGCCGTATTTGGCACATCGCCGGTATTTGCGATTCACATGTTTTTCTTTTGGGCCGCCCATGGGGGAGCCGAAGACGGCTCCCCCCGGGCGGTTCTTGCAACTAGGTGGCAGACTTCTTATACGTTCCCTGGTGATTTACCCAGTCACAGCTCTTGTCCGGACTCGTGTACTTGCTCCAGGGTTCGGGCGCCACGAGGCCCTTCGTCTGCGAGACGATTTCGAATTGCCCGTTCTTGAGGATTTCGCCGATGAGCACGGGCTTGTGCAGATGGTGGTTTTTCTCGTCGATCTTCTTGAATCCGCCCGGCGCCTCGAAGCCCATCCCGTAAGCCGCCTTGCGTACGTCGTCCACCTTCGTGGTTCCCGCTTTCTCGACAGCCTGCTTCCAGATGTAGACGCCCAGATAGGCCGCTTCGATGGGGTCGTCCGTCACGCGGCTCGCGCCGCCCGGCAGGCCCATCTTCTTGCAGTAGGTCTTGAAGTTCTTGACGAACTTCTTGTTCTGCGGCGTGTCGATCGACTGGTAGTAGTTCCAGGCCGCCAGGTGTCCGACGAGCGATTTCGAGTCCATGCCGCGGAGTTCGTCCTCGGCCACGCTGAACGCCATGATGGGCACGTCTTCGGAGCGCAGACCCTGGTTCGCGAACTCCTTGTAGAAGGGCACGTTGCTGTCGCCGTTGATGGTGCTGAGCACGGCGGCGTCGCCGCCCGAGGCGAACGATTTCACCTTGCCCACGATGGTCTGGTAATCCTGGTGGTGGAAGGGCGTGTACTCTTCCATGATGTTCGCAGCCGGCACGCCCTTCGCCAGCAGGAAGGCCCGGAGAATCTTGTTCGCCGTGCGCGGGAACACGTAGTCCGTGCCGAGCAGATAGAACTTCTTGAACCCCCCGCCGTCCTCGCTCATCATGTAATCCGCCGCCGGAATCAACTGCTGGTTCGGCGTCGCGCCCGTGTAGAAGACGTTCTTCGAGCACTCCTCGCCCTCGTACTGCACCGGGTAGAAAAGAAGGCCGTTGTTCTTCTCGTACACGGGAAGGACGGATTTACGGCTCACCGACGTCCAGCAGCCGAAAGTCACGTCCACCTTGTCCTTCAGGAGAAGCTGCTTCGCCTTCTCGGCGAACAAATCCCAGTCCGAAGCCGGGTCGACGACCACGGGCTTGATGGGCCGCTTCATCACGCCGCCCGCCGCGTTGATCTCCTCCACGGCCATCAGCACCACGTCGCGCAGCGAAACCTCGCTGATCGCCATGGTCCCGCTCAGAGAGTGCAGAACCCCGATCTTGACGGGTTCGGCCGCCCGAATCACGTTCGGGAACGGAAGCGCGCTCATCGCCGCCGCACCGAGCCCCATCACTCCCGCTTTCTTCAGGAACTTCCTCCGGGACAGCTTTTCTGCTCCGATCAACTTCTTCTTGCTCTTCATTCTTTCAATCTCCCCTTCTTATCTCTGTAAAGCGGCCGCCTCGTCCGGCCTGAAAACAAAATGAACACAGGAAATCTTCGATGACAGGATGGAAATATAGAGAGGTTTCTTTACGGGAATCTTGCGGTTCGGTTAAATTGTCGTTTCTGTTTTGTTTCAACCATGTTTCGAGGGCTCGCGGTTTCATGACCATATTTCCCGCCATCAACCCCCCGCAGACCGGGCGATCACTCATCCGCGGGGCGCATCCCGCGCCTTCGGGAAGACCACAATAATGGCGTCCCTAAGCCGCCGGCTCGCAAGGTGGGCGGCGGGGCTTCGCTTCGAGGATCTGCCGGGAGAAGTCGTCGACCGCGCCAAGGGCGTTACCTTACAAGCCATCGGCTCCGCTCTTCTGGGTTCTCGAACCGAAGACGGGCGAAGGGCCGTCGCCCTCATCACAGAAGAAGAAGCGGGCGTTCATCGCGGCGCGACCATCATGGCGAGCGGGGCGGGAGCGACGAAAGGAGGCGCCGCCTTCGCGAACGCAGAAATGGCTCTGGCGGGCGGCAAGTGGGATACGTTCCGCATGCTCACCCACCCGGGAACCTCCATCATCCCCGCCGCCCTCGCTGCTGCGGAGTCGCGGAGCGCCTCGGGGGCGGATTTTCTGACGGGCGTCGCCGCGGGCTATGAGGTCATGGAGCGCCTCGCGTCGGACTTTATCCCCACGGTGATGTCGCGCGGTTTTCACGCGGGGCCCGTCTTCGGGATTTTCGGGGCCGCTGTCGCCGCCGGGAAGATCATGGGCTTGAGCGAGGATCAGATGAACAGCGCGGTTGCGCTGTGCGCGAGTCTCGCGAGCGGAAACCTGGAAGGCCCGCGCAGCGGGGGGCAGGCGCTCAGAGAGGGCGGCGCGGTGCGAAACGCCCTCCTGGCTGCAACTCTGGCCGAGCGGGGCCACGCCGGCGGGGAGACGGTGCTGGAGGGCGAAGCCGGCTTCTACCACGCCTACGCGGGAAACAACGAGGGCCGCCTCACCTACAGCTTCACGGGCGAGGCGAGGACGAGCCTCGACGACATCACAAAAGGGCTGGGAGAGGAGTGGCTGTTCCTCGAAACGCTGTTCCGCATCTACTCCACCTCGGGCTACAACCTCGCGCACATCGACGTGACGGCGAGCCTCTGCGAGGAGAACGACATCCGCATCGAGGAGGTAGAGCGCGTGGAGACGGAAGTGAACTGGCTGGAGACGCAGTACCCGAGCCCCGCCTTCGCGAACCGCCGCGAGGACGGCGCTCCGAGTCCGGGCAGCACCCATTATTACGCGGCTTTCGGCGTCGTGAAGCGCGGCTATCCGCTCCTGAACGACCCGCCCGGCGAGAACGACCCGTCCGACGTGCTCGAGATGATGGAGCGCGTGAGAATCATCCCCTCCCGCGAGATGGGTCTTTTCGCCCCCAGAGTGAGCATCCACACCAAAGAAAGAGGGGTCTTCACCAGACAGGCCACCGGGCGGGAGTTCATCTTCAGCTTCGATGAACTCGTGAACCGCATCTGCGGCATCGCTCCCGGCCTGCCGATACCGGAGCCGCGCTACGGGGAAATCATCGAAACCTGCCGCGCTCTGGAGACACAGGAGAAAGCGGAAAAACTCATCCGCCTCACCGCGGCGGGGGCGTAAGACCGACACCACCGAGCAGGTGGCATCGACCGCACCACTCATGAGGTATCGGGGCTGTTGGAAAAGTCCTGGTTCGGGAGCGGGCGATTTTAATGTTACGCGGCGGTCCTCCTTCCTACCGTGCAGGTAGCCACAAAACCTCATCCTGAGTAGGCGCGAAAGCGCCGTATCGAAGGATGGAAAGTGTCTCCCGGCGTGTGAAAGGGCATCCTTCGATACGCGGCTCCGCCGCTACTCAGGATGAGGCGGTGTGGTTTTGTTCGTCATTCCGGCGAAAGCCGGAATCCATTTGCTTTGTCTTTGTTTTTTCTTTTCTGATCGATTCGCGCTGATGACGAGGAGATGAAAAGCCGAAATATTGCCATTCTGCTTGAAAATGGATTCCGGCTTTCGCCGGAATGACGGTGGTCTTCCCACATCGAGGGCCCTTTTCAACAGCCCCGTATCGACTCGGGCTGAACCGGCGCTCTCAAGATACCTGACGATAATCCAGGGTTGACTCGGTGAAAATACGGGGAGCGGGGAGCGTTCAAACGAGCCGGCCCCCGACGCAACGCCGGGGACCGGGCTCGATGGCTCGCTTACTGGATCAGGATCTGCTTCGGCTTGTTCGCTTCGGCGATGGGCACGCGAAGCGTGAGGACGCCGTTGGCGAGTTCCGCGCTCGACGCGTCGTTCCGCACCATGCCGGGCAGCACGATGCGGCGGCTCACGGAACCCATGAAGCGTTCGCGCCGATAGTACTTCTCTTCCTCGACTTCCGATTCTTTCTGCTTCGTCGCCTTGATGGAGAGTACGCCCTTCTCGATCCGCAGGTCGATATCCTCTTTCCTGTACCCCGGAAGCGAAGCGCGCACCACGACCTCCGTATCGGTTTGCGCGATGTCGACGGGCAGGATTCCTTCCTCGCCGTCATTGGCGAGAGGCTTGACGAAGGAATCTTCCAGAAAGCGGTTGAATACGTCGTGAATCGAAGCAGGTTTCATCAGGTTGGGCATTGTGAACCTCCTTGTGGTGAAAGTGATTTCGGGGACTTGCTTTCCCCATCATTCATGTTGTTGGCCGCTTGCTCCATATATGAGTTAGTTAAACTCATATAATCATATGTATTACACTTTATATATAGGCCATTTTTTGATTTTGTCAACGAAAAATGCGCATTTTTTAGAAAAAATTAGCGTTTTTGGCAACAAACGTCGTTTGGGCAGCAAGGATTTTCTGTGCAGCGGGGGCTCGCTGGAGGGGGTGATCTATAGAGCCGGCTTATTTTCGAGAAAAATGGCGTTTTCCATCAGCTCGGCAACGAAGACGCAACTTCCCTTGCGGGCGTGAATCAAGAGGGGGAATCGCCGTTCCCGAGGTATAAAACACCTATCGGGAACGACCGCGCTTCTCCGCCCTACCAGAGCTGTTTCGAAGCCAGGGCTGCGCCCTCGGCGAGGGCGGCCATCTTCATCCACACGATGCGGCGGTCCACCTGAACCCGGCCGGCGAAGGTGCCGAAGCCGCAATCGACGCCGGCGATGACGTTCTCGCGCCCCACCGCCTCGGCGTAGTTCACGATGCGCTCGGCCACCAGTTCGGGATGCTCCACGAAGTTGGACGTCGAGTCGATCACGCCGGGGATGATGCTCTTGCCCTCCGGCAAGTCGACTTCGCGCCATACCTTCCACTCATGGCCGTGGCGGGGGTTCGCGCCGGGGAACGAGACGGCGCAGGGTTTCCCCTTCAAGACGATGTCGATGATGTCCTTGATCGGAACGTCCTCATGGTGCGGCCCCAGCGTGCTGCCCCAGCAGATGTGCATGCGCATGCGATCGGGCGCAATATTCCGCACCGCGTGGTTCAGGGCTTCGACGTGCATCTCGATTTCCTTGCGGAAATCCTCGAGGCTCAAATCGCGAAACACGGTGTGGCGGCTGAGTGCGAGGTCGGGGCAGTCGAGCTGCAGGAGGAGCCCCGCATCCACAATCGCCTCGTACTCGCGGCGCATCACGTCCGCGAGCGCGAATATGTATTCTTCTTCAGTCTCATAGTAGAGGTTCCTGAGATAGCGCGAAATCTGACCCGGCGAGGGGGAGGTCATGAACGCCTCTTCCGCGTCGACGCGCCCGAGGACGCTCTGCGCGCGCTCGATGTCCACCTGGGCGGCGGGCCAGTCCTTCCAGTCCACGGGGCCGGAACAGGCCGGTCTGTTCTGAAGGGGAGATGCGAATTGAGAGAGTATTTCGGACAGTTCGGGAAAACCCTCCTCGCCCGTGCCGAGCGGGGGCGAACTCGGCCCATCGTAGCCCGTCAACCTGTGCTTGACGTGGGAGGTGTAATCGGGCCGGCCCTGCTCGCCGTCGTTGATGACGTCGACGCCCGCCGTCGCCTGTTTCTCCACGACGTCTTCTATGGCGCGCGCCACGGCGGCATCGAAATCACCTGAATCCGCCGCGCCCTCCTCCTGGGCCAGCAGCAAATCGACTACCTCCTGGGGACGCGGCAGGCTCCCCGTGTGGGTCGTGAGTATTCTCTCCGTGCTTCGCTTCATGGTTGGACGCTCCCCTTTTTCCTTCAATAAGGCTCACCGGCGTTTATCCCGTTTTTCTTCTCCACGGTTTCCTTTTGGATCTCGCAAAAGCCTTCAGGCCGCTCAAATCCTCTATTTCCGTCGAGCGGTCCCGAAACCTTCGTGCCTCCCGCCCGTGCAATCGCCCGCCCGGCGCACCTCCCGGAGGGCTTTTCACGAAACCGGAACCAACGGCAGGATACAATACGGCATCGATACAGGCGATACATCTATTGTGCAATATTGAAAGTTATACTTGCAATCAGACCAACATCGCGCTACCGCCGTCGCGCACCGAATGGAAACGGAGGCTCAGGCGGAACCCGGTTTTCGAAAAAGGGAAGTCCTCTTCAGAAAAACGCTGATGAGATAGAGCAAGGCCAGGGCCAGAAACACCAGGCTGATCGGCTTTCGGAAGAAGATGCCGGGGTCGCCGTCCGAGAGGATGAGCGACATCCGGGCGTTTTTCTCGAACACCGGACCCAGGATGATCGCCAGGAGCAAGGGCATGATGGGATAGTCGAACTTCTGCATGAAATAGCCCAGCAATCCGAAACCAATCATCAGGAACACGTCGAAAAAGCTGTTCTGAAGCGCGAACGCGCCGATGACGCAGAACACCGCGATGCTCGGGAAAAGCAGCCCGGGCGGCACGCGTAGCACCTGGACGAACAGGCGGATGCCCAGCAGCGCGATGACGATGGTCAGGAAGAGCGCGATGAAAAAAGACCCGAATATGGAGAACACGAAACCGCCGTGGCTCTCGAACAGGAGAGGCCCCGGCGCGAGCCCCTGGATGGTGAGCGCGCCGAGCATGACGGCGGTGACGGGGTCGCCGGGGATACCCAGCGTGAGCATCGGGATCATCGCGCCGCCGGTCATGGCGCTGTTGGCGGCCTCGGGCGCGGATACGCCCTCGAGCTTCCCTTTCCCGAACGATTCGGGATCAGTCGAGCGTCGCTGCGCCGTGTTGTAGCTCAGCACGGCGGCGACGGCGCTCCCTGTACCCGGCAGCAATCCGATGGTGGTCCCGATGAGTGAGGATTGCGCGAGCGTCTTCCAGAGGCCAGCCAGGGTTCCCGGCGATGGCAAGAGGTCGCGCAGACGCGTGGAAAAATCCGGCAGGGAAACGGCGGAGCCTCGCATGCCCGAGATGATCTCGGGCACCGCGAAAAGCCCTATCATCACCGGCAGAAAAGAAACGCCCTGCTGAATCTGTACGACCGAGAACGTGAAGCGCGGTATCGAATCGATGGGGTCCATGCCGACGGTGGAAAAACTCAAGCCCAAAACGCCCGAGATGAGCGCCTTGCTCATCGAGGTTTGCGCGAATCCGCAGATGAGGCAAAGCCCCAGCAGGACCAGCGCCGCCAGTTCGGGCGCACCGAAATTCAGTGCGAATTCCGCCAGTTGCGGCGCGATGGTAATCAGGCAGATAAGGCTGAACAGCCCGCCCAGAAAGCTCGAGAAAAAAGCCACGCCCAGCGCAACGCCCGCCCGGCCTTTCCGGGCGAGCGGGTGTCCATCCAGGCTCGTGACGATGGCGGCGGGATTGCCGGGAATGTTGAGGAGAATGGACGAGATGCTGCCCCCCGTCATCCCGCCGACGAAAACGCCCACCAGAAGACTCATCGACGTGACGCTCGCCATGTGAAAGGTGAAGGGCAGCAGGAGAATGATGCCCATGCTCACCGTGAGGCCCGGAATGGCCGCAAAGATGATGCCCATAAAGCTGCCCAAAACGGCGAACAGAAGAGGCTTCCACGCCAGGGCCTGGACGAGGCCGTCCACCAGGAGGTTCATTTTAGAAGAGCCAGTCCTGGGGCAGGGGAACCTTGAGCACGTGGTGAAAGACGTAGTTCACCACCAGGGCGAAGATGACGACGTAGGGGATGATGATCTTCCAGGAGCGGATTCCGCTCCACCAGATGGAGACGGCGAGAAACGCGATGACCGAGGCGGAGAAGCCGACATACTGCATCAAGATCGCGAAGCCCGCCAGCAGGAGGCACAGGATCAGGGCTTCGAGTACGCCCTTGCGCTCTATAGAGGTGTGCGCATTCTCTTGAGCCTTGCCCAGGTAGCCCGTCGCGATTTCAACCACTGTCAGAACGATGAGCAGCGATGCCCAGAGCCAGGGGACAAAAGAAGGCCCCAGGGGACCTTCTTCTCCAGGCCCCTGGGGCAACTCCAGAATCAGCGAACCGTACCAGACGTAAAAAACCACCAGGAGGATCGGAACGGCGAGGCGTCCGATGCTCAGGCTGATTTTTTTACTCTCCTCCGTCATGAAAACCCGATCCCTTGTGGCTTTTCGTCCTCGACACGATTCAGAAGTTTATTTCTTCTTTTTCTTCTTATCCAGACCCAAGGATACGACGATTTTCTTGATCAGGGCGTTCTGCTCAGCCACGAAGGCCGGGAACTTGTCCGGCCCCATGTAGGAGACCAGGAAACCCCGCTTCTCGGCGGTGGCCAGGACTTTCGGATCCTTGGCGGCCGCCGCGAACGCCTTGTGGAGCGCTTGAACCGCTTCCTTGGGCGTTCCCTTGGGAACGTGCAGACCACGGAACTGGTAAAAACCGACGTCCCACCCGTGCTCGCTGAACAGGGGAACCTTGGGATAGGCCGGATGGCGCTTCGGGAAAGAGACGGCCAGCATGCGGACCTTGCCCGCCTTGTGAAGGGCCAGGACCTCGGGCGGATGGACGGAAATCGCGTCTACCTCGCCGCCCAGGAGGCTGGGCACGCGGCGCTTGCCCAGGGGGACGTGACGAAACTTGAAGCCTGCCTTTTGGGAGAGCGCCGAAGCCGTGAGCCGCGTGAAGCTACCCGAACCTGCGCTACCGATCTTGAGCGTCTTCGATTTGGCCGCCTTCACGAGATCGGGCAGCGACTTATAGGGGGAATCGCCCCGGACGACGATGGCCGTCCCCTCGAACACCAGGCGGGAAACGTAATCCCAGGCGCGGTAGTCATAGGGCAGGCGCCCCATGGTCGTGCCGGTCAGGATCGAGGCCGAAAGCCAGCCGATCTTGTACCCGTCGGCAGGCGCGGTCTTGACGTAGGCGAAGCCGATGGTTCCGCCCGCACCCGGACGGTTCACGGCGACGATGGGCTGCCCGAACACTTTCTCGGCCGCTTTCGCCACGGTGCGGCCGGAGATGTCCGCCGCCCCGCCGGCCTTGAAGGTGATGGTCATCTCGACGGGCTTCGTCGGATAGGCCGCTGAGACGGGCGCTGCCGACACCGCCGCGACGACGAAGGCGAGTGCGAAAACCAGCAAGAACTTCTTCATGGTGTTTCCTCCTTAAGATTCGCTTAAAGTGCACTGAGAAAATTCTCGAAATTCATGATGCCGTTTTAATCCCGATTCCAGGAATGCCATCTCGACAGGCCGATGCAGACGCTTTTCACCTGGGTGTACTCGCGCAGCGCCTCCTCGCCATGCTCCCTGCCGATGCCGCTTTTCTTCACGCCGCCGAAAGGAATCTCCGAGCCGTAGCGGTAGGTGTTGATGAACACGTTTCCGCAGTCTAGCTCCTGAGCGAGGCGATGCGCCCGGCGCAGGTCGCTCGTCCAGACGTAGCTCGCCAGACCGAAGTCCGTGGCGTTGGCGTCGCGAACCGCGTCGTCGAGAGATTCGTATTCATGGACGGTGAGAACCGGGCCGAAAATCTCCTCACACGCCGCCTCCATCCCCTGGTTCACGCCCGTGAGCACCGTGGGCTGCATGAAATTTCCCTCAGGCCCCCCTTCGGGCTTTGCGCGGTCGCCACCGCAGGCGACGCCGGCCCCGTCACCGACCGCCGATTCGACGTAGCCGACGACGTCTGCGAGATGACCGGGGGAGATGAGCGGCCCCATATCGGTATCTTCATCCATGGCGTCGCCCACGTTGATTCCCTCGACGCGCTCTTTAATCTTCTCGACGAACGCATCGTGTATGGAAGGCGGGAGGAACAGGCGGGTGCCTGCGAAACAGACCTCGCCCTGGCGGGCGAACACCTGGCTCATGACGCCGTCGGCGGCCTCATCGAGATCGGCGTCTTCACAAACGATGATGGGGCCCTTGCCGCCAAGCTCCGCCAGTACGGGCGTCACGTTCGTGGCGGCGAGCCCCAAGACTTCCAGGCCGCCCTCCGTGCCGCCCGTGAAGACGATTTTCCGGATATCCGGATGGCCCACGATTTTGGCGCCCGTCGAGCGCCCCGAACCGGCGACGATGTTGATCACCCCCGGCGGGAAGCCGGCCTCTTCGACCAGTTTTCCAAAATACAGCACCGAGGCCAGGGCGACGGCGGAGGGCTTGATGACCACCGTGTTGCCGCAGGCGAGCGCGGCGGCCAGCCCCCGGGACATGAGCTTGAGCGGGGTGTTCCAGGGAACGATGATGGCCACGACGCCCAGGGGCTCTCTCGTCGAATACATGAGCCTGTCGTTCATGAGGGGCTGCGCGCTGCCCTCGACTTTTCCGGCCCATCCGGCGAAATACTCGAAATGGCGCGCGGAGGAGGCGGATTCCAGGCGGCTCTCCTTGATGGGGATGCCCGTGTTGATGGCTTCCAGCCTCGCGAGGGTTTCCGCGTGCTCGCGCATCAGGCCGGCGAGCTTCGTAATCAGTTTTCCGCGCTCGAGGGCGGGCATCTTGCTCCATGACGGATCTCGGAACGCCCGCCAGCAGGAGGCGACGGCCTCGTCTACCTGCGCGTCAGATGCCGGGAACAACTGGAATATCGTCTCGTTGTTCGAGGGATTGAACACGTCTATCGGCTCGCCGCGCTCGCCTTTCACCCAGTTCCCGTCGATGAATTGCTGCTCCACCTCCTGGGTGAGCGGAAACTCGGTTACCTTCACAAGACTACCAGACATCAAAAGCTCCTTTGGTTGAAAGAACGTATCGACCAGACGCCCCCATAGAGGTGACCGGCTCTATAGCTTCCCCGCCTCGGGGCCGGACCATTCCTCATCACTCAGGACGTCTTTGTGAACGACGTCTTCCTCCACGGAAGCGACGACGTCCTTGGCGACCTGCTCATACCAGTCGGCCACGTCTTTCGGGTAGTCCGTGTGGCTGGGAAGATCCTTGATGAGGGGGCCTTCCACGGAGGGAATATCGCTTACGCCGTCGAATTCCTGGGAATATACCCGCCCTTTTCGCGCGGCGAATTCCTTGTCTATCGTGGCGTCCAGCTTGAGCCACTTGCCGTCCAGGTACGCCTCTCCGAGCGAGTGCCACGGCAGCTTGCGGTCGCCCCAGATCTTGGCGACCTCCTCGTTCATGAACGGTTTGTCCGGGCAGTGAAGCTGCTGGAAGCCGATGCGCGAGGGGATGCCCGACGCCCGGCAGAGGGCGGCGAACATGCTGGCCTTGCCCATGCAGAACGCCTTGCCGTTATTCAGCACGTCGCTCGCCTGGCGCTTCCCCTCGGCGAGGTAGCGGAACGAATCGAGAATGTCGTAGGGGAAATCGCGGACGAAATAATAGATGTTGCCGAGTTTTTCCTTCTCGTCCGCGCAGCCGTCGGTGAGTTCCTCCGCCTTCGACACGATGTCGGGATTGTCCGAATCGATGAATTCGGTGGGTTTCAGGTAATCGGCCATGTCCTGGTGTTCGTTCATTGGAAAATCTCCCTGCTCATGAGAGGGCATCAGCCCCCGTTCGACAGACTCCTGACCTCGGGGAGAATCTCCTCTCCCGCGAGGCGAAGCATATCCATGTCGGCAACGTCGGGGATCGTATACAGGAAATGCCTGACACCCGCGCCGACGTATTCCATCATCTTATCCACGCATTCCTTGGGTTCGCCCGCGATTATACCCGTTTCGGGAATGGCGGCAAATCGCTGTTTTTCGGCCTCGACCCGCGCGCGGTCATAGCTCGGCAAAAGCAGGCACATCAGGGAACGCCTGAACGCTTCGGGGTCGCGGCCCGCCTCCGCGCAGTTGGCGTCGATCTCGTCTTTTCGTTCGAGATAGCGCTCCGGCGGCCACCAGCGCACGTTGAAGCCGTCCGCATGCCTCGCCGCGGCGCGAAGCACCTTCTTCCCCTCCCCGCCGATCCATATCGGGGGCGAGGGCTTCTGAACCGGCGGTGGATCGCACACCGCGCCTTTTATCGTGTAGTGCTCTCCCTCGAACGTGGGGTCAGGCTCCGTCCAGATCTTGCGGATCAACTGAACCGCCTCTTCCATCTGGGCGATGCGGACCGAAGCCCTCGGGAAGGGAATGCCGTAGGCCTCGTACTCCTCCTGCATCCAGCCCGCGCCGAGGCCCAGGTCGAGCCGCCCGCCGCTGATGTGATCCAGCGTGGCGCCCATCTTCGCGAGCACCGAGGGGATGCGGTAGGAGTTGCTGAGAACGCTGGTTCCCAGGCGGAGTTTTGTCGTCACCTGGGAGAGGGCGCTGAGGGCCGTCCAGGTTTCGAGCAGGGGGATGGAGCCCGAACCGACGCCTTCCGACTCCCCCTCGTCTTCGAACCCGGCATCCTTGGCATACGAACTCGGGTCGAGCGTCAGGAAGTGGTCGCAAAGCCACACCGAATCGAAATCCAGCCGCTCCGCCTCCTGTGCCACCGATTTCATGTCCTCGAAGTTTCCGACGGCGAGCCCCCGGATGGTCAGGGCCATGATCAAACCGAATTCAACGCGGGAGTTCATCCAAAGTCCTCCTCGTTTCCACTTAAGGGAAAATAAAAATCAAACGGCCAGGTAGCGCGACTTCAACTCCTCGTCCGCTTCGAGCTCGGCCACCGTGCCGCCGAAACGCACCCTGCCGTTGTCTATGATGTAGACGCGGTCGGAGAGCCGGCAGGCGAAGCGGGTGTTCTGCTCCACCAGCAAGACGGCGATTCCCTCGTCCCGGAGCGTGCCGATCATCTCGCCCACGTCCTTCACGATGGCCGGCGCGAGACCTTCGGAGGGTTCATCGAGCAGGACGAGCCTGGGCGCCCCCATCAACGCGCGGGCGATGGCGAGCATCTGCTGTTCACCGCCACTGAGCTCGTTTCCCTTGTGCGCCTTCAATTGCTCAAGTTTGGGGAAAAGACCATATATCCGCTCAAGTGTCCAGCCGCTCGGCCCCTCCAGCTTGAAAGCGCCGATCTCCAGGTTCTCCTCCACGCTCAGACGGGAGAATATCCTCCTGTCCTCGGGCACGAATCCGACGCCTTTCCTGGCGATCTCATGCGGCTTCAGGCGCTGCACCTCCTCACCCAGCCAGCGCACGCTGCCCGCCCGGAGAGGCGTCAGTCCCATGATGGAGCGCAGCGTCGTCGTCTTTCCCGCGCCGTTCCTGCCGAGGAGGCTCACCACCTCCCCTTCGGCGATGGTCAAGTCCACGTCGAACAGGATATGGCTGTCCCCGTAGAACGTATTGATTTTCTCGACGGTGAGAATCAAACCTCTTCCCCCAGGTAGGCGAGGCGAACGAGTTCGTCGTTTCGAATCTCATCCGGCGTTCCCTCTGCGATGATGCTCCCCTGATGCAGGACGGAGATGCGGTCGGCAATCGAGAAAACCACGCTCATGTCGTGCTCGGTGAAGACGACCGTTTTATCCGCGGATATCTTTTTTACGAGCGCTATCGTGCTCGACGTCTCCTCGATCGACATGCCGGCCGTCGGCTCGTCCAACAGGATCAGCCGCGGTTCGAGCGCGAGGGTGATGCCGAGTTCCAGGTTTCTTCTCTCCCCGTGGCCGAGTTCGGTGGTGGGGTGATGCGCCTTGTGTTCGAGTTCCACCTCGCCGAGGATCACGAGCGCCTCGTCCTGTTCTTCGGTGTGCTTCTCGATGGGGGAGAACATATCGAGCGTTTTTCCCCGTCTCGCCAAGACGGCGATACGGACGTTGTCCAGAACCGAAAGCCTGGGGAATATGTTCGTGATCTGGAAAGAACGGCCCACCCCTTTTTTCACCACCGCGTGCGGGGGAAAGCCCGTAATGTCCTCTCCTTCGAAGAATACGCCGCCCGAGGTCGGCTCGAGCCTCCCTGAGATCAGGTTGAAAAAGGTGGTCTTTCCCGCCCCGTTGGGCCCGATGACGGCGCACAACTCTCCCTCCGGGACCCGAAAGTCCACCTCGTTGACCGCCAGAAGCGAACCGAACGACCTGGTGAGACTCCGGGTCTCAAGAACGGGCGTCGTCGCCATCGTTTCCACCAATCGATAATCGGGAGGCCCACCCCTCGAAGAATCCCAGGATTCCGCCGGGGAGGAACAGGACCAGGAGCACCAGAATGCCGCCGACGACGATTCTCCAGTACTCCATGAAATTCAACACCGTGTCCCGGATGAACAAGAGCATCCCCGCGCCGAAGGCCGGCCCCAGAAAAGAATACATGCCGCCCAGGATCGTCATCAGAACGATCTCGCCCGATTGGGTCCAGTAGAGCAGATCGGGTGAGATATAGCCCTGAAAAGTCGAGTAAAGACCCCCGGCGAAACCGCCGAGGGTGCCTGCGATGATGAAGGCGTAGAGTTTATACCTGTGCACGGGCAGTCCGATGAATTCCACGCGCTCGGGGTTTTCCCGGATGGCCTGCAACACCCTGCCGAAGGGGGAGTTGGCGATTTTCCACGCGAGAAATATCAAAGCCGCCACGATGATGAGCACGAAGTAATAAAAGTTCGTGAACGATTCCAGCGAGATGCTGAAGGCGCCCGGAATCCCGATTTCGGGTTTCGGGATGCCGAGCATCCCGTCGTCCCCGCCGGTGACGTCGCGCCAGTAGTAGGCGACGGTGTAGACGACTTGAGAGAACGCGAGCGTCAGCATGGCGAAATAAAGCCCCGCCAGACGCACGCAGAAAACGCCCATGAACCAGGCCAAAAGCGCGCAGGAGGCGCCCGCCGCTATCAGTCCGGCCCACATGGAGGGATAGACGTTCTTCGTCAGCAGGGCGAAGGCGTAGGCGCCCACGCCCAGGTACACCGCATGGCCCAGGGAGACGAGGCCGGTATAGCCGATGAGAAAATTCAGGCTGATGGCGAGCAGGCTCGCGATGAGGATCTCCGTGCAAAGCTGAATATAGTAATCGTTCTGGACCAGGAAAGGCGCGAGGACGGCCAAGGCGAGCAATGCCGTGACGCCGAAGCGATTGGTTACGCTCCCGGTCAGGCGTCTTATGGAAAATTTGTTGCTCGATGAACCTTCCATGCGTTTTTCAGGCTCCCGTTCTTAAATCGTCGTCTCGCCAAACAGGCCGCGGGGTCTCAGGATCAGAATCGGCAACACGAGCGCGTAGATGAAAATCATCGCGAAATTCTCGAGGATCTCGATGCCGAACGCCTTGAGCATCCCGATGAGCACCGCCCCCACGAACGCGCCCAGATAACTCCCCATCCCCCCGATGATGACGACGATGAACGATTCGATGATGATCTCCACCCCCATGCCGGGCTCGACGCTTCTCATCGGCGCGGCCAGGATGCCGCCCAGGCTCGCGAGCCAGGCGCCCAGGGCGAATACGCCGGTGAATACCCGGTTCACGTTCACCCCCAGGGCGTCGAGCATCTCGCTGTCCGTGGCGGCGGCGCGGATGAGTTTCCCGAAGTTCGTCCTGTTCAGGATGAACCACAGGAAAACGCCCAGCAGCGGGCCGACCGCGATGATGAAGAGAAAATACACGGGGTAACTGAAATCCCCGATGGTCAATCGCCCTTCGAACAGCGCGGGGATGGGAACGGATTTGTAATCCCGGCCCCAGATCAGCAGAACCAGGTCATCGAGAATGAGTGTGAAGCCATAAGTAAGGAGCAACGTGTAGAGTCTTTCCCGGCCGTAGAGGGGGCGCAGGCAGAACGCTTCGATGATGGTGCCGAACCCCGCCACAACCAAAGGTGCGAAGAGCAGACCCACCCAGAACCAGCTCGGATTCTTGATGATCGAACTCGAGAAAATCAGAAAAGCGCCCAGCATGTAGAACGAGCCGTGGGCCAGGTTCAGGACGCCCAAAACGCCCAGGAGAATCGTGAGGCCCGATGCGATCAGGAAGAGAACCATCGCGTTGGCCAACCCGTTCAGAAACTGGGTCAACCAAAAACTGACGTCCAATTCCATGCGTCCGGGCCTCCGGAAAAGGGTGAAGCGGCGCCCCGGAAACTTCCCGGGGCGTTTTCGGCTTCACGCGTGATGGTTATTTCCGGCAGCCCTGGCCCGTGTTCTCGTCGGGGTGAGAACCCTCGACGGGAGAGATCACCTGGATGTTCGAGAGGACCGGGAAAGGGTATTTCTTGCTTTTCGAGATCACGCCCCAGAAGCTCGACTGCCAGCCCTGGTGATCGGATGGCCGCATGATGATCCACCCTTCCGGCGAGTTGAATGCGACGCCGCCCATCGCGTCAATCGCCTTCTCCTTGTCCACGGCGCCCGCCCGGCGGATGGATTCCGCAATCACGTGGACGGTCGAATACGCTTCGCCGGCCGTCATGTCCGGGTAGACGTTATAGGCCTTCCGGAAATTGTCCACGAAACGCTTGTTGGCCGCGGAAACCGGGTAGTTGTGCAGGTAGCGCGAACTCGCCCAGTGCCCGAACGGCGCCTGGTCGCCCAGCGCCTTGAGCACGACGTGGTTGCCGCCGAAATCGGTGAATATCTTCACCTTCTCGTACATCCCGAAGGAACGGGCCTGCTTCATGAACTTGATGAGGTCCGCGCCGAACAGGCCGACGTAGATGGCGTCCGGCTTCGCCTTCTGCATCTTGTTGATGTAGGCGGAATAATCGTTCTCGCCCAGCTTCGGCCAGGCCGCGTAGGGGCGTTCCGCGCCCGGGTCGCGCTCTTTCAGATAGTTCCAGAACTGCCGGACGACGGAGCGGCCGTACGAGAAATCGGACGATATCGTCGCCCACTTCTTCAGGCCCAGCCGGTGGGCGATGACGGCGCCCGCGCGGGAGGTCTGCTGCGCGCTGCTGCCCACCCGCCAGGTGTAGCGGCTGCAGAATTTCGTATTGATCTCCTCGGTCGCCGCCCAGGGGAAATTCATCGTCTTCAGCTTTTTCGACTCCTGAAGCACGGCGATGGCCGCTCCCCCGTGCAGGGGGCCGAGAAGGGCGAAGACCTTGTCGCGCAGGATCAGCCGCCGCGCCGTGCGCACCGAACTCGCCGGGTTGGTCTCGGAATCCCGGATCAGCGCCTCGAACTTGTGGCCCAGAACGCCGCCCGCGTCGTTGATTTCCTTGACGGCCATGTTGATGCCCTGACTCGTCCTTTTCCCCACGATGGAATACAGGCCCGTCAGCGGAGAGAGAACGCCGATTTTTATGGTTTTCGCCGCAAATGAAGTGGAAACGCTCAACAAGCCAACCGCCAGGATGATCGCCCCGGCAAAGAACGCTTTTTTTCTGAAACCAGACATGAGAAATCCCCCTTGAAGATGGAAACATACGGAGCCGAGCAGCCGGAATCAGACCCGCCCGGGATCGGAAACCGGACGCCGGAACAGATTTGTTTTCAATGTAGCGAGCAGGTTAGATGAGCCTCGATTCAGGGTCAAGGCCCAAGTTTTTCGCGTCGAATCCCTAACAAGACGCCTGAGGCTGAGACGCCGGAAACCTCCCGCCTCGGCCTTTTTCAACAATCCCCTCAAGGGGGGGAGTGAATTTGAAATTCTCCTCGGTGGTGAGAGTTTCCATAGGAGTTGCTTGCCAGGTTTCTCAACAGGCCCGCCTCGATCCGACGAGCGGCGAAGAGGCCGGCCGGTGCGTTTTCTAGGCGGAGGGAGTGGCGGACGCCTTCTTGAGCGCTCTTTGCTTGACTCTCCACTCGAGAAAGAACGGCCAGGCGAAGGAGATCACCGAGAGGCACAGGAAGAACAGACACCAGGGAGACGTGAAGAAAATCGAGATGTCGCCCTTCGATGCGGCGAGGGCGACCCGCATGTGCTCCTCGAGCTGCCGCCCCAGCACGAGCGCGAGCAGCATGGGAACGACCGGAATATCGAGCCACTTGAAGGAAAGCGCCACGAGGCCGAAAAAGAACATGACGTAGATGTCGAAGAAAGAATTCCTGAGCGCGTACGTCCCCAGAACGCACAGGGAGACGATAATCGGAAGCAGCAGCGAGCGGGGTATGGACAGCAGTTTCACGATAAGCCTCAAGCCCAGGAACGCGACCGTCGCCGTACTGCAAATTGCGATGAAATACGAGAAAAGTACGGAAAAAGCGAAAGGCCCCTGCTCCACGAAAAGAAGCGGCCCCGGCGCCATGCCGTGAACCAGCAGGGCGCCGATGAGGATGGCGGTTATCGGGTCGCCCGGAATCCCCAGCGTCATCATCGGAATGAGCGCCCCGCCGGCGATGGAACTGTTCGCCGATTCGGGCGCGGCCACGCCCTCCACGCAGCCCTTTCCGAATTGCTCGGGTTCCTTGCTGACCTTCTGGGCGTAGTCGTAGCTCACGAAAACGGCTATCGGGCCGCCCGCTCCGGGAAGAATACCGACGAAAGTCCCCACGATGGAGCCGATGGCCACCGGAAGCCGTATCTTCTTGATGTCCGCCCAACTCGGAAACACGCGGCCGAACCTGGAGGCGACCGAGCGGATGTTCCCTTCCGCCAGGTTCGCCACTATCTCCGGAATGGCGAACAGGCCCACGAGGGCGGCGATGAAGTGGATTCCCGCGAGCATGTTCGCGTCCCCGAAGGTGAAGCGCGCCGTGCCCACGAGCGGATCCATCCCGACCGTCACGATCATGAGGCCCAGAAAAGTGGACAAGAGACCCTTGACGAGCGATTTCGCCGCGAAGGCGGAGATGACGGACATGCCGAAAAAGACCAGCCCGAACAGGTCGGCCGCCCGGAATTGAAGAGCCACTTTCGTGAGTTGCGGAGCGATCAGTATGAGGCAGAAGAAGCTGAAAAGACCGCCGGTGAAGCTCGATACGATGGAAACGCCCAGCGCCCGCCCGGCTTCTCCCTTCTGGGTGAGGGGGAATCCGTCCATCGTGGTGGCCGATGCCGAGGGTGAACCCGGGATGTTGATGAGAATGGCGGCGAAGCTCCCCCCCGTCATTCCGCCCGCGAAGACGCCGAGCAGGAGCGCCACGGCGGTGGTCGGCTCCAGGATGAAGGTGACCGGGAACAGGATGATGATGCCCGCGCTCGTCGTCAGACCCGGCATCATCCCGCATACGAGGCCATGCAGCGCGCCCAAGGCCGTTGCCAGAATGCTCGTCGGCGCGAGGGCGAGGTAGAACCCCTGGAGCAAATCACCGTTCATCTTGCGTCATCCAAAAAAACTTCCCCTTGGAAGGGGAAGCTGAAAAAGGTCGCGGAACAAAAAGAACAGGAACATGGGAACGATAATCGCCAGAGTGAGGAGAATATGCGGACGGCGCTCGCCCGAGGTCCACATGAGAGCGGCGAAAAAGACGGGCGTGGACCAGAAGAACCCGAAGGTCGAAAGCGCAGAGAAATAGAGCCCCGTGAGCAGCAGGCCGGCCGCTGCGCGGGCGATGCTGAAATTCTCGTTCGCCGAAGGTCTTTCAGGCCTCAGGTCGGCGAGGCCGCCCGAGCCTTTCAGGCCCCTCACCCCCTGCAGAATCAGCACAGCGCTGAGGAAGAGTATCGAGACGGTGATCAGATACGGGAAAAAATGGGGCCCCGGCGCGTCTGTCGTAGTGCGTTTCGGCAGCAGGGTGGCGAGGCCACCGTAGTAGAGCGTAAAGCCGAGAATGACCACCCCGCCGACAATGTTTCGAAGACCCATTACGAATCAGCCCCACGAAAAGAAAACGACTCGAAAACGAAGGCCGCCCCCTCCCTGGAAGAGGCGGCCTCCGTCTGTCACGCGACCTGCGCGGTTATTTCTTCACCTTGGACTTGTATACGCCCGTGGCCTTCATGATGTCGGCGACAATCTTGTCGCGCTTGGCGAGCATTTTACCGAACTCTTCAGGCCCGCTCGGGTCAATCGTGAAGCCCTTCGTCTTGGCCAGCTTCTTGAAGGCGTCCGAGTTGGCGGCCTTCGTCATGGCGTCGACGAGCTTCGCCTTCACGGCCGCGGGCGTTCCCTTCGGCACGCTCAAGCCCCGGAAATGGTCGAAATCGATGTCGTGGCCCATTTCCTTCATGGTGGGCACGTCGGGAATCGCCGGGTTCCGCTTGCCCGTGATGTGGGTGATGATGCGGAACTTGTTCGCTTTCGCCAGGCGAATCGCCCCCGTGAGAGGCGCCCCCATGGCGTCGACCTCGCCGCTCAGAAGCGCTGCGTTGCGCCGCTTCACGCCCAGGGGAACGAGAATGGCCTTACAGCCCGTCATGTTCGTGAAAATGACGGCCGTGAGGTGCGTGGTGCTGCCGGTGCCCGCGTGGCCGATTTTGAGCGTGTTCGGCTTTTTCTTGCAATCCGCCACGAAGTCTTTGACCGTCTTCCATTTCGACTTGGCGTTCACCGCCACCACCAGAGGCTGGAAGTGCACCCGCCCGATATGGTCGAGTTCCTGGTAGCCCCACGGCACGTTGCCGATGTTCGTGGAGGTGAGGACGGAGGTGGAGTTCCAGGCCACGATATAGCCGTCCGGCTTGGAGTTCTTGACGAAAGTGTAAGTGACGGCGCCGCCCGCGCCCGGCTTGTTGATGGCCACCACGGGAACGCCGAGTTCTTTCGCCATACCTTTGGCGAGCAGGCGCCCCTCGATGTCCGCTCCACCACCCGCGCCGAAGGGAATGATGAACTGAATCGGCTTTTCGGGAAACGCGGCCGAAGCAGACTGCAACGGCAATGCAACGGCAAACACAGCTATCAGAATGAAGCACAAGGTACGACATGTTCTCATCTGCTTACCTCCTGGATTGGAATGGATATGCCTCTCGCCTCATGGAGCCGGGAGGCGACATTATCGTTCCTGACGTTGGATGTGCGCATTATCCCTCATTTCGGCGCGAGAATCCATCCCGGATTTTCGGGACGCGGCCTCGGGCCTCTCAGGGGATGCGGACTATGGAGAACTTGCGGGGAAATGCGCCGAGTCGCGCGCCATTCACCGTAAATGCGGGCAAATGCGGAGGCTTGAAATTTTTTGCGGCTTTATTTGAGCGGCGCATACTCAGATATGTGTCTATTTTCTTTATATTACAATAACTTTCAATGATTTTCCCATACGGTTTTTTATCGAAAAACCCCGTGAATTTATCGATATTTATCGAATTTTTCGGTAATTCCGATCGCGCGGAAAGCACCGGTTCCGTCGCCGGTGGAACGTGGGTCGCCTTGTCCATTTGCTTTTCTCCTCCCAGGTCCATCGGAATTCCTCCATGTTCGCGCGCGCGATTCTGCCCCGCGCGGGCGCAAACCCGGTAACGCCGAATGCGGGGAAATGCGTGTCGAACCTAGCCGAGTAGGAGAGGATGCAACTCAAGAATCGTTACGCCATCCATGGAGAAATGCTACTATCGCCGGCTGAGATGGAATGGAGCCGGTCGAAGGGAAGGGAGACGATGAAAATATCGGACCTTATTCGAGCCTACAAGTATTATCAATACAACCTTCTGCGCAAGTTGCCGGGAGAATGGGGACGCGTTTACCAGCATAAATTTTTATGGCTGCAGACTCGGGCGGCATTTGACGAAGCGCTCCGCCGCTCCGAAGGCATGACGTGTATCGACTTAGGCGCCAACGTCGGCTCGTACACCAGAAAGATGGCGATGGGGGCCAAACAGGTAATCGCCTTTGAACCGGACCCGTGGGCCTTTGCCGAGCTTCGGGCCAACATTGCGGATCTCGACAATGTCAAGATAGAGAACGCGGCGGCAGGAGCTTGTGAGAAGAAGGCTCTTCTCTACCGGCACCCCCTCTTCGAGAACAATCCCGCCTCGCATTCGGAAGCAAGTACGATCATCTCCGACAAGCGGAATATCTCCCAAGAGAATGCCGTTGAAGTCAGACAGATAGATTTCATCCGCTATCTCGAGGGTCTCGGTGAAGATATCGGGATACTGAAAATCGATATCGAAGGCGCCGAAGTCGATTTGCTCGAATCCTTGTTCGAGAAGCCGGACGTCCTGGCGCGCATCGACTACATTTTTGCGGAAACGCACGAAAAGCGTATCCCGGCTCACAAGCCGCGGGTCAACACGCTCTACGAAAAAGCCCGAAGTATCGAACGGCCCTGCATCAACCTGTCCTGGCATTGATCGGAGCCGGACTTAACAATGTGATGATGGCCCCGTACGTTGTCACGAATGCGCTTGTTCAGGTTCCGGCACAAAAATAGCGCCGCCTGACGATTCCCTGCCTGCCTCGTTACCCAATCCGCGAAGAAATGCTACCATCGCCCACGGAGATGGAATGGAGCCGGTCGATGGGAAATGACGGAAAAATTCCATGAATTTCCGCGCGAAACCGGTAAATAAACCGGAGAAAAGGGATAAATTGTTGGATAATTCGCAGCGCGCCATGAAGTGCATCGTCATCAACCTGCCGCGCGCTGAAGCCCGGCGCGAGGCGATGCGCAGGCAGTTCGACGCTCTCGACATGAAATTCGAGATTTTCGACGCCACGGACTGGCGCGAGCTGGGCGAAGAAGATTGGGCCCTCGTGGACAGGAATACCCGCGACATGGAGGGCCGCCGCCCGCTTTCTGACGGCATGATCGCCTGCCACCTGAGCCACAGAAAGGCGCTGGAAAGCGTTGCAGCGGGCGATGACGAACTGGTAGCCGTCTTCGAGGACGACGTAACGCTTGCGCCTGAAATCGGCGGCGTACTCCAAACCCTTGAGCGCTTCTACGCCTCGGGTTGGGAATTCGACCTCGTTTTTCTGCATCGCAATCGGAAGGACAAAACCTTCGCGCCGCTCAAAAGTGTCGACGAGAGCATCCGGTTGGGCATCACAAGGTTTTCGGACTGGGGGCTGCAAGGTTATATGGTCTCGAAAAAAGGGGCGAGCCGCTTTCTGCAGAACTGTCCGAAAATTGTTTACCAAGCCGATCATGCGCTGCACGCATACTGGGAAAACGGGTTGAACGTCTTCTCCCTGGAAACGCCCGTAGTATCCGATGGAAACGAGGCGGGCGGCCATTCTTTCCTTCAGGAGGCGGTGGATTCCCGGCCGAGCCGGAACTTGTGGAAACTGGGACGCCGCGCGCTCAGCAATCTCAGGGAAGAGGCGCTCAAGCGTGTATATTTTTCCCGCAAGGTTCGCAGCGCAAGGAACGGCGGCGATTCGGTATGAACAAATCTGAGACGAAGTGATTCAAGGCTTTGAAGTGACGACGATCGGCTCCTCGAAAATCATAGCTTATCAGCATAGGACGATTAAAAAAATGAAAGAACCTGAAAAGCCCCTGCGAATCGCCCTCGTCATTCCCCATCTGGGCGGCGGCGGGGCGGAGCGTATTGTATTAAGGCTGGCGCGCGGGTTGCTTGAACGTGGGTACCGCGTAGACCTCCTCGTGTTTGAAAAAATAGACACGCTTAAAGATGAAATTCCTCCCGACGCGTGCCAGTTCATATTGAAGCAGAAAGGAATCCATAGCACTCGCGACCGCGTGCATCTCGCGAGGCGTTTCGGTTTCCGAATACTGAAAAATCTGCGGACGGACTTGCTGAAAGACGCCCGCTCAATAGCCGCCTATATCGACGAAGAACGCCCGGACTGCGTTCTCCCCTCGCTTCCAAGAGCGAAATCGACGACGCTGCTGGCGCTTTGTTTCACCAAGCTGAACCCGGTGGTAATCCCGACTGTGCATATCGTCCTCATGCACACGAAGCGGAGGTTTCGCAAACTTTATCCGATTCTCTTTCCGGTTGCGGATCAGGTCGTCGCCGTATCGGACGGCGTCGCGGACAGCATTGCTCTCAAAATTAACTTCCCCCGTGAAAAAATTTTCCGAATCTACAATCCCGTCGTCACGAAAGAAATCGCCGAGTTGGCCCGCGCCGTTCCCGAGCATCCCTGGATGTCCGACGATGGCCCCCCGATCTTACTGGCTGCCGGACGCTTGGCACGGGCTAAGGATTTTCCGACGCTGCTGCGGGCGTTCCGGCGGGTCTCCCGGAATCGCGATGTCCGCCTGATGATTCTGGGGGAAGGAAACTGGCGGGGACGACTGGAGAAGATGATCCGCAAACTGGGGCTTCAGGAAAAAGTGTCCCTGCCCGGCTGGGTCTCGAACCCCTATGCCTTCATGAGCCGCGCATCGTTGTTCGTTCTATCA
Organism: bacterium; assembly: GCA_022828125.1. Taxonomy (GTDB): domain Bacteria; phylum UBA8248; class UBA8248; order UBA8248; family UBA8248; genus Bin107. Next base: position 35,300 of record JAJEJD010000030.1, on the reverse strand, counting down.
TCGAAGCTTGAAGGTCTGCCCACTGTCCTGATAGAGGCGATGGCGTGCGGCTGCCCCTGCGTGAGCACGAACTGCCCTGCCGGCCCGTCGGAGATTCTGGATAACGGCCGATTCGGCCCGCTCGTTCCGGTCGGGGACGATTCCGCTCTTGCCGCGGCCATGGAGCGCGTTCTCGATTCCCCGCCGGAGAAGGACACGTTGCTTGCCAGGGCGCGAGAGTTCTCCTTCGACGTCTCGATCGATAATTACGAGCGCCTGATTCTCGGCCTGATGCGCGAGCGCCGCGCTCGCCAAGCGCTTTGATAATTCGGGAGGATATGCGTCAGAATCCTCCGGCGGCAGACGAGAAAGAATCGCCGACACGAGGGGACCCGACCATGAAAGTGTTCGTCATCAATCTCGAAAGGGCCGAGGAGCGCCGCCGCCGGATGGAGGAGCAGTTCGCCTCTCTTGCTCTGAAAGCGGCGTTTCACCCCGCCGCCGACATTCGGGATTTTACCCAAGAGACTTACTCTATGGTCGACAGGGAAACCAGGCGGCGGCTGGGCCTTTGGCCCCAGGCGGATACGGAAATCGGTTGTTGGTTAAGTCATTACCAGATTATGAACGAAATCGCGGAGAACGGCCCGGAAACCGCGGGCGTCTTTGAAGACGACGCCGGACTGTCGGCGGACCTGCCCGAGGTGCTCGACGCCCTGGAGCGCAGGCCGTTCGCCTTCGACGTCGTGAAGCTGAACCGGCGCTCGCGCAGAACCTTCATTCCGTGCGAACGACTCGAGACGGGGCACCGCGTCGGCCGGGTGCGCTACCACGACTACGGCAGCGAGGGCTACGTCATCACGCGCGATGCGGCGCGGCACTTCATCGAGAACACGCCGAAGATGATGCGCGAAATCGACCAGGCGCTCTCCCGGTTCTGGGAGAACGGGCTGAACGTGTTCTACGTCGACCCGCCCGTCGTCTCGCACGACGAGCAGGACGATTCCCAGATAGAGCGCGACCGCAGACTCGCGCGCGCCGAACACAAGCGCGCAGAGGGCGTCATCTCGGTGACGTGGCGGCGCGTCGTGAGCGCCGTCTCGCGCGATATCCGGCGGCGGGCCGCGTTCCGCCGCCTCCTGCGCGGGGAAATCGGCGTCACCCCCTGGCCGCCGGACGTAAAAAAGCCCCCAGGGATCGGCTGCGCTCATGATCGCTAGGAGCACAGCGTACTGCCAAGGGGCGAATTGAAATGATACTAGGGTTTGGTGAAGAGAACGTCAACTTCTCGCCGGACAAAGGCGCATGAAGGTGTTGTAGGGACAGGTCGCGACCTGTCCTTACGAGACCCGCAACGGAATTGCAGGGGCGGCTCGTGGTCCGTCCCTGCGACCAATCAGATAGAATACGAGCCCGAAACCCTAATACACATCCGTCGCGCTCTCGCCGGCGGCCTGCTGCTTGGGCCGCCAGCGCAGGAGATAGCGCTCCAGCCAGTTCACCGCCGCGTTGGCTATGAGCACGATGAACATGAGCAGGATGAGGCCCGCGAACGAACCCGCGATGTTGAACAGGTTGCTCGTGTGCTGGATCATGAAGCCCAGACCCTTGCTCGCCGCCATGAACTCGCCCAGGATGGCCCCGATGATGGCGAACGGAACGCCAATTTTCAGGCCCGTGAGTATCCAGGGCATCGCGGCGGGCAGCGTGACCTTCCAGAGAACCTGCATCTCGTTCGCGCCCATCACCTGGGCGAGGTTCTTGAGGTTGGGGTCCACGCCCCGGAGGCCCGAGTAGGTGTTCATGAAGGTCAGGAAGAGCACGAGGCTCACCGCCAGCACGATCTTCGACTCCACCCCGATGCCGAACCAGATGATGAGAATCGGCGCCATCGCCACGCGCGGAATGCCGTTCACCGCGACGATAAAGGGGTCGAGTATCTCGGCCAGTGTCTCCAGCCGCGCCAGGATGAAGCCCAGGGCAATGCCGAGAGCCGCGCCCAGGACGTAGCCCAGGAAGGCCTCGTACATCGTCGTCCAGGTATCGACGAAGAGGCTGCCCGATAGGGTTATCTCCACCATATAGTCCATGACGCGCAGGGGCGAACCGAACCAGAACGGATCCACGCAGAGCCACTGCTTGGGGCCAAGTTCCCATGCGCTGAGCTCCCACATCGCCAGAAAGCCGCCCGCGAAAGAGGCCCGGTAGGCGAACATGCGCAGGCGTGAGTTCTTGATGATGCGGCCAGTGTGCGTGATGGAGACGTCAACGAACGCGATGGCGTGGAAGAACATGCCCGTGACCGAGCACATCATGTAGCCGGCCGCGGTGAGGCCCAGCAGGAGCGCGCCAATCAGGTAATCGCCCCGCCAGAGTTGCGGTACGCCTGGCAGGGGAATCGTCAGGAGGATCTCGCCCAGCTTGGGCAGCCTGACGCGGGCGGGAGCCTCCTGAGCGCTCTGTTCCGGCTCACTCGCTCCCTTGTCCTCACTCGCCTCTTTATCGATCATGTCGACCATGGGGACCCTCCTCTCATCCGCTCGCTTTAACCCGCGGACCCGTTTTTCATCCAATCCTCACTGCGCTGGACCTCCTCGCGCAATTCCTGCCACAGCTGATCGTAGGTTTTGCGGAACGCCTCCTGGCTGTGGATGGTGAACACGTCGCGCGGACGCGGGATGTCCACTTCGGCCACGCTCCTCAAGTTGCCGGGCCGGCTCGTCATGACGACGACCCGATCGGCAAGCGCAATGGCCTCCACGAGGTCGTGCGTGATGAATATGACGGTTTTTCTGGCCTCGCGCCAGAGTTTCAGAAGCTGGTCCTGAAGGATGATCCGCGTCTGGGCGTCCAGGGGCCCGAAGGGTTCGTCCATCAGGATGACATCGGGGTCATAGATAAGAGTGCGTATGATGTTGGCCCGCTGGCGCATCCCGCCCGAGAGCTCGTGGGGGTAGTGATCCTCGAATCCCGCCAGACCGACGCGCTGGATCAACTCGCGCGCCTTTTCGTGCCTGGTTTTTTGATCGACTCCCCGCATCTCCAGCGGAAAGGCGACGTTGTTGATGAGCGTGCGCCATTGGTAGAGATAGTCCGACTGCGGAACGTAGCCGATATCGGTGTTGATGCCGTGCAGCTTCTTGTCCTTGTAGGTGATGACGCCCGAGGTGGGGTGCACCAGCCCGATGATGCAGTTCAGCAGCGTGGACTTCCCGCAGCCGCTCGGCCCCACGATGGTGAGGAACTCGCCCTCTTCGATGTCGAGGCTCAAATCCTCGACGGCGAGTACGCGGTTTCCACGCGAGAAGAATTCTTTTTGCAGGTTCTTGATAGAGAGAATTGGAGGCACGGCGTATGAATCTCCGCCGCCGGGGAAGAGCCGAAAGCAGCCTCTCCCCGGCGGTTTGTCAGAGTCGGAAGTTATCGCTCACATCTTGCCGGGCAGATACTCGTCCGTCACCAGGGTGCTCCTGGGGAACGCCTTTTTGAGCTTGCCCGCGGCGATGAGCAGGTTCTGGGTGATGTCCACCGCGCGCTGGGTGATTTTCCCGTCGAGCGAGACGGCCGTCTTCACCGCCTCGATGCTCACGCGCAGCAGGTTCTTGTCGGTCTTGGCGAAGTAGAGCTGTATCTTCTTGCGAATATCCTCCGCGCTGTGCTTGGCGATCCAGTTGTTGGCCTTGAGAAGCGCCCGGACCACCTTGCGGACGGTCTCGGGGTTTTTCTTCGCGTAATCGGGCCGCACGAGCAGGACCTCCATCATGAACTGGTCCATCTCCGGGTCATCACCCGCGGAGTTCGTGACGAAGGGAATGCCGATGCCCTTGAATATGGCCGTCTCCGGCACGGGAATCGTCTGGATCGCTATCTGAATCTTGTTGCGCTGCAGCGCTGCGACGAGCACCGGACCTGCGCCCGCGCCGATGAGCTTCACCTCTTTGTTGGGCGTGTAGCCGGCCTGGCGGATCCAGTATTCACCCTGGTTGTAGGTGAGCGCGCCGGGGCGCGTGGCGCCCACGGTCAGGCCCTTCATCTTCTTGAGCTTTTCCTTGTAGGGCGTCTTGGCGGTGATGCCGAGCCTCTTGGCGACGTCCTTGCGGATGGCGGAGTTGACGATGCTGCGGTTGAGGCAGCTCATCACGGCCACGAGGGCGCCGCCCGCCTTCACGGCGTTGATCTGGTAGGTGCCCGCCGCGATGGAGAAATCCGCCTGACCCGCGAGGTTGGCCTTGATGTCCGGCCCGCCGCCCCGCGTGGAGATGACCTCGGCCGCCAGACCCTCCTCGGCGAAGTAGCCGTTCGCGCGCGCCACGTAGTTGCTGACGAAGGCGAGACTCTCGACCGCCTGGGTGATGACGACCCGCTTGACGGCCGACTCCGAAGGCGTGGCGGCGGTGAAGACGAGCGCCACTCCCAGGATGACCGCCAAAACCGATTTGAAGATGAGACCCCGTACGTTCGTTCTGTTATCCACGATTTCAGCCTCCCCTCTGGGCCGCAGGTTGCGCGGCTTGCGTCATGAACTCATCCAACGCCCCGAGACGGGGCGCACACTATGTATTGAGAAAGTGAGGTTCTCTTTCTATCCCTCTGCACAATGAACACAGTGATACCGAAAGAGCATTGGATAATTTGATGATGAATATAATGAAAGAGAATACCATGTTTATCAAAACCGCCGCAAGACGGGAAAGGGGTTGTTGAGAAAGTCATCCTCGGTCGGAATTGACCACCACCGTCATTCCGGCGAAAACCCGAAACCGGGCGGCGGCGCAGGCTCTCGCCTTGAAAACCAACCCCCCCTACCCCCCCCTTGACAGGGGGGTATAAAAAGGCAATGCGTCCCCGCTGGGATGAGGGGGTTTTGCTTTTTCTTGCCCCCCTGTCAAGGGGGGGGGTAGGGGGGGTTGCCTTTATCTCCTGAGGAGGATGACTTTTTCAACATCCTCTTGGTGGGCAAAGGATAATTAACTATTCATTCAAATACAGTCTTGACACCTTCTGATGAGACTCATATCCCGCCTTCGTGACGTTCCCGTTTTCAAAGTGAGACGCCGCCGGAATTTCCCCGGATGAGCGAAAAACCACCGCGCGCAACCGGCTCCGGCGGTTAAGCCTGCGCGATACGTCAGTCCGCCCCGTCCCCCGCGCGCTCTTTCTCCAGCTTCCGAAGAGCGCCTCGTTGTATCTTGCCTGTGGCCGTCAAGGGCAGGCTTTCCAGGAACTCCACCGCTCGCGGGTATTTATAAGGCGCAAGCTGCGCCTTCACGAAATCCTGAAGCTCCCGGACCAGCGCGTCCGCCGCTTCATCTGTGTCTGCTCCGGCGTCTCCCGAGAGAACGACGAACGCCTTCACGATCTCCCCGCGCTCTGCGTTCGGCGAGCCGACCACCGCGCACTCGCGCACCTCGGGGTGTTCGAGCAGCACGGCTTCGACTTCGAGGCCCGAGACGTTGTACCCCCCGGTGTTGATCATGTCGTCGGTTCGCGCCTCGAAGGAGATATACCCCTCCGGGTCGACCCGGCAGAGGTCGCCCGTCATGTTCCAGCCCTCCCGCACGTAGTTCCGCTGCCGCTCCAGGTCGTCGAGATAGCGACAGCCGGTGGGGCCTTTCACGATCATCTGCCCCACCTCTCCGGGGGGCGTGTCGCGCATCTCCTCATCCACCACGCGCACCTCGTAGCCCGGCACCGCCCGGCCAATCTTTCCGGGGCGGATGTCCTTCCCGCTCGCCGAGATGAAGATGTGCAATAGCTCCGAGATGCCCAAGCCGTTGATAATCGAGACGCCTGTTCGCTCCTTCCATTCGCGGAACACGAAGGGTTCCAGCGGCTCTCCCCCCGCGATGCAGGCGCGCAGGCTGCGGAGGTCGTATCCTTCCGCGACGTCGAGCATCTGCTTGTAGCCCGATGGCGTGCTGAAGCACACCGTGCCCTGGTATCTGTCGATAGCTTCGAGCAGATCGCGCGGCGTCCCCCTCTCGAGCAGAACGGAGGACGCGCCGAAGCGCAAGGCGTCGGTGACGAAGGCGCAAAACCCGTACAAAAAGGCGATCTGCGGGCTGCCGCAAACGACGTCATCCGGCCCCAGACCGAAGAGGTACTTGGGAAACGTGTCCGCGACGGCGAGCAGGTCGCGGTGGAAATGCACCGTGCCCTTGGGCGTGCCCGTCGAACCCGAGGTGAAGCCGATGAGGGCCACGTCGTCCGCCGCCGTATCCGCGTTTCGGAATTCGGGCGAGGCTTCGGCCATCAGGGCTTCGAGGCCGCCCGGTTCGTCGCCCCCGAAGCAAACGACGTTTTCGAGCGATTCGGAAGACTTCGCCGCGGCCAGTAAATCCGCGCTCAGTCTATCGTCGCAAATCGCGAAACCCACTCGCGCTTTTTCGATCACATAGGCCAGCTCGCGCTCGCGCATCACCGGCATGGTCGGGATCACCACCCCGCCCGCCTTTAGAACCGCAAGGCACGCGGCCACGAGGGTGGGATGGTTCGATGAGCGAAGGAGCACGCGGTTTCCGGGTACGAGGCCGAAGCGCTCGGTCATCACCGAGGCGATGCGGTTCGCGTTCTCCAAAAGGTCGCGGTAGCTCCAAAGCACTTCACCGTAATAAACCGCGGGCCGCTCGGACTGCGCGCCTTGAGCTATCTTGTCTATCAACTCGGCGCCCGCGTTGATCCGCGCCGGATAGGCGGCCAACTCCGGAAGAACGCCGTAGTCCATCTCCGGCCACAGGGATTCAGGCGGCAGATTATCCCGGGCGAACGTATCGACGTGACCGCTCGCCTCAGCCGACATGGCGCCTCGCCTCGGGCAGGAGTTCTTCGGCCAGCCGCGTCATGTGCTCCGCCTCCTCACCGGCGGGCGCGGCCGCCTTGAAGATGAAGTGCCGAACGCCCGCCTTCCAGTATGCCTCGATTCGCTCGGCGCAACGCGCAACCGAGCCGCGCAGCAGGTATCTCCTCGCCGCATCGCGCATATCCATTCCATACCTTACGCAAAGATTTTCCGCACCATTGTCGAGCGCATCATTCTCGTTTTCCCGCAAGTTCACGAACAGGTGAAGCGCGGGCGTCCATGGCTTTTGGGGATCATCGAGCGCGCGTCCCGCCTCGTCCGCATATCGGCGAACCTGCTCCAAGGCCTTCTCGTAGCGAGAGGGAGAGAACAGATAGGGCGCGTAGCCGTCCGCCAGAAGAGCGGCGCGCCTTTGCGCGGCCTCGCTCCTGCCGCCCACCCAGATCGGCGGGCCGCCCGGGGTCAAGGGCGCGGGGCTTTGCCGCGCATCCGAGAAGCGAAAGAATCGCCCCTCGTGACTCACCGCCTCTCCCGACCACAGCTTGCGCATGACTTCAATGGCCTCATCCGTCCGCGCGCCGCGCTCGGCCTTGGGCACGCCGCAAACCTCGAACTCCCGCGCCTCCTCGCCGCCTACGCCCACGCCGAAGATGAAGCGCCCGCCGCCGCTCAGGTAATCCACCGTGGCCGCCGCCTTCGCCGCGATGGCGGGGCGTCTCAAGGGCAGCAGGTAGACGAGGCTGCCCAGGGTGATGCGCTTGGTTCTGGCCGCTGCGGCGGCGAGAGCGGCTAAGCTCTCCAAAAAATTGCCTCGAAAGACGATGTGATCATCGAGCCAGAAAGAATCGAAGCCCGCTCTTTCGACTTTTTCGATGAACGCAAGGAAATCCACGTGGGAGGGAGGATCGCCCGGCTGCATCCCGTAGCCGTATCCGTATTTCACCGCCTCGCTCATATATTCCCTTAATATAAATCAGCCCGATGCGCTCAAGTGAAGATGCCCGAGAGGGTCCCGCCTCGCCGTCCAGCCGGGAGGCACGAGCGTATTCGAGCCGTATTCCTCGATTATCGCAGGCCCGCTGATTTCCAGGTCCACGGGCAGGGAATCGCGCCCGTAGACGGGACAGTCGAGGACTTCCTCTTCGAACACGACGCTTCTTCGCTCCACGAGCGCATCATCAAGCCCGCCCCCGGTATTCTCCACCTTCACCCACCCCAGCTTGTCCACCACCCCGGATACCCGCACCCGCAGGTTCACGATCTCGAGCGGATCGCCGGGATGGCAATGCCCGTAGCGCGCCTCGTAGCGGGCATGGAATTCGCCGCCCAGCGTTTTCAGCCAGCCCTTCGTTTCCGGAACCGGAATCGTGAGTTCGAACGCCTGTCCCACGTAGCGGACGTCCGCGTAACGGAGCGTCTCGATTTCATTCAAGCCTGCTCCGCGCAACTGCCCGGCGCAGGGGGTCGTCAAATTCTCGAAAATGCGCTCCAATGCGCTTTCCTGCGCATCCTCCAAAGCGACGAAGCATGTCCCGGCGTTTTCCTGCACGGCGTCCGCCATCAAGAGGCCGACGGCGGAGAAATTCCCCGGAAAGCGCGGCACGACGATGCTCGTCATGGAGAGTTCCCCCGCGATCAGGGCGGCGTGCAGCGGCCCCGCGCCCCCGTATGCGAGGAGGGTGTGCTCTCTCGGGTCGAAGCCGCGCTCGATGGAAATCTCGCGGATCGAACTCACCATCCGCATGACGGCGAGGTCGACCACCCCGCGCGCCATCGAGACCGCGTCGGGAATTCCCAGCTTCCCGGCCAGCGACGCGAGGGCGCGCTCCGCCTTCTCGGGGTGGAGTTCGAGTCCCCCGGCCAGCCGGGTGCGGGGGCCGATGCGCGAGAGGGCGACGTTCGCGTCCGTCACGGTCGGCTCCCCGCCCCCGAACCCGTAGCAGGCAGGCCCCGGACGCGCGCCCGCGCTCCTGGGACCCACGTGCAGCGCGCCGTCCTCATCGCGCCAGGCGATGCTCCCCCCGCCCGCGCCCACCGTGTTGATCTGAAGCTGCGAGGTCTTGAGCGGATAGGCGCCGATGACGTTCTCCGTACTCACGACGGGCCTGCGGTCGCGGATGAGGCAAACGTCCGTGCTGGTGCCGCCCATGTCGTAGGTGATGAGGTGGTCGAGACCCAGCGACTCGGCGACCGACACCCCGCCCACGACGCCGCCCGCGGGACCGGAGAGTATCGTGCGCACGGGAAACCGCGCCGCCCGCTCCGCGTCGAGCATCCCGCCGTTTGACGTCATGATGAAAAGGGGCGCGCGGCATCCCTTCTCTCCGAGCGCTCCTTCCAGACGGCCCACGTAGTTCTTGATCCTGGGGCCGAGACAGGCGTTCAGGGCCGCTGTGGAAAAACGCTCGAACTCGCGGTATTCGGGCACGACCTCATGCGATAGCGAGAGATATACGCACGGCAGCAATTTCTCGAGATACTCCGCCGTGCGCCTCTCGTTCTCCCCGTTCGCGTAGGCGTGCAGGTAGCAGATGGCCAGCGCCTCCACCCCGAGTTCCCTCAACTCCCCGGCGCGCTGCCCGACCTCCGCTTCATCCACCGGGACCTCGATGCCGCCGTCCGCCAGGGCGCGCTCCTCGATCTCGAGGCGCAGCTCCCGCGGAACGACAGGCTTCGGCCGGACGAATTTCGGGTCGAACAGACTCTGGGGAACGAGGCGCTGCGTTCGTCCGATCTCCAGAACGTCGCGAAAGCCGCGCGTCGTTAAGACCGCCGTGCGCGCCCCAGCGCCTTCCAGGATCGCGTTGGTGCCGACGGTGGTGCCGTGGGTGATGCGCCTGATGGCGGAGAGGTCGATACTCTCCAGACCTTCGAGAAAGACCGCGTCTTCTTTTCCGCGAAGCGTCGGGATTTTGGAGACTTCTATCCGCTTTTCGTTCTCATCGTAGAAAACGAGGTCGGTGAAGGTTCCTCCGGTGTCTATTCCGACGAGACTCAATGAAACGGCCTTCCTTTCATCATCATGCCAGGAAAAATCGCGCTACCGGCGACTCTCGAACCCGCTCATACGCTCACGGGAGACAGATAGACCCCGTCATTTTCTTCGGCGTCGAGTATGGCGACCCCGTCTGCGGCCAGCCCCACGGCGTTGTCGGGCAGCGCATCGTCTTCTTCCATCCACGCGCGCAGCGGCACACCCCATTTTCCGCGCAACTCGACCAGACCTCCTCGTTCGAGATGACGACCTGCCAGCGTTTTCCGGTTCATGAAACACCTGCGGCGGGAATCTCCTCCGGCGCCTTCGTCTTTCAGAACGAGTGTCAGCGCACGCCTCTTGGCGCGGGCGGCCTGGCGATGCGCGCGCGTGGCCTCCTCATCCAGGACGCCGCCGCGAGTGATGACGGCGTAATCCTCCCTCGCGCCATCTTCGGTTACGTAGCCTGCGTGAACGTCGGCGAGGACCGACTCGACTTCTCTCTGGTACGGGTCGCCGAAACCGCCGCCGCCCGAGGTCTCCATGACGAAAACGTCGCCCCGCTCGAGAGGAAAACCCGCCGCCTTGCCGGGCGTCCCGGACGGCGCGAGGGTCTCCCCGCCCCGCGCGACAACGAAGCGGTTGGGTTTTCCCGGCCTACCGCCGAGAACGCCGAAGGGCGGAATGACGTTCTTGTCCGATGAGATGGAAAGCAGCGCATTCTCCGCCAGCACCTCCACCGCACGGTGCAGGCCCAGGCCGCCTCTGTGGACGCCTGCGCCTCCCGAATCCGCCCGCAGGGACAATTCCCTGATCTTGAGCGGCTGGCCCTGTTCGATGACCTCGACCGACTGAATCGAGGCGAAATCCCCTTCCGTGAAATTACGGGTCGCGTTGTTGCCGTCGCTCTCGGCGAAGCCGCCCGTGCCGCCCGCCGGAAACTCATAGAAGAGAAACGGTTCTCCGCTTTGCGCGTCCCGTCCGCCGATGTAGACGTGGTTCGACGTGCCCTTGAGGTCGCCCGTCACGACATCGGACGCGAATCGCGCGGTCGCGCCGATGAGCGCTGAGACCACGGCGTGGCTCACCTCCATCGAGCCTGCGCAACTCGCGGGATACCGCGCCGATAGCAGGGAGCCGGGCTCCACCCGGATGTCGAGCGGACGGAAAGCCCCGTGGTTGATCGCACCCTTGGGGTCCAGGAACGCCTTGATGACGCTGAAAGCGGCGGAGGGCGCCATGGCGGGGCCAACGTTGTAGGCCCCTTTGGTCTGGGGGTCGGTTCCGTGAAAATCAACTATCAACTCATCACCTGATTTCACGACCCGCGCGCGGATGCGTATGGGGTCGAGCGAGTGCCCGTCGTGATCCATGAAATGCTCATAGGTGGATTCCCCGTCTGGCAGGGCGAGGATTCTGCGGCGCATGGAGGCCTCGGCGCGCGCGAGCAGGCGGTCCTTCGCGGCGAGTATGACGCCCCAATCGTATTTCGCGGCCAGTTCCTCCAGCCGCTTGTGGGCGGTGTGGCAGGTGGCCAACATGGCGAAGAAATCCCCGCGCCGCTCCTCGGGAACCCGCATGTTGTGGAGCAGGAGGTCGAGAAGCCCCTGGTTGATCTCCCCTTTCTCGACGATCCGCAATATGGGAATACGGATTCCGTCGTGGAGAATCTCGGTGTTTTTCCCGGAAATGCTCCCCGGCGTCGTGCCGCCCACGTCCCCCCAGTGCGCGCGGACGACGGGGTAGACCACCATTCGCTCACCATGAAACAGCGGCGAGATGATCGCCACGTCGTTCAGGTGCGTTCCGCCCGTATAGGGGTCGTTGTGGATGAAGGCGTCGCCGGGATGGATGTCGCCCCCGAAGCGCTCAAGCATTTCTCCGACTTCCATCGGCACGGGGAAGATGTGGACGGGGTTGTCCTCCGCCATGGCGACGAGTTCGCCCTCGCCGTCCACGAGCACGCAGGAGAAATCGTGCCCCTCGTAGATGATGGAGGAATAGGCCGTGCGCACCATGTTCGCACGCATCTCCCGGACGACGGCGACGAAGGACTCGTTGATGACTTCCAGGGTGATGGGGTCGATTTCCCCGCTGAATTCCCGGCTCATGGATTCCCTTTTCGATACAAAGCGTGACCGAAAATCCATCTTAGCCCGAGTTAGAGGTTTTGTTCACCCGGCTTCCGGGCGCGTGAGCCGAAGGACGACGAAAATCCGCGTTCCGGGGAACTGTTGTAGAAGTTCTGATTTCGTGATTCGGCGCATGGCGCCGACCGGGGGGTCGTGTTTCTCTTGCTTCTCGCCGCTTCGAGCAAAGGGAAACCCCATAAAGGCAACCCCCCCTACCCCCCCTTGTCAGGGGGGTCTTTTTGTTGCTCCCCCCTGTCGGGGGGACCTTCTTTTTTTATACCCCCCTGACAAGGGGGGGTAGGGGGGGTTGCCTTTATCCCCTGAAAGGGGGGGGGTTCAACAGCCCCGCCTTGGTCGGGATTAACCCCCTGAGGGTCATTTCCGATTGAAGGGGGATGGTTCGCAGGGTTTTGCTCGTCATTCCGGCGCACGCCGGAATGACGGCGGCGGGACTATTTCCGATCGATGGAGGGAAATAATTTCATAGGCTTATCTCGATTGAGAAATCCGTTCCCTGTTTGTGGGAGGGGTTTTTCAGCAACCTCTCCGTGTCGCGATCAGCTCCGGCGCGGACGATTCCCATGTATTTTTCTCCTGGAACGATTATACTGCCCCCATCCTGAACATGGCGGATGCGCGCAGCCAAGTCTTCAACATAAAAAGGAGACCCGGATGGATTCCGACGCGGCTTTTTTCTCGGACGTCGATACGGCGACGCTCGGCGACGCCGCAACGGCCCTGGGGCTGAACCTCATCATGGAAGGCCCCCGGCCCAATGCGCCCGAGACGTATCCAAGGTTCGCAGGACCCGCCGCCACCATGGTGTTCGCGCCGGTGCGGAACCCGGGCGCGAAGGCGCTGTTCAGCCTCTATGACGCGGTGGAAGAAGTGCCGGAAGGATCCGTGGTCGTCGTCGACGCGGCGGGCTCTCCTTTGGCCGTCTGGGGCGGAGGCGCGAGCAGCGTCTGCAAGCGGCGCGGCGCCCTCGGCTGCGTGATCGACGGGGCGACGCGCGATCTGGAAGCGCTGCGCGAACTCGATTTTCCCGTGTTCAGTAAATCGGTGTGGAGCCTCGCCTTCCCGAAGCGCCTGGAAGTGGTGGCGAAAGACGTTCCCGTCACCTGCTGCGGGGTGCGCGTGGAGCCAGGCGACATCGTCGTCGCGGATATCGACGGCGTGGCCGTCGTTCCGCAAAGCTCTCTGAAAAAGGTGAAACGGCAGGTCACCCGGATTCGGGACATCGAAAACGAGGTCAAAGGGCGCATCGCCGGGGGCGAATCGATGCGCGACCTCTTCCCCCGCCTCGCGCAGAAGTTCGACACCGATTGACGCCAAAACCTGCGAATCTGACAGGAGATAACCATGACGCATGAGGTTTCAGCCGTCGTCGAGACGCCAGGGAAAATCAGCCTGCAGGAATTCCCCCTGCCCGAAATCGGCGATGAGGACGGCCTGCTCCACGTCGACATGGTGGGCGTCTGCTCCTCGGATTACAAATACTTTAACGGCAAGGTCGCCCACCGGTGGAGCTACCCCATCATCATGGGCCACGAGATGGTGGGCCGTCTCGCCAAAGTCGGCAAGAACGTCCAAAAGCGCCTCGGCGTCAAGGAGGGCGACCGCCTCGTCGTGGAGGCGCAGGTGGGCTGCAACCAGTGCTGGTACTGCCACACCGGCAACCGCCGCCTGTGCAAGGACGCGATGGTTTACGGCAGCGTCCGCTCCTGCGCGGAGCCGCCCCACCTGTGGGGCGCTTACGGGCAATACGTCTACCTGCCGCCGGGCGCGGGCATCCACAAGGCGCCCGACGGCCTCACCGATGAATCCGCCGTGCTCATCACCGCCGTGCTGGCGAACGGGGTGCGGTGGGCGCACGATCTGGGCGGCATCTCGGTCGGTGACGCCGTGGTGGTGTTGGGCCCCGGACCCCAGGGTCTTTGCGCGTGCGCGGTGGCGAAGCACACCGGCGCGGGACAGGTGATCGTCACCGGCCTCGCGCGCGACGCGAAGCGCCTGGAGGAGGCGAAACGCTTCGGCGCGGACCACGCGGTCGACGTCGAGACGAAAGACCCCGAAGAAGAAGTCCGCCAGCTCACAGGTGGGCGGATGGCGGACGTGGTGGTCGACGTGACGGGAAATCCTTCCGCTGCGAGACTCGCCCCCAGGCTCGTGCGGAGAATGGGCACGGTGGTGCTGGCCGGACTCACGGGCGGGAAAGAAGGGACTCTGGAACTCGACCCCCTAGTGTGGGGCGAAATACGCATTCAGGGCGCATACAGCCACACGAGCGACGCCGTGCGGGGCGCGCTCGATTTCGCGGCGCACGCTCCCTATCCCTTCGAGGAGATGGTGACCCACCGCTTCCCGCTCGCCGAGGCGGAGCGCGCCGTGCGCATCACGGGCGGGGAGTTTCCCGATGAAGAACAGGTGAAGACCGTGCTTCAGCCGTGGCGGGACCTCTAACCGGCCCCGAAAACGTCCGGTTGACCCCGCTTCCATGCTTCTGTACAAAGTCTATATACTGAAAAAGGGAAATCCCGGGCATCAGACACTCGCTTCCCCATAAGGGGGCCATGTCGTGTCGGAGTGGATCTTTCTACCTTTCGTGGTGATATTCAAGATTATCGCCTGGGTTTTCACAACCCTGATCCAGCCGCCGCTCATGCTCATCAGCATCCCTCTTTTTCACTACGTCGTCCCCGTCATCCTCATCATTTGCCTCATCACATACCTCGTACGCCAGGTGAAGTTCGAGGGCGGGGTGTTCCTGCTGCGCAATCTGGAGGAGATTCTCGCGTTTCCCTTCATGGCGGCCATCGGCTATCTCGTTTTCATGCAGGTGTATTTCCGATACGTCCTGAACGACCCCATCGTGTGGGCCGAGGAGATTACGCTGCTGTGCTTCCACTGGGCCATTTTTCTCGGCGCCGCGCTCGCATACAAGCACGGCGAGAAACTGGCCATGGAAACATTCGTCGGTCATTTTCCAGAGAATTTACAGAGAAAAATTTACACCATCACCGAAGTCCTCATCTTCTTGACGCTTCTGCTACTCCTGTACCAGGGGATTCAGGTGGCGATTCTGGAATGGACCTATCCCTCCTCGGCGCTCGAGTTCCCGCAAACCTACCAAAGCGCGTCTTTTCCCGTGGGCATGACCCTGATGGTCATCCATTCGGGGCGGCAGCTATGGGGCTTGGCGTCGGGAAAAGTGGAGCTGGGCCACCGGAGTTCTCCGGCGGTGTGATCGCGAAGGAGTCGGCATGAACGCCTTGATACTCGTTTTACTGTTCTTCTTCTTCCTCGCCTTCAGCACGCCGATAGCCTTCGCCCTGGTATTCACCTGCCTGTTTTACCTGACGTTCCTCTCCGAGATGCCGGTCACCTTCCTGGCGAGCATCATGATCGGCTCTTTGGAGCATTATTCGCTCATCGCCATTCCGCTGTTCATCTTCGCCGCCCAAGTCATGAACATATCGAAGGTCACGGACAGGATTTTCGATTTCGCCAAAGTGCTGGTGGGCCATTTGACCGGAAGCCTGGGGCACGCGAACATCGTCGCCAGCATCATCTTCGCGGGCATGTCCGGCTCCGCGCTCGCCGACGCGGCTGGGCTGGGCCGCGTGGAGATCGAGGGGATGACCAAGGAGGGTTACGACAAACCCTTCTCGGCGGCCGTCACGGCCGCAAGTTCGTGCATCGGCCCCATCATCCCGCCCAGCATCATCATGGTGATATACGCGAGCATCGCCGAGGAATCTGCGGGGCGCGTCTTTCTGGGCGGCGTGATCCCCGGCTTCTTCATGGGCGCCGCGATGATGGTGATCGTCTATTTCATCTCCCGCAACCGGGGATACAAGAAGTATCCGCGCGCCTCTCTTGCGCAGATTTGGAGGAGCTTCCGCTCCGCCTTCCTGGCCCTGATGACGCCCGCGATCATCCTGGGCGGCATCGGCTCGGGCGCCACGACGCCCACCGAGGCGGCCGTGCTCGCCGTGGCGTGGTCGCTCTTTCTCGGGATGGTGGTCTACAAGGAGGTGCGCCCCTCCGATCTGCCCCGCATCCTCTCCACCGTCATCATCTATACGGCGGTTGTGCTGTTCATATTCTCGGCCGCTTCGGTCTTCACGCGACTCATCACCATCGAGCGCATCCCTTTCATCTTCGCTCATTTCCTCATGACCGCTTTGCAGGAGAAGTGGCTTATCCTCTTCGTCCTCAACATATTCCTGCTCATCGGCGGCATGGTGATGGAGCCGACGCCGCTGTTGCTCATCGTGACGCCTGTCATGCTGCCCATCGCCCAGGCACTGGACATCGACCTCGTGCACCTGGGCGTCTTTATGGTTCTGAACCTCGTCATCGGGAACCTCACGCCGCCCTTCGCGCTCGCTCTCTACGTGGTTTCCGACATCACGAAAGTACCCTTCTGGACCATCGTGCGGGCGACTGCGCCTTTTTATATTCCGCTCATCGTTACCCTGTTCGCCATCGTCTATTACTCGCCGCTCGTCATGTGGCTCCCGAACCTGCTGCTGCCGGTCGAATAAGACAACGCAAAAAAACACCGCCGGCTCACCAATATCCGGCGGTGTTTTATTACTTGCCGCGCCGTGTGCTAACCCGGCGCGAATTCAGACTACTCTGCTAGAACTTCGCCCGCGTCGCCTTGACCTTCGCGAAGAAGTCCTTTCCCCATCCCTTCGTGCCGATGGTCTCAGCAGCCGAAGCGGTCTTCTTGGCGAATTCATCCACGTTGATGTTGTAGATCTTCACGCCCTTTTTCTTGAACTTGTCCAGATAGTCGTTCTCGAGGTCGGTGTATATCTTCTGCGCGTGGGCGACGCCCTTGGCCAGCGCGTCGTCGAACCACTTGCGCTGCTGCTTGTTCAGGCCCTTGTGCCACTTGTCGTTCACCATGAAGTACGACGTCGAGGAGAGGTGCGAGGTGAGCGTCAGGTGTTTGCCCACTTCGTAGAACTTGTTGGTGTAAAGCGTCTCCAGGGTGTTCTCCATGGCGTCGACCGTGCCCAGCAGCATGGCGTTGTACACGTCCGCCCAGGACATCGGCGTGGGCTTCGAGCCGAGTCCCCGGAAGGCCAGCACCCAGGGAGGCGCCTGGGGAACGCGGATTTTCAGCCCCTTGAAATCGGCGAGCGTCTTGAGCGGCTTCTTGCGCGAGAGTACGTGCCGCGCGCCGCGGTTGATGACGCTGACCATGATGGTGCCGCGCTTTTTCAAAAAATCCTTGCGCCAGCGCTCGAACAGCGGCCCGTTGGCGACGGAGCGGACGTGCTTGGTGCTTTTCCAGAAGTAGGGAAGATTCAGGCTGTCGTAGGCGGGGAACTGCGTGAGGCCCTGGAACGTCGCCTGAATGGCGCCCAGCTGCACCGACTGCAACTGGGTCTTGCCGTCGCCGACCTGCCCCTTCAGGAACACCTGCACCTCCATGGTTCCCTTGCTGAGCTTGTCGAGTATCTTGCCGAATTCGATGGCCCCGTAATGGGTGGGGTTCTTGTTGCTGTACATGTGGCCGACCTTGATGACGACCTTCTTGGCTCCCAGGGCGGGCGACGCTCCCTGGGCGAGGAGAAACGCTGCGGCAACGAATAAGATGGGTATGATTCTTCTTGCCATTGGCACTACCCTCCCTGAACAGGAATGGAAAGTATCCCCCTTGCGGGGATACCGAAGAGCGCAACGCATAGAAGCGTAAAAACCAATATGAAAAAGATTCGAATGGATGAGAAAATTCTACCCTTCTTTCCCCGCGCTTACAAGAAGGTATAATTCTTCCTGCCGGTGAAAATCTATCCCGGAGGAGAAAGCCGATGAATGAAGAATGGAAAAAACTTAGAGTCGCTCTCGAAGACTATCCCGACCTCGTTTACGGGGAAGTGGAAGGACTGACCCACGAGCAGATGTGCTATGCCAATGAGGAGCCGCCCTGGGCGCGATGGTCGATGGATTTGCAAATCCGCCACATCGCCCTCATGACGCCCGTGTGGCTGTATCTGCGCGCCGGTGAAACGCTCCGCCAAGAAGGCTATGCGTTTCCCGAAACCGCAGGCCTCATCGCCAATCTCATCGACTCAGGAATCCGCCACGTCCCGCCCGAAGCGGCCGGCGACAGGAGAGCCGTCGTCGACTTCATGCGGCCCTGGGCCGCGCTTTGCTGTGAAATCATCGACAAGGAGAGTGAGGAAAGGCTGCGCTCCTTGTCGTTCACCTACTACACGGACCCGGATGCTTCGCGCCCGGGAGACCCCCACAAGCCCGTGAACTACCACAGAATGTCCGTGAGCCTGCATCCTTTCGGTTTTACTGAAGACGAAGAGCGCCCCGGCCTTTTCCACTTGGAAATCGGCGCGGTCCTGCGCCACATCTACTGGAACGTGCTCGCGCATCTAAGAACCGTCCAGAGACTGAAGCTAAGGCAAGGTCTCCCTCTGAAAGCAGAACTACCTCGTGAGGGCTACCTCACTCTCCCTGAGTTTTACGACCCCTGATGGGTTTTTTCGCCGCGGCTGCGAAACCAATTCTGCGGGTTTGGGGTATAATGGTCATCGGGGCATTGAATGCCTTCGGAAAGTCGCCGCTTTGATTTTTCAGAGGATCTCTAAAAAGATGCGCAAACCAAATCAATCGCTATGGAACTCTTGCCACCGACGGGTATGGGCCACTGCATGGCTCATCGCCTTCTTGCTCGTTCTCCCTGTGTCGGCTGCGGCCATTGCGCCCGTTTATTCCACATTGCTGGGCGGCGCCATCCGCGGATATGACCCGGTGGCCTATTTCACCGAAAGCAAACCCGTAGAGGGGAAGAAGGCCTTCTCCCACAAGTGGAAGGGCGCGACATGGTATTTCGCCAGCGAGCGAAACCGCGATCTGTTCCGCGCCGATCCTGAAAAATACGCCCCCCGGTACGGCGGCTACTGCGCATACGCCGTGAGCCGGGGCTACACGGCGAGCATCGTCCCCGAAGCCTGGAAGATCGTGGACGGCAAACTCTACCTGAACTTCAGCAAGGGCGTGCAGCAGACCTGGGAGCAGGACATCCCCGGCAACATCAAACTGGCCGACAAGAACTGGCCCAGTCTACTCAAGGGGAAATAATCCTCGAATTGAGAAGAATCGACCTGGAATCGCTTGTCTCTTACCTCGCGCTGATTGAATACAAGCGCAAACGTGTTCGAACAAACCCGGGATACAAGTAGGCGAATATACCTAGAATATTTACATATTGAGGCGAACGAGTGCGGGACTACATGAGTTCACGTCTCGGGTTCCGGCCTTCCACCATGAAGAGGACGGCCTCTGCGATGTTCGTCGCGTGGTCGGCGATTCTCTCGAAGTATTTCGATATGAACGTCAGGCGGGTCGCGCGGCTGATGTTGCGCGGGTTGTCCAGCATGTAGGTGAGTAGTTCGCGGAACAACTCCTCGTTCATGTCGTCCACCTCGTCGTCGCTCGCCATCACCTTGCGCGCCAGGACGACGTCTTCCTTGATGAAGCTGTCCAGGCTCTCGCGCAGCATCTGGCTCGAAGCGCTGGCCATTCGCGGTAGTTCGATATAGGGCTTGAGCGGTGGCTCCTCGTTCAACTCCAGTGCACGTTCGCACACGTTGACCGCCAGGTCGCCCACTCTTTCTAAGTCGGAGGCGATTTTCATGCCCGTCGTGATGAAGCGAAGGTCCACCGAGGTCGGCTGCCTGAGCGCCACTATCTGCAGGCAAAGCTCGTTCACGTCGACTTCGAGCTGGTTGACTTCCAAATCGCTTTCGATGACTGTCTGGGCAATTTCGGAATCTCGCCGGGTGAGGCTTTCGATGCTCTTTGCCATCATGGCCTCCACCTTGGCGCCCAACTCCAGGAGAACGCGGCGGAGTTCCTGGAGTTCGCTCTCGAATTCCGAACTCGTGTGTGCCCTTCCGCTCGTCAGTGCCATGCAAATCTCCTCCAGCGCCTAGCCGAATCGGCCGGTGATGTAATCAGAAGTGCGCACGTTCATCGGGTTCATGAAAATTTTCTTCGTTTCTCCGTATTCAATCAACCGGCCCAGGAACATGAAGGCCGTATTGTCAGATACCCTGGCGGCCTGCTGCATGTTGTGCGTCACGATGACGATGGAGAAATTCTCCTTGAGTTGCGCGATCAGATCCTCGATCCGGGCCGTGGCGATCGGGTCGAGCGCCGAGCAGGGCTCGTCCATCAAGATGATCTCCGGCTCCGAGGCAATCGCGCGGGCGATGCACAGGCGTTGTTGCTGACCGCCGGAGAGGCCGAGCGCGTTGTCCTGGAGGCGGTCGGACACCTCGTCCCACAGCGCGGCGTCGCGCAGGGAGCGCTCACAGGTCTCTTCCAGGAGATTCCTGTCGCGGATGCCGTCCACCCGCAGAGGATAGACCACGTTCTCGAATATCGACATCGGGAAAGGATTGGGTTTCTGGAAGACCATGCCAAGGCGCTTGCGAAGCTCGATGACTTCCACGCGCGGGTCGTGAATGTCGGTTCCCTCAATCGCAATCTTCCCTTCGCTGCGGATTCCGTCGATAAGGTCGTTCATGCGGTTGAGCGCGCGAAGGAGCGTGGATTTCCCGCAGCCCGAAGGGCCGATCAGGGCGGTGACGAGTTCTTTCTGGATTTTCATGGTATTGTCGAAAAGGGCCTGTTTCTCGCTGTACCAGAAGCTGAAGTTTTCGATGTCGATGACGCTGCCGAGTTCGCTCTCAACGGGGTGATACGCCGTCGTTTCGAATTCGGCTTCCTGCTCGCTCATTACCGCGTTGGACACCATTTCAATACGTCTCCACTAAAATTGGCCTTCCACGAACTTCCGGCGAAGGCGGTTTCTAACCATGATGGCGAAAGCGTTCATGAAAGCGATGATCGTGATCAATAGGAGCGTGGTGACGAAAACCATCGGCTTTCCGGCTTCCGAGTTTCGAGACTGGAACCCCACGTCGTAGACGTGGAAACCCAGGTGCATGAAGCTCCTCTCGGGGTGCAGGAACGGGAAGAAGGAGTCGAAGGGAAGCTCGGGCGCGAGTTTCACCACCCCCACGAGCATGAGGGGCGCCACTTCGCCCGCCCCGCGCGCCATCGCCAGTATGAGGCCGGTCATGATGCCCGGCATGGCCTGGGGCAGGACGATGTTCCGGATTGTCTGCCATTTCGAGGCGCCGCAGGCGAGAGAACCCTCCCGCATGGAGCGGGGAACGGCGGCGAGCGCCTCCTCCGTCGCCACGATCACCACGGGAACGGTGAGGAGCGCCAGCGTCAATGACGCCCACAGAAGACCGCCCGTGCCGAACGTCGGGTTGGGCAGCTTTTCCGGGTAGAACAACTGGTCGATTCTAATCCCGATGGTGTAGGCGAAAAACCCCAAGCCGAACACGCCGTAGACGATGGAGGGCACGCCCGCGAGGTTGTTCACGCAGATGCGCACGATGGAGACCAGGGTGCCCTGCTTCGCGTATTCACGCAGATAGAGTGCCGTGACCACGCCGAACGGAGCGACGAAGACGACCATGAGCAGCGTCATCATGACGGTGCCGAAAATCGCCGGCAAGACGCCGCCCTCGGTATTCGCCTCCCGCGGATCGTCGGTCAAAAACTCGCCCCACCTGGAGAAATAGACGCCGATCTTACCGAAGAGCGAGAGGTTATTCGCCGGGTAGAGGCGGACAATTTCCGAGAGCCTTAAACGTTTCTCGCGGCCGCCGATTTCCGTGAGGGTGATCTTGTATTTCTCATCCTCTTGGTTGATCGCGGATATTCTTTTCTTGAGCACCGCGAATCCGGCCCGCCTCTCCTTCGTTTGGCGTTCGAACTTTTCCTTCTCTGTGCGATACTCCGCACTATTCTTTCCGTAATCGAGTTCGGTGCGCCGCAGGGCGAGCCGATCTTCTTCGATGTAGTAGTTGATGGCGCCTATCTCGTCCACCTCGATTTCGCGAACGGCTTCCCTGCGATCGACCGCCTCATCGTGGGCCGCGTACAACGCATCCAGGGATACTTTTTCGCCCGGAATCCGGCGGCCGTCGAGCGTCAAAGTTTTGATAAAACCGATGAACGGGCCCCACTCCCTGCGCTCGACGAAGAATATGCCGGGCGGCGTCTCGGTCCTGGCGACCTGATGCGCCACCGCCCACTTGAAGTCTTCGTTATAAATGTCGAAGTTTCCGATTCTATAGAGCGTGCGGCTCGCAAACCCGTCCGCCTCCCGGATGGCGCGCCGGGATTCCGGGTCGACTCCTTTCAACTGCTCATCGGAGGGGCGAAAGCTCTCCGAGCGAAACGGCTCGCCGGCGATGCGCTGGCCGTTCTTGAGCGTCACCACCTCGACGGGTCCCGGGTAGAACGTCACGATGCCGTTCCACAGGACGAGCGCGAGAAAGCCTATGATCATCAATACGCCCAGAGCGAGCGCACCGCCCATTATCCAGACGAAGGGCTCGCCCCTGGCCTTGAAATCGAGTGACGCCCGAAGTCCCGTCCTGCCGGGCGGGCTTTTTTCCGCCTCCAAGGTCTGCGCCGCTTCGGGCCCGGGTTCCATGTAATTGTCCAAGTCGGCTTCCGGAACCGGCATCTCCGCTTTTTTCTTCTCTTTTCTCTTCTTGGGTTCTTTCGCCTTCATCCTGTCCTCACAACTGCGCGGCGCGCTTGCGGAAGCGCAGACGAACCACCTCTGCAATCGTATTGACGACGAACGTCATCGCAAAGAGGACGAGGGCCGCCAGGAACAGTACCCGGTAGAGGGTCCCGTCCTTGACGGCTTCCGGCAGCTCCACCGCAATGTTCGCAGAAAGCGCCCTGAGGCCCGAGAAAATGTTCCAGTCCAAAACCGGGGTGTTGCCCGCCGCCATGACGACGATCATCGTTTCGCCCACCGCGCGGCCCATGCCGATCATCACGGCGGCGAAAATCCCGCTGGCCGCCGTGGGCAGGATGACCCACAGCGCCGTCTGCCAGGGCGTGGCACCGCAAGCGAGGCTCGCCGCTCTCAAGTGGCTCGGCACGGAGTTGAGAGCGTCTTCGGCGATGGTGTAGATGATCGGGATGACGGCGAAACCCATCGCGAAACCCACGACGAGTGCGTTGCGCTGGACATAGGTGTCGATGACCCCGCCGCGCGCATCCAGGCCGAGCGCGGTGAGCGTCACGGCCGCCACCCAGCTCAGCAGGCCGGCGGCGACCAGCATGCCGCCCCAGCGGAGAAGCTCGAAGAGAGCGCCCCGTGAATGGGCCATCCGTCTGAGTTTTTGTCTCCACTCATATCCCAAAAACCGCTCGGCCAGGAAGGCAACGAGTATGAATGAGGCGGGATAAAAAATGATGAAAAGCATCGGTGTCGCAATGCCGATGTTCCCGTTCGCCCAGGCCTTGAAGTCGCCGCCGAACAAGAGCCTCTCGAATCCCGGCCCGATAAGATAACCAAGCAACGAGCCCAGAATGATCACGAAAAACACCAGGCCGAGTTTGGGAAATCCCGAAAGGGGGAGGGAGACCCGGGGCGGCATCACCTGCCACAAATACGCCGATAGCAACAGCAGAAACGGGATCAGCATGAACGTGAGCAAGATCGCGGCAATCCACGTTTCCACGATGGGCGCGAGAATCAGGGCGGCCACGAAACCGAGAACCACCGAGGGGAGCGAGGCCATCATCTCCATCGCCGGCTTCACGACGGAGCGCACTTGCGGGCCGATGAACTCGGAGGTGAAAATAGCGCCCAGCACCGCGATAGGTATCGCGAAGATGAGAGAATAAACCGTTCCCTTGATGGTCCCGAATATCAGGGGGATGAGGGAAATCTTCTCCTCGAACGCATCGTCTCCCGAGGAGGATTGCCACGTATACTCGGGTTTTGGGTAGCCTTCGTACCAGACCTTGCCGAACAGGGTCTGAAAGGTCGTCTCGGGGTGTTCGGCCTCGAATTTCCAGAAATTCACCACGCCCTTCTCGTCCGTGGCGACAATTGCGTCATCACGCGGGGAAAGGCGGATGAGGCGCCCGGGTCCATTCGCCATCTCCTTCACCTTGAAACGCAGCAGCGTCGACTCGCTCGTTGCATGGCGAAGCCAGACGTTTCCGCCCGAGTCCATCGTGGCGAACATCCGGCTGCGCTGGGAGGCGGAAAAGCCCGACACGCTCGCGGCGTGTCTTTCCAGTTCGTGCCCGCGCACCATCACCAGCCCGTCCGAGGTGGCGGCGCCCGGTCTGCGCGCCTGGAAGAAGATACCTGCATATCCTTTGGAGCCACCCACGACGATGGATTCCTCGCCGATGAGGGCTTTGAACACCGTCAGCTTCTCATCCATGGGAAGCAGATCGCGCTTCTCCACGAGAGTAATGGCGTCGAAGTTCCTGGTGTCGTAGCGAAGGAGAAACCCTTTCTCGACGCCGATGTAGACCTTATCCGCTTTCTCCGTGAGGAGTATGTCGACGATGCGCGTTCCGGGCGGCAAATCGGGCAGAACCACGCTCTCTACGGACGAAGTGGTCTGCCCCGTCAGGAGATTGACCTTCGTCTCCGTCAGGCTCAGGCGCGCCACGCCCCCGGCGTCCACCGTGGCGAAGGAAATGCTGGGACGCTCGGGAGTCCCGCCCACCTTGTAGGCGAGTTTCACGATGGGCGTCCCTTGCGGCGCCACCTCCTGCGGTTCCTTGACCTCCGCTTCCACCCAGATTTTCCGCATCTGGTCGCCCGGAATCCGCGAATAAACGACCTTGCCGTCGGTGAAATCGCGCTCGTCGATTTTGGTGAGTCCCTTCGGAACCCTCTCAGCGGGCAATACCTGTGTGCGGAAAACGATTTTTCCGAACCGGACCGTTCCATCGGGGAAGCCGAAGGCGACGTTTCCGCCCTTGAGCGTTCGTCCGAAAGCACTCGCCGGCGTACCCCCGAAATCGAGTTTCAACGGCCTGAGCGGTTTTCCGGTCGATGCGTGGACGGGCGTCAACACGCCGTTTTTCGAAACCAGGACGGCGATGGTGTTGTAATCATCCACCTCGACGCTGAGAAGAGCGCTCCTGGGCGCGGCGACCCGGAAGACGCCCGAGCCGGTTATCGTTTCTCCAGCGAACAGCGGCAAGGCCACCGCCACGAGAAACGCCATGATCCCGAGAACGGCCAGAATCACAAAAAGCCCGCCGATAGTAATCACTTTGGTGGCGAGCTTGTCGATGATCCGGACGGATTGCCTCGCCCTCAAATCGCGAATCCGGCCCGGTTTCCTGCTTTCTTTATCCTCTGCGTCTGAAACCCGGCTTTCGTTCATATTCCCCATCTTCAAATGAAAGCGGAGGGACGGCGAATCCGCTCCGCCGTCCCCGCCGCCGCGCTGCGTGGAAAACTAGTTGCTTCCCAACCCGAGGCCGAGGGCGCCGAGATCCAGTTTCGCGATGGCCGCGTTCACGGGGAAAAACCCCGCTTTGATGACGGCCTGCTGACCTTCCTTCGTGAAGATGTATTTGACGAACTGGGCTCTCAGGGGATCGAGCGCCTGGTTCGGGTTCTTGTTGACGTAGATGTAGAGGAAACGCGCGACCGGGTAGTTGCCGGCATAGGCATTCTTGGCTGTGGGGCTATAGCATTTCTTGCCGGCTCTTTTGGAAATCGGAAGCGCGATGACGTCTGCGGTCTTGTAGCCGATTCCCGAGTAGCCGAGGGCGAACTTGTCCGACGCCACACCCTGCACCACCGCCGAGGAGCCGGGCTGTTCTTTTACGGAGTCTTTGTAGTCGCCTTTATAAAGGGCCACTTTCTTGAAGTAGCCGTACGTGCCGGAAGCCGAGTTGCGGCCATAGACGGAAATGGGCTTGCTCGCCCACATGCCCTTGAGGCCAACGTCGCCCCATGTGCCGACGTCAGACTTCATCCCGCCCTTGCGGGTCTTGGAGAAAATGGCGTCGACCTGCGGCAGGCTCAGACACTTGAGGGGGTTGTCCTTGTTCGTGAATACGGCCAGGGCGTCCACGGCGACGCGGATGCGGCCTGGCTTGTAGCCGAACTTCTTCTCGAAAGCGTCCATTTCCTTGGACTTCATGGCGCGCGACATCGGGCCGAAGTTCGAGGTGCCGGCGATGAGCGCGGGAGGCGCCGTGGAGGAGCCTTTGCCCTCGATCTCGATTTTCACATCCGGGTAGGAACGCCTGAAGCCTTCGGCCCAAAGCGTCATGAGGTTGTTCAACGTATCCGAGCCGACGGACTTTACGTTCCCGGAAACACCGCTGGTGGCCTTGTAGGCGGGCAACTTCTTGTCCACCATCAGGGCCGCGCCGGCGGGCTGCGCTACGAGCACGAGGCAAATCGCAGCCGCGAAGGCCAAACCGCAAATCCTGGAAAACCTGCTCATTCTCACTTCCTCCTGTGGGCGGATTGAAACTACAGGAAAAACCGAAAGACTTTGTTACATTTTCGTGACAAAACAGTGAACATCCAAAGACACGGGCGCTCCCCGCCTTCAGGGCTGACAAACCGTTACCTTCTCACTTTCCCTATGGACTGCTCGCTTCTTCACCCGGAGAACTTTATCGCTTCTTGAGGCGGCTGTGCGGCCACAGCCCTGAGCAAAAGTGCTTCGTCCTGCGATTGCTCCCAGAACGAGGTGGACTATAGAGAAAAAAGAGGCCGGAAATGTTACGAAAGGATGGCAATCGAGTGATTTTTTGGACAAACCCGGTTTTCGGGATGCCGGCTTCGCTTCACGCATCAAGGGGCACAAGATTCAAAACCGCCCCCGAAATGAATTCGGCCCGAACCAAAACTTATATTAAAAAGAAGGTACCGGCCCCGCTCAGGGCGTGGGAACGGTGAAACGAAAGGTGGAACCCCGGCCCGGCGTGCTATCGACCCAGACGTCTCCACCCATCTCCTGAACGAGATGCTTCACGATGGAGAGCCCCAGGCCGGTGCCCCCGTTCTCCCGGGAGCGGGCCGAATCCACCCGGTAGAAGCGCTCGAATATCCGGGGAAGATGCTCGGGGGGAATTCCCTCTCCCTGATCGGCCACCGAAACCTCGACGAAGCCATCGTCGCGCAGGTGTCCGGACACGGTGATTTCGCCGCCCTCGGAGCTGTAATTCACCCCGTTTTCGGCCAGGTTGATCAGAATCCTCTCCAGGGCTGCAGGGTCCGCCCGGACGTGGTCGGCTTCTTCAGGAATCCGCATGTCCAGGCGAACGCCTCTTTTCTCGACAACGGGGGCCAGGGTGTGCGCGACCGAGTCCATCGCGCTGCGAATGGAAACTTCCCGGAGACGGACGTGCTCTTCTTTGGATTCTATCCTCCCGAGTTCGAGCAGGTCCTCGACCAGGGCCGAGAGGCGCCGCGCGTGCCGGTTGATGGTCGAGGCGAAGCGCCGCGTCGCCTCGGGGTCTGATTGCGCAGTCACCTCGAGCGTCTGGGCCGCCCACTGTATCGCCGTCAAGGGCGTGCGCAACTCATGAGAGACGTTGGCGGTGAATTCCCGCCGTATTCCCGCGAGCCGCTTGACCTCGGTGACGTCGTGAAACACCAGGACGAGATTCGATTCTCCCTCCGCCCTCGCCCGCTTGGCGTGTAAGGTCAGCGTGCGCGCGGGCAGGACTTCCACCTCGCGCTCCATCCGGGCCGCGGAGCGAGAGAGCATATCCCGCACGGCTTCCTGCACTTCGGTGGAGCGCACGGCTTCGAGAGGAATGTGCGTGCCATCCTCGAAATCGGGCAGCGAGGGAAAGAACTCCCTAAAAGCGGTGTTTACGAGGAGAATATCCCCCATGGCGTTGGTGACCATGACGCCCTCGGTCATTCCCTCGAGAATCGTTTCCAGCCTGTCGCGCTCGTTGCGCAGCTCATCGAGACGGGCTTCCACCTCCGAGGCGAGCTGGTCCATGGTCCGCGCGAGTTCGCCCAACTCATCCTGCCGTCTCGAAGCGATGCGGTAACTGAAGTCGCCGCGGGCAATCTTCTTCACGGAGCCATAAATTTCATCGAACCCCCGGCGTACGATAACGCCGGCCCCGAAACTCACCGCGACCGCAAGCAAAAACGCGAGAGCGCCGGCCACCAGGAGAAGTCCCCGCATCTCGGCGATGGTCTCTTCGATTTCCCGAAGGCTCATGGCCAGACGAATTACGCCGCCGGACACCGGACCCGCGTCAATCGGAAGAGCCAGATAGAGCAAGTCTCCCTCGCCTCTCGGGCTGCGACGGACGCTGGAGCCTATCCTCTTCTCTTTCGCCGCGATGACTTCGGGCCTGTCGGCGCGGCTTTCGGCTCGTTCGGAGCCATCGAGCGCGAGGTCGGAATCCGCGAGCAGCTTTCCCGAGGCGGATATGACCGTCACCCGCACGCCGAGCGCGCGACCGATTTCCTCGGCGATTGCATTCATGCGATCACTTTGCGGATTCGCCGAAATCGAGGAAACCAGTTGACGGCGGGCCAGGCGTGCGTTGCGGGCGAGGTTCTCCTCCGCCTGTTCCATCAACTGGGCCGAGAGACCGAAATGAAGGTAAATCATCCCTGCCGAGAAGACCACAGTGATGACAACAAGATAACTCGCCATCAGTTTTTTGTAGAAGGATCTGCGCATATGCGAATTTCCTCCGGGTGGCGAGGGAGGACTACTCTTCGGACATCTTCTTGAACCGGTACCCCACGCCTCGAAGCGTCTGGATCATATCCCCCGCCGGGCCGAGCTTCTCCCGGAGGCGGCGGATATACGTGTCCACGGTGCGGGGAGTGACGAATTTATCTTCTCCCCAGATGACGTCGAGCAACTCGTCGCGATTTCGGGCGAAACCGGGGTGAGCGGCCAAGTGGTGCAAAAGACGAAATTCCGTCGCCGTCAGAGAGAGCTGGCGTCCGCCCACCGACGCTTCGTATTGCTCGGAGTCGATGGTCAGCGGTCCGCGCCGGAGTGATTTTCCCGCAACCGGCGTCGTTTTCGATCGCGCGAGCACCGCTTTCACGCGCAGGATCATTTCCCGGATGTTGAAGGGTTTGGTCACGTAATCGTCCGCGCCCAACTCGAAACCGACGATGCGGTCCACCTCTTCTCCCTTGGCGGTCAGCATGATCACGGGCAGCCGGCTCAGCGCGGAATCGCGCCGGATATGGCGGCAAATCTCGAGGCCGGATATATCGGGAAGCATGAGGTCGAGAACAATCAGTTGGAACTGCCCGCTCTTGAGCGCTTCCAGGGCATCTTCGCCATTGGCCGCGCCTGCAACCTCGAATCCCTCCAGTTGGAGGTTGTAGGTGAGGAGTTCGCGAATGTCGGTCTCGTCTTCTACGATGAGAATTTTTTGAGCCAACGTTGCCCCCATCATCATCCGGGCATCAATGCGGGTAAAACGATGCTTAGTTCTACTAATCAATTTTGGTATTAAATTCAACACGTGGAAAATGAAGAAGCCCGGGATTCACTACAGCCGAAGCATTGCGTGTGAAGTGACGGGAAATCCGGGAAACCGGATTTGAAGCCTCCTTACTTAACATGGGCTTTACAAACACATGAAAAATATGAAGAATTTGAAAATCATAACAAACATGTGCATAATTAGCTTATCTAAGTACACAACAAAGCAGCGCATCGCCCTTTGGGTTGGGCGATGTTTATTGACCATCGAATTTGAAGGGGAAAATTGCGGTGGCCTCCATTACGCTACAAAACCTGGTTAAAAAATTTGGTGAAACCGTCACCGCGGTTGCGGGTGTCGATCTCGAGGTGAACGACGGCGAGTTCATGGTGGTGGTCGGGCCTTCGGGTTGCGGAAAAACCACCACGCTCAACATGATCTCCGGATTCGAGGAACCCACGAGCGGCACGATGTTCATTGGTGACCGCATCGTGAACCACCTCGAACCTGGGGACCGCGGCCTGGGGATGGTGTTCCAGGATCTTGCCCTGTTTCCTCACATGACCGTTTTCGAGAACATCGCTTTCGGTCTGCGCGTGGACAAGACCGCGGATGGAGAGGTGAAAGAGCGGGTTTCGAAAGTCGCCACGACCATGAAGATATCCCACCTCCTATCCAAAAAGCCCGCCCAGTGCTCCGGCGGCGAGGCGCAGCGGGTGGCGCTCGCGCGAACGATCATCACCCAGCCGCAAGTCCTGCTCATGGACGAGCCGCTCTCCAGTCTGGACGCCAAGCTGCGCATCGAGATGCGCACCGAACTCAAGCGCCTCCACGAGGAGTTGAAATCCACCTTCGTCTACGTCACCCACGATCAGGCCGAGGCGATGACGATGGCGGATCGCATCATGGTCATGGACAGCGGATATGTGCAGCAGATCGACACCCCTCTCGGCATTTACAGAAAACCGGCCAACCAGTTCGTCGGTACGTTCTTCGGCCAGCCGACGATGAACGTGATCTCAGGACGCATCGAGAACAGCGACTCCTCGAAGTTCGTCTCCGAATATTTCGAGTTAAATATCGAGTCTGGCGCTGTGCCCGGCTCCGCTATAGGCAAAGCGATCAACCTCGGCGTGCGTTCCGAGAACGTAAGCATCGGGGATGAAGGCGCGGCCGCGGATGTCAGGCTCATCGAGCCGCTGGGAGACGAAACGCTGGTTTTCTTCTCCTGTGGCAATGAGGATTTTTTGGTGGCCAAAGTCGATGCCGAGCGCGAGTTCAGCCCCGGCGATAATATCCGATTCAGCTTTCAATCGGGCGGCATGCACTTTTTCGACGCAGAGAGCGGCGTGCGGCTCGAATAACGGCCTGCGACGAAGCAGGCAGGGCGAAAAAACAAGAACCTGGTAATTACGGCATCATACGGAAGCTGAAAAGTTGGTGGAGATGGAAACAACCTGGTCTTGGAGCTTTTGTGTTCGATCTCGGCGATTCGGAAGCAAGTTATCGCCTTTCCAAACACGGAGGGAGGAGGAATCGAGATGAAGAGAATTTTTCTCGCAACACTGATTCTGATGGGCATCACGGTTTTCGTGGCCTCAACGGCCATCGCCGCTATGATGGTGCACCCCGGCAAGACGGTCGAGGAGCGCGCCATCAACGGAGCGAAAGCGTACATCAAGAAGCATAATCTGAAGAATCCGAAGCAGACCATGCTCCTTATTTCGCTCTTCAAGAACTCCCAGCCGAAATACCTGAGGCAATGGAAGAAACTCACCGGCGTTGACATGGGTTCCATCCAGTACGGCTACACCGACATTCCCGCCAAAATCATGGCCGAAGCCGTGGCGAAAACGGGGCAGTACGACGTCATCAACCACTTCCCCTACGTCATTCCCGACGCGGTGGGCGCGGGCACGCTCCAGCCGCTGGATGCGTACATGGCCAAGGGGAAACCCGATTTCACGGGCATCGACTCCGGCCTGCTGGCGCAGCAGAAGTACAAGGGGAAGACCTACTGGTTCATCCTCGACGGTGACCACATCGCGCTGTTCCTGCGCTCGGACATCATGAAGGCGGCCGCGAAGGAGTACAAGGCCAAGTTCGGCAAGGATCCGGGATGTCCCGACACGATGGCCGAGTGGGAGCAGATGGCCAAGTTCTTCCACACGAAAAAGGGCGCGACCCGCTGGGGCATGAAGTTCGATCAGCCGCTCTACGGCGCTCAGGCCTACCGGAGCATCAACTTCTCCTACAGGCACTTCCCGGCTTATATGGGCGGACTGCTGTTCGACAAGAACATGAACCCCACCATCAACTCGCCGAACGGCATCCGGGCGATCAAGGAATTCACCTCCATCGTCAAGTACATGCCGCCCGACGTGCAGGGCTGGGGAACGCCGCAGCTCTATCCTCACTGGGGTAGTGGACGGGCCTTCTCGTTCATGTCCTTCCCCTCGGCGATGGGCTACGCCAACCGCAACCCGAAGAGCAAGATCAGCGGTAAGCAGCTGGCTTGCCCCGTTCCCGCCGTGAAAGGCGCGAGCGGCAAGATGGTGCGACGCGCTCCGCAGGCGGCCGGCACCGGCTACATGGTGAACGCGCACAGCAAACACCCCGAGCTCGCCTACTACTTCATCCAGTGGTTCACGGGCCCGACCCAGGGCGACATCGCCATCGCCGACCCCGCGGGCTTCTGGGATCCGATGCGCATGTCGAACCTGACGAACAAGGCCGTGCTCGCCAAGCACACGGAACCCTTCGTCAAGATGACGATGAAGAACGCGAAAAACGCCATCTCCCTGCTCATGATCGAGGGTAACTACGAGTACTTCAACGTGCTCGACAAGAACATGGCGCAGGTCATGCAGGGCAACATCTCCGCCGAGCAGGCGGCGAAGAACGTCGAGAAAGGCTGGAACCGCATCACCGACGACATCGGTCGGAAAGAGCAAATTGCGGCTTGGAGAGCGAGCGTCGCCAGCGGCGCTTATATCGACAAGTTCGCGCCGACCAACTAAACACCGCGCACAAGAGCGCCCGCTCCGGCCTCGATGCCGGGGCGGGCGCCTCGCGCGAAACACTTTGACTCTAGTTAAGACGAAAAAACGATGGCCCAAGCAACGATAAAAGAACGCAAGAGCCTCTCCGCCTGGCTGTCGCAGGAAAAGGTGTTCCGCCTGATTCCGTTCATCATGGTGGAGGCGACCTTCCTCCTGCTTCTCGCCGTTCCCTTCATGCTCACCATCTATATCAGCCTCCTCAAATGGCGCGCCAACCGGCCCTTCGAACAGGCTTATTTTCACGGTTTGCTGAATTACGTCCGCGTCCTCACCACCGAAGATTTCTGGTGGGCGCTCGGGCGAACATTTTATTTCGCGGGAACGGCTGTTTTCCTCGAGTTGATCTTCGGCTTTCTTCTCGCCATGCTGGCCTACAAGCAATTCCGCGGAAGGCGTCTCTACATCACCATTTTCCTGGTCCCCATGATGGTGGTGCCGGTCGTGGGGGGCTACAACTTTTCGATGATCTACATCGACTCGGGCCCCCTCAACCAGATTCTGTCTCCCATCACCGAAGCCATGGGCGTAAACCCGCGCATCCGCTGGCTCTCACACCCCATCGCCGCGCAGTGGGCGATCATCCTCGCCGACGTATGGCAGTGGACGTCGCTCACGTTTCTGATTTTCCTCTCGGGCTTCGCCGCGCTTCCGCAGCAACTCACCAACGCCGCGCGCGTTCTGGGAGCAAGCAGGTGGCAGATATTCTGGAAAGTCCACTTCCCGCTGCTAAAGCCCGCGATCATGATCGCCGTCATCATCCGCTCGATGGAAGCGCTCAAGCTGTTCGATCTGTCCGTGCTGCTCACCTTCGGCGGGCCGGGCACTTCGACCGAGACCATCGCGTTCTTCCTCTGGCGGCAGGTGTGGCAGTTCAACAAGTACAGCTTCGGCGCGGCCGCCTCGATCCTGTTGCTCTTCATGTTCGGAACACTCATCTTCTATGGCATTTATCTGCTCGTGCGGGAGCGATCCATCGTTGAAGAGGAGCGAATGGGATGACGAACGACTTGAGTAAGCGCGCGGATATGTCCTTCGCCAAGCGCTACAATCTCTTCTTCTGGTTCCGTCACGCAGCACTTCTGACCTGGGCGCTCATGATCATGTTCCCGATCTTCTGGATGATATCGACTTCCTTCAAGGATTCGGGCGACTGGGTGGCCTGGCCGCCGAACTGGTTCCCCTCTTTCATCGGCGGGGGGTACGAACCCACCCTGCACAACTACCGGCAGATTTTTAGCATTGTCGGGCACGGCGAAGGCCTCAGCCGCGAATACGCCGAACAGGCTTTCACGATCTGGGGAGCTGTGCGCGACTCGATGGTCGTTTCCTCCATCAGCGCGCTGATCGCGCTCCTGCTGGGCACGTTTCTGGCCTACTCGATATCGCGCTTCAACGTGGGCGGGAAATATTTCCGCTACATGATTCTGACCATCCGTATGGTCCCGCCCATCATCATCGCGATTCCCGTCGTGATGTACTACGCCATCCTGATCCCGTTCGCCACCCAGACGGTTCTCAACTATCGGTTCAGCCTGATCGACTCCTACACCGGCCTGTGCCTCCTCTACATAGCGACCACGCTGCCCTTCGTCATCTGGATGATGCTGAACTTCATCGAGGAGATTCCCAAGACCATCGAACACGCCGCGCAAATCATGGGCGCGGGGCGCATCTACACGCTGCGCCGAGTCGTGATGCCCCTGGTCGCTCCGGGCATGGTGGTGACATTTCTGTTC
Organism: bacterium; assembly: GCA_022828125.1. Classification (GTDB taxonomy): domain Bacteria; phylum UBA8248; class UBA8248; order UBA8248; family UBA8248; genus Bin107. Next base: position 1,272 of record JAJEJD010000030.1, on the reverse strand, counting down.
ATCTTTATCCTGAACTGGAGCGAGTTCCTGCTCGCGCTGACGCTGACCCAGCCGAGGGTTATCACGCTGCCCATCCTGCTCAACAAGTTCCAGAGCGCGATGGAGGGCAGGCTCTACGGGCCGCAGGCGGCGATCGGGACGGTCATCACCATCCCCGTGGTCATCCTCGGCGTCCTGATCCAGAAACACCTCATCACGGGATTCAGCTTCGGCACCATCCGAAAGTAGCCCCTCGCGCAAATGCGGCGCATTGATAAATTATAAGATTTACCTGCTCGTGCGGGAGCGGTCCATCGCCCCAGAGGAGGGAATGGGATGACGAACGAGGCCGACAGGCGCGCGGAGATGTCCTTCGCCAAGCGCTACAACCTCTTCTTCTGGTTCCGCCATGCCGCGCTTCTTGGCTGGGCGTGCATGATCATGTTCCCGATCTTCTGGATGATATCGACTTCCTTCAAGGATTCGGGCGACTGGTTGACCTGGCCGCCGAACTGGTTCCCGAGCTTCCTCGGCGGGGGATACGAACCCACCCTGGACAACTACCGGCTGATTTTCAGCATGTTCGGACAAGGCGATCGCGTCAACCGCGATGTTCTCGAGCATGTCTTCACGATCTGGGGGGCGGTGCGCGATTCGATGGTCGTCTCCTCCATCAGCGCGCTGCTCGCGCTCCTGCTGGGCACGTTTCTGGCCTACTCGATTTCGCGCTTCAACGTGGGCGGGAAGTATTTCCGCTACATGATTCTGACCATCCGCATGGTCCCGCCCATCATCATCGCGATTCCCGTCGTGATGTACTACGCCATCGTGATTCCGTTCGCCACCCAGACGGTTCTCGGCTACCGGATCAGCATGATCGACTCCTACTCCGGCCTGTGCCTCCTCTACATAGCGACCACGCTGCCCTTCGTCATCTGGATGATGCTGAACTTCATCGAAGAGATTCCCAAGACCATCGAACACGCCGCGCATATCGCGGGCGCGGGGCGCATCTACACGCTGCGCCGCGTGGTTATGCCCCTGGTCGCTCCGGGCATGGTGGTGACTTTTCTCTTCATCTTCATCCTGAACTGGAGCGAGTTCCTGCTCGCGCTGACGCTGACCCAGCCGAAAGTCGTCACCCTGCCTATCCTGCTCAACAAGTTCCAGAGCGCGGTGGAGGGAAGACTCTACGGGCCTCAAGCGGCGATCGGGACCGTCATCACCATCCCCGTGGTCATTCTCGGCATCCTGATCCAGAAACACCTCGTCACCGGCTTCAGCTTCGGCACC
>JAJEJD010000001.1 GCA_022828125.1 bacterium | reverse complement strand
TCCATTGCGGTAGGGACGCCGGTTACCCGGCGCCCCCCGCACAGATCCGGACGTGCCCGCTAAGGCATCCGGCTCCTCCCTTGGGTTGCGCCCACGCCAGCGCTGACGGCAAATCGTCGATCCGGCCACGGATGTCTGATTTCCAGCCTGGGCCAGTGTTGCGCTGTTAATCGCGCGATGTCGGCCCATGTGGAGTGATCCTTCTGCGACCTTCGCCTCAGGACAAGGAGCCACATTCGCTTCAGACGGGTGACAAAGCGTTCCAGATACCGGTAGGCCGTTGGAACGGCGAAGTAGTTCAGCCATCCGTCAACCACCATTCCCAGCCATTGCGCCGTGTCCCTGACACTCTCGTGCATCCGTCTGCGCAGCGCCTCCTTTATCCGTTTTAAGGTGCGAGCCATCCGCTTCGCCACCGGCTTGCGCCCCAACTGGAATTTGCCTTGTTCCCTGGTCTCCGTGCAGTAGTGCGTGAAGCCCAGGAAGTCGAAGGTCTCCGGTCTGCCCAGTCCACATCGTTTCCGATTCTTCCTGGCATACCGCCCGAACTCGATAAGCCGGGTCTTGTCGGGGTGTATCTCCAGTCCGAAGCTTCTGAACCGCTCCTTCACGGCGTTCAGGAACCTCTCCGCGTCCTGCTTGTGCTGGAAGCCCACCACGAAGTCGTCGGCGTAGCGAACGATGATTGCGTCGCCTTCGACCTCACGGCTGCGCCACTTCTTCTGGAACCACAAGTCGAGGACATAGTGCAGGTAGACGTTCGCCAGCATCGGCGATGCCACCGAGCCTTGCGGCGTCCCCCGCAGGTCGTCCCGCCACTCTCCAGCCTCCATGACGCCGGCGTTCAACCACTTGATGATGAGCCTGATAACCCGCTTGTCCCCGATGCGGTGCTCACAGAAGCGCACCAGCCATTCCCTTGATACCGTGTCGAAGAATGCGCGGATGTCGATGTCTACCACCCAGTTGATTTTGCGCCGTTTTATCCCGACCGCAAGCGCGTCGAGCGCGTCGTGCGCCCCGCGCCCGGGCCGGAACCCGTAGCTGAACCCCAGGAACTCCGCCTCGTAAATCGGCGTCAGGATTGTCTCCGTCACGGTCTTCTGGACTATCTTGTCCTCGATGGCCGCGACGCCAAGCGGTCGTGTCCCGCCGTCGGGCTTGGGGATGTTCACCCGCCGTGACGGCGTCGCCCGGTACGCTCCCGAGTGCACGCGCTCGTGCAGGTCGGCCAGTCGGCCTTCCAGCCCTTCCGCGTACATCCGCCACGTCACCCCGTCCGCGCCTGCCGCAGCGTCCCTCTTCAACTCGAAGAACGCCCGGCGCAGCGCATCGGGCGTGACGTGGTGGAGGAGCGCCGTCAGACGCTCCCGTGGCTCCCGTACAACGAATTGCCGTATCCGGTCTGCCGCCTGTGACACGCTCCCCCGGCCCTGTGTCCGGCGCGTGCTTTGGCTTCCCGGATTCCCCTCGGGCCCGGCCCTTGGCTCCACCGACTCCGCCGGGACTCGCGTCCCCTTGTTCGTCGGCTTCACGGCTACTATGGCCGGGTCTGACTTCTCCATGCCGTTCGTCATCGGCTACGGATTCCTCCTTCCCTCTGCGGCCCCGCCACGACGGCGGGATGACATGGAGACCTCCCAGGTCCCGGTGCAGTGCGTACGTACGTGCGTGGGTTCTTGGACACCGCGGGATTCCGGCCCCCCTTGCCATATCGGCGGGCCGGATGCTGTCTTCGGCCATGGGATAAGGCCTCGACATCCCGGACTATAACTCTTTCGGTGCTCGTTAGCCCCGCCCGCACGCGCCCCTGTCAACGCTTAACCCCCACCCTCGCGGGTAGCGGCCCATGACTCGGGGTGGAGGTGGTGGCTAGCCTTCTCCCTCCCGCCGGACTTCCACCGGCTGCACTGGCACCAGTTAGCCTGGCGCACATCCCATCGTTTTTCCGACACAGGTAAGAATTCAGTCATGAGGTGATGTCGTCGCTAATGCTGAAGGTAATTATTGAAATAGTGCGGCGTAGTCGGTCGAGACCGCTACTTTTCTGACCGCCATCACCCCACGACAACGGATACACGGACAGGAACGCGTCCGGATGCCTGGAAATTATAACGAATCCGCTTTCGTTTTGATTACGGACATCAACAAGTAAATTTTACGCAGTATGCAACAATAAAATAACTAGTTATTTATCAATATGATATAATGTATTTTCGTTCGCGAGACAGGTTGGAAACATCGCGTGGCGGAGAGGGAGGGATTCGAACCCTCGAGGCACCTTGTGGGCACCTATACGATTTCCAGTCGTACTCCTTCGGCCTCTCGGACACCTCTCCGCGGGAGTGGGGCCGCCGCGCGAATCACGCGGGGATTTGTATATCACGGAGGGCGCCGTGCTGTCAGTCGGCCCTGCATATTGCGCCTTGACTTTTCGGCTCGCTTTCCCGATGATTCCAAGTACGTCAGAAAGGAGGTGATCCTAATATGAAAATACACTGTAGGGACGAGGTGACCGGCGCCTAGGGGAGAAGCCCTCGGGAGATTCCCACGGGTTTATCTTCGCCCAGGCGAATCCCCACCAGGTCACCGAACGATGAAAGACCCCGGTCCGGAAGGGCCGGGGTTTTTCACGTCGCGCCATATGAAAACTTTCATCTTTCACGCAATTTATCCTCAAAGCATAAGGAGCAGGATTCGATGCCGCAGACGAGTTGGACGGTCTATCTTTCAGGAGAAGTGCACACCGACTGGCGCGAGCGGATTACCGAGGGCGCGGAGAGGGCGGGCCTGCCGATCACCTTCCTCGCGCCCGTCACGGACCACGACGCGAGCGACGATTGCGGCGTGTCGATTCTCGGCGGTGAGGAAAAGCCGTTCTGGAAAGACCGCAAGGGCGCGGGCGTGAACGCCATCAGGACCCGCACGCTCATCGAGAAGGCGGACGTGGTGGTCGTCCGCTTCGGGGAGAAATACAGGCAGTGGAACGCCGCGTTCGACGCGGGCTACGCGGCGGCTCTGGGGAAAGCCCTCATCACCCTGCACGACGCGGGCCACACACACGCCCTCAAGGAAGTCGACGCCGCCGCCATGGCCGTGGCCGAGGAACCCGAGCAGGTGGTGCGGATCCTCAATTACGCCATCAACGGGACGTTGTAGCGGGTTGCTGAAAAACTCCTCAAGGGTCCTGCTCGACCAAGGAGAAGAAAAACACTCCCCCCCTTGAGGGGATTGTTGCAAAAGTCATCCTTGGTCGTAATGACGGCCAAAACCCGAACCCGGGCGGAGGCGCAGGCTGTCGTCTTGAAAACCAACCCCCCCTACCCCCCTTGTCAGGGGGGTAAGAAAAAGCAAAACCCCCTCGACTCGGAGGGGGCGCGTCGCCTTTTTATACCCCCCTGACAAGGGGGGCTGATTCAACAACCCCGTATGAGTCCCCTGCATTCAAACTCACCTCCCCCTTGCCAGCACCTCATATGCTTCGGGGTTCACGAGGGTGGACGGCCGCTCGCCCCGGAAGTAGGCGAGGACGCACTCGGTCGTGTGGCGCAGCGTGTTGCGAATCGCATCCTCGCCGCGGCCGCCGAGGTGGGGGGCGAGCACGGCGTTCTCGAGCGTGAATATGGGGTGCGCGTAATCGGGCGGCTCCTCGGGGAACACGTCGATTCCCGCGCCGCGGATGACGCCGTTTTGGAGAGCCTCCGTAACAGCATCCAAATCGAATACGGGACCCCGCGAGGTGTTGAAGACGTAGGCGTCGGGCTTCATGAGGCTTAAAATCTCGCGGCCTATGATGTGCGTCGTCTCGGGCGTCAGCGGCACATGGCAGGTCAGGTAGTCCGATTCCCTCGCAAGCTCTTCCAGGCTCACGAAGCGCACGCCCAGCGCATTCGCCGTCTCCTCGTCTTGCACGATGTCGTGGGCGATCACCTTCATGTCGAAGGCGACGGCCCGTTTCGCCACCTGCTTGCCGATGTTCCCGAATCCCAGTATCCCCATCGTCATCCCGTTGAGCGGACGCATGGGCGGCTGAATCTCCCGCCAGAGGCCCTTTCTGATTTCCGTGTCCAGCCAGCCGATGCGCCGGACGGCGCAGAGCAAGAGGCCAAAGAGATGCTCCGCCACGGATTGGGAGTTCTGTCCCGCCGAGTTCGCGACCAGTATGCCGCGCTCGGTGGCCGCCGGTATGTCGACGTTGTTCAGGCCCACGCCGGCGCGCACGATGATTTTCACCCCGGGCGCGCCATCCATCACGCCTGCCGTATAAGGTTCCGCCCCCGCGATGACGGCGGTGACGCCCGGCAGGGCCGCGATGACGTCTTCCTCGGGCATGTAGCCCCGGCACTCGTCGAGGCGCACCTCAAGCCCCTCGTCCACCAGGGGCTGGAACATCTCCATCGGGTCATCGAAATTCAGGATAAAGGGGGTTCCCACCCAGACGACGGGTTTATCGCTCATTCGCTTTCATCTCCATTTCATTCGTTCTTGCATGTATTGAGAAAAACAAGGGAAACTACAGCCTATCTGCCCCGCCACTCGGGCTTTCTCTTCTCGCGGAAGGCGAGGATCCCCTCCTTGGAATCCTCCGTGTGCAGGATACGGTCCGCCACATCGCGCGACATGTAGACCCTGTCGCGGTAGCCCAGGTCCTCGCCCCGGCGCGCCGCCTCCTTGATGGCGCAGACCGCCATGGGCGCGGCTTCCAGGATTTCGTGCGCGTAGCGCACAGCCGTCGGGAGGAGTTCCTCGTGCGGCACCACCTCGGTGGCGATGCCCAAACGCAGGCACTCATCGGCGGGGATGAACTTCCCGCGCATGAGGTAGCTCATCGCCTGCGTCCAGGGAATCGCGTGCGCGCACATGGCGGGGCCGCTCACCGAGGAGATGCCCCGGAGCACCTGCGGCCAGCCCATGGAGCCGTGCTCCGAGAAGATGAGGATGTCGGAGTTCAGCGCAAAGCCCGCCCCCTGGGCGAGGCAGGGGCCGTTGATGGCGCAGATGACGGGCTTGTAGAGATAACGCAGATACAGATAAAGTTCGTCGTTCGACATCACCTGCCCGTCGTCCTCGGGCATCTTCTCCACGATGTCCTTGCCCGAGCAGAAAACGTCCCCCGCCGCCGTGATGACGGCCACCCAGACGTCCGGGTTGTGCTTGATGTCGACGTAGGCGTCCTGCACCTCCTTGCGCATGGCGTAGTTGATGGCGTTTTTCTTCTCGGGCCGGTTCAGGGTGAGATACGCGACGTGGTTCTTGACTTCATACGTGGTTGCTTCTCGGTTCGCCATGGCCGGGCTTCCTTTTTCTGAAAAGGTGCGGGAGCGGCTCCATCGCTCCTTGAAATCATTGTCGGGTCGAAGGCAGCCATTGTAGCGAAAACCGCCCGAGCGCGCTCGTGTACGCGGAAATTTCCTTATTCGGAAACTTATGAGAGACTCCACCCACCGGAAACAGCAAATCCACCGAATCGATAGGAGAAGCCACATGCGCGTCGTCGACGTCATCGCCGGAATCCTGAAGCGCGAAGGGGTGACACACTTAAAGTGTTATCCCACCACCGTCCAGATCGAAGCGGCCGCCGCCATCGGCATCCGGCCCATCGTCTGCCGCCAGGAGCGCGTGGGGGTGGGCATCGCGGACGGCTTCGCCCGCGTCACCAACGGCGCAGCACCTTCTGTTTTCACCATGCAGTACGGGCCGGGGGCGGAAAACGCCTTTCCGGGCATCTCGACCGCATATTCGGATTCCACGCCCATGCTGCTGCTCCCTCTCGGCCACGCCAGGGGGCGCGACCGCGTCTTCCCCATGTTCAGCTCCGTCGACTCTTACGCCTCGGTGACGAAATCGGCCGAGCAGATCAACGTGCCCGAACGGGCGGCGGACGCCATGCGCCGCGCCTTTCACGCGATGCGGAACGGACGCCCCGGCCCCGTGCTCGTCGAACTGCCCGAAGACGTGGCGGGGGCGGAAGTCAGTGAGGATATGCTCGAAAGCTACACGCCCGTGAAGCGAACGCGCGCCCAGGCGGACCCCAAGGACGTTGAGAACGCCGCAGGCGCGCTGGTCGAAGCGAAGCGCCCGGTGATCCTCGCGGGCGCGGGCGTGCTCTACGCCGAGGCTACGGATGAGTTGCGCGAGCTGGCGGAACTCCTCCAGGTTCCCGTGTTGACCACCATGGAAGGCAAGAGCGCGATCTCGGAAGCGAACCATCCCCTCGCCTTGGGCGTCGGCTCGAGCGTCATGGCGGGTCCCGCCTATCTTTTCTTAAGAGACGCGGACCTCGTGTTCGCCGTCGGCACGAGCCTCACCGACCACGGCCTCGCCACGCGCGTGCCCGGCGGAAAGACCATCGTCCACGCGACGAACGATCCGGTCGACATCAACAAGAATTACGCCGCCGACCACCCCGTGCTCGGCGACGCGAAGCTCGTGCTGCGCCAGTTCATCGACTGCTGCGCCGAGCGGGTGAAGGGCGCGGACAGAAGCGGGCGCGAGGGGGTGCAGGCGCAGGTGGCGGAGGCGTGGAAGACCTGGCTCGATGAGTGGGCGCCCAAGCTCGAATCCGATGAAAAACCCATCAACCCCTATCGCGTCATCGGGGAGCTGATGCGGAACATCCCTGCGGCGGAGGCCATCGCCACGCACGATTCGGGGAACCCGCGGTACGAGATGCTGCCCATGTACCTTTGCGACACGCCCAGGTCTTACCTCGGCTGGGGGAAATCGCACCAGCTCGGCACGGGGCTCGGCCTCGCGATGGGCGCCAAGCTCGCCGCGCCCGATAAGTTCTGCGTGAACTTCATGGGCGATGCGGCGTTCGGCATGACGGGGCTCGATTTCGAGACCGCCGTGCGCGAGAACCTGCCCATCTGCACCGTGGTGCTCAAGAACTCCACCATGGCGGTGGAGACCAATCACATGGCGCTCTCCCACGAGAAATACGGCACGCGCGACGTGGGCGGCGAATACGCCGACATCGCCAGAGCGCTGGGCGGCTGGGCGAAGCGCGTGGAGGACCCGAATGAGGTCGGCCCCGCCTTCCTGGAAGCCAGGCGTGTGACTGAAGAAGGAACGCCCGCGCTGCTCGAGTTCATCACGAGCGAGGAGATGGGCTACTCCCACGCCCGCCCGTTCGGCTAGCTCCGGCGCGGCGCGTGTTGAAAAAGCCTACAGAAGGAGCATATTGGATTTCACTCCCCCCTTGAGGGGGTTGTTGAAAAAGTCCCCCTGGGGAGGGAGGTAACCCCGATCATCGAATTATTCACCGTAGGGACAGGCCTCCGTGCCTGTCCTAACGAAGGACAACCACAGAGGGTTGTCCCTACGGGAAAACACGTCTCCCTGCCGACCCCCCCCCTCCCCCCTTTGCCGGGGTTGTTGAAAAAGCCATGCAATACCGGAATGACGGCAATGGGATTCCGCCTTGGCGAAGGGAGTGTAGGGGCCGCATATATGCGGCCCGTCGTTGGAAGGCAAAAAGGTCGGGTCGCATATATGCGACCCCTACACACTCCGGTGCGGCGGGGCAAGGACGAAACCCGCAGCCGCCATATTGACCTCACCCTGAGTAGCGGCGAAGCCGCGTATCGAAGGGCGAGGCCCCGCACCGGTCGGGAGATGTTCGTTCCCCCCTCCTTCGATACGGCGCTGACGCGCCTACTCAGGATGAGGGGGTTGGGTGCTTGCGCAAAGGTTCCGCCTTCGCGGAAAGCCTCCCCGACGAGAGAGACAAAAGAAAGCTCTCCTGACAAGGGGGGCAAGACGATGCCCCCGGTGCGGGGTCTTTCATGGGCCCGCGGCCTACGCCTCGACGACGATCTTGCCCATCTGCTGGTTCGATTCCATGTACTTGTACGCGCCCAACGTGTCGTCGAGCGGAAACGTCCTGGCGATGATGGGCTTGAGCGCGCCCGATTCGAGGCCCTCGTAGATGAATTTCTTCCCCTTCTCCCTTTTTTCCGGGAATTTCGTGATCTCCATGATCGTGTAGCACCGGAAGGTCAGCCCTTTCCGGAGAGCCGGGAACAGGGGTATCACCGCATCCTCAGGCGAGAGGCGACCGTAGAGGAAAATCGAGCCCTGGTACGCGGTCGCATCGGCGACCTTCGGCAGCGTCGACCCGACGACGGGGTCGAAGACGATGTCGGCGCCCGCGCCTCCCGTGATATCCATCACCGACTCCGCCAGATCCTCCTCGTCCGTCACGACGACCCGGTTCGCGCCGATGTTCAGGAGAAAATCCTTCTTGCCCGCCCCGCGCGTCGTGGCGATCACCCGCGCGCCGACCGATTTGGCAATCTGTATCGCCGCGACGCCCACGCTGCTGCTCGCCGCCGTGAGCAGGACGGTGTCTCCCTCCTTCACGCCCCCGAATTCGATGAGCGCGCCGTATGCGGTGAAATACTGCATCCAGATGGAAGCACCCTCGGCGGGCGAGAGGTTATCGGGATAGCGGGCGGCGGCGAACGCGGGCACGACCGCCTGCTCGCCGCACACGCCGTGCTCCACCATCGAGAAGCAGGGAATCGTGCTCACGCGGTCGCCCACCGCAAGGTCCTCCACGCCCGGACCCACGGCGTCTATCGCCCCGCAGGCCTCGTAGCCGATGCGGGAAGGAAACTCGGGCTTGTCATGGTAGCGGCCCTCACGGAAGAGAACCTCCGCCCGGTTGAGCCCTATCGTCTCCACGGCGACCCGCACCTCGCCCTCCCCCGGCTCCAGATCAGGAACTTCCGCCACGCGGAGCACGTCCGCGCCGCCCAACTCATCGAAAAGAACCGCTTTCGGCATTCCTTCATCCTCCTTCGTAATCGCTCAAAGAGCAGGCCCGATGGGCCACTCGATAACCGTCACCCCCAGGAACCACAGGGGTTCTATCCGGTAAGTCCACAGATTCGCTTCGGTGTCTCCGCTCAGAGCCGCGGCGGATATCCAGGTTCTGATCTCGTTACCCCCGTTTCCGCCCTCATCGATTCTGGCCTGCGGCCACGAGGAGAGACCTTTCGCGTCGGCGCGGCAAAGCAAGTCGATGACCTCGCGGTCCCACGCCTCGTCGATATCACCCTGCTCGGGGGTGCCGATCCAGTGCGAGGGCGCGCCTGTCGCCACCACGGCCACGCGCTCGAAGCCTGTGTAGTCCTCCAGCAATCGCCTGAGCGAGACGCCGAGACTATATGATCGAGAAGCGGGCGGCAGGGGCGGCGCCACCGTGTTTTGCAGGATCGGCACGATGGGCAGACCCGTATCACCCATGAGCGCCAGGGGCGAAACGAAGGAATGATCGAGCGCCAGTTCGCGGCACAGCAAGGGGTCGAAACCGCTCGCCAGCAGCCCGCGCGTAAGGTGGGATGCCAGCCCCTCTGCGCCTTCGTAAACGTCGCCCGGCAGGAAAGGCTCGGTCTCCACCGGGCCGAAGCGGGGACCCGCGCCGATAGCCAGCGCGGGGTATCTGTCCATCGAGAAGGCGTGCAAGTGATCGTTCCCCAGCAGGACCATTGCCTCGGCGCCGCGCTCCACGATCTCGCGCGCCATCCTGCGATAAGAAGAGAACACCTCTTCCCTCACATCTTCTGCGGGCGCGTCGTGCCTCAGGATAAAAAGAGGCGTGTGACTCGCCGCGAAGGCCCCGACGATCTCCGCCACCTTATATCTCCCCCTCGTCGGGGCGTGGATAGGAAAAGCCTACAAGCGCCGCCCGGAAATCTTCATCCGATATCCCTGCGCGAAACTGCAGCACCCGCAGCAGGTAGGGGTTCGCGCCGAAGTTCCACAAGGCACGCACGTCGGAATCGCGTACCGCCGCAAGCTCCGCGTCGGTTACGTCATAGCCGCGCGCGAATTCGAGCGGGTCGCGCAGGAACGCCTCGCGTTTCTCCAAAGGCTGGATGTCGTGGATCAAGCGGTTCAGGGATAATTTCGACATGGAGAAAGCCTACATGGGGCCGTTGGTAAAGTCACCCGCAAACAGGAAATGGATTTCTCATTCGACACAGGCTTTTGAAATGGCTCTCTCCTTGAGGTCTGTTGAAAAAGCCTCCTTTCAGGGGATAGAGGGGACGCCCCTCTCGGCTTGAAAACCAACCCCCCCTTGTCAGGGGGGTATAAAAAGGCGACGCCCGCCGACGGCAGAGTGGCTTTTGTTTTTTCTTACCCCCCTGACAAGGGGGGGGTAGGGGGGGTTGCCTTTGTCCTCTGACAAGGGGCCTTTTTCAACAGCCCTACATGAGGAGCCTGTGAAAGGAAATCGCCCGCCGCTGTTCGGTTCGCCCCCCGTGCGTCTATAATCCCGCCATCTCAATGAACAAGGAGTCCGACATGGAATGCACGCCGGACCCGGCCATTCCGCCGGGACGCGGAAAACCGGGCAAGGAGATGACCCCCGAGGAGGCGAACGGCTTCAAGCTCCTGGGCCATTGCGATTTCGGCGGCCGCAACAAGGGCGACGTCATGCAGCTTCTCGTGAAGGACGACTTCATACTCTGCGGCCACGTGGGCATGTCGGGGGCGGGCACGAGCGTCATCGACGCCTCGAATCCCCGGAAACCAAAGGTCGTGAACCAGATTCCCGCCCCGCGCAACACGCACAACAACAAGCTCCAGATCGTGGGCGACATCATGGTCGTGAACAACGAGCAGTTCGGCGGACGCGGCCCCGATTTCGAGCCCTTCAAGGCGGGAATCGACATCTACGACGTATCGAACCTGCCCGAACTCCGCCCGCTGGGGTATTTCCACACGGGCGGGCGCGGGGTGCACCGGTTCTGGTTCGGCGACGGACGCTACGCCTTCCTGACGGCCGGGGACGATGAATACATCGATCAGTTCCTGAAGATCATCGATCTGGAAGACCCTACCCGCCCCAGGGAAGTCGGCCGCTGGGCGATGCCGGGCATGCGGAACGACGAGGAGCGCGACTGGTACCAGATGGGCCAGTTCCGCTTCAAGAAAAATAGAAAAGGCGAATACATCCCCCTGGGCGGCGAGGTGCCCGAGAGCGTGAAGAAAAAACGCGCCTGCGTGCACATGTCCATGAACGTGGGCGAGAGGTGCTACGGCGCGTGGTGGGATTCGGGCTTCATCATCCTGGACATCGCCGACATCACGAACCCGACTCTCATCAGCCACACCCAGTGGCCGCCCGAGGAGAGTTCGGCCACGCACTCCGTGCTGCCCCTTTTGGACAGAAACATCTGCATCGTGTCGGATGAATGCACGGCGGAGGATATGGAGGACATCGAAAAGCAGATCCGCGTGATGGACATTTCGGATGAGAAAAACCCGAAAGTCTTGTCCACCTTCCCGCATCCCGAGGGCGATTACGCCGAGCGCGGCGGACGCTCCGGCCCGCACAACCTGCACGAGAACCGCCCGGATTCCCTCATCGACCAAACCAAAGTCTACATGACGTGGTTCAACGGGGGCTTGCGCGTGTTCGACATCGAAGACCCGCTGAATCCGAAGGAAGTCGCCCACTACGTGCCCGAAACGCCCAAACGCGACCCCATCCGCCCCCTCTGGGGGAGAGACTACGAACTCCTCCAGGTCCAGGTGGACGACGTCTATATGGCCGCGGACGGCAGGGCCTACATCAGCGAACGCCTGGGCGCGGGCGTGTGGATACTGGAGTCCGATTTTTAGGGGGTGCTTCTATAGCGTCGAGTGAATCTCGATTGTGATTGACTTTTGTTATTTTTATGCCAGAATGATTGTCACGAGGCAAAGCTATCCACAGTCGTTCAGACCCATGCAAAAATTTCGAATTATCTACGCAAGTGCTGCTTGACGCGCCTGGAATCAAAACAGGGATAGATTTTGATGATGACTGTCCGCGCCATCGACGTGGCCGCTTACATCCTGCGAAAGCAGGGCAAGATGCCGGCCATGAAACTCCAGAAGCTGGTTTATTACGCCCAGGCCTGGTCTCTGGTCTGGGATGATAAATCACTCTTCCGCGACCGCATCGAGGCATGGGCGAACGGTCCGGTCATTCGAAATCTCTACAAGGCGCACCGGGGACAATACCTCTTGTCAGGTATTCCGGGTGGCGACCCGGAAAAATTGGATGCCGTGCAACGTGAAACCGTCGATGCCGTTCTTGATTTTTATGGAGACAAGACATCTCTTTGGTTAAGTGCGCTGACCCATATGGAGGCCCCCTGGCGGGATGCTCGGGAAGAATCAGGGCTTCTCAGCGGACAACGCGGAAAGGCGCGTATTTCAAACGCATCCATGGCTGAATACTACTCCAGCCTCTGAATTCCGTTGGCCAGGAAATCAAGTCGAAAGAAATCAAAACTCGCTCAAGAACCTCAACCCAAAAAGCAGTCAAAAGCGCAGCAACCTAACGTCCACGGCGCTCCTCTCACATGGAGATTCAGCGAAAGCGACCGCGGCGGCGATTGGGCGTGGACGAATCTGTCGGATCCGAACCTTTACAAGAACGTGATGGAGAAACTCCAGGAATTCGAAAAGAAAAACTGGAGCCAAATCATACAAAGCGGGAGTCACCCGATCCAGATTGTTAATATCGTGAAACCTGCGCGGGACCGTCTCGAAAAGATCCACAAAGATGACACCGATGAACTCATGTCCTTTCGGCTGACCGGCAAGAATCGAGTCTGGTGTATACAGGAAGCGAACATCATGAAGATTCTATGGTGGGATCCGAATCATGAAATCTGCCCATCCACCCAAAGACACACCTAAGAAACCGATTCTGGATTGAAAATGACCAAAATATGGCTCCCCCGCCATACGCTTTTCTTAAGTAAATCCCCCCTCACCCCAGCTTCTCGCCGAAAAACGCCAGCGTCTTCTCCCAGGAATCCTCGCTCTGTTCGGCCCGGAAGCGCTCGGGGTTGTCCTCCCACTGAAAGGCGTGGCCCGCGCCGTCGTAGCGGTGGAAGACGTATTCCGCGCCCGCGCTCTTGAGCGCCGCCTCGTAATCGTCCACGTCTTCGGGCGAGGGGTTCTGATCCTCGTTGCCGAATATGCCGATGACGGGGCACGCGATGTCGCCCGTCAGCTCGATGGCGGGCGGGTTGCCTGCGCCGCGCACCTCCTTCACGCCGCCGCCGTAGAAGACCGCGCACGCGGCGTAGCGCGAATCCGTGCACGCGCCCAGCCAGCTCACGCGCCCGCCCCAGCAGTGGCCGACGATTCCGATACGGGCCGCGTCCACGCTCGTAAGCGTCGCCAGAGCGTCAAAGCCCGCTTTCAAGTCCAGCGCCGTCTGCGCGTCGTTGAACTCATCGCGCTTTATCTGCATGTCGTCACTCTTCGACCACCAGTGGTAGAGAAACGGAACCGACACCGCGTAGCCGTTCTCCCGGTAGCGCGCAGCCGTTTTCAGCGTGAAGGGATCGCCTTCGATCCCCTGATGCCCCGGTATGTGCTGGCAGAGCACCAGCCCCGGATGGGGGCCTGCACCCTCGGGCTCATACAGGAAAATCTCCATCTCACTGCCCTGGACCTGCGTCGTCTCGATTCGATAGCTCATCTTTTTCCCTCTCTTTGGATAAAAGTATGAAACCTTAAGTTTTCTTCACGTTACGATAAGTCATTCTAATTTCTGCGTATGACTGAAAATACCTCTCCCGTGAATATCTAGGCGTCCTCGAACACCAGGTTCTGCGGGTTTCCCCGTAGATAAGCCTCCACGTTGTCCACCGCTATGCGCGCCTCGCGCTCCACGGCTCCTTCGGTGTGCGCGGCGACGTGGGGGGTGAGGATCACGTTGTCGAGCGTTCGGAACGGCGAATCCCCTGGCAATGGCTCTTCGGGCTCGAACACGTCGAGGCCGGCGCCCGCGATCCTCTTTTCCCGCAGCGCTTCGAGCAGCGCCCCCATGTCTACAAGCGCAGCGCGCGAGGTGTTTATCAAGAACGCGGTGGACTTCATCCCCGCGATGCGCTCGCGCGAGATGATTCCCCTCGTCTCGGGCGTCACGTGAAGCTGAATCGTCACGAAATCTGCGCGCATGCAATCATCGAGCGTCGCCGCCCGCGCACCGACGCCAGCCGCGCGCTCGGGCGTCATGTGCCTGGACCACGCGAGCACCTCCATCCCGAAGCCCCGCGCCATGGGGACGACCTTGCTCCCGATGTGCCCGAAGCCGATGACGGAGAGCGTCTTGCCGAGAAGCTCCACGCCCTGCACGCGCTCCCACGCCCCCGACCGCATGGCGGATCCCTGATAGGGCAGCCGCTTCGCCAGGGCCAATACCATCATCATCGTGTGCTCGGCCACCGAGGGGCTCCCCGCGCCCGGCGTCACGGATACGGATACGCCCCGCTCACGCGCGCGCTTCATGTCCACCGCTCGGGGGCGCGTGCCCCATACGGAAATGAAACGCAGCTTAGAGACGGCATCGAGCAGGGCGGTGGTCTTGAAGTCCGTCTGGTAGCGCACGGTGAGGATGACCTCCGCATCGGCGATACGATCGGCCATCTCCTCTTCATTCGCAGGCCGTTCGGTGAAATGGGCCACCTCGCCCAGATTCTCCAAGCGCGCGAGCTGGGTCGAGTCCGTGAAGTTGCCCTCGTAGTCATCCGGAATCACGATTTTCATGCGCACACGCTCCGCTCGCTTAAGTCCGCAAAGCCTCCTGGATTCGGGGTTTCTCCCCTCACGGTATACCCCAATATGATTGACAGAACATAGCGTCTCAAGTAGTGCTATGGAATCGGGTAAATCACTATCGACTTGCCTCGCTTCCAGAAGGATGCCTTCTCCGCCATGATGCCGGACCTGACCCCCGAAGAATCAGAGATGGTGCGCCGCGCGCGCAAAATCGCCCGTGAGGACATCCTCCCTATCGCCGCGGCGAGGGACAGGAACTACGCGCCCGGCGAGGCCTATCCCTGGCATATCGCGGACAAATTGGACGCCGCAGGTCTCAGAACGCTCACCGTGCCCGGGAAATTCGGCGGCTTCGGCGCGCGCCATCTCGTGCAGGCCATGGTGGCCGAAGAGATCGCCTACGGCGATCTGGGCGTCGCCGTCTCGATGGATCAGACCTACAAGTTCACGCAACTACTCACGGTCGAGACCACACAGACCCAGCGTGACTTGTACCTGGAAGACTTCATGAACGACCCGAGGGCATTGCTCGCCCTCGCCACCACGGAGCCCCAGAGCGGGACCGACACCTTCCTCATGCACGACGAACCGGGCGCAGGCCCGCGCATGACGGCGAAGCGGGAGGGCGATTTCTACATCCTGAACGGCACGAAGCACTATATCTCGAACGGCGGCCTTGCCAAGTATTACTTCATCTTCGCGCGCACCGCGCCGGACAAGAAGATGAGCGAGGGACTCACCTGCTTCCTCGTGCCGCGCGACACGGAGGGTTTCGAGATCGGTGAGGCCCACTCGAAACTCGGCAGGCGGCTCCTCCAAAACGGCGAACTCGTGCTCAGGAACTGCCGCGTGCCCGCGCACAACCTCTTCGGCGAGTGGAACGGCGGCCTCTCCATCCTGAAGCGCATGGTGAGCGGCGCGCTCATCCCGGTGATGGGCCCCTCGCGCCTCGCGTACGATCTCGCGCGGACGGCGGCGCAGGAGAACGGCGCCGCGGACGAGCAGTGGGCGCAGATGGCGCTCACGGAAATGTATATGCTGATTGAAGCGGCGCGAACCTACCTGTATTCTGCGGCATGGCATGCGGAGAAGCCGACGGACGATTCGAAGCGCCGCCTGATGTCCAAGGTGTTCGCCTCCGAAGCCGGCATCAAGGTCTGCCGCACCGCGATGGAGATCTGGGGGAGGACGGGCGCGACATGGCACGACGACAGGCCGACGCCCGAGAAGTGCTGGCGCGACGTGCTGAGCTACCTGCACGGCTTCGGTACGAACGAGGCGGTCAAGCTCAAGGCCGCGCCGCTGCTCGCCCCCGCCGGCGTGGATGAATGGTAAACTGAAACCGATGACATTCTTGTCTAAACCCGAGAAGGAAAAGGAGAATTCAATGCCCGCATACAAGAAATCGGACTCACGCGCCTACTGCAAGGAGAACATGCAGGGAATCTGGGCCGCTATCCCATACCCCTTCGATGAGAACGACAACATCGACGAGGCGGGCCTGCGGGCCGACATCCGCCACTACATCGACGACCTGGATATCAAGGGGTTTTTCGTCGGCGGGATGATCGGCGAATTCTGGTGTTTAACGAAAGAAGAACGCCTGCGCGGCCAGGAGATCGCCTGCGACGAGGCGGGAGACGTGCCCATCATCGCGCACACCGGCCACACCTCGGCCAAAGAAGCCATCGAACTCACCAACGCGGCGATTGAGGCGGGCGCGACTTACGCAATTCTCGCGAACCCATACCTCGGCGCGCAGGGGATTCCCGAGCGCGTCCGCGCGTTTTTCAAGGAATTCTGCAGCAACGTGGATATCGGCGTGTCCCTGTTCAACACGGCGGGTGCGGGCTATTCCCTCTCGCCGACGCTGGTCCGCCAGATCGTCGACGATAACGAGAACCTCTGCTGCATCAAGAACGCGCAGCCCAAGTATCACTGCGACGAGGTGCGCGAAGCCGTCGGAGAGGACATCGTCGTGAGCGACCCGATGGAGACCCAGTGGTTCTTCAACCGCGCCTACCACAAGCAGCAGACCTACATGAGCGGCCCCGACCCGTTCCTCCTGCAGCGCACCGGCAACCTGTGCATGCAGAAATACACTGACCTGATCGACGAGGGGAACCTCGAGGAAGCCTGGACCGCGCGCGAGTCCATGAACCCGATTCGCCGCGTGGCCGACAAATGGCTGTGGGAGCCCTGGGCGCGGGGCGCGTTCCCCATCGCCGCGCTCAAGGACTGGATGGACCTGATGGGCATGCACGGCGGACCCTCGCGCGCGCCGATGATCCCCCTGAGGGCGGACGAGAAAGCGGAACTGACCTCGGACTTGAAGAGCGTGGGCCTCATCGACTAGCCCCCGGGCCGCTCCCGCGTTCACAAGGGTTCGACGCATGGATTTCGCTCCCTCAGAGGCTACTATCGCGCTTCAGGGTCTGGCGCGTGATTTCGCGCGTCAGGAAATCGCCCCGCGCACGGATGCGCTCGATCAGGAAAAAAGTCCGGAAAACCGCTTTCCTGGTGAAATCCTGGAAAAAGGCGACGCCCTGGGCCTGCGCACCCTGCCCATCCCGGAAGCCCGGGGCGGAGGGGGCGCCGATCTTTTGAGCCTGTGCTTCGTGGCGGAGGAACTCGGCTGGGGGGATTTGGGCGTCGGCGTCATCTACGCGCAGGACTGGGCGCTCGCAGACGCCGTATCCCGCCTGTGGGACGAGTCGGGATTTGCGGCGTTCGCGGAAAATTTCACCAGCTCAAGCGCGTCGCACCTTGCCCACCTGAAAATCGGCGACACGCCCGCGTCCGAGGATAAGAGCCCGTATCCGTCCGATGCGCTCCAGGGCGCGTCTATCGCGCGCGACGGCGAGGGCCTGCGTCTTAACGGCGGCGCGCGGCGCGTGCTGAACGGCGCGGCCGCCGGTATTTTTCTCCTCGAATCGGATTCTACGAATGAGAACGAGCGACGTATATTTCTCCTGGAAAACCGCGACGGCGCAGGAATCGAAATTGACCGTTACCATGATCCCATCGGGATGCGCGCCTGCCAGGATGTCGACCTGCGCTTCGATAATGCGAAGCTCGGCTGTTCGCTCGATTGCGCGGAAGGGAAGTGGAACGACGCTACGCACGCCGTCCGCATCCTCCCGGCGGCGGCGGCGGTCGGTACGTCGAGAAAATCGCATGAGCACGCGCATGAGCATGCGCGCGAGCGTGTGCAGGGGGGGAAACCCATCATCGAGCACCAGACGGTGGGCTACATGCTTTGTGATAACCTCATGGAACTCGACGCCGCCAGGAGGAGCCTCCAGGCGTCGGCCTGGGCGGCGGAACAAGGCGGGGACGCGGAACCCTGGCGTAGTTTTCTCGCAAAGGCCTTCGCTACGGAATCTTGCGAGCGCGTCGCGCGGCGTTCGATGGAGGTATGGGGCGGCGCCGGCTACATGACCGAAGCGCCGATGGAGCGGCTGACGCGCGACATTGTGGCTTTCTCCCACGCCTTTGGGGTGGGCCACGCCGCGCGTTCCGCCGCGATGGGCCTGCTATAGAATAATTCGTGAGCGAGACGGTTACGCGAATACATGGAGGATGTGGAATTGAGTGAGAGAATCGCTTACGTCAAGGGCCGGTTCGTGCCGGAATCCGAAGCGACCGTGTCTATTCTGGATCGCGGCTTCCTCTACGGCGACGGCGTGTACGACGCATCGCGCACCTTCGGCGGCCAGCCCTGGCACCTGAGGGCGCACATCGACAGGCTCTATCTTTCGTGCCGCTACGCGCGGCTCGACCCCGGCATGGACGCGGACGAGATGGAAGCCCTCACGATGGAACTCATCGAACGGAACCGCGGCGTTTACGACGAGGGGGAGGAGTTCCGCATCAACCACTGGGTGACGCGGGGCGGCGGCGTCAGCTCCGCAGCCACCCACACGCACGGGGCGCACACGGTGGTCATCTTCACCCTGCCGATGGACTATACGCGCTACGCCCACGGCTACAGGGAGGGCGTGCCCTCGGTCGTCACCGGCGTGCGCCGCATACCGCCGGAGTGCATCGAACCGCGCGCCAAGGTGGGCAACAAGATGAACCACGTCCAAGCCGACTTCCAGGCCGCCGAGGCGGGCGCCTGGCCCATCATGCTCGACATCAACGGCTTCGTGGCCGAGGGGTCGAGCTACAACTGCTTTTTCGTGAGGGACGGCGAAATCCTCACCCCGACGGACTACAACTGCCTGGTCGGCGTCACGCGCACCCACGTCATCGACATGGCGAAAGAACTCGGCATCCCGGTGCGGGAAACCAACTTGACGCGCTACGACCTGTTGATCGCGGATGAGGCCTTCCACACCGGGAACAGCATCTGCATCCTCCCGGTCTCCTCCATCGACGGAACCCCGATGACGCACGGCGCGCCCGGCCCCGTCACCAAGCGCCTCATGGACCTGTGGGCGAGCCAGGTGGGCTGCGACTGGGCGGCGAAATCCCTGGCCGCCATCGAGGATTGTTGAAAAACCCTGATTAGCGAGAACCTTACTCGTCCAATGAAGGAGCGATTGCGGGTTTCGTTATCGTAGGGGCGGGCCTCTGTGCCCGCCCGATGCGATGTCTCCGCTTGAAATCGTGGTGATGGATTCGGTAATTGTCCAAGACGGACAGGCACGGGGGCCTGTCCCACAACCGACAAAGGACAACCACGGAGGGTTGTCCCTACACTACATCAAACCACAAACTCTCCTTCATCCCGAGTAGGCGCGCCTGCGCGCCGTATCGAGGGACGGACATGCGCCCTTCGATACGCGGCTTCGCCGCTACTCAGGGTGAGGGGGAGAGGTTTTTCAACAACCCCGACAAGGGAGGTAGGGGGTGGTTTTCCAGATGACAAGGGCGGCCACGGGGGGCCGCCCCTACGGCCTCCCTTCAAGGAGGAGTTACCGCTTCCCGCCGAAACCGGCGGAGAGATCACTGCGTTCGAGAACGCCGCCCATTCCCTCGTGCCGGGACCCGAAGAAAGCGCCCGTGACCTCCCCGGCATCGCCTCCCGAGCGAGTGAAGACGTTGCCGCGCACCTCGACCGAGTAGCCGAGGTCGCCGTCCCTCCACATCCCGCCGTCGTCGAACTGCATGTCGGTGAAGTCGAGTTGTCCGTCCAGGTCATCCAGGTTGACGGTGAGGCCGGCATCGCCGACGACCGCCTGCCCCGAGGGCGTCATCCCCAACAATGCACCGCTCCAGGCGGCGCTCCCCGACAATTCCGGGTTTTGCGCCAGCTCCCTCGGCGGCTCCGGCCCCGAAGCCCAGGGTTGCGCCAGGCCGTTCCTGACAGCGGCGCCGAAGGAAACCGCCCCGCCCGGAATCTCCAAATCCCCCCGGACGTGAAGCGACGTCTCATCCCAGGGCCCGAGATTCCCTGCCGTTATCTCTTCCGGCAAAGCGCCGGGCCTGAATCTTTCGTACGCCGCCAACAACGCGTCCCGATCTATCAGGGAAAGGAGGAACGGGGGCAGGTTCCTGGGTACATTCGGATTCAGGGTGGCGTCCGGGAAGCGCGCCGGGTCGGTATGGCCGGAGAACCCCAGGGCGTGGAGCAGTTCGTGAACGATGACGTAGACGGTTTTTTCTTCGGAGAAATGCCGGACTTCCCCGCTGTCGATCAATATATGAGAAGCGTCGGCGTCCACGACTTCGTTCCGTTGCGCACGGGGAGTGTAAATTATTCGGGATTGCGTGTGGCCGACCGCTCTCCGACCCAAATCAGCCTCCCCCGGCCACTGCGCCTGCGGTATGAATTCGATATGGATGCTCCCGCGCGGTACGTCCGCGACGTCCACCGGGTCCGGAGCTGGAGCATCACCAAACGCAATGCGCGCATCGTGAGGCAAGGCGGCGTTGATAATCTGAACGGCGCGCACTGCATAGCCGGTGTATTTCCCGCTCGTGCCCTCGACGACGCGGACGGTCGGCGGACGCGGAAACGTGGCGAGTCCCGTGACCTCGGGATGTACCGTCGCAGGCCGTAGATA
This sequence comes from bacterium, assembly GCA_022828125.1. Classification (GTDB taxonomy): domain Bacteria; phylum UBA8248; class UBA8248; order UBA8248; family UBA8248; genus Bin107. Next base: position 35,291 of record JAJEJD010000001.1, on the reverse strand, counting down.
TTCCAGGACGTCGGCAGCTCCCGAGCCGTCCCGCACCGGCCCCTGCGAGACTTCCACACCATTGCGCTCGCCCGTCTTTTGAAGCCGCGCGGATGGAGGCGCATCCACCAGCCCGATATGGAGCGATCCGCCGGAATCGAAAAGAGGCGCCTGCGCCGCCCGTTCGGAGGACGGCAATGGAGCTTTCGGCATCACTGCTGGCGGGGCGGGCATCACCGTCGGCGGGGCAGGTGGGGTGGGAGGCACGGCAGGAGCGCCGCTTCCTCCACCGCCGCAGCCAAACAGCGGCGCAACGATGAAAATGGCCGCGCAGAGGCACCCCGATAGTTTCATCTTTATGATTCCCCGTTCGAAAAAGATTCCCGGCCTTCGGATAAGACCGGGCAGGCGGCGAACAACGCAGGGAGTATACAGCGCGTTTTCACGTGTTTCCATTGCACGTTATTCCCGCTCCTTCCTATAGTCATTTCCCGACATTCCCGCTATATTGCTCACCATCAATCACAAATGTTCGCGTCTTTGCATCGCGCGCGAAGATCCTCTCGGGAGGAAACTCTCATGAAGGCCATGGTATTGAGGGAAAAAGGAGCTCCATTTTCTTTTGAAGACGTGCCCGACCCCGCGCCCGGAGAAGGCGAAGCCGTCGCGCGCGTCATCGCCTGCGGCTCGGGCCTCACGATCCATCATGCGCGCGCGGGCCGCGCGGAGATCGACTACCCCATGATCATCGGCCACGAGGTGGTGGGCGAGATCGTCGAGACGGGCGGCGGGGTATCGAACGTGAAGGCGGGCGACATCGTCACCTTCCACTGCTACCTCACGTGCGGCCACTGCCGCTGGTGCCGGGTGAACAGGGAACCCATATGCGACAACATGGCCGGCTTCATCGGCAGGCACCGCGACGGTGGTTATGCGGAATACATCAACCTGCCCACGCGGAATTACGTCCAAATTCCCGAGGGGCTGGACTACAAGTCACATCCCGCCGAGGTGGCCGTCATCTGCGACGCCATCGTCACCCCCTACAAGGTGGTGCGCCGCGCGAGGATCGAGCCGATGGAGACCGTCGCCGTCATCGGGGCGGGCGGAGGCGTGGGGATTCACATGGTCATGCTCGCCCGGTGGGCGAACGCGCGCGTCATCGCCGTGGACATTTCCGAGCAAAAACTAGCCCAGTGCAAAGAACTCGGGGCGGAGGCCACCGTCGACGCCTCGAAGGACGACGTGAAGGAGGCGCTGCTCGAACTTACGGGCGGCCTGGGCGTGAACGTGGCGATTGATTTCGTCTCCCAGGACACGACGCTCGAAGCCGCGGCCGAAGCACTCGACAAGGGCGGCCGCCTGGTGACGCTGGGCGGCTTCACCCCCAAGCCGTTTCGCCTCTCCGCGGGGAGCCTCCTGAACGGGGAACTCGAAGTCATGGGCAGCCGCTCGTTCACCAAGCAGGAGATCATTGAATCACTTGAGCTTTGCGCTCGCGGAGAAGTCTGGCCCCTCGTCACGGAAACCTACCGGCTCGAAGAGGCCGAAAAAGTGCACGAACGCCTGGAGGCGGGCGCGATTACGGGCCGCGCGGCGATCGTGATGGACTGAGCCGTTTCACTTTAACCTTAAAGGCGAGCAATGGATTTCACCCTCACCGAAAGACAGCTGGAACTGCAGAAACTGGCGCACGACTACGCCAAAAATGAGCTGAAACCATACGTGCGCGAGCGCGAGCGGATCACTGACCCCGCAGAGCGGTTCCCCTGGGATATTCTCGAGACCGGGAGCAGGCTCGGCTTGAGGACGCTTTCCATCCCCGAGGAGATAGGCGGCGGAGGGGCCGACATACTGACGCTTTGCATCGTGGGCGAGGAGATCGGCTGGGGGGATCTGGGCGTGGCCGTCACCTTCGATCAGACCTGGAAGATCATCCATTTCCTCGACATCGTCTGGAACGAGGCGCAGCGCGCAAAGTTCCTGCCCGCGTTCTTAGAGGATCACCACTTCCACCTCGCCGTCGGGATGACGGAGCCCGAAGTGGGTTCCGAGAACTTCATCCCCGAAGAAGGCCCGGAACTCGGCGTCCGCACGAGCGCGGTGCGGGACGGGGAGGACTGGATCATCAACGGCAAGAAGCACTACATCAGCAACGGCGGCATCGCCAAGCTCTACGTGCTCGTCTGCCGCACGGACCCCACCGTCGGCGTATCGCAGGGCGTCACCTACTTCATGGTGACGCCCGATATGGAAGGCTTTTCCATCGGCAAGATCCACGAGAAGATGGGCCAGCAGCTCTCCCAGAATGCGGAACTCATTTTCGAGAACTGCCGCGTCCCGGACGATTACCGCGTCACGGCGGTCGGCGGGGGCGTGGCGGCCCGCTCGGGCCCGTTTTCGCGAGGCTCGGTCATCGAATCCGCCGCCACGAACTTGGGGCCCGCCCGCGCCGCCTATGAGGACGCGCTCGAATTCGCCAAGACGAGAATCCAGGGCGGAAAACCCATCATCGAGCACCAGGGCGTGGGGTTCATGCTGGCGGATTGCTTCGTCGAGTACGAGGCTTCGCGGCAGATGCTCCATTACGCCGCCTGGCGGGCGATGCGCGATAACTACGATCCCAAGCTCGGCTACATGGCCAAGGCCTACACTTCAGAAGCCGGTTTCCGCATCGCCACGCGCGCGCTTGAGGTCTGGGGCGGGACAGGCTACATGACGGAAGCGCCGATGGAGAAATACCTGCGCGACGTCATCAGCTTCCTCCACTCGGCCGGCACCAACCAGGCGCAGCGGATCCGCGCCATGAAGTATCTATAACCAGGCAACGCCATTTTGCATCGTCATTCTCATTCTCTTGAGGGCGAAAGCCCCGAAAGGCAAGGTGCCGCATGAACAAGAAGATCGCCGTCCTGGGCGCAGGCGCCATCGGCGGCAGCGTGTCCGCCGACCTGACCGACGCCGGCCTCGACGTCACCGTCATCGACCAATGGCCCGAGCACGTGGAGGTGATGCGTGAGAAGGGCCTCCACGTCCAGATGCCGGACCTGGACCTCAAAACGCCGCCATTGCGCGCGCACCATCTGTGCGAGCTGGCCTCGCTCCGGACGACCTTCGACATCGTCCTGCTCATCGTCAAATCCTACGACACCCGCTGGATGTGCGAACTCATCAAGCCTTACCTGAAGAGCGACGGCATATTCGTCGGGGCGCAGAACAGCATGAACAACGACATGATCGCCTCTATCATCGGGCGCGAGCGCGTGGTGGGCTGCTGCGTGGAACTGTCGGCGGAGATTTTCACGCCCGGCATCATCCAGCGGAACACGCCCCGCAAGGGCACCTGGTTCGCGGTGGGGGAGCTGGACGGTTCGGTCACCCCGCGCGCGGAGGAGGTTCGCGACATCTTCGCTCACGTCGCCGTCACCGAAGTCACTCCCAACATCGAGGGCACCAAGTGGACGAAGCTCATCGCCAACTGCATGACGATGGGGCCCTTCGGCCTGCTGGGGCTCAAGAACGCCGAGACGAAGAAGCTGCCGGGCGTCATCGAGCTTTCTGTCGGGCTCGGAAAAGAGGCGATGGCGGTGGGCGAAGCCCTGGGCTACGGGGTGGAACCCGTGTTCGGCCTCTCTTCGGATGATTTCGCGGGTTCTGACGATCAAGTGCTCGTCACGGCCATGAAGACGCTGCTCGAACACGTGGGGCCCCGTTCGCGCACCGCCCCGATTCAGGACCACATCAAGGGCCGGAAGAGCGAGATGGAATACATCAACGGCCTCGTCTCGCGCAGGGCCAGGGAACTCGGCATCCCCACCCCCTACAACGACGCGGTGACAGAGATCGCGCGGATGATAGACGACGGCGAAATCGAGATGGGCCGCCCGAACTACGAGCTTCTCCAGGCGAAAATCGCCGAACTGGTCTAGGTCTGTCGCCTGAAATAAGAGGATGCGCGCCATGCCCTTCTACCGCTGGGACGACATGAATAAGCGCAGCATCGTCTCCACCACGGATTCGAAGGGCAGCATGGTTCTCGGCGCGTTCACCACCCTGACGCGCCAGGAGCAGCCGCCCGGTAAGGCGACCCGCCCGCACAGCCACGGCTGCGAGCAAATCATCCACATCCTGGAGGGCGTCGGCCGGTTCCGCGTCGGCGAGGAGGAGAAGACCCTGGGCGCAGGCGAGGTGGTCCATATCCCCCTGGGCGTGGAGCATGAACTCAAAAACCCTGGTCGAGACGTTCTCGTCTATCTTTCTTTCAAGAACAGATCCGAAGACTGGCCGCCGCGAGAAGCGCTCGCTAGCAAAGCGGTTGAAGAATGATTCGCAGAGCCGGCCCGAATAAAATTTCCTGGGGGAGAAAACAGCCATGATCGATCCTTTCCGCATGTCCGCCGTGCCGCGCGTGCGCTTCGGCAGAGGCGAGGCCGCTTCCATCGGCGCCGAAGCGAAGCATCTGAACATGACGCGCCCCATGCTGCTCGCGGACCCGGGGCTTTCTGCGGCCGGCGTGCTGGACTCCGTCACGGAGGGCCTTGATGCGGCGGGCGTCCCATACCACCTGTATGAAGACGTGGAGCCCAACCCTTCGGACCCGAGCATCACGCGCGCGCAGGCGTTTTATGAGGCGAACGAATGTTCCGGAATCATCGCCGTGGGCGGGGGCAGCGCCATCGACACCGCCAAGGCGATGGGGGCGCTCCTCGCGAACGGCGGGAAGATTAGCGATTACTACGGCGCGGACATGGTGGAAAAATCCATTCCGCCCTTCATCACGGCCCCGACCACGGCGGGCACGGGCAGCGAGGTGACGCGCGCCTCCATCATCACCGACATCGAGCGCGGCACCAAATCGAGCATCCACTCAGATGCGCTATACGCCGACGTGGCGGTGGTGGATTCCTCCCTCCTCGCCACGCTGCCAAAATTCTTCGCCGCGGGCGCGCTCATGGACGCCCTGACCCACGCGGTGGAATCGCTCGGCTCCCCACGCGCGAACCCCTGGTCGCAGGCGCTCTGCTTCCAGGCAATCGGCCTGATCGGACAGAACGCGCGGCGCTTCGTCGCCGATCCAGCGGACCCCGACGCCGCCGACCCCCTGGCGCTCGCGGCCTGCCTCGCGGGCGCTTCTTTCACGAACACCGGACTCGGCATCGTGCACGGACTCACGCACCCGGTCTTCAACTTCTTCGGCGGACACCACGGCACCACCAACGGAATACTCCTGGCCCCCGTGATGCGCTTCAACCTGCCCGCCATGCGCGAGACCTACGCCCGGCTGGCCCCGCTTCTCGCGAACCCCGACGAAGAATCGGACGATAGGCAGGACGCGGAACTTGCGGTCGAGCGCGTCCGCGCCCTGGCGGACGACATCGACATACCGGAATCGCTCGCGGCCTTCGGCGCAGAGAGGGAGTATCTCGATCGCATGGCGCACGAGGCGGCCGCCAGCACCACGGTGGCGACGAACCCCGTACCCGCAGATGCTGAGGATATGAAGCGGATTTATCTGGAGTTGATGTGATGGGGAGAAACAGTTGACGTCGCTATAGCCCAAGGCGCAACTTCAATTCACTCACTGCCTTGGACGGTTTTCCCGTCTTGGATTTCACCGCCTTGGATTTCACAAAACCTTCCACATACAGATCCCGTAAAATTTCCGTTTCGGGTGAATCCTCGAACAAAATATCATCGTTGGCTTGAACGCCATACTCAAGCAAAAACCTCTTGACGTAATCCATGTCGGCCGGTTTATTTTTCATCGGTTTCGCCGGTTCAAAATCTCCCTTCTTTCTTGCCCATCGCGGCAGAAAGTAGATAACCGGTGTTCCTTTTCCACTATTGATAATCTTCTTCAATTTTTCAATATCCGACTTGAAACATATTTCTTCAAAACTCCTATGATGAGCCGTACCGACATACCAAGGGGTCGTGTTGCTTTTATTCCGCATTCCGATCACATATACGCCACAAGTGGTGCTCAACGACTTTTGCTCCTTCCTCAGAACATTACTCCACATCTCTTCGACTTGTTCGGCACCGATAGTCCTTACTTTGACCTTGTTGGGATTTTTCATCGGAACGTCATGCGGACCATGGACATCGTACCTAATTTTCACTGCTCCGTATCCAGTTACCTCGGCGGGTTCATGCTTTATTCCGAATACGCCTTTGAGTTTGTCTACGCTCTCCGATTTATATTTTCTCGTATTCAACAAACCTTGTATGGAAGTTTCCTTGATCATTTTCGTCATGGCTTTATTCAAAAGATCACTGTTTGCCGAAAGCGCCATTTGAATAAACATTTCTTCGACTAATCTCACTCCCAGGTATTGTTCATCTTTCGCTGGGGGAGAAGGCTTGCCATTCTCCCCAACCCGTGCCAACAAAAACAAAACTGGAACTCCGTAGCCTCTATATTCGTTGATCAAAACACTGTTGAAGTAGTATAGATTCTTAAAGGTAAAACATTCTTTATTAAAACTCTGCCTTTCAGCTTTTCCTACATACCATGGCAACGTCTTTCCAGCCGTTCCTTTCTTTCCTTCTCCGCCGTTCATCGCAAAGATATAAACGCCGCAAGCATCCGGCAAATCATATTCATCCTTGACACCATTCCGGCGGATTTTTTCCCACAAACTATCCGTGTCTTTTTTATCGATCCAATTGGAATAGCCTTCATCGACCCCAATGTCATACGGCCCATAAACTTTGAAATTCATTCGTTCTCCTTTCCGGCATTGTCATTTCGGGTTTCGGAAATATATACCCGACGCCCATCCCATCATCAAGAAAATTTCGCTTCGCTCATGGCACCCACTGGCGCGCTTCTTCCCGGATCGCCCGCGACTTTTCGGTTCCTTCCATCACCAGATTCGCAGACGGCGGGCTGCCGCTGAATTTCTCGTTGCGCCAGCAATGGTAGCGAAGCGCCTTAGGATAAGGCGTCAGGTCCATCGCCTCGAAGTAGGACGCCGGCACCTCGCCCGGCTTGTGGGGGTCCATCCTGTCTTTCTCGTAAATCATCGTGCGCTTGATGACGCGCCACCGCCCGTCCCTGCGCTCGAACAGATCCACCACGCTGCTCCAGGTCGAGAAGTCGAAATCATACCCGTCCATCGTCCGCCTCTGGTGGAGGGTGAGGTAATACTCGCAGACGCCGCGCTCGCCGCTTACGCGGACACGCACGTTGCCCGCGATGTGTTTCTGGGTGTCGTCGGGGTGGTGGCCCTGCATCATGTCACGCGATTCGGTGATGAACGCATGCGCGTTGCCCATGAACCACGAGGTGGTGATGTCCGCATCCGGGTGGAAACAATCCAGCAGGCCATCCCAGTCGCCCGAATCCCGGCAGTCGTGCGAGAACATGGAGACCTCCATCATCTCCAGCTTGTCCGCCGCCGCGCGCAGCCTCGCTTCATCACTCATTTCATCCGTCTCCTCTCGCGAGCCCACGCCCGCAGTTCGTCTTTCCGTCTATGTACCGCGGTTATAAAACGGTTCGCGAGCCGATTGCAGGCTCCCCGTGTCCCAAACCGGGCAACTCCCAGACGCCCGCGCCCACGGGGTTCCCCTCTCCCTGGATGTTCGCATCGATCACATAGGGGCGCCCGGCCTTCACCGCCGCATCCACCGCCTCGCTTAGATCCGCCGCCTTGTCCACCCGGATGCCCGTGATGCCGGCGGATTCCGCCATGGCGGCGAAATCGGGATTATAGGGCTCGGCGGAGGCGTGCTCCTGAAAGTCGGTGGCGAGTTCACGGCCCCCCAGATAGCCGCGCTGAAGTCCGCGTATGGAGGCGAAGGCGTAATTGTTCCAGACGACCCAGACGGCTGGGATATCGTATTCCACCGCCGTGGTGATGGCGCTCAGGTGCATGGCGAAAGCGCCGTCGCCGCATACCGAGACGCAGGGCCTCTCCGGCGCGGCCAGCTTGGCCCCGAGCACCCCCGCCACGCCGAAGCCCATGGCGCCGAAGCCCATCGAGCCGATGAGCGATTGCGGCCCCGTGGGGCGGCAATACTGAATCAGCCAGTTGTGGTGGATGCCGACGTCGCTGACGATGATGGCGTCATCGGGCAGAGCCTTGTCGATCTCATGCGCAGCCCGCTGGGGGTGGATGGGCTCGGTGTCCTCCCGGTAGCCGGGAGCCGTGAACTCCTCCCACTCGTTGCGCCAGCCGTCAATCCGGCGAAGCCACGCCTCCCGCGCCTCGGGGATTTCCACGTCATCCCCCGCGCCGAGCCCCTCATTCACCTGATCGAGAAAGACGTCCACGTCTGCCATGAGGCCCAAAGCCACGGGGTAGTTGCGCGCGATCTCTTCGGGATCGATATCCACGTGAATCAGTTTGGTCGGCGGGATGTTGAACGAATAGCCGGGCAGCCAGCTGCTCGAGGTGCGATCGTCGAAGCGCACACCGAGCGCGAGCAGAACGTCGGCCTGGCGCGCGGCGTGGTTCGCCGGGTAGGTCCCGTTTCTGGCGATGAGACCCAGGGCCAGGGGATGCTGTGCGTCGACCGCGCCCATCCCGCTCGAGGAGCAAGCCACGGGGATTTTCAGCTTCTCGGCGAGCGCCACCATCTTCGCGGCGGCGCCCGCGTACTTCACGCCCTGGCCCACCAGAATTACGGGCCGCTCGGCGGAGGAAAGCATTTCGACAGCCTTTTTCACGCCCTCGGGGTCTGCCCCGCAGCGGCAGGAGATGTTCGCGTTCCACTCAGAAGCCTGCGGCATATCGACTTCGGCCTCTTCCTTGAAGATGTCGAAAGGTACGTCGAGCACGACGGGACCCCGCCTGCCCGTCATCATCGTCTTCCACGCCTGGCGCGTGAACTGCGACACCATCTCCGCCCGCGTGGGCTGGTACACCCGCTTGCAGTAGGCCTGCACGGTGGAGGGAAAATCCGCCTGGTAGTGGCGGTAGGTCTCCTGGAACGCGCCCCGGTTGAACTGGTTGGTGGGAATGTTGCCCGTCACGGCCAGGAAGGGGACGGAATCGAAAAAGGCGTTGGCCAGCGAAATCGGCATGTTCGCCGAGCCCGGCCCGCAGGAGGTGAACGTCGCCACCGGTTTTCCCGCCACCCGGTAATAGACGTCCGCCATGAAGCCCGAGAGCGATTCGTGGCGAACCGAGAGCGTCTTGATCTCGCCGGCGCGCTCATGGAGCGCGTCCAGAAAGCTGATGTTCCCGTGGCCGCACAGGCCGAAGACGTAGGGAACATCCTCTTGAATGAGATAATCGACGATGATCTGGCCACCATTCATGCGGGTCAAAATATGGCTCCTTGTAAGATAAGGTAGTGGATTATAGGATGAGACTTTAGGAACTCATGAGAACCCTGTCAATTTAGCAGGCGCGCCCTGCGTACAAGTGTCTTATGGCTTGATATTAGTTTCTCGAGCGCCCGGCGTTCGAGTGTGTGTTGTTTTCGGCAACAGGAGTTTTCATCCCATTCATCCTTCAAAAGGAGAGCGAAACCATGACCAGAACACGATGGGCATCATTTCTGACCGCAGCCGCAATCCTGCTCGCCGCACATTTCGGTGCAGTCCCGCCGGACGCCTCAGCCCAGCAACGCATCACCATGAAAGGCGGCCAGATTCGCGGCGCCTACAACCGATGGACCAGCGCATACGCCGTCTATCTGACGAAAGAGTTGAAGGGAGTTCAGGTTTCCTCCGAGTCCTCCACCGGCTCTTCGGAAAACGTGCGGGCGGTCAACTCGGGCTCCGTGGAAATCGCCCTGACGTTCTCGAGTGATTCCTTTTTGGGCTACCGGGGCAAGGCGCATTTCAAGAAACCCCAGAAGAATATGCGAACCATGACGTACCTTTTCGGTTCAGTGGGCCATCTGCTGGTGCCGGCGAACAGCGACATCAAGAACATCGAAGACCTGAAGGGAAAGACCATCTCGATGGGCGGTCCGGGTTCCGGCTCGGCGAAGAACCTCACAGCGCTCCTCAAGCACCTGGGCATCTGGGGCACGTTCAAGCCCGTGTATCTGGGCCGTAAAAGCCCCGAGGCCATGCGAAACGGCAAGATCGCCGGTTACAACTGGCATCCCGGTCTCGGCAATGCCATGATCCGCGATACGGCCACCATGATGAAAATCCGCTTCATCAACATGGACGCCCCGGCTCGCAAGTCAGGCTTCTACAAGAAATTTCCCTTCTTCGGACCCACCATGATTCCCGCGGGCGTCTACCCGAACGTGAACGTGGATACCCCGACCTTCGGCACGGGCACCGTCATGATCGCGGGGAGCCAGGTTTCCGCCGATCTGATCTACAACATCATGAAAGCCATGTACTCCGAGAAAGGACGCAAATACATCCTCTCCGCAGCAGGCAAGGTGGCGAAGGAACTCTCGCTCAAAAACGGCCTCAAGCTCATCAACGCGCCGCTTCACAAAGGGGCTGTCCGGTTCTGGAAAGAAGCCGGAAAAAAGATTCCGAAAGAACTCATGTAGTCCCCACATCCCGGTGACACGCACGAACCTCTCCGCGCGGGCCTGCTCATCCGCGCGGGGAGATTTCGGGGGCCGCCATGACCACAAGCGATGAATTCCAAATCGCGCATGACGCGAGCGGCAGCCACGCTTCGGACCTGAGCGGCGCCTGGAAGTATTTTCACCAGGCCATCTGCGTCGCCTTCGCGCTTTTCGCCCTGTGGGCGGCTGGACCCGGCATCCCCGAGGACAATCTGCACCTGGGCATTTTCACCCTCGTCATGTGGGTCATGAGCTTCCTCGTCTACCCCGGCCGCAAGGGAGCAACCTGGGAACAGCCGGAAATCCTTGATTGGGGCGTTGCCCTCCTCCTCGTGGCGCTGCTCGCCGCTGCGATATATCGGGCGGAAGACGTCTCGGAAGAAGGCGCGCTGGCGTCGGACTGGGCGGTGTGGATCGGGTGCATTTTACTGGGAGCGGTTGCGCTCGCGCGCCCACGAGCGTTGAATCTCGCCCTCATGGGTCTGGCCTGCCTTTGTCTGAACTATTTCGTATCCAACTACCTCGAACTCCAGGAAAGGCCCGGCGCCTGGCATCAGACGGACTTCTGGATGGCCTTCGTGGCCATCGCACTCGCCCTGGAGGCGGCGAGGCGCGGGCTGGGACTATGGATACCGGCCCTTGCCGTGGTCGCGCTATTGTTTGCCCATTTCGGCGCTTACGCTCCCGGACAACTCGCTCACCGGGGTTCCACGGTTCACCAGATCGTCAACTATACCTTTTATTCCCAGGAGGGCATCTTCGGCGTCATGACCTCCGTCATGGCCAGCTACGTCTTGATATTCATCTATCTTGGCGCGTTCATGAATCAATCGGGAATGGGCAGGTTTTTCATCGAAATGCCCATGGCGCTTGCCGGCCGAACGGTGGGCGGACCCGCCAAGGTGGCGGTCATCGCCTCGGCCATATTCGGCTCGATTTCGGGCAGCAGCATCGCGAACGTCGTCTCGACGGGCACCTTCACCATCCCGCTCATGAAAAAGGTCGGCTTCCGGCCCCATGTGGCGGGTGCAGTGGAAAACAGCGCGTCTCTGGGCGGTCAACTCCTGCCACCCGTCATGGGCTCGGGCGCATTCGTCATGGCGGAGATAACGGGGGTGCCCTACGTGCGCATCATGGCCATTGCCGCGGTGCCCGCATTACTCTACCTGCTGTCGATCAGCGCCATCGTTCACTTCGAGGCGAAACGACAAGGCATTCAGGGAATCGCCGGAGACGACCTCCCGCGTCCCAAAGTAGTTTTCACAGCGGGCTGGTTCCACCTCCTGCCGCTCGCGATTCTACTGGCTTTCCTCGTCGCCGGTTACTCGCCGGACTGGTGCGCCGTCATGGCCATCTTCTCCATCCTGGCGATCAACTGGATTCGCATGGCCCTGGCGCGGCTCTTTCCTGATCAATTTCAAACCCCGCAGGAACAGTTGAATATACGAGGCGTCTTCGACGCCATGGTGGAAGGAACGCAAAATTCGTTAGTCGTCGGCTCGGCCGCAGCAGCAGTCGGAATCATCGTCGGGATGGTTGCCTTGACGGGTCTCGGCCTCAAGATGAGCTATCTGCTCGTGGCGCTCTCGGGCGGGAGCCTGTTGTTCGCCCTGTTTCTGGTGGCGGTGGCGTCTCTCGTCCTGGGCATGGCGCTGCCCATAACCGCCTCATATCTCGTCCTGGCCGTCCTCGCCGGCCCCGCTCTCGAGAACCTGGGTGTTCCCCTCATCGCCGCGCACATGATCGTCTTCTGGCTGAGCCAGGATTCGAACATCACGCCGCCGGTGTGCCTTGGCGCATACGTCGCCGCTTCCATCGCCACGGCAGACCCATGGAGAACGGGCTGGGCGAGTTTCCGGTTCGCCAAAATGCTCTACGTCATGCCGCTTCTCTTCGCCTACACGCCCATTCTCCTGAGCGGGTCGACGCGACTCACGCTCTGGACGATGGGAGCGGCGCTGTTCGGCACCATCGCATTTTCCGCCTGGACGGTGGGCCATTTCAGGAGAAAGACTTCTATCCTCGAATGGCTGCTGCTGGGCGTTGCCTCATTGTTTTGTTTTCTTCCGGGGAAATTCCTACTGCCCGGGGGTATCTCCGCTTACATCGCCAACGCAGCGGGAGCGGCTCTCCTGCTTTCGATCTATGCCTGGCAAAAAGGAGTATCGGATAAATCGGAAACGCCCACACTACCAGCCTAGCGGCTCGTTTTCGAAAATACCGAGCGACTCCAGCGTCTTGCGCGTGTGGGCCTTGGCGTCGTCGTCCAGCGGTAGGATGGGTTTTCGCGTCTCGCCGACGGGCCGGCCCATGAGCTCCATCGCGTATTTCACCGTCGCCGGGTAGTTCGTCTGCAGCAAGTGCAAGAGTATGTCCATTTTATATTGCAGGGCGCGCGCTTTGTCATAATCTCCCGAGGCGCAGGCATCGAACAGGGAGAGAACCAGCCGGGGAGCGACCTCCCCGCAATTGGAGAACGACCCCGACCCGCCGACGGGAATCGACGTTAGGAGCCACTCGATCCCGGTGAATACGGAAAAATCTGATCGAGCGGCCGAGGCGATGCGGCACGCACCGGTAAAATAGTTCATGTCGAAGCTCGCGTCTTTGAGCGCGTGTAAGTTCGGGAGTTTTTCGAGCATCTCTTCGAGCATGTCGTGGGAGATGGTCACCTGGAGACTCGGGTTGTTGTAGGCGATCATAGCGACCTCCACGCACCCCCCCATCGTCAGAAAATAATCCAGGTGGGCTTCGTGCCCGGGCTTCCAATGATAGGGCGAGAGCACGACGATTCCCGTCGCCCCTGCCGCCTCGGAATGCCTCGCCAAGTCGATGGAAATATCCGGCCCTGAGGCGGTCACGTTCACGAAGGTGGGAACGCGGCCCGCCACCGTGCCCACCAGAATACGAGCCAGTTCCTTGCGTTCGTACTCACTCAGGTTGATGGATTCGCCGATGTGCATGGGATGGGCGATGAAGGGAAAGCCCTGTTCGATCAGGAAATCGACCTGGTTTGCGAAGGTGTCGTAATCGACGACGCCGTCGGGCTTGAACGCCGTCGTGGGTGCTCCCATGATGCCTTTGAGCTTCACTCGGACTCCCTCCCCTTGGGATGCTGGATTCCGAAACTCATGCGCTCCAAACGCCTGCCTGAATAAAGTCTCGTTCTCTTCGCTAGACCGAGAGCTCTTCCAAGCTCCCGAGTTTTCTGAAGACAATCGTTCCCAGCAGGAGGAGCGCGGTCTGAACGAGAGCGAATGCCGCCACGACGCCCAAGGCCTCGTTTTCCTGCAAGATGTACAGGGCCACCGCCATGGGAGCGCTGTCTTCCGTCGCCAGGAGAACGGACACCGGCAATTCCCTGATGAACATGATAAACAGCATAAGATAAGCCGCGAATATGCCCGGCCTCAAGAGCGGCACCGTGATCTTCCTTATCGTCGAGACGAACGAGGAGCCGCAGATCCTGGCGCTTTCCTCGAGCTCGGAACTTAGCGACTGAAGCACCGAAGATATGGTTCTGAGTCCATAGGGAAGGTAGCGCGTCATATACGCCATCATGAGCAGGAGCATGGGCAACGCATAGAGCGGCGTTTTGATCCATGTGATCAGGAAAGCCATGCCCATGATGAGGCCCGGCACACCGATGGGCAGGGTGCTCAGGTAATCGACTGCGCCGCTGAGCTTCTTGTTCCTGCCCCTGAGAATCACCATGGAGAGGAACGTACACAGGACCACCGTGATGAGTCCGCCCACAAGCCCCAGGATGAGACTGTTCTTGGTGGCGCGAACGGCGTATTCGTATTCGAACAGGACATAGGCCCAGTTGTAGATGGAAAGCTGGCTCCAGCGGAACCCGCCCAGCCAGGCGCGGTTGAACGACGCCAGCAGGAGCGCTCCCAGCGGGAGGATGACTGCCAGTAGAACGTAAAAACAATTGATGGCGAGCGCAACGTATTTCCAGGGTCCCAAAGAAACGCGGCTGGGGCGGTAACCCTTGCCCGTCACGGTCACGTAACTTCTCGGCGCGATAATCTTTCTCTGGATGAAGAGGCCCAGCGCGGTGAACACCATCAGGACGCTTCCCAGTGCGGCCGCCCCGCCGATGTCCAGCGGATATTCCTCCATCTTCGTATAAATGATCGTCGAGAGCGTCGATATCCTCGCGATTGGCCCCAGAAGACTGGGCACGCCGAAAACACCCATGCTCACCACGAAAATGATGACCGCGCCGGAGAGCATGGCGGGCGTGGAGAGTGGAATCGTTACCCTCAGGGCCGTGCGCAAGACACCGGTTCCGCAAACCCGCGCGGATTCTTCGAGAGCGGGGTCCATCCGGTTCAGGGAGCCTATCGTGAACAGATACATGTAGGGCGTATAAAACAGCGCCATCACCATGACGATTCCGGTCATCGAATAGATGTTGAACGGCGGGGCCGACAACCCGAAGAGATCGATCATCCAGCGGTTCAGTATGCCCGTCCTCGGGGCGGCCAGCGCCCACCAGGCAACTGCCCCCAGGAAGGAAGACAGAAAGAAGGGTATCAGGGTCAACGCCTCCAGAGTCCTCCGAAAAGGCATGTCGGTGCGTGCATGGAACCAGGCGAGTGAAACGCCCACTAGGCAGGAAAAAACCGATGTTCCCAGCGCAATGATCAGGGTGTTCAGCGAAGCGTCCAACACTTCGGAGGTGGAAAACGTCTTCGTGAAGTTCGTGAACGTGAATATGGATTTCCCGGCTTCGGGGTGGGTCACGAACGCGCTGTATATGAACACCGATACGGGCAGGATGGCCAGAATCGTGAGCAGTCCCAGCGAACCGATTTTCAGCGAATTTTCAGAATTGAAGAACCGCCCCGCAAGCGAGGAGGCCGCAGCGGCGGGTCCCGCCCCGCCGCCACCGGCCTCCAGTTCCGATTTCGATGCGCTGCTCAATGCTCGACCCTCAAGTATTTCACATCGTTATTTCTTCGTCCCGGAACCGAACACTTCGATGAATTCCGCCTTCCATTTCTTCACGTCCTCCGGCGTGACTTTGCTCCAGTCGGTCGGGATGACATTGATCTTGTCGATGGGCGGCGCAATGCCGTCTTTCGCCAGGATGATTTTGTTGATCTTCTCATCCTTGTGCGGAGGAAGCGGCCTGCCGGAATTGAGCGGGTTATAATTGAGGAGCATGTGGTGGCCCCTCACGCTCCGCCAGTAATCGACGAACAGCTTCGCCATGTTGGGGTTCTTCGCCTTCGCCATGATCACGGAACCGATGGGAAGCGCCACCACGCCTTCTTTGGGGTAGATGGGGTCCATGTTGACGCCGGCTTTCTTCGCAATCCAGTTATGCCTGGCCATGATCGTCGTTCCGAGCCAGTATTCACCTGCCATGAGGGAGCGCCTCTGCGCCGAGCCTCTCGCCATCACGCCTGCGCCCGCAGCGCTCAATTTCTGGAAGTAGCTCTTCGGAAGCCGCTCGCGGAGTCCCTTGTACCAGAGGGTATACGTCTCGGAGGGCCTCGCATCGCCGACCAGCACCTTGCCCTTGAACTCGGGCTTCAGCAAATCATACCAACTCGTCAGTTTGACGTTGCCCGCCAAATCCCGGTTGACCGCCATGGTGTTGATTTGCCCATCGGACACCCAATAGCCGTCGCCATTCATGTTCGCTTTTTCAGCCAGATTGTAATGCTTGTCTTCCGGCGAGACGTATTTCATCAGATGCCCGCGGCGTTTCATCGAGTGCAGCCAGGAGGCCGCGGCGAGCACGACCACGTCGACGGATAGCTTGTCCGCCTTGATCTCCTGCTCGAAACGCTTGATGAGCGTGCCGGAGCGTCGGTTGGCGAAACGGAATTTCACATTCGGCAGTCCATAGAGCTTTTTGAAGGCTTTCTCCATCGCTTTGGCCGCTTTCACGGGAGCGAGGTTCGTGGCCCAGGAGAAATTGCCTTCTTTTCTGGCGCCTTCAATCAATTTTGCGACGCGGGCTTTTTCCGCACCCTTGAGTTCTTTCAAAATAGGCGCTTCCGCAGCGCGGGCGGTCCCGCCCAGCGTGAACACAGCCGCCAGCAATACCGCCATTCCTACCGAATAAATCAAGCTTTTCTTCATCGAATCTTCTCCCAAGGAAAAAGTAAAGCAAATACCGGTTACGTACAGGGGGGCTGTTCAGCTCACCTTCCACTCAATCGCTCAAGACCACGCATCTTGAAGGGGATATGCTCATGGTGACGGACTGGCCCGCCCGAATATCCGCGTCTCCACGAACTTGCACCCTCAATTCAAAACTCCCCGATTGGATCAGGCAATCCCAAGATTGTCCCAGATAGACCGCGTCACTCACCTGGCCCTCCAAGACGTTGTGAACGTTCGATCCGCTTTCGCCGAGTTCGATGTATTCGGGCCGCACGGTGACCAGCAAATCTGAGCCAGCTGCGATATCGCGATCGATTCCCTTCGCGCAAAGGATTTTCGACTGAAGAGAGGGCACGTCGACCCAAAGGCCCTTGCCGTTCTCTCTCTCGCCGGCTTTGCCTTCGAGAATGTTCGTCACACCGATGAAATCGGCGACGAAACTGTTGACCGGCTCGTTGTAGGTAGCGTGCGGATCTCCTTCCTGCTGTATCCTTCCATCTTTCATGACAATGATCCGATCGCTCATGACCATGGCTTCGGCCTGATCGTGGGTGACGTATATGGCGGTCAATTTGAGTTCTTTGATCAGGTTCGCCAACTCTACCCGCATGCGCTCGCGCAATTTCGCATCGAGGTTGCTCAGAGGTTCATCGAAAAGAAGGACGCGGGGGTTGTAAGCCAATGCGCGGGCAAGAGAGACCCGCTGCTGCTGGCCTCCGGAAAGTTTGGTGGCATTTCTCTCGCCCAGACCGCTCAGGCCGACGAGTTCGAGGGCCTTAACGACCTTTTCGCTCACCTCTGCGCGGCTTGCCCCTTGGGCTTGAATGCCATAAGCCACGTTCTCGGAAACTGACATGTGGGGCCATATGGCATAAGACTGAAACACCATGCCGAGCCGCCTCTTCTCCGGAGGCAGGCAGACCCCGTTGCGGCTCGAAGTGAATACCTCGTCCGCGATGAGGATATCCCCCTCATCGGGTGTCTCAAGCCCTGCGATGCAGCGAAGCGTCGTCGTCTTCCCGCACCCGCTCGGGCCCAGCAAAGTTACGAATTCACCTTCGCCCACGGTAAAACTGACGTTATCCACTGCCAGGGTTTCCGAGCCGAAGCGTTTCACCAGATCCTTTACGACTACTTCCGCCATGCAAATACCCTATTCATGAATGCCGCTTATAAATGGAATGGTATTAAATCATATACCAATTCTGGGCCGCAAGTAAATCAAGCACGTCCTTATTTCCCGGAATGCCCAACCAGAGCATCCGCAGGGTCGGTTTCGCACGGAACCAAACGAAACCCCTCGTATCCCGCCTCCACGATCTTTGCGCATTTTTTCGAATACACGTCGAACCCGGCAATGTAGGGCATGAACACGCGCGGCTTGCCCGGTATGTTCGCGCCCAGATACCAGGAGGTGCACTTGTAGCGAATCGTCTTGGCGGTTTCCTCGTTGTTGTGCGCCACCCAGGCGTCCTCCGCCTCCACGGATGCCTCGATGGATTTCATCCCGTTTTCGCGCAAATACACGAGGCACGCGCCTATCCATTCGACGTGATGGTCGATGGAAGTCTGCATATTCGTCAGAACCGAAGGGCTCCCGGGGCCCGTGATGGTGAACATGTTCGGGAAACCCGCCGTCATGAGGCCGAGATATGTGCGGGGGCCTTCTTTCCATTTATCCTGCAAGGTGCGTCCGCCGCACCCACGGATGTCGATTCTGAGCAGGGTCCCCGTCATGGCGTCGAACCCCGTGGCCAGAATGAGCATGTCGATGTCATACACACGCCCCGCCGTCATTATCCCCTCGGGTGTAATCTTCTCGATGGGCGATTCTCTCACGTCGATCAGGTGGACGTTCGGGCGGTTATAAACCTCGTAATACTCCGTCACCACGCAGAGGCGCTTGCAGCCGATGACCGTCGTCGGGCAAAGCAGTTCCGCTGTTTTCGGATCCTTCACGACCGAGCGAATCTTGTTGCGCACGAATTCACCCGCCGTCTGGTTCGCTTCCTCGCTGTAGCGCAAATCCGTGAAGGCGGAGAGGAAAGGCAGACCCCCGTGCGCCCAGCGCTTCTCGAATTCGCGCTCGCGTTCTTCTTCGCCGACCTTCAAAGCCGCCTTCTCTCCAAATGTCTGATCGAAACCCGTGGCCGATCGCTTGGCTCTCGCCCTGATCTCCGGGTAATTCGCCTTCACCTCGCGCACCCGCTCCTCGCTGATGGGACCGTTGTGCGCGGGCACCGCGTAGTGCGCGGTTCTCTGGAAAACGAAAATTTCGTCCGCCTCGCGCGCGATGATGGGTATGGACTGCATGGCGGATGAACCCGTGCCGATGACGCCCACTCTCTTTCCCGAGAAATCGACCTTCTCGTGCGGCCAGAGGCCTGTGTGGAAAACGGGGCCGTCAAAATCGTCCAAGCCATCAAAGGCGGGAATATTGGGCGAGGAGAGACACCCCGTGGCCATCACGCAAAACCTGGCCGAAATCCGCTCGCCGCCGTCTGTCTCGACGATCCAGCGGCTCGCCTCCTCATTGAAAACGGCGGAGACGATTCGCGTGTTGAACACGATGTCTCTTCTCAAATCGAAGCGCTCGGCCACGTGCTCGACATAGCGCAGAATCTCCGGCTGGCTCGCGTAGCGCTCACTCCACTCCCAATCTTGTTGGAGTTCTTCGGAGAACTGATAGGAATACTGAACGCTCTCCGTGTCGCATCGCGCACCCGGGTAGCGGTTCCAGTACCAGGTGCCGCCCACGTCGCCGCCCGCCTCGTAGGCGCGCGCCTTGAAGCCGCGCGAGCGCAGCCGATAGAGCATGAAAAGACCAGCGACCCCCGCGCCGACGATGAGGACGTCGAGGTCCGTTTTCGCCTCGCTGTTCAACGCCAAAACCCCTTATCGTTTTATATTTCAGTCATTTAGGCCGCAAAAAAAATTTCAGTTATTTATCGTAAAACCTCGTGAATTTATCTGATTTTATCGAATTTTTCGGAAATTCCGAAAGCGCGCGCGGAGTCCATCCGGAAAGCCTCGTTCGACGCCGCTGCGCCTCATCGTCCGCTCCCGTCTCGACGCTCTCCCGGAAACGCCTCCGCCCGCAAGGCGGACGCCCGGCCCGGTGGAGAGCCTCGGGCGCCAGGGCAGCGAAATGCCCGGCTGGCGCGATACGCGCAAGTGCGGAGAAATGCGGCGCGCGGCCGACATCGCCGACCTGTTCATCGACCGGGCACAGCGCCTCCCGGCGCATGGAACCGTAATTCGACATATCCATGAATAGCATATGTTCCGTACGAATGACAGCAATTGCCCGAACCGGTGACGGGGACGAACGGTTCGGCCCGGCTTTCCGTCTGTCGATTCATGGATGTTTCCATGCACGAGGGAGGAGGACTCAACATGGCGCGTCATTTCAGATCCTCGAATCACGCTTGCTCGCTTTCGACATTCCGCATGGATGGAACGGACGACCTCTCTGTCGCCAGCACCGGAAAAAACATCCGTGCGCATTTGCTCACGATAAAAACACGTTTTAAGCCCTATATTTCACGATAAACTCATACTTCTTGTGTATAGTTGGTTGCAATACGGGATATTTCAGAGCCGTTTTCAAGAAAGGACGAGCGTTACCGACGACGGGGGAAGGACGGTTCGGCCCGGCCTTTCCGGCTGCCGATTTCATAGTCGGTTCATGGATTTTGTTATACACGAGGGAGGACCCCGCATGGTGCGTCATTTCGTTCTGACTCTATCGGCATTTCTCGTTATGGGATGCACCTTTAGTGGCGGCGGAACCGGCGGCACCCGGATCGACCATTCGCGCACGACTTCGTTCGAAGACGGGGTTCTGACCATCGACACGGAGCAGTTCGACGGCACCCGGGCGTTGCTCAATACGCGGGACGACGCGCAGAGCGTGGTCGACGATTTTCCCACGGAGATGCCCGGTCATGTGGCGCGCGCGTGGACGCTCCTGCAGGAGGGAGGGGACGGAAAAGACCCCTTCATGGGCTACGCGGTGGTGAGCTGGAACAAGGACGACCCGAGCGATTATCTCGCGGCTGGCTGGTGGTTTCATTTCAAGAGCCAGCGCTATCCGGACGTCGACCCGTATCATGACGACACCGCTTCCTATCTGTTCATCGACGGCCCCGAAATCGACCCGACGTTCCCGCCGTCCTTGCCCGCAACGGGCACGGCGTCCTACATCGGCGGAGCGGGCGGCCAGTATCTCTACAAGTACGGGGATAATTATGGAGAAGAGGTGCAGGGCGAGATTTCCTCCGTGGAGTTCGCGGGCACCATGACGATCACGGCGGATTTCGCCGCCGGGACCCTCGAAGGCTGCCTGGGGTGCGTGGGCGACCTCACGGTGCAGCGGCTGCACCTCAAGAGCGCGTTCGATAGATTCGAGACGGAACCGGTCGAACTGCTGGCGCATCCCAAGGACTACGAGGTGCGCTTCGCACCCGTGGAATTCAATCCCGACGGCACTTTCGTAGACTTAGACCATGAAAGTGTAACGGTCACGCATCCCGAGCGTTCGATCGCAGGAGTCCGCCGCGGACACTGGGGAGGGGGGTTATCGAATCGCCCGGACAGCGCGGGAAACCCGCGCCTGGTGAGCGGCTTCGCCGGAGTGTTTTTTTATGAGGAAGACGGCAGCGCTTCCATCATCTCAGGCATATTCAACGTCCTGAGCGAGGATTTCCGGGCGGCGAATCCCTAGTTGGTGGAAACGCCATCGGGGGGTGCTGTTTCCGGAAATGCCGTCGGGCGCCGGGATATCGAAGTCCGGCGGCCGATGAGCGAGCAGACCGGCCCCCTGGGCGGGGCTGTTGAAAAGCCCGATCCAGAGTTTGACGTCATTCCGGCGAAAGCCGGAATCCATTTTTACGCCTTTTGCCTTTCTTCAGGGTTCCCGCGCATCGGCGGGGAAGGAAACGCCACCGTATATTCACCCGCATCCGCAAATGGATTCCGGCTTTCGCCGGAATGACGGTGCTGCAATCTCTCCGGAAGGGTGTTGTAGGGGCACTTTGTGAAGCACCCGGTTCTCCGGCAAGGGCCGTTCCACAAAAAAAACGCCCCGCTCCCGGAGGAGCGGGGCGAGAGGATGCAGGGTTTCCTATAGCGCCTTCAGCACGTCCTTCGTATGGCCGGCCACCTTCACATCCTTGAACACCTTCTCGATGACGCCCGTCTCGTCGATGATGTAGGTGGTGCGATAGATGCCGTTGAACTTCTCGCCGAACAGCGTCTTCTCGCCGTAAGCCCCGTACTTGGACGAGATGAGGCCGTCGGGGTCGGCCAGCAGGGTGAAGTCGAGCTCCAGTTGCTCCGAGAACTTCTTGTGGCTGACCTCGTTGTCCGGGCTGACGCCGATTACGGTCGCGTTCTTCTTGTGTATCTTCTGCAGTTGCTTGTTGAAGTCCCGCGCCTCCGCCGTGCATCCGGGCGTGTTGTCCTTGGGGTAGAAGTAGAGCACAACCTTCTGGCCCTTGTATTTCGAGAGCCGGTGCACCTTGCCGTTCTCATCCCTCAAGGCGAAGGCGGGGGCTTTCGCTCCTTCTTTTAGCGCTGCCATTTCGCCCCCCTGTCGTTGCAGTCCTAGAGTTCAAAAAAACCACGCGTCTTGTGAGCCGCATGTTTGAGATAAAGCAGGAGTAATCGACGTTCGGGTGATTATAATGCCACAGGTGAGAAAAGACTTCAAGCGCGGCCGGCGTTACAGCCCCCAGTCGCGTGCGTAGCGGAAATCGCGGTCGATGGTGCGCTGGCTGAGCTTGGCGATGAGCGGCAGGCGTCTTTTGTACTGGCTGCGCTGCACCAGCCGCTGGATGCCGTCCACGAGCTCTGGCGGGAAGCCCTCGCCGAGCAGTTCCTCGCGCGTGTAGCGGCAGTCGATCATCCGGTACAGGACGGCGTCGGCCACCTCGTAGGTGTAGCCGAGTTCCTGCTCGTCGGTCTGGCCCACCCACAAATCAGCACTCGGGGCCTTCTCCACCACCTGCGCGGGCACGCCGACGTGGCGCGAGAGCTGGCGCACCTGCGTCTTGAACAGATCGCCGATGGGGTTTACCGCGCTCGCCATGTCCCCGAACAGCGTCCCGTAGCCGAGCAGGAGTTCGGTCTTGTTGCTCGTGCCCACCACCAACGCGCCGAGGAAGGCCGAGTGATCATAGAGAATCGTCATCCGCTCGCGCGCCATCTTGTTGCCCCGGCGGAGGTTGTCCGCGTCCGGGAAGCGCTCGTAATAGGCGTCCACCTGGGGGGAGATGTCCACCACTTCGATATGGATGTTGCTCTTCTCGGCCACGGCGCGCGCATCGGCCTCGCTCTGGGGGTTCGAGAGGCGGTAGGGCATGATGACGCCGGTGACGTTCTCTGGCCCCATGGCGCGCGCGGCCAGAAAGGCGGAGAGCGCGCTGTCGATCCCGCCCGAAAGGCCCAGGACGAGCTTTTTCACGCCCACTTTCGAAACCTCATCGCGAATGAAGCCTGCGAGCAAGCCGACGGCAAGGTCGCCGTCGAGCTCCAGTTCCGTCATCGCGCCTTCTATGATGCCGTCGTCCAGCAAACCGATTCTCCGCTGCGAGAAATCTTCCAGTGAAACTCCGCCCCTATCATGCCTCCCGCCTGTGCGGCGCGCAACGGCCGGAACCCATTGACCTCGCGCGAGGCCCGGGGATGCCCTTCCCCCATCCACCGCTCACGGGGCTGGTGAAAAAGCCTGCAATGCCAGGGGACAAAGGCAACCCCCCCTACCCCCCCTTGTCAGGGGGCAAAAAAAAGCAAAACCTCCTCAGCCCGGCGAAGGCGCATCGCCTTTTTATACCCCCCTGACAAGGGGGGGTAGGGGGGGTTGCCTTTCCAGTCGAGAGGGCATCCTTCGATACGGCGCTTGCGCGCCTACTCAGGATGAGGTGGATAGGGCTTTTTCAACAGCCATCAAGGGGGGTGATTCTTCTCTCTCGCCGGCAGGTAATATACACTGAATCTCGAAAGAATGACTTTTTCAACAACCCCTTTATCTGGAGTCCTTATGCCGTACGTGGGAAACATCGAAGACTTGAAATGGGTCTACGACCAGGAGGAGGCGCTGCGGAAAGGCTCGCCCATCCTCGTCAACACGCCGAACCTGGAAGTGCGGGTCATCGTCCTTCCGCCGGGCGCCTATCCGCCCTATCACGCGCACCACGAGGAGATGGACGAGGGCTACCTCATCTATAACGGTCGCGGGCTCATCCTCAACAACGGGCAGACCTTCGAAGTCGCGAAGGGCGACGTTCTCCTGAACCCGCGCGGTTCGATGCACAACATGAAGAACATAAGCGGCGACGAACTGATAGAGTTCAACTTCAGAGGCGGCCGGATGCCTTCCGGCT
This sequence comes from bacterium, assembly GCA_022828125.1. Taxonomy (GTDB): domain Bacteria; phylum UBA8248; class UBA8248; order UBA8248; family UBA8248; genus Bin107. Next base: position 11,301 of record JAJEJD010000001.1, on the reverse strand, counting down.
TCCTGCTGCCCGAAGGCGACCCGCCCCCCAGTCCCGACCCTGAGTCGGTGGAAAATCCCCTGGCGCCTCCCGTGCCCTACATCAAGGGCGACGTCGCCGGGCTAACGGGGCCGTTCGACGCAGGCTCCGTAAAAGAGAAAGGCCTCGCGCGCGCCATCGCCACCGAGTACCTCGAGTGCCAGATCGTCTCGTTCCCGCCGGGCGGCAGGCCGCACGTCCACCGGCATCTGAACGCGATGGACGAGGCGACGCTCGTGCTGGAAGGGCGCATGAACTTCATCATCGAAGACGAGACCATCGAGGCGTCGGCGGGCGATCTCGTCCACACGCCGGGCGGCGCATGGCACACCGTGCACAACGCGAGCGACGCTCCCGCCGTGCTCTTCAACTTCCGCGGCGGCGCGCTGCCCTCAAAAACAGAATGGCGGGATGCGTGAGGTCCGTTCCGGCCGGGGAGGGACAACTCCCCCCGTAATTGCGGACGGTTGTCGTTCGGCTATAATGGCATGAACCAAGACCGCCTGGGGACCCAACTCAAAGGATAATAAAGATGACGACCTTTGAGCAATGGAGTCTCCTCGCCGCATATCTGAACCTCATCGCCGCCTTCGGCGGCCTGGGCCTCATCTACCACGGCATACGCGTGATGGCCAAGGGCGCGGAGATGCGCGCGGCGGATTCAGAGCGCAAGCACGCAGAGGCCACGACCGAATCAGAGCGCAGGCATAATGAGTTCATGGCCACATTAGAACGCAGGCACAACGAAGTAATGACAGAATCTGAACGCAAGCATAATGAGTTCATGACCGCTTTAGAACGCAGGCACGACGAATCCACGAGCGACTCCGAGCGCAAGCATGATGAGTCGATGGCTTCCCTGCGTGAACTCATTAACGAAAACGCCGAGAACCGCGCTTCCCTGCGCGAACTCATCAAAGAGCAGGGCGAGAGCCGCGCCTCTTTCCGTGAATTCATCGAGGGGCAGGCGGAAAGCCGCATGGCCTTGCGAGAACTCATCGAGCGGACCAGATAATCAGACCCGGCTGAGGTGGGAGGGATTCCGCCTTCGCAGGGGCGGACTTATTTGTCCGTCCATCTCGATTCGCAGGATCCCTGTAGGGGCCGTTCGCGAACGGTCCCTACGAGGAGGGCGCGCCCTGGCCGCAGGGAAAGACCACTGCGCCTGTCCTGGCAAGGTACAACCACGGGGAGTTTGTCCCTATCTTTTTCCGCCCAGGCTCTCGAAGATCGTCCCTATCCAGCGCTCCGTCGAGATGAAGCGCCAGCTCCAGGCCGCGTACTTCCCGGGTAATCCCGCCGCCTGAATCTGGGCGAGCGTTTTTCCCGCCTTCATCCGGTCGCGCACGATCCGCGTTGTCTCCACGAGCATCGAATGGGAGGCTTTGAGCTCCTCGATGCCCGAGAGCGGGCCGTGGCCGGGGATGATTTTGGCGTCTTTCGGTATTTGCTTGATGAGCGTGGCGACGTTTTTCGTGAAGCTTTCCACGTCGCCTCCGTTTTTCAGGTCCACGAACGGAAACATACCCGAGAAGAGCAGGTCGCCCGTATGAACGACGTTCGATTTCGGGAAGAAAATCACGCTGTCGCCGTCCGTATGGCCGTTCGGGTAGTGGACCATGCGAATCTCCTCGCCGTTGAAATGAACGGATATGGAATTATCGAACGTGATGACGGGAAGGCCCACCTTCGCCTTCGGCTTTACGGCCCGGCCCAGCACGTAGCTCGTGACTGCGAGACGCTTCCGGACGTTGGCGTGCGAGATGATGTGCGCATCCGCCCCGAAAATCTCGTTCGCCCCCGTATGATCGCCGTGCCAGTGCGTGTTCACGACGAACGCGAGGGGCCTCGGGCTAAGGCCTCTAAGCGCCGCTTTAATGGCGTCCGCCAGGGGAGCGAACTTGTCGTCGATCATCAAGACGCCGTCTTCACCCGCGGATACGCCGATGTTCCCCCCACGGCCTGTCAGCATATGCACGTTGCCTGCGACGTGGGTCGTCTTGATCTCGGCTTGCGCGATTTGCAGGGGCGCCAGATGGAAGAACACGAAAGCGGCAAGTGTGAAGAGGCATGATGTTCTGGATAATGGCTTCATGGCGTCCTCCGGTGGATGATGGAGTCTATGGGAATTGTCGTTCGCTGCAGGGATACGACCTCTGCGCAGGGTCAGACATATATGTCTGACCTGCGTGTCCTCCCGATTCTACATGGGCGGACACATCGGTCCGCCCCTACAAAACCGCAATAACAATCAAACACAAAAATCGGGGCCAAGCGTGTCAGGCGAGTCGTCGCTCCAAAAAAACTCACGCCTCCCGCGAGCGCTGGATGCGGCGGAGTTCGCGAAGGGTGAGATGCAGGTCCTCATCCCGGAGCGTGGGGGATGCGATGCGTGCGCGGCGCACGTTCGCCGTGTCGACTTCCGATATGAGCAACTCCTCGCCGGCGCGCTCGGCCTGGGCGAGGGGCTCTCCGCTGGGCGCGAGTATCTCGGACCCCCCCCAGAAGTTGATGCCGTCCTCGTATCCCACCCGGTTGCTGAAGACCACGTGCTGGTTGTAGGCCGCGGCGTAGGTTCTCGTGAGCGACTGCCAGACGCGCTGTATCGCGAGGCCGCCCTCGCCGTTCGCCTTGCTGACGCCGCGCGCGGGACTCGCCGAGGGAACGATGAGCAAATCGGCGCCGTCGAGCGAGGCGACCCCCGCCAGGCTCGGGTGCCAGGCGTCCTCGCAGATGAGGATGGCCGCGCGCCCGAAGCGAGTGTCGAAAGCGCGCACCTTGTCCCCCCGGCCCACGTAGCGGTTCTCATCGAATAATCCGTAGGTCGGCAGATAGACCTTGCGGTGCACGTGGAGAAGCTCGCCGTTTTCGAAATAGGCGGCCGAATTGAAGAACCCGTGCCTGCGCGATTCCTCGACGAAGCCCACCACGAGAGAGAGGTTCTTGCTGAGTGCGGCGATTTCCTTCATCGGCGCGGTGTTGCGCCGGATGGCCACCTCGGGGACCATGTCCTTCAAAAAATACCCCGTGAGCGAGAGTTCGGGAAAGACGAGGAGATCGACTCCCTCCGCTTCGGCCTTTCTCACCTCCTCCGCCAGCAATTCGCGATTCGCTTCGAGATTGCCGAGCCTGGGCCCTATCTGGGCCGCCGCCGCCAGAAATTTCATGTCGCCTTCCCGTCGAGATCGAATGAGAAATACATAAAGTCCTGCGCCCGCGGCACGAAACGCCGCGCGCTCACCTTTGTCTAGCACATTATGGGCGATTCGAGAAAACCGGCGCGGGAAAAGCGCAAAGAGTCACTCAGATATACAGCTTGGTCTCCGCGTCTTTGGTTTTCCTCATGAACTCAGGCAAGCTGATTACCTCGTCCACGACGTCCGCCACGTCCTCGGGCGCCAGGCCCAGGAGCTTGGGCTGCGCGGCGCAGGCGTAGACCCTTAGCTTGCCGAGCCTTCTGGCGGCCTCGATGAGCTCCTCCGCCGAGTGCGCACCGCGCGCATCCTCCCCCGCCGGGGCCGCCTTATCGAGATCGTCGTCCACGAACCGCCTGAGCGCACCAAAGAAGAGGATGACGTGCACCTCATCCCCGTTCGCGGCGGCGCTCGCCGCGAGGGTGGCTATCTGGTGGATGCGTTCGGGCTCGCCGCTGTGGGCGTATATGACGAACTGGGACATTTGGGCCTTAATGATCACGCCGGGAAAACCGGGAAGGACTAACACCATAGCAATTTATATTACTCCCCTCTTGAGGGGCCTGTTGAAAAATCTTCTCCGCCTCATCCTGAGTAGCGGTGGAGCCGCGTATCGAAGGACGCCCTCTCGCCCGGTGCGAGGCGTTCGACTCCCCGCGCCCTTCGATACGCCGCCCTTCGACAAGCTCAGGACAGGCTCTTCGGCGGCTACTCAGGGTGAGGAAAAAGGCGTTGGCGGTTTGCGGAGGGGCAGACCAGGCTTTTTCAACACTCCCTTGAGGGGGATGTTGAAAAAATCCTTCCCGGGGGATGTTGCCTTTGGCGGGAAGGCCGCTTTCGCGCGAACCCCCGACCTCCCCCGTCGAAAACCAACCCCCCCTACCCCCCCATGTCAGGGGGGCAAGAAAAAGCAAAGCCCTCTCAGCCCGGCGGGAACGCATCGCCTTTTTATACCCCCCTGACAAGGGGGGGTAGGGGGGGTTGGTTTTATGGGATTTCCCATTCAAGGGGGTTGCCATCACCCTCTCAGGGGGTTTTTCAACAAGCCCTTCAGGGGGAATGATTTCATCGACAACTTTTCTTCCGATGATCGAAGAATTCCTCAAATGCCCGATCCGCTTGTGCGAGGAAAAGTGAACCCCGAACCACATCACTCGAAATCTTTCGGCTTCGCATCCTCGAAATCATAGTCGGGCAGATCCGAGCGGGGCGGCGGGTCGACGCCTTCATCCTGCATGTGGCGGGGCTTCGGGTTCGAGGCCAGAAGGTGGGCGATCAAACGATAGGCGCCGTATACCAACCCGAAGGCCGCGACGAACCAGAGCGCTCCAGTGAAATCGCGTTGATAAAAGTAGTAGGCGATGCCCAGCCAGAAAACGAACCCGGCGAATATGCCCAGAGCCGATCGATTATTCTCCATAGCCGGCCGCCTTCCCCGAATCGTCCCGAAGCGCGCGCTCAGTCCGCCCCGGGAGTGGATGCCGCGGGTTCGCTCTCGCCTGAATCCTCCCCGGCCCCAGGAGCCTCCTTCGCTTCCTCGGCGCTTGTCACCGAGCCCCCTCCGTCGCCCGTCATGTGGCAGGTCCCCTCGAACACCGCCCCTTCTTCGATGTATATGCTCGGCGTGAAAACCTCCCCGCTCACGCGGGAGCCGACCCTGATCTCGCACTTTTCCTTGGCCTCTATCTTGCCCTCCATCCGGCCCATCACGATGACGACGCCGGCCTTGACCTCGGCCTTCACGTTCGCCGCGGTGCCGATGATGAAGGTGTCATCCGTGATGACCTCCCCTTCGAGGACGCCATCCACGCGCACGGTTCCCTCGAAGGTAATGACGCCCTTGAACTCGGTGCCCTCTCCCAGGAAAGCGCGTATGCTTTTCTCGTAGTTTTTCGCCATTCATCGATCCTCGCATGAATCCCGATAGAAAAGCCAGGGCTAACAAAGCCGCTGGAGCAACCCCTCGAGCGTATCCCTCGTATAATACTCTATTTCTATCTTTCCGCTCTCCTCGTCTCCTGAAATCGCGACTTTCGTTCCCAGCGCGCTTCTGAGCCGCTCCGCCGCTTCCCTGAGATAAAGCGCCTGCGGCCCCGAGGGCCCGTTCTGTGGAACGGGTCGGCGGAAGGTTTCCTTCGCCTCGTTTTTCCCCTCAAGCGTTTTTCTCACGCGCGTCTCGAGTTGGCGCACGGAGAGTCTCTTCTCGACGGCGGCGCTGGCGTGGCTCGCCATCTCTTCTTCGGTGCGCAAGGAAAGAAGCGCCCTGGCGTGTCCCATGGAGAGGAGTCCCGCGGCGACGCTCTCCTGAACCGAGGCGGGCAGGTTGAGCAGGCGGACGTAGTTCGCGACCGTGGAGCGTTCCTTGCCCACGCGGGAGGCCGTCTCTTCCTGCGTGAGGCCCAGGCGCTCCATCATGCTCGCGTACGCGGCCGCCTCTTCCATGGGATTCAAATCCGCGCGCTGCACGTTCTCGACGATGGCGAGCTCCAAAGCCTCATCCCCGCCCGCGTCGACCAGGATGGCGGGAACCTCATCGACTTCCGCCAGGCGCGCGGCCCGCCAGCGCCGCTCCCCGGCCACGATCTCATACCCCCCGCCCGGGGCGCGCCGGATAAGAAGAGGCTGGATCACCCCGTGGCGCTTCACGGATTCGGCCAGTTCGGCCAGGTCTTCCTCGTCGAAATCGACGCGCGGCTGATGAACGCCGGGGGCGAGGCGGTCAGGAGAAAGCCGCATCAGAATGCCCCCGTCTTCGGCGGCGGTTCCCGGAACACCCAGCGCCGCCGGTGCGGGCTCTTGCGCATCATGGGAGGCCAGGAGCGCGTCCAGGCCCCGTCCGAGCACTTTTTTCCTCACGGTCGTCATGTCGGGTTTTTCATCCTTTCCTTCGAGCGCGTGATGAACTCGCCCGCCAGCGCGAGATACGCCTGTGCGCCCGGCGAGGAGATGTCGTAGGTGATCACCGGCTTCCCGTGGCTCGGCGCCTCGGCGAGGCGCACGTTCCTGGGAATCACGGCCCTGTAGGTCAAATCCGGCAGATGGGAGCGCAAGTCCTCGTTCACCTGACGCGAGAGGTTCGTTCTCGAATCATACATGGTGAGCAGGATTCCGCCTATTCTGAGACCGGGATGAACGCTCCCGCGTATCCGCTCCACCGTTTTCATGAGCCGGGCCAGCCCCTCCAATGCGAAATACTCCGCCTGAATGGGGATGAGCACCTCGTCCGCCGCCCGCAAGCCGTTCAAGGTGAGAAAACCCAGAGAGGGCGGGCAGTCGATGAGGATATAACGGAACCGGCTCCTGAGCGGTTCGATAACGTTTCGCAAGCGGCTCTCTCTTTGCGGCAAATCGGCTATCTCCACTTCCGCACCCGCCAGGTCGATGGAGGAGGGCAAAACGCTTAAACATTTAATTTCAGTATCATACAAGGATTCATCGTTCAGCGTATCGCCCAGAACGAGCGCCCTGTAGAGTGAAGAAGATGGCGAAAATAAACCGAAATTACTCGTCGCATTCGATTGCGGATCCATGTCGACCAACAGCGTCGGCTGATCCGCCACGGCGAGGCAGGCCGCGAGGTTGACGGCCGTCGTCGTCTTGCCGACACCGCCTTTCTGGTTCACGACGGCCACGATCGTGCACGGGCCTTCGCTTGCGACAGCGTCGGGAACGCTCGGGGAGATGGTCGATCCGGGTGTGATGTCCATATTGTTGTTTCAGGGCGGGTGAAAACGGATTGCGATTAGCAAAGATTCTCACACCGCCCCACAAAACACAACCGGATGTTTCACGTGGAACAAAATTTCCGGCAAATCCAGGGAGAGAATGTTCCACGTGGAACAATGGGGGGGTTAGCGACGGGAGGAATGCTCTTTGGTAGTGGGCCGTTCTTGTGAACGGGCCAAGGTCGCGACCTGTCCCTACAGACTTGCTTAGAAATACGCCGGATTGCAGGGGTTGTTGAAAAAGCCCTTGAGAGGGCAATGGCCACCCCCTTGAAAGCGAAATTCCTTAAAAGCAACCCCCCCTACCCCCCCTTGTCAGGGGGGCAAGAAAAGCAAAACCCCTTTGTCAGGGGGCAGAAAAAGCCCGTTTATTGGCGGCGGGCGTCGTCTTTTTATACCCCCCTGACAAGGGGGGGTAGGGGGGGTTGCTTTCAAAAAAGGAGGTCGGGGGTTCGCTCGAAAACCGCTCACGAAACCGTCGAGGAGGCCTCCTCCCGCGAGTTTCCGCTCTGTTTGCGGATGTATACCTCAAGGACGGCGACGGCGGCGGGCGTCACGCCCGAGATGCGGCTCGCCTGCCCGAGGGTTTTAGGGCGTATCTGCTCGAGCCGCTGGCGGACTTCCGCCGTCAGGTGGCCGACTTCCGAATAGGAAATGCTCTCGGGTATCTTCACGCGGTCGGCCATCCGCAGATGATGGACCTGCTGGTATTCCCGCTCGAAATACTCCTTGTATTTCACCTCCGCCAGCACGTAGCGCCGCGATTCGCGGTCCAGCGCCTCCCAAATCTCCCCAAAACGGCCCTTATCGATGGAATCGACGCGAATCGCCAGCTCCGGCCCCGCTTCGGGGCGCCTCAGGATGTCGGCAAGCGCGGACGGCTTCTTGAGCGGCCTGGAACCCGCCGCCTCCATGGCGCTTCGCACCTCCGGTTTTGGGTTCACGGAAGTGGTTTCCAGGTATTCGATGGCCTCCTGCGCCCGCTTCGCCTTCTCCTCGAAGGCGCGCCAGGTGGCCTCATCCAGCGAACCGACCCTGCGGCCGAGCTCCATGAGCCTGAAATCCGCGTTGTCGTGGCGGAGCAGGAGCCTGTGCTCGGCCCGGCTGGTGAACATCCGGTAGGGCTCGGCCGTTCCCTTGGTGATGAGATCGTCTATCAGAACGCCGATATAGGCCTCCTCACGGCTCAAAACGACGGGTTCCTCGCCGCGAAGGTAGCGGGTGGCGTTGATCCCCGCCATGATCCCCTGGGCGGCGGCCTCCTCATACCCGGTCGTCCCGTTGATCTGGCCAGCGTGGAAGAGGCCCGGCATCTTCTTCGTCATCAGGCTGGCATCGAGTTCTGTCGGCTCCACGTGGTCGTACTCGACGGCGTAGCCCGGGCGCATCATCTCGGCTCGCTCCAAACCTTTGATTGTTCTCAGCATACGGATTTGCACGTCCACCGGCAGGCTGGTGGAAAGCCCGTTCACGTAGATCTCGCAAGTCTCGCGTCCTTCGGGCTCCAGGAATATCTGGTGCTCCTGCTTGCCCTCGAAGCGCATGATCTTGTCCTCGATGCTCGGGCAGTAGCGCACGCCGATCGCGTCGATCTGCCCGTTGTACATCGGCGCGCGCTCGATGTTCCGCCGGATGACCTCGTGCGTCCCGGGGTTCGTGTAGGTGATCCAGCACGGCATCTGTTCCTGTTCGATGGCCGGTGTACGGTATGAGAACGGAAGGGGAGGGTCGTCGCCGGGCTGTACGTCAAGTATTTGAAAATCAATGGATTTCGCGTCCAGACGCGGCGGCGTCCCCGTCTTCATGCGCCCGATGGCGAAGCCGAACGAGACGAGTTGCCGCGTGAGTTCGTTCGCGGAACCCTCGCCCGCGCGTCCGCCCTCGACCTTCTTGTCGCCGTAGTGCAGAAGGCCGCGCGTGAAGGTGCCCGGCGTCAGCACGACGGCCCGCGCCTCCCAGGTTTCCCCGAAATGATCCTGAAGGCCCGCTATCGCGCCGTTCTTGACGAGAAGCCTTTGCACCATCCCCTGCTTGAGATCGAGACCTTCCTGGCTTTCCACGGCGTTTTTCATATACGCGCGGTAGCGCTGCTTGTCCGCCTGGGCGCGCAGGGCCTGGACGGCGGGGCCTTTTTTCGTGTTGAGCATCCGGAACTGAATACCCGTGGCGTCGATGGCGCGGGCCATCTCGCCGCCCAGGGCGTCCACCTCGCGCACCAGGACGCCCTTCGCCAGCCCGCCGATGGCCGGGTTGCACGACATGAGGCCCACGGTGTCGAGGTTCATCGTGAGCATCATGGTGCGCGCGCCCATGCGCGCCGCGGCGAGCGCCGCCTCGCAGCCTGCGTGCCCGCCGCCCACGACGATGACGTCATACGAAACAGCCAACGGAAAACCTCCATAAAGTCACAAAAGGGTATTAAATTGCCTTGTATTTATCTAAATTTATCGTCTAATTGTACAGAATTATATTATTTTCATTTTCCGATGCAAAATGTCGAAAAAATCTTGTCCAAAAGCGCTTCTCCGTAATCCCTGCCCAGGAGTTCCGCGAGCGCGGTTTGCCCCTCGTTCAGGTGAACCGCCACCAGCTCGGGCGAAAGTTCTCCCTCGGCTCCCGTCCTCGCGCTCCTCACGGCTTCGAGACATTTCGCTATCTGGCCGTGGTGGCGCTCGCGGGTCAGCACGGACTCCGCGCCCGAAAGCCCGTCCTCGTCCATCAGAACACGCGCCACCTCCTCGCGCAACTCAGGAATTCCCTCGCCCGTGAGCGCCGAGATGAAAAGCGGCTCCGGCGCATCCGTCGCCGACTCGTTCAAAAGCGCAAGTGCGCGCACCATCGCCTCATGGGTGGATTTATCCATCTTATTGAAAATAAACAGGTTTTGACAATCGAGTGCGTTCGCCTCCCACGCCGCCCACCTGATTTCGCCATCCCCTGCCGTCAGATCCATCACCATCAGGCCGATATCCGCTTCTTCCGCCGCCTTGCGGGCGCGCTCGGTTCCTTCGAGTTCCACCAAGTCGCCCGTGTCGCGCAGCCCCGCCGTGTCGATGAGGCGCACCGGCGCGCCGCCGAAGTCGCAGACCTCCTCCACGGTGTCGCGCGTGGTGCCCGGAATCTCGCTCGTGATCGCGCGGTCCGCCCCCAGGAGCGCGTTCAGAAGCGTGGATTTCCCCGCGTTGGGCCTGCCGAGGATGGCGGCGCGCGCGCCTTCTCTCAGGATCCGGCCGGAGCGGTAGCTCTCGACGAGCCTCCCGAGCGCTTCTTCTATTTCCGCGAAAAGGCGTGCGAGTTCCGCGCTTCCCATCGGAGCGCCTGAAACCGAGGGGCCTGCGCCAGGTTCGAACTCGTCGGGGAAATCAATCGCCGCCTCGATGTGCGCGCCCGCCTCCACGATTTTCTCCCAAACGCCTTCGAGAGCCTTCGAGAGGCGTCCTTCCAGGTGATGGAGCGCGGCGCGCGCCGCCTTTTCTGTCTGCGCGGCCACGAGGTCGGCCACGGCTTCGGCCTGGACCAGGTCGATCTTCCCCTCCAGGAAGGCGCGCCGGGTGAACTCGCCCTCTGCGGCCGGCCTGGCGCCCATCTCGCGGGCGAGGCGCAGGATGGTTCCCACGACCGCCGGTCCGCCGTGGCAGTGCATTTCCACCACGTCCTCGCCGGTGACGGAATCGGGCGCCTGATGATAGAGCGCGAGACCCTCATCGAAGGCTTGGGGCCCATCCACGAAGCGCCCGATCACGGGCCGCCCTCTGGGAAAGGCGTCTCTTTCTTTTCTGGGCCTGAAGATTCCCGTGAGGATGGGGAGCGACTTCGCCCCGCTCAGGCGGACGATAGCAATGGCCCCGCGCCCGGGGGCGGTGGACAGCGCGACGATGGTCTCCCTTGCAAAATCGCTCATCAACTCCACCGTTTCTGTCTCTTCAGGATGCGCACGCCCGATCGCGCACCGCGTTCGCCCGTAATGAAGCGGATTTACGGCTCGATTGCAAGACCAGGCCGGCATTGGCCCATGCGGATAATTTCCGGCAACCAGGAAGAGTCCATAGAGTCAGGCACGGGGGCCTGTCCCTGGCAAGCCCTGCCTCAATCAAGAAAGGGTGGTTGGGAAAGGCCCGCCCTACGCCGCCCCGCCACGGTCGGTCAGTCCGCGCAGCAGGGCCGAGCGCGAGAGCACGCCGACCATCGCGCCCGTCTCGTCCACCACGCGCAGCGGGGATTCATTCTCCATGGACACGGGCAGCGCGTCCTGCAGAACGGCGTCGCGCGAGATGGCCGGCCCGGTCGCCGCCGCGTCGGGCGGCCACATGACGTCGCCCGTCTTCAGGATGCGCCCGCGCTTCACTTCGCGCACGAACTCACGC
>JAJEJD010000007.1 GCA_022828125.1 bacterium | reverse complement strand
CGGCAAGTACGAACATCCGCGAGAGCAGGTGGACCGCCTGGTTCGCCAGGACCGGCGTATCGCGAAGGCCGTGATGGAGCGCCGTGACTTCCGCCCCGCCGACCTCGTCCAGCCCCATCCCGCCCAGGGCCGGCAGGATGTATTTGTCGAGCACGGTGCGGTACGCGGCAACGCTGGCGGGCTTTAAGTGTTTCTCCACGTGGGTGCGCATGAAGCGTTCGGCGAGCCCCGCCACGGTGGTCTCCGCCTCGGGCGCCGCAGTGCTGAATTCCTCACCCCGCTTGATGCGGTCGATGAGATTGGCGGCGCGCTTCCTTGCCTCGTCGACGGCCAGCTTCCCGTGACGGCCGAGCGTCATGCGTTTGGGACCCGATGGTCCCCGGGACTGCACCACGTAGGTCTTTCTGCCCGTGGAGTGGACGCGCACCCCGAAGCCCGCCAGCTCCCGGTCCCAGAAGAGGACGTCCTTCCCGTCGGCCTCGAGCGCGTCGACGGTGCGCTTGGTGAGTTTCAGATCGCTTCGCTTCGGCATCCCGCCTCCTGAAATATGTAATCAAAACGCATACGTGCGGCATCAAACAGGTGAGTATTCAAGCATATATATGACGAAAATGCAAGGGGCACCAGGGTGGGGAATAACAGAAATATAGTATTATAAACAACATGTTATCGTAGACAAACGGAGTCAATCATACTATCGCGCCGACACCGGGTTCATGACAATGATTAATCGAATTTTTCGGAAATTCGGCGGCGAGAGTGCGTCCGCCGATTCCCTTCGCCGGACCTACCCCTCCACACGCGCGCCGGTGTCGCCGTCGAAGGGGTGGACGTTCTCCATGTCGAAGAACACCCGGATGTTCTCGCCCACCTGCGCGCGGAAATGGCCCTCTTCCTTCACGGTGAGGACGATCCCGTCGATATCGAGGGCGACGAAGGTGTCGGAACCCAGCGGCTCGACGAGCTCCACCCGGCCCTCGGCGGAGACGGGGCGCGCGCCTGCGTCCCCAAAGCCCAGGTGCTCGGGGCGGAAGCCCAGGGTGTAGGCCTCTCCCTCCCGGCAGGCTTGCGGCAGCGGGAAGCGCAGGGCGCCCGCTTCGAGTTCGAGGCCTCCCTCCGCCCGCTGCGCGCGGCCCTCGATGAAGTTCATGGCCGGACTCCCCAGAAACCCCGCCACGAAGCGGTTGACGGGCCGGTCGTAAAGCTCGATGGGCGGCCCCACCTGCAGTATCTTTCCCAGGTCCATGACGACGATGCGGTCGCCCATCGTCATCGCCTCGGTCTGGTCGTGGGTGACGTAGACCGAGGTCGTGCCCAGGCGGCGCTGGAGCTTTCGTATCTCGGCCCGGGCGGTGACGCGGAGCTTGGCGTCGAGGTTGCTGAGCGGCTCGTCGAACAGGAAGGCGACCGGGTCGCGCACGATGGCGCGGCAGACCGCCACGCGCTGGCGCTGGCCCCCCGAGAGCTGGCGGGGCTTGCGGTGGAGCAGGTCTTCGAGCCCCATGAGGGCGGCGGCCTCCTTGACGCGGCGGTCGACCTCGCCCGCAGAAAACCGCCGCACGCGCAGGCCGAAGGCCATGTTCTCGTACACCGTCATGTGGGGGTAGAGGGCGTAGTTCTGGAACACCATGGCCATGTTGCGGTCCTTGGCGGGAATCTCGTTCACGCGCTCGCCCGAGACGCGTATCTCCCCGTCGGTGGGAAACTCGAGGCCCGCCACCATGCGCAGCGTCGTCGTCTTCCCGCAGCCCGACGGCCCCACCAGGACGAGGAACTCCCCCTCGGCGACTTCCAGGTCGATGCCGTCCACGGCGCGCACGCTGCCGAAGTGCTTGCTCAGGTTCTCGATGCTCACCGTGCCCAAACCGGTTCCTCCATCATCGCGCCCCGCACCCCGAACGCGGCCGTTGAAAAACGCCTTGCGGGGGTAATGGCAACCCCCTTGAAAGGGGAATCCCTTAAAACCAACCCCCCCTACCCCCCCTTAACAGGGGGGTATAAAAAGGCAACACCCGCCACCGGTAGAGGGGCTTTTGCTTTTTCTTGCCCCCCTGACAAGGGGGGGTGCCTTTATCCCGTGAAAGAGCGCGTTGAATTTCACTCCCCCCTTGAGGGGGCCTGTTGAAAAAGCCCCTCGATGCGGGAAAACCACCGTCATTCCGGCGAAAGCCGGAATCCATTTTATGATTTTTGCTTTCGTTTTCGCATTTGATTCCGGCTCGCGGGAGGGAACGCCGCGCCCGAATCCGGAACGGATGAGGCGGATATATATGGCGGTGTCCGTATCTTCTCCGGTCGGGAGAGAGTGCGGCCGGGCGAAAGGCCAAAGACAAAGGCGAAAATGGATTCCGGCTTTCGCCGGAATGACGAGGGGTGCGGTTTTCGTAGGGACGGACCTGCGTGTCCGCCCTGTGTGTTCTCCCGTTTTTCCGTGTTCTCGCCCGAGCGATTGGGCGGACACACAGGTCCGCCCCTACATATCGAACCCGAGGGATCAGGGCCTTTTCAAGCGAGCGAACGCTCCCTCCCCCGCCGCGTTCGACCCCCAACACACCCATCACTTCACCGCTCCCGCCGTCAGGGCGCGGATGAGATAGCGCTGCATGAAAAAGCCCACCAGCAGGGCGGGCAGCATGATCAGCGTCGCCAGGGTGGACATGTCCTGCCAGAAGACCTGCATCTCCCCCATCGTCTCCGCCAGCCGGACGGGGATGGTGCGCGCGTACACGTTCGTCAGCATGAACGCGAACATGAACTCGTTCCAGGCCAGCAGGAAGACGAAGATGGAGGTCGCAGCTATCCCCGATGACGCGAGGGGGAAGGTCACCCGCGCCAGCGTGCGCAGCGCGCCGCAGCCGTCCAACGCCGCGGCCTCTTCGAGTTCCTTCGGTATGCCGTCGAAAAACGCCTTCATCAGCCAGGTGCCGAAGGGGATGTTCAAGGCGGTGTAGATGAGGATCAGGATGAAGCGCGTGTCGAGTATCTGGAGATAGCGGAACAGGAGATAAAGCGGCACCACCGCCGTGACGGGCGGCAGCAGCCGCGTCGCCAGCATGAAGAAGAGCAGGTAGTTCGACGCCCTAAAGCGGTAGCGCGAGAACGCATAGGCGGCCAGCGAGGAGACCAGGAGCGTCAGGAAGGTCGTCACCACCGCGATGAAGGTGCTGTTCCAGATGAACCGGAGCGCGGATTCGTTGCCGAAACCCAGGAACTTCCAGTAGGAGGAGAAATCCGGGGTGACGAAGACCTTGGGCGGAATACTGAATATGGCGGTCTCGTTCTTCACCGAGGTGAGCATGATCCAGACGATCGGGAACAGGCTGAACGCGAGCAGCACCATCATCGCCCCGCGCGCCGCCGGGAAGGAGGGGATACCCGGCCCGATCTGCTCTTCGCCGCGCGCCATGGCCTAGCCGTCCCTGTCCTGGATGAGCCTTAAGTAGGCGAACGCGATACCCGCGCCCAGCACGAGGAGGATGACCGAGGTGGCCGCCGCGTTGCCCACGTCGAAATAGCGGAAATAAATGCGCTGGATGAACAGGCCGTACGGCATGGTGGACGTGCCGGGCCCTCCCTCGGTGAGGATGTAGGGAATGTCGAACACCCGCAGCTTGAAGATGGTCTGGAACAGCAGCGCCACCACCAGCGGGGGCAGGATGAGCGGGAAGGTGATCCGCCGGAACACCTGCACCCGGTTCGCGCCGTCCACGTGGGCGGCCTCGAACACCTCGTTGGGGAGAGCGGTGATGCCCGCCAGGAGGATCATGGTGACGAAGGGCGTCGAGCGCCAGACCTCGCAGATCACGATGGCCCAGAAGGCGGGGCCGGTCTCGGCGAGCCAGTTCACCTTGGCGACGCCCACGAGGGTGATGAGGAGGTTCACGATGCCGATGTCGCGGTCCCACATGAGCCGCCAGCCGAGGCCCACCGCGATGGGGGCGACCATGTAGGGGGTGAGGAGAAAGGACGTCATGAGCCTGCGCCCGCGCACGAGGCCGTAGAGCAGCAGCGCGCTCGCCACCCCGATGATGAACTCCAGGGCGATGGTGGCCACGGTGAAGCCCAGGCTGAAACGGGTCACCTCCCAGAAGTCGGGGTCGACCCAGAGCAGGTGGACGTAGTTCGCGAAGCCGACGAAGGTGGAGAGATGGGGCGTCGTGAGACGCCATTTCCACAGCGAGAGATAGATGTTGTAGATGGAGGGATAGACCAGTATCGCGCCCAGGATAATGAAGGCGGGCGCCATGAGCAGGTAGGGCGCCAACGCCTGCTTGCGCGCGGGGGTGAGCCAGCCACGGCCCCGCCGCGCCGTATCCTGAACGGCTCCGGTATTCACGTTCCTCTCCGTGCTTGCGCCTGCGGCCGCGCCTGTCCCGACGTGTTGGCCGCCATCATCCCGTAGGGACAGGTCGCGACCTGTCCCTACGCCACACCTCGTCAATCCGTAATCACTCCCCCCTTGAGGGGGAGTCGATGAAGCCAAGCGTTTTGTGCGAAGGCTGAATCGGTGGGGGGAGGTTTACTCTGTGGCATGTCCCCCCACCGGCGCGACTTCGGGCTTCGCCCTCGTCTTGCCGACTCCCCCTCAAGGGGGGAGTGATTCTGGTACGTTCCTCGGCGGGGTAGCAACTCCCCAACCTCCTTGTCAGGGAAAAAATGCAACCCCCCCTACCCCCCCTTGTCAGGGGGGTAAGAAAAAGCAAAACCCCCTCGGCCCGGCGGCGGGCGTCGTCTTTTTTCATATTCCCCACTTGCCGGGGCGTCGGTCTTTTTTACCCCCCTGTCAAGGGGGGGTAGGGGCGGTTGGTTTTATCCCCTGAGGAGAGGACTTTTCCAACACCCCCCGGTGCGCCTTTGTTTTCGCAGCGCTGCTACAGAACTGCTTTGATCTGCTTGCAGGCGTCCCCCATGGCCTGCTTCGCGCTCTTCTTCTTCTGCAGGTAGTTGATGACTTCCTTCGAGGTGACGTCGCTTATCTCGGACGCGCGCGGATGCTGCGCCGCGCCGCTGCCCCGGCTGATGGCGGTCAGCCACGCCTTCGCCACCGGGAACTTCTTGAGATATTCCGCGTTGTTGTAGACCGAACTGCGCACGGGGCCGTTCGCCCAGTTGAGGGCGCCCCGGAGCTGGTTCTTCTTGTTGGAGAGCGCCATCATGAGCTCCCACGCCGCCGCCTTGTTCTTGCTCTTCTTGTCCATGACGAGGTGCCAGCCGCCGTTCAGCGTGGCGCCGCGGTTCTTGCCGTCCAGCGTGGGGACGAGGAACCAGCCCAGCTTGTCCGCCGTCTTGGATTTCTTGGGGTTGGTCATCAGGCCCCAGTAGGGGGAGAAGTAGACCCCCATCGCGGCGCGGCCCTGCATCATGGCGTTCCGGTATTCGTCGCGGCCCCAGGCCAGCATGTCGGGCGGGGACCAGCCGCTGCGGAAGGGCTTGCCGAACACCTCGAGCAGCTTGATCGAATCGGCGCGATCCAGCAGGCAGGTCTTGTTGTCGGCGGAGAGCACGCCGTGGCCCGAGCTGTGGAGATAGCGCAGGAAGTCCTGCTCCACGTGGACGCCCGGTTTTCCGCGCTGGACGACGCCGTAGACCTTGCCGGGCTGGTTCAGCTTCTCGGCCGCGGCGAGGAACTCGTCCCACGTTTTGGGAATCGCGACCTTGGCCGCCGCGAAGAGGTCCTTGCGGTAATAGACGATTCCGGTGCCCGTCCGGTAGGGAACGCCGTAGGCGGGCCCTTTAGGCTTGGGAAAGCGGGTCGTGCCCGAGAGGGCGGGGATGAGGTCCCCGTAGTCGTAACCCTTCGGCGCGCTCTTGATGTAGTTGTCCAGCGGCTCCAGGAAGCCGATGGTCTCGGGGTTGACCCACGCGTCCACCCAGGACACCACGTCGAACTGCCCGCCCCCGGCCGCGAAGGAGAGCACCGCCTTGTCCTTGATCTTCCCGTAGGGGGTGGTCACCACGGTCACCTTGATGCCCTTTTCCTTCTCGAGGTCAGCCACCACGCCCTTGGGACCCCCCGCCGCCTTGAACAGGGTCGGGTGGATGAGGAGGGTGACATTCTTGGCCGCCGCTGCGGGCAGCGCGAGCCCCGCCACAAAGGCGGCCACGGCGATAATGCTGAATAGCCGGTTTCCGGTGCGTTTCATCGTTTCTCCTCCTTTTTTCCGGGTGATCGGATGATGCGTATTCCAGGGAGCGGTCACACCACCGCTCCGTCCTGTCTGAGTTTCTCCCTGAGCGGCTCCACCGGCAGTTCACGCGGGGTCGTCCTGCGCTCCACGCACATGGCCGCCGCCGTGCCCGCCGCCTGGCCGATGGTCATGATGTGGGCCTGGTTGCGCACGGAGCCGTTCGCGAAACGGTTGCTCGAGACGGGCCGGCCCGCCACGAGGCAGTTCTCGATCTTCTGCGGGAGCATGACGCCGTAGGGGATGCCGTAGGCCTCCCCGTCCCTGACGTGCTTGTGCTCGATGACGCCGGTGGGCTGGTGGACGTCCAGGCAGTAGGCCCCCTGGCCGATGTCGCGCGGCCCCTTGCGCGCATCGATGCAGTCCTCATCCGTGAGGGTCTCCTCCCCGATGATGCGGCGCGTCTCGCGCACCCCGATGGCCGAGGCCGAGTCGATCACGTAGCACTCCTCGAAGCCGGGGGCGTATTTGCGGTAGAAATCGCGCACCTTGAATATCTGCTCGCGGCCCTCGATGGCGACCTGGTTCAGGTCGTCGTTGTCGACGCCGCTGTAGCCGAGCATGCTCGTCGAGTTGATGGTGACCACCCCGGGCGTGGTGGTGATGGAGAACACCACGCGCTGGCGGTTCGGGTGGAATTCGCCGCGCGACTGGGCGAGCTTGACCGACTCGTAATATCCGGTCACGAGGGGGTAGTCCTTGTGGGTGCGGAGGCCTGCGGCGATCTCCTCGCGGGACTTGCCGATGTAGGGGTCCTCGCCGAGCATGAAGTTCGTCGGGTTCTCCTTCACGTGCCGGAGGTGGCGGTCGAGGTCCACGTTCCCCATGCGGGAGAAGAGGCTGATGGACATCATCTTCCCCTCCTCATCACCCAGGTGGAAGGGCGCGCCCGCCTGCGCTGCGATGTCCGCGTCGCCGCTCGCGTCGATGACGACCTTCGCGCGAATCTCGCTCTCCCCGCTCTTGTTCACGATGCGCGCCCCGGCCACCCGGTCGCCGTCCATGACGGGTCCGATGGTGTAGGTGTTCAGCACGAGGTCCACGCCCGCCTCCAGGCAGAGCTTCTGGTTCACGAGCTTGAGCACCTCGCCGTCCTGGGGCGTCACGGAGTAGGAGTTGCCGTAGGCGTTGTGGAGGTGGCCCTCGGGAAAGGCGCCGCCCAGATTGATGAGTTCGTCCACGATCTCCTGGGGGATGCCGTTGCAGATCTGCTCCCCCTTCATGTTGTGGAAGGTGAGGAAGTTGCCGAGAAGGCCCGCGGTGGCGTTGCCCCCCAGGAAGGCGTAGCGGTCCGTGAGGACCGTCCGCGCGCCGCCCCGCGCCGCGGCGATGGCGGCGCACACCCCGGCCATGCCGGCTCCGACTACGAGAACGTCGACGTTGCTCCTGTCCGCCATGGGCGTCTCCTTTTCTGGAATGATATGCTTCGGTTGACGACCTTCTGGCCGGTCAGTTCATCAGTCCTGCTCTATAACCACTCTCTGCCGCTTGGTTTTTCTCACGCCCCTCTTGAGAGTCAGTCCCGACCCGTAGGGGCCGCATATATGCGGCCCTGTCTTTCGCCGACAAACACGGGTCGCATATATGCGACTCTTACAAAACCGCCCTCTCCCCGGTCGGGTTTCAATATCACTCCCCCCTTGATATGGGCTGTTGAAAAAGCCTTTGTCAAAGGAGCAGCCCCCCTTTGTCAGGGGATAAAGGCAACCCCCCCTACCCCCCCTTGTCAGGGGGGTATGAAAAAGCAAAACCTCCTCAACCGGCGGCGGGCGTCGTCTTTTTTCATATCCCCCACCTGCCGGGGCGTCAGCCTTTTTTACCCCCCTGTCAAGGGGGGGGTAGGGGGGGTTGGTTTTCAAACCGAGGGAGGGCGAGTGAAGCATGATTCCCTCCGAACCCCTCATCCCTCCTTGCCGTGAACCCTCCCTAATCCCGTATCGCCTTCGTCACCGCCCGGGTCTCGCCGTAGGTGGGGAAGAAGAGCGTGTGGCTCCCCGGCCCCCCGGCCACACTTATGAGAATGCTCTCCGGCCCGTCCGCTACCGGAACGGCATCGGGTTCCGCGTCCTCGAAAAGCCCCGGCCGCCTGCCCCGCACGCGCTCGGCGATCTCGGGCGAAAAACTCGTAAGCGGCACGCGCGCTCCCTCGAAGAGCGCGCGCCGGGCGTCCTCACGGCTCATGCCGCCTGATTCGAGAAGCCCCAGGTGCTGGGGGCTGATGACGACCAGCACCTCGCCGCCGCCCTGCGCGTTGTTGGAACCGGGATAGGCCATCGTGGCGGTTATCATGCGGAGCACGCTCTCCGCGCTTCCGCTCGCATAATCGTTCACGTTCACCGGGGCGTCGGCAGCCACCACCGTCACCGCGCTCTGCTCCGCGCGGAACCCCCGCGTCGCGTGGAGCGGCTCCCAGCCGGAGGCCGCCTCGGCGAAACAGGCGGAGAACTTACCCCCGTGGCCGAAGGTGGCCATGTCCGTCTCGCCGGGCACCGCCATTCCCAGCCGCACGGCGGCCAGGCGGACGGCGCGGCCGATGGTGGCGTTCGCCCGGAAGCCCGGCCCCAGGCATCCACTACCCGAATGCACGCCCAGGCGCTCGGCAATCGGCCCGTGGACGATGACCAGGGGCGAGGCGAGCTCGGTAGTCGCCTGGATGGCCAGGAAGTTGAACTCGGGCTCCATGACGGCTTCGAGCGCCGCCAGGACGACCGGGAAATACGAAGGCTTGCATCCCGTGAGAACCGCGCAGACGGCCGCATCCTCGACCGTCACATCCACCATGCCGGGCGCCATCATCCCCAGAACGTGGCCGGAACCCTCCTGCACGGAGGCGAGCATGGCGTCCACCGCTCTCCGAGTCGGCGGGATGAGGGGAAGGCCGTCGCCCGGCCCGTTCTCCATCGCGGCTTCGAGCGCGGCTTCGGCGCCTGGCGAGAGTTCGCTCAGGAGCACCCCGGGCATGGCCTAGTCGATCTTCCGCGTCACGGATCGGTGGTTCAGCGCGCCGGGCGCCATGAGCGAGTTCGGCCCCGCGCCGCCGTGCACCAGGATGGTGATGTCCTCCCTCTCCTCGACGATGGGCAGGGTCGCGTTCTCCATCATGTTCACCCCGTAGAGCATCTGCTTCCAGTCGCTCCAGCGCTCGCGCGATTCGGGGGGATAGGTGTTGACCGGAATCCGGTGGACCTCGCAGAGATAATCGCGCACGAGCTTCTTGTCGAACCCCGCTTCCGCGACCTTGTTCGCGTGGGTGGGGCCGAAGATGAGCATGATCTCGCAGCGGCCGAACTGCGGCCGCGTGCCGGAGCAGGCGGCCACGGTGCCGAAGGTGCCCAGGATGCCCTGCGCGGTGAGCGCGCTGTGGTCGTCCACCATGTGGAGGGGTTCCGCGGTGAACACCGTCACCACGCTGTCGGACTCGGCGAAACCCTTCTCCACGTGGAGCGGCTCCCAGGGGCTCTGCTCGACGTTCTCGGTGATGGCGTCGAAATACTTGGCGAAATGGCCCTGGCAGGTGGCGCCCCGGTTTTCGAGGTCACCGATGCAGTTGAACATGATCAGCTTGATCGCGCGGCCGACCGAGGCGTTCACCCCCCAGCCCGCTGCGCTCAAGTCGCGCCCGTCGCTCATCCCGACCTCGCGCGCGATGGGGCCGCTCACCACGACGATGGGGAAAAGCGTGTGCGCCGTGGTGATGACGTGGTTGACGTGGTACTCCTCCGCCCCCATGGCCTGCACCGCCGTCACGAGGATGGGCATGACGCCCGGCTTGCAGCCCGCCATGATGGCGTTGGCCGCGATCCGCTCCACGGTGATGTCCGCCAGCCTCGGCATGAGGCGGGCGATAACCTCGTCTCCCTTACGGCCCGAGGCCGCCACGAACCGCTCCACCATATCCAGGGTGGGGGGGATGACGGGCATCCCGTCGGTCGCCCCCAGATCGAAGAGCGCTCCGTTCGCACCTATGGGGTCGCCCGCGATCGTGAGGACCCGCTCGATGGGGTCATCGGCGGCGGCGGCTTCTCCCTCGTTCGCCGTGTTCATCCACTCGGCGGCTACCGTATCCACGCCGTTTTTCGCCATGCGCATCAGGGCGTCGCCGCCCTGGTGGGCCACGGTGTCATCCACGAGGAGAAGGCGGAGGTGGGGGGATTTATAGGCCTTGGCGAAGCTTCGCGCCGCCGTCTCGAACCCGTTGCCCACCACCACGACGGTGGGGACGCCGCGTTTTTCAAGCTCGGCCGAGTCGTGGACACTCCACGACGTGCAGCCTCCTCAGACCCCGAAGCCGGTCACCGCCACGTCGCAGTTCGACGCGATCTCATCGAGCGTCTCCTGGCCCGCGCCCTGCGCGGCCCAGCCCTTCTTGCGCACGAGGAGCTTCGCGTCGTGCCGCTCGGCGAAGGCTTCGCCGACGTGGCTCAGGAAATCGCCCGCGTGGGGCATGGAGTTGTCGAGGAGAGCGATGCGCAGCCCGTCCAGGCCCGTTACGGCGGCGCCTGCGCCTGCGCCTTCCTCTTCGGCCACGGCGGCGATGGGGTTGATGATTTCGATTCGAGCGTTCTCGCCCATAGACAAACTCCCTCCAATCCAAGGGGAACACGCACTCCGCGCCATGGGTTCAGCCGCGGTCTTCCAATATGCTTAGATGGATCAGTTATAGACAGGAATCCGTTCGGCTGTCAATGATTCCGGGGTCGAACGCGGGCGGGGAAAGCCTGCGGTTTTCGCCTACTGATAGAGTGCGGAAATACGAGGAGGCTGCGGGAACTTCGGGGGTTTTAACGGGGCAGCCCCCCTCCGGAGGAGTATGGATTCAGCAGAGTCGGCCTATCCCCTGTGCTCGAATATCTTGGCGCTCTCCTTTGCGATCAGGTCCAGGCATCCCGCCTTGGTCTCCATGAAGGCCTGAGAAGTCAGCATCGTCCGCGCCCGCGGCCGGGGCAGAGGCACTTTGAGCTCATGGATGATTCTGCCCGGCTGCACCCCCATGAGGAAGATTCGGTCCGCCATCAGAATTGCTTCGTCAACGTCGTGGGTGATGAAGAGCATGCTCATCTGGTGCTCTTCCCAGAGCTTGAGCAGCCACTCCTGCATGAGGAGGCGGGTCTGGGCGTCGAGCGCCGCGAAAGGCTCGTCCATGAGGAGGATCTCCGGGTTGTTGATGAGAACACGGGCGATGGAGACGCGCTGCCGCATCCCTCCCGAGAGCTCGTCCGGGTAGTGGCGCTCAAAACCCGTGAGTCCCACGCGCTTCACGAATTCGTGCGCGCGGGGCAGGAATTCCTTCCTGGACACGCCCCGGACCTTGAGCGCGAAGGCGATGTTGTCTTCCACGGTAAGCCAGTGAAACAGGAAGTGCTCCTGGAAAACGACGCCGCGTTCCGGGCCGGGTTTCGTGATGGGGCGTCCTTCGATCAGCGCCTTCCCCTCGGTGGGCAGGATGAACCCCGCGATGATGTTCAAGATAGTGGTCTTGCCGCACCCGCTCGGGCCCAGGAGGGCGACGGTTTCCCGGTCTTCGATGCCGAAGGAAACATCCTTCAGGGCCACAGTCTCCCGTCCCTGCCTGGGGTCTTCGAAGATTTTGGTGACTCTCTCGAGCCGGACTTTTTCCGTCATATGGAGAAGATTCCCAAGTGAGCGTCTTCAGGCGTCCCGAGACGCGCCGCGAGCGGCGAAAACGTGGATTCCGTATACGCCTCGCTCGCTTTCTTCTCACGACGATTCCCGGGAAACGGCTTTGTCTCCTTTCGCATCACACCACCCTGTAATGGACGAACATGCGGCGGGAGAGGGCGTGAACGGAGCGATCCAGGCAGAAGCCCATCAGGCTCAGGGTGACGAAGGCGACGAACATCCGCTCCGTCTTGGTATAGACCTGGGCGTCCCAGATCATGAAGCCGACCCCCGATTTCGCGGCGAGCATCTCCGCCGCCACGATCGTCATGAAGGCGTTGCTGAGGGCCAGCTGCAAACCGGTGACCATGTAGGGAACCGTCTCGGGCACGACGACCCGGAAGAGCACCTGGGTCCCGGTGGCGCCGAGGCTCCGGGCGGCCCGGATGGCGCCCTCGCGCACCGAGGCGGCCCCCGCCATGGTGTTCACCACCACGATGAAGACCGCCGTGTAGAAGATCAGGACGATTTTCGATTCTTCGCCGAAGCCGAACCAGATGATGAACAACGTGACCAGCGTCACGGGCGGGACGAAGCGGAAGTATTCCAGAACCGGCAAGGCGAGCGCCCGCACCCAGGGGAGCCGTCCCATGACGACCCCGAGAAATGAACCGACGACGGCGCCGAGCGCCCATCCCGAGAGTACCCGGAACAAGCTCATCACGATATTCCAGGGCAACTCGCCGGTGCGCGTGATTTCGACGGCCTTCAGCGTGGTGGCCAGGGGGGAGGGGAGGAAGATCGGCGGAAAGACGAAGGTAAATCCCCACCAGGCCACCAGAAAGATGGCCACGGAAAGAGTGTAAATCGCGATGGTTCCCCCGATCCTCAAACCTTACATTCCCCCTTTCGCACCCTTCGTCCTAGTACGGGAAACCTTTCGCCCTGGAGGCGTCTACCGCCCGGAGGAAGCTCGGATCGATGATGCTCTTCCAGTCCGGAATCTTCTTGATGTGCCCCAGCTTCTTCTTGAACGCAGAAACCTCCTGAAGGGTATCGAAGTAACTCTTGTCGAGCCAGATTTTCAGTTTGTAGTCGTTCAGCGCCGCCTTGGCGTCAGCCGCGCTGGAACGAGTGACCTTCTGGAACGCGGCCGCCGCCGCTGCGGGATCCGCGTTGGCCATATCCGTTGCTTCGATCAGCGCCCGCAGAAAGCGCTTCAGGGTTTTGGGTTTCTCCTTGGCGAACCCCCGGCGGACCGTCAAGTGGAAGTTGGGCTCGTAATCGGCGGCCTTGCTCGCCGCCAGGATGTGGAGGGCATCCCCTTTGAGAGCTATCACCTTTCGCGGCCAGGGTTCCCAGAACCACATGGCCTCCACGGCGCCCTTCACCATGGTGGGGGCGGCTTCGGGCGGGGGGAGGTTGACGTGCTCCAGCTTCTTGTAGTCGATGCCCCTGTTCCCGAGGAACTTGATGAACCCGAACTCGCCGCCGGTTCCGCCCATCCAGGTTACTTTCTTGCCGATGAGGTCCTTGGGGCTCTTGATCGACTTTTTGGCCACCAGCTTCATGCTCTCGTTGCCCTGCGCCGTCGCGGCCACGATGATGGCGTCGATCCCCTTGGCGATGTTCGAGATGGTGGGCGGATCGCTCTGGAAGGAGATGTCCAGCTGGCCGCTGCCGATGGCCCGCAGGCCCACCAGGGCGGTGTGGCCCATGGTGTTGGTGGTCTTGAGTCCGTGCTTTTTGAAAATCCCCTTGTCCTCGGCCAGCCAGTAGGGTATCCCCAGCGAAGTGGGCTCGGTCGAGAAGCGGACCGCGCCGTCGTCGGCCGCACCCGCAGGCCCGGGACCGGCCGCCAGGAAAAACGCCAACACGGCAATTCCGATACATTCCCTTTTCCAGCTTCTTTCACGCATCATAGGTCATCCTCCTCTTTTCACAGGGTGAAGTTCGGTGAGGCAACACATCGCGATTGAAGCCCGGCGTATCCGTTAGCGCCGGAACTGGAGATGAGCGGAATCGAATACCCGGTTCTGACTCGTGAGCGAAGTGCGGAAGGGTTTTGGAATGAAACCATTCTCAGCCCTTTCATACAGACCGGCGGCTGTTG
Organism: bacterium; assembly: GCA_022828125.1. GTDB lineage: Bacteria > UBA8248 > UBA8248 > UBA8248 > UBA8248 > Bin107. Next base: position 25,899 of record JAJEJD010000007.1, on the reverse strand, counting down.
TGGTTCACACCACCCGGTAGCGGGAGAAAAACCGGTAGACGAGGAACCGGAACACCTGATCGGTGGTCAACCCCAGGAGGCCCAGCCCCAGGAAACCGACAAAAATCTGATCGGTCAGCATGAAATTTCTTGCGGACCAGATGAGGTATCCCATGCCGGATCGCGCCGCAAGCATCTCCGCCGCCGCGATAACGATGAACGCGTTTCCCATGGCCATCCGCATGCCCGTCACGATGTAGGGTACCGTTTCGGGCACGACCACCTGGAGCAGGACCTGGGTTTCCGTCGCTCCCAGGCTTCGGGCGGCGCGCAGGACCCCCGGCGAGGCGCTCAAGGTTCCGGCCATGGTGTTGATGACGATCACGAAAAACGAGGTGTAGAAAACGAGCATGATCTTCGAGGCTTCACCCAGCCCGAACCAGACGATGAAGATGCCCACGAACGAGATGGGCGGAATGTAGCGCAATCCCTGGATGTAGGGGGTGGCGAATGTGCGAACGCCGGGCAACCAGCCCATGAGCAGGCCCAGGGGAATTCCCAGCGCGCACCCCAGTAGCCAGCCGCCCATGATCCGGCCCATGCTCATCAGGATGGATTCGTGGAGAAAGCCCGTTCCCGCCAGCTCGATGGCCGTCATGACGGTGAGCCAGGGCGAGGGAACGAAGAGGGGATGGGAGAACTCCGAAACTATCCACCACCCAAAGATGAAGAGCGAAAATCCAAAGACGGATAGCATCCCCGACCATGGCTTGCCCCGCATTCTCCCCTCCCCCAAGCTTCGCACCCCGTGTGATAAGACGGCTTCCGCAATCTGGATGAGGATAATGAATGTAGGATGAAACCAAATGTATCATATTCAACCGGCAGGAGAAATCCACTAGAATGCGGGGAGCGACGCCGCACCGGCTCCGAGGCGAATGGAGGCTTCCTCGTTTTTCACGCCATTTCGGTTCGCGGCTTCACCCGGGCGGCGCGCCCGCGATGCCTCGCCGGGCATGTCTTTCACCTGACGGAGAACCGGAGCGAAAACAAAGGCCCGGCCCGGAGGCATTCGATTCCATTCCAGATGGGCTTCACCGAGAGAGGGAAAGCATGGATTCATTCATGAACTTTGAAGGACAGGACGTCATCGTGACCGGCGGGGCGACCGGGGTGGGGGAGGCGAGCGCGCGCCTCTTCGCCGAGCGGGGCGCCTCAGTCGCCATCCTCGACATCAACGGCGAAGGAGCGGAGAGCGTCGCCGCCGAGGTTCGCGGGGGCGGAGGAGACGCGCAGGCGTTCGAGGTGGATCTCACCGATTGGGACGCCACCCGAGCCGCCGTCGAGGCGGCCCACAACCGGCATGGGCGCATCGACGTGCTCGCGCACGTGGCCGGCGGATTCCCGGAATTCTTCGGCCTTCTCGACTGCCCGTTGGAGACGTGGGACCCGATGGTGGCGAGCAACATGAAATCGATGTTCATTCTGCTCAAGGCGGTCGCGCCTTATATGATGGAGGCGCGCTACGGCCGCGTCGTCTGCTTTTCCAGCCTGGCCGCCCGCAGCGCGGTCAATCCGAACCCGCCCCACTACACCGCGGCGAAAGCCGGGGTTCTCGGCCTGACACGTCAAGTGGCGGGCGAACTGGGCCCCCACGGAATCACCGTGAATGCGATCGCGCCCGCCAACGTGGCCACCCCGAGCACCATGGCCATACGCAAACCAGAGCGCATCCGGCATATCGAAGAAGTAACACCCATAGGCCGCCTGTGCCAGCCCGAAGAGGTTGCGGCGGCGGTCATATTCCTTTGCAGCCGGGAGGCCGGCTACATCACCGGCGTGACCCTCGACATAAACGGGGGGGCGGCGATGATATAACACCACCCGGACCTTCCGGTGCGCCAAGCGAGCCGCCGGTCACCTGAACCGTCTGATGCCGGATACCGAGATTCTTATCCGGTCGAATTATCGTTCCTGACGCGCATCCCCTTTCTCCTTTCCCGAATACAGGAATGCGACGCCGCGCAGGCGTTTGAAGCGAAAAACCTATGTTTATCTCCCCAACTATGGAGCCCGGACGCGTCAACGCACGATTGTTCCGGCGACGTCCGGCTTTCGTATCTCGAGGCGATCCTTCATGCAGATGTCATGGGCGGCGTTGACGAACACGTGGGTGCCTTTGGTGAGATCGTGCACCGATGCGTGCTCTCCCTCCTTCGGGTAGTAACCCGTGCCGCCGCCGCTGGCGCGGCCCTGGGGGCCGTAGCAGATCGCCGGAATTCCGGCGCGGGTCAGCGGCGCGGTGTCGGCGTACCAGCCGTCCCAGGTGATCTCGGGGCGCTCGCCCCAGACGAGGTCGTGCGAGGCGGAGATGCTGCGCACGACGTATTCCTCGGGCGATATTTCGGCCGCGTACGCCGTCTGGATGACCTGTAGCTCGATCTCGATGGCGGGTTCCCGCTCCCGCAACTGGCGGATGACCTGGTCCACTTCGGCGATGATGTCGCCGTGCAACTGGCCCGGCATGATCCCGACTTCCAGATAGAGCCGGCAGAAGCACGGCAGCTTGCTCGCCCGGAACGGATGCCCCCCTTCGATGGCGATGATGTTGACGTTTCCGGCCTGCTCCCCCTTGTAGCGGGTCCTGCTCAGGTAGTCCTCGCCCCAGCTCTTGAGGGCGGGTATGGCGTTCAGCATCTTCTCGATGGCGTCTTCGCCGGGCTTGATCTGCACCGTGGAGCCGCCGCGGCTGTAGGTGGCGGCCGGGTTGCCCCGGGTCATGAGTTCCATGAACACGTATCCGCCCGTGGCCACCGAAATCCGGTTGGACGTCGGCTCGGGTATGACCACCATGTCGGCGGTAATGCCGTTGTTGACCATGAAGCGGGCACCGATCCCGCAGCCCCGGTAGCGCGCGCCCTGGTAACGCCCCACCGGCGTGTGGCAGGTCTCGCCGACGACGCCGGCGATCATCAGGTTGCCGCGCAGCTTCGCCTTGGAGCGGGCCATGGCCTCCACGGCGAGGATGGCCGACGCGTGGCCGCTCTTCATGTTGTAGGTGCCCATGCCGTAGATCCACTCACCCTCGCGCCAGGACTTCGGCTGGTACCCCGGCCCGAGATCGCGGATGCCCTCCTCGTCGCCGCCGTAGGTCGTGTCCAGGTGGCCGCAGTACATCAGGGTAGGGCCGTCGCCCGTGCCCTCGAGCTGGCCGTAGACGTTGTACCGATCCGGCTCGACCTCCTGCATCCAGGTCTGAAGGCCCGCCGCCCGGAAGCGGTCGGCGAGATATTCGGCGAGCGCTTTCTCGCCGCCCTGGGGGCTCGGGATGTCGACCATCTCCATGGTCAACCCTGCGATAGCTTCCTCGTCGACGTATGCCAGTGCGTCTTCGACCATGCTCATCGTTCGTCCCTCCTCGGTTCGCGCGATCCATGGCTACACGGACGCCCCGGCCTCTCGCGGCGGGCGCCCCGGTGGCTATATGCCAGGAAACAATTGTCAGACTACATGCCAAGGTACATCTGGCGTATGTTCGGATCAAGCAGGAGTTCCGCCGAGTCTCCCTCGCGACGGTTCCGGCCCATGTCCAGCACGTATCCCCGGTCGGAATTCTCCAGGGCCTTGGCCGAATTCTGCTCCACGACCAGGATCGAAACGCCGTCGCGGTGAATCCGCTCGATGCTCTCGAAGATGGTTTCCATCACCGTGGGCGCAAGCCCGATCGTCGGCTCGTCGAGCAGGATGAGGGTCGGCTTGGTCACCATGGCCATCCCGAAGCTGAGCATTTGCCGCTGGCCGCCGCTGAGGGTGCGGGCCTTGCTGCGCTCTTTCTCCTTCAGGATTGGGAACAGGCCGAATACCCCTTCGCGAGAGCGGCGCCGTTCCCCGGCGTCGGTCACCGTCCAGGCGCCGAGGTTCAAGTGCTCGCTCACCGTCATCTGGGGGAAGATATTGCGTCCCTGGGGGCAATACGCGACTCCGTGCTGGATGATCAGGTGCGGCTCGATCCCTGTGATGTCCTCTCCCTCGAGGACGACCGTTCCGTCCGTCGGCTTCAGGTATCCCAGGATGGTCAGCAATACGGTCGACTTGCCGGCGCCGTTCGGCCCGATGAGGGCGATCGTCTCGCCGCGGCCGACCTCGAGCGAGACGCCGTGCAGGATCTGCTTCTTGCCGTAGCCCGAGACGATTCCCTCGACTTTGAGCAATGTATCCCCGGCCATAGCTCAAGCCCCGAAATAGGCGGTGAGGACTGCCTCGTCCCGCCGGACTTCGTCCGGCGTACCTTCGGCGATCTTCTCGCCCATGCTCAGTACGACGACGCGTTCGCAGTTGTTCATGATCACGTCCATGTTGTGCTCGATGATCAGAAAGGTCCTGCCATCCTCATTCAGGTAATGGATCAGCTCCAGCAATTTCTTCTGCATCATGGGACTGACGCCGGCGGCCGGCTCGTCGAGAAGGATCAGCCCCGGATCGAGCATCAGGACCTGGAGGATAGAGAGCAGGCGTTGTTGGCCGAAGGAGAGGTCGCTCGCGTATTCGTCCTGCAGGTCGGCCAGGCCGACGAACTCGAGGAGTTCATGAGCCCTTTCGTTCGCGGCGGCGTTTCGTGTCGGCAAGGCGACGTTCTCCAGCAGGGTCATCTTGGGGAAGATGCGCGTCACCTGGAAGGTTCGGCCGATTCCCTTCCGGGCGATCTGGTAGGGCGGCAGGCCCGTCACGTCCTCTCCGCGATAGAGGATGCGCCCGCCGTCCAGCGGCAGATACCCCACGATGGTATTGAACAAGGTCGTCTTGCCGGAGCCGTTGGGGCCGATCAGGCCGACGATCTCGCCCTCTCCGACGGAAAAGCCGCACCCGGCGAGCGCATGGACTCCTCCGAAGTTTTTCCGGACGTCGTGGATCTCGAGGATCGGACTATCGGCAGTCATGCTACTCCCCCAGGTGGCTCAAGCGGTGGCGCGTGGCGCGGCGGGTTTTCGCCTCCATGTCAGATCCACCTCGTTTTCGGCAGGATGCCCATCTCCTTGAGGCGGACCAGAATGCCGTCGGGCATCCAGATAACCAGGCAGACCATGACGAGACCGAAGATTGTGATGTTGGCCTGGCCGAAATGCAGCCAGACGTAGTCGCTGATGAGCTGGAGCGTGAAAGCGCCGATCACCGCGCCGAGGACGGTTCCCAGCCCACCGAACATGGCCATCACGATGGACAGCATGGTGTACTTGATGTCGAAAGCCGCGAACGGTTCGATGTAGTGCAGAAAGGTGGCATGGATACCGCCCGCCGTTCCGGCGAAGAAGGCGCTGCCGACGAACACGCTGACCTTCACGGCGGTGGTATTGACCGCGAGACCGCTCGCCGCGGCCTCGTCTTCGCGTACGGCGATCAGCGACAGGCCGAAGTACGAACGGGCGAAGAACATGGTCGCCAGCACGATGCAGACCGCGAGGGCGAAGATGGCGTAGTACTTCTGGTTCAGGTTTCCCGCGAGGACGGGCATGCCGGCGCCGCCGCGCGTAAGCGGCGTCAGGTACTTGGTGGATATCAGCACCCGGGCTCCCTCGGCCAGCGCCAGCATGGAGATGGCGAAATAGGCCCCGCGAATGCGCAGCAGCGGATAGCCTATCACCGCCGCGACGAGGGCGGAGACGAGCCCGCCCGTCAGGTAACCCGGGATCAGTCCCATTTTGAAGTCGACGAAGCCGATGACCGAGGCGTACATGCCGAGACCGACGAACAGGACGAAGCCGAAATTGATGTAACCGGAAAAGCCGGAGAAGAAGTTCCAGGCGCCTGCGAGGCAGGTATAGTAGAGGATCAGGAACAGCAGGGAGACCGCCGCCGGGCTCAAAAAGAGCGGCGCGGTAGCCGCGAGGACCGCGTAGGCTGTCAGGCCCAAGGCGCCGACGACAGGAATCGCGCGTCTCCAGGTCATGGCCGGATCAATCCTCCACCCCGTAGCCGAGCAACCCTCGCCGCCGGATGGCCAGAATCAGCACGATGATCAGGTAAGGCAGCACCTGCGCCATCCGCGTCGTCAGGAAATAAGTGCCGACGCTCTCGACGATGCCGAAGATGTAGGCCCCCAGAAATGCGCCGGGCAGACTCCCGAGGCCGCCGATGACGACGATGGCGAAGGCCTTGGCCACGTAGATCAGCCCCATTTGCGGATAAATCGTCCACACCATCGCCACCATGGTCCCGCAGGCGCCCGCGAGCGCGATGCCGAGGCTGAAGGTTATCGTCATGACCTGCTTGACGTTGATGCCGCAGGCTTGCGCCAGACTCCGGTTCTGCGCGGTGGCGCGTATGGCCTCGCCGTATGCCGTGAACCGGAGGAGGGCGAAGAAAGCGGCGAGCAGGAGCAGCGCCAGCACGAAGGCGACGAGATATATCTTGCTGGTGGTGAGAAACCCGACCGTGACCGGCTCGCCCAGATAGTCGACCGATCGAAAGGTCGGCGTGAAGACCACCTCCGCCGTGTTCCACAGGATCATGGAGATCCCGAAGGTCAGCATCATCGGCGGCATCAGCCCGCGGACGGCGACGACGTTGATCAGAAAATGCCCCAGCCCGAAGCCGATGGCGAAGAGCACCGCTATGGTGAGGGGCAGCGCCAGCAGCGGATTCATGCCGAGGAAAGCCCAGGCTCCGAAGGTGGTGAAGGCGCCGAGCATTACGAACTCGCCGTGGGCCGCGTTGACGACCCCGCAGACGCCGAAGATCAGGCTCAGACCGATGGCCACCAGCGCGTACATCGTCCCCAGGATGATCCCGAACGCGATCAGTTCGCCGAGGGCGCCGAGGGTTTCAAACATGCCGGGTTTCCCAAACGAAGGGTGGTTGGCCGAAGCCGGCGACTCGGTGCAGCCGCCGGGAGCCCGCATCGAGGCCGACTCCCGGCAATATGCAACGGTTCCGACGGGGCGCTTTCGCTTACATGGCTTCCCACTTGAACGGGTGCACGAACTTGGCGGAGGCGATCTTGCTCGGGTAGATCACCTCGGGCACCACCTTGCCGTTCTTGATCTGGTTTTGCAAAGCGAGTCGCGTGCCGCCGACCTGCAACCCGGAGTCGGGATGGCCCAGCGGGTTCACCCTGAAGCGTCCGAACACGGTGGCGCGATCGAGCGAGAACATGGCGTCGCGGATCGCCGAGCGATTCTCCACCGAGCCGGCCCGTTTGACCGCCTCCTCGAGAATCTGACAGCCGCCGTATCCGGCCGCCGCGAGCCAGTCGGGCGCCTTGTTGTACTCCTTGGCAAAGGCGTCGACGAACTTCTTGTTGCCGGGCCAGTCGGCTGTCGGGAGCCATTCGGTGTCGCTGCAATGCCAGGCCGCGTTCTTCCCGAGCGCCTGATTGAAGTCCACGTGGCCGAGGGCGGACATGTACCAGATCGCCTTGGGCGCCCATTTCAATGAAAGGGCGGCCTTGGCAATCAGGATGGAGTCGGCCGAGTAGCCGCCGCCGCAGAGCACCTCGGCGCCGGCGTCCCGGGCCTTGCGCACCAGCGGCACCATGTCCTGAATCCCGATGGGATAGGCCTCGTCGAGAACGAGGTCGAGGCCCGCGGCCTTGATCCGCTTGCGCACGCCCTCCGCCGCGGCGATCGGCATCGCGTCATCGATGTGCAGCAGGGCGACCTTCTTCATCCCGGCGTTCTTGCACATCACTTCCATTCCGGCGAAGCGGTCGCGGCTCGGGACCATGAGCTGCACCTGCCAGTTGAGCTTCTGACCCAGCCAGATCTTCTGGCTGGAGGCGGTGGCGCTGACGGTAGGAATCTTCGCCGCGGCGATGATGGGCCGCACCGCCAGGTTGATGGAGCTGGCGTAGGGGCCGAGCAGCAGGTCGACCTTCTGGTTGTGGATGAGATGAAGCATGAGCCGCGCGCCCTGGGTGGGGTCGCTCGTATCGTCGAGAACGGTCAACTCGACCTTGCGCCCGTCGATGAGCCCTGGCCCGCTGTGCGGAAGCTTCTCGTTGCCGTAGCTGTAGCCCTTCTCGTTGATGTGCTTGGCCCAAAGCTTGTAACCCTCGACGCAGTAGAGCGCCTCGCGGGAATACCGCCCGGTGAGCGGCATCGGGCAGCCGATACGGATGGGCTTCGCGGCGCTGGCCGATGTGAGGATACCCGGCGCCGCCAGGGTGCCGAGGCCGGCCAGTGAACCGGCAGTCGAATACTTCAGGAACTCGCGTCTCGTGATCGTGCTCTTGGACATTTCTGTTCCTCCCTGATGGGTGCGATCGAACCGTTACGCTTTGCGGGCCATCACCGACAGGCGTTCGAACGGACGACATCGCGAGCGGAAGATCTCTCACGCCGCAATTCAAACGCCGGGCGGTTCGTTACGCCCCGCACGATGGATTAAAAAGCCGGTGTTCGCTACGAGAAGGAATGGTTGTGCGCTTCCTCGGGTCTCCTGTCTCGCCGCTTCGTATCACCGGCCAGGATCTTCGGTGGAATCGCTTTAGTAGGTATCGAATAATCTATTTGAATACATAAATGGTATCACCGGTATCCCGCCGTTGCAAACCAAAGCGCGGGAAGACGGAATCCGGTTGCGGATCCGGGAGGTTCGGGAGAGGGGGGGCGGAGCGCGTGCGCTCAATGTGTGCCGCGACTCGATACCTGCCGTAAGGTATGAGCGCAATGCTTCGAAAAATGTCCGATTAGGCCTGGAATCAACGCCTCAGAATCGGCTTGCAATATGACCCGTCAGGCGCTCTCACTAATTTATTCCTGCATTTTCTGCGAAAAATATTTATGGGCTTCGATACCAACCCAAAGCTTTTTCGCCCGATTGACCTGCCATATTCTCAGTGTTACATTGAGGATTCTTTAATATCTTTATACTTTTGACCACGCCATCAACGATCCACCTGCGCTTTCCGAACCGCGAAAAGGGGTTCTCGATGGACGCGAAACATGCGTGGTTTTTCCCGGCCGCTCGCGCCGGTGACGATCCCGAATCCAATTATAATAACCCCCGAGCGCGAATCCGCCGCCGGATATCTTTCGAGGGGAAGCGTTTTCGATGCCCTCATGCGCCGTCGATACTCCGGCGTATTGCATTGCGCATCCGGGAAGCCTGACAAAGACACGGAAAGCGCTGTTGCGCTTTCATTTTCTTAAACCGAGAAATAGGGGAGGTCGGCTATGTGGCGTAATCGAAGAAATGGAAAGCGTCTCCTTGAAAACCGAACCGTGAGAATGAGCGGGTTGCTCCTGGTGCTGGCGATATTCGGCTTTGCCGCCGTTCTCTCGTCCCCCGTATTCGCCATGGACAAGCAGCTTACCTTCATGTCGGGCGGCGCCAAGGGCTCCTGGTACCGCTACCTGACCGCGATGAGCGAATGCATGCGGAAAAACAGCGACATCAAGGTCACCGTCGTCCCGACCTCGGGCGGCATGGAAGCGTTCCGCAAGCTCCAGGCGGGCAAGGCCGACGTGGGGTTCACCTTCCAGACCGTGGCCTTTCCGGCCTGGGCCGGCAAGGGAAGCTGGAAGGGAAAGAAGCTCCGGGAACTGCGCGCGGTCGGCTTCGGGATTTCCTCATCGATATTCCACTTCGTCGTCCTGAAAAGCTCCGGCATCAAGAAGCTGGCCGACTTGAGCGGAAAGAAGTTCTCGCCCTGCCCCATCGGCACCACCTGCTACGCATCCGTCGGCTCCTTTCTCAGGCACATCGGCTTGTACAACAAGATCAAGGTCAGCAACCTCTCCCACGGCGAGCAGGTCAGCTACCTGAAGGACGGCAAGATCGACGGCTACGCCCTTCAGGGCGGTCTTCCGAACCCCTCGGTCACCGAAGCGGCCCTGACCCGGCCCGTCCGGCTGATCAGCGTCGATCAGGGGGTGGATTTCAGCGGTTTCCTGAAGGAATTTCCCGGCTTCGAGCCCACGACGATTCCGAAGGGAACCTACAAGGGCGTGGACTATGACGTGTCCACCATGGGCCTGAGCGGTGTTCTGGTGGCGAACAAAAACACCTCGCCCGATCTGATTTACGAGATGACGAAGACGCTCTGGGGCAAGTCCTGCGTCGGTTACCTGACGAAGAACAACCGCGGCCTGGCCGGCATGAAGAAAGCCAATCCGACCGAAGGGCTGGTGATTCCGGTTCACGCGGGCGCCGCCCGGTACTGGAAGGAAAGAGGGGTCAAGAACATGGCGCCCGCCGAGGGTTCGATGTAATCCAAGCGGGTGATATTCGCGTTTGTCTCCCCGGAGGCGCGGGGTTCGGGCGGCTTTCTCCGTTCATCAGCGCGGGGGCCGGATTCCGCCTCCTGCGGGGTTGTTGAGAAAGTCCTTGTCAAGGGGGTAACCCCCAACCCCCCTTGTCAGGGGGGCTTTTTCTCTTTTACCCCCCTGTTAAGGGGGGGTAGGGGGGGTTGCTTTTCCGGTCGAGAGGGGTGTCCCCTCTACCTCCTGAAAGGGGGACTTTTTCAACACCCCCCCTGCGGGGGGATCAGCGAGGGACTTGATTCGGAGTTTCCCGGTCCCGTGCGGGATCGAAGAGGGCGGAGCCGTGTGCGATGAGTTTTGAGAGGAAGACACTCGGGGTCGCCGTCATCGGCGCGGGGCGCATGGGGACCCATCGCGCCCGAATGGCGTCCAAACACCCCGCGGTCCGCTTCCTGGCCATTTCGGATATCGACCCCGACCGCGCCAAGGCGCTGGGCGAACAGGTGGGCGCGCATTTCACCACGGGCGACAACGAGGAGGCGATATCCCACCCCGACGTCACCGCCGTCATCGTATCCACCCCCGAACCCAGGCACGTCGAGCCGATTCTGCAGACCATCGAGCGCGGAAAACGCGTCGTGGTCGAGACGCCCCTGGCCTTGAGCCTGGACGATGCGGACAGGCTCATCGATGCTTCCGCGAGCAGCGGCGTGGAACTGCACGTGAACTACAGCAAGCGCTACTCGCGGCACTACTTCCTCGGCAAGGAGCAGGTCCAGGAGGGCCGGCTGGGGCGGCTCCTGGGCGGAACGGCCCGGGTGTACAATTCTCGCGCGCAGGCCTTCGAGATACTGAAGCGAACGGACGAGGTCACCCCGGTGGTCGACGTGCTGGTCTACTCGGTGGACATGATCTGCTGGCTCATGGAGGGGATACGCCCCGTGGAGGTTTTCGCCCGAGGCCACGGGGTCGTTTTCGAAGAGGCCGGCTACCCCGGGATCGACGATACGACCTGGGCGATTCTCACGTTCGAGGACGGCGCCGTCTTCAGCCTGGGAATCTGCTACGCCCTGCCCTACAAATACCCCACACTGGGGCAAGGCACCCGCCTGGAAGTCATCGGAAAGGAGGGAGTGCTTCTTTTCGACGAGGACAAGAAGGAGAACCTCCTCTACACGGAGAAGGGATACCCCCACGTCTACGTCCCCGACCACCACATCAACACCGCGTTCCTGGGAACCAATTCCGCCGGCGACTGGGCGCTCGATCACATGTTCGGGCCCGTCGCCCACGAGACGCGCGCCTGGCTTGATTACCTTTCGACGGGGAATCCCTGCCTGCATCCGACCGCCAAAGAGGCGCGGCAGACGCTGGAAATCACCCTCGCAATCGACGAATCCGCGCGGACCGGAAGGGCGATTGAACTGCCCTCGAGAGTCATCTGAGAATTCCCCGCTCCGCATATGACGCCCCTGACGCCATACGAGGCATGCCCGCGGAACGTAAGGCTTGGAGAGGTTAGCCGTGCGCGATGACGCCCGAAGCAACTGGCTCGACCGCTTCGTCACCCGGACGACCGCCATTCCGCTGCCCCGGGACTTGCGCTCGAAGGGACTCCGCGCCGTCGTAACGCTGGTTTCCGTCGCGTTTTCCCTGCTCTACATCTACTACGCCGGGTTCGGATATTTCTCGCCCGAGAGCTTCATCTCGGGATACCTGGGTTTCACCTTCGTCCTGGTTTTCATCCTTTTTCCGGGGTCGGACAAAGCGCCGCGCGACCGGATTACCACAGTCGACGGGATTCTGGTGTTGAGCACCGTCGCGGTCACTTACCATTACAACGTCTACTTCCCCATCCGCTACATCGAGCGGTTCGGCGAGGCGCTCGTACACGACGTGGTTTTCGGCATCATGGCCATCGTTCTGGCCCTGGAGGCCTGCCGCCGCACGCTGGGCCCCGCCCTCCCGCTGATCTCGCTCGCCTTGATCGGATATTCCCTTTTCGGCCCCTACTTCCCGGGGCATCTGACGCACCAGGGAATCAGCGTCTGGGACACCGCGGCATGGCTCTACAGCAACCAGTCGATCTATGGCGTCATCACGCGCATCTTCGCGAGTTTCGTATTTCTCTTCATCGTGTTCGGCGCGATTCTGGAGATGTCGGGAGGCAAGGAGCTCTTCCTCAATCTCCCGCTTTCGATCATCGGGCGGACGCGGGGAGGCTCGGCGAAGCTGAGCGCCGTGGCGAGCGCGCTCTTCGGGATGATATCCGGGAGTCCCACGGCGAACATCGTGGGCACCGGAACGCTCACCATCCCGCTGATGAAGCGCTCCGGGTTCCCGCCGCACGTCTCGGCAGCTTTCGAGGCCACGGCCTCGACCATCGGGGTGACCATGCCCCCGCTGATGGGCGCGGCCATATTCCTCATGGCGGATTTCACGGGAATTCCCTACCTGGAAATCGTCAAGGTATCCATACTGCCGTCGCTGTTGTTCATGCTGTCCCTCCTGGCGGTGGCCCACGTCTACGCGAGGAAGGCGGGCATCGAAGGGTTGCCGCCCGAGGAGTTGGGGGATCCCTGGGAGATACTCAAAAACTACTGGACCTTCGCGGTTCCCCTGGGCCTCATCTTCTACATGCTCGGATCGGGCTACAGCCCGGATTACGCCGTGTTCGTCGCTATTCTGGGCGTGGCGGGGGCGAGTCTCCTCTCCAGGCACACGCGCCTGACGATTCCCCAGTGGGCGAAAATCCTCGAGGTCGGCGCCCGGAGATCGCTCACCGTCGGCGGATTGGCCGGATGCCTGGGCATCATCATCGGGATCGTGTTCCGAACGGGAATCGGAACCAAGCTCTCGATTCTCGTGGTCGACCTGTCCGGCGGGTATCTCATTCTCGCCGTCTTGCTGACCGCCCTGGTGACGTTCGTGCTGGGGATGGGCGTCTCCTCCATCACGGCAGACTACCTCCTCCTTTCGGTGCTGATCGCACCGGCGTTGATCGAACTCGGCGCGACGCCGATGGCGGCCCACCTGTTGATCATCTGGTATTCGCAGACTTCGAACCTGACGCCTCCGGTCTGCGGCGGCGCCTTCACCGCGGCCGCCATCGCAGGCGCCCACCCCTGGCGGACGGGGTTTTTCGCCTTCCGGATCGGGCTGTTCATCTACCTCATCCCCATCGCCTTCGTTTTCGGCGACCTCCTGAATCCGGGGCTGAATTTTTCCTTCTTCTGGACGCTTTCGACGGCGGCCCTCTCGGCGATTTGCTTCGGCGGCGCCGTCATCGGCTACCTTGCGGGCACCTTGAATATATGGCAGAGATTCTTGCTCGCGGCGGCGACGATCGCCTTGTTCGAACCGCACCTGCTCCTGGATTTCATCGGCATGGTCCTCCTTGCGCTGGTGGTTGGGTGGCAAATTCTCGGGAGAAGAGGGGCGAATCAGGAGGGCGCTTGAAGTTCGTGGATATGGCTGAACCAACGCTCCGTGGAGGGTGTATCGGTTGTTTACGTTAGGCGTCGACATCGGCGGCACGTTCACCGACCTCGTGGCGGTCGATCCCGAGCGCGGCGAGGTGCGGACGGGCAAGATCCCCTCGGTTTCGGATGAACCCGCAGGGGCCATCCTGGCGTGCCTGCGGGACCTCGGGCTCGAGGGCGAGGAACTGGAGCGGATGATCCATGGAACCACCGTCGCCACCAATGCGCTCCTGGAGCGGCGCGGCGCCGTGACGGCGCTGGTGACCACGCGCGGGTTCCGGGACGCCGTCGAAATCGGGAGGTGCCGGCGGCTGGTCGAGGGCGGTATGTTCAATATCGGGTTCCGCCGTCCGCCGCCTCTGGTTCCCCGAAACTTGCGCGAGGAGGTGGACGAGCGCCTCCGGGCGAACGGAAGCGTCGAAGCCTCGCCCCGGCCGGAAGAGTTTCAGAATGTAGTGGAAAATTTGAAGCGAGAAGGAGTCGAGGCGGTGGCGGTATGTTTTCTTCACTCCTACGAGAATCCGGATCACGAGGAAGCCGTCGGGCGGTGGCTGCGGGACCGGTTGGGGCCCGGGGTCTACATCTCGCTTTCAAGCTCCGTGAACCCCCAGTACCGCGAGTTCGAGCGGTTCTCCACGACTGTGGTGAACGCCTATGTCGGTCCGGCGGTGGGGCGGTATCTCTCGAAACTCCGGGACGAAGATATCGGGAAGCTGGAAAACCGGAGCATTTACATCATGGGTTCGGCGGGCGGCGTGATGGATATCGACACGGCGGAGGACTTTCCGGTACGGACCATCTTTTCGGGCCCCGCCGGCGGGGTCACAGCGGGGCGTTTTATCGCAGACGAACTCGAACTGCCGAATCTCATCACCTGCGACATGGGCGGAACGAGCGCGGACGTCGCCCTCCTCCTCGGGGACCGGATTCTTTACGCCAAAGACGCCGTCATCTCGGGGGTGCCCGTCCGCGCCGCCCAGCTCGAAATCAAAACCGTCGGCGCGGGCGCCGGGAGCATCGTGTGGGTCGATGTCGACGGGGCGCTCTGCGTGGGACCCAGGAGCGCGGGCTCCTCGCCGGGTCCCGCCTGTTACGGATTCGGGGGAGAGGAGCCCACCGTCACCGACGCGAACGTCATCCTGAACCGGATCGGAGACGGCGCCCTTCTCGGCGGGAAAATACGGGTGGACGCCTCGCTGGCGCGGGAGGCGATGGCCCCGGTGCGGGAGGGGCTCGATTTCGGCTCGCTGGAAGAGCTGGCCGAAGGGGCGTTGAAAATTCTCGTGGCCCGGACGGTTCGACTCATCCGCGAGATTTCGCTCGAACGGGGATTCGACCCGCGTGAATTCGCCTTCGCCGCCTTCGGCGGAGCAGGCCCCATGCACGCGGCGGCCATCGCGGATGAACTCGATATGGAAACGGTCGTGGTTCCGTCTCACCCGGGGAATTTTTCCGCCCTGGGGCTCGTGATGGCGAAGATGCGCCGTGATGCGAGCGCCACCTACCTCGAACGCTCCTCCACCCTCGATTTGGCGGACCTGCGCGGGCGGCTCGCGGATATGGCCAGGGGGGTCGAGAATCGCCTCCTTGCCGACGGCGTGCGGGAGGAGAGCATCTCCTTGTCGTGTTTTCTGGAGATGCGCTGTCTCGGGCAGGCTCACGAGATTCCCGTTCCCCTGGGATCGTCACCGGAGCGGGTGGATCTGCCGGCCATCGAGGGCGCCTTTGATAAAATTTATGCCGAGCGCTACGGCCGCAACCCGGACCCCGCGACCGAATGGGAGGTGATCTCGATCCAGATCATCGGCGAGGGAGAAGTCCAGACGTATCCGGCGAATACCTGGCGGGCGAAGCGCGGGGGCGGCGAAGGCCATAAGGAGATCAGGAAAGCCTGGTTCGAGGGGAAGTGGCGCGATACCGCCGTATATGAGCGAAACGAGGTCGGGCCTGGAGCAAGCGTGGAAGGTCCCGCCATCATCGAGGAGAGCGGAGCCACGACGGTGATTCCCCCGGGGTGGCGCGCGGCGGTCCACGAGAGCGGGCATCTTCTGCTGCGGCGACTGTAGGACGAGCGAAGGCGAGATTCACTCCCCCTTGAGGGGGTTGGGGGGTCGGGAGGAATCATGCTTCACTCGCCCCGCTCGTCCTTCTCGCCTGGAAAGGCAACCCCCCCTACCCCCCCTTGACAGGGGGGTATAAAAAGGCGATGCGCCCCCGCCGGGCTGAAGGGGTTTTGCTTTTTCTTGCCCCCCTGACAAGGGGGGGTAGGGGGGGTTGGTTTTATGGGATTTCCCATTCAAGGGGGTTGCCATTACCCTCTCAGGGGGTTTTTCAACAACCCCATCGGGGCTCCGTTTCTTGCCCAATGATGCTCGGCGGGAGGTTGTAGTGCAGCGAGAGGATTCGAATACCTGGATTCCGAACATTGTCGAGGCCGGCCGGAAAATTTCGCTGGAATTACGGCCTTACGTGAATGAAGAGGTGGAGAGATGACTTCAAAAAAGGGATCTGATTTCCTCGAAAGGGCCCGCGCTTCCCTCCCGGGCGGCTGGCTCGGGGACCTGACGCTTCCCGAAGAGATGATGCTTATCGCCTCCCGCGGCGAGGGAAGCCGCCTTTACGACGTGGAAGGACGCGGTTACCTCGATTTCACGATGGGCGGGGGGTCCCTGATTCTGGGCCACGCGCATCCGGCCATCCTCGAAGCTGTTCGAAGGCAGATGGAACTCGGCTCGACCTACTATACGCTGAGTGACCGCTCCATCGAGTTGGCCGAGGAGCTTGTGAAGGCGATTCCCTGCGCGGAACTGGTGCGTTTCGCCTCGACGGGCGGGGAGGCCACGTTCTACGCGCTGCGGCTGGCGCGCGCCTTCACCGGCAAGGAGAAAATCCTAAAATTCGAAGGGAGCTACATCGGCCACAGCGACTACGGAATGATGAGCGTTTCTCCGCCGCGCCCGAACCTGTATCCGTCTCACCACCCCGATTCGGCCGGGATTCCCGCAGCGGTTCAGGAACTGGTGATCACGGCGCCCTTCAACAACGCCGATATCGCCTGCGGGCTGGTGGAAGAGCACGCCGGGGAACTCGCCGCCGTCATCGTCGAGCCCGTTCAGCGCTCCATTCCCCCGGCGCCGGGTTTTCTCGAGCAGCTTCGACAGGTGACGGCCGAGCGCGGTGTGCTGCTCGTATATGACGAGGTGGTGACCGGGTTCCGCCTCGCCTACGGAGGGGCGCAGGAGTATTTCGGCGTCGTTCCCGATCTCGCGGCTTACGGCAAAGCCGTCGCGTGCGGATTCCCCTTGTCGGCGGTCGCGGGAAGAGCGGACGTGATGGAACTGGCGGACCCCGCCCGAAAGGGGGAGCCGGAATACGTCTACATCAGCGGCACGCTCTCGGGGAATCCGGTGTGCGCCGCAGCAGCACTCGCCACCCTGGAGGAATTATCCCGGCCCGGCGTCTACGACGGCTTGCGCGACATGGGGGACAGGTACCGCAAGGAACTAGCGGCGTTGTTCGACGAACACGGGGTTCCGGCCCGGGTGCAGGGGGTCGGGCCCTTTTTCCAGGTGTTTTTCACGCCGAATCCAGTCACGGACTACCGGTCTCAGACGCAGGCCAACCGGAATCGTTTCGAATCGTTCGTCCGAAAAATGTTCGCGCGAGGTATTTTCATGAGCCGCAGGGCCAAGAACTATCTTTCCACGGCCCACGGCGAATCGGACCTGGGCGAGTTCCTCGAAGCGGCGCGAGCCGTATGCGCCAGAGGCCTCGACTGATCATGAGCGACAGCCGGACGATTCAAGAGAGCGCCTCGGCCGACGCCGTTACGGTCTCGGTCATTCAGGAACTCTTGATCTCCGTGGTCCGCGAGATGCGGGTCACTTTTTCCAGAAGCGCATTCTCATCCATCATCAACGAAGGACACGATTTTTCCTGCGCGCTTCTCTCGCCGGAAGGAGATCTGGTCGCCCAGTCGGAAGATCATCCAGGCCACATCTTCCCGATCTCCTACGCCGCCAGAGCAGTTTTCGAGCGCTACGCGGGCGACGTTCATCCGGGCGACGTTTTTCTCCTGAACGACCCCTATATCTGCGGAACCCACATGAACGACATGGCGATGTTCTGCCCCCGGTTTTTTGAGGGCCGCGCGCTCGCCTTCCCGGCGCTCCGCGCGCATTGGGGGGACGTCGGCGGCTCGGTGGCCGGCAGTCTCTCCGGTGACGCCTCCCACATCTTCATGGAGGGAATGATCGTCCCGCCCATCCGGCTCTATTCCCGGGGCGAGCTGAACCGGGAATGCCTGGAGGTCGTTCTCCGCAACATGCGGGGCCGCGAAGACAGGCACGGCGACCTGATGGCCATGCTCGGCACCTGCCGGCTGGCTCAGCGTCGCCTGGACGAAATCGAGGATCGATATGGACGCGAAACGCTCCAGGCGGTGAACGACAACCTCATAGGCAGGGCGGAGAAACGGATGCGGGCGGCCATCAGCGCGCTCCCGGACGGGGTGTTTCACTACGAGAACTACATCGACAACAGCGGGACAGGCGCCGAGCCGCTCCGGATTTCGCTTCGCCTCCAGATTCAGGAAGAGCAAATTCACTGTGATTTCAGCGGGACTTCCGGGCAGGTGAAAGGGCCTACGAATGCGGGCCCCGCCACGGTGGCCACGTCTTGCTTCATGGTGCTCAAATCGCTCCTGGACCCTGCGCTGAGCGTGAATGCGGGCTGTTTCCGCCCGCTCACGATGGAAGCCCCGGAAGGGTCGATCCTCAATGCGGAATTTCCCGCTCCGTTCGGCGGCGCTTCCGACGTGCGGCGCACGATTGAATCGTGCGTTCTGGGCGCGGCGGTTCAGGCGATGCCCGGCCTTGCGGCGGGCGACACGAAGGGGGCGGCCAACCATTGCTACATCGCCGGCAGCCAACCCGACTCCGGCGAGGCCTTCCTCTACTATGAATATCCGGCGGGGGGCACGGGCGCTCTCGCGGGAAGCGACGGGGACCACGCCATCCGGACCTACACCGAAGGGGATTTCAACGCCGTCCAGCCGGTGGAGAGCCTGGAGGCTACGCTTCCGGTCCTCGTGGAGGAGAGCGGCCTTCGGGTCGGCTCCTGCGGCCACGGGGAGCGGCGCGGCGGTTTGGGAATGAAACGGAGGGTCCGCCTGGAGACAGGCGGCGCGGGGCTCACCGTGTTGACGGACCGCGTGATCATTCCTCCCTACGGGGTGGACGGCGGGACCTCGGGCGGTGGAAACCGGTTCACGGTTCTCCGCGAAGGTTCGGAGGTCGAGCCTTCCGGCGTCCCGGGAAAAGCCACGGCGTTTCCGCTCAGGGAAGGTGATGCCGTCGTTCTGCGCTCCGCGGGTGGAGGCGGCTGGGGAGATCCCCTGCTCCGCACGCCCGAGGCGGTGCTGGCCGACCTCCGGCTGGGATACATCACCGTAGAAGATGCGCGGGAAGTCTATGGCGTCGTCTTGAAGGACGGGGCGCTCGATATGGCCGCGACCTCCTCCGCGCGGGAGCGGCTGAGAAAAGCAAGGGTTTATCTCACCGCCCGCCTGAATGACGAGGACGCCTACAGCGGCAGCCGGCGGCTTTGCGCGATGTCTCACGAGACGGCGAGTGAAGGAGGATTTTCAGAGGGGATGCTGGTGGAGTACGTTCCGGTGCGGGGAGCGCCGCTCAGAGCCTGGGTGAAGATCGCGCCGGGGCTGCCCAAGGGGGAAACTCCCCTCGGACCCGTCGCGGCGAGCATCCTGAAGCTGCACGAGGAGGAGCGAATATGGCTCCGGCGGATCCTGACGCCCTATTCTCACCCCCCGTTGGCCTCGTGAGGGGGCTGACAACCTTACCCCGTCGTCGGGTTTTCCCCTCGGGAAGTCCGACCCCCAAGGGGCTGTTGAAAAAGCCCCTCAAGAGGGAAAAGTCTGTGACGCACCTACCGCCTTGGCGCGTAATACATCCCTCCCCCTGAGCAACCCACCGCTCCGCCTCACCCTGAGTAGCGGCGAAGCCGCGTATCGAAGGGCGAATTTCAGGCCTGCGGGGGGAGAAGCGCCTCCCATCCTTCGATACGGCGCTTGCGCGCCTACTCAGGATGAGGTCGAGACAGTGGCCATTCAAGACGAGGGTTTGACGCGACCGTTCAAGGAAGGCGTGCCGAACCCGGTTTTGCTCGTCATTCCGGCTTTCGCCGGAATGACGGTGAACTCTGTCGCATCAGGGTTTTTCAACAGCCCTTCAAGGGGGGAGTGGTTCATTTCTTCTCGGACTTTCTCAACAACTTCCCGGGATCAGGCTTCCATGACACCCCGAACGTATTGAATTACAATTCCTCCACATATCGAACCCAGCCGATAGAGACTTGATATTTCGGGAGGAAACCAGAATGCCTCAGAAAACCGATTATCTTCTAAGCGGGGGAACCGTCATCACGGTGGACGAAGGGCGCCGCGTTATCCGCGACGGCGCGGTCGCCATTCGAGGAGACCGGATCGCAGCCGTCGGAAAAGCGGAGGAGTTGAGCCGGGAATTCACCGCCGGGCGCACGATTGACGCCAAGGGGAAGCTCATCATGCCCGGTTTCGTGAATTCCCACATGCATTTTTACCACACCATGCACCGGGGGCTGGCGCCTGAAAACCTCGGAGGCATGCTGTGGTCCGACTACGTTCACAGATATATCGCCACGGTCCTCACGCCCGAGGATGAGATCTACGGCGGGCTGACGATTCTCCTGGAAACCTTGAAGGCGGGCACCACCACCTTTCTGGAGGCGGGCTCCTACAACCCGGCGGCGGTGATCGAGGGCATCTCGCGCATCGGGATGCGCGGCCTGATGGGCAGGCGGTCCTTCGACGAGGAGTTTCTGGGCCACGGCATGCTCCTGGAGGATACCGAGACGTGTCTCAAGGAAAACCTCGCCTTCCTGGAGAAGTACAAGGACGGCTACAACGGCGGGTTGATCAAGGCGTGCGTGGACGTCGTCGGGCTCGGCCGCTGCTCGGACAAGCTGTATATCGATTCGAAAAAGATGGCGGATGATTACGGGACCACCCTGAACCTGCACCTTGCGGCCATGTTCGAGGAAGTGACGGCTACGCGCATGCGCTATGGCCACCGTCCCGTCGAGCATATGTATCATCTGGACGTGCTCGGGCCGAATACGGTTCTCGTTCACATGGTTCACGTGAGCGAGCGGGAAATCGACATGCTGGCCGAAAAAGATGCGCAGGTGATTCACTGCCCCTCGACGGCGCTCAAGATTTCCTACGGCAACGCGGCGTTCGGAAGGTTCCCGGAGATGCTGGACAAGGGGGTCAATGTCGGAATCGGAAGCGACGCTTCGGACTGCTCGAACTATGCCGACATGATTCGCGTCATGTACCTCGCCGGCGTGCTGCCCAAGGATTACCGCTACGACCCCGACGCCGGCTCCGCGGAGACGGCCATCGAGATGGCCACCATCAACGGAGCGCGCGCCATCGGGATGGACCATGAAATCGGTTCGCTCGAGGCCGGTAAAAAAGCGGACGTGATCATCATCACCATGAAGCGGCCGGAATGGTATCCGCTCTACAGCGAGGTGCAGAACCTCGTGTACTCCGCTTCGGGCGATTCGGTGGAGACGGTGTTCATCGACGGGAAGATCATCATGGAAGACCGCCGGGTGTTGACGGTGAATGAGGAGGAAATCCTGGAGAAGTGCCAGGAATGCGCGGCGGGTATCCTCAAGAGGAGCGGCGTGGAAGTACCGGGGAAGTGGCCTATCCTGTGAGAGTGCAGTTCGCTTCAGGGAAAAACATCAGAAGCGGAAGCACAGATTAACCGCACCGAGTTTCCTTTTTGAGCGAGGCAAGTTCAAATGAAAGCAAAAATCAAGGAATAGTTTGCGAACACGTTTCCCGGATCGGTATGCGGGATGAAGATTCTGTAGGCCTTCATGATTCAGGAAAACCGAAAGGTTGAGGAGCATATGCCCCAAAAACTAGAAAATCCCGATATAGTCCCTATTCACTGGGACCTTCAGTAAAGAATAGTTTGCGACTGGCTGCATCTACCGCTAGACAAGATGTTCTCTCCTCCTCGGAAGAAGAATTTGTTTTGCCGGCCCATTTCGGCCTTAGATGTTCCGTCTTCCCGGTCCCGCTTGTTTCTCCATGCGGGTATTAGTACACTTCGTGAAATATTCTTTTGGCCTTACTGTTTTGCCCCATTCCGCAGGATACGAAAACCACCCCGATACACACGAATTTTCCAATATTGCGCTTCATGGACAATTTAGATAAAATTTTTTTTCATACCTTCTTTCTTTATACATAAACGCATTTCAGTATCTGCAAAGCGGAGTTACGAGTCCGCGTTCAGCACGTCTTCGAATGGGGGTGAGTGCATATTTGTGGGTTTTCACTCACCAAAACGTAGTCAACAGGAGGACTTGCGATATGAGGTGCGCGTGGAGACGAATCAATATCATCATGCTCGTTGCCGTTGTGGCGGCCTGGGCCTTTGGCGCAGGCGTCTCGGAAGCGGCCAAGCACAAACTCGTCGTGGGTTCGGGCGGCGGCAACATCGGGGCACCCATCCACGTCGCCAAGGTGAAGGGGTACTTCACACAAGAAGACCTTGCGATCGAACACAAGATATTCTCCTCCGGCGCGGCCATGGTCGAGGCGCTCGCGGCGGGCGGCGTCGAGCTGGGCCACTCGGGGGATCTGCCGTTTGTCTCGCTGGCTGCCGCCAACGTGCCCGCCTGCATCATCGCCCAGAACGGGCAGGACAAGGACTACCTCGAGATTTTCGTCGGCAAGGACCTGGGTATGACGAAACCCACCGACTTCTACGGGAAAAAGGTCGGGTTGCGGTTTGCATCCGCGGCCCACATTCTGTGGATCAATTTTCTTCAAAAATACAACCTGGACGCCAAAAAGATCCGGGTGGTGAACCTGACGCCGAACGATCTCATCGCCGCCTACAAGAACAAGGACGTGGACGGCGGGGTGGTCTGGTACCCGCACCTGACGACCGCGGAACAGGTCCGCCCGACGCATTTCGCGCATTCCCAGTTGCTCAACAAGTTCGGCAAAATGGCGAAGCCCGCCAACATCCACCTTTCCTTCACCCTCATCAGCGCGCGGAAAGCGGCGCTTAAGAACAAGCCGGACGCCATGAAGGCGTATATGCGCGCGATGCTGAAATCCTACCGGTTCATGAACGATTCGGGAAATCGCGCGGAGTTTCTGAAAATCCTGGGCAAGGCGTACAAGATGTCCGCTCCCGCGATGAAACCCATTCTTGACAACACTTTCTACAGGCTTGAGATTACGGATGAAATGGTGAACGCCGAACAGGCGGTGGCCAATAACATGAAAAGGGTCGGCAGAAAGCTCAAAAGAACGCCGAACATGAGAGAATTCGTCTATACGGACCTCCTGAAGTCGGTCGCGAAGGATCTGGCGAAGACCGAAGGGGCCTGCAAGCTTTAGGGGGACAGTCTCACTTTACCGGTTTGGGGTGTCTGTATAGTGAACTTCCGATATGACGGTTAATCTGCAGGTAAGTCGGGTCTCGAAAGAATTCGTCGACCGGCGCGCCAAGTCTACGGTGCGGGCGCTGGATGAAATAAACCTCGAGGTCCAAAAAGGCGAGGTCATCTGCATCCTCGGTCCCAGCGGATGCGGAAAATCCACCCTACTGAACATCATCGCGGGATTCCTCCCCCCCTCGGGGGGGGAGGTTCGCGTTGACGGGCGCCCGGTCATCGAGCCGGGACCCGATCGGGGTTTCGTCTTCCAGGAGTTCGCCCTTTTCCCCTGGCGGACGGTGCTCGAAAATATCGAATTCGGTCCTGTCCTGAAGGGGATGGAAAAAACCGACCGGCACACCCACGCGCGGGAGCTCATCCAGCGCATCCACCTTACGGGATTCGAGGACAAATACCCCTTCGAGCTTTCGGGCGGAATGAAGCAGCGCGTCGGGATCGCCCGGGCGCTGGCGAACGACCCCGAGGTGCTGCTGATGGACGAGCCTTTTGGTGCACTGGACGCCCAGACGCGCCGGGTGATGCAGGAAGAGCTCCTGAAGCTTCTCGGTGAAACGCAGAAAACCGTCCTCTTCGTGACCCACGCGATCGACGAGGCCATCGTTCTGGCCGACCGGGTGCTGATCATGACGGCCCGCCCGGGCCAGGTGAAGTCCCTTCTCGGCGTCGACCTCCCCCGTCCCCGGGAGAGGACTTCTCCCGAATTCAACGAACTGTACCGGACGATGGACGACCTCATCCGGGTCGAGGTGGAGAAGGCGTCGGAAGTGCAGGATTCGGATTCCGCGGTTCCGGGAGAGGGCGCATGAACAGAAGAATGGCAACGCGCGCCGTCTCTATCGGCGGATTGGTCATCCTCTGGTTCGTGGTTACGCATTACAAGCTGGTCAATCCGCTCTTCCTGCCGCCGCCCAGGGAAGTCTGGGAGGGAGCGGTCGATCTTATTCAGGCGGGTGAGTTGCGGGAACACATTGCCGCCAGCCTATGGCGGATGTTCATGGGTTTCGTCGTCGGCTCCTTTACCGGCGTAGTCATCGGAATCCTGATGGGCCAGTTCCGGTTCTTCCATGCGGCCGTGGGGCCATTGGTCGAAATCATCCGGCCCATTCCCGGCCTGGCCTGGATCCCGGTGGCCCTTATCTGGTTCGGCATCGAAGACGCCTCCAAGGTATTCATCATATCCATGGGCGTGTTCCTCGCCGTCGTCACCAATACCTTCGTGGGGGTCCGCTCGCTGGACCCCGTTCTGGTTCGCGCCGCGCGCAGCCTGGGAGCCAACCGCCGGGACGTTTTCTTTCGCGTGGTCCTCCCCGGAACCCTCCCTCACATCTTCACCGGTTTTCGGCTGGGCGTTCAGGTCTCCTTCGCCTTGCTGGTTGCGGCGGAGCTGGTGGGTTCCACTTCGGGCCTGGGATTCCTGATCCAGGACGCCCGGAATTATTTCCGAGGGGATCTGGTCATCCTGGGCATGGCCGTCATCGGCGCTCTGGGATTCAGCATCACGCGCCTCGTGGAAATCGCGGAGAGATGGTTTCTCCGCTGGCATTCCACGAGCCGGGAAGGCGCTTTCTACTAGGAGAGACGGTGCAAACGCAATCCGTGTCAGGCCGCTTTGGAATATCCGCTATCTCGGTGGCGGGGTTCGTCGTCCTCTGGCAGCTCTCCGTCACCCTCGGGCTGGTGGATCCGCTCATTCTCCCGTCTCCCTGGATGGCCATCCAGTCCGGGATCAGGCGTGCCGAAGGTGGTGAGCTTCTCCACCACATCATCGCCTCGGTGCTTCGCATCACCGAGGGGTTCTTCCTGGGCTCCGCCCTGGGCGTCTTGCTCGGCTTGCTCATGGGTCAGGTCCGAATCATCGGCGATGCGCTCGAACCGATCGTAGACATATTCCGGCAAATACCCGAGGTTGCGTGGATTCCCCTCGCCATCCTGATGTTCCAGATGGGAGAGGGTTCCAAGGTATTCATCATCACCTATGGCGCGTTGTTTCCCGCCATCATCTGCACCTTCGACGGCGTCAAGATGACCGAGCCCGCCATCATCCGCGCCGCGCGCTCGCTGGGCGCGAGCCGGAGGCAGCTTTTCTGGCGGGTCACGCTGCCCGCCACCCTACCCCACATCATGACCGGGCTTTGGATCGGACTCGGCTATGCTTTCCGCGGGCTCATCGCGGCCGAGTTGGCGGGGGCGCAGGAGGGAATCGGGTTCATGATCATGCTGGCGCGCGAAGACAACCTGACCGCGGACGCTTTCATGGGCATGGCGCTCATCGGGGTAATCGGCTTTTGCGCCATCTACGGCCTGGGAGCGGTCCGCAACCACATTCTCCGCTGGCACGAGAGCACGCAGGAGTAAGGTTTTTCATTCGGCGCGTTATTCTCCTTCCCTTCTGATACAGGCGGTATTTTCTTTTATTCGGTGAATATCACTGCCCGATCTTGCCCAATAGCGGTTTCCATGCGGCAATTGGTGCCGCCATCAATGGGGAGCCGGAGCGGGCATAATGATGCCGCCTCGCCTTTGTGTGATGTTGCCGGTAAGGCGCATCCATTGCGGTAGGGACGCCGGTTACCCGGCGCCCCCCGCACAGATCCGGACGTGCCCGCTAAGGCATCCGGCTCCTCCCTTGGGTTGCGCCCACGCCAGCGCTGACGGCAAATCGTCGATCCGGCCACGGATGTCTGATT
>JAJEJD010000005.1 GCA_022828125.1 bacterium | reverse complement strand
CGCCATAAACGTGTCGGGGTTGCTGGGGCAGGTTCTCTACGAAGATGGCGCGGTGGAAGAAAGCGTCACAATGAGTGCGCTCCACCTCGGCGCGAACATCGGCCTGGGCAAGGACACCCGCCTTTGGGGCACGTTCAACGTTGGTCAGGGCGGATTGGATCAATCCATGCTCGGGGCTTCCGCCGCCGCCATTCTGGGGGCGAACAACGAGCTGGAAGCGCTCGATTCCATGGGCGGTTTCGTCGGTCTCACGCACAACTGGAGCGGCTCCGTGAGTTCAGGCCTGTATTACGGCTGGGTGGAGAATGATTTTGAAGAGGCCGCCCAAGCGGCGTATCCGGCCCTCAGCCAGTCGCTCCAGACGCTGCACGCCACCATCTGGTGGTCGCCCGCTCCCAAGACGAGGATTGGTGCGGAGATCATCCAGGGATGGCGCGAGACGAACGGCGGCGAGGAGGGCGACGCGACGCGCCTGCAGGTGGGTTTTGTGTATAGCTTCTAGGAGCCTCATCCGGGGCCGTGGGCGGGAGTCCACGGCCCCGTGCGGGTCTGTTGAAAAACCCCATCGAAGAGGAAGTTGAGCCTGCGCTTCCGCCCGGTATCGGGTCTTGGCCGTCATTCCGGCGAAAGCCGAAATCCATTTTCGCCTTTGCCTTTTCGCTTCCTCGCTCGGATACCTTTACGCCTGGGCGGGTAGGAACAGAATCGAATATAAAATCGAAAGGCGAATTCTCTGAATTCCGCATCTGGATGCCGCGCAACAACAAGGTCGTGGCCGTCCTGCCCAATAAAAAGTCAAAATGGATTCCGGCTTTCGCCGGAATGACGGCGGTGGTCAATTCCGACCGGGGATGACTTTTCCAACACCCCCATATCAGTCGGGATTAGCTAACAGCCAAATTGTAACGCAACAAAGACCGCGCGTCTGAAATTTCAATCGCCCCCTACGCGCCTCGCCCCGCTTGTTTCTTCCCCTGCCGCGAGGCCAGAAAATCCGCCTCGAGTTTCAGGATCGCGTCGAAGATGCTCTGGGCGAATTCCCGGCGGTACTCCCTGCCGTTCTTCCCGTGCAGCGGCGAGATGGGTTCGCCCACCCGAATGACGAGCCAGGGATTGAGGATTCCCCGCGGGCTGATGAGCGTATTCGACCCTGCGATATAGACCGGAAGAACAGGCGCGCGGCTGATGGCCGAGAGGGTGGCGACGCCTTCTTTCACGCCCATCTCGGCGATCGAATTCACGATGCCGCCCTCGGGGAAAATCACCACCGCTCCACCCAGACCCAGGAGCGTGCGCGCCATCCGGAAGGTGCTGGCGCGCGCGACTCCCTCCCTGTCCACGGGAAAGGCGCCGTAATAGGTGATGAGCCTCGCGAACAGGGGGTTGCGGAACAACTCGCGCTTGGCCATGTGGTACACCCGCCTCGGCAGGAAGGAGGCGAGGATCACGGGGTCGAGATAGCTGCGATGGTTCGAGGCGACGATCAGCGGACCGTCGGGCGGCACGTTGCGCATGCCCTGGACGTCGACGCCGCCGAAAGCGAGCCTGAGGCCGGCCTGGAAAATCTTTTTCAGCCAGGTCGGCTGGCCGCTTGAGGGCAGGGTGGTCAGATATTGCGTGCTCATCTTATCGTTTCCGGCACTCCGATGCCGGGTTCCTCCTTGCCGGCAGTGCGATCCTCCCAGGTATGGACCGGAGGGTTTCTCCGGGTTCATCATATTAAAATATTCGCTTCATCTGCAAAGCGTTTGGGAAGCGGTGTCTAGTCGGTGTCGTGCTGGTGGTGTTCCTGTTCGCGCCACACCTTGCCGAAGGCGTGGATCACGTCCTCTGCGGTGATGATCCCAAGAAGTTCGGTCGGATCCTCGCGGCTCACCACGGGCAGGCGCGATATGCGCCTGTCGCCGAGTTTGGCCATCACGGAATCGAGCGATTGATCCGGATGCGCGTGCATGATGTATTTCTTCTTCGCTATCTCGCCCAGGGGCTTTTGCAGAATGCCGGCGGCCTGCGCCTGGCTGAAATCGTAGTTGCTCGCCATGCCCGAGAGTTTCCCGCTTGGGTTCAGAACGGGATATCCGGTGATGGCGCTCCCCCTGGTTCTCTCGATAGCCTCTTGAATCGTGATCTCCTCGGGCAGGGTGATGACGTCGCCGATCATGGCGTCCGATACGTGAATCTCGTGCAGGAGGTGCTCCGTCTCGTGGTCGGGCAGCGCGACGCCGTCCTGTGAGGAGAGGGCGCTGTAGATCGGCTCGGGGTGCCAATAGCGCGCCAGGGCCAGGGATATGGCGTTGGCGACCATGAGCGCGAGAATGATGTGGTAGTCCTGCGTGAGTTCGAAGATGATGAGCACGGAGGTCATGGGCGCGCGGATGACGGCCGCGAAGGCCGCGCCCATGCCGACGAGCGCGTATCCGCCCGGATGGGCCACGAAACCGGGGAAGGCGAACTCGGCGAGAGACGCCACGGCGCCCCCGGCCATCGCGCCCATGAACAGCGTCGGCGCGAAGATACCGCCCAGAGAACCCGTTCCGTAAGATACCGCGGTGGCGATGAGCTTCAGGACGAGCAGGCCCAGGAGAAAGGGCAGCGCGTAGCTGTGCGTGAGCGCCTTGCTCACGGCGGGATATCCCACGGCGAAAACCTCGGGCACCCAGATACCGACGACGCCCACGAACAGGCCGCCGAGACCGGTGGCGATGACGCCGCGGAACCCTCTCAGGCGTTTCCACCCGGAGCGGATGAACAGCAGTCCCTTGATGAACGCCACGGCGACGAGCGCGCATACCACGCCGACGAAGGCGTAGAGGAGCAACTCCAGGGGGCTGTCCAGCGCATAGGCCGGAACGGAGAAAACGGGTTCGTTGCCGAGCATGGCGCGCGAGACGACCGAGGCGGACACCGCCGCGAATACGATGGAGCCGAGCACGCGCGCGTTCAGGTCGCCCACCAGTTCTTCGAGCGTGAAGGTGACGGCCGCTATCGGCGTGTTGAACGCGGCGGCCAGAGCGGCCGCGCAGCCCACGGGGACGAGCGCCTGCACGCGGCGTCTTTTCAGCGAGAACGTCTCGCCGATCCAGCTCGCCGCGCCCGAGCATATCTGCACGGTGGGGCCCTCGCGCCCCAGGCTCGAACCCGAGCCGATGTTGAGCACCCCGATGAGGAACTTGCTTATCCACACGCGCTTGTCGATGTGGCCGTTGTGGGCGACGTACGCGATTTTCGTCTGCGGGATGCCGCTGCCCCGGGCTTCGGGCGCGAAGTATTGGAGGAAGACTGCGGAGATGAATGCGCCCCCCGCGGGGATGAGCGCCACCAAATACCAGGACCGGTGAATCTCGGAGAGGTCATGGGAGCCGAAGAGAACGAGGTGCGCCCAGCCCAGCGCGACGTGAAAGCACACGGCGACGAAGCCGGCCAACGCCCCCACGATGATGGTCGTGAAGTAGAAGATGCCGTCGTCTGAGAAATCGAAATGGAGCAGCCAGCCGAGAAGCCGTATGCGAAAATTTTTCCAGCTCAAGACGTCTCGCTCATGGAGAAACATTCCCGGGGCAGCGGTTCAGCGTGTGAGAGCTCCTGACGGGTGAGGTCCCACGGGCGGATGCGGGGCGGGGTCGATTCCCTCCCGGCGAAGTCGATTGTCATACCATTCCTTCTCGACCCCGTTGGCCTCGTCCATCGGGGCCAGATCGCAGAAGATCTCGATCCGGTGGCCGTCCGGGTCGCAGAAGTACATGGCCCTGTTCTCTCCCCACGTGCCGTCGCCCTCGGGGTGGGTGGGGCTGTGCACCACGGGGCCGCGCACGATTTTGATTCCGCATTCTTCGAGCCAGTCCTTCCACGCGAAGAACTCCGTGCGGTCTTTTACCCGAAACGCGAAATGATGCAACCCCAGGTCCTTCACGGGGCCCTGGTCGTCGGTTCTCATTTCCTTGAGATCGGGTTGCTCGCCGGTGTGGTATACTAGGTTCAAATCGTGATGAAACGCGCTGCATCGCAGGAAGCATAGGCCCATGTTGAGGCTCGGGTGTTCGTCGGGGCCGTGACGCTCGGAGAGCGTGAAGCCGAGAATCTCGGTGTAGAACTTGAGGGATTCCTCGATGTCCGACACCTTGACGGCGACGTGCTGGAGTTCCTGAAAAGAGTTTTCCGGTCGGGGCATCGCGCATTTCTCCTTGGTCTTTGGTCATCCGGGGCGCGCGGCGTCGCGCCGGGAACAATAGTAGCGCAACTTATCCGCAGGAGAAACGCAGGTTGGGTCGTTTGGACGGTAAAAAGGCGCTCGTGACGGGTGGGTCGCGCGGAATCGGCGAATGCGTGGCGCATCGCTTCGCCGCCGAAGGAGCGCGTCTGTATCTGGCCGCAGACGGAACGCAGGATGAACTCGAAAATGTCGCGCGCGAATGCGAGGCCGCCGGAGGCTCGGCTTCTTTCGGGATCTTCGATCTCGCGGAAGAGGGCGAGGCCGAGCGCATGGTGGAAGCAGCGGTGTTTTCGATGGGCGGCGTCGATGTTCTGGTGAACAACGCAGGCATTCGCGCGAGCCGGCCGTTCGGCACGTTCTCCTATCAAGATTTTAACCGCGTGGTCGCCGTGAACCTGCGCGCTCCCTTTTTTGCGAGCCAGGCGGTTTTGCCGCTCATGCGAGAGGCGGGCGGCGGGCGCATCATCCACGTCGCGAGCCAATTGGGCTCCGTGGCGGCGCGCAATACAGCGCTCTACAGCGCAACCAAGGCGGCGCTGATCCAGCTCACCCGCTCCATGGCGCTCGAACTCGCGGGCGAGAACATTCTGGTGAACGCCGTCAGCCCCGGTCCCACGGCGACGGAGTATTTGAAGAAACACGCCTACAAGACGCCCGAAGAACGTGCCCAGCGCCTCGGAACGGTGCCGATGGGGCGCTTCGGGGAGCCGACCGAGATAGCGAGCGCCGTGGCTTTTCTCGCTTCCGGGGACGCTTCTTTCGTGCACGGGCACAACCTCGTGGTGGACGGCGGCTATATCATTCATTGATGATTCAGGAGCATAAAGAACTTTTCGTATCCGATATCGGCGGGCGAGGGTCATCCTCCAGACGCCGCATTCAAAAGGAGCTTGAGCCGTGAGCATGAAAGTGGGAGTCGTGGGTTTGGGCGTCATGGGCGGCGCGTTTTCGGGCCACATGCTGGACGCCGGCATGGATGTGGCGGGCTACGACCCGCTCGATTCGATGTACGAGAAATTCGAGGGCAAGAACCTGCGCCGGGCGTCCTCGCCCGCGGACGCCGCCGACGGAGCCGATCTGGTGATGACCTCGCTCCCGAATTACCAGGTCGTCGGAGAGGCGGTGACGGGTGAAGGAGGGGTTCTCGCGGGAATCTCTTCCGGCGGCATCATCGCCGACATGAGCACGGTCCCGCCCAAATTCTCCAAGGAGATGGCCGCGAAAGCGGGGGAGAAGGGCGTGAGCTGGCTCGATTGCCCCGTGAGCGGCGTCGGGAAGCAGGCCGCCGTGAAAGACCTGGTGGTGATGGCTGCAGGTCCCAGGGCCGCATTCGATAAGGCGAAGCCGGCCTTCGACGCCATCGGGAAGAAGACGATTTTCGTGAGCGAGCAGAACGGGCTCGCCGCCCAACTCAAGCTCGTGGTGAATCTAGTGCTCTTCATCAACATGGCGGGGGCGTGCGAGGGCCTAACGCTCGGCCTCAAGGCGGGCATCCCCGAAGACGTCATGCTGGAGACCCTTTGCTCGGGCGCTGCGGGTTCGAACGTGCTCGAAGTCCGCGGCAAGGACATGCTGGCCGGTAATTTCCCCGAATCCGGCCCGATTTGGATCGTGCTGAAAGACCTCGAATGCGCCATCGACTCAGCCAAGGACCTCGACGTGCCCGTGCCGCTCGGAGGATTGCTGGAGCACTTCTTCATGGCCCAGCGCAGCAAGGGCAGGCAGCATGAGGACGGCAGCTCGATTTTCCGCATTTACCAGGAGTTGGCGAACATCGCCTGAGGCCGTACAGCAGGGGAGGCATTCCGGTGGGATTCACCGGGGCGGTTCGGTTTCTCGCCCCCCTCGGGAGGGTATCCGCATCTCCACAAGGGAGATGGATGAACAAAACGAATGATATATTGCTTTAACTATGCTATGTAAATAATTGATATACTTTCGTATATTTACTGTGCCGTCCTGCCCTTCCTAGCCGATGACGGACGAGCGGATGATCTGGCGCAACTCCTCGTCGTTCAGCGCGGCCATTTGCTCGAATGTGATGAGGGCCGTGGTGTCCGGGTCTCCCCGCTCTCCCCACCAGAGCCTGAAGCTCTTCTCCTGGTAGCTGTAGCGGATGTCCGCATCGACGCCCTCGATCTCCCCGGCCAATATGCCGCTGATGCGCTCGGCCATGATGCGGCTGTATTTTCTTTGCGCTTCGATGTCTTCCACGAAAGCGTCTCCCCATCCATTTCGGTGAATTTCACTAAAGCGATGCGCCGGATGCCTTCTCCTCATCCCTCGAATCGCCGCCTTTTCGCATCTTGCCATACCCTCCTGCTATTAGCAGAAGTTGAGGCGTCATGAAAGCCTACAGGTGATACGTCTTCCCCTCTTCGAGCACTTCGATTCTCGGCTCACCCAGCGCATCGATTTCCGCCTTCGTCTCATCGCCGTACTGCGCCTTGATGTGAAAGATGTAGACGGGAACGTCGGGCGGCATTTTCCGCATCTCCACATGGAGCATGGCGGGGGTAAAGTGCCTGGTCATGCGAGCGAGTTCTTCCATCCTGTTCGGAAACGACACTTCGGTGATGATCGCGCGCAGATTCTCCACTTCGGCGGCTCCCCGCCAGATGGCCTCGGTCGGCCCCGTGTCGCTTGTGTAGAGCAGCGCGCTTTCTCCGTCCTGGATGATGAAGCCAAAGGTCGGCCCCTTGTGGTCGACCGCGTAGGGGGTAATACGGATTCCGCCCAGGGAGCGGGTTTCCGTCTCCTCGATGGCCGAGAAATCGAGTATCGGCGTATCTTCGTGGCATATCTCGCAAAAATTCGGCCAGACGGCGTTGTTGAAGATGGATTCTTGAATCACTTCCAGCACGTCGCGCGCTCCGATGACCTTGAGCGAATCCTCCCGCAGGCCGAAGATGTTGTCGGCGAGGTAGGGCAGTTCCGCGATATGATCCAGATGCGCGTGGGATACCAAGACGCCGGTGAGCCGGGCCTGTTCCTCGATGGCGAGGCCCGAGGCGGCCGAACCGCCCTCGAGCAGCAACTCCTCGTTGATGAGAAAAGACGTCAGATGACAGCCGGGCGCTTTACCGCCCGCGCAGCCCAGCACACGGAATTGGATGGCCTCTCCTCCGCCCTGAACCTCGTGAAGGTGAAGAATCTTTCTCTTTCGGCCTGATTATAGGCACAGCAGAATCGTCTTGGGAAGATGTTATTTTTCTAAATTGTTTCCCATTTGCCGCTTTTGGAGCGCCTGCGCTTGCCGAAATCATCCATCTGCGCGACGGCGGCGGCGGGGAATATGGGGCCGTCCGTACAGACGCGCCAGCCCGAGCAGGTGCATTGGCCGCAAAGGCCGACGGCGCACTTCATGTATCGTTCGATAGCGAAATAAGTCCGCTCGGCGGGAAGTTTCGGCAGGCACGCGGCCATCATCCGCTCGGGCCCGCAGACGGCGTAGCTATCCGCCTCGACGGGCAACAGTTCGGTCACCAGCCCCTTGTGTCCGAGGGCGCCGTCCTCGGTGGCGACGTGGACGGGGCCGAGTTCCCTGAATTCCTCATAAAAGAGAATCTCATCCGCCGTGCGCCCGCCGAGTACGAAGGAAGGCTCCTCGGAAGCGAGGGCCAGGAGCCTCAGTTCCGCAATCCCCACGCCGCCGCCGATGAGAGCGGGCTTTTTTAGGGGCGGATAGCCTTGCCCCAGGGGACCGCGCAAGCCTATTTCATCTCCCGGCGCAAGGGCGGCCAGATTTTCGGTGAACGCACCCGCTTTTTTCACGGTGACGGCGTTGGGGTAGGAGAGCGTGAAGGGTTTTTCGCCCAGACGCGGCAGCCAGACCATCATGAACTGCCCGGGCTGGGACTCGATTTCCGCGTCGAAGAAGATCGTGTGCGTCCACTCGCTCTCGCGGCGATTCTCCACGACCTTGAAGACGCTACGCATGGGAGCCGCCTCCCTCCGCCGAGCGGTGCGCCGCGCCGATGATAGCGGACATGGGTTCACCGTCCAGATATTCCTGAATCCCCTCCCATATCTCCCGGGTGAGGGCGGCCGCCTCGTGCGTGCTCTTTCGCATGAAAGCGGTGCCGATTCCCAGAACGCTCGCTCCCGCGAGGATGTATTCCACGGCGTCCTCCCAGGTTTCGATGCCTCCGTATGCGACGATGGGGCAGCGAAAGCGTGCGTAGGCCTCATACGTCATGCGCAGGTTGACGGGCTTGAGCGCAGGGCCGCTGATGCCGCCCGTGGTGCCTGCGAGAATCGCCGCGCGGCTCCGGATGTCCACGGCCAGGCCCGGCCCCAGCGTATTCCCGCAGCCCAGGGCGTCCGCGCCCGCGTTCATGCAGGATTCCGCCACGGCGAGGTAGTCGCTGTTGGGCGAGAGCTTGGCGATGACGGGCTTGTCCGTCTCCCCGCGCACGCGCTCGATGACCTCGGCGGAGAGGGCGGGGTTCTGGCCGATGCTCTCCATGATGGTCTGCTCGCCCGGTTCCTTGTTGGGACAGCCCAGGTTCACCTCGATGGCGTCCGAGAACCTCGACATTCGGCCCGTAACCTCGGCGAACTCCAGGGAATCCCCGCCATAGACCGAGACGATGAGCTTCGCCTTCTTGAGCTTTATTTCTTCCAGATCGCGCTCCCAGTCCTCCGCGCTTTGCGTCGGCAGGGCGAGGGAGTTGAGCACCGCGCCGTCGGGAGGGTATACGACCACGGGATTGTCGTTGCCCGGCTTCTCGCGGGGGCCGACAGATTTCGTGACGTAGCCGCCCAGGCAAGCGCCCGCGCTCTCGAAAGCGGTGAACACTTCCGGGTAGCTCAGGATGCCGCTGGCGTTGATCAGGGGCGGGTCGATCCTGGGGAGCGGTATCACGGTCTGCTGCCCCTCCCGGGATGAGATTGCGGGCGGACGGGCTCGATGCGTGGAGTATAGTGGGTATGGGCGTTTCAAGCCAACTTGCAATAGGCAAAATCCACGCCTCGGGGACGCATCGGCGTGCCGGTTTATTGCAAAATGCCCGAAATGGTGGTCTAAATGCCCTTGTTCGCCCTTTCCTGCGGATGAGAAGGGAAACGGCTGTCTCACAACCGCAAGGTATTCTCTTGCGCTGAGAGGGAAAATCCCTTGGTCGCCATACTGATCGTCTGCTATCTCGTGGCTGCGCTCACGCACCTGTATCTGCTCTGCACGGGCAGGTCCGCGGGCGTCGTCTACGGGGTCGGTGCGCTGCTCATCGGGTTCGCCCTTCACACCCTCATGCTGGGAGTGAGTTTCGCCTCCGGCACGCCGGAGGGCTGGGGGGCATGGCTGAGCGGCATGGCGTGGGTGATCATCCTGATGTACCTGATCGTCTACGCGCGCTACCGCGATATCGCCTTGGGCGGTTTCGCCGTGCCCGCGGCCTTCATTCTCGAGGGCTACGCAGCCGCATTTCCGGGCGTGTGGGGCGCGGGCTCGGTCGCCGTGCAGGGCTATCTACTCAAAGGCCACGCCGTGCTCGCGCTGTTGAGCTGGGCCGCGTTCTTCCTGCTCTTCGCCTCTGCGCTCATGTATCTCGTGCAGTCCCAGCAACTGAAATCAAGACGCCCCAGCGCCTGGCTGCACCGGCTGCCCTCGCTCGACATTCTCGACGACCTGAACCACAAGATTCTCTACTTCGGCTTCGCGTTCCTGACGGCGAGCCTGCTGCTCGGCTCGATGTGGGCGAAATCGCGCCACGGGGCCTACTGGAGCCTCGATCCGGTGCGCACCTGGCCGCTGATACTCATCTGGGGGGCGTACGGCCTCCTGCTCGTCTGCCGGCTCACCAGAAGCTGGAAGGGAAAGCGCTCCGCCGTTTTCTCGATGGTGGCCTTCTTCGCCGCGCTTTTTGCGCTGGTGGCACACTTCTAGGGGAGCGGGGGTATGTCCATCATTCTCGCCGGCGTGAGCCACCACAACACGCCGCTCAGCATTCGCGAGCGCCTCTATTTCCCCGAGACCCACATGGACGAGTGGCTCGACCGGCTGGCGGGCTACAGCGGACTGGATGAACGCATCATCCTCTCGACCTGCAACCGGGTGGAAGTCTACAGCGCGGCCGAGAATTTCGATCAGGGACTCGACGCGATTCACCGCTTTTTCCTGGAATCGCGCGACATCGGCGCCGATGAACTGAACGCACACCTCTACGTTCACCGCGAGGCTGAAGCCACCCGGCACCTGTTCACCGTGGCGTCGAGCCTCGATTCCATGGTGGTGGGCGAGCCGCAGATCCTGGGGCAGGTGAAAGAGGCCTACCGGGTCGCCCAGGCCTCGGGCCACGCCGGAAAAGCGCTCACCAATCTCTTCTCCCGCGCGTTTCGCGTGGCGAAGAAGATTCGCGAACAAACCCCTATCGGCGAGTCGCCCGTGTCGGTGAGCTCGGTCGCCGTGGATCTGGCGAAAAGAATCTTCGGATCGCTCGCGGGCAAGAACGTGCTCCTGCTCGGGGCGGGCGAGATGGGCGAGGCGGCGGCGAGGCATCTCAAGGCGAGCGGGGCCGACAACCTCCACGTCGCGAACAGGACGCTCGCACGCGCCCAGGAATTGGCTACCAGGCTCAAGGGCGGCGTCGTGAGTTTCGACAATCTGGAAGGAGCGCTCATCGACGCCGATATCGTCATCGCATCGACGGCCTCGCAGGGTTTCATACTGGACAAGCCGATAGTCGCCTCTGCACTCGAGCAACGCCGCGACGCGCCGGTCTTTCTTATCGACATCGCCGTGCCGAGGAACGTCGCGCCCGACGTGAACGACCTCGAAGACGCCTATCTCTACGACGTGGACGATCTTCAGTCCGTCGCGGCGGACAACCTGCGCGGCCGCGAGGAAATCGCCCGCGACGCGCGCGCGATCCTCGAAAGCGAGGTGCAGACCTATCTCGCCCGCCAGCAGGCGGAAGAACTAAGACACACCTTCGCGGCCATACGCTTCTTCGCGGAGTCGATGCGGCAGGAGGAAATCCAAAAAACCTTTCAAAGACTGCCCGAACTGGGCGAAGAGGGCCGCGATGCGCTCGACGCCATGACGAAGGCGCTCGTCAACAAACTCCTCCACCACCCCTTCGCCGTCCTGCGGCAGATGTCGGAAGAAGACGTGGAGGGCATCTCGGTCGAATCCGTCCAGAAACTCTTCGGCGTGGAGCCTGAAAGCGATGAAAGCCCGCCCATGCCGCCGCCGGACGAATCGGACTGATCCATGAATGACACGCTGCGCTTAGGCTCCCGGGGCAGCGCACTGGCGCGCGCGCAGACGGCTCAGGTGGCCGCACAACTACAGGCGCTGAACCCCGGCCTCGCCGTGGAGGAAGTCATCGTCCGTACGCGAGGCGACGCCATGCTCGGTTCCCCGATTCACGAACTCGGCGGCAAGGGCCTTTTCGTAAAAGAGATCGAAGACGCTCTTCTGCAGGGCGAAATCGACGCCGCCGTCCATAGCCTGAAAGACCTGCCGAGCGAAATGCCGGAAGGCCTTATCCTCGCCGCGATACCCGAAAGGGAGGAACCCTGGGACGCCCTGGCCTCACGAAACGGGGAATCCATCCGCGGCCTTGCGCCCGGCAGCAGGGTCGGCACGAGCAGCTTGAGGCGTATCGCGCAGATCAGGCGCTACCGGAGTGATCTGGAAATCGTGGAACTGCGCGGCAACGTGGACACGCGCCTCGAAAAAGTGGCGGCGGGCGAGGTCGAAGCCGCGGTTCTCGCCCTGGCGGGGTTGAAACGCCTGGGGCTCGAGGAGCGGGCGACGGAATCACTCGCGCCGGAACTCATGCTGCCCGCCGCCGGGCAGGGCGCGCTCGCCATCGAGACGAGAGCCGATGATGAGGCCACTCGTTCCCTCATGGAAGGACTGGAGCACCCGGAAACGAAACGGGCCGTGATGGCCGAGCGCGTCGTAATGGCGCGTCTCGAAGGCGGATGCCAGTTGCCCCTGGCCGTTTTTGCGGAGATGCGAAAAGCCGGTTTTCAGATCAAAGCCCGCCTCGCGAGCGTGGACGGGGAGCGGATGGTGGAGAAGGAACGAACGGGCGCACCCGGCGAGGCCGCGCGTATGGCCGAAGAGATGGCCGAGGAGGTTCTCGCGAGTGGCGGGGCGGAGATACTGAGGGATGCGCGCGATGAGTAACACTGAAATCGTGGACTTGGATGCACGACCGCTCACAGGTAAGACAATCCTCGTCACGCGCCCCGAGGAGGGGGCTTCGCGGATGGGCGATATGCTGGCGGACCTGGGCGCCTGCGTGCGCGTTGCCTCTATGATACGGATCACGGAGCCTGAGGACTGGACACCCGCCGATGCGGCGATTCGCGCGCTGGATGGGTATCAGTGGATAATCTTCACGAGCGCCAACGGGCCGAAATATCTGGCGGGAAGGCTTACTGAACTGGGAATCCCTTCCGAGGCATTTTGCACGGAAACGTCGGTACTGGCCGTCGGACCCGCCACGGCCGCCGCGGTGGAGAAATATCTGGGGAGGTCGCCCGACATGGTAGCCGTGAAATACATGGCGGAAGGCGTCGTCGATCTCTTCAAGGGCAAAGATATGACGGGAGAGCGCGTCTTGCTGTCCCGTGCGAAAGAGGGGAGAGACGCCATCCCGAAGGCGTTCGCAGAAATGGGAGCGTTGCTGGATGACGTGGCCGTCTACCGGACGACGCCCTTGGGACGCGAGGCGCTGCGCGAGGTATGGGGTGAGCTTGAGGGCGGAAAAATTGATATGCTTACGTTCACGAGTTCCTCCGCGCTCGATGGCTTCATGCGAGCGGCGGGGGAGGAGACGGCGAGGCGATGGATACAGCGCGCAAGCGTGGCCTCCATCGGCCCTGCGACCTCCGCCACGGCGCATAAATGGGGCGTCGCGCCGGACGTGGAGGCCGCCGAATCGACGATTCCCGGCATGGCGCGGGCCATCGTCGCTTATTACGGAAAACCGGAGCGAGGCGAACAAGCCTCATGAATAGGGAGCAGAACCCGATGACGAGCAACGACGCCTTCACCCTCTCGGCAACCGGGAGCGAAGTGAAAAACCGCACGAGGCGCACGCGGGAGACGGCCGCCATGCGGCGCATGGTGCGCGAGACGCATCTCTCCGTGGACAACCTCATCTATCCGATGTTCGTGGTCGAGGGCGAGGGCATCAAGACCGAAATTTCCTCCATGCCCGGTCAATACCAGCTCTCCGTCGACCGGCTGGTGGCCGATTGTGAGGAAATCGCCGCCCTGGACATCCCCGGCGTCATCCTGTTCGGCATTCCGGATCACAAGGACGACGTGGCCAGCGAAGCCTACGCGGAAGAGGGCGTCGTGCAGAACGCCGTGCGCGCCTTGAAGGAGGCCTATCCCGACCTGTGCGTCGTCACGGACGTT
This sequence comes from bacterium, assembly GCA_022828125.1. Taxonomy (GTDB): domain Bacteria; phylum UBA8248; class UBA8248; order UBA8248; family UBA8248; genus Bin107. The sequence continues at coordinate 53,957 of JAJEJD010000005.1, read as the reverse complement.
TGTCTGTGTGAATACATGGACCACGGCCATTGCGGCATCATCGAGGGCGAGAAGGTGCTGAACGACCCCACGCTCGAACTCCTCGACAAGACGGCGGTGAGCCACGCGGAGGCGGGAGCGGACATCATCGCCCCGTCGGACATGATGGATGGGCGGGTCGGCACGATTCGCGCGGCCCTGGATACGAGCGGCTTCGCCCAGACGCCCATCATGGCCTATTCGTCGAAATTCGCGAGCGCCTTCTACGGGCCCTTCCGCGAGGCGGCCGAGAGCGCGCCCGCCTTCGGCGACAGGAGTTCCTACCAGATGGACCCGGCCAACGCGCGCGAGGCGATGCGGGAGATAAAGCTCGACATCGAGGAGGGGGCGGACATCGTGATGGTGAAGCCCGCCCTCGTCTACCTCGACGTGATCGCCCGCGCGCGCGAGATAACGGATTTGCCCGTCGCGGCTTACAACGTCTCGGGAGAGTTCGCCATGCTGGCCGCGGCGTGCCGCAACGGTTGGCTCGACCCCGAGCGTGCGTTCATGGAAACCCTCACCTCCATCCGGCGCGCGGGCGCGGACATCATCCTCACCTATTTCGCCAAAGACGCCGCCAGAAGACTCCGGGGAGACACCGCAACGCCGCTTTCGTGGATGTAGGGAGATTCAGACAAGATGAAAATTGACAAATTGCGAGATAGGGTATAATCTCGATAATTGAACGAATGGTTTAATAAAGCTGTCGAGACTCACGGATGGATGCTGGACAGTTGCTTTCCGCCTTGGCGTGTTCGCCTCAAAGAAAGAAATGGTGCCGGGATGGGAAAGAAAAAGAAGAAGAAAAAGACGAAACAAAAAGTGATCGTGTATCGCTCGGGAGTTTTGAACCACGAGGACGCCGAAAGATTCGAGAAGGCGTGCAAGAGATACATCAAGAAAGTCACGAAATCCAAAAAAACCGCGAGGGAGGCTCTCGTCCGGTTGGGGACCCACACGCCCGACGGACAACTAACCGAACGATACAGGTAGCAATTGCACCGCCTGACGACGACTTTCGTTCTCGGATATCATGGGTGCGACGAGTCCGTCGCCGAGCGGCTTCTCGCCGGTGAACCCTTTCAAAAAAGCGCGAACGATTACGACTGGCTCGGTCCCGGAATCTACTTCTGGGAAGCCAACCCGCTCCGTGGGCTCGAATTCGCGGCTGAACTTCAGAGCGCTCCTTGGGGTTCCGATATCACGAAGCCTGCCGTTGTCGGGGCGGTTATCGATCTCGGGCTTTGCCTTGATATGACGACGACGGCGGGTATCCGGCAGGTTTGTGCCGCGCACTCGTCTTATATTTCAAACTGCCAGGAAACAGGGGATGTCATCCCCACAAACTCACTCGATACTCATTATCTTCGTCGTCAATTAGATTGCGCGGTATTCGCACAGTTACATGAAATCCGAAAAGACAACATAGAACAACCTATAGACACTGTGCGCGGGGTCTTTGAGGAAGGCGGGCCGGCGTATGAAGGGGCCGGTTTCCGCGCGAAGACCCATATCCAGATTTGCGTCTGCAACATCTCCAACATCAAGGGCGTGTTCCGGGTGCCGGAAGAGCAACTGGTCTAGCGGAGGCAATTCCTCCCTGGCCTCCCGCAACAACTCCCCTTGCGCATCGCTTCGCCTTGGCGTTATGGTGAGGCTCAATAAAGCAGGACAAAAACGGAAATTTTCTTTCCTTACACTGAAGCAGGAGGAATCGGGGAATGTCGGATAAAGACGTCGTTTTTCTGGGCGGAGCAAGGACGCCGTTCGGCGGTTTTCTTGGAACCTTGAAGGAGAAGTCGGCCACGGAGCTGGGCGCGCTGGCGGCGAAAGAGGCGATGACGCGCTCTGGCGTCTCGCCCGAAGATATCGACCACACCGTGGTGGGCAACGTCATCCAGTCGAACTCGGACGGCGTCTACATCGGCAGGCACGTCGCGCTTGCGGCGGGCGTTCCGCTGGAGCGGCCCGGCTACTGCGTGAACCGCATGTGCGCCTCGGGTTTCCAGGCGGTGGTGAGCGGGGCGAAGGAGATCATGACCGAGGACGCCGACGTCGTGCTCGCCGTGGGGGCGGAGAACATGAGCCTCACGCCGCACGTCATCAGAAACTCGCGGACCGGCATGAAGCTCTTCCAGGCCCCCATGGAGGACGGCCTCTACACGGCGCTCACCGACACGATGGCCAACGTGCCGATGGGCATCACGGCGGAGAATCTGGCGGATCAATACGACCTGCACCGTGAAGCCGTGGATGAGTTCGCGGCGCAGAGCCAGGCGCGCGCGCACGACGCCTGGGAGAGCGGACGGCTGGCGGAGGAATGCTTCCCGGTCGAGGTGAAAGAGCGGAGAAAGACGATCACCTTCGAGCGGGACGAGCACCCCCGGGCGGATTCGAACGAGGAATCGCTCGCGCGGCTCAGGCCCGCCTTCAAGGAAGACGGCGTGGTGACGGCGGGCAACGCGAGCGGCATCAACGACGGAGCGGCGGCGCTGGTCATCTCCTCGCGCGCGGCGGCCGAACGCCTGGGCCGCAAACCCGTCGGGCGGCTCGTTTCCTGGGGCGTCTCGGGGTGCGACCCCAAGATCATGGGCATCGGCCCTGCGGAGAGCAGCCGCATCGCGCTCAAAAAGGCGGGCCTCCAACTCGACGACATGGACCTGATCGAGATAAACGAGGCGTTCTCCGCGCAGTATCTCGCGGTGGAAAAGGAACTCGGCCTCGACCGCGAGAAGACGAACGTGAACGGCGGCGCCATCGCCATCGGCCACCCCGTGGGCGCGAGCGGCGCGCGGCTCACCCTCACGATTCTGCACGAGCTCAGGCGCCGGGGCGGGAAGTACGGCTTGGCAGGCGCGTGCATCGGGGGCGGCATGGGGCTGTCGGTGATCGTCGAGGCGTATGGGGGGTAGAATTTCTCGATCATGGTATTCAGCACAGGTGGAGCAGGGGAGTTTTCGAGGATGAAAAGCCCGCTTCGCCGGCGTCATGAAGGGCGGGACCGAAGTCGGTTTTTAGGGCGGATTAAACCCAAAAAATTCGATAAATATCGATAAATTGACGGGGTTTTTCAGTAAATTTCCATAGCTGGAAGCAGACTTGAAAGATGAGGTGCTAAATAATTGAATTACAACAACTTGATATATGAAACGGATGGTCCGGTCGCCACGTGCACCTTCAGTCGTCCCAAGGCGCTAAACGCCCTGAATACAGAGACGATGGATGAACTCGCTCACGTGGTATCTGCGTTCAAAAATGATAACAGCATGAAAGTATTGATATTAACGGGTTCGGGCGATCGGGCGTTCATCGCGGGAGCAGACATAAAAGGCATGGTGGGGCGCCCTCCTCTCAGCGCGAGATGGCTCTCCGAGCATGGCACGAAGATTCTCCGGGAGCTGGAAACCATTGGAAAGCCTACGGTTGCGGCTGTGAACGGGTTCGCCCTGGGTGGCGGGTGCGAGGTGGCGATGGCGTGCTCGATCCGGCTCGCTTCGACGAACGCGCTCTTCGGCCAGCCGGAGATCAACCTGGGCATCATCCCCGGCTACGGCGGCACCCAGCGCCTTCCCCGCCTCGTCGGTACGGGCCGCGCGCTGGAAATCCTCATGACGGGCGATACGGTGAACGCTGAAGAAGCGTACCGCATCGGCCTCGTGAACAAGGTCTGCGAGCCCGACGCCCTGATGGATGAGGCGAGGGCGCTGGCGGGAAAACTGGCGTCCAAGAGCAAGCCCGCTATCGAATTGATTTTACAGGCCGTACACGGCGGCCTGGAGGCCGGCCTCGATGAGGGCTTGACGCTCGAAACGGAGAAATTCGGTTTGGTGTACAGCACCGAAGACTCCCAGGAAGGCCTCAACGCGTTCATCGAGAAACGTTCCGCCGATTTTCAGGATCGCTGATGTCCGCCTCCAGGACTGATTCCAGAAAACGGAGCAAGCCGCCGAAAGGCAAGCGCGGCTACCGGATGTGGAAGACGCCCGAGCAGAGACGCCTTGAACGGGATGCTCCACAAGTCATTCCCATGTACAAGACGCAAAAAGAACTTCGCCTCGATGAAATCCAGAGGTGGATGGACGAGAACTTGCCACCCTCCGGCACGCCCGAGTGGGAGGCGCTCTGCACCGGCTGCGGGAAGTGTTGTTACGACAAGGTTTGGGAGGACGACAGGCTGCTCTTGCTGACGAGCGCCTGTCCGCAACTTGAGGTCGAGACCAACCATTGCCGCGTATATGCGGAGCGCTTCGAGATAGAGCCGCTGTGCCTGCCGATCGGGCCTGAAATCATCGAAATGGGGGGGCTTCCCGAGGATTGCCCCTACGTCGAGAATTTTCCGGGATATCGGGGTCCCAAAGTCGTCGACAAGAGCCTGGACGAGATGTAGCTTTCACCCCCGAGCCCCGGCTCTTTACAAGGTTGCGCCGGGTAGTGAGCGAACCCCCAAAATCTCTGCGCTCACTCGGCGAATCCTTGCTGTTTCCTGCGTTTCGCGGCGTCTGAAGCTATCCAATAAAACGCATTCCGTGCCATAATCATTCATCATATTCTGCCCGTGGGAAATTCCTTGAACCGAATCCTTGAGTCCCATTCCGAGTCCTCTCAAGCCATATTCATCGCTTCCGGTGTCCGCTTCTTTGCTAAAAAGCGTCTTTTGCGGCGAATGAGCGACGATGCGCGCGCATCCCGAGGTTGATGGTGTCCGGACGGGAGATAAGTTGTTCATAAAAGGTCGACGTTTTGCTTGACGCCATACATCCCAACATACTAGCGCTCTGCTCGGCGGCGCTCATCGCCTTCGCCCGCGTTTCGCAGCGATATGCGATTCCGCGCATGAAAATGCACACGGCCAACCTGGTCATGGCATGCGCGACGACCACGCTCGGATGGTTATTCTTCAGGATAGAGGGACCGCTCGACCAGATGCCTTACCAGGGTATTTTCTGGTTCATGGCGATGGGTTTTTTCGGGAGTTTTTTGGGCAGGTACATCAATTTCGTCGCCATCCGCTATACGGGGCTGGCGCGCGCGGCGGTGATGAGCCAGACCGTTCTGGTGTGGTCGGCCCTGCTGGCCGTATTCATCCTGGGAGAAGAGATGTCCCTCCAGAAGGCGGGTGGAATCCTGGGCGTCATGTGCGGGGCGAGCCTGCTCGTCTACAACCCCAAAGGAGATAGCGGCCGCAGAATTCCGCTGCATTACTACCTGATCCCCATCGTGTCAGCGGTGATGTACGCGTTCGCTCATCTAGTGGGAAAATTCGCGTTCGAATGGATTTCCTCCTCCGCTTTCGGGATGGCGGTCGCCAACACGACCTCGCTCATGATCTTGCTGGGAATGGCGCCCTTCGCGCAGAGTGAAAGAGACCCGGGCGCCGGCAGTGACAAAAAAGGATTTTTTGTGCTCTTGCTGGGCGGCGCATTGCAGGGATGCGGAATTTTCTTCTTCTGGTCTTCAGTGAAGCTCGGCGAGATCACCCGCGTCATCCCCTTAACCCGCCTGTCCGTTTTGTTGATCATCTTTCTCTCGTGGCTCTTGTTCCGGCAGCAGGAAAACGTGACGTGGCGCGTCGTCCTCGGCGCCCTGATTGCCCTTGCGGGCGCTTTCTTCACCGTGACGGGCAGGTAAGCGTTGCTCGACTTCATCCATCCCAACATCCTGGCGCTCATCGCCGCTTGTTTCATCGCCTCAGCGCGCACGCTGTACCGCGCCGGCGTAGCGCGACTGAGCCCGGTTGTGATGAACGTCTTCATGCTCGCCGTGCAACTATGCTTCGGCGCCATGTTCTATCACCTGGAAGGCGGCGTGGCGGATTGGCCGCTCGGGGGACTCCTCTGGTTCGCCGCCATGGGGATATCCGGCTCCTTCATCGGACGTTATCTCAGCCTAGTCGGCATGAAGCTGGTGGGGCTCGCGCGTTCTTCCATCGTCACCCAGACAAGTCTCGTGTGGGCGTCTCTGTTTGCCGTGGCTTTTGCGGGCGAGCGGATGACGTGGCTCATTGCGCTCGGAACGCTGACCATCTTGGCGGGGTCGATTCTACTGGTCTATGAAAAGGGCGAGGTTCAAAGGCGCATTCCCTTGTTTTATTATCTGGTCCCTTTGGGAACGGCCGTTTTGTTCGCGATGACGCACCTGTTCGGCAAATTCGGGCTGCAGATTATCAAGTCCGCCTCTCTGGGCATGACGGCAGGCAGCATAACGGCGTTTTGCCTCGCGCTTCTCGTTCTGCCTTTATCCGTGGAGGGGAGGGCGCCCAAATCCTGGGATAAAAAGGGGCTTTTGGCCGTCCTGGGCGGCGCATGTTTGAATGCCATGGCCGCCTTTTTCTTCTGGTCGTCCATAAAAACGGGGGAGATCGTTCAGATCATTCCCCTGAATCGCCTCTCGGTTCTGCTCATCATTTTTCTGTCATGGGTGTTTTTCAGAAAACAGGAGGCGGTGAACCTGCGCGTCGTCATCGGTGGTTTCTTGTCCGTCATCGGGGCCGTCGGCGTCGTTTTGGGCAACTAGGATTCCGAACAAGGGGCGATGTGGCTGGAGAATACGGTCTCCCTCGTTTCTCGTTTGCAATGCTGATAAGGTAGGCTTACAAACGGTTTTCGAGAATTCATTCGTATGAAAGGCGGCATCATGGTGGAAGTCGGCATCATCGTGGCCCTGACGCTCAAGGGCACGTATATCGGCGACTACGAGAAGCTGAGGGAAATCGCCCAGGAGGCGGAGAGGCTCGGCATCGACTCACTCTGGCATTGCGATCATTTCGTGACGCTCGACCCCGCCTCCTACGGGAGCCAGACGGGCTTCGGCGCCCAGGATGAGAAGGAACAATCCGCCGATACCGCGATTCTGGAGCCCTGGACGACCTTGGCCGCACTCGCGCGAGACACGGAACGCTTGCGTCTGGGCACGCTGGTGTCGTGCGTGGGGTACCGCCCGCCGGCCATGCTGGCGAAGACGGCGGCCACGGTGGACGTCATCAGCAAGGGCCGGGTGGATTTCGGGATTGGAGCGGGCTGGATTGAAAACGAATATCATTCTTTCGGATATCCCTATCCGAATGCCGCCGTGCGAATCGAGCAACTCGAAGAAGCCATTCAGTTAATACGCGCGATGTGGACCGAATCCGCTCCCCATTTCGAGGGCGGGTATTTCCAGATCCAAAACGGGGCTTGCGATCCGCCGCCGGCTCAAAAGCCGCATCCGCCGATCTGGACGGGGGGCGAGGGCCCGAAACTGCTCGGCGTTTCGGCCCGCCAGGCGGACGGCTACAACTGCCGCTGGTGGACGCCTGAGCAGTTTCTGGAAAAAAGACCCGTCATCGAGGCTGAATGCAAAAAGGCGGGCAGAGACCCCGACGCGATAAGGGCATCTCTCATGGTCATGGTGATTCCCGAAAAAGACAGGGCGGTGGCCGCGGCGGCCCGTGAGAAGCTGAGCGTCATCCCGGAATCGGGGAGCGTCTACGGAACGCCCGATGACTGCGTCGCGCGTCTCAAGGAATATCCAAAGGCGGGCGTGGATCACATCCTCGTCACCATCCCCGATCTGGACGTCAACCCGCACAGGCTGACCCTTCTGGGCGAGGAGATCATCCCGGCGCTCCAGGCGGGTGGAGGGTAACGAGCTTGTCTATCGTCACGCACACTGAATTAACGGAAAAAGAGGCGCTACTCCAGGCAGAGGCCCGTGAGTTCGCCCGGCAAAAACTGACTCCCGGCGCCCTGGAGCGCGACCGGGAGGGCGCGTTCTCCTCCGATCTGTACAAAGAAGCGGCGGAGGCGGGGTTCATCGGCGTCAAGATGCCAGAGAGCCTCGGTGGACGCGGCCTCGGGTTGTTCGAGGAATGCCTCGTCTTGGAGGAGCTGGCCGGTGGTGACCCGAGTTTCGCCCTCACGATCAGCATCTCGGCGGGCTTGTGCGGGGGTCACTTGCTGCATCATGGCTCGGATGCGCAGAAAGAAAGCCGCATTCCTCAACTCACGAAAGGAGCCGTAGGCGCATGGGCGATCACCGAACGGGTCGCGGGCAGTCATGCGGCGGCTCTCGAGTGCGAGGCGAGGAGAGAAGGGGACGCCTACATCATCAACGGCGGAAAAATGTTCGTCACGCAAGGAATGGACTTCGAGAGTTTAGTCATCTTTGCGCGCACGGCGGAAGGAAAAGACGGAATCAGCGCATTTTTGATAGAGAGGGGAGATGAGGGGCGCAGAAGCGTGCCGCTCGCACAGACTCTCGGGATGCGCTCGGCAGATACGGCGGAAATTTTCTTTGAGAATTGCGAGCTTCCGGCGGAGCGCCTCATCGGAGAAGAAGGGAGCGGTTTGCGGCAGGCGATGCAGGTTCTTAACGACGGGAGGGTCGTGCTGGGCGCGATGTGCGTCGGCATCGCCGAGGCGTCGCTCGATGCGGCGGCATCCCATGCTAAGAAGCGCGAGGCGTTCGGAAGACCTGTCTCCGATTTCGCCGGCTTGAAAGGGCTGATGGCCGAGAGCGCCATCGACATCGCCACCGCGCGCGAGATGGTCGTAGTAGCAGCGAAAATCCGCGACGCAGGAGGAGACAACAGGGAAGAGGTAGCGATGGCGAAACTGTTCGCCTCGGAAGCCTGCCTTCGCGTGTGTGATAGAGGGATTCAGATTCATGGCGGGTATGGCTACATCGCGGAAACGCCGGCGGCGATGTTCTGGCGAGACGCCCGGGTGTTCACCCTCGGGGAAGGCACGAGCGAGGTACATCGTAATCTTGTCTGCCGGTATCTCTTCGATTCCTGAGGGCCGGAACCATACTTAGAAATAACTTGATAATACGCCCATAACCTTCTGTTTAATAATAAAATATGAATGGTAGAGATAAAATTCAAATTCCTCAGATCCTGGACGGCATGGTTCGCCCCGCCGCCAGGCTCATCACGCTGGTGGAAGACAACGACCCGCGCGCGAAACCCATTTTGCAGGAACTGTATCTGAAAGGCGGAAAAAGCCTTGTCATCGGCATCACGGGTCCCCCCGGCGCGGGCAAGAGTACGCTTTCCGACCAGCTGATCGCCCATTATCGCGCCCAGGACAAGAAAGTGTGCGTTATCGCCGTGGACCCGACGAGCCCGTTCACGGGCGGCGCCATTCTGGGCGATCGCATCCGTATGGGCAGGCACAACACGGACTCGAAAGTCTTCATCCGCAGCATGGCCACGCGTGGCCATCTGGGCGGACTCGCCCGCGCGACCGGAGACGCGCTCTGCGTCATGGACGCCATGGGCTGGGACGTGGTGATCATCGAGACCGTGGGCGTGGGGCAGGGCGAGGTGAATATCATGCAATGCGCGGACGTGGTTGTTTTGCTCCAGACGCCCGGCGGTGGGGATCATATTCAGGCGGCGAAGGCGGGAATTCTCGAAATCGGCGATATTTTCGTGGTGAACAAGGCGAAGCGCGACGGTGCGGACCGCACGGTGAAGGAAATCGAGGAAATGCTGGACTTCAAGTTTCATCCTGGCGAGGCGAGTTCCTGGAGGCCTCCCGTGCTGAAGACGGAAGCGCTCACGGGTGAGGGGACGGAAGAGCTAGCCGCGCAGATCGAGGCGCGTATGGTCTTCTTGCAGGAACATCCCGATGAAGCCGGACGCCTGGGTCGGGAGCGCGCCCGCATTACCCTCGCCGAGGTGATGAAGGAACTCGCGGTGGAGCGCATGGTAGACGGCGTGAAAGGCGGGCGGGAGCTGGATGAACTCCTGGACGCCATCGCCGCACGAAGAGTGGACCCCTACAGCGCGGCCGAGAGGATACTGGGCGCATGAGGAGAAGGCGGTGAAGGATGGGCGGGCGTTCCGGATCGTGTTGAGCACGGCGGGTTCCGAAGAAGAGGGCGCGCGGATCGCGAAATCATTGCTCGAGCACAAGCTGTGCGCCTGCGTCAATCTGGTGCCGAAAGTTCGCAGCCTATATCGGTGGGAGGGAGAGGTTCAGGATGATGCGGAAGTCCTGCTCATCATGAAGACCACGCAGGATAAATTGCAGGCCCTCTCCGATCACCTGGCGCAAATCCATAGCTACGACGTGCCGGAGGTCCTGGCCATAGCGGTCGATAAGGGCAGCGCGTCCTATCTCGAATGGCTGGCCGAGAGTTGCGCCGACTAGCGCGCCATATTCCCTCGCTTCATTTTTTAGAGAGGGAAGGCTGTATTTAGAGAATCGAGAGGTATTTGTTGAGTTCGAAATCCGAGACGTGGGCGCGGTAGGGCGCCCATTCGAGTTTCTTGTTCTCGATGAATTTATCGAACAACTGGTTTCCGAACACGTTTTTCAGGAAATCGCTCTGCTCGGCCAGCATCGTGGCCTCCCGCAGGTTCCCCGGCAGGCTTTTGATTCCTTGTTTTTTGCGGCTCTCCTCACTCATCTCGAACACGTTCTCTTCTACTGCAGGGACCGGGGTCAGGCCCTCTTCGATTCCCGCCATTCCGGCCGCCAGCATGCAGGCGAACGCCAGATAGGGGTTGCACGCCGAGTCCGGCGAGCGCAACTCGATCCGCGTGTCGGATTCCATGCCCTTGCGCGTGCTGGGAATGCGGATCAGATCGCTGCGGCTCTTGTGCGCCCAGGTAACGTAGGCGGGCGCCTCGAAACCGGGGACGAGTCGTTTATAGCTGTTCACCCACTGGTTGAGGACGAGCGTCATCTCGGGCACGTATTTCAAGAGGCCGGCGATGAACGCCTGGCAGGTATCCGAGAGTCCGCCGGGTTTTTCCGGGTCGTGGAACGCGTTCTCCGAACCCTGGAACAGGGAGAGGTGGGTGTGCATCCCGTTTCCGTTTTCTTCGGAGAGCGGCTTGGGCATGAAGGTGGCGTAGACGCCGTGCCGCATGGCGACCTCCTTGACGACGAGCCGGTAGGTCATCGCGTTGTCCGCCATGGTGAGCGCATCGCCGTAGCGCAAATCGATTTCGTGCTGGCTGGGCCCGACTTCGTGATGGCTGTATTCGACCCCGATCCCCATTTTTTCGAGGTTCAGAACCGTCTCGCGCCTCAGGTCGCTTGCGATGTCCAAGGGCGTGAGGTCGAAGTACCCGCCCTGGTCGAGCGTTTCGATCGGCAGTTCGGGGGACTTGAAGTAGTAGTGCTCATATTCCACGCCCGCGTAAAACGTAAATCCCTTTTTTGCTGCACTCTGGAGCGTTCGTCTGAGCACGAATCGCGGGTCGCTCTCGTAAGGGTTGCCGTCAGGGTCCTTGATGTCGCAGAACATTCTCGCGACGGCCCCGCCGTCCTGCGGACGCCAGGGCAGCACGCAGAACGTCGTCGGATCGGGGTGGGCGAACATGTCGCTCTCCTCGATGCGCGCGAAGCCCTCGATGGCGGCCCCATCGAAAAGGTGTCCTTCGTAGAGCGCGTTTTCGAGCTCTTCGATGGTGATGGCGAAACTCTTGAGGAAGCCCAGGATGTCGGTGAACCACATGCGGATGAAACGCACGCCGAGTTCGCGGGCCTGGTTGATTACGAATTCGCGATCTTTATCATCGAATGCGTCTGGCATTATGAGCTCCAATAAAAGCCGGTGTTCCTGACAAGGACAATCAGCCTATATCGTGAATGTTTCGCGCCGGTTTCGTGCCGCCGGTTTTTCATCGTTCCGAAGAAATGCAAGATATCAGGCGTCACGATGATTCTCCGATAAACTTGTACCCGACTCCCCGCACCGTGGATATAAACGAATATCCCCTGACCTCGATTTTCGAGCGAATGCGGCGAACGTGAACGTCTACCGTCCGCGGGCCGCCGAGATAGTCGATTCCCCAGACGAGGTTCAAGAGCTGTTCCCTGTCGAAGACGCGCTCGGGGTTGTTGATCAGGTGTTTCAAAAGCTCGAATTCCCGGTACGTCAAGTCAATCAACTCGCCGTCGAGCCTGATCTCGTAACGGCTCTCATCGAGCGTTAGCCCCTTGCTCTTGAGGGTGCGCGCACCTTCGGAATCCTGGCCCGAGGGATGGCATAGATTGCGGACGCGATACAAAAGCTCTTCTTCCCGGACGGGTTTCACGAGAATGTCGTCGGCTTCGGTGGGCGTGCGAACGACGGCGAGGCGGTCCGGCTCTAGGAGCAGGAGGATTGGCAGCGTGGTCCAGTGCCGCATTTCCTCGACCTTGGGCAGGGCGGGGGCGTCATCGAGCAGGATGAGGGCCAGGCCCCTGGCGCGCACTTCCTGTAAAGCCGTGGTTTCGTCCTGCACCATTTTACAGAAATGGCCCTCTCGCCGCAGGGCGCGCCCCAGCGCGTCCGCGAATCCGTTGTCCGCCGTGTAAATCAGTAGATTCGCCAATTTCTTTCCCTGTCCACGATAGGGGGTCAATTAAAAGTGCAATTTATACAGCCAGATGAGATGAGAAGAAAAGAGGAGTTGCTATATGCGTGCGATCTTGTTCGTCATGTCGATCAGGCTGTCGAGGTTGTGGGCCGCCAGAAATTCATCGCAGTAGGGCAGGGCCGTTCGCATGCCTCTGTCGATCGGGCGGTAGCCGGGGCTGCCCAGCAAGGGGTTGAGCCAGAAGAGCTTATAGCAGATTTTCTTGAGGCGGTTCATTTCCTCCGCCAGCGTATCCGTGTCGCCCCGGTCCCAGCCGTCCGATATGATGATGACGATGGTTCGGCTGTTCAGGATGGTCCTGCCGTATTCGTAATTGAACGTTTTGAGGCAGTTGCCTATCTGGGTGCCGCCGCTCCAGTCGTGCACTTCCATCGAGAGGCGCTTGAGAGCGGTGTTCACGTCCTTGTGGCGCAGATAGGGCGTGGCGTCCGAAAGACGCGTGCTGAAGACGAACGTGCGCAGCGATTTGATCTCGTTCTGCAGGCTGTAGAGAAACTGAATCAGAAACTGGCTGTAGCTGTCCATCGAACCCGAGACGTCGCAGATGAGCACGATCTGGGTTTTTTGTATCTTTCTCCTCCGGCGGAAGAGCTTCAGCACCTCGCCGCCCGAGCGGACGCTTCTCTTGACGCTGCGCCGCATGTCGATTTCGGGGGAGCGCATATCGGGCCGTTTGCGGCGGCTGATTTTGGTGGCGAGCTTGGGGACGAGCTTCGCGATGAGGCGCCTGAGTTCGGCGACCTGATCCATGTTCAGCGAAGAAAAATCCTTGTCCGATATGACTTCGGCGGGGCTGTAGGAGGGCACGCCTTCGTCGTCGTCTCCCTGCTCGCCAGGTTCGGCGGCGCTTTCAACGTCGTCTTCCGATGGAAGCCCGGGGTTTTCTTGCCCTTCGCCTTCGGCGTCCGACTCGCCTTCTTCCGAAGATCCGCCCCCTTCGCTGGCCTGTCCTTCACCCTCTTCTTCGAACTGCGTGTCGACCTGCACCGATTCGTCGCCCGAGTAAGGGTTTCCTTCCTCATCGAACCAGTACTGCCGGAACACGGCGTCGAATATCATGCTCTCGTCCTGGCTCGAGATGAGATTCGACTTGCTCGCGACGTAGATGTTGTCGAGATTCGTGGCGTCGAGCGAATCGAAACAGCGGAAAACGTCGATGATGCGGCCCGAGGTTATCTTGAGGCCCGCGCGCCTGAGGATGCGGCAAAAGCCGATCATCTCACCTTTGAGGCCCCGGCCCTTTACGCGAATCCGGCGCTTGGGCAGGGTGCCCTGAACGATGGGGCGAATGGAAGTTGCCATGAAGTTGTCCGGATCAGGCGTCGGGCGCCAGTTGCGCCGTCGCTACCATGCTGTCGAGACCGTCACTCTCCACGCGTTTGATGTCGTCCTGGTATTTCAGTATGCAGCCAATGGTCTCACGTACGGCGTCGGCGTCTAATTCATTGCGGTGCAGCGCGAGGAGCGCCTGCGCCCAATCGAGCGATTCGGCCACGCCGGGGCGCTTGTAGAAATCCATTTGTCTCGCCTGGGTCATGAAGCGCGAAATTTGCTCCGCCAGCCGCTCGCTGACCCCGGGCACCTTGGTGGTGATGATCTCGACTTCTTTCTCGAAGGAGGGATAGTCGACCCACAGATACAGACAGCGGCGCTTGAGGGCGTCGTGGATCTCGCGCGTCCGGTTGCTGGTGAGCACCACCAGGGGTCTGCTGGCCGCCTGGACGGTTCCCATCTCCGGAATCGTGATCTGGTAGTCTGAGAGAATTTCCAGCAGGAAAGCCTCGAATTCCTCATCCGATCGGTCGATTTCGTCGATGAGCAGGACAACCGGCTTTTCTTTCGAGCGCAGAAGCGCGCGAAGAAGGGGACGTTCTATGAGGTATTGCTCGCTGAAAATGTCCCGTTCGATCTGCTTCGCGTCCGAATCCCTGCCTTCCTCCATCTTGATGTGGAGGAGTTGTTTCGCGTAGTTCCACTCGTAGAGAGCGGAGTTCGCGTCGAGCCCTTCGTAGCACTGCAGGCGGATAAGTTCGGTATCCATCGCGCTCGCGAGCACCTTGGCGAGTTCCGTTTTGCCAACCCCGGCCTCTCCTTCGAGGAAAAGTGGTTTTTCCAGTTTCGTGGCCAGGAAGAGGGTAGTCGCCAGCGTTCTGTCAGAGATATAGTCGAGTTTACGGAACGACTCCTGAACGTCTTCGACATCCTTGAATCCCTGTTCGGAACCCTTTTTCTTTTTGGTCGAGTTTGTTGAGGCAGTCACGTTTATTTCCTTTTTCCTTTCTTCGAGGAAAGATCTTCAGCCGCGGCCTCGATAGCATCGATAATCTTCACATAGCCCGTGCAGCGGCAAAGGTTGCCCGCGATGCCGGCCTTGATTTCGTGTCGGCTGGGGTTCGGGTTGATGTCGAGCAACTCCTTGGCGGCGACAATCATTCCGGGCGTGCAGAAACCGCACTGAATGGCGCCGTGCTCGATGAATTTCACCTGAATCGGATGGAGGTTGTCTACCGTCCCGATGCCCTTGACGGTGGTGATCTCACGCCCTTCCGCCTGAACGCCGAGCGCGCAGCATGCGTTCATCGCCAGACCGTCCAGCAGAATCGTGCACGCGCCGCAATCGCCCGCCTCGCAGCCGTTCTTCACTTCCGTGAAGCCCAAGTCGCGCAGCAGATACAGGAGACTGGTATGCGCCGGCGCTTCGGCGGTGACTTCCTGGCCGTTCACGGTGAAGGAAATGGGCAGCTTCTTGGGAGGCACATATGCGGGTGTGCTCGATTTTCTGGTTCGTTTCGATTTGCTCGTTGTAGCCATCTTCAAGGATTCTCCAATGAAATACGCAAGAGACGATGAAGTCTTTAGTCGTTGTCCTGTGAAATATCCAGCGCTTGGCAGATGAGTCGGCGCGGCAGAACCTCGCACATCAGCTTGCGGTATTCCGCCGATGCGCGAATGTCGTCGATGGGCGTCGCCACGGCGGCGCAGGCCTCCGCGGCCTTCTGGGCCAGTTCGAGGTCCACCACGTTGCCTTCAAGGATTTTCTCGGCCTCGTAGCAGCGGATCGGAGCCGCCGTAACGGAGCCCAGCGAAATGCCCGCCTCCTCCACCTTCTTGCGCCTCACCTTCAACACGACCGCTACGCCCACTACTGTGATGGCCATGGCGTTTCTGCGGGCGAGTTTGTAATACCCCCATTTGTGGTTCCTGCCGGGGGAGGGGAAGGTCACGGCGGTGATCAACTCATCGGACCGGATGGCTGTTTGCCGGTATCCGGTGAGGAATTTATCGAGGTCGACCGTTCGCCTTCCTTTTTCGCTGGCGAGCCTCACTTTCGCCTTCAGGGCGAGGAGGGGAGGAACGGCGTCGGCCGCCGGGCCGCCGTCGATGATGTTGCCGGCCACCGTGGCGCGGTTACGAATGATCGGGCCTGCGAATTTCTCGGACATCGCCGCCAGAATGGGCGCTTCCTTGAGGATGATCTTGTTGGTCAGAAAATCCGTCATCGTCGCGAGGGCGCCCAGCTTGATTTGGCCCTTCGATGAGGAAATCCCCTGCAGCGCAGAGACCCTCATCAGGTCGATGACGACTTTCGCGGGGCCGTCGTGCTGATGCCTCAGATCGGGCAGGAAGTTGGTTCCTCCGGCGATGAACTTTGTGTTTCTGCCTTTTGCCGCTTTTAGTGTGGCCGATATGGTCGTCGGCGCTACGAAGTCAAAACCACGCATAAACGGAAACTCTCCTCAAATCGTCTGAAATAAAATCTAGCAACACCTGTAATGAAAACTGAAAACGAAGCCGAATCATACCCGACGGAAGGGACCAAGGAAAACGCTTTGGGCGAATTGGCCGTCCGGCGTCCCCGGTGAACCGGCCCAGCAAACAACTTTCTCTCTCGCACGGGCGAGCCTACCCTACCAACTGCCCCGCTTCCCCGTCAAGCGAAACGGCCCTTGCGGGTGAAATTGCGCAAAGCGTAAGATTCGCTGTAAAAGTAGCATTTTTGAGCATTTGAAGGTAGCCCGCATGAACGAGACGAGCAAAGCCGTGAAGAGCGCAAGCGCAAAACCCCTGCGTCTCGCCCTGGCGAACCTGGGATGCAAGCTCAATCACGCCGAGGGCGAAGCGATGAAGCACTTGTGCGCCGGAGCCGGATATGAGCTGGTTCCTTTCAGCAGGGAGGCGGACGTCTACGTCGTCAACAGTTGTACGGTCACGGCGGAGGCCGACCGGGAGGGCAGACGGCTGGCGCGCAGGGCACGGCGGACGGGCGGCGCGGACGCCCGGGTCGTCATTGCAGGATGCTCCGCCCAGGCGAACGCGGAGAGGATGCTGATCCCCGAAGTCGATCTCCTGCTCGGTAACAGGGAAAAGCTACATCTTCACGAGGAACTGGCGAAGCCCCATGAGAGAGATGAAAAGCCCGAGATGCGGGTTTCACCAATCGAGGAAAGTCTTGATATCGAGAGCGTCGTCCTGCCCCAGTTCGGCAGCCGGACGCGGGCCTACCTCAAGGTGCAGGACGGGTGCAACTTTTCCTGCTCTTTTTGCGCGACGACCATCGCGCGCGGGGCGAGCCGCTCTCTGGAAGTGGATTCATGCGTGGAACACGCCGATACGCTGCTTTCGGGTGGTCACGAGGAACTGGTGCTCACCGGGATTCATCTCGGCGCATACGGCAGGGACATCAAGCCGCGCAGCACCCTGAGCCGCCTGGTGAGCCGGTTGCTCGGAATAGAAAGAACTTTCCGCCTCAGGCTCTCCTCCGTGGAACCGGGGGAATTTACGCGCGAGCTCATCCGCGTTGTCGCCAGCGAGGCGTACGGTGCGAGTTCATCGAACGAGGGAAGGTACGTCTGCCGCCACTTCCACATACCCGTCCAGAGCGGGGACGATGAAACGCTCGCGGCGATGAACCGCAATTACACCGCCGCGCGCTGCGCGAGCAGGTTCGATGAAATCGCGAAGAAAATTGACGGGGCCTGCCTCGGCGGGGATTTCATCGTCGGTTTCCCCGACGAGAGCAAAGAGGCGTTCGAACGAACCATGGAATGGGTGCGGGAATCGCCGCTGGCCTATCTGCACGTTTTTCCGTATTCACCGCGCGAGGGAACGGCGGCCATCGGGATGCCGGGGCAAATTCCAAAAAATGAGCAGAAAAAACGCGCGCGCGCGTTGCAGGAGTTGGGGCGCAGGAAATGGGCGGCGTTCGTCTCCTCGCAAACGGGGCGGGAAACGGAGGTGCTGTTCGAGAGCCGCCGCGCGGAAGACGGCCTGCTCACCGGCTTGTCGGACAATTACATTCGCGTGTTGGCTTCCGGGCCCGACGAATGGATAGGCCGCACGGTTCCGGTGCGGCTCGCGCCCTTGCCAGAGAAGAATGGATTATCCCGCATCGCCGCAAGGTCGGATGCCTTATGGGGGGAGTTTGCGTCATGACGGACGATCAATCGCGCCCGAATCCTTTTCACGAGGGCGCGTCCGATTTCGAAGAGGAAAGCGACGCGCAGCCGACCGTCACGCTCCTCACGGATTTCGGCAGCGATGAGCACTACGTCGGCGTGATGAAGGGCGTCGTGATGGCAGTAAACCCGGTGGCCCGCATCGTCGACATCTCCCATTCCGTCAAGCCGTACGACGTTAAGGCCGCGTCGTTGATCCTGGGTTCATCGGCGCATTATTTTCCGCGCGGGACGATTCACGTGGCGGTGGTCGACCCGGGCGTGGGCAGCAGCCGGAGGGGAGTCATGGCCGCCACGGAAAACTATTACTTCGTGGGGCCGGACAACGGCCTGTTCTCCTGCGTGTATGACGACCCGCTCTACATGTGGACGAGAGAACTCGAAGAAGACGCGTTTTTCCTGAACGAGGTGAGTTCCACTTTCCACGGCAGGGACATTTTCGCGCCCGTTGCGGGGCATCTCTCCTGCGGGGTTCCGCCCGAGGATTTCGGCTCCGTCATCACCGACCCGGTTCACTTCGATTTTCCCCCGGTGGACTTCGAGGACGCCGACACCATCACCGGCGAGGTGATATACGTCGATCATTACGGGAACCTCGTGACGAACATCGACACCACGACGTTCTGGCGTTTCGATTTCGGCGAGGACGACGCCGCGCACTTGCCGATCATCGAAATCGGCGGCCACGTGATTAACGGGGTGAGCGAATACTATCAGGCGGTGAAGGCGGGCGACCTCGGGGCGCAGTTCAACAGCTGGACGCGGCTGGAGATCTTCGTGCCCGAAGGAAACGCCGCGCAGTTCCTGGAAGCGGGCATCGGCGAGAAGGTAAAGGTGCATATGCGGCACATGAGACTATAGACTGCCGTTCATCAACGGGCTCCGTCGCATCCTCCCGGAGCCAAAGGAGAGAGAGAATGGATAACGCCCCCGTGCGGTTCACCGTTTACAGCGATTTCTTGTGACCCTGGTGCTTCAACTCGGCCGTGCGCCTGAAGAAGATTAAGGAAGAATACGGCGATAAAGTAGACATCCAGTACAGGGTCTTCATGCTGAGGCCCGAGCCGGACCCCACGGCGGTATTCAACGATTACCGCAGAAACCACTGGAATAACGCGGACTCACAGCCCGATTCCGGCGATTTCACCCCGTGGGAGAGCGAGGAGGAGTTCCCGAACTGCTCGATGCCCTCGGCCGAAGCCGGGCTGGCGGCGAGATTCCAGGGCCCTGAGGAGTGGGAGAAATTCCACGACAACCTTCTGGCTGCCTTCTTCACGGATAACCGCAACATCTCGGACCCGGTAGTGGTGAGCGACGTGGCCGAGGAAAGCGGGCTGGACATGGACCGATACCGCGACGCTCTCGAGAGCGGGGGCTTGAAGGAAAAGGCCGTCAAGGAATACATGGAGGCCACGAACTTGGGGATAACGGGCATCCCCTCCGTCGTCGTGAACGACAAAGCGGTGATGGTCGGGGCGGTGCCTGCGGAACAATACAGATACGTTATCGACAGCATCCTGGAGACCGGCGATCTGCCCGGTCGCCCGCCCGGCGAGCTTCCTGTCGCGGACTAGAGCGAGAAGATGGATGCCCGAAGAAACGAGGAGTCTCCCCTCTGAATCTCTCTGACCTCAAAGGCTGCATAACCGACGTGCCGGGCTTTTATCTCGGCCACGCGCAAGATGATGAGGCGAGAACGGGCGTATCCGTGGTGCTTTGCCCCCCCGGAACCGTCGGGGCGTGCGAGTTGCGCGGCACGGCGACGGCCACGCGCGGCATGGATGCACTGCGCGCCGAGCACCTGGTCGGGGGCGTGGATGCCATCGTCTTGACCGGAGGCAGCGCGTTCGGCCTGGCTTCTGCCGATGGCGTCATGGCTTTCCTGGAAGAACAGGGCAGGGGGTTTCCCACCGGACGCTTCAACGTGCCCACGGTCGCCGCCGGCGTGCTGTTCGATCTCCATTTCGGCGACGGCAGGGTTCGCCCCGACGCCGCGATGGGGCGCGCCGCGTGCGAGGCGGCATCGAACGAAGAAGGTCCCCAGGGGAGCGTGGGAGCGGGCATGGGCGCCACGATCGGGAAACTCTTCGGCCAGGAGCGCGCCATGAAAGGCGGTCTCGGCACGGCGAGCATGAAACTGCCGGGGGGCGGCGTCGTTGGCGCAATCGCTGCGGTGAACGCCTTTGGCGGCGTGTACGAGCCGGGGACGGGAAAGCCCGTTGCCGGCCCCAGAGCGATGCCCCCCGAGAAGGGCATCGTGGATACGGAAGAGCACCTGAGAGTGCAAGGAAGGCCCTTCGAGGGATTCTCCAACACTTCCGAGAACACGACCCTGGTCGCCGTGGCGACGAATGCCCGCCTCGCGAAAACCGAAACGCACAAACTCGCCCAGTTGGCGGCGAACGGACTCATCCGCACCGTCCGCCCATCCTACACCACTGTGGATGGAGACATGGTCTTCGCCCTCTCCCACGGGGAACGCGAGGTGGCCCTCGACGTCGTCGGTGCGGCGGCGATCGAAGCCGTCGGCCACGCGATTTGCCGCGCCGTGATGGAGGCCGACGGCGGAGGTATCCTCCCTGCCTGGCGAGACCTGCCCGCATCGTAATGACCTCTCATGCGGAAAAGCAGGCCTGGAGACTCGGCGATTATTTCGATCTGAGCGTCATCGGCTTGACCCACGGGTTGAGCGACGGGTTCTCCAACATGCTCGTTCCCGTTCTCGCGCTCATCGTCATGGACCTCGACCTGTCTCCCTTCGAAGTGGGGGCTTTGCTCAGTACTTTCAGTCTGGGGCAGATGATCTTCCAGTACCCGCTCTCGATACTGGCGGATAATACGGGCAGAAGAAAGCTGATGCTCCTGGTGGGCATGGGCCTCTCCGCCGCGTCTTTCATCGCGATGATGTGGGTGAGCCGCTTCTTGCCGATGTGCGTCCTGGCGTTTCTGGCGGGCGCGGGAAATTCCGTCTACCACCCTTGTGGAACCGCGCTGGCGGCGAATCGCTTCGAGCGCGACCGCGCATTCGCCATTTCGTGGCACAGCCTGGGCGGCAACCTCGGAACCAGCATTCTTCCGCTGGCCCAGGCGGCCGTGGCGGCGGCGGCCGGCTGGCGCGCGGCGATCGGCGCCTGCGCGGCCCCCGCCATTGCGCTCCTCCCCCTGGTGAACGCGCGGTTTGTCGAGGGAAAGAGCGAGAGCGAACGTGAGGCGGGGAAAGCGGCGGAATTGAAGGTTTTCTCCATCGTAAAGCGGGTCGTGGAGAACAGGAACACGGTGTGGCTGGCGGCGACCTACACCTTGCGCGGCATGTGCACCAAGGGAATGATTGGTTTTCTCCCCCTGCTGGCGACCTCGAAGCTGGGGATGAGCACGGCGCAAATCGGTGTGGCCGTGTCGCTCCATTTCGGTTTCGGCATGTTGGCCAAACCCTTGATGGGAATTCTCTACGATCGCTGGGGCGCGAGAGCGGCCCTGTTCTGGCCCATGACGCTGCTGGGAGTCTTCGTTTTCGCTCTGCCGTTCATGGGGTGGCAAACGGGTTTTTATATTCTATCCGCATTGACCGGCGTCGTCGGGTTCGTGAGCCCGATTATCCTCACCGCGGCGGCGGATTTCTCGGAGAAAGACATTCTGGCTTCATCCGTCGGCTTTATCTATACCTGCCACGGCTTGAGTTTTCTCGCCCCACTGCTGGGCGGCTGGCTCGCCGAGGTGATGAGCCTCAATACGAGCTATGTTTGTTTTGCGATCATGAGCTGGCTGGCCGTTTCGACGTCAGTACAATTAAGAGGCAAAAAGCAGATACCCGATAACCCGGGGAAGGAGACGACATGACGCGAGAGTATTTCAAGGGAACCTGGCAGGAGGATCGCTCGTTTTCGCCTGCGGTGAAGACGAAAGGCGGCGCGCACGTCTGGCTGGCCGGCGTGGGGGCGTGGCGCGACGAGCGGGGAAACGTGCTGGCGGGGGATTTCGACGCGCAGGTGCACGCCACTTTCCGTCAGATCGAGCGCACGCTGGAGCGGACGGGCGGGAAGCTGCAGGACATCGTGACGATGACGGTGTTCATTCTCGACGGGGCGAACGGGGACAGGTTCGTCGAGCTCAGAAAGCAGTATTTTCCGGACGGATATCCCGGCAGCGCGTTGATCACGACGGCCGGCTTCGCAAAACCCGAGATGATGGTCGAGATACAGGCCATCGCCGTCATCGGTGAGGAGTAGGGCAGGGAAAACCCCATGTTTGCCGCCTCGGGTAAAGAATGCTAGTCTCGCAAAATTATTAAATCGTTTGCGGATGGTGAGCGGTCGTCGCGTTTTTCATGATACGTCTGACCCGTGGCCCTCATTCGCGCGGCGAATCGTCCGCCATCCGAGCGAAGCGTATGCAGCCGCTTTCTCGACGGGAATCTTTGTATCCATGTCTTCTTCCGACAACGGCACGAATCCGACGCTGCGTCTCCAGGGAGTGGGGAAATGGTTCGGCTCCCTGCACGTGCTCGATGACATCGACATCGACGTGAAGACGCAGGAAATTCTGACGATCCTGGGCCCGAGCGGTTGCGGGAAGACGACGCTTCTTCGCATCGTGAACGGGCTGATTCTCTGTGAGCGGGGCGAGATTTCCTTCAAGGGCGAGGTGGTGGACGGCCCGAGGCCCGAGATGGCCATGGTGTTCCAGAATTTTGGCCTCTTCCCCTGGAAGCGCTTGGATCAGAACATCGGCTACGCGCTCAGGATACAGGGCAGGGAGAAGGGCGAGATCGACCGCCTCGTGAGCCATTACACGGAACTGGTGGGCCTGGGCGGTTTCGAGGCGAACTACCCCTCCCAGCTATCTGGTGGGATGCAGCAAAGAGCGGGCCTGGCGAGGGCGCTCGCCGCGCAGCCCGACGTTTTGTTGATGGACGAGCCCTTCGGCGCTCTCGATGCGCTTACCCGCGAAACCCTGCAGGAGGAGTTGCTGCGCATCAACGAGGCGGAGCCCAAGGCGATGATCTTCATCACCCACAGCATCGACGAGGCGCTGCTTCTCGGTGACCGCGTTCTGGTGATGACGCCCAGGCCGGGGAGAATACGCTTTCAGTTCGAAACCGGCTTCGGCCGAGGCAGGGATTTGGAGGAAATCAGGGGCAGCCAGCGTTTCCAGGCGCTGCGCCATTACTTGTGGGAAGCCATGCGCAACCCCGACGAAGAACCCGAGCCCATTCCCGAACTCGTCCTGGAATAGGAGGCATCCACCTTTGGCTACCGACGCACCGGCGGCAACAGGCATATCGACGGATGAGAGGGCGTTCTGGGAGCGCATCAAGGAACCCGCCGTTTACGTGCGCTTGATATCGCTTTTCGTCGTCATCGGCGGGTGGGAGTTGATGGGCCAGACCGGGAACATCGATCCGGTAACCTTCAGCTACCCGAGCGCCATATGCGTCGCGTTCTGGGATTTGATCGCCAGCGGCCAGATGGTGTCCGCCGCGTATGAGAGTTCGCAAATCCTGGTGGCGGGCCTGCTCATCGCGATTCCGCTCGGCATCGTGCTGGGAATCCTCATGGGGCGATTCCAGATATTCGAGTACGCCGTGGACACCTACGTGTTCGCGCTCTACGCCACGCCGGTGGTAGCACTTGCGTTCCCGATAGCGATGGTCCTGGGCGTGGATTTCGTCGGCAAGACGACCATCGTCGTCTTCTTCGCCATCATGCCGATCATCGTGAACGTCTACCACGGCGTACGGAACGTGGACCTCTCGCTTTTGGAAGTGACCCGCTCTTTCTGCTCCACGGAGGGTCAACGGTGGCGTGATTTGATATTCCCGAGCGTGGTCCCCTATCTCGTGGCGGGGCTGGGGCTCGCGTGCGGACGCGCCCTCGTCGGGATGGTCGTCGCGGAATTCTTGATGAGCATCTCGGGGCTCGGCGCCCTGAGCCAGGACTACATTGCGGACCTCGAACTGGACAAGGGCCTCGCGCCTGTTGTCTTGTTGATGGTAGTCGGTATAGCTTTAACGAAAGTGGTGAACATCTGCGAAACGAAGTTTTCATCCTGGAGGGTTCGGCAGGAGTCCTGATTGCGGGCGTCTTGTCGAGACATCAATTTTCCTTTCTTTTTAAGGAGTCTGAAATGAAAAAGACGTGGATGGTATTGGTCGCGGCGTTCGTGCTCGCCGCAGCGCTGTGGAGCGCGCCGGCGCAGTCCGTCGCCGCCGACAAGATCGTGCTCGGCATGCCCGTGCGTCCGCCGGTCATGGTGCACCTGCCGGTGTTCTACGCGCTCGATAACGATATCTTCAAGAAGCACGGCCTCGACGTGGAGATCAAATTCTTCCGCGGCGGCGTTGCCACGCACCGGGCGATAACAAGCAAGAAGAGCGGCCTGGACGCCGCCTGGGTGCCGGCGCCGATCGCGATGGTGGGCATCTCCAAGGGCAGCGGCATGAAGTTCTTCCACTCCATGGCCTTCCTGAACGAGGCACAGATGGCCGCGAACGATCAGGTGAAAACGCCCGCCGACCTCAAGGGCAAGACCATCGGCATCGAGGGGCGCGGCGGTTACAGCCACCTGGGCGCGCTCGCCGTGCTGGCGACCGCCGGTCTGACCGACAAGGACGTGAAATACATCAAGACTCCACCGCCGGCGCGCGTACCGTTCCTGCTCAAGGGCAAGGCCGACGCCGTTGTCATCCACGTCGAGCAGGTTCTCGTCGTCAAGAAGAACAAGCCCAACTTCAACAAGCTGATGGACTTGTGGAAAGCCATGCCGAACTTCTTCTACGGGGCGTTCATCGCGCCCTCATCCAAGATCAACTCGAACAAGGACGCCTACGTGCGTTTCGCCATGGCGATGATGCAGTCCAACCGCTCCATCTACAAGGACAAGGCGGGCTACCTCAAGTCGGCGAACAAGTGGGTGCGTCCCGTCTACAAGAAAAACCCCGAGATCATGTCGAAAACGTATGACGTCTTCGTGGCGGAGAAAATCTGGGGCGTGAACAACGGCATCCCCAAGGCCTCGGTTTCCTTCACGGCGGACTACATGAAGCGCCTCGGAAAGATCAAGGGCAAGGTTCCCTCCTATGAGGACATCGTCGACACCAGCGTGACGAAAGCGGCGCTCGCCAAGGCCGGCAAGATTTAGACGTTTCAACGCGAAAGATACGGGGCCGTCGCGCCAGAGGGTGCGGCGGCCCTGTTCTTTTGGGACAGGAGAGGACTTATAACGTGAAGATTGTTCCGTATTCCTGCACCCACGCCCGGCTTGCGCATCCGGGCGCCTCACGGCGAGCGAATCGCCAGGATGGTGCGGACCGGAGAGTTCCGGAACCCGGCCCACATGCCCCACCAGGCGCGCCATGCCCGTAACCGTTGATGGAGCGAGACCCCGGGCGTGGGAGCAGCAGGTGAAATCCTACGTCAGAAAGCGCTACGCCCATTTGGCCGAGGCGCATGCGTTCCCCGAAGGCGGTGCGGGCAGGGCGCGGGGCGCGGGCTATCCCGCCCGCTTCATCGACGGCCTTCCCGGGCGGGTTTCAGGCTCTTATTGCGGCTGCGGTTATCTGCTCGATGAGGTCGATCTCGAAGGCGTACGGACGGCCGTTGAGCTCGGATGCGGCGCGGGATTGGACGCGCGGCTTGTTTGCGAGAGACTCGATGCCGGCGCCAGGCTCATCGCGGTGGATTTCGCATCGCAGATGCTTCATCGAGCGCGCGAGGCGTGTGAAGGTTTAGGCGATGGAGCGCGCCCGCATCTGCTGGCCGGGGATATGGAGAACCTCCCCCTCGCCGACGGGGTCGTCGATATCGTGCTGGCCAACGCTTCGTTCAACCTCACGGTGGACAAGGCGAAAGCGCTCGCCGAGGCGCACAGGATATTGAGGCCGGGCGGCCTTCTCGTGGCGCGTGAGTTGATACGCGAGGGCGAACTGCCGGTCGAGATAGCCCAGGATCCCCAAGCGTGGAACGCTTCGCTCGGCGGCGTCTGCGAGGAGGCCGAATGGGAGTCCCTGCTGGCGGGCGCCGGTTTTTGCGATATTGATATTTCCGGCCACGCTCCGTTTCGTCCTGTGGTTTCGGTTCGGGTCCATGCCCGGAGGGGGTTTGAGGAAGTCCTATCCACCTCATCCTGAGTAGGCGCGCAAGCGCCGTATCGAAGGATGCCCTCTCGACTGGAAAGGCAACCCCCCCTACCCCCCCTTGTCAGGGGGGCAAGAAAAAGCAAAACCCCCTTAACCCGGCGGGGGCGTATCGCCTTTTTATACCCCCCTGACAAGGGGGGGTAGGGGGGGTTGGTTTTCAAGGCGAGGGAGGACGAGTGAAGCATGATTCCCTCCGAACCCCTCATCCTTCCTTGCCGTGAACACCCCAACCCCCCTCATCAGAGCCTTTTACCAACAACCCCCGCATAACCGGGATGGCTCCGGACGAATCGCTGGAGCCCTTGACTCTTGATGCGAGTCGGGTAAACTTTTCGGTGTCGTAAGCGGGAATAGCTCAGTGGTAGAGCACAACGTTGCCAACGTTGGGGTCGCGGGTTCAAATCCCGTTTCCCGCTCCATTTATCCATCACGAAGCGGGGGTCGCGAATGCGGTCCCCGCTATTTCATGGGCGAATACGCCACCGGATACCAGATTTCGGAAGTCTCGCTCCGAAGATACGGCCTGTAACTTTTTCCCCAGTCGGGAAGTTCCTCGGTTTGCCGCTGCACCTCGGCCCAGTGGTTCATGTCCCGGTAGGGCCAGATGTGCAGAAACTCGTTCAGGATGCCGGATTCGAACTCTCCCGCCGGGTTGGCGAACGCAGCCGCCAGGGGCGATAGGCGCTCTCTTTCGGGCAGGTTCTTCTCCCACGCCGCGCTGATGTCTCGCATCTTGCCCGTAACGATCACGTCGCTCCTGATCTCGTACACGCTCCCCATCGATCCTGCCCGCGGCCTGGGGCAAAACGGCGCGGCCCGCATGATGCGCGTCTGCTGGTAGAGGATTTTGTCCACCTGGAGCGGTGGCCACCACGGCTGGGCGAGGGCTTCGGCGCGCGCCGCCTCCCGATGGGCGGAGTTCTCGTATTCCCAGATGTGGAGGATCCGGTTCAGGCTCCCGATGGCGGAGATGAAAAACCCGATTAAAGGAGATATGGCGGTTCTTTTCTCGATGATTCTGCCGAAATCCTCGACGCCTTCCTGGGCGAATCCCGAGGGGAACGTGTAAGCGCGAACTTCATAAATCATCAGATATAAGCTCCATGAAGTGAATACCGAAAAACCTCTCGAACCTTTAGGCCAATATAATGTGATTTGCAAAGCGTCTATAATACACGGAACGAAAGCATTTGTTTCTTCATCAATAAATCGTTTTTCATAATCGGAGGCGGGACATGGACAGGGCGGTATGGGCGATCATCTACGATTTGCCCGAGGAGGGGCGCGATGAGTACATGGAGTGGTTTCACGGGGTGCACATTCCCGAAAAGCTCGCGCGGCCGGGCTACACCTGGGCGGCGCACTATGAGGTGAAACACCCCGGCGAACGCTTTGAGGAGATCGCTGCGCGCCTGAACCGCACCGACGACCCCGAGCTTGCCTCGGGTGCGGGGTTCATTGCGCTCTTCGGCGGGGAAACCACCCGCGTTTTCTACGATCCGAGTCCTGCGCAGCTGAAAGAGCGCCAGAACGAAGAGACCCGCGAAATGACGGGGATGCGGATTCAGGCGAGGGGACTCATCCTCTGCGAGGAATGGCGGGTGGAAGGCCCGGATGCGGACAAGAGGGAAGCCCCCGGCGTCATGGCGCCTGCAATCCAGATGGGCCGCTACGATGCGCAGGGCAACGATGAGGACCTCCAGGCCTGGTACGCCCAGGAGCGCATGGCGCGGGTCGCGGACACGCCCGGCTGCATGGGCGCGCGGAAATACCTGGTGGCCACGGCTTCGCCCAAGCATTCCGTTCTGTATGAATACACGTCCCTGGAAGCGCGCGAGGCGAACTACATCGCACTCGAAGAAACCGAAGGGACGAAGCGCGTGCACGGGTATCTCGTCCATCCCCCCGGCTCGCCCCTGGCGGCAAGCCGCATCTGGCCGCCGCAGGGTGAAGTTTCCTAGCCGACGAAAAAACGTAATTGTCTGGAGAGTGAATGTTCCCTTTTGCAGGGGCCGTCCGTGGACGACCCCTACGGGGTGGGAATAAGTCTGATTTCGAGATTCGGTTTATATGGCAGACTGCGGGGGAGGCGATTTCAACCCACTCCACAGAACGCTGACCATGCGCTCCCCCTCAAGAGCTTGTTGAAAAAGCCCCTTCTCTCTCGGTATTGGCCACCGCTGGCGCGGCTGCGGATTTCTCCCTTGAACACATTGCCAACCCGACGAGAGAGAAGAGAACCACTCCCCCCTTGAGGGGGAGTCGAAGAGCTGAGGGCGTAAGCCCGAAAGCGATTCGGTGGGGGGGATAATTCGGAATGGCGATAAAAAGCATTTTACCCCCCACCGGCTCAGCCTTCGCACAAAACGCTCGGCTTCACCGACTCCCCCTCAAGGGGGGAGTGATTTCTGCTTCTTCTTTGGCGATTACCCTCAATGGGAGAATGAATCTCGCTTTCCTTGTAATTCGTGGAAATAGTGTTGTTGTTGCGCACTACCGCCATGCGAGGGGAACTTTCGCTCGACCCCCGTACGGCTTTTCTACCCGGTTTCCGCTATAATTCTCGAACACACATATTCGAGGGCAACGCGCATGATTCGAAAAACAGCCGGAATTTGGGTGCTCGTTTTTATCCTGCTGGCGGCGGCTTTTGCGGAAATGGCCCACGCCGCCTCCGCCCCGAAGATGGGCAAGGGCAGGTACGCAGGGATGATCCTCATCCCCGCCGGTCCTTTCACGATGGGGCGCAACGACGGCCCTGATGAGGAAAAGCCCGCGCACCGCGTGTTTCTGCCCTCCTATTACATCGACCGGAACCTGGTGACCTGGGCGGCATATCTCCCCTTCATCCAGGAGAAAGGCCCGGCCGGCCCCCAGGGGGAGATGTATCTCGACACCGACGATCCTGACTCCAAGATCGTCCACCAAGGAGAAACCTGGGTCGTCGAGAAGGGATTTGAAAAATTCCCGGCGAGCGAGATGGCCTGGGCGGGTGCTCTGGCCTACTGCCGCTGGAAGAGGAAGAAGCTGCCCACTGAAGCGCAATGGGAAAAGGCGGCGCGCGGAGCCGACGGCCGTCTCTATCCGTGGGGCAACCAGAAGCCTTCGGCGGAATATCTGCTCCTGGGAGACTACCGGGGCCAGACGGCGGTCGTGGGCAGCTACCCCAGGGGCGCGAGCCCATACGGCGTGAACGACATGGCGGGGCAGGTCTGGGAGTGGACGACTTCCCTTGCCATGCAATATCCCTACAAGCCCAAGGACGGGCGTGAAAACCTGAATGCAGTCGATGGGCGCGTCGTGCGCGGCGGCAATTCGGCGAGCCTGCCCGACGGCATGACGGCCACGAACCGCGAAGTCGTGATGCCCGGCAGGCAGGCGACGGGACACGGCTACCTCGGCTTCCGCTGCGCCTCCGAGCCGCCTCATTCGACTTGATGGGCGCATCTTGGTAAAATTCCGCCAAAACCAGAACGAAACAATTCGGTTCTAATGAATTAAAGAGCGTACCTTGGGCATAGAGGAACATTGGTTCGCGAGACGTCCCCGCCGAAAGCCTGGCGACCTTGAAAAAAATACTCTCCAAAATTGCGGTCAAGTTCTACAAGGTTTAATCATATGGCAATGTAAGGTTATGAAGAAGTAATTCGTACCCTAGACTCACATGGAACGATTTCCCGTCAAGCGAGGGTGATGGGAAACAAAATCCGCATTTGCCAACACGCACGCCTCCCAAGAACAATTTTACTCCGGTTACAAACCCCAGAAACAGGCGAAGCAAGCGCGTATGTGCGCCCATGAGGACGATAGTCCTTGGACCGCCCGCTAACGAGTGCGGCTGCGTCTTCGCGAGGAGGGAAGCGCGGAAAGGCAAGTGCATTACTTCGACTGCAATAGCGATACGTCACGAAGAGCTTTTGGGTTTAGATAAGGGGAACTGACATGAAATATATTCCTGCAATGCTCGTTATGGCGTTTCTGCTGACCGCCTGCATGGGAGGGGGAGGCGGCTCGCCTGAAGGAGTTCCTATCAAGCTCGAGAGGAATACCGAGTTCGACGGCGAAAGCTTAAGGTTATTCGTGAGGTTTCGCGACGGAACCGAGGAATCCGTCAACACGACTGACGATGTCATCGGGGTACAGCCCGGGGTGACGCCCATCCCCGGCCATCAGGCGCAGGCCTTGACGTTCCTCAAGATCACCGATGACGCCACATCGGTAGCCCACGCCCTGGTGAGTTGGGACCCGGACGACCCGGCGAACTACCTCGTGGCCGGCTGGTGGGCGCGGTTCCCCGACCAGGAGCCGCCGCTTTCGTTCGAAGATTTTACGCCGTTCGGGATTATCGACGGTCCGGAACTCGACCATGGCGTCGCACCGCAGTTGCCGATCGACGGAACGGCCTCATACGAGGGTCCGGCCGGGGGCCTCTACGGATACGAGTTCGGCAGCGGCTGGGGAGAGAGTGAGGGCGAAGTCGTGATCGAGGAGTACCAGGGGACGCTCACCCTCACGGCGGACTTCGAAGACGGCACCCTGAAAGGCTGCATCGGGTGCGTGGGCGATCTCGCGACTCAGCGCGCGCATTTCGGCGTTTTTCTCGGAGAGGAGGTGACCGATGCGCAGGGCATCGCCAGGGACTACGAGCTCCACCTCGCCACGGCGATTATCAGGGAAAACGGCATGTTCGATCGAGACAAGGTGACGTTGAAACACCCGGAGCGGACAATCACGCAATCGGAGGGGTTCTGGGGCGGGGCCCTTTCCAGCCGCCAGGACACGGACGGGAACCCCCGGTTGGTGATGGGCTTCAGCGGCGTCGATTACGAGGAGAGCGACGGCAGCAGAGGCAAGTTTATCGGGTCTTTCCTGGCGCTGAGCGAGCGGTTCAGGGAGAACGGGGTGTCTCGATTTCCTCCTCCTCAAGACAAGTGATCGATTCGTAATATTGATTTGGCAAAGTGGCAATGGAGTGCAACATGCTTCCATCACGCTAAACACACCTTGAGGCCTGCAAATCCGGGCCGTCCGTCGAATACAAGACCGCTTTCCCGCGGGAATAGGCGGAAACCCCACACAATCAGGGTGTGTTTAGCGACCGACCCGGCCAGTGGGGCCGGGCATTCGCTGAGAGGGGTCGGAAGATGAAACGTCTAGCTGCAATTTTCGTGCTGGCTGTCTTGGTTGGCAGTGTTCCAGCGGCATTTCCAGGCATATCGAGAGGCTCCGATCTTCCCAGCGCAGAACGGGTTGCTGAATATCTGTACACGCACGCGAGCGGTGGGCCGTGGCAAAGCGGGCCGAATTACAGCTGGAGTCATGAAGCGGGCTTGGTTCGCTTCGCTGTGCCTCCAACCGTGCGTCTTGCAGAGGGAATGAGCAAGCGAGAGCGGGCGATATCGATGCAGGCAATCGCGCTCATAAATCGTGCGTTGCCATTCGATCAGCACCTTCGGTTTGGCCCGGACGCTCCCGCTGGTGTGGCATGGGATTGGAAAGGGGGGTTGCCAGATGTCCCTGACGGACAAATCTTTATCGAGTTTGTTGACGGGAACCCTCGCGGCGGTCGGCCCGGCTCTCAAGCATTGGGGCATCAGGCCACAATCCTTGAGTATGATGCGCAACAGGGACGATGGGAAAAGAAACATCTGCGAGCGTCTGCGGTCGAAATGAACTCTGTTTTCTTTCGCGACAGGCCGGACTGGCAAGCCGTTTCCGTTCTGGTTCACGAATTAATACACGGGTTGGGATTCGCTGGGCATCCGGGAAAAGACTTTGCAGATTCAATTATGGAGGACTCATGGTTCCGTCTCAATGGTTCATTGCCGGATATTGATATGGCCGCCCTGCAAGTCCTGTACACGAAACTCTCGGAAGATACGGAACCTGAAGATATTTCGGCTCAGAGTCTCGGTGCATGGGATGACGAAAGCACCGATATCACAGGCGTTCTTGGGCCTGTTTCCTTTGGTGTGCGCCATGCGAACAATGTCAGTGTGCCGTTTACCTCGGGGTCTGAACCATCAAAGCCGCTTGCAGAGAGCGGGTTGTCCAAAACAAGGGTGGTGACTTGGCGTGGGGAGTTGCTCGGATTGACTCCGAAATTGCGGACGGTGGCGGGGACAGCTACGGTCAGCGTGGCCCTTCTCACCATGTGCGGAACCGCCAAGTTCACGAACCTGAGGTCTTTTCCTGTCTTGTCCACACCAACACGCAGGGGAGGGGTGAGGTGGGGTGACGGGACGCTTGATTATGAAATCCGGGTCGGGAGCAATTACCTGTATTCGACCGGCGGTGATGCTGGCGTAGTGTCAGGCTCGTTTTACGGCGACAATCATCGCTATGTTGGCGGCACTGTTGAGCGTTCAGACCTTACCGCCGCGTTTGGAGCCAGACGGTAATGGTGGAGTGCCGGGCGTTTTCACCAAAGCGCGCGGGTGAGGTCACTGAGCGCGCATCTCTGGCGACCCCCGGCGTCGAAATTCTCAGGCGCGAGCCAGCGGTCGTGGGCATCACGGACGGCGGGCCATTCCTCCCCCGTGATGGAGAACCAGGCGGTGTCCCGGCTGCGTCCCTTGACGATCATGTGGTTCAGGAATATCCCCTCGTAGCGGAAGCCCAGTCGAAGCGCCGCTGTGCGCGATGCCGCGTTCAGGGCGTCGCACTTCCATTCCAGGCGGCGGTAGCCTAGGGTGTCGAGGACGTGGCGCATCTTGAGCGAGAGGACTTCCGTGGCCCGCACGTCGCGCTGCCAGGCGCGGCCGAACCAGATGTGGCCGATTTCGGCGACCCCGACGGCGGGCCTGATCTCCATGAAGCTGCCCATTCCGCCGAGGCGGCCCGTCTCATTGTCGCGGTAGACGACGAACACAGGGTCCTGTGAGACTTGCCGCTCGACCAGCAGGTCATGCACCTGCGCTTCCGTGGAGAAGGGTCCCACGTTCATGTAATCGAATATCCGATCGGTATCTTCGCCTTCGGTCGCCGCCAGAAAGATGCCGGCCGCGTCGCGCTCCGCATCGACGGGTTCGAGAGAGGTTCCGGGACCCGAAAGACCGACGCCACCGAAACCCTCCCAGCGTCTTGGGGCGACTTTTTCGTTGCCTACCGGGCGCCTGTTCGCAGCGCTCGCGAGCTCGTTATCCGTAGCCATGAGAAGCCCTCGTCATTTCTGAAAAATTCGATAAATATCGATAAATTCACGGGGTTTTACGATAAATTAAATCGGCGGAAAATATATGAAGCGTTACTTTAACTGTGCCCCGCAACTATCTGTCTAAAAACCCTTGTTGAGCGCAAGGCCGAAGAAGATGGCGAACAGGGCGAGTACGGCGTTCCCGAGGTTCACATGCTCTAGCGTTTTGAGTAATTTGATGCGTTCTTCCGTCGTATCGCCTATCGGACGCCCGTTTCCGGCGGGTCCCGTTCCCCGGGTGAGGCGCAGGCCCACCGCGAAGAACTGGAAGCTGATCCCCATCATCATCAGGAATACCGTGAGCAGCTTAAGTCCCAATGGAACAAAGAGTTTCCCGAATGCAGGCCCCATCGCCATCTTGAGACCCGTCAAATACCACGCGCCCGTCATGATGAGCACGCCCATGCAGATGAGCACGAAGGGGTGGTAGAAACGCAGGATGGAGATGATCTCGCCCGCGTATTCCTCAGGCGAAAGCCTGCGCCTCAAATGTCCCATCAGGAGCCAGAAGAAGACGAGCGCGCCCTCGTACAGACATGCCGCGAGTATATGGACGTAAAGAAGCCAGAAATAGGTGTTCGACATTCGTATCTTCCAGGAGAAATCCAAGTAAAAAAACACCCCCCGAGGAGCGCTCGGGGGGTGGATGCGTTATCAGCTGGCCGCGCCTTCTTTTGGGAAGAACTTGTCGTACAACTCGGGCCGTTGCCACTGCCTCAGCACGCCCGCCTTGGCCGCGTTTTGCCCCGATGAGGTCACCTCGTCGTTTTGCTCGCGAAGCTCGCGCATTCTCTCCAGATCCACGTCGACCATGAACATGCCGGCCTTTGTGCTCTCGAAAATGACCTCCTCGGGCGTCGCCACCATCGCCAGGCCGCGCTGGCTTTTGTCGAAGAGATTCTGCGTGGTGATGACGACCGCGAGGTTTTCGATCGCGCGCGACCAGATGAGGTTCCGCCAGGTGCCCCACAGCCTCTTCTTGTCGACCCCTGCGGGCAGGAAGATGATCTCCGCCCCGCGCAGCGAGAGCGCGCGCGTCACCTCCGGCATGTAGACCTCGCTGCACATGGCCATGCCGACCTGGCCGTACTGTGTCTCGAAAACGGGGTATTCGTTTCCCGCGACATACTGAAACTCCCAGATGCCGCCGCCCGTATAGATCCAGGGGCCGGGAGGATGGGTCCTGCGGTAGCGTCCCGAGGGGCCGCCCGCGGGCCGGGCGAGGTTCAGCAGGTTGTGGGCCGTTTTTTTCTCGTTGTCCAGCGGTTCGAGCGTTCCGTATTGAACATAAACGCCGCAGCGCTTGGCCACTTCCTCCATCGCCTCGGTGGGGTCGAACGTCGCCGGCATCCGCCATGGACCCGGATAAGATTCGGGGAAGGCGACGAAATCGGCTCCCTGTGCGGCGGCGTCTTCGACGTAGCGCACGGCGTCGGCCACGTTTTTTTCATCGTCCGGCGGGGGATATCCCATCGGCTGCACGAGTGCGAGCCTGAAGTTGTCGGCGCTCATCTCACTTCCTCCTCCTAAAAGGGATATTCGCTGCTACCGGTCTTCAAAGAGAGTCCCGCCCGCCGCCCAGGAATCCGTTCCGACATCCTGGAATATCACCGTGATGACGTCTTTCGGGGCGCCGGAATGCTTGTGGACCGTCTCTGTAATCTCATCCGCCATCGCCTTTTTCTGCTCCTTGGACCTTCCTGACAGCAGGCTTACCTGAACAACGGGCATCGGAATACCTCCTTCTGAACGGGGAGTGAATATATCTGGTTTGAACGCCTAGATCGTGGGGCCGGCCGCAGCGACGTCCGGCGTTACCCGATCCGCGAACTGCTCGAAATTCTCCCGAAACGCTCCTGCGAGCTCGCGTATTTTCTCGTCGTATTTCTCGGCGCTTGCCCAAAGATTTCTGGGGATCATGTATTCCTGCGGCACTCCAGGGCAGCTTGTCGGAACGTGGAGGTCGAATATCGGCACGTCCTGGGTGGGAACTTTGGCCAGTTCACCCGTCAGAGCGGCGGTCAGAAGTTCGCGTGTATGATGCAGCGGCATTCTGTCGACCTCGCCTGCGGCTCCGCCGATCCAGCCCGTGTTGACGAGCCAGACCTGCGCGTCGTGCTTCCTGAGCTTGTCCCTGAGCATCTCGCCGTATTCGGCGGGATGCAAGGCCAGAAAAGGCGCGCCGAAACAACTGCTGAACGTGGCCATCGGCTCATCGATGCCCGCTTCGGTGCCGGCTACCTTCGCCGTGTAACCCGATAGGAAATGATAAGCGGCCTGCTCGGGCGTGAGCTTACTGATGGGAGGTAGGACGCCGAAGGCGTCGCAGGTGAGGAAGAAGATGTTCTTCGGATGCCCCCCCATGCCCGAGAGCACGCAGTTGTCGATGAAGTGATTGGGATATGTGGCGCGCGTGTTTTCGGTTATCGACATGTCGTCATAGTCGATCTCCCGCGTGTCGTGATCGACGATGACGTTTTCGAGAACGGAACCGAAGCGTATCGCATCCCAAATCTGGGGCTCTTTCTCTCTCGTAAGATTGATGGTTTTCGCGTAGCACCCGCCTTCGAAATTGAAGATGCCCGAATCCGACCAGCCGTGCTCGTCGTCGCCGATGAGTTTCCGGTTCTGGTCGGCGGAGAGCGTGGTCTTGCCCGTGCCGGAGAGGCCGAAGAAAAGAGCCGTATCCCCGTCGTGCCCCATGTTCGCCGAACAATGCATCGGGAAGACGCCTTTTTGCGGAAGCAGGTAGTTCATGATGAAAAAAGCGGATTTCTTCATTTCCCCTGCGTATTCAGAGCCGCCAATGAGCGCCATGTTTTTCTCAAAATTCACGAGCGTGAAATTATTTTGGCGGAGTCCCTCGGCCGGGCCCGCTCCCAGAAACCTGCCCATGTCGATGACCGTGAAGGGGTTTGTGTGATTGTCGAGTTCACCGGGCTTGGGCCGGACGAGCAGCGTCTGGCAGAACATCGAATGCCAGGCAAGTTCGGAAATCACCCGCACGGGGAGTTTGTATCTCGGGTCGTTCCCGACGAAACCATCGAAGATGAAAAGATCGCGTTTTTGGGCGTAGCCGGCGATTTTCTGAAAAATATTGTCCCAGTTTTCGGTGGATATCTTCTGGTTGATGGGTCCCCACCAGATCTTCTCGTTGGAAGGCCCTTGGTCTACGGTGAACTTGTCCTTGGGCGAGCGGCCCGAGAATTTACCCGTATGGACAACGAGCGCGCCATTGGTGGCGAGGTATCCTTCGCCCCGCGCGACCGCCATTTCGTTCAACTCGGCGATGGGAAGATTCCGGTAGACCGTTCCAATATTTTTAAGGCCCAGTTTGTCCAGGCCGAAAGTCTTTTCCGTTCCGATGTTCGCACGTGAGGAGGCTCGTTTTCCTCCCTCCTTGGCTTGTGCCATGTGTTGCTTCCTCCCGGGATTCGGCGTTTCCTGAAGCGCAAGAGTCTTTCGTGGCCGAACATGCGCCTGAATTTGTTGCGAATTCCAGTAAAATTCGCCCAGAGAAGGCCGCAATATGCCTTGCGTAATGATAGAAGTCAAAAGCAAATCAGGGTCGTTTTCACCTTATCTGCCGTCCAGATTTTCTTGGATTTTATCGCGTATCCGCCTCTTATTTTATTCGATGACTTCGCTTTCTGTGCGGTAAATGGGCAGGCTCTCGACCGTCGCCTTCGCATCGTCGCCCCGGCAGGCGACTCTTACCTCGGTGCCGGGCTCCATCTGGGCGCGCGGGAGATAGGAAAAAGCCAGGACGGCGTCGACCGTCGGGCAATACGCAGCGCGGGTGATGGAACCGATGTTTTTCTCATCGGAATGGACGGCAGCTCCCGGCTCGGGCGTGACATCTCCGCTGACCTTAAGCCCCACGAGCCCGCGGTTCACCTGGCCCAGATACTTGATCTTGGCAATAACTTCCTGCCCGATGTAGCAACCCTTCTCGAAGTCGATCGCCTTTTCCTCGAGCCCCGCCTGCATGGGGTTGACGGCCGAAGTCATGTCCTTGCCGAACAAGGGCACACCGGCCTCCAAAGTGAGCGATTCGAACGCCGCGACGCCCGCC
Organism: bacterium; assembly: GCA_022828125.1. Taxonomy (GTDB): domain Bacteria; phylum UBA8248; class UBA8248; order UBA8248; family UBA8248; genus Bin107. The sequence goes on along the minus strand of JAJEJD010000005.1, from coordinate 16,718 downwards.
GGTTTCGCCCCCGCATCCGACAATGCGTGCCAAGCGGAATCCGCGTTCTCGCGAGGCCCCATGAGGAGGTAGCCGTTCTCTCCCGTCCATAGTTCTCGCGCTATCATCATGTTGCCCGAAGTCGTATGGCCGTGTTCCTGGGGAGAGGGCTCGCCCATGCCCGTTTCGGCTAAAATCTCCCTTGAGGAGGGGCCGAAAAGACCGAAGCAAAACGAATTTTCCGTCTCATTGGCCACCTCCACCTGATCCATGATGATGAACCTGTCGATTTCCTCTGCGAGAACCGCCGCCATTCCGGGAGCCACGGAGGCGAGAATGGAGGTTTCTCCTTTGTACATGTACATGTCGGAGATAAACTTGCCCTGCCGCGTGAGGAAAGTGTTGTACGCCCCCTCTCCGGGCTTCAGTTCTTGCACGCGGTTGGAGAGCATGCGGTGGAGAAACTCCTCGGTGTCCGGGCCGCTGAAGCGTAGGCAGCCCCTGTGCGACAAGTCGACCAGTATGGCGCTTTCCCGGCACGCGAGGTGCTCGGACGCCGCGTCTCCAAACGATGCGGGGATTTGCCATCCCGCTTCTTCGATGAACTCGGCGTTTGCCGCCTGATGCAGGGCGAGCAGGGGAGTGGCTGGCATGGTTCTCCTCTCCGACGAATTATCCGACGCAAGGCCAAAGACGAATGATACGGTAATCTTTTCAACGCTCGTGTATTCTACGCTCTAACCGAGGGTGAAGTGAAACGATTTCACGAAATCCAATTTAATCCGCTCGCACCGTAAGGAGAGGTGAAGAATGAGTGAGAAACTCGGATTCATCGGTCTGGGCAAGATGGGAACGCCTCTGACCCGAAACCTTTTGGCGGATGGTCACAAAGTGTCGGGCTTCGACGTCGATCCTGCGAGGATGGAGCAGTTGCGGGAAGCGGGCGGAACCCCTTGCGCGAATGCCAGGGAGGTGGCCGAGCGTTCGGACGTGGTTTTCACCATGCTGCTCAAGCCCGAACACATCGAGATGAACGCAATCGGGCCGCAAGGGGTCGCCACGGCGGGAAGGGAAGGCCTCATCCTGGTCGAAATGAGCACGATGAACCCGACCTGGTCGGCAGGGCTGGCGAGAAAGCTCGAAGCCAGGGGCGTGGAAATGGTCGATGCCCCCGTCTCGGGAACCGTGCCGCACGTGGAGTCGAGGACGCTGGCGTATATGGTGGGCGGGAAGAAGGAGACTTTCGAGCGCATCAAGCCCATCATCGAGCCGCTGGCCAAGAGCGTCCTCCATACCGGACCCAACGGGACCGGCTGTTCCATGAAGCTGGTGACGAACCTGATAGTGAACGCCGGTGTCGCCCTGCTGACGGAGGGCCTGCTCCTGGGCGAGCGCTCGGGTTTGTCGCACGATACCATAATGTCCTGTCTGCGCTCGGGGGCAGCGGCAGGAGTTCTCCTGGACTTGAAGGGAGAAAAGATTCTCTCGCGTGATTTCACCCCTCACGGTTCCTTGAGCATATATGTGAAAGATCTTGGCCTCTGCGTTGACCTCGCGAGAGAAAAAGGATTTGATGCGACTTTAGCGGAAGCTGGGCTGACGATGTTCCGGCGTGCACAAGAGGCAGGCTGGGCGGAGGATGACTGCGCGCGCGTGGTGGAAGTGTATGAGGGGAAGAATCTTTAGGTTCATGGTTGGCTTCACGGCGAATGCACAGGAGACGGACAATGGCGAAAGGCGCACCGGCTGAATCGAAGAATTTCAAACTGATAGGACACGACCCGGACGCGGCATGGGGCGGAGGCAGCCTGGTCGAGGTGAAAAACGGATACGCCTACGTGGGTGCGGTGGGGACGGCGAGCTACGACGGACCCGAGGGCTGGACCGTCCATGACGTTTCAGACCCAAGCAATCCGAGGCGCATCGCCGAAGTGTTCGCGCCTCCCGGCCTGCACAATCACAAAGTCCGCATCGTGGGAGACGACCTGCTGTACGTGAATCACGAACGACTCAAGACGCCCGAAGGAGAAGCGGCGCGGGCGGGCCTGTGCATTTTCGATATCTCGAATCCGGCAGAGCCCAAGGAAGTCGGCTTTTTCGATCTGCCCGGTACGGGGCCGCACCGTTTCGGCGTGGACAACGAACGCGGCCTCGCATTCCTGCCGAACCATGCAGAGGGGTGGCGAAACCGGGTCATGTGGACTCTCGACATCACGAACCCCCTGAAGCCCGAGGTGCTCAACATCGTCGGTCTGCCGCAGCAGGATCTGAGTCTCGATTATGAATACGAGGAACCTGAAGATTTCGAGCGTTCGTGGACGTGCCACGGCCCCGCCACCATCCGCGGAGATCGAATGTACTGCGGTTTCTGGGGAGCGGGCATGGGGATTTTCGATTGCGCAGATCTGCGAAACATCGAGTGCGTGGGGCACCTTTGCTGGTCGCCGCCCTTCGTCGGCTCCACGCATACCGTGTGGCCGCTCGGCGACAGGCCCTACGTTGTGGTGACGGACGAGGCGCGTGCGCAGGAGAACTACGAACACAGCCAGTTCATGTGGGTAGTGGACATCCGTGACGAGACGAACCCGATTCCCGTCTCGACCTACATCCCCGACAGGGAAGAGAACATGAACCGGGGAGGACGCTTCGGCGCGCACAACATTCTGGAGTATCTCCCTGCGGACGGTCCCTGGAAGGACCTTGTCTTCCTCACGTACTTCAATTCGGGGCTTCGGGCCATCGATTTGTCGGACCCGTTCCGGCCTGAGGAAGTGGGCTATTACATCCCCGAAATGAACTTCGGGAAGGACTACGCCCAGTCGAACGACATCGGCATGGATGATAACGGCCTGCTCTATCTGATCGACCGCAACGGAGCAGGGATGCACATCCTGGAGTACACCGGGTAGGGCATTGTGAAGGTGCGCTCAGGGCCTGCTTCTGTCGGCGGATTCTTTGAAGCGAGGAGAGTGTCATGAGTTCAGGTGACTTTTTCGTCGTCTGCGCGGCCTCTTTTCTGGCCACCTACGCGCATCTCGTCTTCGCCCTGGTCGCGGACAAGATAGGCATGGTGAAGCTCGACTTCGGCAAGGGGGTGTCGATGCTCCTGTTCGGCGAGGCGTACGAAGGGAATCCGCCTTATGCGCTCGGCTTCATCGCCGTTCACTTAAACGGCATCATATTCGGCTTGCTGTACGCGACCTGGGCGGCGGGATGTCTTCCCGGGCCAAACGTCGTGCGCGGCCTGATCTGGGGCGGGGCGCTCCTGATCTTCTCCCAATGCGTCTTCAACCCGCTCATCACGGGGCACGGCTTTTTCAGCCGGAAGTTCCACCCCAGGGCGTGGCAGACCGCCGTGATCGCCCATGCCATCTATGGCGGCCTGCTGGGATGGCTCTCCCCGATACTCTGAGTGCAGGCGCCGTCCTATCTTCTCGCTCGCCTCGCCTTGGGCGCTTTCCTCTGTGACGCCCAGCACTTCGCCACGTCGACCGGTGCGGCGATCCAGGCGTCGCCTTTCGCGAGAATGTGCTGGATCAGCCGCTCGAGCATCCGCATCCGGTGGTGCTGGCCGATGATCTGGGGATGGCACATGATGTTGATGTATCCGCCTTCCTCATACGTGCCCTCGAACTCCTCGACCCATATCGAATAGACCGACTCGGGGTCGCGGATGCCGTGGCCGAGCGGCGGATTCGTGCTGTGGGCGAAGAAGATGAAATCATCGAGGCTCCACTTGGTGGGCAACTCGACGAGGCCGCAATCGTGATAGTAGGGCCAGTCGTCGTCCATCATATTCGAGTGGTACAAAAGCCCGTATTTCTTGAGGAGCCCCATCGTGTGGACGCTCGGGTCTGCCGAGGGGGTGCGCGAACCCAGGATTTCCTGTCCCGTATCGCGCCTCAGTATATCGAGGGCGCGCACGAGCAACTCCTCTTCGCGCTCGGCGTCGCACATCTGGTAGGGCTTTTCGTGAATATGGCCGTGGTGGCCGATTTCGTGGCCCGCCTTCACGATGGATTCCGTCATCTTCGGCCATTTCTCCACGGTCCAGCTCGGGATGTAGAAAGCGCCGGGCAGGCTGTATTTCTTCAACAGCTTGAGTATCCGCGGGATACCCACCTTGGGGCCGTAAGCCCCCATGGAATTGTGGATGGGGCGGCCCCCCAGCGAGGGGTCCCGGCCCATCCAGACCGTCTCGCCGTCCACGTCGAAAGTCAGACACACGGCGCATCGCGCCCCGTTTTCCCATTTCACTCTAGCCATTCGTTTTCCCTCATCCTTGCTGTGTGGAAAGTATTCCGCTCAAGAATCCGCCGTTTTCAGCAACCCGCGCGCCAGGACGTCACAGCCCCTGTAGGCGTCCTCCCAGTCCATGTCCTCTTCTTCGGAGTGGCTCTTGCCGGCGACGCAGGGCACGAAGATCATGGCCGTGGGTCCCAGGTCTGCCGCATAGCGGGCGTCATGTCCGGCGGCGCTCCACATGGAGCGATGGCTGTAGCCCGACTCCTCGCAAGCGTTCCTTACGGCCTGCGCCGCGCTTGCGTCAAACGCGGTGGGGGTGGAGCCGCCGACGTCCTGAATCTCGACATCGAGATTTTCCTTCTCCGCTTCTCGGTGCGCGGCCTCCTCGATGAGCTTTCGCGCCTCGCCGAGCAGTTTCGGGTCGCTGTGCCTGAAATCGACCGAGAACGTCACGTCATCGGGAATGACGTTAATCGCGTTGGGAGAGAGGGAGAATTCCCCCACCGTGGCGACGAATTCCGGGTGTAGCCTGGCCGGAATATCACGGATGGCCGCGATCGTCCGAGCCGCGCCCACCAGGGCGTCGCGCCGCATGTGCATGGGCGTGGGGCCGGCGTGGTCGCGCTCTCCTTTCATGGTGACCCGCAGCCAGGTGAGGCCGAATATTCCCTCCACGACGCCTACCTGGACCCCCTCGCTCACGAGAGTGGGGCCCTGCTCGATGTGGAGTTCGAGGTAGGCCCCGATGGGCCGGGGCGTGCAGGGTGCATCTCCCCGGTAGCCGATGCGTTCGAGTTCATCGATAAACGCCGCACCATCAGCGTCTTTTGCCTTGTAGGCGTTCTCGAGCGGTATCGCGCCTGCGAACACGCCGCTTCCCATCATGGACGGCGGGAACCGGGGACCTTCTTCATTCGTCCAGTTGACGATCTCTATCGGGCGTCTCGTCGATATGTTCTTGTCGTTCAGCGTCCTCACGGCTTCCAGGGCGGCCAAGACGCCCAGCGAGCCGTCGAAGCGGCCACCGTTCGGCACGGAGTCCAGGTGGCTGCCCGCCATGGCGGGAGGGGCGTCGTTTTCCCGGCCCGCGCGCCTGGCGAACATGTTTCCCATCTCGTCGATCCGCAAATCGAGGCCGGCGTCGCCCACCCATGCGGCGAACAAATCCCTGGCCTCCTTGTCGGCGTCGGTGAGCGTGAGGCGGTTGACACCGCCTCCTTTCGTCGCTCCGATACGGGCCATCTCCTCCATGGACAGGCGAAAACGATCTGGATTGATAAGCAATTCGAGCCCTCTGGCGTTGGTTGTGCGAAAAGGGATACGCGGGGTGCCCGGCCGGCGACTCCCGCCGGGGGATCACTTGTTCGCGACTACGATTTTCTCATAGACCTGCCTCACGCGGTCCGTATGCTTCTCGAACCGGGCCAACAATTTGGCGTTGGCGCTTCCGTCCATATCATCCGCGAAATTCATTCGCCGCGCCAACATGTTCATGGCGTGTCTCGTTTTCAGGAAGATATTGATCGACTGCGCATTCCCGATGCGGAGACGATTCTCGACGAGGCGCAGGAAGCGGTATCCGTCAAGCAACGCCCCGGCATCCTCGTCCGAAAGAAAACCCGCCTCCCTCAAGGCCTGCAAGGCGAGGTAAGTGTTCGGAACCCGGATCTCCGGATGCGCTCCTCCATTTCCTATCAATAGATACTGCGTCAGGAACTCGATGTCGATGATCCCCCCGCGACCGAGCTTGATGTCGGCGATTCCTTCATCTTCGGCGGAGAGTTCTTTTTCGATGCGTCCGCGCATATGACGCACCTGTTCGGCGAGGTCCGCGGGCGCTTCGCGCTCATACACGAATTCATTCACCAACTCCATGAACTGCGCACCGAACACTTCACATCCCGCGACATGCCTTGATCTCGTAAGTGCCTGCCTTTCCCATGTTTCAGCACGATCGTTAAAGTACTCCCTGAACACATCCATCGGCGCGGCCAATGCGCCCTTTTCTCCTTCGGGCCGCAGGCGCAGGTCCATCTCATAGGTTCGATCGCGCGAGGCCGATGCGGCGAGGCTGTCGCGCAGGAACGTGGCGACCTTGATGTAGAATTCGTGATTCGAGACGGGTCGGTATTCGGCGGGTTTGCCGTCGACCTGGCCGCTCGTAGTCCCGGCGGCGCTGTAGACGAATATCAGGTCGAGGTCCGAGCCGTAGTTCATCTCCCCGCTGCCCAGCTTGCCGAGGCCGATGACGGCGAACCGGGCTTCCGCCCCCGTCTCCGCTTCCATCGGGACGCCGTAGAGTTTCAGCATTCTCTCGTGGGCGATGACGTAGCCGCTCTTGAGCGTTGCTTCGGCGAGGTGGGAGAGGGCGGAGAGCGTTTCGAGGATGTCCGCCGCCCCGAGAATGCTTCTGATGCCTATCGCGAGTTCCTCGCTTTTTTTGAGCAGATGCAGGCGGTTGAATTTTTCTTCCGGCGAGATTTGGGCGCCCGTTATTTTGCTCAGCTCTTCGGCCAGCAGCGCCTCGGAGCGCGGCTCGGTCAGCGTTTCCCTCTGAAAGAGTGTCTCCAGGAGCCCGGGCTGTTCGATCAGCACCTCGGCCAGATAGTTACTCGAAGCGAAGAGCTTGAGAATGATTTCCAGCGATTCTTCCTGCTCTGCCATGAATCCCAGGATGGATTCGCGCCCACCTCCCCGCTCCACGAATTTATTGAGGTGCGCGATGGCCCGGTCCGGTTCGGGGAGGTCGAGCGTCTGGTGCAGCAGGCGGGGGAGGAGTTCGTCGAAAATCCGCTTCGCCTTGGCGCTCACGTGTTCGAGCGATGCGCCGTTACGCAGGAGTTTGAGGTGCGTGCTCACGCCTTCGGGGTCCACGAAGCTGTAGGAGCCCAGGTCCTCGGCGGAGAGCGAATCGCCCAGAGTAAGCGCCGGGGTGGGAGCGTTGCCCGGTGACTGCGTTTCCTCTTCCCCGTTTTCACCTCGGAACATGTTTTCAAAAACCCTGGATACGTTGTTCTGGTGATACGCCAGCCGGGTTCTCAGTTCAGCGCTTTCCGCACAGTCCATCTTGCGGGCCAGCACGTTCAGGCTCTTCTCGTCCGCCGGAACCTCGTGCGTCTGAAGTCCGTGCGTGACCTGCACGCGGTGCTCTACGTCTCTCAAGAACACGTAGGCGTTCGAGAGCTGGTCGCATTCATGGGCGGGCAGAAGGCCGAGCGCCTCGATGATGGAAAGGCCCGCCAGCGTGCCCGGGTTCTGGAGAAGCGTTTCACGGCCGCCGTAGATGAGTTGCAATGCCTGGGTGATGAATTCGATCTCGCGGATGCCGCCTTCGCCGAGCTTCACGTTTCGCGTCGCCGCGTCCGCGCCTTTCAGATTTTCGTTGATGCGGCCCTTGATGCGGCCGATCTCCTCGAGCACGCTGATGTCCATCGTCCGCCGGTACACGAATGGACGAATCATCTTCATGAAGTCATCGCTCAAGTCGGCGGAACCCGCGCAGTGCCGGGATTTGATGAGGGCCTGCCGCTCCCACGTCTCGCCCCAGGATTCGTAATACACCTCACAACTCCTGAGCGAATACGCCAGTGCGCCTTGCGACCCCTCGGGCCTGAGGCGCGTGTCTATCCGGAACACGTGGCCCTCTTCGGTGTTTTTGGCCATCAGGGATATGAGGCGCCGGGAGAGGTGGGCGAAAAACTCGTGGTTGGAGATGCTCCTTTTCGTCCGGCCCGTGATCGCGTCCGTCACCCCGGTCGTCTGTCCTTCGTCCGATGAATACACGAAGATGAGATCGATATCCGAACTGAAGTTGAGTTCCAGCCCGCCGAGCTTGCCCATCCCGATCACGCTGAATTCGGTATTCCGCCATCTCCCGTCCGCCCCTTTGTGGCGGGGTTTCCCGTATTTTTCCACGAGCTCGGCCCTTGCGATACGGACCGCCGCCTCCAGACAGGCGTCCGCCAGGTGGGAGAGGTTCGTGGTGATTTCCATGAGAGACGCCCGCCGCAGCAGATCCAGCACCGCGATTCTCAGGTATTCGCGCTGACGGAACCGGCGCATCGCGTTCTCCGGCCCGTTGGGCGCATCCTGGCTCTCCTGCACCCACTTCCATAGCTCGGAGACCATTTTTTCCTTCGTGCGGGTGGTTTTCAGCGTGCCGGGCCGCAGGAGCCAGTCGAGAAAATGAGGATGCCGCAGGATCGTTTCGATCAGAAACTGGCTCCCGCCCGCCAGCGCAAAAAATTCGGCCCTGCGCTCATCCGAGCGGGTGAGGGATCTCAACAGCAGGTCCGGGTTGTCGCGTGTGCCCAGAATGCGCTCGAAGTTGCTCAGGGCGCGTTCGGGGTCAAACGTGTCGCTCAGAGAGGACAACAACTGGAGCAAAAACTCGGAATTGTTGCGCGGGAACGCGGGGTGCAAGGCCAGGGACTGGAGATTCCTGGTTACCCCTACCGGGTCGCTGACCCCGATCAGGGTCAGGAGGTCCTTCGCCGCGGGAGTGGGAGCGCCGCCCGGCAAGAGTTTTTCGATATGGGAAAATCCCGGATGCGCTTCAATCTGAACGCTCATATGACATCCCTCCGCGCAAATCATGAAGGACTAGCGCACAGCATCTCCCGGATTCGCCGCCCTCCGGCGAAGGTCCGAATTCTCCTCCGATCGGGGCAACCATGAGAAAGCGACCAGACTCACCAGACATGCGACGCCGATTGCCCCGAAAACGAGCTCCAGGCCGTATACATCCGCCAGTATACCCAGAAAGAACAACCCCAGGCCAACAAAAATCTGGTTCGCCGTAAAAATAACGCCGACGACGCTTCCCGCCAGCCTGGGTGGGCTGATCTCGAAACCGTATGCGAAAATCACCGAGCGCATGGAGATGAGAAAAACGCCGACCGACGCGATGCAGGCGTAGAGGAAAATTCCCGTGCCGGCGTGGGGGATCAGGAACAGCGCGATTCCGCCGGCGGCGGTCCCGATGAAGAGGATCAATTTTCGGGAAATCCTGTCGGAAAGATAGCCGACGATCGTTTCGGGGAATATGGACGCCGCCGAATACACGCCGAGCGCAAGGCCCAGGGTGCTCGGCCCCACGCCGTATTTTCTCACCAGCAGGATGGGCAGGAAAATCGAGACGATGTTGTGCGCGAGCGTCCGCACGCCCGAGAAGACGCAGGCCCCCATCATCCCCGGGTTTTTGATGAGGGCATCCACGAAATTACGGGGAGTGATCGAGGAGCCGGTTTTTTGCTTTCCGCTGATCTGGAACGGCTCCAGAAAAATCCACAAGAGTATCGCCGTGACGAGAAGAGGAATCGTGTTCGCCAGCAGGACGCCCCGCCAGCTCATGAGGAGAAGCAGATAACCCGCGATGATGGGCGCCAGGGTCTGTCCCAGGTTCGCGCCCGTGCCGTGCACGCCCAGCGCGAAACCCTTGCGGTTATCGAAGCGCATCCCCAGCAGTCCCATGGAGGGAGGGTGCCAGGTGTGCGTCGCCAGACCGCTCAGCCAGATGATGGGGGCGAGCGTCAAGAATCCCGTCGCGAAGCCCGCCCCGCCGTAGAACAGGGCGGCCGAAGCCATGCACCCGACCAGTAGCCATTTTCCTCCGCCGTAGGCGTCGATGACGTAGCCCGTCCCCACGCTGCTCAAGGCGCTCATCACCGCTCTGCCGGTGAAGAGAAGTCCCACCTGGGTGAGCGTGAGACCCAGATCGTCGGCCAGGTAGGGAATGACGGGCCCCAGGACGCCCTGGAACCAGTGTTCGCAAGCGTGGCCGATGGTGAGCAGGCCGAGGAGTTGCCATTTCTTCAAGGCATTCAATCTTTCATCGAAGAGATGATGAGGCGAAATTGAAGACGGGAAATCCTAGCATTTTGATACGGACGGGGGTAGGCGGGGCGGGTCTGTCGGAATCGTTCGATGCGCTGGCCAAAGAGTCTGTAGGGACAGGTCGCGACCTGTCCCTACAAGAAGCGATGTGGCTTTGTTCGTCATTCCGGCGAAAGCCAGAATAACGGTGGTTCAACCCGGTCGATGCGAACCCGTACGGGTGTGGGGCCCGATCCTGTGGGCATCGGTATGATGAACGAAGATGCTTCGTAGGGGCGGCCCCCGTGGCCGCCCGTATCGGGTTTGTCCATCCCCGTGGTTGCGATTCGAGCGGACAGGCACAGGGGCCTGTCCCTGCGGCGAACAGTCTCGAAGGTCGGACAAGTCCCTGCTGAAACCCCGAATTTCGATGGGGAAGTGAAAATAAGGCAACAGATCTTGGCGATTTTCACATTTTCGGCCCTTAAAATCCCGAATTCACCCGCATTTTGGGTTGACACCCCCCAGAAGGGGGGGTAAATTTACTGGTAGGACAATCCCATAAGGTGATAAGTCTCTCTGTGAGGCGCTTATTCGGGGGCTTGAAGCGTGGTCATCAGCGACAGACTACAGGCGGTGAAGAAAACGCGCGTCTATGAGGCCATTGTTGAACAACTCACGGCTTTGATACTGGAGGGCGAAATCAAGCCCGGCGAAAAGCTGCCGTCGGAGCGTGAGCTTTGCGAGCAATTCGGCGTGGGCCGCAATTCGGTGCGCGAAGCCACGCGTTCGCTGGAATCCGCCAGGCTCGTCGAGACGAAGCAGGGGGAAGGCACGTTCGTCACGGCGCAGCCTGAGGCCCTGCTCCCCATGATTTCCGAAAAAGTCTCCTCCGACGCGGAGAGCGGCATCCACCATCTTTTCGAGGCGCGCATGGTGCTGGAGCCTCAAATCGCCGCCCTGGCCGCAGAGCGCGCGACGGACGCCGAGTTGGTTATGCTCGAAGATACTATCCAGCGGCAGCATGATGCGATAGAAGGCGGAAGACTCGGCTTGAGGGAGGATACCCAGTTTCATCTCGGACTCGCAGAGGCCGCGAAGAATCAGTTCCTCCATCATCTGCTGAGCAGTCTGCTCAACTCTCTGAGCGAGATGCGGGAACGCTCGCTTCGCCGCGACGAGAATGTTCGCTTCCGCTCGTGGGAGGCGCATCAGAAGATTCTGGATGCCGTTTCGAACAAGGACAAGAACAGAGCGATGGCGGGAATGATTGGCCACCTGGTCGAGATTGAGGGCAGCGAGGTCGAAGCCCATTTGAAACCCGATCACCTGGCGAAACTAGAAGCGGAATAACCGACTTTCAGGGAATGAAGCCTTAAAGCATAAAGTTTTACTTCTTCAACTCCAAAGTGGGGGGTACCGAATGTGAGCGTCATATCGTTTGAAGTGATTTACAGAGGAATTTTTCAGAAAAGCCTTGCCGTGAAAATTTCACGGACGTTGATCCTCGCGGCCGTGAAAGAAGGAAAGCCGGGCATCTCCTTCGGGCGCTACAGCGATTCGCCCGAGCGCAACGGGATTCCGGCCAAGCAGTTCGGCTACATCGCGGACAACGAGGAAGAACTCGAGACCGTGGCGGCTCAATACGAGCCCAAGCAGGTGGACATCTCCATCTGTGTGGACGACACCCTGTGCAAGGGCGTGGAATCGTGGGCGTGGTACGGCCTGCAGCCCATCAACGCCGTCACCAAGCCCGGCGGCACGCTGATCGTCACGTCGAACCAGAAAGAAGACGAACTCGTCCAACACATCCATCGCAGGGACACGCCCTACAAGCTGGCTATCATCCCCGGCGAGGCGAGCTTCGCCGGCCTCTGGGTGTACAAGGACGACGGCACCGATGCGCGCTGTCTGGCGGCGGCTCTCAAGGCCGAGCCCAGCATGTGCTCCATCGCGTCGCTTGAATCGGCGATTCGCGAGAACATCGGCTCTGAAACGCACATCGAAGCCGCGAGAGAAGTTTATGAAGACCTGCGTCCCGTCGAGATCGAACCGGGTCAGGGGAACGATGAGGTTCCCTTCACGTTCGAACTCCTCAAGTGGCATGAAATGCGCCAGGGCGTCGTCATCGACGGCGTGGGCGGCCACGAGGGCTTCAGGGGCGGCGAGGGCGGCTACGAGCCGGGACGCAACCCCTACTTCAAGAAATGGTCGACCCGCACCATGCGCCCGGTCGTCTCGTTCGATAAGTGCACGAAGTGTACGCTGTGCTGGGTTGCATGCCCGGACACCTGTTTCGACGTCACGCCGGACGGCTTCTTCGATGCCAACATGGAAGCCTGCTGCGGCTGCGGCGTGTGCGAGGCCATCTGCCCCGTCAAGGACTGCATCACGATGGTGAACGAGGTCGTCTTCGAGGAGCGCGACAGCCAGTGGCAGATGTGGCAGGAGAACAAGGAAGATTACGACAAGTACATGGACGAGAAGATCAGCGTCGGCAAAATAGAGGGTCGTCACCCCATCACCGGTCTTGGACAGGCGTTCTCCGGCATCGGCATCGAGATGGGTCACAACCCCGAAACGGCCCAGGTCAAATCTCTTCAAGACCTCAAATAGGATAATAGGAGCGAACTGATGGCGACAGCAACCGAACAACAACAGGGTGCGGGAGTTCATCTCCTCACCGGAAGCGAGGTCATGGCGCACGTCTGCCGCCTCGCCGACGTGGATGTCATCACGGCGTATCCGATCCGGCCGTATGACACCGTGATGCAGTACGTTTCCAAATTCATCGCCGAGGGCGATTTCGACGCCGACTACATTCCGGCGGAGAGCGAGCACGGCCAGTTCGAGATCGTCAAGCACGCCTCTGCCTGCGGCGCGCGGGTGTTCACCGGCTCGAGCGGCGTGGGCTGGCTCTATGCGATGGAGCCTCTGGCCGTTACGGCGGGCCTCAGGCTGCCCATGGTAGCCCTGGTCGGCTGCCGGGCGCTGGATGACCCCGGCGCGTTCGGCACCGAGCACAACGACGCCATGCTGGTGCGCGATCTGGGCTGGATGATCAACTTCCCCGACACGGCGCAGGAAGTCGTCGAGCTCGGGCTTCTGTCCTACCGCGTCGCCGAGGACCCGAGGGTCTATCTGCCTTGCGCCATCGCGATGGACGGCGCGTTCCTGACCCACAGCCAGGCGACGGTGCGGCTGCCCGGACAGGAGGAGGTCAACGCGTTCCTCCCGCCCTACGACAGGGGCGACCTCCTGCTTCACCCCGACAACCCCATCACCATCGCGCCCCAGGCGAACGAAGACTGGCTGATGGAAGTCAGGCGCCAGAGCAGCGAGGCGGCGAAAAACGCCTACACCGTGCTCAAGGAAGCCCACGCCGATTTCAGCAAGACTTTCGGCGTGGACACGGACCCCTTCCTCGATGAGTACATGACCGAGGACGCCGACGTCGTGCTGTGCGGCATGGGGACGCTGAGCCTGCCGGTGAAGGTCGCCATCCGCGAAATGCGCAAGGAAGGCAAGAAGGTCGGCATGGTTCGCCTCAAATGGTTCCGCCCCTTCCCGACGGAAGAGCTGCGCGCGTCGCTCTCGCGCTTCAAGGCGGTGGGCGTCATCGACCGCGACTACTCGTTTGGTTCTCCCTATCATGGTGGTATAGTGTTCAACGAAGTGAAAGCCGCCATGTACGGGGCGGACAAGGTGCCTCACATGAAAGGATTCGTCTGCGGCCTCGGTGGCCGTGAGGTGCTGCTCGAAGACGTCAAACTGATGGCCGACAAGGTCATTTCCATGGGTCAGAACGATACGGCCGACAACGATGTCGACTGGATCGGAGTGAGGGACTAAATCATGGCTGAAACCTCTGAATACAACATCGGAACACAGGAACTTCCCTTGATGGGGAAGGTGAACGCCATTCCCGAAAAGGCGGTGGAAGAGTATTTCACCAGCGGACACAGGACGTGCCAGGGTTGTGAGAGCGCGCTCATCATGCGCCTCATGGCCAAGGCGGCCGGCCCCCGCTCCATCATCCTGGGCAGCACGGGCTGCATGTACGTGGCGAACACCACGTACTACAGCACCCCCTGGGTCGTGCCGTGGATGCACACGCAGCTGGGTTCTTCGGGTTCTGCAGCCACGGGAACGGCGGCGGCGCTCCGGGCGCTCATGCGCAAGGGCAAGATGAAGGAAGAGCCCATCAACGTCATCGCCTTCTGCGGCGACGGCGGCGGCATCGACATGGGCGTCTCGTCTATCTCGGCGGCGCTCATGCACGCGAAGTACAATCTGGCGATCATCTGCTACGACAACGAGTCGTACGCGAACACGGACATCCAGATTTCGGGCGCTTCCCCCTGGGGCGCGAACACGACGTTCACGCCTCCGGGCAAGAAATTCCGCATCATGCACGACTGCTGGAAGAAGAACATCGCGGCCATGTACGCCGTGGGCCATACGCGCTGCAACTACGTGGCGACGGCGGATGCCTCCTATCCCGCCGATCTGATCGACAAGGTCCGCAAGGCGCTGGCCGTGAAGGGGCCCGCCTTCGTGCACACGCTCGACCCGTGCCCCAAAGGCTGGGACTACGACCCCTTCTACTCCCACAAGCTGGGCGAGCTGGCCGTTGAGACGGGGCTCTTCCCCCTCTGGGAGATGACGGACGGGGCCCTCACCTATACGGGCATTTCGGCACGCCAGGTGTACGGCAAGCGTCGCCGCAAGCCGGTGCGCGAGTACCTGGAAACACAGGGCCGCTTCCACCATTTCGTAGAGGAAGACTACGAATACTTCCAGAGCGAAGTGGACAAGATGTGGGACGACTGGATGGTTCCCGGTGTCATCCCCTTCAAGGTGAACGACCCGAGCAAGAAGTAGGGATACGGGAACGAAGAACCGGCAAGTCCAGGGCGGGGCCCTTCGGGGTCCCGCTCTTTTTCTCTCACCCCTGACCCTGGAATTCCGAAGAGACGAAGATGAGCGAAGCGAGGGAAATGAATAAAGGGAAAGACGAGGCCGCGATGGTGTTCGTGCCCGAGGGGCTCTTTCTGATGGGTTCCGACGTCGGCAACGCGGACGAGCGCCCGCAGCGCGAAGTTACGCTGGACGCTTTCTGGATCGACAAATACTGCGTGACGAACGCGCAGTACCGCGTCTTCCTGGAGGAGACCGAGGCGTTTCCGACGCCTCCCTCATTCGCGCGGGATGATTTCGTGGGGCCGGAGCAGCCCATCGTCAGCATCAGTTGGGAGGAGGCGAACGCCTACGCCCGCTGGGTGGGCAAGCGCCTGCCGACCGAGGCGGAGTGGGAGAAGGCGGCGCGCGGAACGGATGGGCGCAAGTATCCCTGGGGCGAGGATGAACCCTCTCCCGGGCGGGCCGTCTATGCGAGTACGGAAACGGATATTCACTGCCCGAGCAATGTGAGCGGGTTCGAAGAGAGCGCCTCTCCCTATGGTTGCGTGCAGATGGCAGGGAACGTCTTCGAGTGGGTGTCGGACTGGTTCGACGGCTTTTATTACCAGACGGGCCCGGCGGAGAATCCGAAAGGGCTCGAGGGGCCGACCTTCGAGGTGGCGATGGCGAGGGTGCCTGTATTCGCCGTTCCGGGCGGGGGAAATCTGAGTCTGGGCGAAGTCAAGCGCGGCGAGCGCTACGAAATCCTGCACCGCGACGAGGACAGCTACAAGATCCGCTTCGGAAACACCGAGGGCTGGCTCCCGCGCCGGGCGGGCTACGCCTGGACGGCCAAGGTCGCCCGGGGCTGCGGCTGGGACTACATCGAAGACAGCCTCAGGTGCTCGGCGAGAGAGGGCTTCGAGCCCTGGTACAAGAACTTCAACATCGGCTTCCGGTGTGCGATGGACGCCTGAAGTTTCATCTCTCAAAATCTGTAAGACACAACACCCCACGATTGAAGAATGCTTCCGGTGTGAGAACCACGCGCCGAAGGGCGTCGTCAGCCCGCTTCCTGGCCAACCAAGCGACCGCGCACTGCAAACCGTTGAAGGCCGGGCATTTGACCCGAGCGGCGCTTGAGCGGCAGCGCCCGCCGCGCACTTGCGGGAACACGTCCCGAACCGTCGCGCGGCTTCCTGGCGGCAGTAAAGGAAGCACGAGAACAAGAGGATGCGGGGCGGCATGACCGCCGCCGGACTCGTTGTCTCGGGCGCGAAGTGCCGGGTAACGTATAGGTTGGCGCAGAGGGGAGGCGGTCATCAGATTGCACAACGGTCGCCGCACCGCGGGTGACAGTTGCGGGGAAGGAAGTGCCGGGCCATCTGTCGGCGCTCGTGCTCGTCGAGGCGTGTCGCCATTGGGCGGGCTTCCGACTTGCTGTTGTCGGACGGTCTGGACCTTGTGGACGGTCCGAGCCATCGTCCACGCGGCTTGACTCGCTGTACGCAGTGGCATGTACTTGGATAATCGCCTGCCTGACGAAACGGAGAAGCCATGGACTTGGATGTCGAACGCCTCCTCGGCGCCGTGGAGCGCACAGTGTCGTCCCTGGAGCGCGACGGCCATGCCGCTCGCGCGGTCACCTTGGCCCGCAGCTACGCGACGACAGTGGAGGACCTCTGGGACGCCGTGACGAGCGCGGAACGAATCCCACGCTGGTTCCTGCCAGTCAGCGGCCGCCTCGAACTCGGCGGTCGCTACCAACTGGAGGGAAA
>JAJEJD010000002.1 GCA_022828125.1 bacterium | reverse complement strand
CGGCAAGTACGAACATCCGCGAGAGCAGGTGGACCGCCTGGTTCGCCAGGACCGGCGTATCGCGAAGGCCGTGATGGAGCGCCGTGACTTCCGCCCCGCCGACCTCGTCCAGCCCCATCCCGCCCAGGGCCGGCAGGATGTGTTTGTCGAGCGCGGTGCGGTACGCGGCAATGCTGGCGGGTTTCAGGTGTCTCTCCACGTGGGTGCGCATGAAGCGCTCTGCAAGGCCGGCCACGGTGGTCTCCGCCTCGGGCGCCGCGGCGCTTGTATCCTCGCCGCGCTTGATGCGGTCGATAATGAGAGCGGCCTGTTTCCTGGCCTCCTCACAAGACAGCTTCCCGTGACGGCCGAGCGTCACGCGCCTGGGACCCCCGGGTCCCCGCGATTGCACCACGTAGGTCTTTCTGCCCGTGGCGTGGACGCGCACCCCGAAGCCCGCCAGCTCCCGGTCCCAGAAAACGGCGTCTTTAGAATCCACCTCCAGAGCGTCGACGGTGCGCTTGGTGAGCTTGAGATCGCTTCGCTTCGGCATCCTGTCTCCTGAAATATGTAATCATAACGCATACGTACGGCATCAAACCGGAGGGTATTCAAGCATATGTATGACGAAAGCGCAAGGGGTAGCTGGGTACGGAATAACAGAAATATGTTATTATAAACAATCAGTTATCGTAGGAATACGTAGTCAATCATACTATCGCGCCGACACCGGGTTCATGACAATGATTAATCGAAATTTACAGAAAATATCATTATTTACATTTCCGCGCCGTTCCCGAGTCCATCCTCGTAACGCCTCCTCGCGTCGCCGGCTCCCGCATGACGCCATCGCCGGAAATTCGCCCGCTTCATTTTCCCCTCCCCCCTTCGACGGGAATGTTCGCTTCTCACGCGCGCGATTTTCGCCTGTCCCGCGAAGGACCCGGTAACCGCAATTGCGGGGAAATGCGGACCCGGCCCCGACTGGGGAGGCGGATAAAAACCCCCCTGAGGGGGTTGTTGAAAAAAGGAGGAATTGCGGTTGTAGCAGGGGCAACCCTTTGGGGTTGTCCTGCCCTCCGTGGTTGTCCTTTGCAGGATAGCTATCAGGACAGGCACGGAGGCCTGTCCCTACGGGTTGAAGGACGGACAACGCGAGGAGGCTCTGTTCCCGCGTTTCGTTGCGTTCTCCACGCACAAAAAAACCGGGGGGCCGAAGCCCCCCGGTCGTCGTCGCGTCAGGAGAGGACGCGAACCTTGGTCATCCTAGAATGCGTGGTCCAACTGCCAACCGACGAGCCATGTATCGTCCCGCTCACTGCCGCCGATTGCTCTGCCATAGTCGCCCGCAGCCATGTAAGCGGCTACGCCCTTAAGATTGAGACCTGGGTAAATGTTCCAAGAGAATCCGACGTTGATCTCCGTGCCGACATCCTTGGCGTCGTCCGTATTCGGTGCCTGTGAACTTTCCGCAGACTGGTAGACGGATACGCCGCCGCCGATCATGAGCGTCTTGCTGAGTTGGTATTGTATCAAGCCTTCGGCCACGACCATACCGTTTGCTTTCTTGTATTCCCTGTCTCGCAGCGTATTATCGAAGGACATCCAACGCTTCGCGGTCATGATTTGACCGCCCTGGAACCAACCGGAAGAACCGCCCCGAGGGGTCAGGAACTGATTGCTCTCGTTGTCAGTAGCATCGTCATCGCCTGACAGGAGTGTGGCGTTGCCCATGAGTTTCAGCTTGCCCATGCTGACCGAGGTCCTTACCAGAAGGGCCCATGCCCCGATATCTTCCGTTGAAGAGAGTTCTCCGCTTTGGACGACACCCGTGGCGTTCAGGTTGAAAACGCCCACCTTGCCCTTGGCCGTCATGGCGCCGTACCAGTAGTTATAGCTGTCCCCGGCGCTGTTGCGGGAATTGGCCACCCAGGGAGTCAGCGTCACAGTGGGGCTCATTTTTATACTGAGAGCGGCAAAATAGTTGTCTTGATCGTCGTCTTCGGACGATTTAGCTCCACCACCGCCGCTCTTGGAGTTGAACATGCTGAGTGAGATGTTCTTGCTGAGCTTGCCGTACACGGCGATGCCCGGCAAACGGGACTTACCGCCGGTGTCGAAGATCTCTCCGTCCGGGGAGGTGTAATCCGTCCGGCCGAGACGCATGCGGAGCGCGCTTCCCGGAAGTGCGAAGTCGACGATAAAGCGGTTCGTCCGTACGTCTCTGGGATCACCCCCGAAACCGCCAGATTTTCCCGTCACACTTTCTTTGGCGGTCTTATCTACAGGGTCGTTGCTTCCGTATTCATGCTGGTGTTCCTGAAAAACCGTTACGTCGGCTTCCCACATGGCTTGAATTTTACCGCCGTGACTCGTCATGGTAAATCTGGGACGGATTAACGTTTCGTAAAACTGCACACCGTCCTGTACATCATCGTTCTGGTCTTCATTGTTTGTACTGAGGCCGCGATGACGGAACAAGCCACTGAATTTGAAGCTGGGAACCTTTGGCGCAGCCTCCTTCATCGCAGGCTTTTTCATCGTTTTGGCCGCATCCGCAGGCACGGTGAAGGCCACCAAGAGCGCCATCGCGAATAGAGTTAACAGAATTTTCCTCATGTGCATTTCTCCTCATAGAGGTTTCACAAAAAATGTTGCCGTCTTCCTTCGTGTTCTGTGTCTGGTTTTATGGGTGCTTCTACATCTGTGCTTCGTCGCCTATAACAGGGCTTCCCGTTCCCGCATCACCCCCTCTCTTCCATGCCCGCCCCGTACGTCGACAAGGTTCTATCGAGCGAACCGGTATTCGCCGCTTATGTAGGCAATCCTCTGTGTGAGAAAACAGTGATTTCGTCCTTTACCTCTCAAAGAATAGATGTAATACTGAAAGGAACTGATCACTCCGGGAATGTTGCGACTGAGCGTGTTCATGCAATGTAAAGATTTGTTATTATTTGCTTTAATTCGATATTTTCTTCATCGTCGCCTCTTGCGCACTTGCCGTGTTTTTGCTTGAATACACTCACATTTGATGCCGATGATATGCGTTTTGATGACATGTCAAGCGCGAGAGAGCGTGCCTGTTTATGCGTAAACGCGCTCTCGATTGATGCCGCCGGTATGCGTTTTGATGACATGTCAAGCGAGGGGGCTATGCCCAGCGAGGGGGGCCATGCCCAGGAGAAGTGAGTTCAGACTCACCAAACGCGCTGTCGACGCGCTCAAAACCGAAAACCGGGACACCCTCTTCTGGGACCGGGACCTGGCCGGCTTCGGGGTGCGCGTCCACTCTGCGGGCCGGAAATCCTACGTGGTGCAATCCCGTGGGCCCGGTGGGATAAAACGCGTTACTTTAGGCCGGCACGGGGCGTTGTCGACCGGGGAGGCGAGGAAGCAGGCCGCCCTCGTCATAGACCGCATCAAGCGGGGCGAATACCCAGGACGCAAGCCGCCCGCGGAGGAACCCACCCTGGCGGCGGTTGCCGAGCGCTTCATGCGCGTTTACGTGGAAAGGCACCTGAAGCCGCGCACCGTCGTGGAGTACCGCACCATACTGGACAAACATGTCCTGCCATTCCTGGGCGGGATGGCGTTGGGCCGGATAGGACGGGCGGAAGTCGCCGCGCTTCATCACCGCCTCCGCCATACGCCGAGCCGGGCCAACACGTCGATCCATATCCTCTCCAGGATGTTCAACCTGGCCGAGGCGTGGGGCCTGGTCCCGCCCGGGCAGAACCCGTGCACAAGACTGTCGCTCTACAGGACGCGCCCACGGGAGCGGTTCCTGACATCCGAGGAATACCGTCGCCTGGGCCGGTTGCTCAAAGACGCCGAGGCGGCAGGCTCAATCTGGCCGCCTGCGATCACGGCGATCAGGCTGCTCTTGCTGACCGGGTGCCGGAGGAGCGAGATACTGAACCTCAAATGGGACGACGTGGACCGCACGGCGGGAGATCTCAGGCTCAGGGACGCCAAGGCGGGCCCCCGCATGGTTCCACTGACGAATCCCGTGCGGGGGGTTCTCGACAAGCTGTCCCGGCAACCGGACAACCCCTGGGTGATCATCGGCCAGAAGCCGGGAAAGAACCTCACGGATCTTCACCACTACTGGCGGCATATCCGGGAGCGGGCGGGACTCCCCGACGTGCGGATACACGACCTCAGGCACTCCTATGCGTCGAGGGCTCTGGCGCTCGGCGAGAGCCTCTACACAATCGGCAAGCTCCTGGGACACGCGACGGTAACGACGACGGCGCGCTACACGCACCTGATGCTCAAGGCCGAGAAGGAGGCGGCCACCCGGGTGGGGGGGAGCATAGGCGCCCACCTGACGAACGGGAACCTCGAGTGAGAACGGCGAAGCCCACTATGAAAACGCTCTCGAACCGGGCGGTCGAGAAGCTTGCGGTTCACAAGGATACGGTGTTCTGGGACGGGGATCTCACAGGCTTCGGCGTCAGGGTCTATTCCAGCGGCTCAAAAGTCTACATCGCCCAGGCGCGGGGCCCGAGAGGGCCCAAGCGGGTGGCGGTGGGCCGCCACGGCGTGATCGGCGCCGAGCAGGCGCGCCAAAGGGCGGCGCTCATCATCGCCCGCATCAAGGCGGGCGAGGAAGCAATCCCGGAACGCCTGAAGCCCACGGGTGGGCCCAAGGTGGCGGCGCTCGCCGAGCGGTATCTCACCGAATACATCGCGGTGCGCTGTAAGCCGAGCACCGCCGCAAAGACCAGGGCGGTCGTCCGGAAGCACATCGTGCCCGCTTTGGGGAAGCTGCCGATCCTGGCGCTGGAGCGGGCGCAGGTGGCGGAACTGCACCAGAGCCTGTGCGAGACGCCTGCCGTTGCGAACATGGTCGTCCGAATCCTCCATGCGATGTACAGGCTGGCCGAGAACTGGGGACTGGCGCCCGAGGGGTGCAACCCCTGCCGATTGATCGTGAAATACCCCGAACGCAAGAGGGAGCGGTTCCTGACGGATGAGGAGTTCGCGCGCCTGGGAGCCGTTCTGGAGGAAATCGAGAATCAGGGCGGGGCGTCTGCGCCCGCTCTGGCCGCCATACGCCTGCTGATGCTGACCGGGTGCCGGAAGTCCGAAATACTCACTCTCCGCTGGGAGGACGTGGCGCTGGACGAGGGCGAACTGAGGCTGCCGGATTCCAAGACGGGCGCGCGGGTCGTCTCGCTTCCCCCACAGGCGGTCGCGCTCCTGGCCGCCCTCCCCCGGATAGAGGGGAATCCCTGGGTCATTCCCGGCAGGAAGCCGGGCGCGCGCCTGAGCAACCTCGATCACGTCTGGCGGCCCGTCCGCGCGCGGGCGGGTCTCGATGACGTGCGGCTCCACGACCTTCGCCATTCCTACGCCTCGAGAGCGCTCGCGCTGGGAGAAGGACTCCCCGTCATCGCGAAGCTCCTCGGCCACGCCCACGTGCAAACCACGGCGCGTTACGCGCACCTGGCGCGCGATTCCGCGCACGAGGCGGCGGAGCGGGTTGCGGGGAGTATCGCGGAAGATATACTCTGAGAAAGTCGGTTGCCGGATTTCCGGCGATGCGCGGCGGCGGGTTCCGGCCCGTTCGCCGGCGAGAAGAGCCGGCTCTTTCTCTACAGGGTCAGGGAATAGATTTTTCCGGCGGCATCAACCGCTCGATGAGTATCCCAATCGGCCGGGATCGGGAAACAGCCCGAATCGCGGGTTGCATGAACGAATATGGGCCGATTTCGGGGGAGTTGTAAGGCGAATTTTGGAAGCTTTTTCGCCCGGCGGATGAAAAATTTTTTCTCAGGCTGCAAAGACCGGGGCAAGACGGTGGATTTCACGTTGTTTTTTTGACGCGCAATTTTTTGTAAAGGTTTGATTTTGGGATTGTTAAACCTTTCATTCCGTTTTGGAAGATAGGGCAAGGTTCATATTGTAAAGAAATGGGGTTTTGGATTTCTCTTGGGATTGTTTGTTGACAAAGAGGATCATCTTTTCTATTCTTTGAAGAAATGGGGAATGGAATGAGTGTTTTCTCAGACAGGGAATTGTCTACATAAGCGGCAAATACCGGTTCGCTCGATAGAACCTTGTCGACGTACGGGGCGGCATTGAGGAGAGGGGGTGATGCGGGAGCGGGAAGCCCTGTTGCAGACGACGAAGCACGAATGCAGACACATTGACAAAATCAAGATGTTGAACACGAAGGAAGACGGCAACATTTTTTTATGAAACCTCGATGAGGAGAAATACACATGAGGAAAATTTTGTTAACTCTATTCGCGATGGCGCTCGTGGTGGCGTTTACCGCGCCCTCGTACGCGGCCGACCTTAAGTTCAGCGGCTTCTACCGGGTGCGTGGTTCCAGCGAAGCCGTCAACGGAGATGACGGAGCCAAGGACAGATACCTGGACGCGCTCATTCGCCCGCGCTTCACGGCGAAAAGCGGCGCCGTCACGGCCGTGTGGGAGCCCGAGTTCGTCAGCGCGAACGGCGGCTTCTCAATCGGCCCCGGCAGGCAGACAGTCGGCGTCAACCGTTGGGTAGTCGACTTCGCCGTTCCGGGCAGCGCGCTTCGCGTGCGCATGGGCCGGACGGACTACTTCTCGCCGGACAAGGAAATCTACGACAGCGGCGGCCGGCATCGTGAGCCGGGCATTGCGGTCTACGGCAAACTCAGCGGTAACATGTCGCTAAGCGCGTTCATGACCAGCGCGAGGGAAGATGCCGGTCCGGACAACGACGACCGAACGGATTACTACCTCGGCGTGGGCATCAAGGTGTCCCCCACTCTCACGCTCTCGCCATGGGTGGCCAATTCGAGGGACTCTGCGGACGGCGGCTATGACTACAGCTTCCTCGGCCTCCACGCCAAGGGCAAGGTGGGCATGTTCAGCGTGAACGCCTCGGCCGTCTTCCAGGAAGGCGATCTCTCATCCGGCGACGAACTCTCGGGTTGGGCCGTTCTGGTGAGGACTTCCGCCAGCATGGGCAAACTGAAGCTCATGGGTAACCTCACGATGCTCTCCGGCGATGACGAAGCCGGTGATGGAGAAGACGGTCGCTTCAACACGCCCCAGGAGGGTGGTTCGGGATGGTTCATCGGCGGACACATCATGAGTTCGCGCCGCTGGACGACTTTCGGCAACGATATCAGAAGCGTACATCTGCGCAGCCTGAACGGCGCGACCGTGATCGAGGGGCTGGCCGAGTATAAGGTCAGCAAGACCTTCACGCTGGGCGGCGGCGTATCCCTTTACAATGCCGCAGAGCCTTCCCAAGCAGAGAACACGATGGACGCGAAGGAGTACGGGACCGAGATCAACGCCGGCTTCAAGTGGAAGATCCACTCGAATCTCGAGCTTCGCGCGGTGGGCGCCGTTATCGTACGCGGCGACTACGGCAGAGTGATGGGTGACCCGGAAGCGGACGACGGCTGGGCGGCCGGCTGGACGCTTCGCCACATCTTCTAGCAGCATGACGGACGCTCGCGTCCTCACCTGACGCGACGACGACCGGGGGGCTTCGGCCCCCCGGTTTTTTTGTGCGTGGAGACATATTTACGGGGACATTGTGAACGTCATCTGCGGTGTCCCTGCTTTTAGGCCGGTTGTGTGTGGAGGAAATATCACCCCGCTTTTCAGACGATATCGCTTGAGGGGTTTGGCGGGGAGTGGTATATCCTTTGAGGCGTATGGACACGTGTTCGCCCGCAACGACACACATCAGGGAAAGAGCAGAAATGAACAAGCACCACCTCATGGCCCCCGGCCCCACGCCGGTCCCCCACCGGGTGCTCGAAGCCATGGCGCGGCCCCTGATCCACCATCGCACGCGGGAGTTCGAGGCGCATTTCGAAAGAACGCGGCGAGGCCTCGAATGGCTCTTCCAGACAAGCGGCGACGTCATCACCCTGGCCGCTTCGGGTACGGGCGGCATGGAGGCGGCGGTGGCGAACCTGCTCTCCCCGGGTGATTCGGCGCTCGTCATCGAGGGCGGCAAATTCGGGGAGCGATGGACGGAGCTTTGCGAGGCCTTTCGCGTGGAGGCGGACGTCCTGGAGGTGGAATGGGGCCGTTCGGTCGACCTGGGCGCCCTGGAGGCGCGCCTTGAAAGGGGAGGACACAAGGCCCTGCTGATGCAGGCGAGCGAGACTTCCACAGGGTCCAAGCATGACGTGCAGGCCGTCGCGAAGCTTGTGCGTGAGCGATCGCCCGGTACGCTCGTGGTGGTGGACGCCATCACCGCCCTGGGCGTGTACGACCTCAAGACCGATGAATGGGACCTGGACGCCGTGATCACGGGGAGCCAGAAGGCGCTCATGCTACCGCCGGGGCTGGCCTTCGTCTGGCTGAGCGAGCGGGCCCGGCGCGCCGCCTCGGAATCGACCTCGCCCAGGTATTACTTCGACCTCGAGATCGAGCGCAAGAGCCAGATAAAGAACACCACCGCCTGGACGCCCGCGATCTCCCTGCTGGCGGGTCTCTCGGTCGCGCTCGACATGATGCGCGAGGAGGGGCTGGAGAACGTCTTCGCGCGTCATGCGCTTCTGGCGCGGGCGACGGGGGCGGCCGCCGAGGCGATGGGCCTCGCCATATTTCCCCGTGATTTGAGGAGTGAGGCCGTCACCGCCGTCTGCGTGCCCGAGGGAGTGGACGGGAAGGCGATCCCCCTGAGGATGCAGGATGCGCACGGGGTGACCATCGCTGGTGGCCAGGATGTCTTGAGCGGCAGGATTTTCCGGATCGGGCACCTGGGGTATGTGGATTCCTCCGACGTGCTGGCGGCGATCGGCGCGCTGGAATCGACCCTGGCCGATCTGGGTTATTCACTGGATAGAGGACGCGGCCTCGCCGCAGCGCAAGAGGTGTTCAACGAATGAACCAGACATTCCGAGTTCTGATTGCCGAGCCGATCTCGCCGAGGGCCCATGAGATACTCGAGGACCAGCAGGGCTTTGAAGTCCTCGACCACACCGCCTCCTCGCGGGAAGAAATTCTCGAAGCCGTGAAGACAGCCGACGCGCTCATCGTCCGGAGCGGTACGCAAGTGGACGATGAGCTGATGGGTGTCGGGGATACGCTCAAGATGGTCGCGCGCGCAGGGATAGGCGTGGACAACGTGGACCTCGAAGCCGCCAGCATGCGCGGCATCCTGGTGGTGAACGCGCCCGACGGCAACGTCATCACCACGGCGGAGCACACCATCGCCATGATGTTCTCGCTGGCGCGCAAGATTCCCTCGGCCGTCTCCTCCCTCAAGGGAGGGAAATGGGAGCGGAACCGCTTCGTGGGCAGCGAGCTATCTTCTAAAACACTGGGCGTCGTGGGGATGGGGCGCGTGGGTTCGCAGACGGCGACGTTCGCGCGCAGCCTGGGCATGAACGTCCTCGCCTTCGATCCATACATCTCCGCCGAGGTGCTTTCCCAGCGCGGGGTGAATCCGGTGGATTTCGATGAGCTTCTGGCCAAATCCGACTACATCACCCTGCACGTGCCGAAGAACACCGAAACGGGAAACCTGATCGGCGCTGCGGAAATCGCCCAGATGCGCGACGGCGTTCGCATCATCAACTGCGCGCGCGGGGGGCTGATAAACGAGGAGGCGCTGGCCGAGGCGCTCGACAGCGGGAAGGTCGGAGGCGCGGCGGTGGACGTGTACCAACAGGAACCCCCCGACCCGAACGATCCGCTCATCGGCCGCGACGACGTCGTCTGCACGCCGCATCTGGGGGCCTCTACCGCGGAAGCCCAGGAAAACGTAGCCATGAGCGTGGCGAAACAAGTCGTGGCGTATCTGACCGAAGGGGTGGTGGGACACGCCGTGAACCTGCCTTCCCTGAGCCCCGAGATGCTGGAGCAAATCGGCCCTCATCTGGATCTGGCCGATCGCCTGGGAGATTTTCTGGCCCAACTCGCGGGCGGGGGATTGCAGACCCTCGAAGTCGTCTATGGCGGATCGATCGACATGCCCATGAGGGCGCTGGCCGCCTCCGCCATCAAGGGGATGCTGGGCCGGTTCCTCTCGAGCGTCCGCGTGAACATGGTGAACGGCCTTCTGCTCGCGAAAGAGCGCGGCATCGAGGTGAGAACGACGACTCAGACGGAGAATCTCCTCTATACGGACCTGATCGAGCTTCGCGTGAAGACCGACTCGGGCGAGCGCTCCGTGGCGGGGACTTTTCTGCGGAAGAACGACCCCAGAATCGTTCGCATAGACGACTATTCGGTCGACGTGGCGCTCAGGGGCTATCTCCTCATATTCCGGAACGAAGACCGGCCCGGCATGATCGGCAAGATCGGCACCCTGCTGGGGAACCACAACATCAACATCGCCGGCATGCAGTTGGGGAGGGTGTGGCAGCACGATATGGCCGTCGCCGTCCTGATACTCGACGATCCGGTGCCCGAACCCGTCATGGAAGGCGTTCGCGCCATCCCCCACGTCTATGACGCCTGCCTCGTCAGGTTGGGCTTTTCATGAGGCAGATAACTTCCCTGCGGACCATCCCGGGTGGTTCGCGCGTTTTCCTGCCGGGTGAAGCGAGACGCAAGAGAGAGGTGGAGGAAAGCCTGCTCGGCGTATTCGAGCAGTGGGGGTTCCGGGAACTCCTCACGCCCGCGTTCGAGTTCTACGTTCCCAGGGCGGGTTCGGAGGTTCTCGACGCGCAGACCTACCGGATGGTCGATCTGGAGAGCGGCGGACTGCTGGCCCTCCGGGCGGACATGACGCCTCAAATCGCAAGGGCGGCCGGCACGATTCTGGCCGCTCATCCCCGGCCCCTGCGCCTCTCCTATGCGACGAACGTCTTTCGCCACGCCCATGTGGCCGGAGAGTTGCAGCGGGAGTTCTGGCAGGCGGGCGTGGAGTTGATCGGCCTGGTCTCGCTGGAAGCCGACGCCGAGATGATAGCCATCGCCGTGGAGTGCCTGCAGGCGAACGGGGTGGATAATTTCCGCATGTCCTTGAGCCACGGCGCATTCCTGCGCGGGATTCTGGGCGCCCTGGGTCTGGACGGCGCGCAAAGGGCCGAGTTGCTCGAAGCGATCGGACGCCGCGATTCCTCGGGCGTGACGAGCCTTCTCAAGGGGGTTCCGCGCCAAAAGACGGACGCCGGGCTGCTCGAGCGGGTTCCGGAGTGTTTCGGCGGAGTCGAGGTGCTCCGCGGCGTGGAGGAGAAGATAAGAACGCCTGCGGCCAGGGGCGCCGTTCGGGAACTGCTGAGAGTATTCCGGATACTGGAGTTGTACGGCCTGTCCGAGCGGGTCATCTTCGATTTGTGTGATTTCAAGGACTTCGACTACTATACGGGAGTGATATTCGAGGGGTTCGTGGAAGGTTCGGGATATCCCGTATGCGGCGGCGGCCGTTACGACAAACTCCTGGGGCAGTATGGCGACGATGCGCTCGGGACGGGATTCGCCGTCGATCTGAATCAAATGCTCCCCCTCGTGACGCGAGGGGCTGAGAGCAGGAACGGAACGGATTTTCTCGTCATCGATCTCACGCGAGAGAAGCGCTCGGGCATCGTTCTTTCCCGCAAACTCAGGGCGCGGGGCTGGCGGGTGGCGCGCGACATCATTCGCCGAGACCTCGCGGGTTCGCTGGAATATGCGCGTGCGACGGGCGTGTCGAAATGCCTCGTCATCGAACGCGGCGGGAAGCGGGGAAGCCGCGCCAGGCTCCTGGAGCCGGACGGAGAGGATCTGGGCGCATATCCGATCGAGGAAATTCTCGCCCGTGTGGGCGGAAGGGATGAGGACAGATGAGCGTTCTGGCGATTCTGGGCGGTCAGTGGGGCGATGAGGGAAAAGGGAAAGTCATCGACTGGCTGGCGAGTCAGGCGGACGTGGTGGCCCGCTACCAGGGGGGGGCCAACGCAGGCCATACCGTGGTCGTCGACGGGAACCAATACATTCTCCACCTGATACCGACCGGGATCCTGCACGCAGGCGTCAAGTGCATCATCGGCTCCGGCGTGGTGGTGGACCCGCTGGGCCTGGTGGAGGAGATCGAATACCTCCGCTCCGAGGGCATCGAGATCGGGGAGAACCTCGTTCTCGGCAAGCGCGCGCACCTCATCATGCCCTACCACAAGGTTCTCGATTCCCACATGGAAGAACTCCTGGGCGTCAACCGCATCGGGACGACGGGCCGGGGCATCGGACCGGCATACTCCGACAAGGCGGCGAGGCTGGGCGTGCGTATATCGGATCTGTTCGATGAGAAGATATTGACGGATCGCATCCGCGTCAGCCTGGCCATCAAAAAACGGCTTCTCGGCGGTATCGAATTGAACGAGGAGGAAACGAAGGCGCTCGATGAGGCGCATATTCTGGACGTATGCTCCCGGGTGCGGGAAAAGCTGAGCTCCCACGTGCGGAACACGGATGCGGAAATCAACGACGCCTTGAACGGGAACAAGAAAATCCTGCTCGAGGGCGCGCAGGGGATTCTGCTCGATCTGGATATGGGCACGTATCCCTACGTGACGTCGAGCAACACCGGCGTGGGGGGAGCGATGAGCGGCCTGGGGCTGCCCTACAGCCGACTGAACACGGTGTTCGGAATCATGAAGGCGTATTGCACGCGGGTGGGGCAAGGCCCGTTTCCCTCCGAAATGGGAGAGGTGGAAGCCGGGCTTCTTCGCGAAGAGGGCGGTGAATTCGGCGCCACTACAGGAAGGCCGAGGCGGTGCGGATGGTTCGACGCCGTGGCGGCGCGCCACTGCATCCAGGTAGCCGGGATGGATGCGATAGCTGTGACGAAGCTCGACGTGCTCGACAATCAGGAGACGATTCGGGTTTGCGTGGGCTATGAATACGAGGGCGAGCGCGTCACGGTATTCCCGGCGGAGACCTCGATTCTGGAGCAATGCCAGCCCGTGTTTACGGAATTTCCCGGCTGGATGTCCTCCACCGCGGGCGTGAAGGATTATGACGCCCTCCCTCCCCGGGCGAAGGATTACATCAAAGGTCTCGAGGATTTGACCGACAGGCCGGTATGGCTGGTTTCCACGGGGCCGAGCCGCGACGATACGATATGCATCCACAATCCCTTCGATGGAAACGGGATGCGTGGTGACTGATTCGGAATTTCTCCGTCCCGGGAATTTTCGCCGCCTCTGATAGCCACTGTGATAGGATAGTTTGTCTGGATTCGGTGGAAGCGATCGAATCACCTGCATGGCCGCCGTCGATCTTGATAGAGGAAAATGATGGCCCCGGAAGAAGTGTCCTTGAGCCTGGCTTTCGCTGCGGGGGTGCTGAGTTTCGCTTCCCCGTGCATCCTCCCGCTGGTTCCCAGCTATCTTTCCTATCTGACGGGCTTGTCCTACGAGGAAATCAAAGAGAGCGGCGAGGCCGCCCGCGTTCGAGGCGTCATTCTGGTGAATTCCCTGTTCTTCGTGGCGGGGTTTTCTCTCGTCTTCGTCATCCTGGGCGCCAGCGTGTCCTATGTGGGAAATCTACTCTTTCAGTACCAGGATCATATCAGGCTGCTGGGCGGCATCCTGATCACCATGTTCGGCCTCTATGTCGGCGACAGGGCCATTGATTTCAGGCTCCAGATGTTTTTCTCCGAAAAACCGGTCGGCGCGAGCGGCGCTTTCGCCGCCCTGGTATTCCTGGCGGGCTTGGCGGGTCTGCGAATGGGCTACCCCACGCTGGGTGGCGTGCTTACGGCCGCAGCCCTTTATGTGTTCCTGGCCGTTTTCGTGCCCGTGCTCTCTTCGGAGAACCGCATCATGCTGAAGAGCAAGCCCACCGGCTGGCTCGGCAGCATGCTGGTCGGGGTCACCTTCGCCGCCGGCTGGACTCCCTGCGTCGGCCCGATTCTGGGCAGCATTCTATTGTTCGCCGGAACGCAGCAAACGGCAGGAGAAGGCGTTGTTCTGCTCGCGAGTTATTCCGCGGGGTTGGGTATTCCGTTTTTGTTGAGTGGCCTGGGCGTGGGTTATTTCTTTCGGTTCTATCAATCGTTTCGGCGCTATTTCCGCGGGGTGGAAATAGCGAGCAGCGCCATGCTTCTGCTGGTGGGCGTTCTGCTGATCTCGAACTATTTGAATGCCATTTCCTCCTACCTCATCTTCTGGACGGGGTTTGCGGGCATCTAACGATTCAGCGCACCTCGAACCACGCAGGCTCCCCGCAAGGCGTCATCTCTTCTTCACAAATTTCATGGACTCTCGCCGCCGGCGGTCCCTCCCTACACCAGGTCTTGAGGGTTTCGAGCGCTGCGCTCTCGCCTTCGGCGACCAGTTCCACGCTCCCGTCGCCCAGGTTTCTCGCCCATCCGGTGAGACCGAGTTCCCGGGCGACCTCCTGCGCGCTGCCCCGGTACCATACGCCCTGCACCCGGCCCCGGATGATGAGGCGAATCCGCCGCGTCTCCTCTTTCATTGAGCCGTCGCTCATCCGGATGGCGCGCGGGCTTCGGACGGCATGGGCGCGTCCGGCGCGCAGATGATTCTATCGGCGGGGACTAACTCGCCGCGAGGGTTCGGGAGATTCAAGAGCGCCTCCTCCTTCGTGTATGCGGGAGGGATTCGCCACCAGGGGTTGGGCGGTCGCAAGGCTTTAATCCGGGCTATTGTCCTCGTCGTCTTCCCATTCCTTTTCCCACTCCTCCTGGCGTTTTTTCTTTCGCCTCATGATGATTTTCGAGACGATGATGCTGATCTCGAACAGCACGATGACGGGGCCTGCGAGGAACACCTGCGTCACCACGTCGGGCGGCGTGAGCAAAGCGGACATGACGAATGCGCCGACGATGACGTACCCGCGGTTTTTCGAGAGAAAATCCGGCGTGATGACGCCGATTTGCACGAGCAGAACGGTGACGATCGGCACCTCGAACACCAGGCCGAACGTAAAGATGAGCTTGAAGGCGAAGGAGATGTAAAACCCTATCGAAAGCTGGGGCGTCAGGGACTCGGTGGCGAAACTCAACAGAAAAGCGAGACCGTAAGGGAGAATCAGGAAATAGCAGAAAAGGGCGCCTACGATAAAGCTCAGCGTCGAGAAGAACACGAAGGGCACGATGTAGCGCTTCTCACGGTCCATCAGCCCCGGAGCGCAGAAGCGCCAAATCTGAAACAAGATGATGGGAAGGCTGATGAAGACCGAGGCGAAAAACGAGACCTTGATGTGCGCGAAAAAGGCCTCGGTCGGTGAGAGGAAAACGAGTTTCTGGTCGGCGATGGGGCGCTGCATGAAGGTCAACAGTTCGCCCGAAAAATAATAAGCGCCCACGAACACGACGAGGATCGTGCCGAGGATGTAGAGGATTCTGTTGCGCAACTCTGTCAGGTGCCCGGTGAGGGGCATGGAACTATCGCCGCTCACGTCTGCTTGTCGTCCTCTCGCGCGGTCCCGGCCTTATCCTCGGCCGCTTCGCTCTCCGTGGCGGCGGCCTCGACCTCTTCGGTGGCGTCGCCCGCTTCGGGCGCAGGTTCGTCCGTCCCGGTCCGGTCCGTTTCGGCGGTCTGCTCCGCCGTGTCGTCTCCTTCCCCGTCATGGTCTTCGTCGGCGTCGACTTCGCCTGATTCTTCGGCGCTCGCTTTTTTCTCCTTTTCCTTTGCTTCCTCGTCGAGCACGTCGAGATCGTAGTCGTCTTCCATGCTGAAGCTGTTCTGAAAATCCGACGTCGCGCGCTTGAAATCCCCCAGGGCCTTGCCGAGCGTGCGGGCCAGTTCCGGCAGGCGCTTTGGTCCGATGACGATCAGGGCGACCACCATGATCACGATCAACTCCGTCATTCCGATGCTTCCGAACAAGGCTGCTCTCCTCAGGAAAAGACCATGCCTTTGGGTTATACCAAAACAGACGCGCATGGTGAACGAGCTTAACAGTAACGGACTATGATCCTCATCCGCTTTTTGCTACATTTGCAGCATGTCAATCGACTCACGGCCCATGTCTTCACAAAAGCGCAAGTCAATGGATCAAGAAACGACGCAAGAGAAACGGGTGACGATTCAAGAATCCGCCGCATATCAGTATGTGCGCAATACCTTGAATCTCAAAGAGATAGATGATTCGGCGGCCTTCGGCATCCTGGGGCCTCTCCTTGAGAAAAGCGCCGGGAACGGAAAGAGCGACCCTATGAGCGCGGAAGAAGCCGCCCGATTGCTCTCCCGCCCCTGTCTTCCCGATACCACCTTCGCCGTCGTCGATATCGAGACCACGGGCGGACGCCCCCCCCAGCACCGCATTACGGAGCTGGCCGCCGTCAAGGTTCGCGCCGGTGAAGTGGTGGATTCCTGCGACTTCCTGGTCAACCCGGCCCGGGAGATACCCTGGAACGTCGTTCGCCTGACGGGCATCACCGACGCCATGGTGGCGGACAAACCGGGACTGATGGAAGCGCTGCCCGGATTTCTGGATTTCATCGACGGGTGCGTGTTCGTCGCCCATTGCGCGAATTTCGACCTCCATTTTCTCCAGTATTACGCCCAGGAGTTCCTGGAGCGCGATTTCTCGCCTCCGGTTCTCTGCACGTTTGAATTGGCGAACCGGCTCCTGCCGCGTCAGAAACGCTTCAATCTGGGAGAGTTGAGCGCGTCCCTGGGGCTTCCCGATACGGAGGCGGGAAGGCATCGCGCCTTGAGCGACGCCCAAACGACGGCGCAGATATTGCTCCGCTTCATGCAGATGTGCCGGCTTCTCGGATTGGAGAGCCTCGAATCCCTGCTCGAGTTTCAGCAACCCGACGAGGGCGTTCCTCCACCGATGGCGGAGGGGGTTCGGCTCGACCCGGCGAAGATTGAATCTCTCCCTCGGGACCGCGGCGTTTTTCGCCTGTACGACAAGGACGAAAAACTCGTGTTCGCGGGCAAGGCCAACGACATACGGCGGGCGGTGCGGGATATGTTCTACCCCAAGAACCGCTCCGCGGGCCGATTCGCCCTCAGGCTCAAGGGCGTGCGCCGCGTGGAGGCCAAGAGCCTGCGAAGCGAACTGGCCATGAACGTCGAGGCCTTTCGGGCGATGCGAAAAGCGAGTCTCATCAACGGGAACCTCTCCGTGGCGGGCGGGGGTTTTTTGAGGCTCTCGGCGGGCGGCGCACGGCCCGGAGTGTCCTTCGTATCCCGTCTCGCTCGAGACGGCGCGCGCTACTATGGCCCGTTTCGGAAAAAAGCGCAGCTCGCCGATTTGCTGGAGGCCATTTGCGCCGCCTTCCCGCTCCCCTGTGAAGCACCGGAGGGGAATCGCGACGCCAAAAAGCGCGGCGGGTTCCGGGGCGGCAGAAAACCGCCCCGACTGCCGGATTCAGAATATCCGGAATTGCTCGAGTCTTTGAGGGGCATCCTGGAGGGTCGTCTCGCGAAAGAGGATGAGGGCATGTTCTCCCTTCTCAAGAGGGCCTGGGGAGAGGAGGTCCTTTCTCCCGGCAAGCTGAGGCGCCATATCGCCCGTCTTCATCACCTGGTGAAGATGTACGCCCTCTCGGGGCCGTCCGTCGAGAGGAGAAGGCTGATCATCGTCGAACCCGGGCAGACGCGCGAGGAGAGGTACTGTTATTTCATCAGGGACGGGCTCCTCGCTCATGAGATATCCTTCGAGAGGGACGATCCGCCCGTTCGCGCCCTGGAAGAGAAGATAAACGAGATATTCCTGAGCGAGGACTTCGAGCAGGCGAAGGCGAGTCCGGAGGATTTCGACGAGGCGGCCGTGTTCGCCGGCTGGATGAGGCGGGAGTTGATGGACGGGTTCATGCTGAATCTCGAGGGCCCCGCCCCTCCAGCTCGTGTGATGGAAGCGCTCACAGGCGCGCTCGACGACCCGCAGGCGGCGGGAACCACGATCACCCTTTGATCTCTCAGCACCCCCCGGCGGGACGGCAGTGAAGTTCTTTTGAAAAAACACTTTCTTGCGCGCCACTCTTCGGTGTGCTATTTTTTCTAGCGTCTCTTTCCGAGATTTTCGTCAGCAAATTGAATACGGGTAGTGGGGTGCGGGACGGGTTTGCTCGCTTTTTTCTCTACTAGAAGATTCCGCGGCCATGGTGGAAAACGGCGATTTTTGGGATCAGCGCATCGAATGTATGACACGCGATGAACTTGCCTCCCTGCAACTCGAACGCCTCAAGCGGCAGGTCCGCCGGTGCCACCGGGAATCCGAATTCTACCGAGAACGCCTGGACGCGGCGGGCGTAGGGCCCGATTCGATTCGCAGTCTCGACGACCTGCAGAAAATTCCCTTCGTCACCAAGCAGGAACTCAGAGACGAGCAGCAGGCGCATCCCCCCTTCGGGCGATACGCCGTCGCCGAGCCTTCGGCGTGGGGGGAGCTACACCCCTCCACGGGGACTACCGGCGTGCCCGTGAGCACGATCTGGAGCAAACAGGACGTCGAGAACATCGCGGATTTCACGGCGCGCACGATGTGGAGCTTCGGCGTGCGGCCGGGCGACATCGTCCAGAACGCGTTCAGTTACGGCCTGTGGGTGGCCGGGATGAGCGTGCACTACGCCACGCAGAAGATCGGCTGTTTCGTGATCCCCATCGGCGCGGCCATGACGGAGCGGCAGATACTCTATCTCACCACCATCGGCTCCACGGTGCTCCTCAGCACGCCGAGCTATGGTTTGTACATCGGCGAGAAGCTCACCGAAAGCGGTGTGGACCCGGGTGATATCCCCTTGAAAATCGGTTCTTTCGGCGGGGAGGCCGGCGCGCAGAACCCCTCGACGCGCGCTCGTATCGAAGCCGCCCTCGGCGTCGACGCCTATGATTATTACGGGCTGGGCGAGATCGGGCCGACCTTCGCGAGCGAGTCGGTGGCGAAATCGGGTCTCATATGGGCGGAGGATCACCACATCATCGAGGTGGTCGACCCCGAGACGAAAAAACCGACGCCCGAGGGCGAGGTGGGCATTCTCGTCATCACGCATCTCACGCGCGAGGCCACGCCCATGCTGCGCTACTGGACGAACGATTTCGCGCGCGTGGACAGCTCCCCGAGCCCTTGCGGCAGAACGCACCTGCGCTCGCCGGGAGGCATTCTCGGACGCCATGACGATCTCGTCATCTACAAGGGGGCGAAGTTCTATCCCATCCAGGTGGAAGAGGTGGTGCGCAGTTTCGCAGGCCTCAGCAACGAGTTTCGCGTGGAACTGCATCCGGATAAATCGACGGGGCGGGACCGTTGCGTCGTCGTGGCCGAAGCCGCCGAGGGGGAGGCGAACTCGGGCCTGGGCGATAAATTGCGCGACAGGCTCAGGTCGGAACTCCTGGTGACGCCCGAGGTGGAGGTTTTGCCCGCGGGTTCTTTCGAGCGAACGACGTTCAAGGCGAAAAGGTTCGTGGATTTGCGCGAATCGCACGTATGAATACAGCGAGGGGGTGAAAAGTGCGCGGCGTATCGGTCATCGGAGTAGGCATCACGCCCTTCGGGGTGCGGGCGGAGAGTCTCGTTGCCCTGGGCGCAATCGCCTGCAGGGACGCGCTTGAAGACGCTGGCCTCGGTCCTGAGCGGATCGAGGCGTTTTTTCTGGGGAATTTCGCCGGTCAGGCCTTCACCGGGCAGAACCACATCGCGCCCATGGTGGCGCACGCGGCGGGGCTGGGCGCGGTGCCCTGCACCCGCCTCGAGGGCGCTTGCGCCTCCGGGGGACTCGCCATGCGCCAGGGGGTGCTGGCCGTGGCTTCGGGCCAGGTGGATTTCGCCCTCATCGCGGGGGTGGAGAAGATGACTTGCGCCGAGACGGACCAGACGGCCTCCATCCTCGCCGCCGCCGGGGACGTGGCGGTGGAGGCGAGCGTCGGCTCCACGTTTCCCGCTCTTTTCGGCCTCATTGCCCGGCGCCACATGCACGAACACGGGACGACGCGTGAGGAGATCGCCCACGTGGCGGTGAAAAATCACGCCCACGGCAAGCTCAACCCGAACGCCCACATGCAAAAAGACGTGACGCTCCCCCAGGTCATGGACGCCAGGCCCGTTGCCGAGCCGCTCGGGCTTTTCGATTGTTCGCTCATCAGCGACGGGGCGGCGGCCGTCGTGCTGTGCCCGTCTGAAACGGCTTCGGCGCATCACGAGAAACCGGTCGAGGTTCTCGCATCGGCGCAGGCTTCGGATTCACCCGCGCTCTCCGACAAGCGCGACATCACCTCGTTCCACGCCACGCAAAAAGCGGGGGAGGAGGCCTTCTCCCAGGCGGGGCTGAGCCGCGAGGACGTCGACCTGGCCGAGATTCACGATTGTTTCACGATGGCGGAGATCATCGCGCTCGAGGATTTGGGGTTTTTCGCCAAAGGCGAGGGAGGCCGCGGCGCGGTCGAGGGGATGACGAAGCTCGGCGGCGCGATGCCGGTGAACACCAGCGGCGGCCTGAAATCGAAAGGCCACCCGGTGGGGGCGACGGGCGTGGCGCAGATTCATGAACTCACGCTTCAGCTGCGCGGAGAGGCGGGCGCGCGCCAGGTTCCGGGCGCCGAGGTGGGCCTGGCCCACAATCTGGGAGGCTCGGGCGCAACGTGCGCCGTGCATATTCTGGGTGCGACCGCCTGAGGCGGATAAGGGTGGATGTTCACGCATGGAGACCTTCGTTTGCGCCGGATGCGGGCGGATTTATCTGGAAGGAGCGGAGCGCTGCGGACATTGCGGCGCCGAGATGGAGCAGAGGCAAGCCTCCGGGCGGGGGGTCGTCTACAGCTTTTCTTCGGTGCACATGGGGGCCCAGGGGATGCCGACGCCCTATCTTCTCGCTTTGGTGGAGTTGGAAGAGGGGGGGCGAATTCTCGCCCGCCTGGCGGATGATGCGAGCGAGCCGTCCATCGGCGATAAAGTGGTTTTTTCCGGTCTTTCGGATACCGGACCGGTCTTTCGGATACTTTGAGGATATGTGTCGGTGAGCGCAATCAACAACGAAGCGGTACGCGCCAGGGCGCTCTTCGTAGGCCGCCTCACGCCGGCAAGAGAGGGTTTGCTCGGCGGCTTGCGGAACATCGGCATGGAGACGCTTTATTTCGAAACTCCCCATAAGGCGCGCGCGCGCACGAATTGGTGCGATTTCATTCTTTACGGGGCAACCGACCCCGCCGAGGCGGCCCCGATGCGGAGAATCGCGGAGACGGGCAAGCCTTTCGCCGCGGTGCTGCGCCCCGAGGACAAGGGGTTCACGCCCTTGAGCATCAACTCGGGTGCGCGCGCCGTTTTCGTCGACGAGGTGCACCCCGAGGAAGTGTCCCAGTTCTCCCGCGCCTTGAGCGAGGAGGGAAATCTTCGCAGGGAGCTCATGTGGCTTCGCACCGAGGCGAGGGAAGAGTCCGGGGGATGGCGGTTCGAGGGAACGAGCGCTGCGGCCGAGAGGCTCAGGCGTTCGATCCAGCTTGCGGGGCAGAAATACCGCACGATTCTCCTGGAAGGGGAGAAGGGGCTGAATTTCAGGCTCGTCGCCCGCGCGCTGCATTCCCAGTATCCTGGCGCGAGGCATCCGTTCCTGCACTGGGGGCCGAAGATGCGGCGCGCCTCGACGCTGGAGAAGGCCATCAAGCGCATGGAAGAGAGGCGCGGCGAAGAGGGGGACATCGTCGAAAAGGGAGGTACGCTCTTCATCGAGGACGCCCAGCTCATCGGCAGGGATCTCCAGAAGGCGTTGGCCAAGGTGTTGAGGGGAAAAAGCCTCTCCCGGGAGTTCCGCGTGATATTCGGCTGTACGCACGACCCCGAAAGGCTGATACAGGACACGATTCTCAAGCGTCTGTATCGCAAGGAGACGACCCGCTTCATCAAGATTCCCCCGCTGCGCGAGCGAAAAAAGGACATTTCGCTCGTGGCCCAGGGAATTCTGGATGAATTCTCGAACCGCATCGGCCAGCCGAGGAGGCGGATCACGCCGGCGGCGATGGATTGGTTCTCCGGGCAGAAGTGGTGGGGAAATGAGTCCGAACTCGAGATGGCCGTGTGCCGCGCATTCCTCGTGAGCGAGGGCAACTCGATTTCACTCGAAGACTTGAGCCCCACGCCCCGCGGAAAGGTGGGCGGCGACATCGAGGGCTTTTTCCGCGACAGGCTCTCCTCGGTGGTCACCGCCCTGGGTGATGGGGAGAGCAGCGACTTCTACGATCACACCATCCGCAGCGTCGAGAAACCCCTGCTCGAACTGGTGCTCCGCGAAGCGGGCGGAAACCAGGTGCAGGCGGCGCGCCTGTTGGGCATGAACCGCAACACGCTGAGAAGAAAACTCCTGGAATTCGGCCTCACCAAGCCTTCCCCCTCCCGCCGGAGATAAATTTCTTGGCGCATCGAGGCGATGGATTCGCCGCCGTCATCCTTGCGGCCGGCCAGGGAAAACGCATGGGATCCCCGCTGGCGAAAGTGCTCCATCCCGTGGGCGGGGAGCCGATGATCCGCCACGTCGCAGCCACCGCGAGAGAGGCGGGCGCGCACCCCATCGTCGTCGTCGTGGGTCACCAGGCCCGGGACGTTCAGGAGGCGTTTTCCGGCGATGATGCGGACGTCGTCTTCACCGTTCAGGAAGAGCAGCTCGGCACGGGCCATGCCGCCGAGGTCGGCTTGTCCGCCCTGTCCTCGGAGGCGAAACATCTGTATCTCCTGTGCGGTGATGCGCCCCTGATACGAACGGCTACTCTGAAGCGGTTGGCCCGCCTGCATGAGGAGGCGCGCGCGGCCGCCACCATGCTCACGGCCGTCGCGGGGGAGCCGCACGGCTATGGCCGCGCCCTGCGCGAGGGGGGGGAACTCATCGGCGTGGTGGAGGAGGCGGACGCGACGGATGCGCAGAAGAAAATTATCGAGATCAACACGGGCGCCTACGCTTTCGAGGCCGCTTTCCTGCGCGCTGCCCTGCCGAGGGTCAGGGCCGGGAACAGGCAGGGGGAGTACTACCTGCCCGACGTTTTCCCGATCGCGCGCGCCGAGGGCCGCGTTATCCAGGGCCTTGAGCTGGCGTCGCCCGAAGAGGCGCTGGGCGTGAACACGCCGGAGGACCTGCGCCGGGCGCAGGAGGTATACGAGAAGCGCAAATCCGGGGGCTGATGCGCGCAGGCGCGCCCGATTCGGTGCTGTTGGAGAGCCGCTTTCGCGCGAACCGCCGGCCTCTCTCATCGAAAAGCAACCCCCCCTACCCCCCCTTGTCAGGGGGGCAAGAAAAAGCAAAACCCCCTCAGCCCGGCGGGGGCGCATCGCCTTTTTATACCCCCCTGACAAGGGGGGGTAGGGGGGGTTGCTTTTGTAGCGGACAGGCTCCTGCGCCTGTCCGAGGTCGCGACCTGTCCCTACAAAATCATGGGGTCTTCGTAGCTGTCCCACGGACCCGAATGTCCACCCGTTTCCATGACGACCGCCTCCGAACGGGAGAACACACAGTCGGGCATATATGTCCGAACCCTACGAAATCCTTCCCTCTTGAGAACCGGGTATCTCCCCCCTCCCCGGTCGGTTTCGTTCCCCGAATCACGAAATCGGGGGTTTTTCCACAACCCCGATTTGCTATAATTTGCCGCGCAAGATAGAAAAAACGGGAGGAAACGCCCGTTCGGGGGCTGTTTTGAGCGAATTTCAGGAAGGTATCTCGTGAGAGCACTGATTCTGGCGGCCGGCCGCGGGGCCGGTTTATATCCGTTTACGAATACCCGGCCCAAGGCGATGCTGCCGATGGCGGGCGAGATGCTCCTGCATTCGGCGCTCAAGAAAATACGCGCCGCCGGCGTCAGCGACCTCGTCGTCGTCGTCGGTCACCGCGCCGACAGGATCATCAACGAATTCGGCCAGGGTTCGCGCTACGGGATGACGATTCAGTACATCCGCCAAGAAGAGCCCACGGGAATCCGCGACGCCATCAGTCTCGCGAAAGGCCACTTCCAGGAGGATGAGTCGTTCCTGCTGGTCTACGCGGACGTGCTGGCGTCCGAGAACATGTACCGCCAGGTCGTGCAGGCGTTCGGCACTTTTCACCAGCCCGTGGCGGCGATTTGCCACACCCCCCATGCCCAGAACTACGGCACGGTCTATCTCGGCAAGGACATGCAGATAGAGCGCCTCGTGGAGAAGCCCGTGGAGCGCGAGGTGGGCAATTACGTGCTGGCCGGCGTGTTCGTCATGCCCTACCGGCTGTTCGATTTGCTCGAAAGCCTCGAGATGGACGAGGCGTTCAACGAACTGTGCGCGGGCGAGGGGATTCGCTCCTCGATCTGGGAGGAACCCTGGCTGGACGCCCAGCACCCCTGGGACCTGCTTCAGGGCAACCGGATGGTCATGGACACCTGGAGCGAGGCCCGCGTGGACGGCAGCGTGCGGCTGCGGGGCGCGGTGCAGTTCCGGGGGCCCGTGGTGATCGAGAAGAACGTGGTGATCGAATCGGGCGCCTCCATCTTCGGGCCGTGCTTCATCGGGGAGAATACGTTTCTGGGGAACGGGGTTCTGGTGCGCCCCTATACGGCCATCGGCGCGAACGCGACCATCGGCTTCGGCGTGGAGCTCAAAAACTGCATCCTCTTCAACGGCGTCCGGGTGGGGCGCCTCTCCTTCGTGGGCGACAGCGTCGTGGGTGAGGACGCCGTGGTGGGCTCGGGGACGTTGACGCTGATTCAGAACCTCGACCAGTCCGAAATCGTGGTGCCCATGCCGGACGGCGAGGTCGATTCGGGTCTCGACAAGGTGGGTTCTTTCCTGGGCGACGGGGCGATGGTCGGCGCATCGAATACGCTGGCCTCGGGAACTGTCGTGCCGCCCGGCGAAGTCATCCCGCATCACTTCACCTATCCACGGGAGGAGAACTAGCATGTGCGGCATCGCGGGCATGGCGGCGAGCGCGAACGTCTCGCAAAAGCTCCTGCGCTCCATCGCCGCCCTGGAATACCGCGGCTACGACTCCTGCGGCATGGCCGTCCAGAGAAACGGGGCGATAGACATCCGAAAGAACGTGGGCACCGTGGAGGCGGTGAATTCCCTCGAGCGCTTCACCGACATGAAGGGCCTGGTGGGCATCGCGCATACGCGCTGGGCGACGCACGGCGGGGTGACGCAGGCGAACGCGCACCCCCACGCGGACAACGAGAGCCGCCTGGCCGTGGTCCACAACGGCATCATCTCGAACTACAAGGAACTCAAGGAGAGGCTCGCCCGCAATGGCGCGGCGTTCCGCTCCGAGACGGATTCCGAGGTCATCGCGCACCTGGTGGCGCAGAAAATCGCGCGAAACGGCCAGGACGTGGAGGAGGGTTTCGTCGAGGCGATCGACGAGCTCGAGGGCACCTTCGCCCTGGCGGTCATCTCGGTCGACGCGCCGGGCCGGATCTTCTGCGTGAAGCGCGAATCGCCCCTCATCATCGGCCTGGGGGACGACGCGAACTACGTGGGGTCGGATTTCAGCGCGTTCTTCGAGTTCACCCGCCGGGCGATCATCATGGAAGACGGCGAATACGCGCTCATCACGCCGGAGAGCTATGCGGTCAAGAGCCTGCTCACCCGGGAGCGCGTCGACAAGGAAGTCACCGAGATCGAGTGGGACGCGGAGAAGGCGCGCCGGGGCGGCTACCCCCATTTCATGCTCAAGGAGATTTACGATCAGCCCACCACCGTCCAGGCCGCCCTCCAGATTCCCAGGGAGGACATCCAGTCCCTGGCCGGGATGATCCACGAATCGCGGCAATGCTTCCTGGGCGGCGTCGGAACGACTTATTACATCGCGTCGATGGGGCAGTATTTCTTCAGCCGCCTGGGGGGGAAGTATCTGCCCGTCGTCAGTACGGACGAGTTCTCCCACATCGCGGATATCGGGCCCGAGGACGGCTTTTGCGCCATCAGCCAGTCGGGGGAGACCTACGACACGCTGAGCGCCCTGCGCCATGCGAAAACGAAAGGCGCCAGAACGGCGGGCATCGTGAACATGATGGGCTCCACCCTGGTTCGCTCGGTAGACGTTCCGATACTCCAGGGCGCGGGACCTGAAAAATGCGTCATCAGCACCAAGACGGCCCTGAGCCAGGCGGTCGTATTGCTGCTCGCCTCGATGGAACTGGGTCTGCTCGCGGGGCGCTTGAGCGAGGCGGAAGTCGAGGCGCTGAGGGAAGAGGTCGCCACCTTGTCCGACCTCGTGCTCGAGACGCTCAATGAGCGCTCGGGTTATTTCCACACGGCTGCGAACGCGCACCAGCACATGAAGAACTGGCTCTACCTGGGCCGGGGCATCTATTACCCGGCGGCGCTCGAATGCGCGCTCAAGATGAAGGAAGTCACCTACCTCCACGCGGAGGGGATGAGCGCGGGGTTCCTCAAGCACGGGACCATCTCCCTCATCGATGAGAACATGCACACCATCGTCCTGATGCCCACACCGGAAGAGGCCGAGCTCCACGCGCTCACCAGGAGCAGCGCGGAGGAAGTCCGCGCGCGCGGCGGCTTCGTCCTGGGCTACCGCTTCGAGGGAGACGAGATGGTGGAAGGGCTCTTCAGCGAGGAGATCGTGCTGCCCAGGGTCTCCGCGCAGCTTGCGCCCTTCCTGCATCTCGTCTCGGGGCAGTTGCTGGCCTATTTCCTCGCGGTGGCGCTCAAGCGCGACGTCGACAGGCCGCGCGCCCTGGCGAAGTCCGTCACCGTCGCCTGAGGGCGCTCCCCGCAATGCCGAACGCGAAGTTTCAGGGAACGGACGGAGTTCGCGGCCTAGCCGCCGATGAGGAGCATCCACAGGCGGCGGGCCTCGACCCGCGCACGGCCTTCCTGGAGCATGGAATCCTGACGCCCCGCTTCATCGAGCACTATGTTTTCGAGGCCGGCGCCTGGCTTCTGGAGCGGGCTTCCGAGCAGCTCATCTCCCCGACCGCGGTGGTGCTGGCCTGGGACCCGAGGGACGTTGAGGGGGAATTCACTGCCGCGTGCGTGAACGGCCTTCTGCGCGCGGGCGCGCACGCCCTCTCGCTTGGGGTGATGCCGACGCCTGCGGCGGCCGCCTATCTGGCGGGCGTGGGCGGCGCGGGCGCGGTGGTCCTCACCGCCTCTCACAACCCCGCGGAGCAAAACGGCGTGAAAATCCTGTTGGCCCCCGATTCGGCCAAGCCCCTGCCGGATGAGGATGCGGCGCTGAGCGCCCGCGTCCGGGCGAGCGAGTGGAGCGCGGTCGAGCAGACGCCCGAGAGCGGACACGGCGTGGAAGCAGCCGCCGAGGCGCGCGCGTTTTACGTCGATTACATTACCCAGCTTCCCAACTGCTGGCTGCGCGCGGGCGACCTCGCCCGGTGGAGCCTCGTGGTGGACCCGGCGGCGGGGGCGTGGAGCGGGCTGGCCGCAGGGGTGCTGGAAGAATTTGATCCT
Organism: bacterium; assembly: GCA_022828125.1. Taxonomy (GTDB): domain Bacteria; phylum UBA8248; class UBA8248; order UBA8248; family UBA8248; genus Bin107. The sequence goes on along the minus strand of JAJEJD010000002.1, from coordinate 55,757 downwards.
TTGAGCGTGTGTGAGGTGAACGCTTTGGGTGAGGGCCGCGTGAACGAGGGCGGCGGCGTGGTTGCTCTCGAGGGCAGGCGCATCGTCGAGGGAGATGACGCCGGTTTCATCGACGGCCACGCGGGCGCGCGCGCGCTGTTTGAGGCGGGCCGCGCGCGGCGCGAAGATCTGAGAAAGGGCAACGGTCTGGCGGCGGCCTGCGTTCTGGATGCCGACGGCGACAGGGGCTACACCCTCGTCTACAATCCGTTTCGCGACGCGCTTCACGTCCTGGACGGCGACGACGCGCTCGTTTTGCAGGCCCGTTTCCTGAAAGGAGAAGATGAACTGCCCGAAGACGGCGTGGCCGCCCTGACGATAGAGAGCGATTCGGGCGCGGCGGCGGCCCTGGCCGAGGTGGGCCTGAGCGTCGTCTTCACCCCCGTGGGGGATAAGTGGATACTGAACGAGGCGCGCAGATTCGGGGACCGCTTCGCCCTGGGGGGTGAGGAATCGGGCCACACGGTCGCGCCGGGCCTGCTCGTCAACGCTTTGGGCGAGGGGCAAAGAATCGCAGTCGGAGACGGCTTGAAGAGTTTCCTGAACACCTGCGCCTCTGTGCGGAGCCTGTTCGAGGAGGCGGAACCCGAAGATGCCTATGCGGCAATCGCCGCGCCGTTTCCCCGCGGGTTCAAGAGGTCTTATTATGCCTACCATGTGGCGCGGAGCCGCTTCGCGCCGGGAACGGGGGCGTGGGAGGCCATCGGCGCGAAACTCATGCAGGGCGCAAAGAGCACCTTCTCGGGCGTAGCCACCCCGCGCTTTGCACCTTTGGAGGACGACCCGGGCGTCATGTATCTCGCCCTGGAAGACGACGCGGGCGGCCCTCTTGGCGCGATATACGTGAGGAACTCCGGCACCGAGAGCCGGACGGGCGTGGTTTTGAGAGGCCCCGCCGGGTGGGAAGAAAAACTCTGCGCCGTGGGGGATGAGGTGCTGCGCGAGATTCTAGGGCGCATGAAGGACCATGACGCCCCCGGCGCGCGGGCGGAGGCGAGCTTGCTCGAAGCCTTGAAAGAGCGTGAAATGGATATTGCGGCCGTCGATGCGCATCTGGACTCGGACGCAGAGGCCCGCTTCGGCGCGCCGACTCGAGCGGCCGGCGTCAGAAAAGAGGTTCTGCGCGGCGGACTCGCGCGGGAGGAGGCCGGAACTTTCAGCATCACGCCGCTCGGTGAGTGGTATCTGGAGCAGAAAAGATGAGCGCGACTGCGACTCAAACCTATTTCCGAAGGCTCGGCGAATTTCCCCACGCCGCCCTCCTCAAAAGCGCTGCGCACGCCTGGGAGGCGGTTGGCCTGCTGGATGATTTCACCCGGAAACTGGTGGATGAGGCGGATGCGCCTTTGGGTGAGGCCACAGCGCTCCGGGTGGAGGAGGGCCTCGTGGTGAGCGAGGGGCTGTGCGTCCCGGAGGAGAGCCTGAAAATCGCCTCCGTCGGCCTGTTCATCGAGGCGGGCGTGCGGGTGGAGCCTGGATGCGTCATCAAGGGGCCGACGGTGCTTTGCGCAGGCGCGGAAGTGAGGCACGGGGCGTATCTGCGGGGCGGCTGCCTCATCGGGCCGGGCGCCGTCGTGGGCCATGCGACCGAAGTCAAGAACAGCGCCTTTTTGAACGGCGCGCAGGCGGGGCATTTCGCCTACGTGGGGGACAGCATTCTGGGTGCGGATGCCAACCTGGGCGCGGGCGCCAAGCTGGCGAACCTGGAACTCAGGACGGAAGAAGAGAAAAGAGCGGGCGCGGTGAAGAACATCGTCCTGCGCGCCGAGGGAGAGCGCATCGACACAGGCCTCACGAAGTTGGGCGCTATCGTGGGCGATGACGCAGAGATCGGCTGCAACGTCGTGACGTCTCCGGGCGTGATGCTCGGCCCCGGCTCCTGGGTCGCGCCCAACGCGACCGTCTCCAAGGGGGTCTATCCCGAGCGAACGCTCATCCGCGCTCCCAAGCCGAGCGTGGGCCGCCGCCGGTTCTGAGCCGAAAAATAAATCCGTGGACTATCTGGAAAACCTGAACCCCCAGCAGAAAGAGGCCGTTCTCGCGCCGCCGGGCGCGAACCTGGTGCTGGCGGGCGCGGGTTCGGGCAAGACGCGGGTGATCGTCCACCGCATCCTGCGCCTGCTCGAAGAGGGCCTCGCCCCGAACCGGATTCTGGCCATCACGTTCACGAACAAGGCGGCGGGCGAGATGAAAGAGCGCCTGTTCGCATCGCTGGAAGATGGCGCGCGGGGCATCTGGGTGGGCACCTTTCACGCCGTCTGCGCAAGGATTCTGAGAACAGAAGCCGAGGCGGCGGGCTTGTCGCCGAGTTTCACTATCTTCTCGCGCGGGGAGTGCATGACGCTCGTAAAACGGTGCCTGGCGGAGGCGAAGATCAGCGAGGAGCGATACGCGCCCCGGGCGGTTCTGGAGCAGATAGGCCGCCGCAAGACCTCGCTGGCGGAGGCGGAGGATGCGGAACCCGCTCCCTTCAGCATCGACGCGGCGGCCCGGAAAATCACCCCCGCCTATGAGCGCGCCCTGCGCGAGGCGGGCGCGGTGGATTTCGACGACCTGCTCGCGCGGCCTTTGAGTATGTTCAAACGGCATCCAGACGTTCTCCAAAAATACCAGGACCGCTTCGAGGAAATACTCGTCGATGAATATCAGGACACCAACCCCGCGCAGGACGAACTCGTGGCCCTACTCTCGCGCGTTCACGGGCGCGTGTTCGCCGTGGGAGATGACGATCAGGGTATCTACGGCTGGCGGGGCGCGCGTGTGGAGAACATCCTCGATTTTGAGCGCAGGTTCGCAGGCGCCAGGGTGTTCCGCCTGGAGGAGAACTACCGCTCGAGCGGCGCGATACTGAACCTCGCCTCGCGCATCATGGGTGGGGCCGGGGCGCGGCACGAGAAGCGCCTCTTCACGCGCAAGGCGGCGGGAGAGGCCGTCTGCTATCTGGCGGCGGCGAACGCGGAAGAAGAGGCGGAAGCCGTCATCAAGCGCCTCATCGAAGCGGGAGCGGGTGATGCGATACCCTGGAAAGATGTCGCCGTCTTCTACCGCATCAACACGCAGTCGCGCCCGCTCGAGGAGGCGGCCCGCAGGCGGGGGATTCCCTACCAGGTGGTGAAAGGCCAGCGGTTTTTCGACCGCAATGAGGTGCAGGACCTGGCGGCCTATTTCAGGCTGCTCATCCGGCCCGGGGACGGCGCGGCTTTCTCGCGGGTCGTCAACCGCCCGCCCCGGGGGCTGGGGCCCGAGCGCTTGAAGGCGATAGCGGGAGAAGACGCGCAGGGTGTCACGGTGGCAGACGCTGAGGCCGCCCTGGCCCAGGGCCGCATCCGGGGAAATGCCGCGCAAATGCTTGCGGACTTGCTGAAGACGCTCGAGTCTCTGGCCGCCCTGAAGGCGAGACCCGCGCGCCTGATCGAAGAAGTGCTCGAACGGACGGGCTACCGGGCCTGGCTGGAAGGCGCGGCGCAGAGGAGCACGTCGCCGGAGCGCCGCCGCGCCGCCGCCAGGGCGCTGGAGGGTGCAAAAGAGTTCGCCGAGGCGGCGCGTGCGTTCGAGAAGCGGATCACCGAAGAAGAGGGCCTCTCGCCCGAGTCAGATGAGGCCAGGAGCTTGTTTTTAGAGGAGTTGGCCTTGATGGGCGAGGCGGATGAGATGTCCGGTGAGAGCGGCGCGCTCTCCCTGATGACGCTTCATGCGGCGAAGGGCATCGAGGCCACCGCCGTGGGCATCGTCGGCGTGCAGGAGGGCTTGATCCCATTAGGCCGCTCAAAGGATGATCCTGCTTCCCTCGATGAAGAGAGGAGGCTCCTCTACGTGGGCGTCACGCGGGCGAAGGAGTTTTTAAGTCTCTCCTGGGCGAAGGAGCGGCGGCCCGATGGCGCCAAGGAAAGCTGGGCGTCGCGGCCGAGCCGCTTTATGGAGGGATTGGGGTCCGATCTCATCAAGCGCATAGGCGATCACGCCCAAACGCGCAGACGCGCCCCGCGCGGTTTCAAGGCGCCGCGCGATTCCACCGACTCGCGCTACGCCGATATTCTGGCGGAAGCGAAAACCTCTCCTCCCCGGAAAGAGAAAAGCGCGCCCGCCGTACCCGCCGCAGCGCTCGGCCCGTTCGCGCCCGGCGCGCGCGTCAGGCACAAGAAATTCGGGGTCGGCGTCATCCGCGCACGCGAGGGAACCGGGGACCGCACGACGGTGAGCGTGGAGTTCGAGAACGCGGGCCCCAGGAAGCTGGTGTTGAAGTACGCGCCGCTCTCGCCTGCGGATGAGGGCGTTGACGCGGGCGAGAACCGGGCGGTATAAGGGCGCAAAGGGGGAAGAGATGTCGATTTCAAGAGAAGACGTGGTTCACGTATCCAGGCTGGCGCGGCTCAACCTCAGCGAGGATGAGATCGAGAAATTCACCGGGCAGCTCGGCGCGATTCTGGAGCACATCGCCAAGCTGAACGAGGTGGACACCGAGGGCGTGGCGCCCACCTCGCACGTTCTCGACATCACGAACGTGTTCCGCGAGGATGCGGTCACCGACCCCCCCATCGAGAACATGGAAAAGATGGCGCCCGATTTCGCAAAGGGCCATTTCCGCGTTCCCAAGGTCATCGAATAGTTTTCCCCGAAAATCATGGCGTACGCCTCCCTTAAAGATTTCGTCGACGACTTAGAACGCGCGGGCGAGTTGCGCCGCGTCAAGGTTCCGGTGGATATCGAACTGGAGATCACCGAGATCGCCGACCGCTCGGTGAAGAGCGGCGGCCCCGCCCTGTTGTTCGAAAAGCCGGTCGATCCCGACGGACACGAATACGACATCCCCGTCCTCATCAACGCCTACGCTTCGGACCAGCGGATGAAGATGGCGCTCGGCGTCGACAGCATGGACGCGGTGGCGGACGAGGTGGCCGAGCTTCTGGAGATCAAGCCGCCCGAGGGCATCATCGAGAAGGTGAAGATGCTGCCCAAGCTCGCGCGGCTCGCCTCTTTCTCGCCCAAGTCGGTAAGCTCGGCGCCTTGCCAGGAGATCGTCGAGACCGAAAACCCGAACCTCTTCTCGATTCCCGCCATCAAGTGCTGGCCCGAGGACGCGGGACGCTACATCACCTTCGGGCACATCTATTCGCGGAATCCGAGGACGGGCCGCAGGAACGTGGGCCTCTACCGCGTGCAGTTCTTCGACGAGAAGACCGCCGGCATGCACATGCACTTACACCACGACGGGGCGCAGAATTTTCAGGACAGCACGAAGATGGGCGCGCGCATGGAGATGGCCATCGCCCTGGGCGGCGACCCCGTCTACGTCTACGCGGCGAGCGCGCCGCTCCCGCCCGCGATAGACGAGTTGAACCTCGCCGGTTTCCTGAGAAGAAAGAGCGCCGAGCTGGTCAAGTGCAAGACGGTGGACGTGGAGGTGCCCGCGGATTCGGACATCGTGGTGGAGGGCTACCTGAACCCCGGCGAGCTGCGCGAAGAGGGACCCTTCGGCGACCACACCGGCTGGTATTCGCTGGCGGACGATTACCCCGTCTTTCACGTCACGGCCATCACGAGGAAGCGCGAGGCCATCTACCCCACCACCATCGTGGGCAGGCCCCCGATGGAGGACTACTGGCTCGGCGGCGCCACGGGGCGCATCTTCCTGCCGCTCATGAAGATGCAGCTCCCCGAGATCGTGGACGTGCACATGCCCGCCGAGGGCGTGTTCCACAACATGGTGATCGTCTCCATCCGCAAGTCCTATCCCTACCACGCGCGGAAGGTCATGTACGCCCTGTGGGGGATGGGCCAGATGGCGCTCGCGAAGGTCATCGTCATCGTGGATGAGGACGTGAACGTGCACGACATCAGCGAGGTCTCCTGGAAGGTGCTCGGCAGCATCGACCCGAGGCGCGACATGGTGTTCGTCGACGGCCCCGTGGACGCGCTCGAACACGCCGCGCCGCGCCTCCACGTGGGCAGCAAGGTGGGCGTGGACGGCACCCGGAAGTGGGCGTCGGAGGGTTTCGAGCGCGAATGGCCGCCCGAGATCGTGATGACGGACGAGATTAAGGAGCGCGTCACGAGGCGCTGGGAGGAGTACGGCCTTGGCGGCTGAGGCGTCGATGGCGAGAAGTTTCCGGCAGTTCCTGCGCATGGTGAAGTTCGAGCACACCGTCTTCGGGCTTCCCTTCGTGCTCATGGGCGGCGTGATGGCGGCCGGCGGGGTTCCTTCCGCCTGGGTCCTGTTCTGGATGGTCATGGCGGCGGTGGGCGCGCGGAATTTCGCCATGTCGCTCAACCGCTTCGCCGACAGGGACATCGACCCCAGGAACCCGAGGACGAAAGACCGCGCCGAGTTCCAGGCGCTGCTGCATTCGAAATCCATCCTCGCGATGCTGGCGGGCTTTCTGGCGCTCTTCCTCCTCTCGGCCTGGATGCTGAACCCCCTCGCGTTCGCGCTTTCCTTCGCCGTGGCGGCGTGCATCGTCCTCTACAGCTACTCCAAGCGCTTCACCTCCTTGACGCACCTGTTCCTGGGCTTCGTCCTGGGATGCGCGCCCGCGGGCGCGTGGGTGGCCGTGCGCGGCGACCTGGGCTTTGTGCCCGTTCTGCTCTTTTTGGGCGTCACCCTCTGGGTCGGCGGCTTCGACCTCATATACGCCTGTCTGGACGTAGATTTCGACGATGAGGAGGACATCCATTCCCTGCCGCGTCTTCTGGGTATTAAAGGCGCGCTCATCGTCTCGGCGCTTGCCCATCTGGGGACGATGGCCTGTTTCTTCGCGGCGGGACTGGCGTTCGGCCTGGGCTCCATTTACTGGCTGGCGCTGGCGGCGGCGGGGTGTCTCCTGTTCTGGGAGCACTGGATCGTGCGGCCCGACGACCTGAGCCGCGTGGACATATCGTTCTTTAACCTGAACGCCTGGGTGTCCGTGGTGGTCGCAACGGGCGCGGTCGCCGACGTGCTCATCGGCGCGGGCTGAGCGCGCGCGTGCCGACCCGGGTCGAGAAAAAAGATGTCCAGGCGATGTTCTCGGACATCGCGCCCACCTACGACCTCCTGAACCGGCTTTTGAGTTTCGGCGTGGACCGCCTCTGGCGCAAGCGCGCGGTGGCGAGCCTTCTTGGCAATTTCAAAGGAGAAGCCCGCTTTCTCGACCTGGCGACGGGCACGGCGGACGTGGCGCTGGAAGCGTACGCCCAAGCCGGGAGCGGCGCCCGCATCGTCGGCGTTGATTTCGCGTATCCCATGCTCGCGCGCGGAAAGTCGAAGGCGGAGAAACGGGGCGCCCCCCTTTCGCTGATACAGGGAGACGGCTTGAGCCTCCCTTTTCCGGACGGCGCTTTCGACGGTGTGATCATCGCGTTCGGGCTTCGCAATTTCGAGGACAGAGAGGCGGGCCTGGCCGAGATGGGCCGCGTGCTGCGCGGGGGCGGCAGGCTCGTGGTGCTGGAATTCGGCCACCCCAAGGGCCCCTTCGGGCTATTGTACGCCTTTTACTTCCGGGCCCTGCTCCCGGTGGTGGGGCGGCTCGTCTCCGCGCACCGAAGCGCGTATAATTACCTCCCAAACACGGTTTATGAATTTCCCGAAGCCGAGCAGCTCTCGGCGATGATGCGCGATGCGGGCTTCCGCGAGGTGAGCCATCGCCCGATGACGGGCGGCATCGCCGAGCTTCATACCGGGGTGCGCGAGTAGTTCCGCCACCCCGCGCTCCCGAGGGAGGGAAGGGCGTGAACCCTCCACCAGAGACGAACGCCATCGAGCAGGACGAGGCCGACATTCTGCGGCTTATCGAGAAGCGTCTCCTGTGGCTTTCCACCTACAGCGTCCACTACGCGAACAACCTGCGCGCAGGCTCCGAAAACATCAAGATAGGCGGCCACCAGGCGAGTTCCTCCTCCGTCGTGAGCCTGATGACGGCCATGTTCTTCCGCTGGCTCAAGACGGGCGACAGGCTCGCCATCAAGCCCCACGCCTCGCCCGTCCTGCATGCGGCCCATGCGCTTCGCGGCGATTTGCCGATGGAGCGTTTGCGCGATCTCCGCGCCTTCGGCGGCCTGCAGGCCTATCCCAGCCGCTCCAAGGATGAATACCCCGTCGATTTTTCCACCGGCTCGCTCGGGTTGCCCTCGGTGGCCGCCTCGTTCGCGGCGCTCATGCAGTCCTACATCGACGATCATTTCGGCGCGGGCCCGCCGCAGCGCTTCATCTCCCTGGTGGGGGACGCCGAACTCGACGAGGGCAACATCTGGGAGGCGCTGGCCGAGGAATACGTGGCCCACCTCGGCAACGTCATCTGGGTGGTGGACCTGAACCGCCAGAGCCTCGACCGCGTCGTGCCCGACGGCAAGGCGCAGCAGATTCGGGATCAGTTCCGCCTGCACGGCTGGCACGTGGTGGAGCTCAAGTACGGAAAACGCCTGCAGGCCGCGTTCGCGGAAAGAAACGGCGAATCGCTGAGGCGGCGAATCGACGACATGTCGAACGGCGAATACCAGATGCTCATCGGGAGAAGCGGGCGCGAGATAAGGGAAGGCCTCACGCGCGGTGAGGCGGGCGAATACAAGGGTCTCGCGGGGCTTCTGGATCGCTACCCGGACGAAGAACTGCCCGCGCTCCTGTCCGACCTGGGCGGCCACGACATCGAGTGCATATTAGAGGCGCTCGAAGAGGCGGACGGGGTTCGAGACAAGCCCGTGATGATCCTCGCCTACACCATCAAGGGCTGGGGGCTTCCCATCGCGGGCGACCCCATGAACCACTCCCAACTCCTCACGGAGGCGCAAATCGCGGAACTGCGCGATTCCGCGGGCCTGGGCGAGGGCGAGGAACTGGCGCCCCTCTCGGGAGAAAGCCCCGAGGCCCGCGCGGTCGAGCGAGCGGTGGCGCGCTACGACGCGCGGGCGACTCTCGCCAGAGAAGAGATAACCCCCGATCCCGTGCCTCGGGAAGTGGGGGCGAACTTCGCCTCCAGGACTTCCACGCAGGAGGCGTTCGGCGCGATCATGACGAACCTGGCGCGGGAGGACGCGCTCGCGCGCCACATCGTCACCACCTCGCCCGACGTGGCGGTGAGCACGAACCTGGGCGGCTGGATCAACCGGCGCGGCGTCTACCACCCCGAGGGCAAGGCGGATTTCTTCGCCTTACAGCAGGTGCAAAGGCTGTTGAAGTGGGAGGAGTCGCCTGCGGGCCGGCACATCGAACTGGGGATTTCCGAGAACAACCTCATGCTCCTGCTCGCCGCCTTCGGGGTCTCGAAGGAGCTTTGCGGGGTGCGCGTCTGCCCCATCGGCACGGTGTACGACACCTTCATCAGCCGCTGTCTCGACGCGCTCCGCTACGCGGTCTATAACGGGGGGCGCTTCATCGTGGTGGCGACGCCGAGCGGCACGAGCCTCTCGCCTGAAGGCGGCGCGCACCAGAGCATCCTGACGCCCGCCATATCCCTGGAGATGCCGGGGCTGGAAGCCTACGAGCCGACCTTCGCCGTCGAGGTCGAGTGGCTGCTCCTCTCAGCTATCGGCCGCGTTCTGGGGGATGCCGATTGCCCGGCCTTCTACCTGCGCCTGAGCACGAAGCAGGTGGAGCAGAACCTCCTGCCCGCCGAGTGGCTCGGGGACCCCTTAAAGCGCGAGGTGCTCAGGAATAACGTCCTGGGCGGGGGCTACCTGCTCTACTCTTCGAAAGAGGCGCCCGGCTATCTGGCGGGCGTGAACGCGGTGAACCTCTTCGTGAGCGGGGTGATGACGCCCGAAGCCCTGGCCGCCGCCCGCGCGCTCGAAGCCGAGGGCGTTTACGCGAACGTCTACGTCCTCACGAGCGCGGACAGGATTTACGCCGAGCACAAAAAGGCGAAAAAAGCGGGCCGCCCCTCGCGCCTCGAGATGATGGTGGGCGACGAACACCGCGACAACCCGGTCGTCTCCGTGCTGGACGGCCACTCGCTCGCGCTCTCGTTCCTCGGCGGCGCGCTGGGCGCGGATCAGAGATGCCTCGGCACCGACCAGTTCGGCCAGAGCGGCCTCCCGCACGAGGTCTACGACGCCTTGCAAATCGGACAGGCGCACATCGAGGCGGCGTGTCGGGAGGTGGTGGGGTAGGGGGGAAGCCATGGAATCGCTTTTGAAAGATGATTTTCAATACTACCTCGATCACCAGCCCGAACTCGCCGAGAAGTACGGGGGGAAGTACATCGTCATCAAGAACCGGCGGGTGCTCGGGACCTACGACGACGAGATGGAGGCCGTTGAGAAGACTGCCAAAAAACACGAACTCGGCACGTTTCTCGTGCAGGAATGCAACTCCGATCCGGAGAGCACGGTAGAGACCTTCCATTCGAGAGTCTGTTTTTCCTAGATGTCTGGACCATCCGGTTTCGCCTACACGACATATTTCGACGAGCGGAAGAATGTCCTCATCGACGAGGTCCATATCGCCGCAGCCTACACGCCTGCGGAAGGCTCCAAGCTGCTCGGAATAATCCGTATCCGCATTTTCCGGTTGATGCAATTCGACAATCTATTTGCGGCCTTCCGCACGAGGTCTACGACGCCCTCCAGATTGGACAGGCGCACATCGAGGCGGCGTGCCGGGAGGTTTTGGGGTAGGGGGGATTGGAAACGCGCACGGGAAGGCCGAAAACCAGGCTTCACAGGCATTCCGCGGTGACGTGATGCGTTACGGATACATGATCGGCTGTCTCGCGGGGCTTGTGCTGATCTGCGCGTGGACAGGCCCCGCCGCCGCCGGCAACTTCTCGCAGCGCCCCGGGTTCGCCGAGTATTTCGCGGCCAACCCTCCGGCCGACGCCGCCGGCCCGGCCGATCGGGCCCTGGCCCGCCGCCACGCGCCGCGCTTCTACCTGCCCGCCGGCCACGAAGGTCCCATCGACTTCTACCGCGACTACATCGCCCACGGCTACCTGGTAACGGGCGACGGCGTCCGCATCGAAGGCCCCACCGCCGGTGACCTGAACCGCTACCGCGACGACGCCCGCGCCGAGTTCACGCACGTGCCGGGCGGGGCCGCGCCCCGGCCCGTCGTCTACGCCGCGGTGGAGCGCCCCGGCCTTTGGGCGCCGCAAGAACCGGACCGGCCGGCCGGGGAATTCACCGTTCTCACCTACCACCTGGTGTTTCGGGTGAGCGGCCTGCCGGCGGGGTTGTCCCCGGTCGCGGCGGTCCCGCTCCGGCTGGTGGCGGACCTCGACGACTGGCACCAGCTCGACCACTACACCGCCGCGTTCGTGGTCCTGGCTGCGGACGGGCGTCCCGTCGCCCTGACCCTGCAGCAGCACAACTACCTGCGCACCTACCTGGTCGGCGAGTCGGTGCAGCCCGGGCCCGACGGACGCTTCGAGGTCGACGTGGCCATCCGCTCGAACGAGCTCTACCCCCACGTTCCGGGACGGACGGCCCGCCGGGCAGTTCGGTTTATGGATCATGACGCCAGGGCCTTCATGATGGGTTTCGGAGCGCGCCCGATGATGTCGGCGGACGACATCACCGACCCGGACCGCACCGTCGACTACGAGCTCGCCTTCCTCCCCGGCTCCGACGCCTTCTACTCGTTCCAGGGCTTCCTCGGCGAGCGCCGCTCGCTGCCCGGCCGCGACGGCCCGCCCGGTGCCCGCTACAACACCCTGCCCGAACTCAAGCCCCTGCCCGCGCAGATACTCGACGGCTACTGGCGCGAGGGGAACGAGGGCGACTGGGCGCGGTACCGGAACAGCCGGGAGAACGGCGCAGGCCCTGCCGGCTTCGCACGTGCGCAGGCGGCGGTGTTCCACCGCAATCTCGGCTGCCTGCGCCGGGAGCGCAAAGGCTGCGCGTTGGAGTAGCGGCGAAGCCGCGTATCGAAGGGCGAACGCGATTGATGAGGGGTTGTTGATAAAAGCCCCTTTTGTCAGGTGATAAAGGCAACCCCCCCTACCCCCCCTTGTCAGGGGGGCAAGAAAAAGCAAAACCCCCTCAGCCCAGTGGGGCGCGTCGCCTTTTTTACCCCCCTGTCAGGGGGGGGGTAGGGGGGGTTGGTTTCAAAGAGGGAGGTCGGGGGTTCGCGCGAAAGCGGTCTTCCCACTAAAGGCAATGTCCCCCAACGAGGGGCTTTTTGGGAATTTAGGCAACTGACGAGAGAGAAGAAACCACTCCCCCCTTGAGGGGGAGTCGATGAAGCCGAGCGGTTTGTGCGAAGGCTGAATCGGTGGGGGGAGCTTTTCTGTGGCATGTCCCCCCACCAACTCGCCTGCGGGCTTCGCCCTTGCCTCGTTGACTCCCCCTCAAGGGGGGAGTGATTCCTCTCTCCTCGGGCTTTTTCAACAACCCCTCTTCACTCGCGTCAAACGCTCATTCATCACTCGCGTTTGACCCCTCAACACCAGCTCGGGCGTCGGCCGCCCCGGTAGGGCAGGGCGTGGCCGGTGGCGAGGAGCAGCGTGGCGAGGTCGCGCCCGTCCGCGAGCCACACGCTCGCCACGACGCGGCGGGCGTATTTGCCGTAGCTCACGTTGATGAGCCATACGTCCGTGCCGATGACGCCGCGGACGAATTCGCGCGCAGCGCGGCCCCGCCGGCGTTCGTAGTCGCCGCACCTCGCCCGCCGGCCGGTCTCGGGCGTGTCGACGCCCCGTATCCGAACATTGGCCTGCGCGACGATGCCCGGCCAGGGCCTGGCCTCGACCTTGAAGGTGTCGCCGTCGATGACTCTCGTCACGCGCGCAGGCACGCGCTGATCGAACGCCGCCGCATTGGCCGCGAGCGCAAGGGCCAGGGTTATGATTCCGTACAGGATGAGTCGGGTCTTTAAGCGCATCTCGGGTCTCCTCGTGTTCCTCGTGTGGTGCTTCGGGTTCTCTTCGTGAGGTGGGTGAAGCTCCTCTTGCAAGAAAGATTACAGAACAAGGAGGGATTGGTGAACTCGGGATGAGACGAGGCGTGCGACGGGGAGGATGTCCGACTTCTCATGGCGGCTCACCGAAGCGGAAAGCCGTATGCAGCGCTCGGCCGTCGGCGTACGAGGCGGGGCTGAATCCTGATTTTGCCGGGTCGTTCACCGGAGAGGAGAGGCGCCGGATTTCGCTGGCGGGTTATCCGTTCCGACACCGGCGCTGACTGTTCGGGACATCCTGAATTCTTGACATTCACGTCCGATGCCCTATGATTCGAGCATATTTCCAATCACCGCCCCGCCTTCGCACATGACGGAAGAGGATAACGACGCCTTGAGGCACGGATTCATTCGCGATGCGCGGGATTCGTTGATGACGCGCCACGGCGCGGGAGGTTCTTTCGGCGAAGTTGAAGACGCGGCCCTCGCGCAGGCGCGCGGCGGCACTCGAATACCGGTTGCGCCATGAGTTCGAATGATTCGGGGCTACGCTACCAGGCCGACGAAAAGCCGCCGATAACGATTGCTCTCGGGCTGGGCCTGCAACTCACCGCTCTCAGCGTATCCGCCACGATATTGATCACGACGATCATTATGCGGGCCGCCGGACAGGGCGAAGCGTATCTGGCATGGGCCGTGTTCGCCGCCGTCGCAATCGGAGGCGCCGCCACGATTCTCCAGGCGCTCCGGCTCGGGCGATTCGGAATGAGTCATGTGCTCATGATGGGGAGTTCCGCGGCTTTCATCGCGGTTTCCATCGAGGCGCTCACAGCCGGCGGGCCCGCTATCTTCGCCACCCTGGTGGTCGTCTCGGCGCTCTTCCAGTTTGTCGTCTCCGATCGACTCTCGCTGTTCCGCCGGATCCTGACCCCGACCGTTTCGGGAACGGTGCTCATGCTGATCCCGGTCTCGGTCATGTCGGCCGTCTTTAACCTCCTCAAGGATGTTCCGCAAGGCAGCCCGGCTATCGGAGCTCAATTGAGCGCTCTGTCAACACTGCTCCTCATCTGCGGAATCACGCTGAAGGCGAGGGGGACGCTTCGCCTCTGGGCGCCTGTCATCGGCGTTTTCGGAGGCTCTGCCGTAGCCGCTGCTTTCGGCCTCTACGACACGGCCCGCGTCGCGGAGGCTTCGTGGGTCGGTTTGCCCCGGGTTCAATGGCCGGGCCTTGATTTCGGCTTCGGGGCGGCTTTCTGGACGCTTCTTCCGGGGTTCCTGCTGGCGGCCATGATCGGCGCCATCCGAACGATCAGCAGCGCCGTCGCCATTCAGCGCGTCTCCTGGCGCAGACCCCGCGCAGTGGATTTCAAGGCGGTGCAGGGCGCCGTGGCCGCTGACGGGCTGAGCAACCTGCTGTCGGGTCTGGCGGGGACGGCGCCGAACACCTCCTATACGACGGGCGCATCCCTGGCCCAGCTCACCGGGGTGGCGGCCCGCCACGTCGGAATCGCGGCCGGCGCGGTGTTCCTGGCGCTTGCGTTTCTGCCAAAGGCGCTCGCCCTGATGCTGGCGATACCGGGGCCGGTCTTCGGGGCCTATCTTCTCATCATGATCGCGATGCTCTTCATGGTGGGCGTGCAGGTAATCCTTCAGGACGGGATCGACTACCGCAAGAGCCTGATCGTCGGCGTCGCGTTCTGGATGGGCATCGGGTTCCAGAGCGGCGTCATCTTTCCTGAGTTTTTCTCGAAATTCGCGGGCGGCTTTTTGAACAACGGGATGACGGCGGGCGGCCTCGTCGCCATCATCATGACCCTGTTCACGGAGATCACGGAACCCCGACCCAGCCGGACGGAAGTGGGGTTCGACCAGTCGGCCCTGCCGGGGATCAGGGAGTTTCTCTGCGAATTCGCCGCCGGGGGCGGCTGGGACGAGTCGATGGCGCATCGCCTGAGCGCCGCGGGTGAGGAGGTTTTGCTGGCGCTCCTCCGGCGAGATGAAGGTGAAGAGCCGAGCGGGCGGCGGCGCCTGGTTCTGCTCGCGAAAAAAGAAGGCGGCGGAGCGGTTCTCGAGTTCATCGCCGCGACGGGCGAGGAGGGGAACCTGGAGGATCAGGTCGCACTGCTCGGTGAACAGACAGAAGATGACTTGCTCGAACACGAGGTGTCGCTCCGGCTCCTTCGCCATCTCGCGGCTTCGGTTCGTCACCAGCAATACCACGGCGTGGACATCGTGACCGTCCGCGTGGAACCTCCCAGGCCGGCTTCCGGCGGAGAAGCGTGAGGCGGCCGGGGCCGGTGGAAGACGCGGACTCGATATCTGCCGCGGGGCGGCTGCGCGGGAGGAGAGTCCCTCCCGTTCGGTCGACACGCCCTTCTTCACCGGCCGGCCCGGCCCGCGCACTTCCCCGCATTTGCCGTCGCCGGGTTTTCGCGTCGATGGGGTATGCTGGAGAGGCCGCCCGTCGACTCGGGGTTTTTCAGGTGGCGGAAGGGGTGCTGCTCGCGGGAATCGAGCCGCCGCCCGGGCGAGGTGCGGAACGCGCAAAATGCAAATAATAATTTCCGAAAAATTCGATAAATATCGATAAATTCACGGGGTTTTTCGATAAATTTCAGACTATTTATTTTCTTGAGAAATGACGACGCGGTATCGCGGCGCAGGGGAATTCTGCCATGGAACGAGACCTCTGCGATAACAGAGAATGCGCGGAAATGCGGGGAGTTGCCCAGGTGAAAGCCCCCCGGGCGGGCGCCCGGGGGCATGATTCGGCTGGCTAGTTCTTGCTCAGAACGAAGACGCTCGAGACGGCGCCGGGGCCGCCCAGGGTGTGGCCGAGCGCCCGCTTGGCGCCCTTCACCTGGCGGTCGCCGCAGCGCCCCAGGAGCTGGTGCGTCAGGTCGGCGACCACGCGCGCGCCCGTCGCCCCGATGGGATGGCCGCAGCTCTTGAGGCCGCCCGAGGTGTTCACGGGCAGCTCGCCGCCGAGCCTGCTCGCGCCGCTTTTCACGAAATCGGGGCCCTCTCCCTTCTCGACGAAGCCCAGATCCTCGTAGTTCAGAATCTCCGTAATCGTAAAACAATCATGCACTTCCGCGACGTCTATCTCCTCGCGGGGGTTCGTCACGCCGGCCTGCTCATAGGCCTGGCGCGCGGCCTCCTGGGTGGCCTCGAAGCCGATGAAGCTGAACTTGGGGTTGAACGCCGTGGTGATGTAGCCCGTCGCGCACGAAAGGCCCATGCCGTCGATCAGGACGTAGTCTTTCTTGTCGAAGCGCGCCTCGGCCAGCTCCGCCCGGCAGAGCACGACGGCGGCGGCGCCGTCCGTCGTGGGGCAGCAATCGTACAGCCCCAAGGGTTCCGTGACGGGAGGGGCCTTCAGGACCTGTTCCTTGGTGATCTCTTTTCTGAAATGCGCGCGCTTGTTCAGGCTCCCGTGGTAGTGGTTCTTCACCGCCACCTCGGCGAGGTCTTCCTTGTCCGCGCCGAATTCCTCGAAATACCGTCTCGCCAGGACGGCGAAGCTGCCCGGCGCCGTGCGGCCCTTCGAGTACATAGGGTGAAGTTTTTCAACGTGTTGTGCGACCAGGCTGCCGCGCGGGGGGACCTCGCGCATCTTCTCGGCGCCGACGGCGAGGACGACGTCGTGCATCCCCGAGGCCACGGCCATCGCCGCCATGCGGACGGCCTCCATGCCCGTGGTGCAGTAGTTCGCGACCCGCGAGACGGGCTTCGGGTAGAGGTTCAGCGCCTCTGCGAGCGAGGGGCCGCCCGTGCCGTCGAAGCCCCAGCCGAGCGGCAGATACGTGCCCAGCCATGCGGCTTCGATATCCTCGCCGCTCACGCCCGCGTCCGCATAGGCTTCGAAGGCGGCTTCCACCACGAGGTCGTTATAGCTCTGCTCGAAGAGTTCCCCGAATTTCGTGATGCCCGCGCCGATGATGGCGACTTTTCCGGCGATGTTTCCGCTCATGGCCAACTCCTTGAAAAATATGTATTTCCCGAGGAAAAGAGAATGCCCTATTCGGCGGGGCGCAGTTTCCAGAAGTAATTATAATACCCATCGCCCTGATGGAGAAGCCGGAAAACGAGTTCGCACTCCATACCGATGTGGACGTCGTCCTTCACCTGGTTCGTCATCTGGCCGTAAAAGCGCCCGCCGCCCTCTAATTCCACCGTGGCCATCGTGATGAAGCCCTCGGGCGACGGGGGCAGGTAATCGTGGATGAAGGTGAAGATTTTGCCCCGGCGGCTCAGTTTCCGCTCATCCCACTCATCCCGCGCGCCGCAGGCGTTGCAGACCTGCTGGCGGGGATACTGGAGCTCCCCGCATGAGCGGCAAACGCCGGCCATCAGGCGCATGGTCGCCCTGTTTTCCTTCCACAGGATGCTGGGCGAGGTGAAGGGCTTGATTTCCTCCTCGGGCGATAAACCATTGAATTTCAACCATTGACCGTAATTCGGGATGGGCCGCGCTCGCTCGACGGACCAGCCGACTCCCCGCTGTGATCTTAAGGAATGGACCCTGTCCGTCGCCCGGAGCAGGATGGCCTCCCCCCCGCTCCCGTGACCCGCGACGATGATGTGTTCGCCCGGTTCCGCGCCCTGGAGCGCATCGACGAGGGATAGCAGAGGCGCCGCCGCTCCCGAGTCCCCGAGACGCGCGATGAGGGGGTTTTCGGGATAAGCCGACTCGGGAAAGCCCAGTTTTCGGGCGATTGCGGCGTGGGTGCGGGCGTCGGGGGCGTAGACGAGCACGCGCGCGATGTCTTCCCTCGTGGCGCCCGTTTGCTCAAGCAATCCCTCGACCGTGGCGACGCTCTGGCGCACGTAGCCGTAGTCCTGGATGAATTTGGCGTCGCCTGCGGATACGGCGCCCTCGCCCGGCAACCGCCACCTGTCGATGAAATCCTCGGACCATGAGTAAATCGCCTCGATCTCGGCGGCGACGTCCTCCCCCTTGCCCAGCAACACCGCCGCCGCGCCGTCGCAAAGGCTTAGTTCATCTGGACTTCCCGGCAGGGATGGCCTTTTCTCCGCCGCCACAACAGCCGCCGATTTGGAGGAGCCCGCTTCTATGGCGTCACACGCAGCCTTGAGGGCGGATGTGCCCGCGCGCACCGAGCCGCCCGCATCCAGGGTGAAGAGTTTTTCGGGCAAATCCGCCGCCGCGGCAAGCACGGAAGCGTTTGATTTTTCGGCATATGGGTGAGACGTAGAGGCGAAATACAGCGAATCGACCTCGGAATCGCCCCAGCCTGCGGCGTTGATGAGCGCCTCCACCCCCATGGTGATGGGGTCTTCGTCAAAACCGGCCAGCGGGCGTGAAGCCCTCGGACTGCCGCTGCCCCATACGGCCCGCACGGTATCTCCGCCCAGCCGATGAAAGGGTATATATGCTCCCACACGCGTGATACCAGCCATTTCTCCTCCTCGGGTTCTGTTTTGGAAATCGGGGTGTTTTTCTCTTGTGTGGGCGAAATAGTCAAGCCGCGTGGGGGTTTCGGAGAATTGTCGGCGTGTGAAGAATCAGATTTGAGGACTTTGCTTCCTGCACGCCTTCTCCTCGCGGCGGAATTCTTCTATGATGCGGGTGCCCGCCAACTTTTGTTCTCTACCGGAGAGGGGATGAATGAAACTTCACGTTGAATACTGCGAAAAGTGAAACTACGGGCCACGATATGAGCAGTTGGCTCAGGACCTGAAAAAACATTACCCGGACATGGAAATCGCCGGAAACGAGGACGGTAATTTCCGCGTCGGCTCTTTCGAACTGGTGCTTGACGGCGAGCTTTTGTGGTCGAAACTCGACTCGGGCAATTTCCCCACGGAAGAAGAAGCCGTCAATCTCATCGGGGAGCATGTGAAAGCATGACTTTCGAGGGCGAGGTGGTCTCGGTGCATATCGCCTCGGTGGGCGGTGAACCCATGATGGAGGTCGCCCAGGCGCAAGCAGTTGCAGGATCAGGACTTGCAGGAGATCGCTACGCCGAGGGCGTGGGAACGTACTCCAAAAAACAGGGGCCCGATCGCGAGGTCACGCTCATCGAAATAGAAGCGATCGAGGCGCTTACGCGCGACCACGATATCCATCTCGACGCGGGTCAGAGCAGGAGAAACATCGTGACGCGCGGCGTTCCGCTCAATCACCTGGTGGGCGCGGAATTTCAGGTAGGCGATGTAAGGATGCGCGGCGTTCGCCTGAACGAGCCATGCAGGTATTTCGAGAATTTGCTTGGGATAGACGGCCTGCACGACGCGCTCATCAACCGCTCGGGGCTGAACGCGCAGGTATTACGCGAAGGCTCAATTCGCGCAGGCGACGTCATCAAACGTATCTGAATCAATATTTTCTAGAGATCCTCTAATGTCATTTCCCATCATTCAGGTGGATGCGTTTACCGATACGCCCTTTTCGGGCAATCCGGCCGCTGTCTGCATCCTGCCGTCGCAAGTGGATGAGGGGTGGATGCAGCGCGTGGCGTCGGAGATGAACCTCTCTGAGACCGCGTTCGTGGTGAAACAAGAAGACGGCTACGGCCTGCGATGGTTCACGCCCGTGAGCGAGGTAGAGCTCTGCGGCCACGCAACGCTTGCGAGCGCCCATGTTCTCTGGGAGAAGGGGCATCTTGAGTCGGATGAGACGGTCATCTTCCACACGAAAAGCGGGGTTTTGACCTGTGAGCAGAAAAATGAATGGATAGAGATGAATTTCCCCATAAGCAGAGAGTCTCCCGCAGCGCCTCCTGATGCCCTGGTGGAGGGTCTCGGCCTGATGCCCCGCTATGTAGGGAAAAACGAGTTCGATTATCTGGTGGAAGCCGACTCCGAGGCGGCAATCAGGACCCTGGCGCCTGATTTTCAGCTTCTCCAGACAGTTTCCATGCGCGGCTGCATCGTCACGGCGCGCTCGGAGGACCCCCAATACGATTTCGTGTCTCGATTCTTCGCACCCGGCCTGGGCGTGAACGAAGACCCTGTGACGGGGTCCGCCCATTGTTGCCTGGGGCCGTTCTGGTCGAAACGCCTCAAAAAAGAAGAACTTACGGCCTATCAGGCATCCACGAGAGGCGGGGTGGTGCGTATGAGAATTCTGGGAGATCGCATCGTCCTGAGTGGTAAGGCCGTAACCGTCCTCCAGGGGGATTTGCTCTAGTCATCCGGCAGCCGGATAGTCATTTACATTTTCCTTCGCCGAAAAACAGGAAAACGGCTGGTTGCATTTGAGAGAAATCCGGGGCGGGAACTATCTTGCGCCTTGTAGCACCAAGAGCTATAACGGGCGCCTTCAATCGCGTTTTTCA
Source organism: bacterium (assembly GCA_022828125.1). Taxonomy (GTDB): domain Bacteria; phylum UBA8248; class UBA8248; order UBA8248; family UBA8248; genus Bin107. The sequence continues at coordinate 35,612 of JAJEJD010000002.1, read as the reverse complement.
GTGTTCTGGACTTATTGAATACATGGTTGTTTTCATACGCAAGGAGATCTAGATGGTTACTGCTTTTGACGCCCAGGCCGTGGGCGCGGATCGTTTGGAAGAGATTCCCTTTTCGGGCATACGCAAGGTATTCGACGCCGTGGCGAAACTCGAAAGCGAAGGGCGCGACGTGATCCACTGGCAGATCGGCCGCACCGATTTCGATACGCCCGAGCACATCAAGCAAGGAGCCGCCGAGTCCCTCGCTCGCGGCGACGTGCACTACGCACCCAGCACGGGGGTTCCCGCCCTGCGCAAGGGCATCGCGCACAGAACGGAAATCGACACCGGCGTGGAGGTGAACCCCGATACGCAGGTAATCGTCATGGCGGGAGCGAACGAGGGCATCATGGTTTCCATGCTGGCGCTGGTGAATCCCGGTGATGAGGTGATCATCGCGCAGCCGAACTGGCATCACTACAAATCCTGCACGGCGTTGGCGGGTGGCGTTCCCGTCGAGGTAATGACGAAAGAAGAGAACGATTTCGCGTTGCGCGCCGAGGACATCGAGGCGGTTTTGACGCCCAAGACGAAACTCGTTTGCCTCACCTCGCCCGGCAATCCCACGGGCTGCACAATCCCCGAGAGTGAACTCAAAAAAATCGCCGAACTGGCGGTGCAGCGTGATTTCATGGTGATGAGCGATGAGATATATGCGCGCATATATTACGGCGATGCGCCATGCGCCCCGAGTATTTTCTCGCAGCCCGGTATGGCGGAGCGTACGGTAATTATCAACGGGTTTTCGAAATTCTACAGTATGGACGGCTGGCGCCTCGGCTGGACAGTGGCGAGCCCCGAGATTACCCGCCACCTGCTCAAAATTCGCCAATACACCACCGTGTGTGTCAACACGTTCATTCAACACGGTGCGGCGCGCGGCGTGCTCGAGGATCAGGCGCCCATGGAGGCGATGACGAGTGAATTCGACAAGCGGCGGCGCGTGATATCAGAAGGGCTGCGCGCCATAGAGGGCGTCACGCTGGCGGAGCCTACGGGCGCTTTCTATGCGTTCCCGAACGTGAAGGTATTTGGTGAAACCTCGGGCGAAGTGGCGGATTACCTCCTGAACGAGCATGCCATCGCCACGGTGAACGGCGCTGTTTTCGGCGGTGAAGGATACCTCAGAATCGCATATTCGTGCTCGACGGAAGAATGCGAGCGCGGCGTGGAGCGTCTGGCAAGCGCGTTGGAGCAACTTCGAAAAGACTAGGTTGAAACGTTCGTATCCCCGTGTGTTTCAGAAACACCTCCTCAAGCAATGGGGGTGTTTATTTGCCCGGTTATCCAAATGATGCCTCGTCAGACTCTTCCGTAATCATCTTCTCGGCGTTCGACGTCGTCCTCGCCGAAGTAGGCGCCGGTTTGCACCTCGATGAAAACGAAGGGCGAATCTTTTTCATTTTGAACCCTGTGCCATGCTCCTTGTGGGATATCAATGCTCTCGCCGGCGGAAAACGTGATTTCTTCTTCTTCGCGGATGACGACGGCCTTTCCGGATATGGCATGCCAGTGCTCCAATCTGCGCATGTGACGCTGCAGACTGAGGCGATGCCCAGGATGAACGACAACCCGCTTGACCTTATGATCCGGCTCATCCGCCAATATGGTGAAATGCCCCCAAGGTCTATGTTCGGTATTATCTGTGGGCATTCGGTCCCTCAAAGAAAAAAAGACGCCTCGGGAAGGGGCGCCGTTTATTGTCTGGCAACAGGTTGCCAGGCCTCTTAATGGCAGGGGAAGGCGAAGGCGTGGCGAGTGTCGTGGGCGGCATCATGCAAAAGTTGGGGTTGAGCGAAACCTACGCCATAGAGGATGAATACGCCGAGAACGATCGCCAGGATGGCCGGTTTGACGGCCGCCATGCGCCGGATCAGGCCGCCGGATAAGGCTTCTTGCTTCACTGCGCTTTCATGTAAGGCCATCGTTCCGCTCCTTTAGGTTTCTTGCCGCACTGATATCTTGTGCGAGAGATATTACCATATTTTTCCGAGAAGTCACTCCACGCGCCGATCTCGGCCTCCCCTTAGAGATTCGGGCTAATCATCAATGATGGCCACCGCCCGACACCAGGCGCCGCTAGCACGCTCAATCTTGATGGGGAGCATCGAGACGGTGAACCCGAACTCGGGGATTATATCGAGATTCATGAGTTTTTCCGCATGGATGTATTCTTTCTTGCGGCCCAGGAAATGGCTGCCAAAGAAGTCTTTCGTGTTTCCCTGGCGTCTGAGTTCCGTCATCCTGGAGACGGGAATGTCAAAACCCCATGCGTCTATCCCCATCACCTTGATTCCTTGGTCGACCAGCCATTCCGTGGCGTCTACGCTCATGCCGGGATGGGTTTGTTCGAAATCGGGGGTATACAGATATTTCGTGGTATGGTCGGTTCGGATGAGGACGATATCCATCGGCTTGAGGGAATAGCCTTTCTCTTCGAGGGCTGCCACTTTCTGCTGCGTCTCCTCCAGCGTGATGTTGTGGCCGCGCTCGGCGTCATGGAAGTCCAGGACCACCCCATCGCTCACGCACCACTCGAGGGGAACGAGGTCAATCGTTTTCGAGGGGTTCCCTTCACATTCGGGACCGTAGTGGTACGGAGAGTCGAGGTGCGTGCCGCTGTGCGTACTGATGGCCGTGATGTTCTCGGTCGCGCAATGCATGTGGTCGGGAAAATAACTGGTGTCCGGAAACTTGTATGATTTGGCTCGCATGCGGGCAAGCTCGGTGTGGTTCACGTACTGGATGGCGGCCGGATTGTTCTCCATGGGCGCGTTTTGAAGGGGAACGCTTAAATCTACGATTCTACGGGCCATTATTAGATACTCCTCACGTATTTGGTTTTGGGTGTAGGCCGCCCGGCGCCTGACGGTTTCGGGTTACTTCTTATCCAATTTCAGGCCCGGCGGCGGAGCGGCGGCCTTCTCTCCGCGCTTGAGCAGGGGGAATACTTCATTCGCGGCGATTCGAGCCGCCTGAAGCATATACGGCATCCCGCAGTAAGTGGCCATCTGGATGATGACTTCCATGATCTCACGCTTCGTCGCCCCGCAGTTCCACGAGGCCTGAATGTGGGTGCGCAGTTGCGGATGCGCGTTGGCCATCACACATGCGGCCACGGCGCAAAGTTCCCTGGTTTTATGGGACAGAACGTTTCGATCGTAAAGCCCGCCGTAGCAGAAGTTCATGAAAAGCTCCATGAATTCCTCATCCGCCCATTCGGCCATGTCATGACCGATACGCTCGGTGAATTCCTTGGTCCACAGGTGTGTGCCGCGCTTGAGGGCTCTTGCGGGAATTTTGGGTTTTCGTTTTGGAGGCATTGTATCTCCTTCAGTGGATTGATCCCGGAAAAGGGCTTGTTCAAAAGAAATTTATCGAATTGGCGGAATTGCTAGCACGCACGAAATCGCCTGTCAAACCGAAGCGGGTCGGGGATTGGGAGCATAATTAACGTTTGGGTAATACAGTCGAAACGATACCGAAATACTTCTTGCCTACACAATGAAAGATGATTCTCTGGGAACGTAAATTCACGAAAATAGCGAAACGTAAAAAAATAGCCAAAACAGACTGGAGGAGGAGGCATGAGAAGAGGGTATCTCTACATTACGACCGGGATTGTCTTCGCCGTGGGGATTTTTTCTTTTGCCGGCAACGGCTGGGCGCAGGATGTCAAGGCCATGGCAAAGAGCCTCGCGAATTTGCAAGTCGCGGCAGACACTGTTTGGGTGATGGTGGCCGGCTTTCTGGTGTTTTTCATGCACGCGGGCTTTGCGATGCTCGAATCGGGGCTTTGCCGGGCCAAGAACACCGTCGCCATTCTTTATAAGAACTTCGGTGTCGTCGCCGTCTCGTCTCTGGCATTCTGGATATTGGGTTTCGCTTTGATGTTCGGCGATGGCAGCTCGATATTCGGGACGAACGGTTTCTTCCTTTCGGGAGTGGACAACAGCCCTGCCACGGGTGATGCGTACAAAGGCGTTTTCTCGTCCCTCAATTGGACGGGCGTGCCGCTATACGCGAAGTTTTTCTTCCAACTTGTTTTCGCAGCAACGGCGGCGACCATCGTCTCGGGCTGTGTGGCCGAGCGCATCAAGTTTTCCTCGTTCATGATCTTCAGTTTCCTGCTCGTCGCCATCATCTATCCCATCCAGGGTCATTGGATTTGGGGTGGCGGCTGGCTGGGTGGAATGGGTTTTCTCGATTTCGCCGGTTCCACCGTGGTTCACTCCGTGGGCGGCTGGGCGGGACTCGCCGGAATAATCGTCCTCGGCCCGCGGCTCGGCAAATACACCTCCGATGGCCGCATGCAGCCGATGCCCGGCCACAATATGCCGCTCGTCACGTTGGGTGGGTTCATATTATGGCTTGGATGGTTCGGATTTAACCCGGGCAGCACCATGGCCGCCGACGCGGGCGCCATCGCGCGCATCGCCGTGACGACGAACCTCGCCGCCTCAGCGGGTGTCGTCGCTTCGAGCATGACTTCGAGGGCCATGTTCGGCAAAGCCGATCTTTCCATGAGTGTGAACGGCGCGCTTGCAGGGTTGGTCGCCATCACGGCGCCTTGCGCCAACGTCACTCCGCTGGGGGCGGTGATTATCGGTCTGGCAGCAGGCTTTATCGTCTGTGTTGCGATTCCGTTTCTCGACAAGATCAAGATTGACGATCCTGTTGGGGTGGTTTCGGTTCACCTCGTGTGCGGTGTCTTCGGCACGCTTGCGCTGGGATTGTTCGCCGCGCCTTCCATTGACGAAGGCGTCGTGGGATTGTTCTACGGGGGCGGCGCAGGGCTCCTCATGAAACAGCTTGCGGGTGTCGTCGCAGTCGGTGTCTTCACCTTCGTACTATCATTTATCCTTTGGCAGGCGGTGAAAGCCGTGATGGGCGTGCGTGTTTCCGCAGAGGACGAATTGGCGGGTCTTGACATCTCGGAGCACGCCATGGAGGCTTACGCGGGCGAGCGGCTGGGTTGATTCAGGGGCGAAGGATTTATACCGGATGAGTCCAGTCTGTCATCTTGAGAGGAATGAGCAATGCGTTTAGTCACGGCGATTATCAAGCCATTCAAGCTGGAAAGTGTGAAAGAAGCGCTGGGAGATGCCGGTGTGACGGGCATGACGGTCACCGAAGTGAAGGGTTTCGGCCGTCAAAAGGGCCACACCGAACTATATCGCGGCAGCGAGTACGTGGTCGATTTTCTGCCGAAGATCAAGGTCGAAATCTTGACGCAGGACGACAACGCCGATGCTATCGTCACTGCGATTTGCGATGCGGCGAATTCGGGCCAGATAGGCGACGGCAAAATATTCGTCCAGGCGGTGGAAGATTGCGTGCGCATACGCACCGGCGATAGAGGCGATAGCGCTATTTAGGAATCTGCTCCGCAACGGAGTCGTTTTCACGACAAGGCGGAGCTGATGGTGTAAAAGATTTTACCGTCTTCAGTATCTATATTCGGATTGATTCTTCAAATACCAAGCATCCGGTCTTAAAAAAACCGGTCCTTGTAAGGGCCGGTTTTTTGCACTCTATCTTCTCAAAGAAGATAAACTTCCCGTGCATCATTTTCAATCAACTCCCTCAAGCATCTGTTTATGCTGATGTTGGTGGCCTTTGTTGAATTTAGACATGTCTAAAAATTTATTCAGTGAGGGTTGACTTTATTTTTTGAATGCCAATAAAATTGTTTTGTTGGTGTTTTTTTCTGGAGAACCGTAAATATGTTATGCAGCCTCATAGCGCCCGGGGCGAGGCTTGCTCTGCGTGTGAAAAATTCCTTGACGATGCCGGCATGGCTTTTGGCTGCCGGGTTGGTGATGACGAGTTTCAGCCCGACCTCGGCGCACATCGTACCCCCCGAAGAATTACACCCCGTTGCCGAAAGTTATCGTCGAGTCAGTTTCATCTTGAATCTGAATCCCGTGCTGTGGCCGCAGGTGTGGTCCGATTTGAAGCGTGTCGAAGAGGCGTTGAAGCGGGTGAATTCTCCTGGTGCGAAGAAGTTCTCGGAAGGTCTGGCCATTGCCAGGCGTGTAGCCCAGCCCGTGGCGACAGGCGATGAAGAGCCGGATATGGTCGTCGCGCGCAAAAACGGAAGTCGCTTGGCTTTCTCCTTGGTGACGCGGGGAGTCGCCTCGTTGTTAATCTCTCGCTTGGACGGGATCAAAGCGGATTCGAACAGAGAGGAGGTGAAAAGCCGCCTGAATGAAGCGCGCAGAATATCTCAGGCTTTCGCTGATGCCTTGCCGCATCTGGATCCGGAAGGGTGGAAGAGGCTGCAGGTCCATTGGCTCGAAGCGAATTCTAACCTTGGGGTTGCGGGCGTGATGGGCATCGGCGCAAGGCCGATGACTCCGGAGAAAATTCGCGAGAGCATCGCGTTTATTCGCCGGTATTTTCATTCGAATTTTTCCGGCTTTCGGGCCGGAAAAGAACACAGACTTTTACCCCGTCCCAAGACGAGCGAAACGTATATTGAATCAGCGAAAGTGCCGTGGCGCTTGCCACCCGGCTCCGATATCAACAAGCAACTCCCGCGCCCCAGACAAATTCTCGGCATGGCGGAGCGCGGAGCAAGCGAGGCGGAAACCTTTCTCATCGCCCTGGGTGATATGGCTTTCGACAGCGCGGAGATTTTCGGTGAACCCGCGCGTAGCCTCGGTATAAGTTGCAACACTTGCCACAACAAGGGAGTGACGAATCCCAAATTCTTCATCCCGGGACTTTCCAGGGAAAAGGGCGGGATGGACGTGTCGAACAGTTTCTTCGCAGGGCACGCCAACAATGGCCTGCACGATCCATTGGACACACCCGACTTGCGGGGCATTCGCTTTACGGCCCCTTATGGCAGAAACGGGCGTTTCGCTTCGCTCAGGGAATTCGTCCGCAACGTCATCGTGAATGAGTTCAATGGGCCGGAGCCTGATCCGATGGTCATGGACGGGATGATCGCATACATGAACGAGTTCGAGTTTTTGCCTAACCCGAAGCTGAAAAAAAGCGGGAAGCTCAATCCCGGTAAGGTTTCAGAAGCAGCGCTTCGGGGCGAGAAGATATTTGACCGGAAATTCCCGCAGATGATGGGCGGCATGAGTTGCGCGAGTTGTCACATCCCGAACGCGAATTTCGTCGACCACAAACGCCACAACATTGGTTCCACGGGAGGAGAGAACCAACCCTTCCACGTGGGAGGTCTGGATACGCCCACACTACTCTCGTCAAAATTCACGGGCCCATATTTCCACGACGGGAGCCTGCCCACCCTGCGGGCGGTGAATGAATGGTTTAACACGCAATTCAAGTTGGGGCTGAGTCGAGAAGATATTGACGACCTCACGGCCTACGTCGAAGCCGTGGGGGATGGCGTCCAGGGGATTGAGGATACAGTTTACACACTGGAGTCGGAGTTGGAGGAGTTCAAGTTCTTTCTCTCTACTTATGACCGTTTGAAACAGAGAAAGAAAAGAGAGTTAATCTCCGTCTTATTGAAAACAGTGGTGCGTGAAGTACAGGCCCACAAATGGGACGTTCAGAACAAGGAAAATCTGCCGATTCTCAATGAGATGGAAAAGAAACTCAATGAGGCTTTGCGAGCTCATCTCGCCGGCGACGTGAAAATGACCGACCATAAAATCGCGGCTTATCACACGCTTTATCAGAAAAACCAGGACAAACTGAAATGAGCAGAGTCATGCGTTTCATCCGAGTATTATCGCCGAAAGCGCCGGGGGTGTTTCTACCAGTGGTGGTTCTCCTCGTTTTCTCCGCGCTCTTGTTCGCTTCGGTTCCCGTTCACGCGGGCGATAAGGAGCTTCGGGTCGCGTTCATTCCACTCGAGAATCCCGAGAAACTCATCAGCAACGTGAAGCCGGCGATGAATTTCCTGGAAAAAGAGATGGGGCGGAAAGTCCGCTATTTCATCACATTGAATTATTCAGCCGCCGTAGAGGCCATGATCTCGAAAAAGGCGGACGTAAGCTTCATGTCTCCGCTGCCCTATGTCCTGGCAAACAAGTATTCGGGAGTCGAGGCGGTACTCGGGGAAATATACGACGGAAAGCCCTACTACTATTCGAGGATTTTTGTTCGCAAGGAAAGCGGCATCAAGAAATTATCCGATCTCAAGGGAAAGACTATTGCCTATGTCGACCCCATTTCGAGTTCGGGGTTCATGTACCCCCATGATATTTTTATTCGCACTGGTCTGGTGAATGGGGGACTGGAAAAGCCCGAGGGCGGATTTTTCCGGAGAGTTTATTTCGCAGGCGGGGATCAGCAGGCGATCAACTCGATGGTCGGCGGCTTCGTCGACGCCGCCGGCGTCAGCCAATACGCGCTCAACCTCTTGCGCCCAGAGCAGCGCGATCAAGTCGTCGCCATTGAGCAGTCGGCCAGAATTCCCAGTCACAATGTAGTGGTGCGCAAAGGGCTGGCCCCTGAAATCAGGGAAAAATTCATCGTAGCGATGATGAAGATGAACCGGCCCCAGAATCGCGGTTTGCTGCGGGCTCTATACGGAACGGATGGTTACGTCAGGGTCGGTCACAGCCGTTATAAATCGGTTGCCGATATGGCTCGTAAGTATGGTTTTCTAAAGGAGTAGAAAATGTCGAAAGAGGTGGTCATCCAAATCGAAGATGCACGCGTTGAGATGGAGGGGCGGACGATTCTTTCTCTCGAGCATCTCGAGGTCTCTCGTGGAGAGAGAGTGGCTATCATCGGCAACAGCGGTTCCGGCAAGACGACTCTCATGAGAATGCTGAAAGGCTATGTGCCTTGCCAGAAAGGTAAGGTGGTCGTGATGGGTGATGTTTTCCCGATCAAGGATACGCATAAGATGAAAACCCACCATCGGCATATCGGCATGATACATCAGCATTTCGATTTGATAGGCCGGGAAACCGTTTGGCAAAACGTCTATCACGGAAGACTCGGCTATGTGTCTTTGTTGAAAAGCATGTTGGGAATCTGTTCGCAGCGCGATTTACAAATCTGCGCACAGGCCATTCACGAGGTGCATCTCGAGGACAAGCAACGCCGTTTCGCCCGCACACTCTCTGGCGGGGAGCAGCAGCGCGTGGCCATTGCCCGGGCGTTGGCACAGGAGCCGACGATTCTGCTGGCAGACGAACCCGTTTCGAGCCTGGACCCGGCATTGGCCGAGGACATCATGGATCTTCTCGTGTCAGTATGCGACGCCTATAAACTCACGCTCATCATGAGTCTCCACCTTCCCGAGCTTGCGCGGAAATATGCGGATAGAATCCTCGCGATGAAAAACGGAAAAATCATGTGGGATGGTTCTTCGGATTCCCTCTCGAATGATAGGATATCTGAAATCTACGAGTTCATGGGAACGAACGGAGTCGTGAATGGCAACGGAACGAGAGCAAGCAGAAGCGCTTTCACCTGGCCGTATGGCTGGCAAGGCCAGCCTCTTCCTGGCGGTTAGCGCACTCTTATTCTGGTCTTTTCAGGGTTCTGAGTTTTCACCCGGGCAATTCTGGCGCGGGATTCCCCAACTCTTTCACTTCTTTGGCCGGATGACGCCGCCGGATTGGTCAGTCTGGGACGTTTTGCTGACCTCGGCTATCGAAACGCTGCAAACCACCATTGCGGGCACTTTTCTGGGCGCGTTGTTCGCCTATCCTCTGGGCGTGCTTGCGGCGTCGAACTGGACGCCTATCTGGGTGCACCTGCCCATCAAGGCGTTCATGGCATTCGTCCGCTCCATTCCCCTGCTGCTCCTCGCGTTGTTGTTCGTCTCCGCCGTGGGGCTCGGACCTTTTCCCGGCGTGTTGGCGCTGGCGGTGCACTCCGTCGGAGTGCTCGGCCGGTTCGTGGCGGAGGAAATCGAGGCGACCGACCCGAAACCCCTGCTTGCATTGCAGGGTACGGGCGCCTCTTCCCTTCAGATCATTCAACACGGCCTCATTCCCCAGGTTTTGCCGCAGATGGTCGCGCATCTGGCCATACGTTTCGAGATGAACCTTCGCGATTCCACAATTCTGGGTCTCGTCGGCGCGGGGGGGCTGGGGTTTTATGTGTTTTTATACGTGAAGCAGTTTCAGTGGCAAAAATCAGGCGTGCTGGTGTTGGCGATTATCGCCCTGGTTTTCGCGGGAGAGTTCGCCGCCTGGCAGGTCAGGAAACGGTTGATTTAGCCCGGGACGTTTGCTTGAGTCGAGTGGTGGTAAACCCCGCTCTGCCTGTCGGAAGCTTTCGGCCGGGCCGAAGCAGGAGGAACTGGTATGGATACGCTGATTGAGCTCCTGAAAGAGACAACCGCGAAATTTCCCGATTCGATTGCCCTGGAAGGCGATGTAGAAGGACGCGGCCGGGTGAGGCTCACGAGAAGGCAGTTGTGCGGAAAGGCAGCTGCCCTGGCGCGCGAGTTAATGGATGCGGGCGTGAAACCTGGCGATTTCGTCGCCCTGCTGGCGCCGAATCAACCCGAATGGGGGGTGGGGTATTTCGGCGCGCTGCTCGCCGGCGGCGTTCTCGTGCCTCTTGACGTGAATCTAAGGGAAGGAGAACTCGCGAACATACTGGAGAAGGCAAGACCCGTATGCCTGTTTACGGACGCCAGCGAACAAGAACGCGCCAGTGCGCTGGTGGATGGCCTCGCATCGAATTGCGCGGTGTTGCGAATCGATGTAGAGAGAGAAGTTGACCCTGTCTCTTCACTGGATGCGCTGCCGGGCGCGGAACGCGGCCCGGGCGATCTTGCGCTGGTGTCGTTTTCATCGGGAACGACGGGAACGCCCAAGGGCGTGATGCTCTCTCACGGGAACATCACATCCAACGTGTGCGCCGTACTTGAACCTTTCTTTGCCGGGGAGGACGATGTTTTTCTATCGATTCTGCCGCTTCATCACATGTTCGAGAGTACGGGCGGTTTTCTGATACCGCTTGCGGCCGGCGCCCGTGTGCATTACCTCTCATCGTTGAACCCTCGCCTCCTCGTGGAGGCCATGCAAAACGAAGGCATCACCATCTGCCTGATGGTGCCTGCGCTGGCGCGGCTCATCCACAAACGAATCATTTCGAACGTGGATTCGCTGAGTGGGGCGAAGAAACTCGTCTTCAATATGCTTTTCGGGATTTCCGGTGTTTGCTTGTCCATGGGCCTTCGCGTCGGGCATCTTCTGTTTTCCCAGGTCAAGAAGAATCTCGGCCCGAATCTGCGCTATTTCGCGAGCGGGGGAGCGGCGCTCGACCCCAAAATCGCTCGTGATTTGCTTATTCTGGGGATCGAGGTACTCCAGGGGTATGGCTTGACGGAAACCTCCCCCGTCACCCATGCGAATCCACCGGGAGCGCCGAACAGAATCGGAACCGTCGGCCCGCCGATTCCGGGGGTGGAGGCGCGGATCGAACCTGTAGAGGGTGGGGACGAGGGAGAGGGTGAAATTCTCATACGCGGCCCGAACGTGATGCAGGGCTACTTCGAGAACCCCGAACTCACGGCGGAGGTCCTGCGGGATGGATGGTTCCATACCGGAGACATCGGCCGCCTGGGCGCGGACGGTTACCTCACGATTTGCGGTCGCTCCAAGAACGTCATCGTCTCCGAGGCGGGGAAAAATATTTACCCGGAAGAGGTGGAAGAGCAGCTTCTCGAGAGCGAGTGGATTCAGGACGTATGTGTCATCGGGCGCAAAACATCCCGCGGCGGCGAGGAGGTGTTCGCCGTCGTGGTGCTCGACCCCGAAGCCGATTTGCCCGAAGAAGACGAAAAGCGCACTGCCCTGGCCGATTCCGAACTCAAACGGCTGAGCGCGCATCTCGCGGATTACAAGAGGGTGGCCGGGTTTTTCCTCTGGCCTGAAGAGGAGTTGCCCAAAACCACCACGCGCAAACACAAGCGAGAGGACATCAAGGCGATATTGCGTGAGCAGCCAGAATTCTCTGTGGATGATTTTTGATGGCCTGGTGTGGGTGATAGATCCGTGTGCGTTTTTTAATTTGTGGTGTTACTACTTTATCAAACCCGCGGCAGAACAAAGCATTCATGCCTGAACGAAATAGCCGCCCAGACCCATAAGCGCAGGTTCGGACGACGGATTGGTTTATCACCATTGTTTGTGATATTTACCCTTCATTGAACAAATTACCCGAGTGTCTAGCGAACCCTTGCGGATTTACTTCAGCGAGGACATCAAGGTGATGAGGAAAACGAATCGATGAAGTCTGCCGACACGTCTCGATCGATACGGGATGCCTCACTGGCGCTGCTGCCGTGGCTTTCAGAGACCAGGCGCGCCATTCACATGAACCCCGAGCTCGGCTATGAGGAGCATGAAACCTCCCGCCTCATCGTGGAGAACCTCGAGAGTTTCGGCCTCGATGTGCATGCCGGCATCGCGGAAACGGGAGTAGTCGGCCTGCTCGAGACAGGGCGCCCCGGCCCCACAATTGGCATACGCGCGGATATGGATGCGCTCTCCATCGATGAGTCCAACGACGTGCCCTACAAGAGCCGCCGGCCGGGGAAAATGCACGCCTGCGGTCACGACGCCCATGTGAGCATGCTGCTGGGCGCGGCTCGCCTGCTTTCCGAGAACAAAAACTGGCTCGATGATTTAGGGGGCAACGTCAAATTCATCTTTCAGCCGGCGGAGGAGGGCAAGGCCGGCGGCAAGAGAATGGTGGAAGAAGGCGTTCTGGAAGAACCGCGGGTGGATCTCCTTATTGCCGCGCACGTGTGGCCCGATATGCCTGCGGGCCGCATCGGCAAGAGGTCAGGGCCTTCGCTGGCGGCGGGCGACAGGCTCCAGATTCACGTGAGAGGCGAAAGCTCGCACGCGGCGTATCCCCATAAATCCAAAGACGCCCTGTTGGCCGCCTGCCATCTGGTGACTGCGCTTCAAAGCATCGTGAGCAGAAACGTTGGTCCTTTAGAGGCCGCTGTCCTCTCCATCACTACTTTCGAGTCCGGCGTTGCTTTCAACATCATGCCGCGTGATGCGAGGATAAAAGGCACTATCCGAACGCATGATCCGAAGGTCAGAGACAAATTGGCCGAGCGCGTACGGGCCGTGGCGCGCGGCGTGGCGGAAGCCTTCGACGTGGAAATCGATCTTGAGATAACGCCGGGGTATCCCGTTCTGGTAAACCACGAGGCCGCCGCTGCACTCGTCGAAAGTGCGGGCGTTCAGGTTCTCGGCGCGGAGAACGTGGAGGAAATGCCGATTTCCATGGGGGCCGAGGATTTTTCCTATATGGCGGAGAAACGGCCCGGCGCCTTGTTTCGCGTGGGCATATCGAACCCGGAAAAAGGATTCGTTCACGGGTTGCATTCCGATCTGTTCGACCTGGATGAGGACGCTTTGCCGGTAGGCGTGAGCGTCTACGCTCAAGCTGTAGTCGAGTTCCTGGGAAATTCGGAAAAATACCTCGCCTAGATTTTCAGGACTCCTCTGAGTGAGGGTATCTTTGAGGTCGTCGATTTTCGCGCGGAGACTCCCGCCTTGTTGATCGAGCCGTTTGTTTTTCTCGCTCTGAGCGCGGCGCTCTCTTTCACCTGTGCGGATATCTTCGCTCGCAAGGGCTTGCAGTACGCCAACCATTTCGTGGGCGCCACCATCACGCTGGTGGGGGAGTTGCTCTTCTTCGCTCCGTTGATTTTTCTCTTGGGTCCTCCGTTCCCGGAAATGGGTGCGCATTATCTGTGGGTGGTGATTGGCGGCCTGTGCAATCCGGGTCTTTTCCTCATTTTCTTCCTGATTGGTATCCACCGGATTGGCGTAGCGCGCGCGGCGCCGATAAAGGGTATGTCTCCTATATTCGCCGCTCTTTTCGCACTTGTTTTTCTGGGAGAGGACCCGGCTTGGTATCATCTGGCAGGTATTGTGTTCGTGGTTGGCGGCATCGTGTTGCTCGTATCGGGAAAGACGCAAGGGCGATGGAGCCGGTGGGATGCCCGTTGGCCCCTGATCGCAGCTATCATTTCGGGGTTTGGAGCCATGTCCTGGAAGAAGGGGCTGGTTGCCTTTTCGAGCGCACTTCCCGCTTCGATGGTAGGTGCCTCTGCTGCTCTCGTCCTGGTGGGCGCATACACCTGTTACGCCTTGCGCGAAGAGGAGGCGGGAGACGTGAAACAAGCGTTTTGGCCATATCTGCTGGGTGGGATTGCGGCGGGGATGGGAATTTTTCTCTTCACCTCCGCATTGCAGGTGAGCCAGGTTTTCAGGGTGGTGCCGCTCGTTCAGATCAGCCCTTTGTTCACCGTGCTTTTCAGCGTGGTCTTTCTCAGGCGAGCCGAATTCATCACATGGCGCGTGCCCGCGGGCGCGACGCTCACCGTGAGCGGGGTGATACTCGTCGTCTTGCGCGTTTGAAACAGTGGAACAGGATGGACTTCCGGCCTGAAAACCAGTATAAATCCACCCCTTGATGGTTCGGGGTTTCCCGTCCCGGGCATCATGGTTGATTAGCTTGTCCCCATCGTCTAGCCTGGCCCAGGACACCGGCCTTTCACGCCGGCAACAGGGGTTCGAATCCCCTTGGGGACGCCATGCCTGAATATCGAGATTTCTTTCCCGTCAAGTCGGGCGGCGCGAGGGTGTAACAACGCGCGCCTTGGGGGGACGGCCATCAGCGCCGTAACTCCGTTCACGCCTTATGTCTATGTCATGAGGCGTGAGAAAAAGTGCCCGACGCATGAAACGACTCATTCTTACGAAGATCGATTCCATACCGGATGAGCGACAGGCCGAGCATCTGGGACCCTGGTCGCTTTCGGAGTCCCAGTTTTTCGGGTGGGAATGGCGAAAATACGGAATTGAGTCTCCACTCCGAAGCGAGGATGTTCACTCCGTCTCCAGGAGCCTGGAGAAGGTTTGTGAATACTATCTTTTCAGACTGAGCACCCGGCAAAACGAAAGGCACGGGTGCTCTTATTCGAATCGCTACTGGCGCATATTACTGATGCCGTGGCTCGTCAATCTGGTCATGTGTGCATTCGAGCGGTTTTTGCGCGTAAGAAATCGCGTGCGGGCTGCCATTCCGTACCTGGTGCATCTCGCACCGAACGATGAGACCCTCTCGGCCATCACGACGCCTCATTTCAACCAGATGATGATTGACGACTCGCTGAACCGGCTGATCTTCAGCAGGTTCATCCGTGCATTCCGTCCCCACGATTGGGTATTCCGAGAGGGCGCGCCGGCCCCGGAAGATTCATATTTTTCTTTGAACCCCTCCCCGGGCGCTTCTACAGCAGAAAACTACGCCGTTTTCGAAAAAGTACAAAGAAAAATGGAGGTGTATCGCTGGGCCAGTATCCTCTCCTCAAACTTGGGATACGTGCAGTTTCACAAAGTACACGGCTTAAGTCCGCTGGATGCCGCTTATATATCCTTACGCATGGTGTTTCGAGGCAGAAGACGCTGGAGGGAGGCCGCGAGAGCGTTTCAGAAGACGCTTGACGCGGGAAATGCGCAACTCACCAGGGGAGACGTAGTTGGAGAACTCCAATCGATTCAACGCATCGCGACCGAGGAAGCCGGGATTTTCCTGAATGTTCTGGATGAACTCGTTTTGGAAACGATACCGAGGGTATTCACGGAACATTACTTGAAAAACGAGAAAAAAGCCCTGCTCAAGGTGAAGGCGACGGCGCCCTGGACGGACACCATCGCCTATGGCCATCTGGGCAACGACGATCAGTCGAATTTTTACGTGGCCGCTCTCCTCGAAAAACGCCCCGTCAGGCTGGTCATCAATCAACATGGAGGAAACTACGGCATCATCGAATCGGCGCCCTGGCATTATCTCACCGAGTATGAGACGGCCGATCGGTTCCTATCGTGGGGATGGAAGCGCCAATCCGATTATCGGGTAAGCGCCGCGCCGGCTTCCTCCCCTTTTCTCTCCAAGATGAGGCGGAGCAAGAAGCGGAGTTCATCCATCATTCTGGTCAGCTCCGAACTCACCCTCTATCTCAAATGGCTGGCGGCGGACTGCCTTCCCGAAGACATTGCTCACTACATGCGGGAGAAAGCGAGTTTCATCGAACACTTAGGTGACGGGCCCCGTTCCGCCTTGTGGTACAGGCCGTATATGCGCAGGAGAAACAATCAGTACGACCAAGTCTACATCGAAACGCGATATCCCGACGTAAAAATACTTCACGGCAAATTGGCGCGATACATGCCGAGCAGGCTCTCGTCCGCGTTGGCGAACTGTAGCGTTTGCGTTCTCGACCGTCCGGGCACGACCGCGGCCTTCACGATGGCGGCGGGCATCCCGACCCTCTTCTTTGGCCATCAAAACGCCTGGCGGGTTTCGAATCATGCGAAACCCTACTTGAGAAAACTCTCAAGTGTGAGCGTTCATCATTCCTCCGGCGAGAGAGCGGCGAGACACCTGAACGCCATCTGGCCCGACGTCGATTCGTGGTGGGAGGAGGAGCGCACGCGGGAAGCCGTCGCCGAGTTTGCGCATCGCTACTACAGGAGCAACACGAACTGGCGTGCGGAATGGGTGGATATTTTCTCATCCCCCGATTCCGAATTGTGGAGAAACGATGAGGCGGAGACAGGCTGATGGCCAGAATATCTTTGACGAACGATTTGTTCGCGGACTTCGAAGTCGGGGATGGACGGCTGATGGGCGTCTATGGCCCCTCCCTGCATCAAGGCGCAGGCCTTGACGATGAAGCCCTCAGGGAGCGGATTCGAAACCCGATCGGCTCTCCCCCTCTCCGGGAGATTTCCAAAGGCGCCGGGAGGGTGTTGATCATCACCGACGACAATACGCGCCATACCCCGCTTCATCGTGTGGTTCCCATTATCTTGGAAGAACTCGCCGAGGCGGGCATCTCCGATTCCGCGGTCCGTATATTGATCGGGTTGGGCACACACCGCGCCATGTCGGATGAGGAGATACAGCGCAAGTTCGGTGACGATCTGGCTGCTCGATTCGAGATTTTGAACCACGAATGGAAAAACCCCGCCAGGCTGACTTCGCTGGGAAGGAGCGAATTGGGCTTCGAAGTGCTGATGAACAGGGAAATCATGGAGACGGGTCTCCTCATATCCGTCGGCAGCATCATCCCCCATGCGACGGCGGGTTTCTCGGGCGGGGCGAAGAGCGTGATGCCCGGCATTTGCGGAGAGGCGACGATAGAGGCGACCCATTGGGCCGCCCTGGATTATGAGATGAGCGAGATTCTCGGCAACTTCGACAACAAGGTAAGGGAAGCGTTCGTTCGCATCGCGCGCCGGGCCGGGCTGCGCTTCATCGTCAACACGATCATGATGGATGAGGAAAGAATTTATGACGCCGTTGCCGGAGACGTGGAGTCGGCTCACAAGGCGGGCTGCGGGCGATGCCTGGAACTATACGGCGTGCCGGTCGCCGCGAAAGCGGAAGTCGTCGTCGCAGAAGCCTATCCCTCCGACATCGATCTGCGCCAGGCCATCAAGGCCGTGTGCGCGGCGGACGTCGTCTGTCGCGACGGCGGGGTGATCATCCTGGCCGCGGATTGCCGGGAGGGTGTTTCACCGCAATTCCCCAGTTTTGAACGTTATGGATTCAAAGACCCTGACGCCCTTTACCGCAAGGTCGAAGCTGGTGAATTTCGTGAAAAACTCCTCGCCTACACGCTCGTCGCCGTCGGCAGAATCATCTCCAGGCGCGTGAAAGGGGTATTGGTTTCTCCTCACATCGGTCGCGAAGAGGCGGAGAGGATGGGATTCGGCTGGGCCGGGTCAATAGGTGCGGCGGTCGATAGCGCCTTGGGTTCTGCGGGACCGGATTCGAAAGTCATCGTCCTTCGGCAGGCGGGGCAAATCATGCCCTTGATTTCACACATGAAAACGGCGGGAGAGGTGAGTTGATCGTCGCTGTCATACCCGCCAAGCGGCATTCGAGTCGCCTGGCGGACAAGAATTTGTTGAAAATCGACAGATTGCCTTTGGTGACGCACGCGATTCGGTACGCAGGCAGATTCAAGAGCGTGGATAAAATCGTCGTATCTACTGATTCAGAAGAAGTTGCCGAAATCGCCAGGCGAAACGGCGCGATGGTTCATTTCCGTGGCTTGGAGTTGGGTGGTGAAGCGCCCCTGATTGAAGTCTACCGGGAAGTCGCAGAGAAATTGGGTCTTGGGAACATTTCTTTCCTCGTTGGAATTCAGCCTGATCACCCGAACAGAAAAAGTGATTTAGATACTCTCTTAAGATACGTCGAAGTCCGGCAAATTGATGATTTGTGTACGGTGGATCGCCGCGGGGAGCGGAACGGGGCGCTTCGCATCATGAGTATGAAAGCCCTAACGGCAGACCCGCCACTATATCCCTCCGTTGTTCAGGATGATTGCGTCAACATCCACACTGCATTCGACTTCGCCATGGCTGCGCATGAGATGAGTCCATATTCAAAGGAAATCGCTGTTGGAGGCAAAATGATAGGCGCGGGACATCCCGCCTTTCTGATCGCAGAAGCCGCCTGCAACCACATGTGTGACTTAGAAACGGCCAAGGAGATGATCGACCTCGCCGCCGATGCCGGGGCGGATGCGATCAAGTTCCAGACTTACAAGGCGGAGCGCCTGACGCGCAAAGGGGCGATGACTTACTGGCGGGGAAAGCGGATTCCGCAAATCGAGTATTATCGGAAACTCGATCGCTTCGGTGCGCCTGAATATGAAGCGCTTATCAAACATGGCCGCGAGAAGGGTGTTATCACGTTCTCCACGCCGTTCGACGTAGAAAGCGCCGAGATGCTGAACGATTTGGGCGCGCCGATCTTCAAGATTGCCTCGTGCGATCTTCCCGACAGTCGGTTGCTCAAGTGCGTGGCCGGTTTCGGCAAGCCCGTTATTCTTTCGACCGGCGGTTCGACGGTGGAGGAAATCGAACGGGCTATCGCCACCATTTTCACCACGGGAAATCATCAACTCATCCTCATGGCTTGCACCTTGAGTTATCCGGCGGCGAACGAAGACGCGAACCTTCTGCGCACCCACGCTTTGAAGGAAAGATATCCCGGCCTCATCGTCGGCCTGTCCGACCATACGGAGCCGGATGCGCACATGGTCATACCTTCGCTGGGCGTGGCTCTGGGCGCTAAGGTAATCGAGAAACACTACACCCTGGACCGGAGCCTCAACGGTTCGGGGCATTTCTTTTCGATGAACCCGGAAGATTTGAAGAAAATGGTGCGAAACGTTCGTCTAGCGGAGAGCGTTTTGGGCGACGGCGCGCTCGGAGTCGCCGAAGCGGAAAACTCCGCGCGAACCAGCGCGCGGCGCAGCATCGTCGCCGAGCGGGACATTCGGCGCGGAGAAACCATCGAATCCTCGATGTTGGGCATGAAGCGTCCCGCAGAGGGACTTCCGGGCTGGATGATGGATGCGTTGATCGGCCAAAGGGCGAAAACGAACATCCAGGCGGATCAGGCCATCTCGATGGATATGGTGGAGTGATCGTGGAGGCGGGATTCATGCCAATAGGGTGGATTCGTCATGCCTAAGGTCACGGTATACATTCCCGCCCACAATTACGGCCGTTTTCTCGACGCAGCGATACAGAGCGTACTGAAGCAGACGATGGACGACTGGGAGTTGATCGTCATCGACGACGGCTCGACCGACGACACTTCGGAAATACTCGCGCCCTACGGAACGCATCCCAGGATTCGCATTCTCGAGCAAGAAAACAAAGGCTTGAATATCACGAGCAACATCGCCTTGCGCATCGCCAGGGGCGAATACCTCATGCGGCTGGATGCGGATGATTTCCTGGACGAGAACATTCTTCTGGTTCTTTCCCATGTCCTGGACACGAAGCCCGGCGTGGGTCTGGTGTATCCGGACTATTATCACGTGGGTGAGGGTGGAGAGATCGTCGAAATCGTCCGTCGCCAGAAAATAGGAGAAGAGGTCGATTTGCTGGATCTTCCGGCGCATGGCGCGTGCACCATGATTCGCAAAGAAGTGCTGCTGGAGATAGGCGGTTATTTCGAGGAGTTCGATTGCCAGGACGGCTACGGGATGTGGCTGAAATTTATCGAGCGGCACCATCCCTACAACGTGAATTTGCCCTTGTTCTACTATCGACAACACGGCGAGAGCTTGTCGAAATCCCAACGACTGATTCTGGAGACGCGCCGCAAAATCAAAAGGCGGGTGGTGGAGGAGATAAACCTCCCCTGCAAACCGAAAGTGCTGGCGCTCGTTCCCGTCGTCGTGGATGCGGGATTCGAGTTGGGGAATCCCTTTACCCGGTTGATGGGAAAACCGCTGCTGGAGCGAACCCTGGGGCAAATCCAGGAAGCGCGCTCCGTCGACAGGATAGTCGTATCTTCAAATGATGAAGATGTATTGGCTTATGCGAAGCGTTTCGAAGGAGTGGAGGCAATCCTCAGACCCCAGGCACTGGCGAGACGGACCGCAAGGATGGCGGATACGGCGCTTCATGTTTTGAGGACGTTGGAGGAGCGAGGATATGTCCCCGACGCTGTTTGCGTATGCTGCATCAACACCCCTTTTCGCAGGGGCAAGCACATCGACAAGGCGGTGGACACCATGACGATTTTCGGCGTCGATTCCGTAATATCCATCACCGAGGATATTTCGTTTTTCTATCATCACGGGAGAAACGGACTCATCCCCGTCAACGGCTCTCTCCAGAGAACGCTGCGTCTGGAGAGAAAAGCGTTGTTCAAGGAAAACGGCGCGATTTTCCTGAATCGCGTGGACACTGTTCTGGCCGGGAAATTCCTGGGAGAAAGAACCGGGCACATCACGATGCTTCCGGAGGAAAGCGTGAGGATCGATTCCGAATATGAGTTTTGGCTGGCGGAGAAAATAGCCGCCGAGTGGATGCAGTCGGCTCCATCTGCTAAACTTGCTGATGTTCAAAACCCGTAAATGCCACTCCACGAGATAAATCAGACCCGCCACGAGGCAAAAGGTTCCGGAGATGTCGACCCGGCCCGGGAGCGAGTACGATGAAACGCATGGCGTAACCTCCAAGGCGCGTTGAGTGGTCTTTTTTATGCGCTCGGGGTTTTCGGCTCGCTTCAATCGCTTCATTTTCGGGCAATTTCCGGCTTAACCAAAAGAAGCCGTATGTGGAGCAATAAGCGAAAGGATATCCTCGTCGTCGCGCGGGATTACAAGGATTTTCTGTTCTTGTATCTGGTCATCCTCATTTTGGCGACGATGTTCGAGAGTGTCGGATTGGGCCTGTTAATGCCCATCTCCCAGTCGATTCAGGGCATCGAAACGGACCACGTCCTTACGATGTACGCCGAATGGGGATTCGGCGTCGTCGGTCTTGAGTTTTCACTCATCAATCTCATCGTTCTGTTCACGATCGCCATGCTGGTCAAATATGCCCTGGTTGCGCTCTCCATGCGCTTTGCGCGGGTGCTGAGCGCAAGAATCGCGTGCGACATGAGAGAAAAAATCTTCCGGACCCTCATGGAGCTCCCGCTCTCGTTTTTTTACCGGAAAAAAGTCGGTGACCTCCTCGCCGTTCAATTCACTTCTGCGAATAATTGCGGTTTCGTTTTCGAACACGTGATGCTCATCACGAACGCCGTTTTCTTCTGTGTCTTGTATTTTATTCTGAATCTGATGGTTTCTTTTTCGCTGAGCGTTCTGGTTCTCGGTCTCACGTCGATTTCATGGATTTTTCTGCTCCCCTGGTTTCGAGAGGCGCATAAGAAAGGAGCGAAAGAATCGCAGGGCGTGGAAAACATCAGTTCTTATCTTCACGACGTTTTCTCGGGAATCAAGACGGTGCAGGTGTTCGGAAACCTCGAGCACCACATCGAAAATTACACGATGCGAGCGAGCGAATATCGTCGCGTGTCGGTCCGGATCATGGATAACAGAATCGTCGCGTCGTTCTTCTACGAACCGTTGATTTTCCTGATGATGGTTTTCTGTCTGGTCGTTTCGGTCAAGTTTCTGGAAATTCCCTTTTTCACTCTTACGGTGTTTTTGGCGATCTTCTTGCAGGTCCTGCCCAAGCTCAAGCTGATAGGCAACTATTGGCTCATCGTTAGCGAATTTGCCCCTCATTTGGCAAGGGTTCGCGAATACGCTGAAGGCAAAAACCTGGAATGCTTGCCGAAAGGAACCGCTTCCGTCGGTTCCCTGAAAAAAGAAGTTCGATTTGAAAACGTCTCGTACGCCTATCCGGGCGCGCAGGACGAGGCGCTAAGCGGAATAAACGCGTCGATCGAAAAAGATGCCACGACGGCGCTGGTGGGTTCTTCGGGAAGTGGGAAGACGACTTTCGTCGATCTCTTCCTGCGTCTTCACGATCCGGCGCAGGGCGTCATTTATGTCGATGACGTGGATTTGAGAGGCGTGTCCGCAAGTCAGTGGCGAAGCCGGATCGGAGTAGTGGAACAGGACCCCTATCTCTTCAATGACTCGGTTTACAACAACATCCGCTATGGAAACTTAACCGCGGGTAAGGCGCAGGTGCAAAAGGCCGCGGAAATCGCCTTTGCACATGAATTTATCTGCCGGTTGCCCGAAGGGTACCGGACGATAATCGGGAACCGGGGGTTTAAATTGTCCGGAGGCCAGAAACAGCGTCTGGCCCTTGCAAGAGCCTTGGTTCGTTCTCCCCGGGTACTGGTTCTGGACGAAGCGACGAGTTCGCTCGATAGCGGGTTCGAGCGTCTCATCCAGGAGGCCGTGCGGAATCTCCGCGGGCGATTGACCATCCTGATCGTCGCTCACCGTCTTTCCACGATTAGAGATGCGGACAAGATTCTGGTCCTCGAGGACGGGAGAATCGTCGAGGAAGGGGACCATCTCGCTCTCATGAGGACGGAAAGTCGTTACAGGAAATTCGTAGAGTTGCAATCGTAGAGCAACTCACGAAATTCCGGGGCGCGCCGGTTCTCGCCGGGAACGAGGGCTGTCGCCATCAGATGAGCGATATGGATTTTATTTAACGACAAAAAGACGGCTTGGTGAAGAATATGTGCGGAATTTGTGGAATCACCTCGACCGAACTCTCGCCGTCCTCGATAGAGGAGGGCGTTGCGCGGATGTGTGATGCGATGACGCATCGCGGACCCGACGATGTGGGGCTTTGGCGTTTCCGCGCGACCGGCATCGGCGTGAGGCGTCTGGGCGTCATCGACCCGAGTTCGGCTGCGAAACAACCCATGATCAGCGAAGATGGGAAAATCTGCGTTGCACTGAACGGAGAAATCTACAATTTCAGACGATTGAGGGAGCATTTAGAGGGTTGCGGCCATGTCTTCAGATCGCAATCCGACACGGAGGTTCTACTACGCCTTTACGAGGAAGAGGGAGATGAATGCGCTCGTTTTTTGAGAGGTATGTTCGCATTTGCGATCATGGACGCCGGTCGAGGAGTTTTGCTTTTGACCCGCGACCGGCTAGGCGTCAAGCCTTTGTACTACGCGCCGATTGCGGGTGGATGGGCGTTCGCCTCGGAACTGGGAGCATTGGTGCGAAGCGGCGTTATTCGCCCCGAACTCGACCTGAATTCTCTCGACCTCGGCCTTTCCCTGGGCTTTGTTCCCGGTCCGCGCACGCTACTGAAAGGCGTGAAGGCCTTGCCTCCTGGACACCGGATACGCATTACGGAGAGGAAAGCATCCATCGAGCGGTGGTGGGAGATGCCGATGGCCGGAACGACACGATGCGCCGATGGGGAAATCCTTCCCCGCCTGCGTAGCTTGCTGCAGGAAAGCGTCGAACTCCACATGATAAGCGATGTCCCCTTAGGGGTTTTTTTGAGTGGTGGCTTGGACTCTTCGGCGATTGTGGGATTGATGTCGCATCAGGCGGATAAGCCTGTAAGGACCTATTCGGTCGGTTTTGATAATGCTCCGGAAGGATACGACGAGAGGCGATATGCGAGAACGGCCGCGCAATTCTTCTCAACGCACCATACCGAGTTCGTGCTCAAAGGCTCGAAATTAGTGGAGCAACTTCCCCGGATCATACGGCACCTGGATCAGCCCAGCTTCGATGGAGTCAACACTTATCTCGTATCCCAGATAGCCAGGCAAAATGGCGTTACCGTCGCCTTGTCCGGTCTCGGGGCGGATGAGCTTTTCGGCGGCTACGACTCGTTTCGCCTGATACCGCCTTGGTGGCGGATGTCGACCACATGGGGAAAGTTGCCTTTTGCGGCGAGAAAAACCCTCGTGACTCTTGTCTCGCTGATGCTCCCCTTCTGTCCGAATATGCCTTTGGAGCGCATCGAAAAGTTTCGTCGGCTGCAACGGGTGGAATCGCCGCTGGGATTGTACGCCTTGGCGCGCCTTTTGTTGTGGCCCGAGGAGAAGAGGGCTTTGTATTCCCCGCAATTTCAGGACCATTTTCACGAGCGAAAAGCGGATGAAGATATTTTGGCGATGCTCGATTCGTTGGTCCGCATCGGCGAGAGACCCTGGAGCGTTCTGAGCGAACTCGAAATGCAGGTGTACATGGGATGGAGAACCTTGCGGGATACCGACGCAATGAGCATGGCCCATTCTCTGGAAGTGCGGGTGCCGTTTGTCGATCATCATGTCGTGGAATTCGTTTGTGGCCTGCCGTCCGGGTGGGAGAGAAGATGGGGGCACCCGAAGAAATTGCTTGAGGCTTCGCTTCGCGACGTTATCCCTCCTGAGATTTCAGGCAGGAGAAAACAGGGCTTCGCCCTTCCGATGGCGAAGTGGATGAGAGGAGATTTACGAGAAATCCTCGAAGACGCGCTGAGTGAGGAGTCGCTTCGCAGAAGAGGGATTTTCTCGCCCAAAGAAGTTCGCAGGCAATACGCCCGTTTCCGGGAAGGGAAATCAACCTATCCCCTTGTATGGTTTCTGGCGGTTTTGGAGCTTTGGTTTCGGGAGGTGCTGGACGCCCATCGCTCGGCGGAGGCTTGATGCAGGGGAGAGGAATTCGAAGTGATAAGCGTTTTGATGACATCTTACAACGCTCAGGACTACATCGCCGACGCCGTGAAGAGCATACTCGCGCAGACGGAGCCTGATTTTGAGTGCGTCATCATCGATGACGGTTCCACGGACGATACGATTCGCATCGTCAAGCAATTTCACGACCCCCGAATTCGCCTGATAGAAGCGGGAAGAATCGGACTCGCAAGAGCACTCAACCTCGGGGTGTGCGAGAGTAGAGGTGAGTTTATCGCTCGCCATGACGCCGACGATTTGTCTCATCCCAGAAGATTTGAAGTTCAAAAAGCGGCGATGCGGCGTTTTCCCGATTATTCCGCTGTCGTTTCTCCGCTGTTCGCCTTTCATGCCGAAGACGTTCCACATTGGCCCGCATTCGAATTGGAAACAGCGAGGACTTCTTTGAGTGACGTGAGGAAAAAACTCATGTTGTTCAATCCTGTCGTTCACACGTCATTGTTCGTGAGAGGCGAGGCTATGCTGAAAATCCGGGGCTACGACGAGAGCCGTGCCTCCCAACTCGATTGGGATCTCTATGTGCGATTGTATGAAAACGGGTTGAAGCTCGGGGCCTTGGAGGTGCCCGTGGCGGCGAAAAGAATCCATGCGAGACAGTTCTTCGAGCGAGGTGCCAGGCTTCGCTATGTGCTCGATGGGGTCGTGTTGCAAAACAGGGCGATTCGCGCTCTGGGAGGCGGATTTTCGTATCGGGTGCTGTTGCCGCTTTGGTTTTCATATCGCATGTTGCCGCATAAGGTGCGTATGTGGGTAAAGAGAAGCTATTTTTCCAGACGCCCGGACGCGCAGGAGTAAGTTTTTCCGTGAGCGCGGACCGCGCGGGGTCAAACGCCTCTCCTCATCGACTTACCAACGCGGCCATTCGTCTGCATGCGGTCTATTTTCTCATCCCATGGGAGCGCGTTCCCTACTTCCCGGGCCAATTCGTGGGCCCGTATAAGGTCTATGTGCTCCTTTTCGTTCTGCTGTGCGCCGCATGGGTGGTAGAAGTCATTCGGTTCGGGGCGCGAAAACCGATGCCGGGGTTTGCCGTCGCCGCCCTCTGGTTCTGGGTGATATTCTGGGCAGGGATAGTCTATGGCTATGCTCAGGATGATCTCATCAAGACGTCGGTTCCCTTCTATCGGCTCCTGGCCGATGCCGTGCCCTACGCCGACGGCATGCTCGTATGGTATCTGGTTCATAACAACCGGTGGGGGAGACAAGAATTCGAAGACGCACTCGGAAGTGTATTCTGGGTCGCCTTGGCGATGGGTATCGAGAGCATTCTGTTCTATTATTTGCGCATTCCCAATTCGTATTCGCTCAATCATGAGGGGCAGTTTTTTCTCGGCACGTTTGTCCGGCACCACATCGTTGCCAGCAGACTCGGGCTGATACTGGCGGGTGTCGCCTTTTATTTCTTCTGGAGAAGAAGCGGCTGGTTTTATCTGTTCGCGTCGTTCACCGGAATACTCATGGTATTTTCTACATGGCGCAGGGTTCCGATTTTCGCGCTGTTTCTGGGCGCATTCCTTTTGATTCTCTTTTTCATGAAGTTCAGAGGACGCCCGGGCGCAAAGGAGATGATGAAATCTTTTTTCGTTTATTGTCTCACGGCATCGGTTTTCTTTGCGTGCATCAGCGTTTCGGTGATGGTGGGGACGAGGGTGCGGGGAGAGTTCGTCGAGGCATCGAATCTCTCAATGAGCGTCAAGGAGCGGCTCTTTCAGTACGCGCGGGCGGTGGACGTGCTTTTCGCGCGGCCTTTTTCGGGAGGCGGGCCGAGGCAAGGATTCTTGTATGGATACTCCAAAGATACGCCGGCCAGGATGTCTATGTATTTTTATGGCGATATCACCCGGTATGAATCGGGTATCCGGGGATGGTCGACTTCGGATTTGTTTCAGGAAAACCCGAGAAAAAGCGCGCCGGTTTCCCTGCACAGCTTGCCGTTGAACTTTATTGTGGATTTGGGATTGCTGGGTCTCGTTTTAGTGATGGCCATGCTAACAACGGGCGTGATGTATTTCTACAGAGTCATGCGCTCCCCGCCGCGTGAGGATTCACTCGTAACCGTCATGCCTTTCGCCGTCATCTTCTCCACCGTCGTCGCCCTGCTCGTCGGCGTTTCCACGACGGCGCATTTTTATCCCTATTGGCTGTTTGCCATCCTGTTTTGTTTTCTCCGTTATCTTTATTACGAAGCCATACAGAGGCGGCTAAGGACTTTCTGAGCGTGTGAATTTCGCCGTCAGGCAATACGCCATGACGGCCCAGTAGAGAACGGAAATTTTGGGAGACGAAAAAATGTTCTCGGCTCCGGCTTGAAAACATACGCCGATGCAAGCGGCCCATCCCCAGGCTTCGGGTGAGCGTATCGAAAGCCGCCCCGTTTTCCTCAGATGAACAAATACCTCGATCAGTCCTCCGGCAATCAGGCACAGGAACAGAAAGCCTCCCGGAAAGCCTGTTTCGACGAATGCTTTGAGATAAGAGGAATGGGCCGAAAGCGGCGGGAGATTTTCATCCCTGCGAGTGGAGAACTCCTCTCCCCGGCCCCGGGGCTCATCGGCTTTTCCTGAATCGGAACCCTTCACTCTCCATGGCGGCGCTTTGAGACCCTCGTTTTTGATGTATGCACTCTCGCTTTTCTGAAACGCCTGGGGGAAGAGGCCGTTTCCATGGCCCGCGAGGGGGCGCTCTGCGAGCATTTTTCCGCCGACGCGATAGATATAGATCCTGGGGAACAGCGATAGGTCCATGAAATCTTCGTCATTGGCGGCGATAGTGCCTATGGACAGAATCAGGAAAGCAACCAGGATATGCCGAAGCAGGCGAATCCCGGAGCGGGAGATGCGACCGGAAATCATGTTCGCGGGGCATGGTTTTGTGAAGTATAAAACCAGCGAAAAGCAAATGGCGAAGCCCAATACTCCTCCATAGCTGCCTGTCGAAGCCAAAACGATGAGATGCGCGGCTAGAATGGCGAACGCCGCCGGGCTTGATAACGTGCGGTAAAGCAGCGGGTAGAGCGTCGCCCAAAGAACCAGATAGGCGGCGAGAAAATTCGGATGCCCGATCGGACCGGGCCGGGAATGGAAGAACGTCCGGGGAAACGGCGAATACAACAAATCAGCGCGGAAACTTTGGTGCGGCCCCCAGATTTTCCAGGTGATTTGATAGGCCAGATTCTGGAGCAAGACCGCCGCCAGCATGATGACGCCACTGTAAAGGATGGCTTTCAGAATACGGCTGCGGGAAGAGTCGTCTGCGCAAATATCCTGAAAAATGAGGAAGGTGATGAAATAGGCGATCGTTTCGGCGAGGTCCCAGAATTGTTGCTTCAAAGGAGCGCCACTCAGCCATGCCGCCACGAGACTCCAGGCGATGTAGACGAGCCATATGTGGCAAAAAATCGGTTGGCTTTGAAGACTGAGGCGCTTTTTGTTTCTCAGGACATACCACGCGAAGCCCAAGGCCAATGCCAGGAGCGCCACTTTGTCGTACGAGATGCTCCTTCCCGTGTCGCCGAAGGCGACCTCGATGTTCACGAGCGGGTTCAGGAACAAGAACAGCGCTCCCCCGGCTCCGAGGTTGTATAGGCTCGACCCGATGATCGCCGCTGAGCCGATGGCCATGCCGCCATATGCCAGGAACGAAGGATTCATCAAGGGAAAATGGCCTCCAGGAAGCGGAGACTTTCTTGAAAAGAACCGAAAATCTCACACCTTCATGATCGATAAAAATGTATATGCCTCAAAATTCTTTTGCTTCGCTTAAAGTTGACAACTCCAATTTTTCATCACACTATGCCTCTTGGCATACAATTCATGCGCGTAGATTCACGGGCTGCTCGCTGAATTCAAGACGGCTGTCTTCAAGTCGGAGCAAGTGTAAAGCCGCTTTCTGCGGGTAGTGGTCTGCACGCCGACCAGCTCGTGAAAGGCTCGAGGACTCAGACTCGTTTTGCGCAAAAATTCGTGAAGGTTCGATGCTCATGTGTTTTCATCATCACTCTTCTCATCCAACAATCAGGACTGTGGGCTAGTGCCCTCTAAGATGGAGGGAAAATCCGCATTTCATCAACTTCCTCCCAAGTCCGTCGGAAACAGTCGGCAATTCGTTTTACGCCCAGATAATTTTTTCGTTTTCATCCGCTTTATCTTGCGTGCGGCCATGTCGTATTTTTCGCCTGTGCGGTGCATTATGAATATTGTTTCGGTCGCGCGCCAGAATTTTCGTTTTATTTTCGCTATTCATTTGAATATATGGGAATCCGGTTTGGATGTAAAGCGAAAAAGAGCAATCGCTGGAA
This sequence comes from bacterium, assembly GCA_022828125.1. GTDB lineage: Bacteria > UBA8248 > UBA8248 > UBA8248 > UBA8248 > Bin107. Next base: position 6,337 of record JAJEJD010000002.1, on the reverse strand, counting down.
ATTTGAGTTTGCATTCGTCGCATCATGTCCCATGCTCTCATGCAATGGGTTGAGTTTTCTCATGGAAGGCCGCGTTCCGTTGGAGTCCATTTCTGGTAGTGGGAAATTAGCCGCCCTGAAGAGCGGACGGGTATTGAGCCGTTGTCAGTATCTTTGCAAGCGCGCGTTTGATTTGGGATTCAGCATTGCGGCTCTGATCTTGTTTGCCCCGTTTGGCTTTCTTATCGCCATCTTGGTCAAGCTCGTGAGCGAGGGGCCGATATTCTATTCTCAGGTTCGTGTTACTCAGGGTGGAAGATTGTTCACGCTCTATAAATTCCGAACCATGCGCGTAAATGCCGACCAGCCGCAGGGAACCATGTCGACGAAAGAAAACGATCCGAGAATCTATCCGTTCGGGCGTTTCCTACGCCGGTATCATCTCGATGAATTTCCCCAATTGTGGAATGTCATCAAGGGGGATATGAGCATCGTCGGTCCGAGGGCGGAATATATCAAGACACAGGAGATAGCCAAGAAACATTATCCCGAATTCGCATATCGAGAACTCGTTCCGGCTGGAATCACGGGGTGGGCGCAAATCCGGCAGGGCCACGTCGACCAGATTGAAGACTACAGAATCAAGCTGGAGCACGATTTATACTACATTCTGAACTACTCACTCTGGATGGACCTGCAAGTGATTTTCCTGACCATGATCGCCTTTTTGCGCCTGCGGGGCCATGGTATCTAGCATCCCACCGCATCTGGTTGGCTGCCCGAAACTCAGTTTATTTCTTCCCGACTATTTTCCCGTCGCGCTCATATGCTCATAGAGCTTCAAGATTTTTCCCGAGACGATTTCATCGGAAAACTCCCTTTCCACGATTCTCCGGCCCGCTGCGCCCATCTTTCGCCTCAGGGCGGCATCCCTGGCCAGCTTTTTAATGGCGCCGGCCAAGGCTTTTGAATCTCGCGGCGCGACGCGCAGTCCGTTCACACGATCCTTCAGAATATCTTGGCAGCCGGGAACATCCGTGGCCACCAATGGGCGAGCGCATGACGCCGCTTCCAGCAGACTTCTCGGGAGCCCCTCTTTGTAGTAAGTCGGCAAAACGGCGATGTGGCAGTCTCGCCAGACCTTGGCCATGTCTTTCCTGTAGCCCCACCATTCGACTTGGCCCTCTCGGTTCCATTGCGCTAGCGTACTTTCGGGAATGGAGGAAGGGTTCTTTGGGTCGGGGTTTCCCGCCAACGCCATGCGAATTTTTACGCCCTCATTTTTGAGCAGGCCTGCCGCTTCAACAAATTCATGCACTCCTTTTTCTACGAGCATCCGAGAGGCGAGAACCGCCAGGAGCATGCTTGGGGCTTCCGGAGCGGGATAAAAGGAGCGAACGTCGACGCCCGAACCGCGAACGACGCTCAGGCGCGATTCATCGGGAAGCACGTTTTGGAGAACCATCTCCTTGTCGGCGTCGTTCTGCACGATTACGCAGGTGTTTTTCGCCCGGTGGAAATATCGTAGCAGGGGCAAAATGATTTTTTTCAGACAATGGAATTTCAGCGAGTCTTCGGAAAACAGTGAGCCTAAACCCAGAAACGAGTTTACGACGAAGGGCGTTTTGGCGAGACGCGCAGCGAGCGATCCGTGAAGCAGGTTTCTCACGCCGAAATGGTGGGCGATTCGGGGGCGGTATTTCCGGTAAGCGTGAATGAGCTTGAGCAGGACGAGACATTCTCTCCAAAAACTGACCTTTCCCCTGTTCTCACTCCCCAATGCGAGACATTCGATTCCTTCTGCGCGAATCCGCTCCATATATTCTCCGCCGATTCTCACGCATACGACGACGCGATATCCTGCATCCTTGGCTGCCAGCGCGAGAGCACGCCGGTGGCTCAAAAAGTATCTGTCCTCTAAATCCAGCAAAAGCAAAGTTCTGCTCATCTTATCGTCCTTGATCATCCAGCCATGCCTGAAACATCAACAAACCCCAAAGACAGAATTGCCAGTTCCTTGCACCGGATTCGTGTTGTTCCCACATTCGGCGAACGGATCCCGGGTGAAAGAATCCCTCTTCCTTGAGCCGTGATTCTCCCAACAAATCTTCCGCCCAATCATTGAGAGGCCCTCTTAGCCATTCGCCGATAGGAACGGAGAACCCCATTTTGGGCTTTTGAATCAGAGAGGCGGGAGCGTAGCGGGACAGCAACCGCCTTAAAATCCATTTTCCCGCGCCGTACCGCAACTTTAACCTTATAGGCAGACTCCAGACGAACTCCACGACGCGGGGGTCCAGATAGGGAGATCTCACCTCCAGGCTCGCTCCCATGGACGCCCTGTCTACTTTCACGAGGATATCATCGGGCAAGTATTCCACCATGTCGCGGTACATCATCATCTCGGCGGGATGAAGATCGCCCGGGGCTGGTATTGGGGCAAACACCCCTTCCGGGTCCAGATGCGCATTGAGGCAAACCGAAGCATCCCCGTACATCCTCAGGCGTCCATACATCTCATCAAGACTCGCTGTGTTAAAGAGATTTGCCAGCTTGAGGATCTTCTCCCCGGCCACCTCAAACCGATATCGCCTTGGAAGCAGAGGAGATATTTTTTCGTAATACCGTGCCAACTCAGGATGATGCGTCGTCAAACCCTTCGCGATTCGCGTTTTCACTCGCTCCGGCAGCAAATGTGTCCATTTCCAGACTTTTGTAGCCCAGAAATGGCGGTTGTAGCCGCCAAAAAGTTCATCGCCCCCATCGCCCGAGAGAGCGACCGTCACGTGCTCCCTCGTGAGTGCGCACAGCAGGTGCGTGGGAATCTGGGAGGGATCCGCAAACGGCTCGTCATAGAACCGGGGCAGGTGCGGGATGACCTCGAGCGCTTCTCCGGAACCCGCGTAGAGTTCGGTATGCTCGGTTTCGAGATGGCGGGCCATCTCGCGCGCATGATGAGCCTCGTCGTAGTTTTTCTCGTGAAATCCGATGGAAAACGTACGAACGGGAGTGCTGCTCTCCGCCTTCATCAGAGCGACTACGGTCGAGGAATCGACCCCGCCCGAGAGAAACGCGCCGAGTGGTGCATCGGAGTGCAGCATCTGGCGTACGGAGCGTTTCAGCACCTCTTCCAGTTGGTCAAGCGCCTCATCGTCGGAGATTGTCCCTCTATCTGCGGATATATGCCTCACAACATCATGTGCAGACCAATACGCGCTTGGTCCCGGCAGATGCCCGGGCGCATCCGAGGCGCGTAGGCTCAAGATGGTGGCGGGTGGCAGTTTATGGATTCCCCGGTAGATGGAATGTGGAGCAGGTACGCAGCCCAGTTTCATGTACGCGCTCAGCGCGTCGGCGGAAATTTCGCCTACCCAATCAGGATGTGCACGGAGGGCTTTGAGTTCCGAACCAAATAGAAAGGATTTTCCGCACCAGCCGTAGTAGACGGGTTTTTCACCCATGCGGTCGCGCGCGAGATGCAGCGTTTTCTCCGTACGATCCCACAGGGCGAAGGCGAACATGCCGACGAATCGCCGTATGGCTGCTTCCAGACCCCACCTTTCCACAGCGGCGAGCAACACCTCGGTGTCCGAGCGCCCGTTGAAGCGTGTACCCCCGCGCGTTAATTCATCGTGCAGTTCAATGAAACTATAGATTTCCCCGTTGCAGGAGAGGACGTATCGCCCATCGTGTGAGATCATCGGCTGGCGGCCGTCTGCGCTCAAGTCGATGACGGCGAGCCTCCTGTGCCCCAGAGCGACGCCCGTAGTCTCATCGACCCAGCTTCCGCCATCGTCGGGGCCGCGGTGACGCAGGCTCTCCGCCATCCTCGAAACGACGCCCCTGGGGTCCTCTGTTTCCTTATGTGTGAAGAGAAAACCTGTAACGCCGCACATAATGTTCGCTCAACTAAATGAATATACTGGGCCGCGCCCTGGTTTCCATTATTACATTTTGCGCAGCGCCAGGCTGAAGGTCTCGGCCGCCCGCTCGCGAAAGAGGAGATAGAAGACCCATAGCCAGAGCCGCCAGAGAATGTGCAGGGGCGCAAAGAAGCTGAAATACTCACTGTAATAATAGGCTCTTTTCTGAACCACGGCGAAGCCTTGCCCGCGCGCCATTTCTTCGAATTCGGGCAACGTGCAGCGATGGTAGCGACACGGAAAACCGGTCTTGTCCGCGAGTTCGGGATAGAAAAGCCTCAACAGATTTCGCTTGAGTTTCTCAGGCATGATGAGGTTCACACGCGCGTAGAGTGAGGTTTTCGACGGCGTAAACAGGAGGGCGACGCCACCCTTTTTCAATATGCTCGCCAAGCCTGCGAAAGCGGATTTCGTGTCGGCGACGTGCTCGAGCAGCGCCTGGCAAATCACCACGTCTGCGTCTCCACGTCCCCGATATGCGGTGATGTCGGCGCGGATGGTGGCATCGTAGGCTGCGCGCGGCGCTCCGGCCAGTTCTCCTTGGTCAATGTCGAGACCGACGATCCGAAGGCCTCGCCGCTCCTTCTCCTCTCCACGATGGAGGGGATGTTTCCCTCCGCCTACATCGTAGACGAGCGCACCCTTGGGAATGTGGAGCGGCGCGAATTCTTGTTGGAAATGCGCCTGCCCGTCCACCCGGAATGCTTCGGGCAACATTCCATCCAAACGCCTGGAGAGTGATTTGTTGAAGTCGATGAATTTTCCCGGCAGACCGCGCATGAGGCTGAAAATCCCTGTCTCGCTGAAAACGGAGGGCGGAGACGATGTCCACCCGAACAGGGTCCTCATGGCCGTCCATTATGTCAGATGAGCGGGGTTGGGGGGAAGTTGTATAGTGGAAAATCAAGCATGAAGGCGCCTCCCCCTTTCGAGGGAGGCTGTTTCCTTTAATCGAACCGACTACCCCAGCTTCGCCCGGAAGAAGTCTATCGTGCGCCTCCAGGCGAGTTCGGCCGCGGCCTTGTCGTAGCGCGGCGTGGTGTCGTTGTGAAAGCCGTGGTTCGCCTTGGGATAAAAATGCGCGGTGTACTCCTTGCCGTGTTTCTTGAGCGCGGCCTCATAGGCGGGCCAACCCTTGTTGATGCGCTTATCGAATTCGCCGAAGTGGAGCAGCAGGGGCGCTTTTATTTGGGCGACCTCGGCTTCGGTTTTGGGCTGGCGGCCGTAGAAGGGAACCGACGCGGCCAAGTCCGGCTTGTGGACGGCCATGGCGTTCGAGACGCCGCCCCCGTAGCAAAAGCCCACCACGCCGACCTTGCCGTTCGCGCTCGCGTCGGCCTTCAGGTGATCGAAGGCGGCGAAGAAATCCTGCAGCAGCTTCGCCTTGTCCAGCTTTCGCTGCATGACCTTGCCGTCGGGGTCGTTGCCGGGGTATCCGCCCAGAGGGGTGAGGCCGTCGGGCGCAAGGGCGGTGAAGCCGGCGACGGCCACGCGCCGGGCGACGTCCGCGATATAGGGGTTCAGCCCCCTGTTCTCGTGCACGACGACCACGCCGCCTCGCTTGCCTCCGCCCGCGGGGCGCACGAGATAGCCCTTGATCCTGCCGTGGCCCTTAGGCGAGGCATACTCGATGGTCTCGCCCTTGATGCGCGCGTCGTTCTCGTCTACCTGCTTCGCCAGTGCGTAGTCGGGCGAGAGCATGTCGAGCAGGGCGGTGGCGGTGAGGCCGCCCACGGCGAACTTGGCCGCCTTGTCGAGAAACTCCCTGCGCTCGATGACGCCGTGCACGTACTCATCGAAGAGGTCCAGCAGTTCCTGGTCGAAATCACTCGCTTGCTTGCGCTCCATGACGGTCTCCTGGTTTTGGGAATGAGTGGAGAGATGTTCGGCACCAGGCGGCCGGTGCGGTGGCGGGATTATACATCGTTTCAAGGCGATGCGGCTATGCGGTGCGAGAGGAAATGCGGGGAAATGCGCGTGAGGCGAAAAACTTTTTTGCCGCAGGATTTTAGTGCTATGGACTCAGGTTTAAGTGTGAATTCCTTTGATTACAATCGGTTACAAGGAAAAAATTTTTCGGAAATTTATCGAAAAACCCCGTGAATTTATCGATATTTACCGTATTTTTCGGAAATTCCGGGCGGTCGAACCGGGCTGATGGAGGCGTGTTCGCCGGGCGCGAAAGACGGGTCCCGTCCGGGGAGAGGGGAGCCGCTCCTCCCCGGTCGGTGGCCGAGCGCCGGGTTCCCTTTTTCGTATAATGCGCTCTCACCTGAAAGCCCCCTTTTCGCTCTTTGCGGGGAGTCAACCCCGGCCGGCGGGGCCGGGTTCCCCCGAGCGGCGCGCACGATACCGCAACCCGCGATCTCACAAGGTACGGCAAATGCGGGCAAATGCGCGCGAGGCCGCGGCGAAGACGGGAGAGCCGTGGCGGG
>JAJEJD010000027.1 GCA_022828125.1 bacterium | reverse complement strand
GGATATTCACTTCCCCCTTGAGGGTCGAGCATCCCGAGGGGAATGCCCGACGAGGAAGCCGAGCGTTTTTTGCGAAGGCTGAATCGGTGGGGGGTAAAATGCGTTTTATTGTCAGTCCGAATTATACCCCCCACCGAATCGCTTTCGGGCTTACGCCCTCAGCTCTTCGACTCCCCCTCAAGGGGGGAGTGAATCCTTTCACTTCTGCAGAAGGTGACAAACCCTCAAGGAGAGTGATTTTGGAATTCTTCTCGGTGGGGAACGATCTTCATACGGACAGTTTTGCAGTTTGGTACCCCCGGCAGGAATCGAACCTGCGGCCTACGGATTAGGAATCCGGCGCTCTATCCTGCTGAGCTACGGGGGCATGTGAATCGTCAGCGGCGAATACGCTTCAGTCGTATGTTATCAAAGAGCGCACGGCGTGTGGAGCGAGGCGCTCGCGCCCGTTCAGGAACGCGAGTTCGATGAGGAAAGAAAAGCCGTAAATGCTCCCGCCCAGGGATTCCACGAGCGATACGCAGGCGGAGGCGGTGCCGCCGGTGGCGAGCACGTCGTCGGCGATGAGCACCTTCGCGCCGGGCGCTACGGCGTCCTTGTGGATTTCGAGCGTGTCCGTTCCGTATTCGAGGTCGTAAGTCGCCTGGGTCTTCTCCCAGGGGAGTTTCCCCGCTTTTCGCACCAGGGCGAAGCCCGCGCCGAGCTTGTAGGCGATGGGCGCTCCGATGATGAAGCCGCGCGCCTCGACGCCCAGGACGACGTCGATGCCCTCGCCCACCAAAGGCTCCGCGGCCAAATCCACCGCCGCCTGGAAGGCTTCGGGGTTCTGGAACATGGGCGTGATGTCCTTGAAGAGAATCCCCTCTTTGGGGAAATCGGGCACGTCGCGAATGTGCGCCAGAAGACGGCTGATGTCGGACATGAATCTACCTCTCGTGGATGAATGGGTTTTGATCGCCTCATGGTGTTCGCTGCCGGGTTCGCCGCGGCCCCGGCGCCGGTTTCTCATCCGGCGGACGAGAGAACCTTACATAGCACCCTCTTCCCGGCATGTCATCACGATGCCCTCATGAATCCTACGGCAGGTAGGACAGCGGGTTCTTCGGCCGCGTGCGATGGCGGATCTCGAAATGAAGGCGCGCGGTCTTGAAGCGCGGCGTTCGGCCCGCGCGGGCGATGGGCGTACCGCGCGAGACGCTCTGCCCCTTGCGCACGAGATTCTCGGCGACGTTGGCGTAGATGGAGTGGTACTCGCCCCCGTGGTGGCGCAGGATGATGAGGCGCCCCAGGTTGCCGGGGCCGATATCGGAATAGATGACGCGGCCGGGGGCGGCGGCGCGGACCCGGGCGCGCTCGCGGGCGGCGATGAGGATGCCGTCCGCCTTCTTGCCGCCGCGCTTGCCGAAGCGGCGAATCACGCGCCCGCGCAGGGGCCAGGAGAACCGGGGTCCCTTGCCGTACGACTTTCGGTACGTCGTTTTCCTCTTGCTCACGCGCTGCGTCCGGGCGGCGCTTTTCGGTTTCCGGGTCGTCTCTACGGAAGCCTTCCGGCGCGGCGGCGCCGCCCAGCGCGGGCGGCGTTCGGGCGGTTTGGCGCTGACGCTTTTCCGGATGAGGCGCGTCGCCCTGGCGCCCGGTATGAAGAGCCGCTGGCCGACTTCCAGGCGGTCGGGATTGGCGATGCCGTTCAGGACGGCGATTTGCTCGACTCCCACCCCATACGCGCGCCCGATGCGCCAGAGGTTCTCGCCGCGCTTTACGGTGTGATGGACTCCGCCCGCATCGCGGTATGTTCGCTTGGGCGCCGGCAGGGGGGGCGCTACGAGCGCGCAGCCTGTGAGCAGACAGAGAAACAGGAGACAGCCCCTGCGCCGCACCGCGCACCATCTCCAGGCCCCGGATGCGGATGAATCCTTTGATATGGGCAAATCCATGCCGTCTCTCATGAGCCGTCCAATGCCATTCGCACGGCCTCGCGCGCGCTCGATGCCGGGACGACTCCCGCAGGGCTTGCCTCGCGTCCCAGGGAGACGACCCGCTTGCCGAGTTTGAGGCCGATGGCGATCTCGGAGAGGGTGCCGTGCGCGCCCGGCATGGCGATGAGCGCGTGGGCCGTCGCCGCGATGACGACGTTCCGGGCGTGGCCCATGCCCGTGACGACGGGAATGTCGATGAACGGGTTAGCGGACTTTGCATCATAGGTGGGCAGGACGCCCACCGTAAGGCCGCCCGCTTCTTTCGCTCCCTTTGCCGCGGCCTGCATGACGCCGCCCAGACCCCCGCACACGAGCACGGCCCCCGCGCGCGCGATCTCCACGCCCGCTTCTTCGGCCAGAGCGGCCGTTTCAGGAGCCGGATCGGAATCGCCGATGACGCCGATGATGGTCTGCATCAGAAAATCCCGGGGCGGAATTTATATTTTCTGATTTTATCGGGCGCGCGGCTCCCGTCAAGTGGCGATGCGCCGGTGCCGACTCGAAACAGCTCGCTCGGGACAAGCTCCGCCCCTACCTTCCTCACCCTGAGTAGCCGCCGAAGGTCAAACGCGACTGAGAAAAGAGCGTTTGTATCGAAGGTTTGACCCGACCGGGAAGGGAGGGTCAAAAGGCGCCGGAATGCAGTTCCTCCTTTATCAGTCGGAACTGACCTTCGATACGGCGCTGACGCGCCTACTCAGGATGAGAGTTGGGAGCTTTCGCGTCCGCCTATCCCCCCTCGGGAACGATCACCCGCTTGTTGTGATCCGCCGGCAGGCCGTTATTGAGCGCGTGCAGCATCCAGTCCGCGATGGCGGGGTACATGTCCGCCGCGACCTCGCCCATGGGGTGGAAGACGCCCTCATACATCCAGAGTTCGCGCGGGCACGTCAGGTGATCGAAGAACACGTCGATGTCGTCCGGCGTGCAGAGCTCGTCCATGTCACCCGCCACGAGCAGGTAGTTCGACTTCATCTTGCCCACCAGGGGCAGCCAGATGCTGTCGCGCTCCTCGACGAACTCGTCGAACGCGTCCTCATCGAGGATGTTCGTCATGTACATGTAGATGCGCTTGAAGTTGGGCTGGGCCTGGTCGAAGATGATGTCAGACGGCCCCACGTTCGCCATCTGGCCGACCACGGTGTTGACGCGCTCGTCCTGGGCGGCGATCTCCACCGTCCAGCGGCTGCCCATGCTCATGCCCATGATGCCGATTTTAGAGGAATCCACCTCATCGCGTTCGGCGAGCCAGTCGACGACCTTGCTCCCCGCGCGCGCGTAGTTGTGGTGGTCCACCCACACCCCGTTGATGTTGCACTCGCCCTGCCCCGGTCCGTCCATGATGGCGAAGTTCATGCCGCGCGCATGGAACCAGTTGTTGTAGGGCAATAAGCCGTCTTCCTTGATCATGTCCATCCCGGGGATGAGCAGCACGGTCGGTTTGGGCTCGCCACCCTCCTGGGGCCAGTAATAGAAATACGCGTTCTTGCCGGGCTCGAACTCCACCTGGTGTTTCTGGATGTCGCCGCCCCTCATCTCGCGCATCTTCTCGAAGCAGCGCGAGACGCCCGCGTAGTATTCCTTCTTGCGGGGATGGCCGTCCACGGGGATGAGGTGCTGGCCGCGTCCGTAGCAAAGGCCCGCGCGGTTGTAGTGCATGGCGGCGGTCACGCGGTTGCCCGCCTCCTCGGCCGCTTTCGCCTTGCTTTCCTGCAGCGCGGCCTGCTTGCCCCACAGGAGCGGGATGGAGCGCCTGCCCGATACTTTCGAGTAGACGGCTTCGAGGTCCTGGTGCCTGAAACCCCGCTCATAGCGCGTGCCCATGATGCCGGGGTGGAGGACGTCCTCGTTGTCGGAGAGTTTGAGGAAATTGTCGAAAATCCAGTTCTGGTTCGCGCGTGACGCCTGTCTTCTCATGCCGCTACCTTCTCCTTTCGTATGGGTGATGGGGCGGGTTTTTTCCCGCCGCTTTCAAGCAGATATGACGCCGGATTCAGCGGGCTATCTTCGGGCCATGAGCCTCGCCGGGTCAACCGCTTCAGGCGATCTCCGATAAAGTGATAATTTTCGCGATTGTATTTGCCGAATCCATTGATTTTGTGTAGATTCGGCGCTTTGTGTTTCCAGAGAGGCGCCGGGAACCGACGCCCGGCGGGAGTCATCGCCTTTTCTGCATATCTTTTTCTCGTTACGAAAGAGGGTTTTGGAAATGACAGTGGAAACAGAGTTGGAACTCAGCAACAACGAATCAATCGTCCTGCACGCCGGATACCGCAAGGACCCCGTCACGAACGCCGTGGCCGTACCGATCTACCAGACGTCCTCCTACCAGTTCGACAGCACGGACCACGCGGCCGATCTTTTCGCGCTGAAGGAGCTCGGCAACATCTACACGCGCATCATGAACCCCACGAACGACGTGCTCGAGAAACGCCTGGCGGCTCTCGAGGGCGGCGTCGGCGGCCTCGCCGTCTCCTCGGGACAGTCGGCCTCGATGATGGCCGTGATGAACGTGGCGCGCGCAGGCGACAACATCGTGAGCTCGACCGACCTCTACGGCGGCACGTGGAACCTCTTCGCCAACCAGCTGGACGACATCGGCATCGAGTGCCGTTTCGTGGATCCCGAAGACCCGGAGAATTTCGTCCGGGCGACGGACGATAAGACGCGCGCCTACTACGCCGAGACGCTGCCGAATCCCAAACTCCACGTCTTCCCGATCCAGGAAGTGTCCGACCTCGGGCGTGAGCTGGGGATTCCCCTCATCGTGGACAACACGGCGGCCCATGGCCTCTGCAAACCCTTCGAGCACGGCGCGGCCGTCATCGCCTCCTCGTGCACGAAATACATCGGCGGGCACGGCAACTCCATCGGCGGCATCATCATCGACGCCGGGAACTTCGACTGGGAGGCGCACCCCGAAAGGCAGCCCTACTTGAACCAGCCCGACCCGAGCTACCACGGCGCCGTGTGGAGCCAGGCCGTCAAGCCGCTCGGCCCCATCGCCTACATCATCAAGGCGCGCGTCACGCTCCTGCGCGACTCCGGCCAGGCGATGAGCCCCTTCAACACCTTCCTGTTCTTACAAGGCCTCGAGACCCTGCCCCTGCGGATGGAGCGTCACTGCGAAAACGCCGCCGCCGTGGCGGACTACCTGAATGCGCATCCCAAGGTGAACACCACGATTTACCCGGGCCTCATGAACGGGGAGTTCAGGCAGCGCGCCGACACGTATCTCAAGGGCGGCTACGGCGGCCTGGTCGGAATCGACCTCACCGGCGGATACGACGCGGGCCAGAACTTCATCAACGCGCTCAAGATGTTCTATCACGTGGCGAACATCGGCGACGCGAGGAGCCTCGCCATTCACCCGGCCAGCACCACGCACTCCCAGCTCAGCCCCGAGGAGCAGGAACAGACGGGCGTGACGCCGGGCTACGTGCGGCTTTCCATCGGCATCGAGCACATCGACGACATCATCGCCGATCTCGAACAGGCCCTGGACGCCGCATAGCGCACCGCAAGTGAGAAACGAAAAGGAGGCGTCCCGAGAGAGGCGCCTCTTTTTTGTGGGGAATTATTTGCTTCAGTTGGCGGCTTCTTTTTTACTTGTGATTTCTTATTCTCCCTTGGGGGGCTGTTGAAAAACCCCTCCCCCTCACCCTGAGTAGCGGCGAAGCCGCGTATCGAAGGGCGCATGTCCGTCCCTCGATACGGCGCGCAGGCGCGCCTACTCGGGATGAAGGAGAGTTTCTGGTTTGATGTAGCGTAGGGACAACCCTCCGTGGTTGTCCTTTTTCGGGTTGTCGGACAGGCACGGAGGCCTGTGTCCCTACGGGGAACAATACGATGATCGGGATTCCCCCCCCTTTCTCAGGGCGACAAAAGCGATGCTCCCAGCGAGGGGTTATCACCTCCTGCCAAAGTGAAAGAATTCACTCCCCCCTTGAGGGGGAGTCGATGAAGCCGAGCGTTTTTTGCGAAGGCTGAATCGGTGGGGGGACATGCCACAGAGAAAAGCTCCCCCCACCGGCGCGACTTCGGGCTTCGCCCTCGTCTTGCCGTCGGTCTTCCCGAGGGGAAAGACCGACCCTCAAGGGGGAGTTGATTGTTCCTGCTCCTTTGATGGTAAAAACCCGCAACTAGAAGTGATTGCCGACCTCCGAGATTACTCACCCTCATTCCGGCGAAAGCCGAAATCTAATATAAAGTGAATTATCAAGTATTTCATATAACTAACCGAAAGAATGAACAAAAAAATAATGATTTAAAGTATTTTATGAGGTATTTCGGGGCACGATCATCCCGGGCAGGCTTGGTCGGGGACAAAGCGCAACAAAGCCCGGGAAGCTATTGATGCCGCGCAATATAAAATGGTCGGGGCGAGAGGATTTGAACCTCCGACCTCCTGCTCCCGAAGCAGGCGCGCTACCAGGCTGCGCTACGCCCCGACACAAGCCGCGAGACGGCGGGTTCGACGCCCGCCTATGGTTTCTCCCAGCCGTATTTTCCCACCAGCTTCACAAAAACGCAGTTCACCAACTCCTCGGGCGCGAGCATTCGGCCCGACTCCGAGACGCGGTATCTCACGAGGGTCTGCTTCTCCCCCTCGCCCAGCGGCATGACAATGCGCCCGCCTGGCGCGATCTGCCGCTTCCAGGGATCCGGAACCCGCGGCGCCGACGCCGCGCTCACGATGACGTCGAAGGGCGCCTCTTCCGGCCAGCCGTAGGTGCCGTCCGCCGTCCAGAGCATATAATTCGTCAGGCCGAAAGAATCAAGCCGCTCCCGGGCTCTCACCGCCAGTTCGGGCACCCGCTCGATGGCGCGGACGGAACCCGCGAGCCTCCCCAAAAGCGCGGTAAGGTACCCCGAGCCCGCTCCGATCTCAAGCACCTTCTCCCGGCCCCGGAGCTCCAGGGCCTCTAGCGTGGCGGCCACCATATAGGGCTGTGAGATCGTCTGCCCGTGCCCGATGGGCAGCGCCTTGTCGGCGTAGGCGGTATCCAGAAAGATATCGGGCGCGAAATGGTGCCTCGGCACTTCGCGCAAGGCCTCGATGACGCGGGCGTCCGCGATTCCGCGGGCGATGATCTGCCCCTCCACCATCTGCTCGCGCGCGCGGCGCCGGCGATCCTCCCCTCTTCCGTTTAATGAAAACGCCAAGATTCCAGCCCTTTCATCGCGTCGTAGTCCGTCAGGTCGAGCCGCAGGGGTGTGATGGAGACCTGGCGGTTCGACACCGCCTCGAAGTCGGTATCGGGCTCATCCTCCCACCTGAGGCTGCCTCCCCCTATCCAGTAATACTCACGCCCGCGCGGGTCGATTTTCTCGACGATGGCCTCTTCGTAGATCCGCTTGCCCTGGCGGGTGACTTTCTCTCCCCGGCACTTTTGCGGAGGAACGTTCGGGACGTTGATGTTCAAAAGAACGCCCGGCGCCAGTCCCCGGGATAATACTTCCCTCGCGCCGGCGCGCGCAACTTTTTGCGCCAAATCGTAGATGAGCTTCTCGTCATCCTCGTGGGCGAGAGAGACCGCTATCGCCGGAAGCCCGAGCAGCGTGGCCTCCATCGCGGCGGCCACGGTTCCCGAATAGGTGATGTCCTCTCCCAGGTTTCCACCCTTGTTGATTCCGGAGACGAGGATGTCGGGGCGTTCGTTTTTGATCAGGCCGTTCAGGGCGAGATTCACGCAATCGGTGGGGGTGCCGTCCACGGCGAACCAGTTATGCTCCGTCTCGGTGATGCGCAGCGGGCGATGCAGGCTCAGGGAATGCCCCGCCGCGCTCTGCTCCCTGTCCGGCGCCACGACGATCAACTCCCCCAGCGGGGCGAGCGCCGCGTAGAGGGCCTTTAATCCTTCCGAGTCGATGCCGTCATCGTTGCAGAGAAGTATTCGGGCCATGGCTTTTCATAGGTGTTCGGGACGGTCGCAATATTACAGTAAAGGATTATGGTGCAGCCGGGGGCATGAGATCAACGCCCCGCCGGGGGTTTCGTCTATGAGAAGGGGGAAGCTCTAATTTCGTGGTTCGGCGAATGAAAGCAACCGAGGAAGGGTCTGTAGGGACAGGTCGCGACCTGTCCTGATGTGACGGTGCGGTTTTGTTAGCCGGAATGACGGCCAAAATCCGAAACCGGGCAGAATCGCAGGCTCTCGCCTTGAAAACCAACCCCCCCTACCCCCCCTTGTCAGGGGGGCAAGAAAAAACAAAACCCCCTCGCCCTGGAGGAGGTGCATCGCCTTTTTATACCCCCCTGACAAGGGGGGGTAGGGGGGGTTGCCTTTATCCCCTGAAAAGGTTTTTTCAACAACTCCCTTATAAGGGCCTTCCCTTCGGGGCCGTCGCTTGCTTTAATGGATCCCAGAGATTACAAAATCCGAACCACGCCATTATCGAGGAGCGCACATGAACGAGGAATCCCGGCCCGAGGAAACGGCCCCGAGAGCGTTTCATTTCGAAACCAACGCCCTCCACGCGGGCGCACGGCCCGACCCCGCCACCGGCGCGCGTGCGGTGCCCATCTACCAGTCCACCGGCTTCGTTTTCGACGACGACGAACACGCCGCGGGTCTTTTCGCCCTGCAGGATTACGGATACATCTACACGCGCATCGGAAACCCCACTACGAGCGTATTCGAGGAGCGCATCGCCGCGCTGGAGGGAGGCGTCGGCGGGCTGGCGACGGCCTCGGGCCAGGCCGCCCAGTTCGTCGCGCTGTTCACGCTGACGAATCCGGGGGATGAAATCGTTTCCTCCGCCGCCCTTTACGGGGGCACCTACACGCAGTTCGACATCACGCTCAGAAAACTCGGCATCCACACGACTTTCGTCGACCCGACGCGGCCGGAGGACTTCCGGGCCGCCGTGACGGAGAAGACGCGCGTGATCTACTGCGAGACGATAGGGAATCCGGCCACCAACATCGCCGACCTGGAGGCCCTCGCGGAAATCGCGGAAGATGCGGGCGTTCCCCTCGTCGTGGACAACACCTTCGCCACGCCCTACCTCTGCCGCCCCATCGAATGGGGGGCGGACATCGTTTTGCATTCGGCCACGAAATTCATCGACGGGCACGGCACGAGCATCGGCGGCGTCATGGTGGATTCGGGGCGCTTCGACTGGGCGAACGGAAAGTTCCCCGGCATGGTCGACCCCTCGCCGGGCTATCACGGGCTGCGGTTTTTCGAGACTTTCGGGGAATTGGGCTTCCTCATGAAGGCGCGCGCGGAGAGCCTGCGCGACATCGGGTCGTGCCTGGGCCCGCTGAACGGTTTCCTGTTCGCCCAGGGCCTGGAGACCCTGCCCCTGCGCATGGAGCGCCACTGCTCGAACGCGCAGAAGGTGGCCGAGTTTCTCGCGCGGGATTCACGCATCAGCTTCGTGAGCTATCCCGGACTGCCGGACAGCCCCGAATACGAAAGAGCGCAAAAGTACCTGCCGAACGGACAGGGCGCCGTTTTCGCCTTCGGCGTCCGGGGCGGATTCGACCCGGCCGTCCGCTTCATCAACGCCCTTCAGCTGCACAGTCACCTGGCGAACGTCGGCGACGCCAAAAGCCTCATCATCCACCCGGCCTCCACGACGCACGCACAGTTGAGCGAGGAGGACCTGAAGGCGGGGAACATCACGCCCGACCTCATCCGGATTTCGGTGGGCCTCGAACACATCGACGACATTCTGTGGGACCTCGACCAGGCCCTCGATGCGGCGACGAAGAGCGCGTGATGAAATTTCCCGCATACCAGAACCCGCGCACGATTCGCCGCATCCTGCGGAACCACCGCCGCGTAGCGATGGTGGGACTTTCGGCGAACGAATCGAGACCCAGCTATTTCGTCGGGTATTACCTCCAGAGAATGGGCTACGAGGTAATCCCGGTGAACCCGAGGTACGAGCGGATACTGGGCCGGAAATCCTACCCCGACGTCTCATCGATACCCGAGGCGCCCGACGTGGTGGACGTGTTTCGCAGGCCGGATGAAATAGCGGAGGTGGTCGACGAGGCGATTGCGGTCGGCGCGAAATCGCTGTGGCTGCAATTCGAAGTGGTGAACGAGGCCGAGGCCGCCCGCGCGCAGGCAGCGGGCCTTCTCGTCGTCATGGACAGGTGCATGAAGATAGAACACGGCCGCCTGAGGGGTGGTTTGCACACGGCGGGCATGAGGACCGGCGTCATCACGACGCGGCGAGACCCGCTCATTTAGGGGTTGTTGAAAAAGACCTCTTGTGAGGGGTAGAGGGAGCGTCCCTCTCGCCCTGAAAACCAACCCCCCCTACCCCCCCTTGTCAGGGGGGTAAGAAAAAGCAAAACCCCTTCGGCCCGGAGGGGGCGCATCGCCTTTTTATACCCCCCTGACAAGGGGGGGTAGGGGGGGTTGCCTTTCATGCAGGTGAGAGGGTAATCAAATCGAGCGAGAAAACGAAAAGGCAAAAGCGAAAATGGATTCCGGCTTTCGCCGGAATGACGGCGGTGGCAATTCCGATCGACGAGGACTTTTTCAACAACTCCCTCAAAGGGGGAGTGAATTTTTCTCTCTTGTCGATCAATTACATACGACAAATCCAGTGTTCCAGGCTCTCTCAACAACCCCCATAGCCTGAACATCGGGATGTGATTACTTTTCCGTTAGTTAGCAACTTGCAAATCCCCCAAAAATCTTTTACAAAAAACTGAGAGGTCTGCCGCTTAGCCGCTTCTCCACGGGGATGACATGAACAGACTCAAAATCCTGATTCTCGGGATACATCTGATTCCCCTGTGCATGGTTTCATCCGCTTCCGCAGACGATAGATTTCTCGTCGAAATGAGAGCGATATCCGGTTTCCCCCACATCGTATTCCCCCGCGGAAAAAAAGTTTACCTGAGAGGCAAACGGGCAATGCTCCCGGGCGATCACATCGTCACGAGCGCGAGTTCGCGGGCGCTCGTCCATTTTCGGCGCCGCCCGGGTTGCCGGCTCGTGGTGGAGCCGAACACTTCCTTCGAGTTGATCGGCATGAAGCGGGGCGGCGCGTATTCGGCGAGACTGAACAGGGGCACGGTGAAGTGCTTTGAAGCTTCCTGCGGGCTGAGCCTGAACGTGACGACGCCTGCGGGAATGCTGCGCGGTAAGGGAGTGGAATTCGCCGTGAGAGCCTATAGACACTTCACCACCGTGATACTCAAGAAAGGACGAATGCGCCTGCTGGTCGGCGGCCAGGCCGTCGCTCTGCGCGAGATGACGCGCACGACGGTTTCGAAAACGGGAGGCCACCGGGTCGCCACGATATACAAAGGCGACCGTATTCCCAGCCTCTTCTCCCCCCTTCCCCTTCCCGGAATTTCCCCCGCTCCTTCAAAACGCCGTTATCGTGACAAATTCATTTCCCCGGCCTCGATAACGCGAAGCCCTTGACGCGCACCACGCTTAAGCCTTACTAAATAGCCTGTGATATTTCTTTCGCCGGAAACCCGGCGCGGTTCGGCCCACCGCCCTGTCGCGCCCGGGCCTCTTGCGCGGAGCATTTCTTTCGGTCGGGGCGTAGCGCAGTCTGGTAGCGCACCTGAATGGGGTTCAGGGGGTCGGAGGTTCAAATCCTCTCGCCCCGACCATTTTTATCCATCACCGATGATCGGATGGCGCATCCGTGAGGAGGCGAGAGGTGGAGCTTGGTTTCATCGGCCTGGGAAGGATGGGCAGCGAGATTTGCGCCCACCTCATTCGCGCCGGTCATGAGGTAACCGCTTACGACGTCCGGGAAGAAGCCACGCTGGAAGCCGGGAACAAGGGCGCCCGCCCGGGACGCAGCCCGGCGGACGTGGCTTCGCGCTCCGAGATCGTTTTCACGTCCTTGCCGCACCCGAACATATCGCGCGAGGTGATTCTGGGCGAGGAGGGAATTCTGGCGGGCGCGCGGGACGGCGCGCTCCTGGCGGAGACGAGCACCGTCTCCCCTTCCCTCATCCAGGAACTGGCCCCGGTGGTGAAAGCGCAAGGGGCCGAGTTGATGGACGCCGCCGTGAGCGGCGGCGTGCAGGGGGCCAAGGCGGGCACCCTCACGCTGATGGTGGGCGGCGGCGAGGAGGGCTTCGAGAGACTCAGGCCCCTTCTCTCGCATTTCGGAAAAAACATCTTTCATTGCGGCGCGTCCGGCATGGGCATGTTGTTCAAGGTCGTCAACAACATGCTCTCGCACGTGAACCTCGCGGCGCTGACCGAGGCCATGGCGCTGGGCGTCGCGGCGGGCGCCGACCCCGATTTGCTGTGCGACGTCATCGCCGTCAGTTCGGGCCGCAGCCGCCAGGTGGAGGACAGGCTCAGGAAGCACATCCTGCCGGGGGAGTTCACGCCCGGGATGACGACCGACCTCGCGACGAAAGATTCCGACCTCTGTCTCGAACTGGCCCGCGAGCTTCGCGTCCCCACCTTCATCGCCAGTGCTACTCATCACGTCTATGAAATGGCGATTCAAAAAGGATACGGGGCCGAAGAATACGCCTCGCTCATCAAGCTCTGGGAGGAGTGGCTGGACATCGAGGTGCGCTCTCCCGGCACAGGGCGGGGTTCCTGAAATCCGCCGCAAGGGGTTGTCGAGAAAGCCCTCCTTAAAGGAGCCCCCCTGTCCCCCTTGAAGGTCTACTAAAAAAGTCCTGTGGAGCGATTTTGGTTGAGCGCACGCTTTTGAAGTTCGCTCCCCCCTTGAGGGGGCTGTTGAAGAAGGCCACCTCAGTCCGTGTTGCGGTTGTAGCAGGGACAACCCTTGGGGGTTGTCCTGCCCTCCGTGGTTGTCCTTTTGCAGGATGGTTCGAATCAGGACAGGCACGGAGGCCTGTCCCTACGGGGCGGCGCCTCCTCGGTCGGTTCGATTGCCCTCTCATTTGTTGAAAACCAACCCCCCCTACCCCCCCTTGTCAGGGGGGTAAGAAGAACCAAAACCCTTTGTCAGCGGCAAGAAGAAGCAAAACTCCGCTCCACCAGTGGAGGGTTTGCCTTTTTTCCCCCTGACAAGGGGGGGTAGGGGGGGTTGCTCCTTTGAGGAGGGCTTTTTCAAGAGCCCCTCGGTTGTTAAGTGCTCCACAGAGGGGGCATGCTGTATTCTTCCTCCTCCCTTGGAGGCTCCATTTGCCGAGTCACGAAACAGGGGATTTCCCGACAACCTCGCAGATTCGTAATGATACATTTGATGAAGCAGCCCGAGACACCGCGGCTCCGCAGTCATGGCGCAAACTCACCACATATTGTATTTTGGTTTCTTGAAAACATAACTGCGGGGGAATTTGACGAGACGCAAATCTGTCGCCCGCCGCAACGAGAAGGACGATAAAATGACGCCGGAAGAGATGTTCGACGAGGCTTTCGCCTCGGCTTTCGAGGACAGAAAAAACCTGATCGCCTTTCTGGAGGGAATCGACACCTCCCACGTGTACTGGCAACCTCCCGACGGCGAATGGTCCCTGCACCAGAATCTCGAGCACATCCTTTTGACCGACGCATATTACGCGCGCTTCATCGAGAAGAGGCTCGCCGAAGCCGTGGAGTCCGGCTCGTGGGATACGGCGCCTGAGAACCCCGAGAAGATGAGCCGGGAGGCGTTAAGACGCAGGGAGCAGGGCCGGGTTCCGGCGCCCGATTTTCTCCTTCCCAAGGGCGAAGGGGACTTCCGCGAGATGATCACCCGCCTCACCCCCAACCGGGAGGCGGTTCACCAGATGATGCTCCCTTACCGGAGCACCGACATGAGCCGCTACATGCATGAGCATTTCCGCTACGGCGACCTCAACATCTACGACCGCATCGTCTACTCGGGCACGCACGACTATCTCCATCAGGACCAGATGACGCGCGTCCTGAAGGCGCCGGCCTACCCGGGAAGCGGATGATACGCCCGCCTTCCACATCCCCCGGAACCCGCCGATGAGCGACTGGACGATAACGACGCTGCGGGACGCTTACCGCGCCGGTGAGCTCTCGCCGGTCGAAGTCGTCGACGACGCCCTCGCCCTCATCAAAGAACGGAATCTCAAGCTGAGGGCTTTCCTGCACGTCAGCGAAAGGGAGATGCGCAGGGCGGCGCGGGAATCGGAGCGAAGGTTCCGCTTCGGCGATGAACTCGGGCCCCTCGACGGGGTTCCCGTGGCCTACAAGGACCTCTGCCAAATCCCGGAAACACCCACGACCTGCGGAAGCGTGATGTTCAAGGACGACCCGCTCCCCGATGCGGTATCGAGCGTCTGGAAGCGCCTCGACGAGGCCGGTACCGTCAACATGGGGAAGCTCAACATGGCGGAACTCGCCATGGGGCCGACAGGGCGCAACAAGCATTTCGGCGACCCGCAGAACCCCTGGAAACAGGGCTACGTTACGGGCGGTTCGAGCAGCGGGTCGGGGTGCGCGGTGGCCGGGGGGATGGCGCTGGCCGCCATCGGCACGGACACGGGCGGCTCCATCCGGCTGCCGGCGGCGTTTTGCGGCGTGGTCGGCCTGAAGCCCACGAACGGCCGCGTGAGCCGCCACGGGGGGATGCCGCTCTCCTGGACGCTCGACACCTTCGGCCCGCTCACGCGAACGGTGGCGGACAACGCGCTTACGCTCTCCGCCGTCGCGGGCGCGGACCCGCAGGACGCGAGCGCGAGCACGCAGCCCGTGCCCGATTACACACAAGCGCTCGGCGAGAGCATATCGGGCACTCGCGTGGGTGTTCTCGAAAGCGAGGCGTTGAGCGGCGTTTCGAAGGAGGTACGGACGACTTATGCGGAAGTATGTGATGCGCTCGAACGCATGGGCGCGCGTCTCGCCCCGATGCCGCCTCCCCATGCGGAAGAGCTCGAAGAACTCGCCAACACGATCTTCAAGTACGAGGCGCTGATGATACACGGCGAGCGTCTGGAGAAATACGCGGATAAGGTAACGCCGGAAATTTTGGCGCGCCTGGAAGCCGGACGCGGGGTTCAGTCGGCCGAATACCGCGCCGCGCTCGCGAGGCGCGAGGAGTTGATTCGATATTACGGGCGCGAGGTGTTCTCCGCCGTGGACGTACTGGCCGGCCCGACGACGCCCGCCCCCGCGCCCTCGCACGCGCAGGCGCGCGCAGAAGCCGAGGGGCTGATCGCCTCCCTCACGCGCTTCACGCGCTGGGTCAACACCCTGGGCGCGCCCGCGATATCCCTGCCCTGGGGGTTTTCGGGCGACGGACTGCCGCTCGCGGTCCAGCTGGTCGGGCCTGATTTCAGCGAAGCCGCGCTCTACAGAATCGCCCACGCCCTGGAAGAAGAACGCGGGGGGTGGACCAGGTCGCCGGCGTTCGAGTCGTTTTGATTCGTCTTAAGCGCATCCCCTGATGCGTTGACGGCGGGGCGCCTGCGCCTCGAAAAGCAACCTCCCTGCTCCCCTGAGGGTTTGTTGAAAAGCCCCTCCGCCCCGAGCAGCGGCCCCGTTCGTCTCACCCTGAGTAGCGGCAAAGCCGCGTATCGAAGGGCGAAGCCCCGCACTCGCCGGGAGATGTTCGTCCCTCCTCCTTCGATACGGCGCTGACGCGCCTACTCAGGATGAGGGTGTCGGGGCGCTTGCGCGCAGGGGCGGCAAATGCGGTGCCGTCATTTCACTTTCGAGGGGTATTTCAACAGCCCATACCTGCGACCACCGTCTTTTGTCGATGAAAAGCAGGGCCGCATCTATGCAGCCCCTACGGGGTAAACCCGTTCAATTCGAGAGGGCCAATCGTGATCAATGCGGAGCGATTGGCAAGCGACGAAAGGTTGCGAGAAACCCATGCCCAGGCGGAAGTGATCCTCGAGCCTCGGGCGGCGATGCCCTGCGCATTTGCCCGTATTTGCGAGACTCGCAGGCGAGGGGATTTCTGTATGGTGGCGAAGCCGGTCGCTTCGCTCAAGAATATGGAATTTCCGAAAAATTCGATAAATATCGATAAATTCACGGGGTTTTTCGATAAATAACCGATAAATTTTCGAAGGGAAATGCGGGGTGCTGCGGGGAAATGCGGGGGTGAAAATCTCCCGCCCGCAGGAACACCGTGAGGATACCACGCTCCGGGAGGCGCCCACGCAACGGCAAATGCGGGGAAATGCGCGCGCGAACCTTGCGGGATTTTATCTGATGCGGATTCTGGGTTTCAAAGTCTAAACAATTGAAATATAATGTTTATGTATGATATTCGGAAGGGAAATGCGTGTGAAGAGGATTTTTAGGTCCGGGCGCGCGGCGAGAGGGTGAACCCTATGAAGTCCCCTCTTCGGCTTGTTTCTCTTTCTCCCAGTCTTTCAATGACTTGGGCAGCTTGTCTTCATTCCATTTCCTCGTGATTCGGTAGACCTTCCCGCCTTCCCTCAGGTAGAAGAACGCAGAGCCTTCCTTCTCCGCGAAGCGATAGGGCCCCCATCTTCCGTGGCGGATGTCCCTGCCCGAGAGCTCGACGATAAAGTCTTTGAAATCAGGCGCTTCGCCGGGTTTTGCCTCTCCTTCCCGCTCGAAATCCCTGAGTGCGCTGACGAGATCTTCCACGTTGCCGGACTCCGCCTCCATCCCCTGGGGAGAGACGAATCGCCAGGCTTCGCCGAAGCGCTCGAGCTTCATGAAGGATTTATCGGGGAAGCGCGCCGTAACCTCCGTAATTTCAGTGTCTTTCGCGTACCGGAGCAAGCGCCGCTCGCTCAGGAAATAGGGCGTCTTCGTAATCTTGTCATAATCTTCTTTCTTGATGGCGAATATGCGTTTTTCTCCCCGGATCCGGCCGTACGCCCTCTTCTCTTCCTTGAGGAAGCGCCCGATAATCAAGGACTTATCCTCCAGAGGCCCATCTTCTTTCTTCCGCAGCCAGAGTGTGAAACGAAGCGGCGCGCCCTCCCCGTCCGCCCGCACGAGGCCGTATTTCGACAAGTCATCCCCCGGGGCATCCACATAGTCAATCGAATTGGTCCACTTGATGTCCCACATGAGGTCATCCACGTGCTTGTGGCGTCCGATGAGTTTTTCCTCCTTCCCGTCCGCCCCCCTGACGTGGAGGTCCCACTCCTTTTTCGCCTTTCGGACGATGTCGAGTTTTTGAGCGTCCGATTCAATCAGGATACGCTTGACGTGGTCGACATCGTAATCGATGACGGTTTTGTGCCGTAGGGACAATACGGATTTCGGCAGATCCTTCACTGTTTTTTCATTGATGAGCATTACGGGGCCGCCGGAGAGCCTCCTGGCGTAATAATATGCTTTTGGTTTTTTCTGGCCGCTCTTCGGCCCGGGCGCCTCAACTTTTCTGTCGCCCAGGATGACGCCGTCTGCAGGTTTTTGCTTGTCCTCGGTGAAAATACGCACAGTGAGTCTTGGCTTATCCAAACCGTAAGGGGCGAGATCCTTTGGTTTTTCCTCAATGAATTTCTGCACCTTGTCCCATCTGAGGGTAGATACGATGCCCTCCGAATCAATGGCATCGGCCCTGTCCTCGATGGGCTTGACCAGCGCCCACTCGTCTTTGCTCTTGCGGACGACGGTGAAATCGCCGCCGTCTTGAGGCTCGACAATCACCTTTTGCGCGCTTTCGGGCATTACGGGAACGATCGATCTGTCCCGAATGCTGAAAACTGTTTTGTCGAATTTGGCGATGTCGGAAAGCTGGAGGGTAAAGATTTCAGGGACCTTCGCCATAGCGGCATAGCGGAACTCGCGCGTGGGAGTTCTATCGCCAATCTCGACGGTAATATCGTCTTTATCTTTCAGCCCAAACGTAATTTTCATCCTGGGCTTGTCCATGCCAAACTCTGTTCTGTCTTTTACGTTTCCAATGCGTTTACGTTCGCGGAGTTTCGTCGCCGCATCGAGGAGTTTCTCAACCTCATCCGCATCGACGGCAGCGTCAACGGGCTTAACGAAACGCCACCCTTTCTCCGTGCGGATGATTTGGTATGGTTCTTCTTCTCTCGTTACGTCAATCCTGATGAGCGCCTTTTCGTCAATTCCCTTGAGGAGTTTGACCTTACGCTCCTCGGCGGCGCGCTCCTCGGCCGCCCATTTCACGTCGTAGACGTAGTACGCGCCACCCAGGACCAGCAAAACAAGTAATAATATGAGATTTTTCTTGGGGTTCACCGCAGTTGCCTTCTCCTGACATAGACGGCGGCTCCGATGAGGATGATGAACAACGGCATGACCCAGACGGTGAACAAGTGAACGAACCGCCCTTCCCCGCCGGCCAATACGAGAGGCTCGCCAGTACGGCTTTTGGGACGAATGCTTATCAGGTCTTTCTCGCCGCCGAGCCAGTTCACGGTGTTGAGCACGAGATTTGCATTGCCTTGAGCGCCGATGAAGGCATCGCTTGCAAAATCGGCATCCCCGAACACGACAATCCGGGCTTCGTTCTTATCGTTGGTTTTCTTATTGGAGGGAGGTGTTCTCGAATCATCGGGAGAGGCCTGGCCCTGCGCAAGCTTGTAAAGATCGAGCGTGACGGTGACGGCGGCTCCAATCGGCACGGGGCCATCTTTCCTGGTTTTCGGGTCGAAGTGAAGTTGACCGTTTTGGAGGCCGACGCTCTCGACAGTAAAGCTCCCGGCACCTGTTTTGACCAGCTCTTCGGAGTGCAGCCCCGCCTTGGGCATACCCTTGGCGGATATCTTCCTCACCGTTGGAAATACCGTCGCCAAGCCCTGTAATTGCTTCGTGATGTCGTGCAGTCCGTAGTCAACGGCGAACGGTGTGACTATATTTCCGCCCGCCAACTCAAAGCGAACGGATTCTGGGTCGACGACGAAAGATTGGGGAATTCCGAAGCTATATCTTTCCAGAAGCGCAGTCAAACGACCCGGCTTCATATCGGGTTCCAGGAATACGAGAAGTCTTCCACCGGTTTTGATGTAATCGTCGATATACTTGATTTCGATTTCTTCCAGCTCTTTTTGTGGGGCCGCGATAATCAACATGCTGGTGTTTTCCGGCACACCCTTTTTTCTAAGCAGCAGGAGTTCATCGACCTGGTAGTTGTCATCCCGCATGCCGATGGCCAGCGCCCTCATTGCTTCGCGGCCCTGCCCTGTGAATAGGCGTTCCCCATGGCCCGTGAGGTAGTAAACGCGCTTTTGCTCTGATTGGATGGTTTTCAATATCGCATTGGCGATCGCGTTTTCGGTAAGGTCAAATATCTTTTCCGATCGGAAGGTCGGTTTCTTCTCCTGTTCGGCGGAATTCGATTTGTTCTGTTCCTCGGTTTCTTCTTTGCTGAAATGGTGAATTACGACCAATGTGCCATAGGCGTCTACGTCATATTTCTTGGCGGTTCGCGGGGAGGCGTCGACGTTCAGAAACCGGAAAGAGACTTGTTTCGACGCCCGAGTATATTTCTCCAAAATCTCCGTTACCGCAGGTTCTTCAAGTTTGCGGGTGAAGGCGATGATTTCGATCCGCTTATTTTCTCTTTCGAGTTTGTTCAGCAGATTGATGGTTTTCGTGGACAAGGTGTGAAAATTCCCAGGCGTGACGTCCCAACGCTTGTAGTGTTTCACGCTCACTAATTCAACGACGACCAAAATGGCTGTCACCACAATGACCATGAGCGCGACCTGTATGCCCGTCCTGGTCGAGCGGAGCCGTATGCCGCCTTGGAGTTCGCGTCGTGATATCCACACCGTATATGCGAAACAAACAATTCCCAGAGCAATAGTGGCGTACGCCCATCGGGGAGGTTCGGAAAACTGGTCATGTCCGGCCCAGCCGGATATGCCAATCAGCAATAAGGCGGCTGAGGCGATGAACAAGTAAAGATTTCTGTTTTCCATGTTCCTAACCTCTCCACCTATAGTATTCAAGCGATCTTAGCACGAGGAAACCACATAGGAGGTTTATGTTAACGAGATAAATAATGTCGCGCGTGTCAATGATGCCCCGAATGAAGTTTCGCAAGTGCACGCCCAACGAAAGATGCCTGAGAATCGAAGACAAGGGCTCGCTGGCTGCTATCGCAAGAGCTTCCACCAGGAAAGTTGCGAGAAGTATCATGAATGCAATCATGGCTGCGACAATCTGGTTCGAAGTCCATGAACTGGCCAAAAGGCCAACCGAAAGGAATGCCATACCCGTCAATACCGTTCCCAGATAGGCAGAGGACACGATGGTCCAATCCACCTTGACGAAAGCACTGAGAATAATCGGATAAACGATAGTAATCGCCAGCATTATCAAATAAATGAACAAAATGGAGAGGTATTTACCGGCGAATAACTGTCCGTTGCGCAGCGGGAGGGTGAGCATCAACTCTAGGGTGCCCTGCTTTTTCTCTTCACTGAACAGGCGCATTGAAAGCAACGGAGCGACGAACAAGAGAATCACAGTGACGCTGGAAAAAACCGGTTCCAGAACAGCTGAAGTTGGCGTGATGTTGTACTGTGCGGCTGCCTGGGGGTTTCTGGCCAATTGCATTGAAAAGGTGGCATAGGAGAGAAAAGCGCCGGAATAGAAAAAACCCATCAATACTGTCCAAGCAGCGAGGATCACATAAGCGATAGGCGAGAAGAAAAATGAGGCGAGTTCGCGTCGGCATATAAAAAAGGTGTTATGCATTTACAGTTTCCTCATCGTGTTCTTGCTCCCCGCTCACGATACGTACAAAAAGGTCCTCCAGTGTTAGTCTAATCTGGCGAATTTCCGTGAGCTTTCCCTCCGCCGCGTATACAGCGGCTACCAGGTCGGAACGAATGTCATCATCGCCTTTTGCGTGCACTTCGAAATGCGATTCTTCCCCTGTGGACGTGCCGAGTAGTTCTACGCGCGCAACCCCTGATACAGTTTTCAGTTTATCGGATAGCGCATCGGCAACCCCGGTCGCCGAAAGGCGTATGGTGAAATCCGCTTGCATGTTCGCTGCCAAGGCGTCGAGAGCACCTTCGGCCGCTACTCTTCCCCGATGAATAATTACAACGCGGTCACACACCATATTCACTTCAGGAAGAATGTGCGTACTCAGAATGAGGGTTCGGTTGCCTTTGAGTTCCGAAATTAAATTCCGGATCTCCACAATCTGCGCCGGGTCGAGCCCTGACGTGGGTTCATCAAGAATCAACACGGGCGGGTCGTTCACCATCGCCTGCGCCAAACCGACGCGTTGGCGGTATCCTTTCGATAGATTGCCGATGAGGCGGTTTGCGACATCCTCGAGTCCGCAACTGCCGACTACCCGTTGGATGCCGGCATCTTTTTCCGAACCGCTCATGCCTTTCATAGAGGCCACAAAATTCAAATAAGCCCTTACCGTCATCTCTCTGTACAACGGGTTGTTTTCCGGGAGGTATCCGAGGTTTTTCTGGGCATCCAGCGGTGATTCCGAGACGTTGATGTCCGCCACCCAGGCGGAACCGGAGTTTGGCGGCATATACCCCGTCAGAATGCGCATAGTCGTGGATTTCCCGGCACCGTTGGGCCCAAGAAACCCAAGCACCTCACCTTCTTCGACCCGGAAGGATATATCTTCCACACCACGCAGGTTGCCATAATACTTGGTGAGGTTTTCAACCCGTATCAACGAAGAACTCCCCCAAAAAATCTATGCAAAATTATTCGCCGGCATCCAAGCCGTTCTGCTTTTCTCTTATCAATTTGAGCGATTCATTTGTGTGATTAAAACATCCCGAAAACTTCTGAGGTGAACAGGAAAATCCATTAAATTCTTTATTATCAATACATTGGCACTCGACTATCTTGAGTGCTAAGATAAAATAATCGCTTGGCCTCCTTTTGTCAACCATATTCGAATATATTTCTGCTCCTCGTACGAATTACGGGGATGCCATCCCCATCAATTTCTCATTTGCAAATCGCCTCGCAAGGCCGCTTTCTTCAAAATAGCGGGAACATTCAGTATCCACGGCCCATCGAGTCTAAGCGATATTTCTATATCTTCTCCTTTGCTCAACAGGCACTCCCTCTCCCCATCGAAGGCCAGTACCCGATCGCCAGATGCTCGATAGTAAACGCTTTCCCCTGGTTTGACGACCTCGTGTTCCATCACCGGGGCGGAAGCAATCTGCCCAGGCCCGATCGGCGAAATGACGCGGTGATTGGATTTGCTCTTCGCCCCCAACTTCAGCCACAGCCCCACGGCTTCGTTTGCATCTATCGGACGCAAACTCGCACCTAATGAAGAAAGTCCCAATCGCCCAGGCTCACTTCTCGTCAGCGCCAGCGAATCCACTCGACCTACATCCCAGATTGCACGCGCCCCGTAGAACGATTCCTTGATAATGGCGATATCTATCAAGGCGCTTTCGAAATCGCCATCGAGGTTTACATGGAGCTGTTTCGACACCTTTTTCTCGCTTCTATAAACACTTGGATGGAGTGCATATAAAGCCGCAGCCATACCGGCCACAGTCCCTTCCCAGGAAAAGGGGAAGGCATTGTTCGTTCCAGTCGATAAGGGGATCAGGGGAATTCTACCGCATCCTTTGGAGACAGCGCGGCAGGTGCCATCGCCTCCGAGAACAATAATGCACCGAACGCCCAGTTCATCGAGTTTGCGAGCCGCTTTGGTCGAATCGGCCGTCTCTCCCCTGGCGTCCACTTCAAAGAGGTTTACGTTCGAGTTCTTGTTCTCATGACGAAAGCCATCCACAGCTACTGCGCCCAAAGAACCGAGATCGTTGAAAATCAGGATATTATCCAGCCCCATTGCAACAAGACCAGCCATCACGCGGCGAAGCACCAAAACCTTTTCGTTGTTGCTGAAAGAACTTGCCAGCGCCACCAACCTTCGGATGTCCTTGCCTGATTGCGGGTTGGCTATAATTCCGACACTCGCCACCTCTTCTCCTTTGCTTTTTTACCAAGAAAGAATTTCTGGATTCCTGTAGAATCAAGATTACATCGAATCTGCACAAAGGGCGAAGCATCACTCAGGTTCTGTTTCCGCTCAATGAAATGACTCGCAATATGAAACCAAAACGCCGAAAATCTCTTAAAAGAGATGCGCGCGCTATCTTCCGCGCCGGACTAAATGCCGTTCATGCCGGTGAAGCTGTTTATCGATATATGAAAATCGAAAAGGAAAAAAGCCGGGAATTTCTCGTTTGCGGCAAACAAAGAATATCTCTCGATGAAACGGAGAGAATCCTCGTTTTAGGAGCGGGGAAAGCGAGCTCTCAGATGGCGCGTGCGGTTGAGCGGCGTCTTGGAGATCGAATTGATGCCGGCGCCGTCGTCACTCAATACGGTTATGCGGAAAAATGCCGGCACATTGGAATTTTCGAAGCCTCGCACCCCGTTCCCGACGTCTCGGGGCTGGAAGCCTCCCGAAAAATAGTAAAGTTGGCTGCTGACGCCCGGAAAGAAGATCTGGTGATACTCCTGCTCTCCGGCGGAGGCTCGGCTCTGATGCCCGCACCCGCGCCTGGAATTTCTCTCGAGCATAAACAATCCGCCACGAATTCGCTCCTGCGAGCAGGCGCCCCCATAGAAGTTCTCAATTGTGTGCGAAAGCACCTCTCCGAGCTAAAAGGCGGGAATCTGGCCCGGAAAGTTTTTCCAGCCCGTATGAGCGTTCTTCTGGTCTCTGACGTGATCGGCGACCCCCTCGATGTGATTGCCTCAGGTCCTGCTATCGGTGATCCGACTACATTCCTTGAGGCAAAGGCGCATTTGGAGCGCTATAGAGTATTCCAGGAAATGCCCAAAGCGATCAAAGAAAGGATTGAAGCCGGCTGCAGGAATGAGATTCCGGATACCCCTGCTCCTGGAGACAAGATATTTAAACGTGTAAGTCATCATGTCGTGGCGAACAGCAAGATTGCCCTTCGAGCCGCATATGAGAAAGCAAAATCAATGGGTTACAATGTTAAGGCACAAACTCATACTCTCAGCGGCGAAGCCAGTGAAGCAGGTAAATTCATCGCGAAAGACGCCAAGAGGATTTTAGGAAATTCCCGAAAAAAACACTCACCTCAATGCCTTCTGTATGGTGGCGAAACAACAGTAAAGGTGTTGGGAAATGGTGTTGGTGGCAGATGCCAGGAACTCGCTCTGTCTTTCGCCATTGAAATTCGTGGCCACGAGAACATCTGTCTTCTCGCTGCAGGTACCGACGGTAGAGACGGTCCCACCGAAGCCGCAGGTGGGATTGTCGATGGGGGAACAGCAAAAACGGCGCAAAATCAAGGGCTTGACCCGAATGCCCATTTGCGTGATAATAACAGTCACGATTTTCTCCGCAGGCTTAGTTCTTGTGTATACACTGGGCCGAGCGGAACCAACGTAATGGATTTGGTCATTTTGTTGGTGAATAATTATTAGTGCCTAGCTCTCAGCGGTTATCCGTGATCTCGCGGTTCGCCCAATCGTTGAGAATTCCATAGGACATACTCATGAAGTATTTCCCTCCGGCCATTTTCGCCGTCGCGGCGATCTTTGCGGCCATCCTGCTACTTGGTTCTGCGTCCGCCCAGGCGGAAAAAATAGTTGTGACGGACTTCGCCTTGAATTCTGCTCAGAAAAACTCCAAACAATTACCAAATGGATGGGCGCTTAAGGTATGGCATGGAAGGGCTGATGTTCAACTCATCCAGGATGAAAACAGGCATGCGAAAGTACTTAGAATGCGAAGCGAAAAAGCGTCCGTTTCCATTTACCGGGAAGTGAAAATCGACCCCAAGAAATTCCCGGTGCTTTCATGGAAATGGAAAGTGACGAAACTTCCAAAAGGCGCGGATGCGAGAAATGTTGAGTCCGATGACCAAGCGGCTGGTATTTACGTCGTCTTTCCCCGGTTTCCCAGTTTTATCAACAGTCAGCTTATTGGCTACGTCTGGGAGACAAGCGTGCCTGAGGGCACGATTTTGAGAAGCCGCAAGAATCCGATGGTCCATTACATCGTTGTCAGAAGCGGCGTTGACAATCTCGAAAAATGGATTACCGAAAAACGCAATGTAATGGATGATTATCGAAAGGTTTTTGGTTCTGAAGCGCCAAAAGTCGGTGGCATTGCGTTGATGATCGACACGGACGATACGCTTACAAATGCAGAGAGCTATTTCGCAAGCGTCGAATTCAAAGGCGATGCACCCAGGGTTTCTGTTGCCGAGGACTATGTTCATTTCGCTAAAGCAGCCGACCCCATCGCTTGGACATATGAATGATTAGAGGCGGATTCGGTTTTCATTCCGCTTACAAAACATTCTTGCTCAGCAAATCAACAAGGGAACGGACTCGACTATACCGAGGTTTTGACAATTGCCCGGCAGCGAAGTCTATGTTGGTTTTGATCTCGGGGGCTCTTCCCTCAAGGCATCGTCTTTCAGCCTGGATGGAGAATTACAAGAGCGTTGCTCGATTGATACGCAAAAGTGTCTAAGAGTGGAAGACTACCTCAATTTGTTCAGTGAAGCTGCAAATTCACTTTCTTCAACAAAACACCTCAAAGGGATTGGGGTCGCCGTCGCAGGCATTCTGGATCTTGATGCCGGTAAAGTCGTCGATTCTCCCAACCTGCCCATTCTTTGTGGAGTTCCCCTCTTGGAGATGTTGAAAGATTCCTTCCCCCCTACTCCGATTCATATGATGAACGATGCGAATGCCGCTGCATTCGGGGAATATTTCGCCGGCGCGGGCGAAGGACATGAGAGTATGTTCATCCTCACGCTGGGAACGGGCATCGGTGGAAGTTTCGTGCAAAATGGAGAGATTTTGCAGGGCGTATCCGGAATGGCGGGAGAAATTGGCCATATGGTCATCGAAAAAAACGGCAAGCCGTGTACCTGTGGTTCTAACGGGTGTCTGGAAGCTTATTTTTCGAGTTGGGCCCTTGCAAGAGATGCCAAAACTCATGCGGAGCAACACCCAGATTCCCCTATTGGGTCGAGCGATGAAATATCCCCGATTTTCTTGGCGGAACTCGCTGTTTCTGGAGACCATGCGGTAAGAGCAATTTGGGAAAACGGCGGTCATGCGCTTGGCGTTGGAATCGCCAACATCATGAATTTGTTGAATCCAGCGAGCATCGTCCTCGTGGGAGGGCTAATGAATGCCAAGGAACATTTCCTGGCAACTGCCCAAAGAGCCTGGGAGGCGAATTCTTTCGAGCAAGCCCACAACTCTTCGAAAGTTCTCTTGGGGAAATTAGGTGAATGGGCAGGTGTTCGGGGCGCTATTCAACCTTTCGTAGTGAAATGATTTTCTCATTATCAAATTCGATCAAAGTCAGAATTACTTGAAACAACTGTGTATAGCATTTTCCTGAAAGTAAATTTCTCAACCTGGCTGCTTCCCTAATCATCCCGCTCGGGTATGGCTCAACAATTTTTCGATTTTGCTCTTGACAAATGTGAAATTATAAGAAACATTGTTAAATAAATTTAACATTATTAGGTTACCTTTAACAAAAACCCCTTCAATTTCAAAAAAGGGATTCATGCTATGACTCCACAGCCACACCACTCACGCGGCTCCCTTTCACCCAGCCTGGAACATTATCTTCGCGCCATATTTGATCTTCAGGAAAACAAGGGTTACGCGCGCGTAACGGACATCGCCTCCATGTTGGGCGTAGCGAAGCCGGCTGTCTCAGCTGCAGTGAAAACACTCCGCTCTAATGGATTGGTTTCCCATCGCGTCTACGAAAGCATTCTCTTGACAGAAGAGGGCGCTAAAAGGGCCAAGGGCGTGTCGGGCAAATTTTCTATTTTGATGCACTTCCTGACAGACGTTTTAGGAGTAGAAGAAGAGCAAGCCTTTGTCGACGCCTGCGTTATGGAGCATTACGTGAGCGGCAACTCCATCGATCGGTTTCTTGATCTGTTGCGCTTTTTCGAGGAACCGGGCAATCAGGAAATCCTGGAGAAGTTCCATCAATTTCGTCGCTCATGCGAGAGCGTCGATACTTGCCCGACATGTTCTTACCATTGCGATATCAGCGTCATCGACTTCGACGATATGTCTAAAAAAATAAAACAATCAAAACGGCGAGTTTGATTTGTTAACAAATTTATCCCTGGCTTGCCTGAAGCCGGCTTCAAATAACACGGTCAAATGGTCGATATTCTGAACAGGAGATAAAATTTATGTTTGCTGCACTCAATGGAGCAAAATGCACAAAGCGATTCTTTGGAATTTCCATGTTTCTCATTCTGGCCATGTTTGCCATGGACAAGACCACGGCCATCGCCGGGGAGGTTGTAAATCTCTATTCCTACCGACAGCCTTTTCTCATTAAACCGATCTTGAAGGCCTTCACTGAAAAAACAGGCATCAAGACCAACGTCGTTTTTGCGAAAAAAGGTATGTTGGAAAAAATCAAGGCGACGCCAGGGGCAGCAGATGCTGTGTTGACTTCGGATGTCGGTCGTTTGCACGACATGGATGCGGCTGGGGTGCTTCAGCCGATAAACTCAAATGCATTAGAGCAAAATATCCCCTCAGCCTATCGCCACCCCAAAGGTCATTGGTTTGGCCTTACTATGCGTGCGCGAATCATATTCGCTAGTAAAAAGCGCGTGAATCCGGGTGGAATTACCCGTTATGAGGATCTGGCGGATCCAAAATGGAAAGGCAAAATTTGTACACGTTCGGGGAAACATGTCTACAACGTATCTCTGTTCGCTTCCATAGTGGCGCATTCAGGCGAAGCGAAAGCCAAGAAATGGTTGATGGGTCTCAAGTCCAACCTCGCCCGTAAGCCCGGTGGCAACGACCGTGCGCAAGCGAAAGCCATTCACGCAGGAGAATGCGATCTCGCTTTGGCCAATACGTATTACATGGCGAAAATGGCAACCAACAAGAAAAAGAAAGTTCAAAGAGAATGGGCGAAAGCGGTATATATCGTTTTCCCAAATCAAAAGGACAGGGGCACGCACGTCAACATCAGCGGCGCCGCCGTTGCAAAGCATGCGAAAAACCGGAAAAACGCTGTCCGCCTCATCGAGTTCTTGAGTGGGGAATATGCTCAAAAATTGTACGCCGACCAGAATTATGAATACCCATTGAAAACGGGCGTGACAATCCATCCGTTAGTCGCGTCTTGGGGAAAATTCAAGGCCGATACCATCAATCTGGCCGAAGTGGCGAATCAGCGTGCAACCGCTTCCAAGTTGGTAGACCAGGTAGATTACAATAACTTCAGGCCCAGCAATTAGAAGCTAGTATCAAGACCCCAAAAGCCTTAATATTCTCATTCTGGATATTGGCTTTTGGGGTCTTGGTGTTTTGAAAAAGATTCTAACTTTTGCAATTGGTATGGCATGAGCGCAGGTGCCGGATTCCACATAGAAGCCTCTCCGCGGCTGACGTCTAAATGGCTTCAATTGGATTTTTGGACGGGCGGAGCCCTTCTGCTCGCATTTTTTATAGCGCTTCCTCTCCTGTCAGTAGGTTTTTTCGCCCTTCAGCCAAGTGGTGATATATGGCATCACCTGATCACCACCGTATTGTCACGCTATGTACTGACGACTATCGGCCTGATGCTGGGAGTAGGCGTGGGCACGTTAGTCATCGGCACATGCACCGCTTGGCTGGTGACTCTATGCCAATTCCCGGGACGACGGATTTTTGAATGGGCGCTGCTCTTGC
The DNA here is from genome assembly GCA_022828125.1 of bacterium. Lineage (GTDB taxonomy): Bacteria > UBA8248 > UBA8248 > UBA8248 > UBA8248 > Bin107. The sequence continues at coordinate 27,606 of JAJEJD010000027.1, read as the reverse complement.
CGCTGGCGATGCCTGCGTATGTCGTAGCCTATGTGTATACCGACGTTTTTGAATTTGCAGGTCCAGTACAGACGTTATTGCGCGATATCTTTGGATGGGAATCAAGTCGAGAGTACTGGTTTCCGGAGATACGTTCTCTCGGCGGCGCAATTTTCGTTATGACGCTTACTCTTTATCCATATGTTTACCTGCTTGCGCGAGTCGCATTTGTGCAGCAATCGGTTTGCATTTTGGAGGTGAGCAGAACTTTGGGTAAAACCGCGTGGCAGAGTTTTATTTCCATCGCCCTGCCCTCGGCACGTCCATCGCTCATCATCGGAGTGAGTCTGGTTCTGATGGAAGCGCTCAATGATTTTGGAACTGTTGATTTCTTTGCTGTGGAAACGCTCACGGCTGGAATCTTTGACGTGTGGCTCAACATGAACAATCTGTCAGGCGCTGCCCAACTTGCCGTTGTCGCTCTTTGTTTTGTCTTGCTTCTTTTGTGGGCGGAGAGAAAATCGCGCACCAATCAGAGGTATTTTAATACTTCTACTAGATATCAAGCCCTCCCGAGTTATCAATTACGAGGCGTAAGGTTGTTGGGCGCAACGATCTCGTGTCTTTTGCCTATTGGATTCGGCTTCATTCTGCCATCGTGTGTTTTGGGTTATTACGCTTGGGGCTTTTACGAGGAAAGCATTTCACATAATTTTTATTCCAATCTTTCAAATAGTCTGGTTTTGTCATCCCTGAGCGCAACCCTATCCGTGTTGGCGGGCATTTTTCTGGCATATGGCGTACGCCTGAAGGAAAACACATTGCTCAAATCGACGGCCAGGTTTGCCAGTATCGGATACGCCGTACCCGGTGCGGTTCTCGCCGTCGGCGTGCTGATTCCTATGGGCAAGGTGGATGTCTTCATCCAGGGATTTCTCAATAATGTTTTTGGCATCTCCACAGGTCTGTTCTTCAGCGGCACAATCGCGGCTGTTACCTATGGATATCTGTCTCGGTTCCTGGCGCTTTCCTATGGCACGATGGAAGCCAGCCTACTGAGAATTACGCCAAACATGGATGGCGCCGCTCGGACGCTTGGTCTGGGTCCTGGCAGAACCCTCAAGCGCATTCATTTGCCTATGATTCGTGGCGGTATCCTGGCGGCAGCGATACTGGTGTTTGTGGATACGATGAAAGAACTTCCCATGACAATCATATTGCGTCCGTTCAATTTTGAAACTCTGGCCACACATGTTCACCAACTGGCTTCGGATGAACTTTTGGAAGAAAGTGCGCTTGGTTCTTTGAGTATTGCGGCGGCAGGATTGTTGCCCGTCATTTATTTGAGCCGCACCATCCGGGGGGCACGCCCCGGAGCAGAAAAATGAGGACCACGCTCTAAATGGCCAAGCTCGATATCGAAAATATCTCGCATGCATATGGAACCAAAGAAGTCATCGAGAATTTGTCCTTGACGGTCGAAGAGGGTCAAGTTGCATGTCTGTTGGGGCCTTCCGGATGCGGGAAGACGACACTGTTGCGTTTGGTGGCAGGACTGACTTCACTGCAGTCAGGGAGGATTCGTCTTGACGAAAAGATCCTTTCCGAACCTGTAAGTGGAATTGAAACACCGACGGAAAAGAGGAATGTGGGGTTCATGTTCCAGGATTATGCCCTGTTCCCTCACCTGGATGTTTTGCAGAACATCACTTTCGGACTCCATGATCCTTCACCGGAAAAACTGGCTGAAATACAAAGAGCCATGATCCAGATGGACATCGTGGAATTGACGGATGCTTACCCACACACTTTGTCAGGCGGCCAGCAGCAGCGCGTTGCCCTGCTCCGGGCGTTGGCGCCTCTCCCCCGGCTTCTGCTTTTGGATGAACCATTTACCGGTCTTGACATCAGCCTGCGAGCTCAAGTGCGCGAAGATACGCTGAGGTTGATCAAGCAAATGGGCGTTACCACGCTGATGGTTACGCACGACCCGCAGGAAGCGATGTATATGGCCGACCATATTTTGATCATGAGAAACGGAAAAGTTGAACAAGGCGGGTCGCCCCGTGAAATTTATCAATTCCCCGCCACGGAATTCGCTGCTCGTTTTGTCGGACAGACAAATATTTTACAAGGCATTGTTTTATCGACTGGTTATGATGAGGTGATGACGAGCATCGGGCCAGTGCCATGCCTCTCCATGCGTGACCTTGAATTCGGCACGGACGCTTTTATCTCCGTGAGGCCTGAGAGTTTTGAAATCGACCCGAACGGCCCCTTCGGGGCAAAGATTTGCACCATTCGCTATGTGGGACAATCGATCCTGCTGGAAGTCGAAATCATCGATGAAATCGGCAAGGGGCATCGCTTGAAAATGCGCGTGCACCCAAATTTGAGGGTGGATGAAGGAGAAGAGATCAGATTCCGTATTATGCCGGATTTTGTGACGGTTATTGAGGATCCACTCGATGACTAGCTGCGCTTCGTAGGATTTCCCCTATAGCGTTCACGTTTTCCAAACCCTCAAGAGCCATCACCATTACCATCAAATCTTCTGCCTCTCCAGGCGACAGACTGCGCCGGGCGTTATCCTTGAATTTCTCAAAGACATCTTCATCCGTGAATGGATTTTCAGCGCACCCTCTCTGATGTTTTTCCTCCTCGATAAAAGCGCTTCCATCATCGAGCCGAACTTCAACGACTCCAGGGAAGTAGCGCGGAAAATCCTGTGAGTCGTCCTGGACGTAAGAGACTTTATCCGCCAGGGCCAGGACCCTGGAGTCTTCTATAGCGCTTTTTTCGAAATCATCTACCCCACACTTGCCCTTCACGAAAATACTGGCCAGACAATACGGCAAAGAGAATTTCGCATCGTATTCACCCCTGGGCTTTCGCTTTACTTCGATCGGGTCGAGCACCAGGTCGATTGCTCCCTTGGCAGCATGGCAAACAATGCTTTTGATTTTGGTGTGCGGTATTTTCTCACGTTCCTTGAGGCGTAGTCCGGCATCTAAAAACGCATGAATTACATGGCCGCAAGGATAGGGCTTGAAACCAATAGCCAGGGTTTCCCAAGTTTCACCCAAGCCCCGTGTGAGTGCTTCGGCCTCGAATTCATCATCGCCAAGATGGCTCTTGAGCAAGCCGAATCTGCCCTCAAATACTGTTTGTGGACCAGCGAAATCATTATCTGCAAGAATTGTCGAACAAATACCGCCATGAGCCGCCCAACCGGGATGGAGCGCTTTTACGGGGCTCCCGTTTTCCAGATATTCAAAGAGCCCGGCAGCCATGCTTCCGCAAATGCCTAGAGCCCAATTCATTCTTTCGGCGCCCAAACCGCTTTGAAGCGCATAGGCTATGGCGGCGCCGAAAGTGCCGGCTATGGCGGTCATGTGGAAACCCCGGGCGTGGAATTTGCCGGGAGCGGCCAACCCGATTCTGATTTCAGATTCGAACCCGGCCACGCAGGCCCGAATCATATCTGGTCCTGTTTTCTGGAACGCTTCCGCTCCTGCGAAAGCCGCCGGCACGACGGGCGCCGCAGTGTGAATGATCGACTTCGCGTGCGTGTCGTCAAAATCGAGGGAATGACCCAGCGCACCGTTCAAAAAAGCAGCGTTAGGCGCGGGCATTCGATTTTTTTCTGCGATTGCGCTGCAAGGCCCTAATTCATAAGAGGTCTTTTTGGGGCCCGGAATTTTCCCGGTGACAGCGTTCATCATAACCCGCAAGGGCTTGTCAATTTCCGTGGAGCAAGCTGCCAGGGCAATCCCCCAAAAATCAAGTATCAATAGTTTTGCCTGGTGAACCACTTCGGGAGGGATGTCGGCAAATTCCAGATCACGGGAAAATTGACACATTGCTTCATTAGGCGTCGATAACACGTCACTTCACTCCTTGCAGAACTTTTGGAAACACCTCCTCGGCCATCATCTGCATCGTTTCCAAAACGAGGGATTGAGGCATCCCCGGCCATTGGATGCTCATGATGAGGTGATTTATGCCGAGATCCGCCAGTTCCAATATGCTTGCCGCCACTTCGTCCGGCGAGCCGAGGATGAACCTGTCCTTCAATAAATCATCGAACTGCTGCCCCAGATCGTCATCTCCTGTCGGCATGGCTTTGTCCTGGCCCCAACGGTGGTATTCACGGTATTTTATCTCGAGGAATGGTCTGCTGAGCCGAATGGCTTCAGAACGATCTTTAGCAACGAACACCTCCCGGCGCATCGGGAATTCCTCAGGAAAGGGTTTGCCGAGTTCATCGAGTGTCCGGCGATACAACTCGATCTGGCGCTTTGTCGTGTCAAGGCGATTGTGAGGGTTTACGTAATAACAATCTCCCAGCCTGGCTGCGCGGCGTATTCCGGGGTCACTGTTTGCCCCGATCCAGATTGGAGGGTGTGGGTTCTGAATGGGCTTCAGGGGACACGATGCCTCGATCAACTCAAAGTGGGAGCCTTTCATCGATACTTTTTCTTCCGACCAAAGTCGTTTGATAGCCTCCAGGTTCTCCTCGAGTCGCTTGACTCTTTCCTTCTGGGTTGTGCCGAATCCCCTGAATTCCACCTCCCGGTAGCCGAGTCCGGCGCCGAATATAAGTTTCCCCCCGGAAATTACGTCAATCGTAGCCAGTTGCTCAGCCATATCCATTGGTTTGTGAAGCGACAACAGGACGATGCCGGCGTTGAGACGCAGTTTTGGCGCTTCAGCGTTGATACGAGCGAGAAAAGGCAATTGCTGGAAATCTTGAAGTGGATATGCGCTATAGTGGTTTCCTTTGGTGATTGATACGAACCCTAAGTCCTGCGCCCTTCTGGCTTGTTCCATCAATTCACGGAAACGAGACTGCATATCATCATCCAGGGTGAATTGACCTCTAAGCATGATGCCGAATTGCATTTTCATTCCTTCCTGATAAGGGGGAACATTTCATTTTGAGTTGAGGCAAGGTAACGCACAATTGCCCGAATCAGAATGTTTTCAGAACGTCATCTCAGAAGAATATGGTGTTACGATCTTCCGCAGCAAAACTTGTATTTTTTGCCGCTGCCGCAGGGACATGGTTCATTACGGCCAACCTTGGGGGTGGTGCGCTTTACGGGGGTGGATGTCTGTATTGCATCTCCAGCGGGAGCATCTCCAAATCCCGACGCGTCCGCATGGGAAAATACCATTTCTTGTTCATGGCGCGATTCTTCCAGTGCGATATCCTGATCCGAGATATCAAGCCGGTACATATAGAGAACCGTTTCTGCTTCAATTTTTTGCGTCATCATTCCGAACATATCGAATGCTTCTTTTTTATATTCATTCAGCGGGTTCACCTGCGCATAGCCCCTGAGCCCGATTCCCTCCTTCAGTTGTTCTATGTTTGTCAGGTGATCCTTCCATTGCGTATCTAGGATTTGGATATAAATGAGTTTACCGAGTTCTAAAATGCTTTCAGGCTCGAAGTCACGATATTTTTCATCCAAAACACTCTGTATGAGATGGTGAACCCTTTGGGCAAGCTCGTCTCTTGGTTCTTCTTCTATATCCACCACCATTGGTTCAGAAGCCGAAAAAATTATTTTTTGCCCCTCTATGGTTGCGGGGATGCCATATTGGCTTTCAACGGCGCCCGCGAATGCTTCTATATCCCAATCCTCAAAGTGTTCCGACTCGGGTAAATGCAAGTCGATGACGGAATCGAGTATCGTAGACGCCATCTCTTTGATTTGGTCGAGGCCATCTGTAGCTTCCAGAATTTCCTGCCTCATCGAATAGATAACCTCGCGTTGCTTATTCATCACGTCATCGTATTCCAGAAGATGCTTTCTCATCTCGAAATGATGCGCCTCTACACGTTTCTGGGCATTCTCGATGGCGCGTGTCACCATTTTGGCTTCGATAGGCACTCCCTCTTCCATCCCTAGCTTTTCCATCAAGCCCTTGATTCTGTCGGAGCCGAAAATGCGCAACAGGTCGTCTTCCAGAGAAAGAAAGAACCTCGAACTCCCCGGGTCTCCTTGCCTGCCCGAGCGACCGCGGAGCTGGTTGTCGATGCGACGGCTTTCATGGCGCTCGGTGCCCAGCACATGAAGACCCCCTTGCCTGACCACTTCGTCATGCTCAGCTTGGCAAGATGCCCGAAAATCCTTCAAAGCCTCTTCATACTCTGGACCTTCATTCGTATTCGTTTTGGAAGAAGCGAGAAACTCTGGATTGCCGCCAAGGAGGATATCCGTTCCACGACCAGCCATATTCGTGGAAATGGTGACAGCTCCCTTGCGTCCTGCCTGTGCGATGATCTCTGCTTCTTTGCCGTGGTTTTTGGCATTGAGCACGTGATGTGGAATACGTCTTCTTTTGAGAATCGAGGCGAGTCTTTCGCTTTTTTCTATGTTTATTGTGCCTACAAGTACCGGTTGCCCGTTCTTGTGGCATTCAAGTATCTCATCCACAACGGCATCTATCTTTTCCCGCTCAGAGCGATACACCACGTCGGGAAATTCGGTTCGAATCAGTTCGCGATTCGTCGGCACTACAGCTACATCTATTTTGTAGGTGGAATTGAATTCTGCTGCTTCGGTATCCGCCGTGCCGGTCATGCCGGCCAATTTGTTGTAGAGCCTGAAATAATTCTGGAACGTGATGGTCGCCAAAGTCACATTTTCTTCCTGAATCTTGACGCCTTCTTTCGCCTCCAGCGCTTGGTGCAGACCGTCGCTGAAACGCCTGCCGGGCATCATGCGCCCTGTGAACTCATCGACAATAACAACCTCGTTGTCTTTCACGACATAATCAATGTCTTTTGTAAACAAGACGTGCGCTTTTAGAGCCTGCTCCACATGATGAAGCACCGTGATGCTGTTCATATCATACAAACTTTGGTCATTCGCCATGATGCCGGAGCGGCGGAGAAGTTTTTCGGCCTCATGCCCGCCCGATTCTTTCAGGTTCACCGTTCGGCTTTTTTCATCGACAATCAGATATTCGTATTTTTTCTTGCTGATAATATCCTTGCCGCCTTCGACATAACCATCATCTTCTTCCTCGATATCTGACTCGACAACACCTTGTTGTTCTTTGAGCAGAGGGCGTATGACGCGGTTAATAACGCCATACAGCCGCGTGGCTTCATCCGCCGGCCCACTGATGATGAGAGGAGTCCTGGCTTCATCAATCAATATGCTATCGACTTCATCCACAATCGCGTAATTCAATTCGCGCATGACGCGACTGCCGGGTTCGAATTTCATGTTGTCTCTCAAATAGTCGAACCCGAATTCGTTATTGGTGCCATACGTGATGTCGCAGGCATATGCACGCCGACGCGCATCGTCATCCATGCCGTGCTGGATGCACCCGACAGTGAGGCCGAGTGCTCTAAAGAGTCGCCCCATCCATTCGGAATCACGGCTCGCGAGATAATCGTTCACGGTAACGATGTGCACACCCTTGCCTTCTAAGGCATTCAAATAAGCTGCAAGAGTAGCGACGAGGGTTTTGCCTTCCCCGGTTTTCATCTCGGCGATTTTTCCGCTGTGGAGAATCGTGCCTCCGATGAGTTGAACATCAAAGTGACGCATTTGGAGGTGACGCCAGCCTGCTTCTCGCACCAAAGCGAACACTTCCGGTAAAATGTTCTCCAGGGTTTCGCCGGCGGCGAGCCGCTCTTTGAAGCGTTCTGTTTCCTCACGCATCTCTAAATCGGTCATCTCTTTCATGCGAGATTCATGAGAATTAATCTCCGTGATTATCGGGGCCACCTGTTTAAGCATTCGGTCATTCGCCGTGCCGAACACTGATTTGAACATCGATTTGCTTGATTCAAAAACCGAGCCTATCATTCAATTCTCCATGCGGTTCATGCGTACGAATCACCTGCAGCGCAAATATAGACTATCATGGTGTTTTAAGGAGAAAAAGCAAATATGTCAGGCGGGCGGTGGTAGTTTTTACTCTACGATATACAGCCGGGGATTGACGGCGACTCCGTTTATCCTGACTTCATAGTGAAGATGGGGGCCGGTGGATCTGCCTGTGGAACCGACTTTGGCAATAATGTCACCTCGTCTTACACGCTGACCGACTTTCACCATATTCACACTATTATGAGCATATGTAGTAACAATGCCCTGCATGTGCTGGATTCGAACAGTTTTCCCGAATCCTCCTATTCTCCTGGTGCTAATGACGACACCATCCGCCGGGGCGAATATAGGGGTTCCTACCCTCGCGACAACATCGATTCCAGCATGAAATTCTCGCTGATTCGTAAACGGGGAGCGTCTGTAACCGAAGCTGGAGGAGAGCCAACCCTTGACAGGCCATATAGAGGGTGTGTGAGCGAGCAATACGCTTTTGTCGCGGAACGCTCTCAATAGGTCTTTGAACGCGCTTCCCTGCTCGGTGGCGCGCTTTTCGATGTCCTGGAATTGACGATTCAGTCTTCGAATGAACCTTTGTTCAGACGGGGTGAGTTTCTCCAGGTCTTCATGCAGCGCGTCTTTTGAGACACCTCCTACACCCAGGTCGTCTTTTTGTTTGCCCGGTTTCAGCGAGGCCATGATTCGAAGTTGGTCTTCAAGTTGTTTGAGCTGTATCAGGTTGTTATCCAAGGATTGAAGCTTGGCGGTAAATTTTTCGATAAGTTCTCTTTGTGTCTGGTTTTGTTGTTTCAGGGGGGAGAGTTTGGCCAAATGCTTCTTTAGTGAAATTCTCTCTTGTGTCAGGTAAAGCGTCGTTCCGATGATAGAGCAAAAACCGAAAAGCAACAGGCTTAGCATTCCCCTGGTGATACTAAAGCGGCGGGTGCCGCTAGAGTTGCTCGGTATCATCACGATGGTGTACTTTTTACCCATGGGTACACCTTCCGGAAACTTGCTAAAATGTTTATTTCACAAATGGAAGCAAGTGTTTCCCAGTCACTCACCTATAATAGATACAACAAATTATCAAGGCTGGAGAGACAAGTCAAACTAATATTACTAACGACAACGCCACTTGATTCACGTTAATTCAATTAGTGCATTACAGCTCCTGAGTCGACCAGGATGGCTTGACCTGTGATAGTTTTCGCATCATCGCTCGCTAAAAAGGCGACCACTCGCCCGATATCTTCGGTCGATTGCTCGACTCCTAACGGAGTTTGTTCGACAAAATAATCGAAAATCTCTCTCGTTGTTTTCCCTTTGAAGTTTGGGAATTTTTTTCTGAACTGAGTGGCCAACTGTTCCCACATAGCGCTCCAGATTAGACCCGGGCAAACTGCGTTCACCGTAATGCCTTCTCGCGCTACTTCACGTGCAAGCGCCTGGGTGAAAATAATTACCGCCGCTTTGCTCGCGCTGTAATGGGGTATGGTTTCGCGGCCGTCGCGTCCGGCGCGTGAGGAAATGTTGATGATGCGCCCCCAACCTTTCCCCTTCATCTTTTCAAGCGAGGCCTGGCACAAGAGAAAAACACCTTTTACGTTGACGTTATACGTGTCGTCCCAATCATCTTCATTGATGTCGGATAGAGGCATACCCAGCTTGAAATCCGCTCCGCCAATGACGCCGGCATTGTTGACGACAATGTCCAAACTGCTGAATTTCTTGTTGATCGCATCTGCGACGTCTTCGCATTGACTCTTGTCCGTCACATCGAGCGTATAGGGAATGGCGTTAATATCGAATTTTCCCATTTCTTCCGCGGCCGCCTCGGCACCGGATTTCGAGATGTCGGCCAATGCCAAATGGACACCCTCTTCCGCCAGGCACCGCGCGATGCCGCGACCTATTCCACCACCAGCGCCGGTGATGAGCGCCACCTTGCCTTTAAGACCGCGTTCTCTTGCCGGTGGGGAAGACATCGCCTATTTTCCATACCCCGTCATAGCCCCTCCTGCTTCCAGCCAATCCTCAAATACCTGAAGGCTCTCTAAAACGGCGGGGACTCCGCTGTATGGCGACATCTGAAAAATCACCTCCATGATTTCCTTGTCCGTCGCACCGTAGCTTCGCGCAGCAGTGAAATGAGAGCGCATCTGGTTGAATCGGCCCGTAACGCACAGTGCTGCCAATGCGCAAAATTCTCTCGTTTTGTGAGGAAGAACATCGCGGTCGTAAAGCCCCCCGTGAACGAACCGCTGGAACAGCATGGAGAAATCAGGGTCGAGCTTATTCAGCCGGCCAAACAGTTTTTCTGTGTATCCTTCTCCATATTGCGTATCCCCGCGTCGAATCGCCGGCGGATAAAATTCTTCGGTCATCAATCGTTCTCCCCAGGTATAACGTCACAATCCACTAGTCAGCTTCTATAATTACGTTGCGCAATCGGCCGAGTCCACCGATTTCCACTTCGACCACATCACCCGGCGTTAGAAACGAGGGCGTTTCTCGAGCGTAGCCCACACCCGAAGGCGTACCCGTCAAAAAAATGTCGCCCGGCTCCAGGGTGAAACCTTCTGAAAGTACCGAGAGCATCGACGGAATATCGTGGATCATCATGTTCGTGTTCGAATCCTGGCGTGCTTCGCCATTCACCCAGCTTTTTACGGTTTGGTTCATCGGGTCGCCATAGTCCTCTTTGGGAACGATGTATGGTCCAAGCGGGCATGTGCCATCAAGGGTCTTGCCCTTGAAAATCTGCTTGTGACGCCTTTGAATATCTCTTGCGGAGATGTCGTTGGCGCAGCAATAGCCGAAAACGTGCTCATAAACTTCACCCTTGGGGATATTTTTTCCTTTTTTGCCGATGATGACGGCGATCTCAGCTTCGTAATCGAGCTTTTCCGTCACCCGGTGCGCGGGTATGCCCTCATTGTGCCCTATAAGGGTGCTCTGGGCTTTAGTGAAAAAGATCGGATGGTCGAGTTCAACCTTTGTCGTCTGCACATCCCTTGCTTGTAGGCCCTCGTTCACATGGTCCTGGTAGTTGAGACCCATGCAAAGAACGTGCTTGGGTGGATGAGGAATCGGGGATATGTGGTGAACATCCTCGGGCGCCATGAGGATGGGAGCCAAATCTTCCTCATTCGCCTCCGCATGGGCGATCAACTCATGAAGCGCAGGTCCATGTGTTTCCCAGGAATTGATGAGTTCAATCATACTGCCGAACGCGAGTTCTCTCTTGCCCAAAATTCCGGCCAGACGCGATAAGTGAGCGATTCTATTGCCCACATAAACGCCGACCCTCTCAAGACCTCTGTAATTGTATGACAATAGTTTCATTCGCATCTCCTAGCCATGAATGATTCTCGGAAACTCAGGAAACCTTGTAGCGTTCAAGCGCATCCGTTGTGAATTCCACGCCGTGACCGGGTACTTCGGGGACATCGATGTGTCCATCGCGCACCGAAAAATCTTGCGTGAAATCATCGGGAGAGAAAAACTCCATGTATTCGACCATATAGCCTCTGGGTGTTGCGCCCACGAGGCTGACCGATAGTTCGTGCGCCAGATGGCTGCTCAGGGAAATGTTGAAAGCATCGGCCAGATGCGCAATTTTGATGAATTCCGTCACTCCGCCGCAGCGGCAAACATCGGGCTGCAAAAATCCGACCGCCCGGCGTTCGCATATCTCCCGGAATCCCCAGCGCATGTAAGCGTTCTCGCCCGCCGCAGTGGGCACCATGCTCTTCTCCGCCACTTCCGCGAGGTCATCGACGCAATCGGCCAGCACGGGTTCTTCGAACCATGCAACGCCGTATTCCGCCAGCATTGCGGAAACCTCCACCGCCTCGCGCACGTTGTAGTTCTGGTTCGCATCGCAAAAGAGAATGAAATCCTCTCCCATATTCTTCCGGAGGTATTCGAGCCGCTCGGCGTCGCGCGGCGTGCCGATTTTGAGTTTGTAGCCGCTCATGCCGAGCGAGGCGGCCTCCTGGGCTTCTTCGAGCAGTTCCGAATCCGGGAGTGTGTGCCAGCCGCCGCTGCCGTAAACCGGCATTTTCTGGCGGAACCCACCCAGCAGGCGATTGAGCGGGAGGCCGGCTGTTTTCGCCACGATGTCCCAGCAGGCGATGTCCACTGCAGAGAGAGAATATAAACCCAACCCGCCGCGCATTCTCGCCTTGTTCGGCGCCCACATGCGGTTCCAAAGCGCCTCCGGGGCCAGGGCGTCCTGCCCTGTCACCAATGGAGCCAATTCATTTTCGATGTACAGCAGCATGGCGGCGCCACCCTCGCCTCCCAGGCCCATCGTGAAGCCCGTGCCGCTCGGGCCGCCTTCGGTATGCAGGTGCACCACGACGACGTCGAGATGCGTATAGACGCCGAGCGAGCTCTGAAATGTTTTTTTGAGGGGAACCTTGAGGGGAAGCACCTCGAGTGAGCGTATTTTCAATTTTGGCATTTCATCTCTCGCTTATAAAAATTTCATCGAGCGAATACGCATGGCCTGGTTCGTTCCGTCGGAGTGCAAGAAGCTGGTCACATCTCTCAGGTATTTCTCCATCGGCGCATCCGTCATGTAACCGGTGCCGCCCCATACTTCCAGTGCGTGCGTAGCGATTCGGTATGAAGATTCGGACACGAAACACTTGGTCATGAAACCCATTTTGGGGTCATACAGGTCCTTTTGACCCGCCGTCCAGGCGGCGTAGTGAAGCAACCGCCTGCTCGCTTCATACTCGGCGAAACAATCCGCCAGCATGAAGCCTACCGCCTGATGCTCGATGATCGGCTTTCCCCCCTGAATCCGGCTCCGGGCGTGCGCCAGGGCGTCCTCATAGGCCGCTCTGGCGGTGCCGAGAACGGTGGCGGCGGCTTCGATGTTCGAGCCCGGAACGAACATGCGGCGCGCTTCCGTGGCGCGGTTCACTTCCGAAACGCGGTTTTCTTCCGGAACCCTGCAATTCTCGAAAATCAACTCCGCGTTCAGTGAGAGCCGCTGTCCCATCTTGTCGTGAATCTTCCCGTAGCGAAAACCTTCCATGTCCGGCGTGATGATGAAATACGTCATTCCTTCGGATACACCCTTCGTCGTATCGGTTCTCATGGCTACGATGCAGAGCTTGGCGATCCCGCCGTTGCTGATGTATCGCTTCTTGCCGTTGGCTATCCAGTGGTCTCCGTCGCGCACGGCGGTCGTCCGAACGCCGGCGTCGGGGCTGTCGTAGGGGATGATGTTGTCCGTTCCGCCGGTTTCCTCCGTCATACCGACGGCCAGGTGGAAGTGGTGGTCCTCCAGAAATGCTTTCAGGTAACGCTCTTTCTGGGCTTGATTCGTGAGCTTTTCGAACAGGTGAGAAATCTTCCAGGTCTGATCGAAGGTGACCGCCGTGCCCAGATCGCCCCAGGCGAGTTCCTCGCCCACGAGGCAAAGCGTGAGGATGTCGCAGCCCCCGCCCCCCAACTCTTCTGGAAGCGCGAGTGTCCTTAAACCCAGTTTACTCCCCTTCTCCAGCACGTCCCAGGGAAAGCGCTTCATCGGGTCGGGTTCTTTATCCAGAGCCGCCGCGACGGGGCGGATTTCCTGCGCGGCGAAGTCGTGCGCCCTCTTCTGGAGTTCAACCTGTTCGGGAGTGAGTGTGAAGTCCATTTTCGTCCTCTGTCTGGTGAGCCGGGCCGCCCGCCATGCGCCGCTGCGCCCGCGCCAAGTCGCCGTTCAAGGTATCGTTTCGCGCCTGATATTATCCCCTCGCACCTGCGGGCGCAATCGGGAATCGTGGTTGATGTTCTGCGGGAGACAACCCGCCGAGACGGAGAGTGGATGCGCTGAGGGGGGAGGCTTTGGATGCGCCCAAATGCGGGGAAATGCGTGGTCCGGAAAACTTTTTTAATTCGATAAATTTCTATAATTATCTAATGTATTACATTAAATTATGCCCATTAGGATATGTTATATTTTGCAATGTTGAGTTAGTTTCACCCTCAAACATTTTCGGAAATTTATCGATATTTATCGAATTATTCAGTATTGCAAAATCCGGCGATTCCGCGGCCGGATGAGGGGATTTCATCTCCTGAGCGCCTTTCTCCATCCCGAAACGCCTCCTGAAAATTCCCTGCCCGCCGCTTCCGCTTCACCGACGCGCGCCCGGAGGATAGCGCAGCGCCGCAGTGGTAGAATCCTCTCAAATGCGGGGAAATGCGCGGTTCGCTCCGATTCGTGGGGTCAAATCTGGCTGATGAGGGCTTGTTGTAAAAACCTCGCAGGGGGACATCGCCTCTACCCCCCTGACAAGGGCCGTTGAAAAACCTCTCTCCGCCTCATCCTGAGTAGCGGCGGAGCCGCGTATCGAAGGATGCCCTTTTGCCCGGCGCGAGGCGTTCGACTCCTCTCGCCCTTCGATACGTCGCCTTCGGCGACTACTCAGGGTGAGGAAAAAGGCGTTGGCGGTTTGCGGGGGGCGTAGACGGGGCTTTTTCAACGGCCCCCCTCCAGCCTGGATTTCCCCTACTCGTGATAAATCGCCACGGCGCGCACGGGAGAGCCGGTGCCGCCTCGAATCTTGAGCGGCAGGCACGAGAAGAAGAACCTCGTGTTCACCACCTCTTTCAGGTTCCCCAGATTCTCCACGTTCAGCACCTTGCGCTCCCGGCAGACTTTATGCGCCCAGTAGCCCTTGTCGCGGAAGGCCTGGGAGGAATCGACGCTCGGCGAATCGATACCCACGTTGATGCAGCCTCGGTCCGCGAGCCAGTTCATCGCGGCCTCGGAGAGGCCCGGGTAGACGTGAAGCCAGTCATGAAAATCGCCGCCGTAGTTCGCCTCGTAGTGGCCCGTCCAGATGAGCACGGTTCCCTTGTCCGGCACTTCCAGGTCCGCCTTCGCACACGCCTCTTCCAGGTCGGCAGGCTCCATCCAGTCCTCGGTGTTGCAGAATTTCGAGAGATCCAGGCAAATCGCCTCGTTGTAGAACCACTCGAGGCCGAGTTCTTCGATGGTCTCCCCGTCCTTGTCGATGTGGTAGAAGGCGTCCACGTGCGTGGGGCCGTGGTCGCTCATGACGAGGCAGTTCGTCGTCGAGGTATGGCCCGAGGGCGAATTCGCATACGCCTTGGCCGTCTCCGCGTGCGTCTTGTTGGGGAAAACCCCCGTCCGCTGGTGGCCGGGGTATACGGGCATGCCGTCATAAATCTCCTGCGATAAATCCACGATGCGAATTGCCATGTCTTTGCTCTCCATTCGTGACTCGGGTGATGGGTTGAAAAAGGGAAATTTGCGGAATCTTACCCAAAAATGTTCGATAAATCTCCCGGGACTAGGTGAAAAATTTCCATTTTGAAGCGGGATTTGCCGAACTTCGCAGGGACAGGCCCCTGTGCCTGTCCTGATTGCTGAACAAGGACAACCACAGGGGGTTGTCCCTACCCAATTTACGAGGTTCTTTCACTCCCCCCTTGAGGAGGTTGTTGAAAAGTCATCCTTGGTCGGAACTGACCACCGCCGTCATTCCGGCGAAAGCCGGAATCCATTTTGACTTTTCACCGGCAGGGGGCACGACCTTGTTGTTGCGCGGCGTCCAGATGCAGAATTCAGAGAATTCGCCTTTCGTTTTTGTGTTCGATTCTGATTCTCCCCGCCCGGGAGTAAAGACGTCCGAACGAGGAGGCGAAAAGGCAAAGGCGAAAATGGATTCCGGCTTTCGCCGGAATGACGGCCAAAACCTGAAACCGGGCGGAGGTGTAGACGGCCACAAAGCCTCATCCTGAGTAGGCGCGCAAGCGCCGTATCGAAGGATGAGGGGGCGAGGGGATTGGGTCCCATAGGCGCAGACCCCCGCGCCAGTCCTGGTTGTATTCATCCTGAAAAAGGACAACCACGGAGGGTTGTCCCTACGGTTCGAGAATCTTTCATCCCGCAGGAATCTTGCCCGGACCTGAAAATTTTTATCCATTTGCCGGCGAATCCGGCTTTCTCAGGGAATGCCTCGAATATGCTCGGCAGAAATTGCGGTTTAGCCGATAGAAATTGAGATGTTGGCGAATTTCAATACAATTTGAATCACAACCAACAAGACAAACATTGCCGTTCCCCAGCCCATGGCTTTGCTGATCTTGTTTTCGACGGCGCATAGTCGCTCGTCTATTTTATCGAGCCTCTCATCAAGTCGATTGATGCGGTGCACGGCCTGCTGCAACCGGACGATTCGACGTGGGCGATATACCGAACAATTTCCCAAAACCCCTACCCCTCCCGCTCCCACATCCGCCACCTTACGATGATCGCCCCGAACACCAGGACGAGCACCGCGCTGGCGAGATAGGCGGCCCGTACCGGGCCGAACCAGAGACTGTCCGCGCGGAAGCCGCTCACGGCGGCGCGTCCCAGGGAATAGAGAACGAAGTAGAGGCAGAAGATGAAGCCCGGCTTGTGGTTCGTGAGCCGCAAGCGTCTTAAGATGAAGAACCAGAGGAGGTTCAGGAGAAGCTCGTAGATCATCACGGGGTGCGTCGCCTGTCCGGGAAACTCCCGGCCCGCGATGGATGTCATCGGAAACTCGACGCCCCAGGGCATCGAGGTCGGCACGCCGTGGGCATCGCCGTTCATGAAGTTGCCGAAGCGGCCGAACACCTGCCCGAGCATGAGGGCGGGCGCCACCGCGTCTGCGAACTCCCAGGTGGATACGGCGTGGTTTCTCAGGTAGAGATAACCGGCCAGCACGCCGCCGACGAGGCCGCCGTGTATGGCGAGGCCCCCTTTCCAGACGGCGAAGACCTCCCACAAGGCGGTCCGGTAAAACTCCCAGTTGAAGAGAACGTAATAGGCTCTCCCGCCCAGGATGCCGGCGAACATGACGAGGAGGCCGAAGTTCATCACCTCATCGGGCGTGATGGGCATTCCCTTGCGCGCGGCTTCCCTCCGCACCAGCCAGACACCCCCCAGCACGGCGGCGACGTACATGAGTCCGTACCAGCGCAGCGCGAAGGGGCCGATTTCGAATATGACGGGGCTCAAATTCTCGATTCCTTACCAGACGAAGGTGGAGTGTGTAGGTCGGACATATATGTCCGACCTACATGCGACCCGGTCTTTCCGCCGACATGGGCTGCACCGTCGACCGCGGGGGATACGGACGCCCCGTGTTCCGGCCGGGGAGGGTCGCATGTATGCGACCCCTACACAAATCAAAGGCAACCCCCCCTACCCCCCCTTGTCAGGGGGGCAAGAAAAAGCAAAACCTCTCGGCCCGTCGGGGGCGCATCGCCTTTTTTACCCCCCTGACAAGAGGAGCAAGAAAAAACAAACAAAAACCCCTCTATCGGCGGCGGGCTTCGCCTTTTTATACCCCCCTGACAAGGGGGGGTAGGGGGGGTTGCCTTTATCCCCTGAGGAGGAGGGCTTTTTCAACAACCCCCCAAGATTCCAATTGATAGACTCAAATCCATCCGCTTATTTCGGGTGGCGGTAGATCACGCTTTTGGGAAAATAATCCTTCCAGCCGAACCAGAACGCGAGCGTCGTGGATAGCTGGTTCAACCTCGCGCCCGCAAGCGGCCCGTCCACGGCCAGGCCGGTCAGGCGCTGCCAGCGCGAACCCGTTTTCTTGTCCTTCATGAACCTGCAGGCCGCGGCGCCCTTTGCGCCCTTGCTCGTGATGAGCTCGAACTCAAGCGCCTCGCCCTTCAGGACGCGATCGAAAACGACGCCCGTGCCCGCGCCCTCGCAGTAGGTGACGAGAACGTCGCGCCCGGCGAAGCGGTCGTTCACGACGCCCGCGCGGTTCAGGTCGGCGAAGGGATAGACCTTGGCGACCTGCTCGCCCTTCTCTTTCGGGGAATCGAGCGCAAGGCCGACCAGCAGGGTTTTGGGGTGCAAGCGCTTGTCCCGGTATTTCTCGGGGATCACGCCGGTCTGGGCGCTGTAGTAATAGCCCTCATACGGATCGCGCGAGGGGCTTCGGAAGGCGCCCCCCATGCCTTTCAGCTTTTTTTTCAGCACCAGGGTGTCGGGATAGAGCTGCTTCCATTCGGAATAGCGCATCATGGCGGCGGGGAACGTCCCCAGGCGCTCCCCCTTCAGCGGTCCGATGAGGCCCTCCCCCGTCAGGTGGCTCCAGAGCGTGTCCGTCTGGCGGTCGTACATGATGAGCACGTTTTTCCAGAGTTTCCCCGAAACGCCGAAAGAGAGTTTCTTGTCCCCCAGGTTACGGTCATACACGATGGCCGTGTAGCAGAGCGGTCACCAGGTGACGGAGACGGCGCTCCCGCCCACGACGTCGTTCACGATCTCGTGCGAACTGAGCAGGGGGACGGAATAGGCCCGCTTGTCTCCCTTGATGTTGATCCCGATGACCATCTCGTCGGGTCGCATGAAGCCGTCCGCATCCTTCGCGCCGACGTATTCGGGCGCGTCGATGGCGGGGATGGCGTCTTTGGGCAGCAGGGTGCGGATCTCGGTTTCGGGACTCGCGCCCGAAAGAGCCGGAAAGGCAAGTACAATCAGGGCGAAAAGAAAGCTGTTCATCCGCGGCATAAGAATGCTCTCCCCAGGCGGCCTGAACCGTTAGCGTTTGAAACCATGAAGCACGGTGAAAAAAGTCCGCTCCCCGCGGTCCGTCCCGCGCACGACCTGGCCCAGGACGTTCGTTCCCGCCGGGATTTTTTTCAGCAACGCTTCGACGTCTTCGAGTTTTTCGATCGAGACGCGGACGGGCGTTTTCCCGTTTCCGGGCAGCCGATACGTCAGCCCGCGTATCACCATACCCTCGCGCAAGCCGTCGTAATAGGCCCTGCTGCCCTCCTCCACACTGCTGATATATACGCCGCCGTCGGTTGTCAGGTTGTTTTTCTCTCTCAAATCATCGGTCAGGTTCTCGAGCGCCACGCCGTAGCTTTTTCTGGTCTCGGGCTCATCGACCTTGGTGTTCCCCGCCAGAGTACTTGTCGATTCCGGCTCGGGCAGGCGGACCAGCTTGACCTTGAATTTCTTTTTCCGGGCGTTTCGCACGACTTCGACGGCCACGTCGTCTCCCGGCGGCGTCCAGCCCACGAGCCTTTGCAGGTGGCTCGTATCCACGACGCTCGTACCGCCGAGGCGGACGATGACGTCCCCCATCCTGATGCCCGCTCCTTCGGCAGGCCCGTCCTTGAGAAGCGCCCCCACGAGCGCGCCCCTGGCTTTCGGGAGCCCCAGCAGGTAGGCCATATCCTGGCTGACCGGCTGGATGGTCACGCCCAGATAGCCGCGCGGGAAGTTCCCGCTCCGTCTTAAGTATTTGATGACGTCTTTCGCCATGTTGACGGGAATGGCGAACCCGATGCCGCTGCCGGGCGCCGGGATCGCCGTGTTGATGCCGATGACCTGGCCGTCGATGTTCACCAGAGGCCCGCCGCTGTTGCCCCGGTTGATGGCGGCGTCCGTCTGGATGAAATACTCATAGCGCGCGACGCCGACGCCGCTGCGCCCGATGCCGCTCACCACGCCCACCGTGAACGTCCTCGTGATGCCGAACGGATCGCCCACGGCTATCGACCACTGCCCCACCTTCACCTTGTCGGAGTCTCCGAACGTCGCCACGGGGAGCTTGCGGTGCGGCTCGATTTTGATGAGCGCGAGATCGGTATAACGATCCGTGCCGACGATTTTCGCCCAATGGGCGGACTCATCCCAAAGGCGCACGCGCAGCCTGCGCGTATTGCTGACCACGTGGTTGTTCGTGAGGATGTATCCCGCCGGATCGATAATGACGCCCGAGCCCGAAGAGAAGGTCGGTATGTTCGGGTGGGGGGATTGGGGCGCCTGTTGCGCCGCTCCCTTGATTCTCTCCCCTTGTATGCTCACTACCGTCGGCTTTACGCTCTGCGCGATCCGGGTGAACGCCCCTTCGATCTTTCGCATGTAGTCGATGCCCGGGTTCGCCTGCGCAGGCGCAGCGAAACTCATGGACAAAATCAAAAGTATCGACGGGATAAAGCGATGAATCATGGAACCCCCACTATTTTGTATCACCAGCGACTCGTTATCCTGCAAGATTATACAGGGATGCCCGCTCTTTGAAAGCGTCGGGGTTAAACCTAACCGAGTAGAGAGGGAAACCCCATAAAGCAACCCCCCCTACCCCCCCTTGTCAGGGGGGCAAGAAAAAACAAAACCTCCCTCATCCCGGCGGGAGCGCATCGCCTTTTTATACCCCCCTGTTAAGGGGGGGTAGGGGGGGTTGCTTTTTCAGTCAGGAGGGGCGTCCCTGCTGCCCCCGAAATTGGTGTCTTTTTTATGACTCCTAAATCGGTGCTATCCCCTTAATACGAGCAAATATGATTCACTTAACCTCAAGTATCACTTCAAGTTCCACGGGCGCTCCCAGAGGGAGTTCCGCCACGCCCACCGCCACCCTGGCGTGCAAGCCCTTGTCTCCGAAAATCTCGGCGGCCAGATTGGACGCTCCGTTCACGACGAGGGGCTGGGCGGTGAAATCCGGCGCAACGGCCACGTAGCCGCTCATCCGCACGATCCGCTCCACGCGCTCCAGATCGCCCAGGGCCGCTTTCGCCTGCGCGATGGCGTTCAGGAAACAGAGCGCCGCGCATTCCTGGCCCTGCTCGACCGTGACGTCGAGCGGCACTTTTCCCTCATGAATCATTTTGCCGTCCCTGATGGGAATCTGGCCCGAGATGAACATCAAGGACCCGGAGATGACGTACGGCACATACGCCCCGACCGGCGCGGGCGCATCGGGCAGTTCGATTCCCAGTTCGTTCATTCGCTCGGCGACGCTCATTTCGGCTCTCCCCTCATCGAGATGGTTTTGATTTTTTCGAATTCCTCGGGCGTGTTCGCGTTCAGAAAAGAGGCTCCTTCGGCATCCCACTCTCTCCAGACCGCCTCTTCCACACGCCTCACGCGGGCGTGTTCGTGAAACCCTATCATCTTAAGGCGCCCCCTCGAAATCGACTCCTCGATATGGGGCGCACAATTCTTTCCGTAGAGCGCGCAAAGCGGCTCGGGGTAGTCGTCCTTTACCGGAATCACCACGTCCCAGTCCTCCACCAAAGAGGCGAGGCCGCGGATGAGCGCGGGTCGTAAGAGCGGCATGTCGCATCCCGCCACGAAAACGTGCGAGCACCCCGCTCTCACGACAGCCGTGTGGAGGCCGCCCAGCGAGTCGTTGCCGGGATGAATGTCTCCCACCACGGCGAGACCCATTCGCTCGTATTCATCTTTTTCGTTCGCGACGACGAACACCTCGGCGAACATCCCGCCCAAAGTGTCCGCGATGCGCCTGATTATGGGAATGCCGCCAATCTCCATCATGGATTTGTCCCGGCCCATCCGGCGGCTCCGGCCGCCCGCCAAAATGGCGGCGGAAAACGGCAACCTGGGCGTTGATTCTGCGTTCATGCAGGACGCTCCAGGAGGAGGCGATGAGCCGGAAACAATTGATTCAGGAGTGCACCCGTTCGGGGGTGGCGGCTTCGACCTGCTCGGGCTTTTGAGAGGGCATCTCATCCAGCAGGATCACCTGCACGCGGCTCCCGGCGGCGAGTTCGGTCTCATACTCGGGGAATACGACCAGGGCGTTCGCCCGCACCATGGAATGCAGGATGTTGGAGCCCTGCGCCTCGATGGCCTGAACGGTCCACTCCTCCCCGTCCCGGTAGACGATCGAGCGGACGTAGTGGCGCCGCTCGGGGGATTTCGTGAGAGGATGCAGGAGACGCGCCTCCACGCTCGGACGGAAGAGGTTCTCAAAGCCCTGCATCTTGAGCAGCGACGGCCGCACGAAGAGCTCGAAGCTCACCATAGTGGAGACGGGGTTCCCCGGCAGGCCGAACACGGGCTTGCCGTTCAATACGCCGAAGGCCATCGGCTTGCCCGGCTTCATGCGCACGCGCCAGAAGCGCATGTCGTTCCCGAGGCCGCCCAGCGTGGATTTCACGAGATCGAAATCCCCCACCGACACGCCGCCGCTGGTGATCAGGAGATCCGCGGCCAGGCCGTCGTTGATGTGGCGCGTCAGGTCTTCTGCGTTGTCGCGGGCGATGCCCAGGAGAATCGGCTCGCCGCCGGCTTCGAGCACCTGCGCGGCGAGAGCGTAAGAGTTGGAGTTGAATATCTGCCCCACGCCGGGGGCGTCGCCTAAGTCGACGAGTTCCTCGCCCGTCGCCAGGATGGCCACCTTCGGTTTCTGGTACACGTACACCCTCGCTCGGCCGATGTTCGCCAGCATGCCCGCGGATGCCGCGCCGAGGCGGGTTCCTTGCGAGAGAACCGTCTCGCCGGGCTGGACGTCTTCCCCTGCCAGGCGGATGGCTTCACCTGCGCGCACGGCGAGGAAGATATGAACCTCATCGTCAGAGATTCTCTCGGTCTCCTCGACAAGCACGACGGCGTCCGCCCCGTCCGGGATGGGCGCACCCGTCATGATCTTGATGGTCTCACCCGGGCCGAGGGTGCGGGTCGACACGACGCCGGCCTGAATCTCCTCGACCACTTTCAGCGTCCTGGGCGTCTCGCGGCTCGCGCCCTTTATGTCTTCCGCGCGCAGGGCGTAGCCGTCCATCGCCGAGTTGTTCCAGGGCGGAACGGGGCGTGAAGACCTCACATCCTCGGCCAGCACCCTGCCCGGACAATCGAGCAGGCCCACCCGCTCGCGCCCCATCGGGCGTATCATCTCCAGTATCGAATTACGAGCCTCTTCCACACTGATCATCATCGACTCCGTCTGTCTGAAAAGCGACCGGCCCCATCCCGGTCGCCGCTATTATAACCGACGCAAATGAGGGAACAAGCCGAAGGCCGCTTCAAGAGGAGAACACTGGTTTGCGAATTCCGGGCGTTTTCATTAGAAATGCCCTATGCCAAAGGACCAGTACAGCTACAAGAGTGAAATGCGCGTGCGCTTCGGCGAGACCGACTTGCAAGGCGTGGTGTTCAACGCCAACTACCTCCTCTACGTCGACACCGCGCAGATGGATTACCTGCGCACCATCGGCGTCCCCTACTTCGACATGCTCGAGCGGGGGTACGACATCGTCATCGTCGACGCCTCGGTCCAGTTTCTGGCGCCCGCCCGTTTCGACGAGGTGCTCCACGTCTACGCGCGCATCCATGACATCGGAAACTCGAGCATCAGGATGGACTATGAGATCTACGAGGCGGAATCGGAGCGCTTCGTCGCCAGGTCGCAGACGGCCTACGTCATCATCGACAAGGATTCGCAAAAGCCCGTCCGCGTGCCTGCCTACATCCGCCGCGCCGTCAGGGCGTTCGAGTCGAGAGAAGATATCGAGGAAACGTAAACGCAGGCGATTTGACGCTTCAAACGCCCCGGATAATGCAAATACGACCAATTTCCGGCCCATAGGCGAAAATCGCATCGTTGAGAAGCGCGCCGCTTCATGGTAAAATTCAGGGGTTCATAACCGCTGTATTGCAAGATTGCTTTTCGGAAGTTCCGGCTTTGACGAGAGTGGGGGGACAGTCGTCATCTTCAAATCATAAACCAGTCGTGGGATCATTTTCGCTGTAGCAGGCACAGCATTCTGCAGCATAAACAGGAGGGAATATGATGAAATCGCTGAAACCATCGAAACGCGCTATTCCGTTCCTCACCCTTGCGCTGAGTTTGCTCATCGTCGTTGCGCTGGGGACCACACAGGCTCTTGCTGCATGGAAGCCCACGCGCCCGATTGAATTCGTCATCATGGCGGGCAAGGGCGGCGGCGCGGACCGCATCGCCCGCCTCATGCAGAAGATCGTCACGCAGAACAAGTGGTCGCCGCAGCCCCTGGTTCCAATCAACAAGAAAGGCGGCTCGGGCGCCGAAGCGATGCTCTATCTGCTATCGAAAAAAGGGAACCCGCACGTTATCCTCGTGACGCTGAACAGCTTCTTCACGACCCCTGCCCTGCGGAAGCTGCCGGTGAACTACACGAAGCTCACGCCGGTCTACCGCCTGGCGATGGACACGTTCCTGCTCTGGGTCAACACGAAATCGGGAATCAAGAACATGGATGATTTCGTGAAGGCCGTGAAAGCCAAGAAAGGGAAATGGACGATGGGCGGCACGGGCAAGATGCAGGAGGACCAGCTCGTCACGAACATGCTCATGCAGGCCTACGGCCTCAAGGGCATGATCACCTACGTGCCCTTCCGGGGCGGCGGCACCGTGGCGAAAAACCTCGCCGGCGGCCACGTCGATTCGACGGTGAACAACCCCTCCGAGGGTCTGCCGCACTATCCCGGCAAGATGAAGCCGATCGCCGCGCTGACGCCCGAGCGCATCCCTGCGTTCAAGGATGTCCCCACGTTCAAGGAACTGGGCCAGCCGCAGCTCGTGTACTTCATGCAGCGCAGCATCAACGCGCCCGGCGGCATCCCCAAGGACGCCCTGGCGTGGTATACGGACCTGTTCAACAAGCTCTGCAATTCCAAGGAGTGGAAGGATTATACGTCCAGCAAGGCGCTGAACCGCGCCTGCCTGAGCGGCGCGCCGCTGGGCAAGTTCTTCGCCGATGAGGACGTGAAGCACAAGAAGCTGCTCATGGGTATGGGATTGCTGAAGAATTAGTTTGTGGAGAAGAATCCAGATGCAACGGGCGGATAGGATAGTCGCCATCGGGCTGATTTTCGTGTCCCTCGGCGTCGCCTGGAAAGCTACGGAACTACCCGTCGGCATTCTTCCCAAAGAAGGGCCAGGAGGGGGTTTCCTCCCCTTCTGGCTTTCTTTGGGAATCGCCGCCGTGGCGCTGATGGTGTTGATCCAGTCGCTGCTTTCTGCGCGGCGGGACGAATCCGATACCGCCGGCGCGGGCGTCTTCATGAGCCGGGAAGGCCTGGGCGACCTGATGCGCGTCGGCCTGCCCGGAATGATCA
Organism: bacterium; assembly: GCA_022828125.1. Lineage (GTDB taxonomy): Bacteria > UBA8248 > UBA8248 > UBA8248 > UBA8248 > Bin107. The sequence goes on along the minus strand of JAJEJD010000027.1, from coordinate 2,889 downwards.
TGATTCTCCTGATCGGCGTTATCTCGGTCTATTTCTCGGCGGCCCTTTTCATTTTTTATTGCCTGTTTCTGGTCGGGGGGCACAACCTCAAAACGAGCCTCGGCGTGTCGATAGGCGTGCCCGTCGTGGTGTATTACATTTTCGAAAAATTCCTGATTATCCCCCTGCCGAAGGGGTATGCGGAGTTTTTGTTTTACTGGAACTGATTATTTCACCGTTTCCTTTGCCCATCAGTCAGGAAAGTTCTGTAATCGTGGGGCAAGGTTTGTCCTAAGGACCGGGTAAATTGGAGATTCTTGGAAATCTATTCTACGGGCTGGGTATTGCGCTCTCGCCGCAAAATCTCTTGATGGCGCTGTTCGGCGTCGTCCTGGGCGTCGCCATCGGCGCGATGCCGGGCCTGGGATCCGTGAACGGCGTCGCCATCCTCCTACCCATCACGTTCGCCGTTCCGCCCACGAGCGCCATCATCTTCCTGGCGGCCATCTATTACGGCGCCATGTACGGCGGCGCCATCAGCTCGATCACGCTGAACATCCCCGGCGCGTCCACGGCCGTCGCAACGACGTTCGACGGCTACCCGCTGGCGAGAAAGGGGAAAGCCGCGGATGCCCTTGTGACGGCCGCGGTGGCGAGTTTCATCGGCGGGACTTTATCCATCGTACTCTTTACCTTCTTCGCCCCGCCCCTCGCCGAATTCGCCCTGCGCTTCGGCCCGCCCGAGGAGTTCGCCGTCGTGCTGCTGGCGTACGCCACCTTCGCGGGGCTGGGCGGGGAAAGCCCCCTCAAGACCATCATCGCCACCATGCTGGGCCTGCTCATGTCCACCGTGGGCACCGACATCGTGAGCGGCTCCCCGCGCCTGATATTCGGGGGCATCACGGGCTTCTACCACGGCATCAATTTCCTCGTGCTTGCCATCGGCATCTACGGCGTCGGGGAGATTTTCTATACCCTCGAAGAAGGGTTCAAGACGAAAGAGAGATACCAGGCGAAACTCGGCGTCCAGGAGATCGTCTCGACGCTCAAGAACCTCACGAAATGCACCCCCACCATCGCGAGAGGCTCCCTGCTCGGGTTTTTCGTGGGAATGCTGCCCGCCGCGGGCGCCACGCCCGCGAGTTTCATGAGCTACAGCATCGCGAAGCGGTTCGCGAAAAACCCGGAGGAATTCGGCAAGGGCGCCCTCGAAGGGGTGGCCGCGCCCGAGTGCGCCAACAACGCGGCGAGCACGGGCTCCATGCTCCCCATGCTGACGCTGGGAATCCCGGGTTCGCCGACCACGGCGGTGATGCTCGGCGCCCTGTTCGTGTGGGGGCTCGTGCCGGGTCCCCGGCTGTTCGTCGAAAACGCGGAGTTCGTCTGGGGACTGACCGGGAGCCTCTACATCGCGAACACGATGGCGGTCATCGTCGCCATCTTCGCCGTCCCCATCTTCATCTGGATGCTCCGGATGCCCATGACCATTCTGGCGCCGATCATCCTGGTCGTCTGCGCGGTGGGCGGGTTCTCACCGACGCAGGATATGTTCGACGTGTATCTGATGTTCATATTCGGCGCGGTGGGCTACATATTCCGCAAGCTCGACTATCCCCTCGCCCCGATGGTGCTGGCCCTGGTCCTGGGGGGTCTCACCGAGCGCACCTTCCGCCAGAGCATGATCATGAGCCACGGGAGTCCGGGCATCTTCTTCGACTTCGCAGGCCACCCCATCGCGGCCGCCCTGATGATGGTTTCCGCCGTCTTGTTCATCCTGCCGCTTATTCCGATGATCTTCAGATTCAGGGTTTCCCGGTCGGGCACCTCGGCCTGATCGGGTGAGGTTTCACACCCCACGCATCGCTGATGCGCTTCCGGCTGCCGCCCGCTTTCGGGCGGCAAGCCACCTTACGGCGTAATGAACTCCCAGCGGGAAAGCTTGGGATCCGCCCTATCGCAATCGTCCACAAACAGGGTTCGCCAGCGGTCGGCGCTTGAGTAGGTGGCGGCGGAGACGGCACCGACCGCGAGACACAGGTTGGAATTCTTGAGGACCAGCTTGCCGTCGGCTTTCAACTCGAAACGCTGAAAATTGGCGGCGCTGAAGAAGATGGACGAGGTGCCGCAATCGGCGAGCATCGCGGCGGCGCCCGGCAGGGCGCCCCGATTCACGCCGGCAATGGTCACGCACTTGTTGGGCGCCGGAAACCGGATATAGCCTTCCGGTGTAAACACGACGGCCGCGTCCGGCGGCAGCCCGACCTTACAATTGTGGGCGAACAGCGGGATATCCGTGCGCAGATTGCCGGGGGTGCCCGGAATGTCGATGCAATAGCCGTCCCGCGGCCGGTCGAGACGGTCGATGAGGCGCAGATGCTGCTCGGCAGCGGCACCGGCCTCTGCGCTGACAATGGTCAACAGACCGCCGATGAGGCCACAAGCGGCAATCGTGTGAAGAAGCTTCAGGAACCTCTTCAGATGAATTCTCAACTCGCCCCTCCAAACGGGTGCGCAACCACGGGCAGAATACCAGCCCCGCCGCCGCCGCCCTCTTCCGCCCGGTCGCGCGGCCCAAAGAAGGCGCCGCAAGCCATCAGCGACAATCCTAAGTCTACCTTCGTCCGGCGCGTCCGCGCCGTCAAGCCACGCGGGAAGCGTTACGACATCCGCGACGATGTAATCCCCGGCCTGTTTCTGCGCGTCTTCCCTACCGGTGCGCGCAGCTTGGCCCACGAGCGATAACGCATCGACAACAGCACCGCAGCGCTACGGGTCGCGGAGCACGTCGAAAGCGTGCATCAATCCGGCGCGACCGTGTCGCCCGTGTAAAAGGCCGCCGTACGCTGCGCCGCTGCGCGCGCAACGTCGGCGTCCGTTCCCGCTGCCTCGGCCGCCCGGCCCCACGCCGCA
>JAJEJD010000017.1 GCA_022828125.1 bacterium | reverse complement strand
TCTTGTTGTTCCACCAGTTCGGGTTCGCGTCGAACACCATCTTCTGTCCCTTGGTCCAGGACTTGAGGACGTAGGGACCCGTGCCGTAGGTGTTGCGCGAGATGTGGGCGAGTTCCATGCCCTTGGTCTTCAGGCTGATGGGGCCGGCCCAGCGGGTCAGGCGGTTCCACATGCCGCCATCGGGTTCTTTGTTGTGATAGATGAAGGTATGGTCGTCGATGACTTCTATTTTATCGATGTTCTTGAAGTACTGCCTTTGCCGCGCGGACTTCATGATGCGGCTGATGGTGTACTTGAAACTCTCGGCCGTGAAGGGCGAGCCGTCGCTGAACTTCACGCCTTTTCTCAGCTGGAACTTCCACTTCAGGGGACCGAGTTGGGTCCACTTCGTGGCGAGCCAGGGCTTTTTCTCGCCTGTTCCGGTCTCGGCGTGAAGAAGGGTGTCGTAGCTCCAACGCCAGACCATCGCGCCGACGAAGTTCGAGACGCGATGCGGGTCCATCGTCGGTGGTTCGCCCGAGAGGGCGATGGTGACGGTGCTCTTCGCGTCAGCCGTCACGGGCGCGCCCATCGCCAGAATGGCGAAGACGGCCAGGATTACGAGAAACTTCCGCATGGTTTTTCCTCCTTTAAGGAATAGAACAGCTTACATAACCTGCTCCGGTGAAGATGAAAACACCTCTTGAAATTCCGAGAGTGTCGAGTAGTTTGTCTGCTCTTGTATTCAGGAAAATTATCACGGATGCGAATCAAGCGTCAAAGCTCGGGGCGGGTGATTCGCCACAAAGTTTCCTTGTGAATGCGCGGGCGTTGCGTGTATGTTCCTCGCATCACGAAAAACATGAACCCTGAAAAATCAAGGAGGTTTTTGATGGCGGCGGAGAACATTATCGGATCGTGGTTTCGTTATTTCCCGGAGCACTATCTCTGGTCGCAGTTGATGAGCGGCCAAATCAACATCGCCGCGATGGGGGGCTCGAACTTCCACGAAATCGATCAGATCGGAAAACGCCTGAGCGGACGGGCGGGCGACGCCGAAGCCTGGCACGACGCCTGGGCCTGGATGTCGGACAAGACGCTCGCCCGCGCGGAGGATGAGGAGCGAAAGGGCCACACGCGCACTGCCATGGCGGCCTACGTGCGGAGCGCGATTTACCGCTACGCGAGCGAGCGCTTCGTGCATCCGGACGATCCGAGAAAGTCCGAATCCTACAGAAAGCTCCTGCCCCACTACGAGAAGGGGATGAAATACCGCGTGCCCGGCTTCGAGCGCGTGGACGTTCCCTACGAGGAAGGTCCTCTGGCGGCGTACCTGCTTCCGCCGAAAAATCCGACGGGCAACGATCCTTACGTCGCCTTTTTCGACGGGCTGGACGGCTCGAAGGAGATTACCGTTCTGTGGGGCGCGCTCGCTCTCATAGAGCGCGGCGTCGGCGTGCTCTGCGTGGACGGCCCCGGACAGGGGGAAACGCTCAGGCTCGGGAAGATACCGAGCCGCCCGGATTACGAGGTGGCGGGAACTGCCGCGTTCGATTTTCTGGATGCGCGTCCCGAGGTGGATTCCGCGCGCATCGGCCTGATGGCGATGAGCATGGGCGGCTACTACGCGCCGCGCATCGCGGCCTTCGAGCACCGCTACGCGGCGTGCCTCACCTGGGGGGCGCATTTCGACTACCACGAGGTCTGGGTGCACAGGAGACAAGTGCTGGAGAGCGGCGGCACCATCTCCTCTTCGGCCATCTGGCAACTGCCCTGGGTGCTCGGGACGCCGGACATGGATTCCGCGATGGAAAAATGCAGGGCCTATACCCTGGCGGGCGTCGCCGAGAATATACGCATGCCCATCTGCATCACCCATGGCCAGGACGACAACATCGTTCCGGTCGAGATGGCCCACAGGCTCTATGAGGCATGCGGCTCCGGGGAGAAGGAACTCAAGATTTTCACCGTCGAGGACGGCGGGAGCCAGCACTGCGTGTTCGATAACCTGCCGATGTGCGGGGAATGGATTGCGGACTGGTGGATGGACAGGTTCGGCACGACATAGACTGGCTTGTTTCGGCGGGGGCTTCGCGCTTTGCGGAGCCCCCGCCTTTATCTTGTTACCATAAGGAGAAGAACATGGCGGAAGAAACCAGAGAGGAAAAGGTAAGGCGCATCACCGAGAAGATTCATGGCGACAGGGGCTTCGTCTACGACGTGCTCGGCTTCGGCGCACAGTTGGACCCGGATTATTTCGAGATCTACTCGCAGATGCACTGGGGGTTTTTCAAGGAAGAGCCGCGGCATCTGGACCCCAAGACGCGCGAACTCATCGAAATCGGCCTGCTCGCCTTCAAGGGCATGAAGCACGAGGTCTACACCCACACGAAAAAGGCATTGCGTTTGGGCGCGACGATGGAAGAGGCGCTCGAAGCCTTCGAGGTGGCCAGCATCGGCGGCGGCGCCCCCGTGCTGATGGAGGGCCTCTATGCGCTCAAGCGAATCGCCGACGAGCAGGCCGAGGAGGAAAAGGCGAAATCCGGCTGAGCGCTGGCCCGACGGAGTAATTTGTGAGAGTCTTGTAGACTCCGTACGAAAAAAATCCATCTTCCAGCGCGAAGGAGAATGTCTTTTGTCTGAAGAAAAAGCGTCTTTGAGCGATGAGCGCATGCAGGCAATGTACCGAGATATGCTGCGCATACGCCGCTTCGAGGAAACGGCGTTCGAGTTGTTCGAAAACGGTGAGGTCGTGGGCGGCATCCACGTGAGCATCGGCCAGGAGGCATGCTCGGTCGGCGCGTGCAGCACGCTCCGGGAAGACGATGCGATTCTCACCACCCACCGGGGCCACGGCCACTCCATCGCCAAGGGAACGCGCCTGCCCGAGATGATGGCGGAACTTCTGGGCAAAGCGACGGGCCTTTGCCACGCCAAGGGCGGCTCCATGCACATCGCCGACGTGTCGAAGGGCCACTACGGCGCGCATTCCATCGTGGGTTCGAACATGCCCATGGCGGTGGGCATCGGCCTCGCCTTTCATTTCGAGGGAAAAGGCCAGGCGGCGGTCGTCTTCTTCGGCGACGGCGCGGCGAACGAGGGCAGCTTTCACGAGTCGGTGAATCTGGCGTCGATCTGGAAACTCCCCGTCATCTTCTTTTGCGAGAACAACCATTTCGCCTCGAGCACGCGGGTGGGGTACGCCACTTCGGTGGCGGACATCAGCGCGCGGGCGGGAGGATACGACATCCCCGGCGTGACGGTGGACGGCATGGACGTGCTGGCGGTCCACGAGGTGATGGTCGAGGCCGTGGACCGCGCGAGGCGGGGTCTCGGACCCAGCCTGATCGAGGCGAAAACCTACCGGTATTTCGGCCACTCGAGAAAAGACCCGCAGTTCGGGCCGTACCGGACGGAAGATGAGTGGAACGAGTGGAAGGCGAAAGACCCCCTGCTCGTGGCGGAGGAAATTCTCGGTGTGAGCGAGGCTCAGAAAAAAGCGCACCTGGACGCTGTTGAGGATGAGTTGCAAGATGCGCTCGCCTTCGCGCGGCAAAGCCCCGAACCCGAACCGGACGATGTGTATGAGGATTTATATGCCTGAGGTGAAGATGCGGACTATTTCATATTCGACGGCGATTAACGAGGCGCTCCATGAGGAAATGGAGCGCGATGAAAAAGTCTTCCTGATGGGTGAGGACGTCGCGCTCTCCGCCATCTCGCCCGCCACGGCGGGCTTAGGGGACAGGTTCGGTCATGAGCGGGTGCGCAACACGCCCATTAGCGAACTCGGTTTCACCGGAGCGGCCGTAGGCGCCGCAATGGCGGGCTACCGGCCCGTGCTCGACATGCGGCGCATCGATTTCATGATGCTGGCCATCGACCCCATCGCGAACCAGGCGGCCAAGCTGCGCTACATGCTCGGCGGGCAGGTGAGCGTGCCCCTGGTGATCCGGGCGCCCGAGGGTGGCTACTCCCAGAACGGCCCCACGCACAGCCAGTGTCTTGAGGCGTGGTTCATCCAGGTGCCGGGCCTGCGCGTCATCGTACCGAGCGATCCCGCCGATGTGAAGGGGCTCCTGAAATCCGCCATCAGGGAGGATAATCCCGTCCTCTTCGTGGAATACCGCTCGCTCTACTCCCTCGAAGGTCCGGTGCCGGAGGGCGATCATACCGAGCCCATCGGGAAGGCGGCGGTTAAGAAAGAGGGGGCGGACATCACGCTCATCGGCATCGGAAGCCAGGCGCGCAGTTGCCTGGAAGCCGCGGAGTTGCTCGCCGGGGAGGGCGTCGACGCCGAGGTGGTGGACCCAAGGACCATCAATCCCCTGGACGTGGAGGGGCTTGCGGCTTCGGTGCGGAAGACGGGCAAGTGCGTCGTCGCGGAGGAGGGACACAAAAGCGGCGGCGTGGGTGCCGAGATAGCCGCATCGGTTCAGGAGGCGGCCTTCGGCTCGCTCAAGGCGCCCATCGTCCGCGTGGCGGCCCTCGACGTTCCCGTTCCCGTTCATACGAAACTAGAAGCCATCGTCCTGCCCAGCACGGAGAAGATCGTGGCGGCGGCGAAGAAGCTGCTTGCATAGAGGACCTGTCTTGGCGAAATCGACTTCCGGGCTATCCCGAAAACGCATGCACGAGATGTATCGCACCATGCTCCGGATCCGCCGCTTCGAGGAGACGGCGGACGATATGTACATGGCGGGCAAGGTGGTGGGCGGCGTACACGTGAGCATCGGCCAGGAGGCGTGTTCCGCCGGCGTGTGCGCGGCCCTGCGGGAGGACGACGCCGTGCTCACCACCCACCGGGGGCACGGCCACTCCATCGCCAAGGGAACGCGCCTGCCCGAGATGCTGGCCGAACTGATGGGGAAGGTGACCGGCCTTTGCCGCTCCAAGGGCGGCTCGATGCACATCGCCGACGTGTCGAAGGGCCACTACGGCGCGCATTCCATCGTGGGCGCGAACATGCCGATGGCGGCGGGCATCGGCCTCGCGTATCAGCTTGAGGGGAAAGACCGCGTGGCGGTGGTCTTCTTCGGCGACGGCGCTTCGAACAACGGCGCGTTTCATGAGGCAATGAACCTGTGCGCCATCTGGAAGCTGCCGGTGGTGTTTTTCTGCGAGAACAACCAGTACGCCGTCAGCGTGCCGGCGGAGTATTCCACCTCGGTCGACGACATCAGCGTGCGCTCGAAGGGTTACGACGCCCCCGGCCTGACGGTGGACGGCATGGACGTGGCGGCGGTGTATGAGGCGAGCCGCGAGGCGGTGGCCCACGCGCGGCGCGGCCTGGGGCCGAGCCTCGTCGAGGCGAAGACCTACCGGTTTTTCGGCCACTCGCGCGGCGACCCGCACTACGGCATGTACCGGACGAAAGAGGAATGGGAGGGCTGGAAGGCGAAAGACCCCCTCATCGTGTGCGAGAAGATGCTCAAGATGACGGCGAAAGATAAAAAAGCGCATGCCGACGCGGTGGAGGCGGAGATACGAGAAGCAATCGAGTTTGCGGAGAGCAGTCCCGAGCCGGAAGAGAGCGTGGCGCTCGAGGACATCTTCGCCTGAGGGATTTCAAGATGCCTGAACTCACTTACGTCGAAGCCCTGAACCAGGCGCTCCATGAGGAGATGGCGCGCGATGAGAAGGTGTTCCTCATGGGCGAGGACGTGGCGTTCGATTATTTCGGCGTATGCTCGGGGCTGGCCGATCGCTTCGGCCGCGACCGGGTACGCGACACGCCCATCTGCGAACTCGGCTTCACGGGCGCAGGCGTGGGCGCGGCGATGGCGGGTTATCGGCCCATCGTGGATTTGCGCTTCATGGATTTCACCACCTACGCGCTCGACCCCATCGTGAACCAGGCGGCGAAGCTGCGTTACATGCTGGGTGGGCAGCTTTCGGTTCCCATGGTGGCGCGGATACCCAGTGGTGCGGGCCTGCAGTACGGCGCGACGCACGGGCAGTCGCTCGAAGCGTGGTTCATGCAGGTGCCGGGCTTGAAGGTCCTCTATCCAAGCTGCGCGCCCGACGCCAAGGGGCTGCTCAAGGCCGCCGTCCGCGACGACAACCCGGTCATGTTCATCGAGCACAGGCTGCTCTACGCGCAGAAGACGAAGCAAGACGTTCCCGAGGGCGATCACACCACGCCCATCGGGGTGGCCGACGTGAAGCGGGCGGGCGCGGACGCCACCATCGTGGGAATCGGCTATCAGATGGGCCATTGCCTGGAAGCTGCGGAGGCTCTGGCCGGAGAGGGAATCGAGTGCGAGGTCATCGACCCGCGTTCGCTCTCGCCCCTGGACGTGGAGACCATCACGGCCTCCGTTCGCAAGACGAGCCGCTGCGTCATCGTGGAAGAGGGCCACCTGAGGAGCGGCGTGGGGGCCGAGATTTCCGCCGCCATACAGGAAGCGGTTTTCGAATACCTCGACGCGCCCATCGGCCGCGTAGCCGCGCTCATGGCGCCGATTCCCGTTCAGACGAAACTCGAGAAGTTCGTGCTCCCGAGCACGGAGAAAGTCATCGCGGCGGTGCGCAAAACCCTGGGCGTCGCCGCCTGATCTAGTCCTGGGCGACGATGGGGTTTCTCAAGACCCCAACGTGCTCGACCTCGCATTCCACCACGTCTCCCGGCTTGAGGAGGAAGGGTTCCGGGTCTTCCTGCTCCAGGGCCACGCCGCAGAACGTGCCCGATGAGATGATGTCGCCCGGCGCCAGCGACATCTGGCTGTAGAAGGCGATGAGTTCGGGTATCTTGAAGATCATGTCGGTCAGTAGTTCGTCCTGGCGCGTCACGCCGTTTACCCGGCATTGCACGCGCAGCGATTCGGGGTTCGGCACCTCGTCCGCCGTGACGATGTGGGGGCCGATGGGGTTGGTGGTGTCGAAGTTCTTGCCCAGGAAAACGCCGCCCAAAGCGGCGGATCGCTGCACCTCGCGCGCCGTGATGTCGTTGTAGACCGTATAGCCCATGATGGCGTCGAAGGCGTTCTCGGGTTTCACGTCCTTGCAGTATTTGCCGATGATGAAGCCGACCTCCACCTCGTAATCCAGCATCTTGGTCTGCCTGGGATAGAGCACGGGTTCCTCGTGGCCGACGAGCGAGGAGTCGAAGCGCGGCGCGCCGGGCACGTTCTCGGGAACCGCATGGCCCGTGTTCGCGACGTGCTTGTTCGAGTTGAGTCCGGTGTGGAAGAACTTGCCGGGACGGGGGATAGGCGCCCTCAAGCGCACGTGCCGGTCTTTCAGGGCGGCGAGTTCGCCGTCCGGCCCCGCAGGCTCTCCGCCGGAGGCGATAATGGCCTCCGCATGTCCTAACGCCGCGCCCGCCGCCGCCATGGCCGGTTCGCCGCCGCAGAGAAATTCGCGCATGTCCCGGGGAATCCGCGCGTTCGCCATGGCGTATGGGCGACCTTCGCCCTCTGTTTCGGCGAGATGGCTCGCGTAGGCGAGGCGCAGGTCGAGCATTCTCCCGTCTTTCAGGACGGCGCCCAAGCGGTCTCCGGTGGCGCCCGGCGAGAGGTTCCTGTAGGTGGCGAGTTTCATGGACGTCTCCTTTCGATGATGAAAGCAAAGATTTGCGCATGTATGGGGGACACGCATCGCAATTTCCGCATCCTACAGAACGAAAGCGCGGGTTGTCCATGTAGCGGAGAGCCGCCGTAGGGACAGGTCGCGACCTGTCCCTGCAAGACCAACCCCCCTGTCCTCCCTTGTCGGGGGGGCAAAAAGAGGCAATGCCCTGACAAGGGGGGCTTTTTCAACAACCCCATGAAGCGGGGAGACGCCCGGCGCATGGGGATATGAAAGGTTTCAGGTTGCGTGCGAGTGTCGCGGCTCTTGACGAGAGACCGAAAGAAGGGGATAAATGATCTCTCATATACACTTGTGGTGTTTGTTTTCAATCGTTTTTCAGGCAAGGTTTCGCCATGCGCACTTATATCATCAGACGCTGCCTGCAAAGCTTCATCGTATTCGGGGCGATCCTGATCATCGTGTTCTCGATGCTCCAGATCACGGGGAATCCCGCGGCGGTTCTCATGCCACTCGATTCCACCGAAGAGGACATCGAGGCCTTCAGCAAGGAGATGGGCTTCGATCAGCCCATACCGATCCAGTTCGCCAAGTTCATGCTTGGCTCGGACCTCGTGGACGACCTGCTCGGCGCAGACAGGGAGAAAGTGAAGGTCGATGAACTCGAACGCGACCCCGACGCGCCCAAGATCGTCCGCACCAAGGGCGTGATTCGAGGCGATTTCGGTTTTTCCTATCGCCATGAGATACCGGCGATGGGCCTCGTGCTCGAGCATTTCCCGAACACCGTCCTCCTCGCCCTGGTGGCGGTCCTGATAGCCGTGGTGATCTCCATACCCGCCGGGGTCTTGTCGGCGACTTTCCGCAATACGTGGATCGACTACTCCAGTTCGGTCGGCGCGATGTTCGGCCAGTCGATGCCGAACTTCTGGCTCGGCCTTTTGCTCATCATATTCTTCGCCGTGTATCTCGGCTGGCTGCCCACGTCCGGTTTCGACGCCTGGTATTACATCATCCTGCCGTCGATCACGGCGGGTCTTTACGCCACTGCGCGGATCACGCGCCTCGTGCGCTCCCAGATGCTCGACGTGCTGGGCATGGACTACGTGCGCACGGCGCGCTCGAAGGGAATCGTGGAGTGGCTCGTGGTGATTCGCCACGCGCTCAAGAACGCGTCCATCCCCGTCGTCACCCTGGTGGGATTCGAGCTCGGCATTCTGCTCGGCGGCACCGTGGTGACCGAGGCCGTCTTCGCGTGGCCGGGGGTGGGCTTTCTGGTGGTGGACGCCATCAACAACCAGGACTACCCGATCGTCCAGGCGGCGGTGGCGCTTCTGGCGTTCGTGTTCGTTTTCGTGAACCTCGTGGTCGATATCTTGTACGCATGGCTCGACCCGAGGATTTCCTATAGCTAAGGGGCAAAGGCGTACGATGGTTGTCGACGACAGGGCGGCGACGCTCGACATCGAAATCGATGAGGATACCGAACGCGGGCCGAGCGATTTTCAGCTCGCCATGCAGGAGTTAAGGCGCAGGCCGCCGGCGATATTCGGCGCGTTCTTCGTCTCCCTCGTCATCATCTTCGCCCTCGTGCCCGAGTTGTTCTCTCCGCTGGATCCGCTCTCTCAGGACCTGGGACGCTACCTGAAACCCCCCGGCTTCGTGGACAAGGCGGGAGACACTTACTGGCTCGGCACCGACCAGCAGGGCCGCGATATCCTGAGCCGCATCGTCTGGGGCTCGCGCATCTCGCTCATCGTCGGCATCGCCGCCGTCATCGTGAGCGGACTCATCGGCATCACCGTCGGCATCATCGCGGGCTATTTCGGTGGCTGGATAGACACCATCATCAGCCGCATCATCGATACGGCCCTGGCCGTTCCGTTCATCCTGCTCGCCATCAGCCTGGTGGCGATACTGGGGCCGAGCCTCCAGAACATCGTCCTGGTCATCGCGCTCAGGACCTGGCTCGTCTACGCGCGGGTGGTGCGCGCGGAGGTGCTCTCCATCAAGGAGAACGAGTTCGTCACCGGAGCGAAGGCGACCGGCTGCGGCACGGTGCGGATTTTGTTCATCTACCTCTTCCCGAACGTGGCTTCCACGACCATCGTCATCGCCACCCTGTACCTGGGCCGGATGATCATCATCGAATCGGCGCTCTCCTTCCTGGGACTGGGCGTGCCGCCTCCCACGCCGACGTGGGGCGGAATGCTCGCCGACGGCAGGAGTTTCCTCGACACGGCCTGGTGGATAGCGCTCTTCCCGGGCCTCATCCTCATGCTCACGGTCCTGAGCGTGAACCTTCTGGGCGACTGGCTGCGCGACGTGCTCGACCCGAGAATGAAGCGCCTGGCCGAGTAGCGCCCCCGGCGGGAGGATACCTTCCATGTCGAACCCCCAGCTTCCTTCGAGCGTTCTCGTGCGCGACGTCGTCATGCGCGACGGCATTCAGAACCTGAAACAGGTGCTGCCCACTGAACTCAAGATCGAGATCATCGAGGGTCTGGCGGACGCAGGCATCCGCCGCATCGAGGCCACGAGCTTCATGAACCCCAAGGCGGTGCCCGCCACGGCGGACGCGGACGAGGTGATGCGCCGCATCAAGCGGAAGCCGGGTGTGACCTACGAGTGCCTGGTCGCCAACGAGCGCGGCGCGCGCCGGGCGGTGGACGCTGGGAGCGACGGGGTGCAGCAGGTCATCTCCATCACGGACGTGCACAACCGCGCGAACGTGAACCGATCCGTCAAGCAGAGCCTGGAGGAGATGGCCAGGATATCCAGAATCGTGAAGGGCGCGGGGGTTCCCTTCAGCGGGGCGATCAGCCTCTCGACGGGGTGTCCCTACACCGGGCGCGTGGCGGAAGAGGTGGTCTACGATATCGCCGAAAAATACGACGCGCTGGGCGTGGACGAGTTTTTCCTGTGCGATTCGATGGGCATGGGCGACCCCGCGCGGATGGCGCGCATGGTGAGCGAACTGCGCCGCCGCTGGCCGGAGAAGGGCCTCGTGGTGCACCTGCACAACACGCGCGGGATGGGCCTCGCCAACGCCCTGGCCTCCATGCAGGCGGGAGCGGACGTATTGGACGGCTCCCTGGGCGGCATCGGCGGATGCCCCTTCGCGCCGAACGCTTCGGGCAACATATCGACTGAGGATCTCGCCCACATGCTCTGGCTGATGGAGGTGGAAACGGGGGTGGACGTGGATGCTCTCATCCGGCTCGCGGAAAAACTGGCCGACGCCATGGAAGCGCCGTTGCACGGCACGGTGTTAAAGGCGGGCAAGAGCTTCAAGAAGACGCCCACGCCCGAATGGCTCCTCGTGGATGAGGACGCCCGCACCACCCAGGCGGTGGATGAACTGGCCGTGCGGTTCTAGGCGGGCGGGGCCTCCCGCCATCATCCCAAGGCGTTATTTCCGAGCAAAAAAGTAGGGACAGGTCGCGACCTGTCCCTACAAAGTCGATATAAACTGCACGCATACCCTCCCGTTACCTCAAATCGATTCCCTCGCTCTTGAGCTTTTCTTCCGAGTAGCCCAGTTGATCGATCAAAACCTCGCGATTGCTGTTTCCCAGGGGCTCGCCCGCGTGGCGCACCTTGCCGGGCGTGCGCGACAGCTTGCCGAAGGCCTCCTGCATCCGCACCGGGCCGCCCAGCTCCGCGTCTTGCACCTCGGTGATGTTCCCCCGCGCGACGACCTGTTCGTTCTCCACCACCATCTTCACGTTGTTGATGGGCGTGGCGGCACCCTCGAACGCGGTCAACCGCTCCATCACCTCGGCGAGGGTGAGGGTGATTAACGTCTTCTGGAGTTCGTCCTCGATGGCGTCCGCGTTCTTCATGCGCTCGCGGTTGTCGGCGAATCTGGGATCGGCAATCAGGTCCTCACGCCCCAGTCCCTTGCAGATGTTCTCGAAGATGGACTGGTTCGAGCCCGCGATGAGCACCCAATGGCCGTCTTTGGTCTCGAAGTTGTTCCTCGGCACCGCGAACTCGAGGCGCGAGCCGCTCCTGCCCTGGATGAAGTCGAGCTGGTCGTAGTAGATCACCTGGGGGCCGAGCATGGTGAGCAACTGCTCGTAGATGGCGAGATCGATCTGCTGGCCCGCGCCGCCCCTTCGCTCGCGCTCGAACAGGGCGGTCATCACCAGAAACGCCGCCCCGATGCCCGTGGAGCAATCCCCCAGCCCCCAGGAGGGACTCAGGGGCGGGCCGTCGGGATAGCCGTTGATGTGGCTGAAGCCCGCGAAAGCTTCAGCCAGCGAGCCGAAACCGGGGCGGTTCCTGTACGGCCCCGTTCTGCCGAATCCCGTGATGGAGAGCATGATGATGCCGGGGTTCACTTCTTTTAAGTTCTCATAATCCAGCCCCCATTTTTCGAGCACGCCGGTGCGGTAGTTCTCCACGACGACGTCGGCCTCGGCCACGAGTTTCTTCACCGCCTCGACGCCGAAGGGGGTTCTCAAGTCGAGCGTCACGCTCTTCTTGTTGCGGTTGATCATCTTGTAGTAGAGGCCCACGCCGTTTTTGTTGTGGCCCCAAAGGCGCATGGGGTCGCCGCCCCTCGGGTTTTCGATCTTGACGACATCCGCGCCGTAGTCGGCGAGATACATCGTGCAGAGCGGCCCCGCCAGATAGTTCGACATGTCCACGACCCGCACGCCCGCGAGGGGCATGCCCGCATTTTTCGCTTCGTTCATGGGTTGTCCTCACGAGAAAGCCTTCGCCTGCGTGTTCAGGAAACGGGGAGAATGCTATCATCCGGCGAAACCTTTTGGAATCAACAGAACGCCTCACAGGAGATAGCCATGGGCTACCGGGGCATGCACGTCGTGGACGCCGACGCGCACTATCTCGAGGAAATCCGCGATTTCGCCAAGTATCTCAAGGGCCCCTCCGTCGAGCGCTTCGCCGACTGGAGCGGGCAGTACCACATGCCCGCCCTGGTGGGGGATCAGTACGACGTCATGCTCCACGGCCGCACCGTGCGGGGGGCTGCAGGCGGCAAGGGCGATCAGGACGAGATGCTCGGCATGTCGAGTCCCGCCGACATCCCCGTCGTGATGGAGCGCTTCGGCATCGACACCATCGTCATGATCCCCACCTACATGCTCATGGTCGAGTTCGTGCGAAACGCGAACCACGCCATGGACATCTGCAACGGCTACATCGACTACATGCTGGACGGCGTATGCGCGCCCGAGGAGGGAATCTACACGCTGGTGGTGGCGGCAGGCCGCGACCCCGAGCGCGCGGCGAAGATGATTGATCGCGTGGCGGGCAATCCGGCGGTTTGCGGGGTGGAGATGCTCGGGAGCGTAGAGCTTCCCCTGGGGGCTGAGGCGTACAACCCCATCTACGAAGCGGCGCAGCACCACGGCCTCCCGATCGTCCTGCACGCGAACTTCCTGGGGCCGGACCTCTCGAGCTTCGCCAAGTTTCCCTCCTTCGTCGAGAGCCACGCGCTGGACATGACGTGGTGCAACCAGGTGCAGCTCGTGAGCATGGTGATGGAGGGGGTGCCCGAGCGGTTCCCGGACCTCAAGATCGTCTTTCAGGAAAGCGGCATCACATGGGTGGCGGGCCTCATGTACCGCCTCGACACCGAATACATGCGCCGCCGCGTGGAAGCCCCCCTGCTCAGAAAGCTGCCGAGCGAATACATCAGGGATTTCTACTTCGGCACCCAGCCGATGGAGGATATGCCGAGAAAGCACCTGAAGATGTTCTTCGAGATGCTCGACGCGGAGAACACCTTCATCTTCGCGAGCGACTGGCCCCATTTCGATTACGACGAGCCTTCGGCGGTCGCTGACCTCCCGTTCTTAAGCGACGCGGGCCGCCGCAAGATCATGGGCGAGAACGCCTTAAGCGTCTTCCGCTTCACGGAGAAGACGGTGAATCTGGAAGTGTGTGCATAGATGGCGCGCAGGCTCTGGGCGGCGCGCGCCTCCGAGATTGGCCCAGGCGAGCGCATTCGCCTCGAACTGGGCGGCCTGAATCTCGGCATATTCCGGCTGAGCGACGGCTTTTTCGCGCTGGAAGACAAATGCCCGCACCAGCAGGGCCCCGTTTGCTCGGGGAACCTCTTCCGCGAGATAACGGCGTATGTTGAAGATGACGGCAGGGTGCGCGAGGGTTACGCGCGCGATGAGGCGGACGTGGTCGCGTGTCCCATGCACGGCTGGGAGTTCGAGGTCAGGACGGGGGAATGCCTCGCCAACCGCAGGCGGAAAGTCCAGCGCTTTCCCGTGGAGGTCGACGGGGAGGATCTCTACGTCATCCTGCCGGGAGGGTGAGGGGTCAAAACCGACCGGGGAGGGGAGAAGCCCTTTTCGGATAGGAAAGGCAACCCCCCCTACCCCCCCTTGTCAGGGGGGCAAGAAAAAGCAAAACCCCCTCAGTCCGGCGAGGGCGCATCGCCTTTTTAATACCCCCCTGACAAGGGGGGGTAGGGGGGGTTGCCTTTAAGGGGTTTCCCTTTCAGAGGGTTGCCATTCCCCTCTCAGGGGGTTTTTCAACGGTCTCCGAATCCGCGCTGTTGACAATCCCGCCAGTGACGCCTCTATAATTTCCACACATACACAGATTCGACCGGAGCTGCCGGGAGGGAAGAGGCCTCCCCTTTTTCGGCTTACTTTTTCTGGAGGGGAAACGATGTCCATGCCCACCTATGGTTACGATCACATGCACTTCCGAAGCGAAGACCCCCACGCGGCCAGAAAGTTCTGGGAGGAGATGTTCGGCGCCAAGGTGGTGGACGAGGGCGACCTGGGCGGCTCGCCAATCTTCAGCTTCGATCTGAACGGCATGAGTTTTCTGGTGTCGGGCCGGGCGGAGGGCGAGAACCCCGTCCGCACGACGAGCGATCCGCGATACGGGCTGGATCATTTCGGCCTCGTCGTCGACGACATGGACAGCGCCGAGGCCGACCTGCGCGCGAAAGGGGCCGACTTCATCTGCGACCCGTGGGAGATCGGCCCGGGCACGAAAATCGCCTTCATCCGGGGGCCGGACGACATCAGCATCGAGCTCGTCTCGCGCAGCTAGGGGGAAGCCTCCGCCCGAAGACGACGGCTCGCCGGGCGGGGATTTCCTGAAACCTGCCGAAAAGCGGCTGTTGGAAAAGTCCGTTTATGGCCCCGGTCGACGACGTGATGCTTTCGTAGGGACAGGCCTCCGTGCCTGTCCTGATTGCCACCATCCTGCAAAAGGACAACCACGGAGGGTTGTCCCTACACAATCATTCCTCCTTCGTCGAACTTTTGCCACAACCCCAAAAAGCGCAAAATTGACAGTCTAGGGGAACCCTGCTAGCATTTCGGCATACTTGTAAGGCTGGTTGAGGTTGCAAGAGGATTTATCGAACGCCGGAGAGTGGGAATCGCGAACCGGTGGTATCGTCGCCTCCAGGGCCTTCGTGCCCCGTTTCGCCTCCTGCCGTAAAATGCTTCCCATCTCTTCGTCTGCACATCTGAGTGATTCAGGAGCCCGGCGTAGGGCTTCTTGATTGGCGTTGTGGCTTGGTTCTGCCCCCGAATGGCGGTCGCCCTGCCATAGGGGAGCACAGTTCTCCTGGGCGACGATGGAGGGTTGACCATGAAAGAGCTCGGATTGAGTCGTCGGAAACTCCTTCGCAATGCTGCACTTGGAACGGCCGCCCTGGCTTTGCCCGTCTCCCGGGCGACGCCCTCGGCGGCGATGGTGAAATCGCTCAACTTCTACAGCTGGACCTACGGCATCAGCTTCGTGAAGCAGCGCATCGCCGAATTCGAGAAGCTCGCCAAGGTCAAGATCAACTACGGCAACACGCCGGGCAGCAAGTACCACGACACGCTGGTCGTCAAGTTCACAGGCAAAACGCCCCTGGACGTCATCTACATGATCGACGGGCACCTCGCCGAGTTCGTCGAGGCGGGCTGGCTGTATCCCATCGACGAGTTCCCGCGCGTGGATGAGTACAGAAAAGAGTTCATCGGCCCGACCGCCGACGCGCTCACCTACAACGGCAAACTCTACGGCCTGCCCTACTACGTGGGCCACATGGCGTTCCTCTACAACGAGGAGCACCTGGAGAAGGCGGGCATCGGCGCTCCGCCCAAGACCTGGGACGAGGTGGTCCAGCAGAGCCTCCAGATCAAGAGCAAGGGGATTCAGGAGTACCCCTTCCTGCAGTTCCTCAAAGCCGACTTCTGGATGGGCGAGATGCTCTTCACCATGATGTACAGCCGGGGCGGAAGGTTCGTCGACGAGAAATACAACGTCATGGGCTACGACAAACCGGATTCCGCGGTAGCGCAGTCGATCCAGTGGATCATCGACGCGGCCAAGAAGCATAAGATCACGCAGCCCGGCTTCATGGAGCTGAACGAGGTCGCAGCGCTCAAGGCCTTCAGCAGCGGCACGGGCAGCTTCGCCATCCTGCCGAACTACCGGCTGCGGGCCGCGAACGAGCCCAAGTCCTCCAAGGTGGCCGGCAAGATCAAGATGGCGCTGATTCCGACCGCCAACAACGCGAAGCCCAACGTGTGCGGCTGGACGAGGGCCTACAGCATGACCGCCTCGGCCGCGAAGGACCCCGCCCGCAAGGCGATGTCCTGGAAGATGGTGGACTTCCTGGGCGGCAAGGACAAATCGGGCACCTACCGCACGGCGAAGAAGTGGTTCACCGAGTTCGGTCTGGGCTTCGGCCATGCGCCGCTGTTCAAGGACCCCGACATCATCTCGGCCGCGAACAAGTGGGGTGAGGCGAAACTGTTCGAGAGCCAGATGGCGCTCAGCAAGCCCAAGGACGGGCAGAAGGCCGTCTGGTACGCCGAGTGGGATCAGTTCATGCGTCCGCGCGTCCACAAGGCGATCCTGGGTCAGGCCGACATAGTGGGCACGCTCAAGACCCTGACCAAGCAGTGGAACAGACTGAAGAGGCGTTACGGTTAGACGTTAGCGATTGCCTCCCCCGGCGATAAACGGCCGGGGGAGGCGCGATGGAGGTTCTCCTTGGCGAATATCCTCTCCGTCGAAGGGGCGGAACCGGCCGCGCAGGCGGGCCTGAAGGGCTGGTTCGCCCGGCGCATGCAGACAGAAGGCGGCATCGCGGCGTTCTTCGTGGGGCCCGCGCTGCTCCTGATGGTGCTGCTCAACATCTATCCCATCCTGCATTCGTTCTACGTCAGCGTCCACGTCTATAACCTGAAGCGGCCCCACAGGAACCCCTTCGTGGGTTTCGAGAACTACGTCATGTTCCTGGAGAGCGAGGATTTCTACAACGCGCTCATCAACACGGTCATCTTCGTCGTGGTGTCGGTGATCGCGGTGGCCCTGATCGGCCTCATCTTCTCCCTGGCGCTCAACGAACTGGGCTCCGGCGTGCGCAAATGGGCGGTGCCGCTCATTCTCGTTCCCTGGGCGGTGCCCTACGTGGCGAACGGCCTGATCTGGGAGTGGATCTACCATTCCGACTACGGGGTGCTGAACGGGCTTCTGGTTGCGCTGGGCGTCATCGACAAGTACCAGACGTGGCTCAGCAACCCCGATCGCGCGCTCTACACCCTCGTGAACGCCTTCGTCTGGAAGGAGGTGCCCCTCGCCACCGTGTTGTTCCTGACGGCGCTCCAGGCGATACCCGAGGATCTCTACAGCGCGGCCAAGGTCGACCAGGCCGGCGCCCCGAGGCGTTTCTGGCACATCACCCTGCCTGCGCTCAAGCTGGCCTTTCTTCTCGTTCTGGTCTACACCTCGATCATCTCCATCAAGACATTCGACCTGGTCTACATACTGACCGAGGGAGGGCCGGGTGACGCGACGGCGCTCGTCTCCTGGTACACCTACGTCGAGACGTTCCGTAACCTGCAGTTCGGCTCCGGCGCGTCGATTTCATACGTGATCGCCATCGCCACCTTCATCCTGGCGATCGGTTACATCAAGATCCTCTACAGGCCGCAGGAGAGCTGAGCATGGCCGCCCCGAGCGTTCCCGACGTCAAGGAGATTCAGAGATACCGCCAGGCCGCCATCCTGGGGCGGGTCGTACTCTACCTGATCGTCGCGGTCATGCTCTTCTACGCCATCTCGCCCTTCTACTGGATGCTGAACTCGAGCCTCCAGCTCGAAAAGGACGTGGTGTCGGTGCCGCCCAACTGGGTTCCGCCCACGCTGAACATCGGCAACTACGAGGAGATCATCCTCAGGAAACCCGCCGACACGAGCGTCGCGTTCGACAAGAGCATGGCGGGGTATTCCACGTTCCCCACGGCCGACGTGCTGCCCTCGATGTGGAACAGCTTCGTCGTGGCGCTGGGCGTCACCATCATCAACGTCATATTGGGATGCCTGGCGGCGTATGGTTTCGCGCGTCTTTACTTCAAGGGAAAGCAGTCCCTTTTCTATGTCGTGCTGGCGTCTCGCATCGTGCCCGAAGTATCGCTA
Organism: bacterium; assembly: GCA_022828125.1. Lineage (GTDB taxonomy): Bacteria > UBA8248 > UBA8248 > UBA8248 > UBA8248 > Bin107. The sequence continues at coordinate 15,181 of JAJEJD010000017.1, read as the reverse complement.
ATCGTCCCGTTCTACCTGATGATCCGCGGGCTCGGTCTCCTGGACACCTACATGGGGCTCATCGTGGCCTACATTCCGATATCCCTGCCGCTGGCGATATTCGTGCTGGTCGCCTATTTCGAGACCGTCCCGCAGGAGATCGAGAGCGCCGCCCGCGTGGACGGCTGCAACCGCTTCCAGACTCTCTGGCGGGTGATCCTGCCGCTTTCGGCGCCCGCGATCGTCACGGCGGCGGTGTTCGTGTTCCTCACGAGCTGGAACGAGTTCCTCTTCCCGCTCGTCCTGACCCAGACGATGAATACCCGGCCCATCACGGTGACGCTGCTCGATTTCGTCTCCGAGTTCTCGGTGAGCTACGCACGGATGAACGCCGCGGGCGTCGCCTGCGTCATCATTCCCGTCGCCCTGGCTCTCATGTTCCAGCGCTACTTCGTGCGCGGGCTGACGGCGGGGGCGGTGAAGGGCTAGCCGGTTTTCCATAGGAGCGAATGAGAATGGCGAAGGTCGTGCTGGAGAACTTGACCAAGAATTACGGCGAGGTGGTCGCGGTCGACAACGTGGACCTGGAGATTGCCGACGGCAGGTTCGTCGTCCTGCTCGGCCCGTCCGGTTGCGGGAAGACCACCATCCTGAACGTGGTCGCGGGCCTGCTCGAACCCACCGAGGGAGCGATTCTCATCGACGGGGTGGACGTTCGCCACATTCCGGCCCACAAGCGCAACATGGCCATGGTGTTCCAGAGCTACGCCCTCTACCCCCACCTCCGGGTGCGGGACAACCTGGCTTTCCCCTTGCGGATGATGAAGATGACCAGGGCGGAAATCGACGAGAAGGTCCGCTGGGCGGCCGAGGCGCTGAACATCGAGGAGCTTATGGCCCGAAGGCCCCGCGAACTCTCGGGCGGGCAGCGCCAGCGCGTGGCGCTGGGCCGGGCGATCGTCCGCGAACCCTGGGCGTTCCTGATGGACGAGCCGCTCTCGAACCTCGACGCCGCGCTCCGGGTCGAGATGCGCGCCGAACTCAAAAAGCTCCACCGGCGTCTCGAGACCACCATGATCTACGTGACCCACGATCAGGTGGAAGCCCTGAATATGGCCGATGAGATTGCGCTCATGAAAGACGGCGTGCTCCAGCAGTACGCCTCCCCCTACGCCGTCTACCACGAGCCGGCGAACACCTTCGTGGCGCAGTTCGTGGGCACGCCGCCCATGAACCTCATCCCCGGTTCGCTGGAGCAGGAAAACGGGAGGCTTTGCTTCCGCTACGGGAACTTCGCCGTGGAGCCGTCTCCCGAGCAGCGCAAGCGCCTGGAGGAGAAGCAAAGGGATAAGGTAATTCTCGGGATTCGCCCCGAGGACGTTACCGTGAAGGCCGCCGGCGGCGATGGCGACGGCCACCTGAGCAAGGTGCTGCTACTGGAGCCTTACGGGGCGGATCAGGTGCTCGAACTCGCTTTCGAGGACCTCTCCATCATGGCGCGCACGCCCTCCACCCTTCGGGTCGACATGGGCGATGAGGCCCGGGTGGGCATGCGCGAGGACAACCTCTTCTTCTTCGACGCCGATACCCAACTGGCCATCTGAGCCCGCGCCGCTCGGCGCGGGTTTCATCCCTGCTCTCATCGGCGACATCACTCTCTCTTGCCCTGCAAAGTTCGCGCATCTCACTTTCACGCTGACCGGCGCAACATTCTCCTCGCCCCTAGCGGCATCACCACTCCTCACCCTGAGTAGCCGCCGAAGGCGGCATATCGAAGGGCAATCGCGACCGGGAAAGGGTTGTTGAAAAAGTCCTCGTCGGGGGATATTGCCTTTAGCGGGAAGGCCGCTTTCGCGCGAACCCCGGCTTTCCTCGTCGAAAGGCAACCCCCCTACCCCCCCTTGTCAGGGGGGTCTTTTTTTTACTCCCCCTGTCGGGGGAACCTTTTTTGTTTTTATCCCTCTTGTCGGGGGTTTGCTTTTTTTACCCCCCTGTCAAGGGGGGGTAGGGGGGGTAGGGGGGGTGCCTTTATCCCCTGACAAGGGGGGTTGGGGGGCTACTCCCTTGGCAAAGATTTTCTCAACAACTCCGAAAAGGGAGCGATTGCACCGCCGCCCATCGCTTCGATATATGCGCGCAGGTTCGAGACGTACATGTCCGCGCGCGGCGCAACTCGTGCAAGGGCATGGCGCGGCGAAGCGCGGTCTTGCGGGCATCCACGCGCGCGCGGCGCTCCGCCGGGAAATCCTTCGTCAGGTCGGTGAAGGCGCGGCGTCCGCTCATGGGATCAATCCCTCCCGTCTCAACTCTTCGAGGTGTTCGTGGTACAGCTTGTCAGCGAGTGGCACATCCCGCACGGGGTGGATTCGTCAATGAATCGAAGGCCTCTTCCGCCTTGCGTCCCCGGCCCTAGGTGTAGACCTCCTGGATTCCGAAGTATTCCGGGTTGAAGTTCTCGACGATCTCGACCACCTTGTTCACGCAGGCCTCGAAGTACTGGCGGCCCTTCTCCGGCGTGGCCCGGCGCGGGTCGCCGTAGACGCCGTTGTGCACCCGGCTGTCGGGCAGGCGCACGACCGAGGTCACCCCGTGCATATAGGAGAGCACGAGTTCGGGCTTGTACTCCCAGTCGCCCAGGCGGTCGACGTGCACCATGTCCGGGCGGATGTGCATCATGAAGGCCGTCTCGAACTCGTTCGCGTGGGTGCCCTCGCGGAAGTTGTCGCCGATGGCGTCGCACGTTTCCTTGTCCACCATGAAGTAGCTACCCGCGACGATGAGCTTGTCTCCGTCCCTGCCGTAGCGGTCCATGAGCTTGAACATCATGGTCTGGAGCAGGGGGAGGTTGGGGTTGTGGCCGTTCAGGAAGAAAATCCGCTTGAAGCCGTTGCGCACCAGGCTCTCGGTGATTTCGGCGACGCAGGCCATGAAGGTATCGACCGTGAAGCTGATGGTGCCGGGGAAATTCTCCCAGACTTCCGAGTATCCGTAGGGAAGCGGCGGGGCGACGAGGCAGCCCGTCCTGTCGCCGACGGCTTTCGCGACCTCGAAGGCGCTCGAAATATCCACCTGAACCGGCAGGTGGGGGCCGTGCTGCTCGGTCGAGCCCACGGGCTGGATGATGACGGGGTTTTCGGGAATCAGGTCGCGGATTTCCATCCAGGTCAGGTCGCTCAGCATCATGGCGTCGTTCCCTCCATAAGGTTTCGGACTCAGCCGGAGACGGCCTCGGCGGGTTCTCCCTCATACATTTTGAACAGGGCCAGATCGAAGCCGTCCGGATCGTAGAAAATGGCGGCTCGCCAGTAGCGGCCCGGGCCGCGCCACGTCACCTGGGGCGGGGTGGCGAACTGCACGCCCTTGGCCACGAGGTCCTCGTAGGCGGCGTCCATGTCTTCGGGCTCGAAGGCGATGTGGCTGCTGCCCACGTCGTTCAGCGCCGGCGGATTGTCGTAGGGCTTTCCCTCCTGTTTCAGGAACTGGATGAGCTCCACGACCGCGCCTCCCGCCTGGAGCATGACGATGCGCAGCTTGCTCTCCGGCGTGGTCGAGGCGTACTGGATACCCTCCTCGTCGGAGGAGATGTCCTCCACCACCTCGAAGCCCAAGGTGTCGCGGTAAAAAGCGATGGACCTTTCGATGTCCGAAACCGTTCTGCTGGAATGGTGCATGGGACCTATCATGACGATCTCCCCCCATTGGTCTTGAGAAAACCTTGCGGGCCAACCGTCTTTCGGGATGGCGCCCGTACCGGAATCTTGCATGTACGAGATATAGCGGCAATATAGCATAAAACAATTAGCGTAGCACGGGAGGCTCGGTTGAATGGGGGCTGTTGGAAAACCCTCTGAGAGGGGAATGGCAATCCTCTGAAAGGGAAACCCCATAAAGGCAACCCCCCCTACCCCCCCTTGTCAGGGGGGCAAGAAAAAACAAAACCCCCTCGGCCCGGCGGGGGCGCATCGCCTTTTTATACCCCCCTGACAAGGGGGGGTAGGGGGGGTTGCTCCTTTGACAAAGGCTTTTTCAACAGCCCCAATGGGAGGGACGGCGAACCTGGAAGCCGGGGAGATTTGCGAAAAAGAGTTGTCCGAAACCTTCTCAACTCCCCCTGAAATTGGGTTTGCGCTTCTCGTGAAAGGCCTCCACGCCCTCTTTGAAATCGTCCGACTGGCGAAGCCGCGAGTAGCAATGTCCCTCCAGTTGTATCCCCAGGGACAGGAAGGTGTCTTCGGTCTCGTTGAGCAGGCGCTTGGCCGTCCGCTGCGCGAGCGGGGCGAACCCGCAAAGCTCGGCCACCAGGGCGTCTGTGGCTTTTTCGAGTTCATCGTCCGGCACGACTTCGGTGATGATGCCCCACTCGTATGCCTGAGCGCCGCCGATGCGCTTCGAGCGCATGACGATGTGCTTCGTCCGCGTGATGCCGATCATCTTCTGCAGGCGCGCCGAGCCGCCCGAACCCGGAATCTGCCCCAGGCGCTGCTCGGGCAGGGCGTAGAGGGCCGTGTCGGACGCGATGCGGAAATCGCACGCCAGAGAAATCTCGAAACCCACGCCGAAGCAGTAGCCGCGGTTCGCGGCGATGGTCGGTTTTGCGCACCGCGTGGGCGCGGCGATGTTGTCCGCCAGATTCGAGACGTGCTCGGGCGAGGCCTCCATGAAGCCGCGAATGAATCCGCCCGAGGAGAAGTTGGGCCCGGTGGCGCGCAGCACGATGACGCGCACGCGATCGTCGAGGTCCAGGTTCTCGAAGGCGGCGCGCAGTTCCTCGCGCTGGCCCATGCTGATCGTGTTCATCTCGCCGCGGTCGAGAATAACGTCGCCGCGCTGTTGCTCTGCGTCTATCTCGACCGTGAAGCCGTCGAAACTCGCGCCGTGTAAGTCTTCGCCGTGTGCCATCGCCAGGGTTCTCCTATCTTTTCGGTAGCGTTGCTTCTATTCCGCGGGCGCCATTTGCAGCAGCGCCTTCTTGTCGATCTTGTCGCTCGCGACGCGGGGGAATTCGGGCAGTTCGATGAACCGCGCCGGTATCTTGTAGGTGGCGAGGCCGCTCGCCCTGAGCGCATCGGCCAGAGCTTCCGCGTCGAGGCTCCTGCCCTCGTGGGGCTGAATGAACGCCCAGGGCGCCTCGCCGTATTCGGGGTCGGGCGCCGCGACTACGGCGCACTCGAAGACGTCGGGGTGTTTGGCGATCTCGCGCTCGACCTCGACCGGCAGTATCTTCTGGCCGCTGCGGTTGATGACCTCTTTGCTGCGGCCCAGAAGCCGCAAGCGGCCGTCCTCGTCGATGGCCGCGATGTCGCCGGTGGCGTTCCAGCCCTCCGACCAGACCGCTCTCGTGCCTTCCGGGTCCTTCCAGTAGCCCGAAGACGCGTAAGGGGCCGAGAGCTTGAAGTGGCCGACGCTCCCCCGGGGCAGCGCGTTTCCCTCCTCATCCTCGATCCGCCAGCGGCATCCCCGGTGCGGGAGACCGACGCTGCCGTTCAGCCTGAGCGCGGCGGGATCGTTGAAATCCGCGTGCGCGAAGCCGGGGGTTTCCATGCTGCCCGCCGCGACCACGACGCGGCAATCGGTGAGGCTTTCCACATGGCGCGCCGCATCGAGATCCGCCGCCGCCGTGCCGATTCTGATGGCGCGCAGCGAACTGAGGTCGAAGGCGCCCAAATCTTCCTGCGCCAGCCGGTTCAGGATGACGGGCACGGTCGTCGCCACGGTGATCTTTGCGCTCTCGATGAGCGCCAGCAAAGCGCGCGCGTTATAGGATTCGGGGAACGTGAAGGCGCACGGCGTCATGCCGGACGTCACCCAGACCAGCAGCCCCGCGCCCCCCGCCATCGGCGCGAAAACGCCGATGTTGTCGTCCTCGCTGATACACAATCGCGCGCCGTTTGCGCGGGCGAGACACATTTGCGCCCCTTCGGGCCATTCGCACAGCTTCGAAAAGCCGCTGGATCCGCTCGAGACCGTGATCATGGAAATCTCATCGAAGCGGAAAGCCCGGGAGACGATTTCCTCCATCGCTCCCGCGTTCTCGGGCGGCCTGGTCAGATCGGCCCAGGGCAGCCACCCTTCGGGAGATTCCTTGGAGAGATCGACGCGAAGGATGGGCGAGGTAACGCCTGCCGCCTCATCCATCCAAGTTTCTTCTCCATCATCCCGAGGTTTAGGTGAGGCGAAGATGACGCTCGGCTCCAGTTCCCGAGAGGCGTAGCCCAGTTCCTTGCTTCGCCATTGCATGGGGGCGAAACAGCCGATGATTCCCGCTTTCTTGAATGCGATGCGCAAGACTATCTCGCGGTTCGAGGATGCCATCTGCACCAGGGCGCGGGCGTCGCGCTCGATTCCCCGCGCGATCAGGTTCGCGGCGATGCGGTCGGTGAGTTCATCCAGCCCCCGCCAGGTGATCTCCTCTTGTGAATCGCGGCAGGCGATTTTCTCCGGAAAATCACGCGCATAGGCGGCGTAGCGCTCCACCATCGTCTCGCGCGTCCAGTAGCCTGCGGCGAGGTAGGACTCGATTTTTCCCTGGTCGAGAAGAGAAGGCTTCATGCGCGATCCCGGGATTAGCGGCCCTTGTACTCGGGCGCGCGCTTTTCGACGTAGGCTTTGAGCGCTTCGCGGCTGTCCTCGGTCGCCATGCAGATGGCGTAGAGCTTGCGCTCGAAGTCGATGCCCGCGAGAAGCTCGGTTTCCGTGGAGCGCAGAACGGCGTCGCGCCCGGCGACGAACGCCATGGGGGCCTGCGCCCCGAGCAGGCGCGCCAGTTCCTTCGCGCGGGGGATGAGGTCGGCCAGCGGCAGGACTTCGGTGACGAGACCGATTTCGCGCGCGGTCTCGGCGTCGACGCGCTGCCCCGTCAGGATCATCTGCATGGCCCAGCCCAGCCCCACGAACCGGTAGAGGCGCTGCGTGCCGCCGCTGCCGGGAATCTGGCCGAAGTTGATCTCCGGCAGTCCGAGCAGGGCGTTCTCGCTCGCGATGCGGATCGTGCAGCCCATCGAGAATTCGAGGCCCGCACCGAAGCAGTAGCCGTTGATCGCGGCCACGCTCGGCTTGCCGAGACGCTCGATGGCGGTCGGAAGCTCCTTGCGCAGCGAGGCCGAGGGGCCCATCTCAGACACCAGCGTTCGCTGTTCCAGTTCGGGGATGTTGGCGCCGGCGGAAAACGACTCCTCCCCATGCCCGGTGAAGACGATGGCCTTCACGGCGTCGTCGGTCTCGGCGCGTCGGGCGCAGTCGAGCAGGTCGACCCGCATCTGGTGGGTCATGGCGTTTCGCTTCTCGGGCCGGTGCAGCGTGACGATCAGCAACTCACCGTCCATCTCGGTGCGCACGTTCTCATAGTTCATGTGGCGTATGCCCCCTTGTTCAATGAGATTTTATCGTCGTCTCGGGCGGCGTCCGCCTCGGCGCACACCCGTGCATTCATTGTAATGACGATAAGCGCCGCTCGGGTCAACCGGCGTTTGGCCGGTTTCGCGAACGCACGGCTCGTCCGTGAAGAGCGTCCGGCGAAAAAGCGTTCACCCCGGCGTCCCGGCCCTCCTGCGAGAGAACCGGGACGCCGCAGCGGGCTATGAAGGAAAATTTGGGTCCCCGCTACGCGCCCAGCTTGAGCTTCAGCCAGTCGAAAATCTCGTGCGCGTAGGGGGGCACGTTGTCCATCTGGCAGTGCTGGGCGCCCGTTTCGGTCCCCTTGACGATTCGGAGCGTCTTGTCTTTGGAGCCCGAGGCATTGAAGAGCCTTTTCGCGTCGGCGAGGGGGATCTGCTGGTCGCCTTCTCCGTGAATCAGCAGGAACGGGCAGCGCATGTTCTGCACCACGCCCTCGAGCTTGAAGTCCGCGAGGACGTCGAGGCACTCCTCGGTGGAGTCCAGGTTGAAAATCCACTCCAGGTGATGCCCGGGAACCGAGAGAGCCGTCTTGTAGGCGGCGGCGATTCTGTCGCGCCACACCCGCTGGTAGTCCCAGATCGCTCCCCAGGCCACGCACGCCTTGAAGCGGCGCTCCATGCTCGCGTTTCTGGGCGCGTAGTAGCCGCCCAGGCTGATCGCCATGACGCCCGCGCGCTTCGCGTCCACGTCATTGCGCCCTTCGAGATAATCGAGGGCCGCAGCGCCCGCGGTTTCATGATCGTGGCGCAGGAAGAGCTTCCTGAAACGGATGGCCTCCCCGTTTCCGGGTGCATCCACGGCGAGTACGCTCATCCCCCGGCGCACGAGGTCTTCCGCGCCCAGGATGTACTGAATCTCCTTCGAAACGTCGAAGCCGTCGAAAGAAACCACCACGGGCGGTTTTCTCTTTCTCGTGTTTTGCGCGTGAATGAGGATGCCGGGCAGCGTCTTTTTGCCCTCGAAGGGGATCTCCACGTGCTCAATGCGCGGCGCGTCGGTGAGCGCGGCGAAGCGCTTGAAGCTGTCCAGCGATTTGCGGTACGCGGCGTTCGCCGCCTTGTCCTTGGGTGTGCGGAACCGCTCGCCGAGCTGATAGTAGAAACACGCGCGCTTGAAGAAAGCGGCGGCGGAGAGGTCGTTCTTTTTTCTGGCGGCGGCGAGCCCCAAGGAGCGCATCCTGTCGGCCTCGCTCACCCATTCGTCGAACCAGGCGTCGTCGTCGCCTATCTTGCCCTTTAACTTGCGGCAGACCCTGTCGACCTCGCCCATCGTGGACGAACCCCAATAGGACGTGGAATAGGCGATGCCCACACCGGCGGACCAGCGGTAGTCATCGGGAAAATACGCGAACCACGGTTCCTTGCGGACGGCTTGTGCGGCTTTTGCCATGAGGCGTTCTCCTTGCGAGAAGTAGAAGATTATCGTGCAAGTATCTGTTGAGGGCCGGCGCAGGAAAATCGAGAAAAGCGGATTCTGGAATCCGTGCGTTCTTCGAAATTCAGGCTTCCTCGTGTCGTTGTCCCAGTGGCGGGAAATATATCACAGCGCCGTTCTTTGCGTCATCGGTGTAGGGACAGTCCGCAACTTGTCCCTACAGAGGCAGCCTCGAATGGTAAAACAGTTCAAATGGGTTGCGCTTTATGCGATTGCATTGCAATCATTATATGTATTAGAATGCTATATAGTGAAAGGAGATAACAATGGCTAGCATTACAATCCGCAATCTCGACGACGACGTGAAAACGCGCCTTCGCGTGCGTGCGGCGGAGAACGGACGTTCGATGGAAGAAGAGGCGCGGGTGATCCTGCGCGAGGCGGTCGGGCGGGAAGAAGTGCCCGTGAAAGGTTTGGGGACGGCGATCCACGAACGGTTCAAACCTTTCGGCGGTGTCGAGTTGGAGTTGCCGCCACGCGAGCCGATGCGTGAACCGCCCCGCTTCGATTGAGGGGCGGTGATGGTATTGCTCGATACGAACGTGGTGTCCGAATTGATGCGCGATTCCCCGAATCCGGATGTTCTCGCTTGGGTGGACAACCAGCTGTTACGGGAGTTGTTCGTGACGGCGATTACGGAGGCTGAAATCCGCGCTGGGATCGCCTTTTTGCCCGAAGGCGCGCGCCGCCGGGGTCTTGTGGACACCTTCGAGCAAACTCTCGGGGATTTATTTGCACACCGCGTTCTGCCGTTCGACAGCGAAGCGGCACGCGCCTATGCGGAGGTTGCAGCCGCCCGGCGCGTCATCGGGCGTCCGGTCTCGCAGCCGGATTGCCAGATCGCGGCGATCGCTATCGCGCGTGGAATGTCCGTGGCGACGCGCAACGTTCGGGATTTTTCCGACACCGGTATTCAAGTGATAGACCCATGGGCGGGCGCGTGAGGGTATTCCTTTCACGAGCCGCCCCTACAAATATCGGCCCAGCGCCTTTCTGAGCGCCTCTTCATGACCGAGGCCGAGAATCCAGGCTTCTTCGGTTTCGATGATGCGGCGCTCCTCTGCGTCGAGATAAGGAGCGCCCTCGAACAGGGGCGCGAAGCCGCCCTGTAAGTCGAGCCTGGCGAAGGCCTCCGCGTTTACGCGAACCTGCGCGGCGTCCGGTATTTCACCCTCACCCAATCGCTCTTCAATCTCTCGCCTGAGGAGAGAGGGGTAGATTTCGGCAATGACGGCGGGCGATTCCGGCGCTCGCAAACCTGTATCGAAGGGCCAGACGGCGAGGCGGCCTTCCATGAGTGGATGCTCGATGAGGCGCTTGAGAGTTGGTAGGCCGAGGAGCACCTGTGAACCGACAGAGCCGGCGTAGGCCAGTTGCCAGACGGTCTTGGCGCCTTTGGCTTGGGAGTCGGCGATGCGGCGCTCGGGCGGGTGGGCGTCGCGACCCGTGCGCCGCGATTCGCGTGTCGGCACGTCCGGGAATCGCCAGCTTTCCGGGCGGCCCCAGAAGGGGCCGATTCCTGGATAAGAGCGGTTGATCTCTTGCGCGATTTGATAGCGGTTGTTGGCGTTGTTCTCTCTATCTTCAATGCGGGCCGCCAGCCAGTTCCATAGAGCGAAAGCCGATGCCTCGCCCGTCAGGTGCGCGGCGACCCCCGCCGGATATCCGAAGGGAAAATCGAAACCGATCAATGCGCGGCGGTCGGCGTCGAGTTCCGTGGCGATGAGATCGGCTATGCGTTCCACGGCGTCGTGACGGGTGCGGGCGTAGACGGGTTCGTCCACCACGCCGTCTTTAGCTGCGGCCCACCAGATGGCGTCCTTGGTGGGACGGGCGGGGCTCGGTTTCGAGCGCGCCGACCAGTCGACGATGACGTGGGTGTGGAAGATGGTCATGGGCTGTTGAAAAACCCCTTCTTGTCAGGGGACAAAGGCAACCCCCCTACCCCCCCCTTGTCAGGGGGGTATAAAAAGGCGATGCGCCCCCGCCGGGCTGAGAGGGTTTTGCTTTTTCTTGCCCCCCTGACAAGGGGGGGTAGGGGGGGTTGCCTTATGGGGTATCCCCCTCAAGGGGGGAGTTGATTTGATATTCTCGTCGGTGAAAAGCAATCTTCGTAAAGGCCGCATACCGGTTTTTTCAACAGCCCCCCGCAGGGACAGGTCGCGACCTGTCCCTGCAAAAGCGATCACGGGGGACGTCCTGGGGCAGCGACCTCAGGACAGGCGCAGGGGCCTGTCCCTACAGCCACCACCGCATCACGCGAACATCCCCCCTACCCGCAGAGTTTCTCCTGGAGCCAGTCGAACATGTAGGCCGTGCCGATGGCGTAGTTGTCGCGCTGGCAGTGCTGGGAGCCGCCTTCCTTCACGGTGAAGACCTTGAGCGTCTTGTCCTTGGAACCCACGGCGTTATAGAGCGCCTTGGCGTCTCGGAGCGGGATCTGCTTGTCGTCCGCCCCGTGCGTGACGAGGAAGGGACAGCGCATGTTCTGCACGACGCCGTCGAGCCTGAAGCCCTCGAGCTTGAGCAAGGCGTCGTCGAGCGAGTCGGCGTTCAGGATCCACTGGATGTGATGGCCCGGCACGGAGAGCTCCGCCTTGAAGGACGCCTCGATGCGCTTTTTCCAGGTGGCGTGGTAGTCCCAGATCGCCCCCCAGGCGAGGCACGCCTTATATCTATGCTCCATGCTGGCGATGCGCGGCGCGTAGTAGCCGCCCAGGCTGACCGCCATGACGCCGGCGTTCCTGGCGTCCACGTCGTTTCTGGTTTCGAGATAGTCGAGCGCGGCAGAGCCCGCGACCTCATAGTCCGGCCGCAGGTAGATGTTGCGCAGGCGGATGGCCTCGCCCGTGCCGGGGCCGTCCATCACCAGACAGCTCATGCCCCGGCGCACCAGATCTTCCACGCCGCGCGTGAACTGGAGCTCCTTCGTCACGTCGAGCCCGTCGAAGAAGACGACGACGGGGGGCTTTCTCTTCCGCGTGTTCTCCGCGTGCACGAGATAGCCGGGGAGTTTCTTTCTGCCCTCGAAGGGGACTTCCACGGCCTCGATTCGGGGCCTGTCCGTCAGGCGCACGAAGCGGCGGAAGGTGTCGAGCGATTTCTTGAACGTGGCGACCGCGCGCTTGTCCTTGGGCGTCCGGAAGCGCTCGCCCATCTGGTAGTAGCAGGTGGCGCGCTTGTAGTGGGTGGCGGCGGAGAGGTTCTGCTTCTTGCGCTCGGCGGCGCGGCCCAGATCGCGCACGGTATCGCCCATGCGATCCCACTCGCGGAACCACAGGTTGTCGTCGCCGAGTTTCTTGTAGAGGCGGCGGCAGACCTTGTCGACCTCGCCGATTTCCGTTCCGCCCCACTGCGCGCTCGACACCATGCCGCAGATGGCGGCCGACCAGCGGTAGTCCTCGGGAAAGTACGTGTACCAGTTCGTGTTCGCGGGTGCTTCGGGCATGTGGAACCTCCTTCGCGTCGCATTCGGAACGCGTCGGAATCCACGAGGCGAGACGCCCGGGTCTGAGTCGCGCGAATGCGGGTTTTCGGGTTGAATGTAAGCGCACGGGATCATATCTTTGTTCCACGCTGATAATCAAACCGAAGAGCCGACCGCGGGCGTCTCGAGGATGAGGAGTGTGTGATGAGCGAGGGGAAAGACTTTAGCGCCGTACTGGACTATATCGACGAGAACGCGGATCGCTTCGTGGCCGATCTGCAGGAACTCTGCCGCCAGCCGAGCATCTCGACGACCAACGTCGGGATCAGGGAGATGGCGGCCCTTCTGGAGGCCCGCGTGGCGCGCTCGGGCCTTAAGACGACGCTCCATGAAACCGAGGGCAACCCGATTCTCACCGCGAATCTTGCGGGCGGCGGGGACAAGACGCTTCTCTTCTACAACCACTACGACGTTCAGCCGGCCGAGCCGCTCTCGGAGTGGGACACCCCGCCGTTCGACGCGGAGATTGTCGACGGCGCCGTCATCGCGAGAGGGTCGACGGACAACAAGGGCAACATCATGAGCCGCCTTGCGGCGTTCGAGGCGTTTCTCGCGGTGCGCGGCGAGCTGCCGTGTTCGGTCAAGTACATCATCGAGGGGGAAGAAGAGGTGGGAAGCCCCTCGCTCGAACCCTTCGTGAAGGAAAACGCCGACCTGCTCGCGGCGGACGGCTGCGTGTGGGAGGACAACACCACGCGGGTGGACACCCCCGTGCTATCGCTCGGCAACAAGGGTCTTTGCTACATGGAGCTCACCTGCCGGACGGCGAACGTGGACTTCCACAGCTCGAACGCCCAGATATACGAGAACGCGGCCTGGCGCATGACGTGGGCGCTCTCGACCATGAAGGACCAGGACGAGAACGTGCTTGTGGAAGGATTCTACGACGACGTGCTGCCCATCACGGAAATCGAGGACGAGCTCATCCGCCGCGTACTGCCCTACAACGGAGCCGAGCGCATCGAGAAGTTCGAGCTCAGGAAATTCCTGCTCGACATGAAGGACGAGGACCTCCCGCGCCGCCACCTCGCGAACCCGACATTCAACATCGCGGGCTTCGACGGCGGCTACACCGGCGAGGGGGTGAAGACCATCGTCTCCGCCCGCGCGCGGGCCAAGATAGACTGCCGCCTCGTGCCGAACCAGGACCCCTACAAGATAAAGGACTGCGTGCGCGCGCATCTGGACAGGCACGGCTTCGAGGACATCGGCGTGGAGCTTCTGTTCACCTCCTACCCGGCGAAGAGCGACCCCGAGGCCGACATCGTCAAGGCGTGCAACGCGGCGTCGCACAGGCTCTACGGAGAAGACGCCATCATCAATCCCTTCGGCAACGGCAGCACGCCGACGTATATCGTCTTGAAGCACCTCGGGGTGCCGCTGTCCTCCACCGGAGTGGGCCGCATTACCTCGCGCACGCACAGCGCGAACGAGAACCTGAAGATCGCGGACCTCATCGACGGGGCCAAGTGGATGGCCGCCATCTGCGAGGAGTTCAGCGGATTGTAAAGAGTTCATGGGGCCGCGCGCGGGGCTGTTGAAAAGTCTCCCTCGTCAGGGGATAAAGGCAACCCCCCCTACCCCCCCTTGTCAGGGGGGTATGAAAAGGCGACGCCCGCCACCGGTAGAGGGGCTTTTGTTTTTTCTTGCCCCCCGACGATGGGGTCTTTCTTTTTTTACCCCCCTGACAAGGGGGGGTAGGGGGGGTTGGTTTTCAAGGCGAGAGCCTGCGCCGCCGCCCTGTTTCGGGTTTTGGCCGTCATTCCGGCGGTGTGAATTCCGGGCGGGAAGGGCTTTTTCAGCAGCCCCCTCAAGGGGGAGTGGATTTGGAATTCTCCTTCATGGGGAACGATCTTGGTAGGGGTCGCATACCGGTTTTTCTACAGCCGCGCGTGCGCTCCCTTTGTTAGTGCGGAAGTCATACACACAGGAGAAGAAGATGCACGTTTTCGATCTGGAAAAAGAAAAGGAATTCAGCACCGAAAAGCACGTGGAGAAGATCCTGGGCCGCTACGAGGAGGGCGACGTGACGGTGGCCTGCTGGGAACCCGGCCAGGTGAGCCCCTACCACTGCCACCCCTACGCGACGGAGATCTATTTCTGCTACAAGGGCGGCGGCAGGATGAAGACCCCCACCGGCGAGGTCGACGTGATCCCCGGTTCCTTCATCGTACATCCCCCGGGTGAGCTTCATGAATACACCAACGGCTCCGAGCGCACGCTCCTCTACCGGGTGCGCTACGGGGGAGACAAGCTCTCGCGCCACAAGGAATGGCCCACCAACCCGAACTGGAAGGCCCGGCCCGAGGACGAAGAGTATTTCAAGGGGGAATAGGCGTCTGCGAATCGTAGGGGCGGGCACTTCCTCCTTGAGGGTTTTGCCATCCAGGGAATAGGAGAAATCAACTCCCCCCTTGAGGGGGAGTCGGCAAGACGAGGACGAAGTCCGAAGTCGCGCCGGTGGGGGGAGTTTTTTCTGTGGCATGTCCCCCCACCGATTCGGTTTCGGGTGTTCACCCTCACCTCATCGACTCCCCCTCAAGGGGGGAGTGAACTTCATCTCTACTAGGTTGGGTTTGACTCTAAGGGGGTCGTTGAAAAAGTCTTTGTCAAAGGAGAGCAACCCCCCCAACCCCCCCTTGTCAGGGGGGTATAAAAAGGCGATGCGCCCCCGCCGGGCTGTGGGGGTTTTGCTTTTTCTTGCCCCCCTGACAAGGGGGGGTAGGGGGGGTTGTTCCCTTGAAACCATTGGCAAAGACTTTTTCAGAAGCCCCTCCTCACTCGCGTTTGAACCCCTGACCGGAGAGCGCCCATGAGCGACACGATGGATTTCGATGAGCCCATCTCGCGCCGGGCTGAAGCCATGTACCTGACGACGGACCTGAC
>JAJEJD010000022.1 GCA_022828125.1 bacterium | reverse complement strand
TTCATCGGTTCGGGAACCGCCTCCTCGCCCGCCTTGATCCTCGCGATGACGTGGGCGGCGCGCTTCCTGGCCTCATCGGCGTTGATCACCCCGTGTCGACCCACCGCCACGCGTTTGGGACCCTCGGGCCCCCGCGCCTGGGCGACGTAGACCTTGCTCCCGGTGGGATAGACCCTGACGCCGAAGCCCGTGAGCTCCCCGTCCCAGAACACCGTGTCTTTTTCCGCTTCGAGCTTCCCGACCGCGCGGTTCGACAGCGTTTTCATGACGGGCTGTTTCATCTGTGCTCGACCCTCCCGTTCGCGACGTGGGCGCCGATGCTCCCGCCCACCCGTACCGCCGCCTCCCTCTCGGCCTCGCGCATCAGGTGCGCGTAGCGCGCGCTCGTCGCCACGCTCGTGTGACCCAGGAGTTTCCCGATCGTGTAGAGGCTCTCGCCCAGGGCCAGCGCCCTCGACGCGTAGGAATGCCTGAGGTCGTGGATGCGCACGTCATGAAGCCCCGCCCGCTCCCTTATCGGCCGCCAGTAGTGGTGCAGGCCCGTCAAGCGTTTTCCCGGCCTTTGTCCCGCTATCACCCAGGGGTTCTCCCCGGAGCGGGGGATGGCGTCGAGTATCCCGAGCACGGGCCTCGTCAGGGGGACCATGCGGGGACCCGCCTTGGCGTCCCGAAGTCTCAGATCCCCCGCCGTGCGGTCCACGTCGTCCCAGCGCAAGTTCAGTATCTCGCCCCTGCGGCATCCGGTAAGTGCGAGCAGCCGGATGGCCGAAATCGCGGGCGGCCATATCACGCCCTCCGCCTCGGCTTGCCTGAGCGCACGGCCCAGGCGCTGGTATTCTTCAGGCGCCAGGAACCGCTCGCGCGCCCGCGTCCTGTAGCGGCGCACGGCGAGGCAGGGGTTCCGCCCGGGCGGGACCAGCTCCCAGGCTTCGGCAAGTACGAACATGCGCGAGAGGAGATGGACCGCCTGGTTCGCCAGGACCGGCGTATCGCGAAGGCCGTGATGGAGCGCCGTGACTTCCGCCCCGCCGACTTCTTCCAGCCCCATCCCGCCCATGGCCGGCAGGATGTGTTTGTCGAGCGTGGTGCGGTACGCGGCAACGCTGGCGGGCTTCAGGTGTCTCTCCACGTGGGTGCGCATGAAGCGTTCGGCGAGTCCGGCCACGGTGGGTCCCCCCTCGGGCGGTTCGGCCACCGGCTCCTCGCCGCGCTTGATGCGGTCGATAATGAGGGCGGCCTGTTTCCTGGCCTCGTCGACGGGCAACTCCCCGTGACGGCCGAGCGTCACGCGCCTGGGACCCCCGGGGCCCCGGGACTGCACCACCCAGGTCTTCCTGCCCGTGGCGTGGACGCGCACCCCGAAGCCCGCCAGTTCCCGGTCCCAGAAGAGAGCGTCCTTCCCGTCGGCCTCGAGCGCGTCGACGGTGCGCTTGGTGAGTTTCAGATCGCTTCGCTTCGGCATCCTGTCTCCCTGAATCTGTAATCAAAACGCATACACACGGCATCAAACTGGAGAGTATTCAAGCATATGTATGACGAAAGTGCAAGGGGTAGTCGGGTACGAAATAACAGAAATATAGTATTATAAACAATCAGTTATCGTAGACAAACGGAGTCAATCGTACTATCGTGCCGACAACGGGTTCATGACAATGATTAATCGTATTTTTCGGATATTCCCCAAGGCCTCGAAGAGGCCGAACCCGGCCAAGGAGAGGCGCGGTTGATAAAGCCTCCCTGAGGAGGGGGATGGGAGGTACGGAGGAAATCATGCTTCGCTCGCCCTCCCTCGGCATGAAACCAATCCCCCGATCGGGATTGATATTCCGCGAGGGATTCTCCCCCGCCCCGCGAAAAACCCGATAACGCCAAATGCGGGAAAATGCGCGGCCCGTCCCCGCCGGGCAAGAAGGCCGGACAACCCCGTCGAACACCCGGCGCCCATTCGCGCCCGCGCATCGCCCATGCCCCGATATTCGCCATCCCCCTCCCATAAAAAAACCTTGCTTCCCGCGCGCTGCGTATCGTAATCTGAACGCATATTCACTTTTTGTTGCGACTCAATCTGCGCCCGCATTGCAATCCCGAGAGACGATGCAGCGCATCTCGTCCATGCCTCGATGAGGCCGGGTGTCGGCGCGAACGAACGCCCCGTCGCGCTTCCCGCCGCGGACGGCCCAAGACACGAGGAGAACGCCATGAGGACCCTGAAACCCTTGTTTCTCTTTTGGCTCGCCCTGACCCTGGCCGGCGCATTTGCCGCCGCGCCCGACGCCTTCGCGCAGGAGTGCCCGCGCGGGCCCGGCGTTCCGGAGCTCCCGTCTCCCGCCGTGACGGCGGCCGAAGCGGATGCGGACCCCACCAAACTGGGCGAATTCGCCCTGGCGGCGTTGAGCGCCACGACAGCCCCCACAAGGAGCATCGATGAGGCGTATTACATCGCATGCCTGTTCAGGCAGAGAGGGGGGCCTTTCTTTTCCGGCTCCACCTATACCATCACCCTGACTCTCGACGGGAGGGTGTGGATCAACGCGAACGACATGTCGACGGGAGGCGAACCGATCAACCCCCGGATTTATGGAGCGATCCTCCACGCGCTGGGAATCGACGTCACCAGCCCGGCCGCCATACAGGCCGGTCTGGGAAGCGTGGCCGCAACGGGAACCTTCCCGAAGCCGGAGGGCGGCGCATTCAACGCAGGTCCACTCGGCGTTCCGGGCGCTTCGGGCTACGCCGTCGGATACATCGCCCCCCGTACCCGAACTCCATTCATCCTGCTGGCCGGTTTCGATCTTCAGACGTCCCATCTGGCGCCGGAACCCGTCAACCCCGGCATGCCCGCGATAACGGCCGCCCAGGTCACCGACCGCGCGACGCTCAAGCAATTCGTCGATGAAGCGGTGGATTTCGCGAAGACCCTCTTCGAAAGCGGGGATCCCGCCGCCTTCTCGAAAATAAGGATCGCCTTTCGGGATCCGAACGGCCCCTGGAGGCACGGCCCCACCTATCTCTTCGTCATGCAGCGCACCGGCTACACGATCTTTCACGGTGCGTTCCCGGACAGGTTCGAGTTCCAGACTCCGACAAATACCCTGAGGGAGCAGTTGCCGTCGGGTGAACAGGGCGACCTTATTCTGCCGAAGATCATCCGGACTGCGAGAAACAACCCCGCCGGCGACTTCGTGGAGTATTATTTCGACAACCCGAACGACCCCGCCGACGACTTCAACACCCTCAAGGTGAGCTACGTGCGCGAGTACGAAGTGGAAGTCCCGTTGCCGGGTGGAGGGGTTTACCGGGATGCGATCATCGTAGGCGCGGGCATCTACGGAGAAGGCGGGGGCATCGTGGCGCAAGGCTGCCCGCTCCCGGCGGGCGTGGCCGAGAATACTCTCGCCACCCCGAGCGTCACGGCCGCTGATGTGGAGGCGAATCCCGGCCGACTGATGGACTTCGCCCTGGCCGCGAAGCGATATATGGAGAGCGTCCAGAGAGGGCCGGAACTGGCGCACAACGCCTGCGTCGTCAGGCAGGAGGGGCCCTGGAAGTCCGGCGACACCTATCTCGTCACTATAAATACAGAGGGAAGGGTGTTCTTCCACTCGAAAAGCGCCGCGTTGGGCGGCAGGCCGCTCAAGCGTCCCGTCTGGGCGGCGATCGCCGCCGCGACGGGCGCTGCCGCATTGCGCACGACAGGCGCCTTCGGGAATCCAAACGGCGGCGCATTACCGGCGCAAATCGGCGGCGGCTACGCCGTCGGCTTCACGCGCGCAGGCGGCAATCCCCTCATACTCGTCGCGGGCCTCGATATCGGGGAAGCTCACCTCGACACGGAGACCATCGACCCGGGCGACCCGACAGTGCGGGCCGACGAGGTGGTGAACCGCGCTACGCTCAAGACCTTCGTGGAAGAGGCGAGAGATTACGTCCTGAGAACTTTCCGCTCAGAAGGCCGCGCCGCGTTCAACCAGGTAAAGAGCGTCTTGCGGGATCCGAATGGGCCCTGGAGGCACGGCCCCGTATATCTCTTCATCATGGAACCCACCGGCTACACGATCTTTCACGGGGCTTTCCCCGATAAATTCGAATTCCGGAGGCCCACGGACACGCTGAGAGACGAAGTCACCGGAGAACTCATCCTGCCGCAGATCATCCGGACAGCGACAAGCAGTGAGGACGGCGGCTTCGTGCGGTACTTCTTCGATAACCCCGATGATGATTCCGACAGCGCCGACGTACCCAAGGTGACCTACGCGCTCCAGCACCCTTTCGAGACGACGCTGGCGGACGGGACCACGTTCGAATACCCGCTCATCTTCGGCGCCGGCATCTACGGGGATGAGGGCGCAGTGTCGGCGGCAAGCGAGGCGGCAGCGAGGGGCTGGCTTGCGCGCTTCGGCCGCGCGGTGGGGAGCCAGGCGGTGGAGATGATATCGAGCCGCCTGAACTCTTCCGCTCCGAGCGGGGCGAAGATGACCCTCGGCGGACGGACCGTGAACCTCGGTGCGGATATAGAACGCTACCTGGCGAAAGAAGACGTGGGCCTCATTGCCTCGCGCGCGCATCATGGAATCGCTTCCCGCGGCCTCTCGCGCCCGATACTCACGAACCGGCTCGCCAGGGGGGAGCAGGATTCCCCGGGGGCCTACCGCGAGATGACGATGAGCCAGCTACTCTCGGGCGCTTCTTTCCAACTGGCTTCGACCAGAGAAGCCGCGGAGGCGGCGGGCAGCAGGTGGTCCATCTGGGGCCGCGGCGCGCAGAGCTCGTTCGAGGGCGGCGGAGAGGCCGCGATCGAGGGCGACGTGACGACGGCCATGCTCGGCGTGGACTACGAGAAGGGCAGGCTCCTCGCAGGCGTGGCGCTATCGCGCGCGAGCGGCGACGGCGGTTTCCAGAACGGGGAACTCGAGGCGACCCTCACGAGTATACACCCCTACCTCCGCTACGAGGCGAGCGAGCGGCTCTCGATGTGGGGGGTCCTGGGCATGGGCCAGGGCGAGATGACGCTCGAGGAGAGTGATCAGAAACACGAGACCGACATCGATATGCGCATGGGCGCGTTCGGGATTCGGGGCGCGCTCACGAAGGTGGGCGGATTCGACCTTGCGGTCAAATCCGATGTCCTCCTCACGCAGATGGACTCGGACGCGAAGGACGGGCTCGAGGCCATCTCGGCGGAATCGAGCCGCCTGCGGGTGATCCTGGAAGCCTCGCGCAAGGTCGCCATGGAGGGCGGCGGGACGTTCCGGCCTTCGGTGGAGGCGGGCCTGCGCCACGACGGCGGCGACGTGGACGAGGGGCTGGGCGTGGAGGTGGGCGGCAGACTGCGCTTCACGAACCCGGGTATGGGCCTGACGCTCGAGGTGAATGCGCGCGGGCTCGTCACGCATGAAGAGAAAGACGTGGCCGACTGGGGCGTGGGCGGCATGATCCGCATCGCACCGGGCAAGGCGGGCCGGGGACTCGCCCTCACCGTGCGGCCCGAAGTGGGAGAAACCGCGAGCGGCGCGGCGCGCCTTTGGGGTATCAAGGACGCCTCGCGTCTCGCGAAAGAGGAAATCGAGGACCTCGACCCCCGCGTCCGCGCGGAGGTGGGCTACGGCCTGGACGCCTGGGGCGGCCTGCTGACGCCCTACGCGGGTCTCTCGGTGTCGGATAGCGGAAACGGTACCTACCGCCTGGGAAGCCGCTTCCGGATGGGCGAGCGCCTGAGCATGAGCCTGGAGGGCGACGTGCGCGAGCGCGTGAACGCCGACCCGGTTCACGGCGTGGCGCTTCGCGGTTCGTTGCGCTGGTAGAAAGGGATTAACCTATCGGGGCGGCCTTCCGGGGCCGCCCCTGTCTTACTCTGGCAAAAGGATTTCGTAGGGGCGAACCTATCCCGACCGAAGAGGGGGAGGCAGGGATTGCAAGATGCGTCGTTTTAACAATCACTCCCCCCTTGAGGGTCTGGCTTCCCGAGGGGAAAGCCAGACGAGGAAGCCGAGCGTTTTGTGCGAAGGCTGACTCGGTGGGGGGTAAAATGCGTTTTATCGCCACCCGAATTACTCCCCCCACCGAATCGCTTTCGGGCTTACGCCCTCAGCTCTTCGACTCCCCCTCAAGGGGGGAGTGATTGTTCTCTCTCGTCGGTCGGTTACATACGACAAATCCGGAGTTCCAGGGTTTTTCAACAACCCCTTGTCAGGGGGGCAAGAAAAAGCAAAACCCCCTCAGCCCGGCGAAGGCACATCGCCTTTTTATACCCCCCTGATAAGGGGGGGTAGGGGGGGGTTGCCTTTTCAAGACGAGAGTTTTTGCAGGGGCCGTTCGTGAATGGCCCCTGCCATTACGAACGCTCCTCATCCCTCGCTTCCAAAATTTTCACTACGCCCACCACCGCCGGTCTCGCGCAGCGGAACCCCACCCCACACGCCGCCGCGCAAAACTATCAAGCTGCCCGCATTCGGGCGCCTCTCACACCGGATTTCCGCTATCTCCCCCTGAAAAACCTTGCTTCCCGCGCGCTGCGTATCGTAATCTAAACGCATAAACAGTATTTACGACATTTTCACGCCCGCTTCGCCGTACCGGAAACGAAACAGAGTATCTCGTCCGCGCCTTGATGAGGCCGGGTTTCGGCGCGAACGAACGCCCCGTCGCGCTTCCCGGCGCGGACGGCCCAAGACACGAGGAGAACACCATGAGGACTCTGAAACCGTTATTTTTCTTTTGCCTCGTTCTGACCCTGGCCGGCATATTGGCCGGCGCGCCCCCCGTCTTCGCGCAGGATAGTTGCCCGCTTCCGGCGGGCGTCACAGCGAATCCGCTCGCCGCCCCGAGCGTAACGGCCGCCGATGTGGAGGCGGATTCCAACCGGTTGACGGACTTCGCCCTGGCGGCGAGAGACTATATGGAGAGCGTCCGGCCCCCGGGCGAATTGGCGCACAACGCTTGCATCATCCGCCAGGAGGGCCCCTGGAAGTCCGGCGGCACCTACCTCGTCACCGTATCCCTCGATGGAAGGGTGTTCTTCCACTCGGCCAGGGCGGCGTTGGGCGGCAAGCCACTCAGCAATGCAGTTCGTCTAGCCATTTATCGCGCGCTGGGAATCACCGCCACTACCCCTGCCGACATCCGCGCCGCCTTGGTCAATGTGGCCGAAACAGGGAGCTTCCCGAACGCGGATGGGGGCGCTCTGCAGGGAGTCGGCGGCTACGCCGTCGGGTTCAGGCGCACCGGGGGGAATCCGCTCATATTGGTCGCCGGACTCGATATCGGGGAAGCTCACTTCGGCACGGAAACCGTCGACCCCGGCGACCCCGACGTAAGGGCCGACCAGGTGGTGGACCGCGCTACGCTCAAGGCCTTCGTGGAGGAAGCAACGCAGTACGTCATCGACCGATACCGGGCGGAAGGCCGCACCGCTTTTACACAAATTAAGAGCGTCCTGAGGGACCCGAGCGGGCCCTGGAGGCACGGCCCGACCTATCTCTTCATCATGGAGCCCACCGGCTACACGATCTTTCACGGCGCGTTCCCCGACAGGTTCGAGTTCCAGACGCCGACAGATACCCTGAGGGAGCAGTTGCCGTCGGGTGAGCCGGGTGACCTCATTCTGCCGAAGATCATCCGGACCGCGAGAAGCAACCCCGCCGGCGATTTCGTGGAGTATTATTTCGACAACCCCGACGACCCGAACGACGACTTCAACACCCTCAAGGTGAGCTTCGTGCGCCAACACGTCTTTCAGGCCACGAGGGCGGACGGGACCACGTTCGAATACCCGCTCATCTTCGGCGCCGGCATCTACGGGGAAGGCGGGGGCATAGTGGCGCAAGGCTGCCCGCTCCCGGCGGGCGTCAGGGCGAATCCTCTCGCCACCCCGAGCATTACGGCGGAACAGGTGGAGGCGGGCACAGCCGCCCTCAGCGATTTCGCCCTGGCCGCGAAGCGATATATGGAGAGCGTCCAGAGAGGGCCGGAACTGGCGCACAACGCCTGCGTCGTCAGGCAGGACGGGCCCTGGAAGTCCGGCGACACCTATCTCGTCACTATAAATACAGAGGGAAGGGTGTTCTTCCACTCGAAAAGCGCAGCGCTGGGCGGCAGGCCGCTCAAGCGTCCCGTCTGGGCGGCGATCGCCGCCGCGACGGGCGCTGCCGCATTGCGCACGACAGGCGCCTTCGGGAACCCGAACGGCGGCGCCTTGCCGGCGCAGATCGGCGGCGGCTACGCCGTCGGCTTCACGCGGGCAGGAGGCAATCCGCTCATCCTCGTCGCGGGCCTCGATATCGGGGAAGCTCACCTCGACACGGAGACCATCGACCCGGGCGACCCGACAGTGCGGGCCGACCAGGTGGTGGACCGCACAACGCTCAGGACCTTCGTGAACGAAGCGACGGATTACGTCCTGAGCACTTTCCGCTCAGAAGGCCGCGCCGCTTTCAACCAGGTAAAGAGCGTCTTGCGGGATCCGAACGGACCCTGGAGGCACGGCCCCGTCTATCTCTTCATCATGGAACCCACCGGCTACACGATCTTTCACGGCGCGTTCCCCGACAGATTCGAATTCCGGAGGCCCACGGACACCTTGAGAGACGAAGTCACCGGACGGCTCATTCTGCCGCAGATCATCCGGACAGCGACAAGCAGCGAGGACGGCGGTTTTGTCCAGTATTATTTCGACAACCCGGCCGACCCGAACGACGACTTCAACACACTCAAGGTGACCTACGCGCGCCAGCACGTCTTCAGTAGCACGCTGGCGGACGGGACCCCGTTCTCATACCCGCTCATTTTCGGCGCCGGCATCTACGGCGACCCGAGCACGGTGGCGGAAGACGTCTGCCCGCGCCCGCCGGGACTTGCCGAAAACATGTACGAAACCCCGGGCGTAACGGCGGCTCAGGCGGCGGGCGGCGACAGTCTTCGCAATTTCGCGCTGGCGGGGAGAGACTATTTCAACTCCATCACGACGCCGCAGGGGCTGGCCTACGCCGGGTGCCTCATCAGGAACGAGGGCCCCTGGAAGGCAGGCTCCACCTACATCTCCGCCCTGACGCTCGACGGCAGGGTGCTCCTGAACGGGAAAGACATGTCGACGGGAGGCAGGCCGCTCCAGGACGCGGTTTATGCGGGCATCCTCGGCGCGCTGGGGATCGATCTCGCCGATCCGAGGACCATACCTGCCCAACTGCAGCAGGTGTTCGCAAACCGCGCTTTCCCGAACGCGGACGGCGGCGCTTTGCCGGGAGGCGGCTACGCCGTGGGGTACTTCGGCGCCAATATCCCCTACATCCTGCTCGCCGGCGTGGACCTTCAGGAAGCGCACTTCAAGGAGGATACCGTCAACCCCGGCGATCCGGAGGTAAGCGCCGATCAAGTGGTGGACCGCGCAACGCTGAAACGATTCGTGAACGGGGCGGTAGACTACCTGCTCGAACTCTACCGGACGAATCCCGCCGGAACCATCGGAATCGCGAGAAGCATCCTGAGAAGGCCGCCATGGAAGCACGGCCCCGTCTATCTCTTCATCATGGAAGACAGCGGCTACACGCTCCTTCACGGAGGGTTCCCGGACAGGTTCGAGTTCCAGACGCCGACGCAAACCTTGCGGGACGAGGTGACCGGAGAGCTCATCTTGCCGCAGATCATCAACGTGGCGAAACAAAGCGGGGAGGAGGGCGGCTTCGTGCGCTACTTCTTCGACAACCCCGACGACGACACCGACAGCGCCGACGTGCCGAAGGTGACCTACGCGCGCCTGTTGACATTCCCCATACCGGGAGGCCAATCGGTCTCCTACATCGTCGGCGCGGGCATCTACGGGGATGAAGGCGCCGTGTCGGAGGAGAGCGTGGCGGCGGCGAGGGGCTGGCTCGCGCGCTTCGGCCGCGCGGTGGGAAGCCAGGCGGTGGAGATGATATCGAGCCGCCTGAACTCTCCCGCGCAGGGCGGGGCGAAAATGACCCTCGGCGGACGGACCGTGAACCTCGGTGCGGATATGGAACGCTATCTGGCGAAAGAAGACGTGGGCCTCACCGCCTCCCTCGCGCATGATGGAATCGACCCGCGCAGCCTCTCGCGCCCGATACTCACGAACCGGCTGACCAATGGGGAGCAGGATTCCCCGGGGGCCTACCGCGAGATGACGATGAGCCAGCTTCTCTCGGGCGCTTCGTTCCAGCTGGCTTCGACCAGGGAAGCCGCGGAGGCGGCGGGCAGCAGGTGGTCCATCTGGGGCCGCGGCGCGCAAAGCTCGTTCGAGGGCGGCGGAGAGGCCGCGATCGAGGGCGACGTGACGACGGCCATGCTGGGCGTGGACTACGAGAAGGGCAAGCTCCTCGCGGGCGTGGCGCTATCTCGCGCGAGCGGCGACGGCGGCTTCCAGAACGGGGGCCGCAGCGAACTGGAGGCGACACTCACGAGCGTGCATCCCTACCTCCGCTACGCGGCGAGCGAGCGGCTCTCGATATGGGGGGTCCTGGGCATGGGCCAGGGCGATATGACGCTCGATGACGAGGAGAGCGGGCAGAGCTTCGAGACCGACATCGAGATGCGCATGGGCGCGTTCGGGGTTCGCGGGGCGCTCACGAAGATGGGCGGGTTCGACCTGGCGGTCAAATCCGATGTCCTCCTCACGCAGATGGACTCGGACGCGAAGGACGGGATCGAGGCCATCTCGGCGGAGTCGAGCCGCCTGCGGGTGATGCTCGAGGCCTCGCGCAAGGTCGCCATGGAGGGCGGCGGGACGTTCCGGCCTTCGGTGGAGGCGGGTCTCCGCCACGACGGCGGCGACGTGGACGAGGGGCTGGGCGTGGAGGTGGGCGGCAGACTGCGCTTCACGAGCCCCTCCATGGGCCTGACGTTCGAGTTGAATGCGCGGGGTCTCGTGACGCACGAGGAAAAAGACGTGGCCGACTGGGGCGTGGGCGGCATGATCCGCATCGCACCGGGCAAGGCGGGCCGCGGCCTCGCCCTCACCGTACGGCCCGAAGTGGGCGAGACCTCGGGCGGCGCCGCGCGCCTGTGGGGCATCAAGGACGCCTCGCGTCTCGCGAAAGAGGAAATCGAGGACCTCGACCCCCGCGTCCGCGCGGAGGTGGGCTACGGCCTGGACGCCTGGGGCGGCCTGCTCACGCCCTACGCCGGCCTTTCGGTGTCGGATAGCGGAAACGGGACCTACCGTCTGGGAAGCCGCTTCCGGATGGGCGAGCGCCTGAGCATGAGTCTCGAGGGCGACGTGCGCGAGCGCGTGAACGCCGACCCGGTTCACGGCGTGGCCCTGCGAGGAACAATGCGCTGGTAGAAAGGGATTAACCTATCGGGGCGGCCTTCCGGGGCCGCCCCTGTCATCGGCTGAAAAAGCAACCCCCCCTACCCCCCCTTGTCAGGGGGGTATAAAAAGGCGATGCGCCCCCGCCGGGCTGAAGGGGTTTGCTTTTTCTTGCCCCCCTGACAAGGGGGGGTAGGGGGGGTTGCCTTTATCTCCTGAGGGCCGGGCGTATCCGGGGGCGGACCGCCCCCCGCAAAACCCTTTTCCCTGCAGGCCGAACGCCACTTTCTTGTTGCAATTCCCCGCCCCGCCTTCTAGGATATTTCCCGCTGGAGCGCACCCGCGCCATAGACTCGTCACCCTTCAAAATGCGAGGATAGAAGAGTGAAAACCGCACTGACTCTCATCGCCACCCTATGTATTTTCCTCACAGCGCAAGCTGCGTACGCCGCGCGCGGGGCCGACGGGCATCTGCGCATCATCTACTGGCAGGCGCCCTCCACCATGAACCCATACCTCTCGGGCGGCACCAAGGAGATAGAGGCCGCATCGCTGGTCCTGGAGCCCCTCGCGCGCTACGACCAGAACGGGAACATGAAGCCCTGGCTCGCCGAACGGGTCCCCACGCTGGAAAACGGCGGCGTGTCGAAGGATTTGCGCACCATCACCTGGAAGCTCAGGGGCGGCCTCAAATGGGCGGACGGAACGCCGCTCACGTCGAAGGACGTGGTCTTCACCTGGAAATACTGCACGCATCCCCAGGGGGGGTGTTCGCAGAGCGAGAAATACAACGACGTGAAGAGCGTGGAGGCTCTCGATGCGCGAACGGTGCGCGTGACCTTCGGCATCGCGAAACCCTTTCCCTACGGGCCTTTCGTCGGCGCGCAGGCGCCGATCATCCAGGCGGCGCAGTTCGCCGACTGCCTGGGCGCCAGGGCGCCGCGCTGCACCGACGCCAACTTCAAGCCCGTGGGCACGGGGCCTTTCGCCGTCGCTGAATTCCGCCCGAACGACGTCATCTCCTTCGTCGCCAACCGCAACTACCGCGACCCGGCCAAACCCGCCTTCGCGCGGGTGACCTTCAAGGGAGGCGGCGACGCTGCGGCGGCTGCCCGCTCGGTGCTGGAGACCGGCGAGTTCGACTACGCCTGGAACCTGCAACTCGCCCCCGACGTGCTCGCGAACATGAAAAAGGCGGGCAAGGGGGTGGTCATCTCCTCGTTCGGCACGCTCGTCGAGCGCATCGTCGTGAACCTCACGAACCCGGCCCCCGGACTCGGCAAGGAGCGCTCCACCGCCAAGCACCCGCATCCGTTTCTCTCGGACCCGAGTGTCCGCAAGGCGCTCTCGATGGCGATCGACCGGAAGCTGCTCGTCGAGATCGGCTACGGCCCCGCCGGCAGGCCGACCTGCAACGTTCTTCCCGCCCCCGCCATCTACAAGTCCACGGCGAATGACGCGTGCCTGAAACAGGACATCCCCGGCGCCAACAAGCTGCTCGACGCGGCTGGCTGGAAGCGAGGGCCGGGCGGCGTGCGCGCCAGGAACGGGGTGAAACTCTCGATCCTCTACCAGACCTCCACCAACGCCGTGCGCCAGGATTTCCAGGCGCTCATCAAGCAGTGGTGGTCCAAGATCGGCGTCGAGACCGAGCTTCGCAACATCAGCGCTTCGGTGTTCTTCGGCGGCGACCCGGCGAGCGGCGACACCTTCCAGAAGTTCCAGGCCGACGTGCAGATGTACGCCAACAACTTCGACGGCACGGACCCCGAATCCTACATGGCGAACTGGGCGTGCAAGGAGGCTCCGCGCCCCGAAACGCAGTGGCAGGGCAACAACGTGCCGCGCTTCTGCGACCCCGCCTACGACGCGCTCATCGCCAAAATGGCGCGCGCGGGCGCGCTCAAGGAGCGGGCGCGGCTCGCCAAGGCCATGAACGACATGGTGGTGCAGGCCTACGCGATCATCCCGCTGGTCGACCGCGGGCGCGTATCGGCCCACGCCAAAACGCTGGGCGGCGTGGTTCTGAACACCTGGGATTCGGAGCTTTGGAACATCGCCGACTGGCGCCGCGTCAAATAGGCCCGCGCGCCGCTTAAAGGATACGGCGAGCGAGGCTTCAGGCGATGGGAACCTACACGCTGAGGCGGTTGCTCTTCGCCGTCCCCACGCTGCTCTTCATCAGCCTCGTCATATTCCTGCTGCTCGACTTAGCCCCCAGCGACCCCACGGCGAACCTGCCCCTCACGATTCCGCCCGAGGTGCGCCAGAAAATCCGCGAGTCTTTGGGCCTCGGCCAGCCCATCCACGTCCGCTACCTGCTGTGGTGCAAGCAGTTTTTCATCAACGAGCCCCTGAACGTGCTCGACGCCCTGCTCGGATACGCGGGCGACTCCGACAGGCTCCGCGTGCTGAGCTGGCAGACGCGCTCCCCGGTCGTGGACTTGATCGTCGAGCGCCTGCCGCAGACCCTCTGGGTCGTGGGACTCTCCTACGTCATCGGCGTCCTGATCGCGATACCCATCGGCATCTTCTCGGCCTACCGGCAATACAGCTGGTTCGACCAGATAGGCACCTTCGTCTCCACCGTGGGTTTCTCGGTGCCGACGTTTTTCACCGGCGTGCTGCTGATCGTGGTGTTCTCGGTGGGACTCGGCTGGTTCCCCTCCATCTACGACACCACGCACCGCGTGACGGACTGGAGCAGCTTTCTCGTCCAGGCGCGGCAGATGGCCATGCCCGTCTTCGTGCTCGCCCTCTACAACGCGGCGCAGATCGCCCGCTTCATGCGCGCCTCCATGCTCGAGAACCTGAGCCAGGACTACGTGCGCACCGCCCGGGGCAAGGGCTTTCGCGAGCGGCGGATCCTCTTCGTCCACGTCCTGCGCAACTCGATGATCCCCGTCGTCACCATCATCGCGCTCGGCGTGCCGCAGGTGTTCGGCGGCGCGATCATCACCGAGCAGATCTTCAAGGTGAACGGACTGGGGCAGCTGCTCATCGTCGCCATCCAGGGGGGAGACCTACCGACCGTGCAGACGCTGACCTTCATCTTCGCGGGGCTGATCGTTGCGTTCAACCTCGTCGCCGACGTCCTCT
Organism: bacterium; assembly: GCA_022828125.1. Classification (GTDB taxonomy): domain Bacteria; phylum UBA8248; class UBA8248; order UBA8248; family UBA8248; genus Bin107. The sequence continues at coordinate 59,450 of JAJEJD010000022.1, read as the reverse complement.
ACGGGGTTCTGGACCCCACCATCCGCTATGACTAGCGCCAGGCGCGGGGTATGGGCGCAGTTCCGCACCCACCGGGGGGCGGTGATAGGGGCGGGAATTCTCATCATCGCGGCGCTCGCCGTGGTGTTCGGCCCGCACCTTTGGAGCATCGACCCCCACCTCATCGACATCCGCGCGCGCAACCAGGGAATCAGTTTCGCGCACCCGCTCGGCGCGGACCGGCTGGGCCGCGACACCCTGGCCCGCATGCTGGCGGGGGGCCGCGTCTCGCTCGCGGTGGCGGGCGCGGCGATGGGCCTGGCGCTCTCGCTGGGCGCCGTGATCGGCGTGGCGTCGGGCTACTTCAGGCGCCTCGACGGCCCGCTCATGCGGCTGACCGATCTTTTTCTCGCGCTTCCGCTCCTGCCCCTTCTGCTCGTGATCATCGCGCTGTTCCGCGACGCGCTCAGAGCCGCCTTCGGCCCCGAGACCGGCATCTTCATCCTCATCGCATCGGTCATCGGCGCGACCTCGTGGATGAAGACCGCCCGCATCGTGCGCGGCGAGGTGCTCGCTCTTAAGGAGCGCGAGTTCGTCCTCGCCTCGGGCGCGATGGGAGCGCCCACGAAGCGCATCATCTTCCGCCACATCCTGCCGGGCGTCGTCTCGCCCATCATGATATCGGCCGCCCTGGGGGTGGGCGACGCCATCATCACCGAATCGGCGCTCTCGTTCCTGGGGCTGGGCTTTCCGCCGGATTTCCCCACCTGGGGGAGGCTGCTCTACGACTCGACCGACTACCTCCAGCAATACCCCGGGCGCGTCCTCTGGCCCGGCCTCGCGATTTCGCTCACCGTGCTGAGCATCAACTACGTGGGCGACGGGCTGCGCGACGCGCTCGACCCCCGGGCGCGGGGATGAGCGCCGCCACCCTTGCGCCTTCTCTCTTGCGGGCCGAAACCCGCTTTCATCCTTGCGCGGAAGGGTGACCTCTGGCACGATTCGGTTTCGGCGAGACACTCTAAAACATGACACGCGCCGGCCCGGAGACTCTCTCCGGCGGCCCTCGGAACAGGAACACCGATATGGCTGAAAACGAAAACGTCACCTTCATCTGCCCCGCGTGCGGAAAAACCGAACTGCCGTTAGGCGACTCGGATGATCCGAACGATATCCTCTACATCCAGCTCGCGGAGATGGATACCTGCGACGAGGCGCAGACGGCGCACTTCGTGTTCGGCGACTCGTTCACCAGCGGCTTCGGCGGCGTGGTGCGCGACCTGGACGCGGAGGGCGAGGAGCGCGTGCGGTGGGTGCCCCCGAGAGCGGTGGTGGCCTATCACTTCGCGAGAAACGAGGAGCGCATCGGCCATGCGGAGCCCATGAACGACTACTACCCCCAGCCGCTCTACCGCAACCTCTCGAAGGGCGACGGCACCGAGAACATCTACGTCGCCATGGCGTTCCTGCCCCACAACGAGTCCATGACGCCCGAGATGCGCGCGCAGGGAGAAGCCCTCGCCAAGTCTTTGGGTTAGGGGGTTGTTGAAATAGACCTCATTTCGCGATTCGACTTTTACTGCTAACCGGCGAGGGGGGGTGCAGGGCAGGTATAGGGTTTTGTAGGGGCGGATCGGTTTACGCGATTTCCGTAGGGACAGGCCCCCGTGCCTGTCCTTCATTCCGGGTCAACCACGGGGGCAAATATATGCAGCTATTAAAACACCCCCGCCGGGGAGCGGCTACTCCCCGCCCAGCAGGCGGTTGTAGATCCACGCCAGGATCGTGAAGAAGAAAAAGCCTATCGCGAACCCCCAGGCCGCGCCGATGATCGCGCCCGGATAGGTGGGGGAAACGCCCGGGTAGAAATCGCCTATCAGCTTCAGCATATCCCCGCCCACGCCGAACAGCGCGCCCAGAAAGGCGTAGAAGAAAAACATGGCGCCATAAATAATTCCGGCGGCCAGTCCGAATTTCACGGCGTCGAGTTTCACGTCGAATCTCCCTGACGGCATGGAAATGCGCTCCTACATACGCTATTCAATATAAGTCCACAGAAGCATCCCGGCAAAACCACCCGCGAGCCCCCGGAGGGGCCGCCCGCAATCATCTTGGATGGGCGCCTCGCCCGTCCCCAGACAGGAGGTCGATTTGATGAGTGAAGAAACACGCCTCGAGAGAGGACTGAGAACCCGCGCGAGAATCTTCGGCGAAGAAGGCGAAGAGAGGCGACAGGCGTTCGCGGAGGCGAGCCCCGCGTTCGCGCAGTTCGTCACCGAATCCGTGTACGGCGATCTCTACGCGCGAGACGGCATCGACGACAAGACCCGCGAGACCGTTATCCTCTCCGTCCTGTGCGCCCAGGGCCGGGACAGGGAGTTCGGCTACCACGCCAAGGCGGCGCTCCGGGTCGGCATGACGAAAGAGGAGATTCAGGAGATCATCCTGATATGCGCGATCTATGCGGGCGCTCCCAACGCCGTGGGCGCGACGGATGTGTCGCTGGAAGTGTTCAAGGAGCTCGGCGTCTAGGCGCTAATCCTTCCTGAACTCGTTGAAGATATCGATCCAGGCCTTCTCCTGCTGCCGCACGGGGAGGTCGCGGGCGACGCTGCGCTCGATCAGCGTCTCCACCCGCATCCGGCTGCTATCGTCGGGGTCGGGGTAGTAGCCCATGAGCCGGTTCTGCGCCTCGGTCCAGTGCCCGGCGACCTTCAGGTTCGGACCGCGGGACTTGAACGCCTTGGCGAAACCGATCCTGGCCTGGACGCGGGCCTGACTCAGATACCTGACCCACTCGAGCGCGAGTTCCTTGTTCCTGCTTTGCCTGCACACGGTGGCGACTTCCTGCCAGCGAATGCCGCCCTGCTTCGGAATCGTCGCCTCGAAGTTCGTGTGACCGGCGATCTTCAGATCGATGTCGAGATCGCCGATCATGGCGGCGGAGACGCCGCCGTCGATCATCGCCTGCACGACGGGCCGGGAAGTGGGACCCAATATGCCGACCTGGGGCCTGAGCTTGAGCAGCCACTTCCGAACCGCGCCCAGTTGCTCGTCGCTCAGATCGTAGGGGTTCTCCTTGTTGGGATGAACCGCGAGGCTCGCATTGCCCATGTTCGGCAAATACCAGTCCAGAACGCCGATCTTGCCGGCGAATTTGGGCAGAAACAGCGAATTCCAGTCCTCGCTCTCCTCCCGGCTCATATGATCCGAGTTGTAGGAGATAGCGTAGAAACCGAAGCGCGTGGTCGTGCCCCAGACCCGCCCGCCGCCCGCCCGGAGTTGGCGCATGTTCGTGAACTCGGGATGGTAGTTGGCGAGCTCGGGGACTTCTGCGGGATTGTAGGGCTCAAGCGCGTCGACGGCGGCGAGCTTGCGCACGTATTCGGCGTCGAGAAGCACGCTGTCGTAGGTTCCGCGCGGCGCGCGAGTGAAGAGCTGGAGCATCTGATCGCCGCCGATGTAGGTTTTGAAATCGACCCTGACCCCGTGCGTCTCCTCGAACTCCTGCGCGATTCCCTTCTCCTCATAGCCCGGCCACGCCAGCACCCGCAGCCGGTCCGCGGCGCGCGCGCTGCGCGAAAAGACGGTGAGCGGGCCCGCCGCAGCCGCCGCAGCTCCTGCCTTCAGCAGGGTCCGCCGGTCGAATTCGGGAGCGAGACGCTCGGTCTCCTTCGGCTTATCGGTGCCTCTCATCGGACATTCCTTCTCGTTGGCGATGTCTTGCGTTGGCGTGAACGGGCCCTAGTCGGGACCGAGGACAGCCCGGATCTTCTCGGTGAGCGCGGCCGTGATGAGCCTCGCCGCCTCCTCCAAAGGGGGACGCATGCGCGCGCCCGCGGCGAAGGCGTGGCCGCCGCCGCCGAAGGTGCGGGCGACGTCATGAATCTCCACCCGGCCCTTCGAACGCAGGCTCACGCGGATGCGCCCGTTTTCGAGTTCGGAGAAAAAGGCGATGACCTCGACGGATTCAATCGAGCGGGGAACCGAAATGTATTCCTCCGTCTCGGAGCGCGAGACCCCGAATCTGTCGAGTTCCTGCGCGCTCAGGGTGAACCAGGCGAGGCGTCCACCGCAGTCGAGCGCCATGCGGCTCATCAGCGTGCCCAGCAGCTTCAACGAGCCCGCGCCGTTCGATTCCCAGAAGATCGAGTATGCCTCCCCGGGGCTCGCGCCGCGTTCCACCAGGCGCGCCGCCCAGTTCAGCGTGCGCCTGGACGTGTTCGTGAAGCGGAACTGGCCCGTGTCGTAGACGAGGGCCGCCATGAGCGCGCGGGTGATGAGCAGGTCATCGAACGGGTAGCCCTCCTCGTCCAGGTAATCGGCTATCATCTCGCCTACCGCGGCGGCTTCCGCGTCGATGACGGAGGGGCAGTCGATGTTGTCTTCTTCCCTGATGTGGTGATCGACGACGGCCAGGGGCAGCCCGGCGGACATGAGCGGCTCCTCCAGCCTGCCCAGGCGGCTCGCCTTGCCCGTGTCGAGGATGAGGCAGGCATCGAATCGCTCCGCCCAGTCTTCCTGCGCGAGAAGATCCTTCCGCGAGCGGACAAGGCCCTCGGGATCGAAGGGCGCGACGAAGACGGGCACCTTGTCCTCGGTGACGACGGTGGCGTGTTTGCCGATCGCCTTGAGATAGCGGCTCAGCGCAAGGCAGGCGAGGAGACCGTCGCCGTCCGGCCCGATGTGGGTGAGCAACAAGATGCGATCGTGTCGTGCGAGGAAATCTCTTAAGGGCTGAAACCGGCTCGGGCTTTGCGCTTGCTCCTTGCTCATGCGCTTTCCGTGCTCATGTGGATGATTCCAGGCCCACGCGGTGAATCTGGCGCAGGACGTAGCTTCTGATCTCTTTAGCGGTTGGGATCGGGGCGGTGCGCTCGCCGCCGGTTATCACGCCTGCGAGCAGTTGCTCCACCACGCCGCCGCACGACGCGCAATCCCCGTAGGGCTTGTCGATGGGGATGACACGCTCCGCCCCGCAGTCGCGGCAGCGCAGCAGATGCTTGGCGCCCGGTTGCTTGCCGCGCTTGGCGATAGCCTCGCCCTCGACCTCGACGATGTCCATCGAAAAATCGATCGTGGCCGCGGCGCTGACGGACGTGCCCACGCCGTAGCCGCCGTCCACCACGGGGTTGAGCTCCAGAATCTTCTCCTCGCTCAATCCCCCGCTCACGAAGAGCTTCACGTTCGGGAATCCCGCGCGGTCGAGCTCCCAGCGGATTTCCTCCAGAATCTGGTAGATATTCCCCCGCCTGGAAGCAGGCGTATCCACCCGCACCGCCGAGAGGCGATCGGTCAGCGCGCGCGCCGCCTCCAGGGTTTCGAACCGCTCGTCCCCGAAGGTGTCCACCAATGCGACGCGGCCCACTTCGGGCTCGATGACCTCATCGAACGCCTTCGCCGCGGGCACGAGGCCGCCCATGAGAATCACCAGCGCGTGAGGCATCGTGCCCGCCGCCGGAATCTCCAGAAGCTCGGCGCCCTTGACGAGGGCGACGCCGTCGCAGCCGCCGACGTAGGCCGCGCGTTCGACCATCGGCGCGATGGCGGGGTGCATCCTCCGCGCGCCGAAGCTCACGAGCTGCCTGCCCTCGGCCGCGATGCGGCATCTGGCCGCCTTGGTGGCGACCCCGCTCGACTGGCACATCAGCCCCAGGATGGACGTCTCCAGCCTGCAGAAATCGTTGTAGGTTCCCGTTATTTCCAGAACGGGCTGGGAGGGCCGGAAAACTGTTCCCTCGGGCACGGCGCGAACGTCTACGGAGAATCCTTCGAGTAAGCGCAGGATTTCCTCCAGGCCCGTGAATACGCCCCAGCCGCTCGGAAGCGATTTTGCAGCGAATTCCGCGCGCACGTTTTTTCTGATGCCTTTTGCTTCGAGAATCTTGAGGGTGCGCTCGAAATAGACGTCCGTCACCTTGCCGGAGCGGATATCGTCGAAATCGGCGGTGAAAAGACGCAAAAGAGGATTCCGCCAGGGAGACCCGCTATTCGGCGGGCGCCGTCTCGGCGGGAGTCTCGGGCTCGGGCCGCATGTCCGCTTCCTCGTTCCTCAAGCCGAACAGCTTGCCCCAGGGCCTCGGGCCGGTGTAGTTCACCTCTTTCTCCCAGACGTCGTAGAGGCGCTCTTTCTCGTAAACGAGATCGTCGCGGAAATAGCCGGGCGTCTCGTACTGGTGGGTGTGGACGATGGATTTGGGCGTCGTGGGGCACGCCTCGGTGCAAAGCCCGCAATACATGCAGCGCATGTAGTCGATGTAGAACTCCTTGGCGTACATCTCGCGGCCCTTGCCCGCCGTGACGATGGTGATGCAGTCGACCGGACAGGCCTTCTCGCAGTTCAAACAGCCGATGCAGAGCTCCTCGCCCGTCTTGAAGTCGCGCGTGAGGCCCAGAAATCCCCGAAAACGCTCTGGCGGCTCCCAGCGCTCCGTCGGGTATTGCAGCGTGACGGGCTTTTTGAACATGTGCCGCAGCGTGGCGGACATGCCCTTCACGATGTCCCAGAGAAAGAACTTCTTTATCCCCCTGGTGAACTCCATTTCCCTCTCCTCGCCTTGTGCTCTAGGAAGCCGCCGCGGCGGCCTTCTTGGCCTCTTCCTGGGCTTCGAGATATTTCTCCGCCGCCACCGCCGCCGTCGTCGCATCGCCCGACGCGTTGGTGATCTGGCGGATCAACTGGCTTCTGCAGTCGCCGGCCACGAACAGGCCCGGAACGTTGGTCTCCATGTTCTGGTCCGTGAGGATGAAGCCTACATCGTCTTTTTCCACATGATCTTTTATCAAATCCGTGTTCGGAATAAAACCGATGAAGACGAACAGGCCCGTGGCGTCGAGTTCTTTCATCTCTCCGGTCTTCACGTTTTTGATGCGCAGCTTCTTCATCTCCTTCTCGTCGCCCACCACCTCCTCGGCCACGTAGTCGGTGATGATCTCGACTTTCGGGTTCTCGCGAATCTTGTCCACCAAAACCGCATGGGCGCGGAACTGATCGCGGCGGTGGATGATGTAGACCTTCGTGCCGAACTTCGTGAGGAACTGTCCCTCTTCCACGGCGCTGTTCCCGCCGCCCACGACGGTGATGACCTCATCCTGAAAGAACGCGCCGTCGCAAAGCGCGCAGTAGCTCACGCCCTTGCCGGCGTATTTCTCCTCGCCCGGGATTCCGAGTTTTCTCGGATAGCCGCCGGGGGTGTAGATCACCGCCCCGCAGCGGCGCTCGCCCATGTCGGTGACGACGATGAAATCATCCCCGTCCTTCCTCACTTCCGAGACTTCTTCCATCTCGATCTTGAGGCCGAACTTCATGGCGTGATCGGTGAACTTGGCCGCCAGCTCCTGGCCGCCGACCAACTCGAAGCCCGGGTAGTCCTCCACGTGCTCGGTGTTCAAAATCTCGCCGCCCGGGGCGAGCCTTTCATAGCAGACCACGTTCAGTTTCGAGCGCGCCGTATAAAGCCCCGCCGTCAGCCCGGCCGGCCCCGCGCCTATGATGATGATGTCGAAATCCCGCTCAGCCACTATGAATCTCCAGAATTAAAGAAATGGGATTATATACAATGTTGTTCCGAATGACTAACCGGTCACGCCGTCATACGCCTCGTCAAGGGTCATTCTGTCTTGAAGGAGCGGCAGAAGGAAACCACGCGCCTCCCGCGCATACGCCTTGCCTTTTTGAGGCGTGGTGAAATAGATGCTCGCATGTCCGGGATTGTCTTCCGTGGCCGTATCAACTACTACAAACGCCCTTTCGTCTTCCAGAAAAATCTGGCGAACCGCCAGAGTCTTTAATCTGGACACGCCCTCACTCGTCCAGGGTTCTTTCCTCTTTCTCGACAATCTCGTCTGTATGGATTTTTCCACGAATTCCTTTGAAACATACTTTATTCTATGAACGGAAAATCCGTCTGCAACCAGTTCATTCACCGAAATTGCTCTTTCGATAACTTTCCCTTCTTCGTTGATATGTTGCGGATTGAACATTTCCCGAATCAGAAACTCCTCGTCTTCAACGATTCCGGGAGAAATCCCAGGCGCGGCGCTTTTCGACTCATCGAGGTGCAATGTCGAGGACGGCAACGTCTTGTCAGTTCTTGAACAATGCTAGAATTTCACCGGGAAAATCATCCGATACGAGAGCATCCTCTTCATAAATTTTATTCCCAGATTTTCCGCGCGCAAAATAGGAGTAGGCGCCCGTCCCGTAAAATCCCAGATCGACGTGAACACCATTTTCTTTCCATAGAAAATTGACTTCCCCGTCGTCCGCCAGCCCCATGTTTGGCATGGGAATCGAATCCAGCGGCAGTTTGTGGATGAAAATCTCCGCATCCCGAAATGCTTGTGGTTTCGGCCACGTTGCGCCAGGCCACCGCTCCTCCTCGGGAGTTTTCTCAAACTCCTTCAACTGCGCGAGCAAATCCCGATTCAATGTATCGTCGCGTTTCGGATGGACGGCGGTTTGGGGTTGAGAAGCCATCAGGTACTCCTTTGCGCTTCATCTACCTGGATGCGCTCTCCATGAGCGAAATAACACTCTATCAAACAATCCATTGCGAAGAAAACAGACCCCCATTGCTTGTCCTCCGCTTGTTTTCTCGCATAAACCGCCTCTATTCCACAGGCTCCAGGATGAACGCGCCGAACTCTTTTTCGAGGCGAAGCGTTTTTCCGTCGTGCTCCAGGACGGAACCTTCAGGGGTATCCTCATCCACCGGGACGCGTTCACCGCAGAGCGGGCATGAGACCATCTGCACGACGGTGAGAACCTCCGCTCCTTCCGCCTCGCCCAGGCGGAACCTGACCCCTGCTCAGTTTCCGCAATCGATCAGGTCTCGCGGCTTCGCGTCCCACGGGACGGGTATGCGTTGCCCTCAGCCGGGACAGGCGAGCGTTCTCGGCTCCCCGCTCACGCGGCGAGCCCCAAAAGTTCCTGGAGCTTCGCCCTGTCGAAGCCGACCACTTTCTCCTCGCCGATGAAAATCACGGGCGTCGCCCGCATGCTCGCCCGCTGGAAGAGTTCTTCGAGAGCCTCTTCGTCCTGATCGACGAGTTTTTCCGTATACGCCACGCCGTGATGGGAAAGAAACTCTTTCACCGCCTTGCACGGCGCTCAGAACGTGGATGAATAAACCGTCACTTCTTTCGACATCGCAATCTCCCTTCATGCCAACAAGAGCCGTCCCGGCGGCAGGGCGCGCTCCATTATCAATATCGTTCCGGGGGGTGTTTTGCGCTACCTCGGCGTATTCACTCTTTCGAGCAGGGCCGCCAGTTCCTTGATCCGGATCGAATCGAGCCTCGATACGGCGTCCACGATCTCCCCGCGCAAGGAGGCGTCCGCGTGCGCTTCGCTCAGGGCCTCGAACTTCTCGTTCACCGTCGCCCAGCTCATCGGCGTGGAGAAATGCCCCTCCCAGGTGGGCTTGTCCAGCTTGTGGACGCTCCCGTCCTTTAACGTGATGGTGATGAGAACGGGCGACTGGGCGGGGTACCTGGCCGTCATCTCGTCGGAATTGGTGGTGCGCACTTTCTTGAGAAGCGTCTGCACGTCGTCTGCGCGGATTCTCGCTTCCTCGTACTGTGCGGGCAGGACCTGCTCGTCGATGATGGCGGCCGAGAGCACGTAGGGCAGGCTGTGGTCCGCCGTCTCCTTGTTCAGCACGTGCTCGCGCGCGCCCGCCTTGCCCTCGCCCATGATGAAATAGGCGCGCTCATAAATCCCGATCTCGACGTCCTCGATGTCCTCCGGGCTGAAGCCGTGCTCGCGCTTCATGTCGATGACGCCCTCGATGGCCGTCTGGGAGTGAAGCCCCGCGTTGTAGCGCTTCACGCTGATCTCGAGCATCTTGGTCAAGGATGTATCCGACCAGTCGACCTCGAACTCGCCCGTCACGGACTCGAACACGCCCAGGGGACCCTCGATCAGCTGGAGCTGCCCCGTCACCCCGCGCATGGCGAGAAACGTCGAGTGCACTCCGGTGTGGCAGCCCGCCGCATAGGCGAAGCCCTTCCAGTGGGACAGCTCGCCCGTGCGCGTGATGAGCAGGGGGTTCTGGCGCACGCCGCTGATCGCAATGGCGTTGGCTGTCTTCTCCGCATCCAGCCCCAGGGCGCGCGAGGCGCCCGCCGCCACGGCGTATGCGCCCGCCATCGGCTGGTCGAAGCCCCTTTTCTCATAGGGCGCGCTGTCGCAGAGGCGGCACTGCACTTCATACGCCAGAGCAAGGGCCGTCATGAACTCCGCCCCGCTCGCGTCCGCGTATTCGGCCGCCGCCATCACGGCGCCCGCGTTGTCGCTCGGGTGCGAGGTGGCGAGCTTGCCCATGAAGCCGTCGTTGAAATCGAGATAGCGGATGAGCGAGGTGTTGTAGAACGCCGCGGCGTCGGGCGCGCTCTTGCCGCCGCCGATGAGCGTGCAGTGCGGGGCGCCGCCGAAATCATCCGCCTGCTCGCGCAGGTAGCGGACGGGGCCTTCGCCCAGCGAGCCGATGGCGCAGCCGATGGTGTCGACCATGAGGGTCTTTAGCTGCGTGCGCATCTCGTCCGAGAGGTTATCGAAACTGGTGTTCGCAGCGAACGCCGCAATCTGTTCCACAATCGTCATGTCGTCTTTCCTTCTTCGATCCGGTTTTTGGGGGTAATGCGCGAACTAGCCGCCGTTCAGCTTTCTGTATGCCCGCTGCATGATGAGCGCGTCGTATTCGAGCGCAGGACTTTCGCACACCACCCGGCCCTCGGCGCCGAAATCGATGAGCGCGCGGAAGAGGTCCTTGTAATTCATGTCCGACTCGTCGAGTTCCAGGTGATGCGCCTCGCCCTTGTCCGAATACGCGATGCCCGAGAGGTGGATGTGCATGGTCTTGAGAACGTCGTCGCCCATCTTGTTCTTCAAAAGCTCCAGTTGGGCGCCGAACTCGTCATACGTGTTGTGCGCCCCCGCCGAGCGCGCGTGAATGTGCGCGAAGTCTATCGTGAAGCCGACGTTCTTGTTTTTAAGATCGCCGCCCATGTCGGCGATTTCCTCGAGTGAGCCGAACTGCGTGCCCTTGCCCGTCGTCTCCGGATCCAGGCGAACCGGACAGCCCTCTTCCTCCAGGATGTCGGCGAGCTCTCCTATCTGGTTGCAGATGAAGTCGTAGACCTCCTTCGGGTCTCGCTTCTGGTAGAACCCGGGATGAAAACAAGCGCCGTCGCCCCCGCACTTCGCCAGGGCGCGCGCGGTGTCGAGCACGCGCTTTCTGCTCGCCGCCACTTTTTCTTCTTCCAGCGAATAGAGGTTCACGTAGTAGGGACCGTGCGCGGTGACCTGAACGCCCGTCTCCGCCTGGGCGGCACGCACCTCCTCGCAGGTCTCCTCCCTGATGCGCACGCCGTGGACGAACTCCATCTCGTAGACGCCGAGACCCAACTCATGAAGCCTGCGCACCGCCGCCGGGTGGGTCTGCGGCTTGGTGGAGTGAGGGACCCCGCCCGTGCCGAAGAAAATCCTGTCCGCTCGCCTGGGCTTCGCGTTCACGCTCAAGGGGCCGTCATAGGTTCTGCCCTTCGGTTTTTCCTTCGGAACCCCCGGCGCCCAGCCGCGAACGTCAGCTTTCGGCTTCGCCGCTTTCTTCCTCGTCGCGGCTTTCGGGGCCGCTTTTTTCTTTTCCGGCACGCTCGTCCTCAGAAGATTTGTTGCGCGAAGGCGCTGTTTTTTTGTCGGATCGCTCTTTCAGGCGGTCGATGGCCCACTCTAGCAGATATGCGCGCATGCTGCGAGAAACCTCCCCTTGGAATTCAGGCGGCGGGCACGTCGCGGGGCGGCTCGCTCAGCCACTCGGCCATCTGGGCGAGAATCTCCCGCTTGCCAAGCCCCGTGTTCGCGCTGCAGAGAATCGGCCCGGACCAGTGGCCGTACAGTCCGCCTCCGTCCACCATGGTCTTGACGAGCGCGTCCAGAACGCCTTTGCGCTCGTTTTGTTTCAGCTTGTCCGCCTTGGTGAGCACCAGACAGGCCGGCAGGTTCACCGCCGCGAGCCACTCTAAAAGGTGCAAGTCCATCTCCCGCGCGCCGCGTCGCGAATCGATGAGCACCACCACGCCCTGGAGCGTCTCGCGGTGTTCGAGATAGGTCTCGATCATGGGCCGCCAACGGGCCCTCTCGGCAAGCGGCACCTTCGCATATCCGTAGCCCGGCAAGTCCACGAGGTTGAAGCGATCATCGACGCCGAAGAAATTGACGAGCTGCGTCTTGCCGGGCGTCGCACTCGTCTTGGCGAGACTCTTGCGGTTGGTCAGGAAGTTGATGAGCGAGGATTTGCCGACGTTGCTCCTGCCCGCGAAGGCGACTTCGGGCAGATCCGCCCTCGGCCAGCCCGCACGATCGGCGGCGCTTTTGATGAACCGCGCGTTTTGGATTCTCATGGCGCGGGCGTCAGGAGGAATCCCCCGCCGGGGGAGCGAAGGCGTGAACGACGAGGCCGGTGCGAATCTTGGGGTAAAAATAGGTGGACTTGTGCGGCATCTTGCCGCCCGCCTTGGCGATCTCGCACACCGACTCAAGCGGCGTGGGGTTCAGCAAAACGGCCGCCGCGCACTCCCCGTTCCGGGTGCAGGAGAACGCCAGTTCCGGGTCGGGCGTGAAGGCGATGTCCCCTTCCTCGTGAGAGGCCTTGAATGCGCCGTCCACGACCTCCGTGTGGAGGCGGCTCACGTCGAGAGCCGCGACGGCCTCTTCCACGGAGGAGGTATCTCCGTCATGCCTCCCGATGAGATAGCGGACGTTCGCGCCGCCGTCATAGAGGCAAAAAACGCTGGCGCCGCCGTTTTCTCCGGATAACGCCGCCAGACGCTCGGCCACCCGGCCGCAGTCTCCCGCCTCGGGCGCCGGCTCTTCCAGGACATCGTATTTCTGCGCGAGTGCTGCGAGGGCTTCTTCGGTCGTCGCGGAGACCTTCTTGAGGAGTCGGTAGGTGGGCAGGATCACCATGCCCGGGTCTGCGACGTTGGCGAGGCACATGAGCGTATAGTCCGCCTCGCCCCCCTCAACAGCGCCATCCGCGCGGACGGCGTCTCTCAAATCCAGGGAGGTTTCGTAGCGGTGGTGGCCGTCGGCGATGAACACCTCCCTGTCCCTGAGCGATTCCTGCGCGAGCGCGATGACGGCCGGGTCGTCGCACCGCCACAGGGTATGGCGCACGCCGTCGTCTTCGAAATCGGCGATGGGCGCGCCCTTCTCCGCGCCCTTCAAGGCGCGGTTCGCCGCCTCCCGGGGCTCGTCGTAGAAGCCGAAAATCGGCCCCAGGTGCGCGCCGCTCCTCCCCCACAGGTCGAACAGGTAACCCTTGGGCTTGGGGAAGGTCTGCTCATGGGGGTGGATTTCGCCCGCGCCGTAGGGTTCGAGCTTCACGACGGCGAAAAACGCATTCCGCTCCAGGCGCGTCCCGTCGGGCAGTACGAAGCGCTGGCGGTAGGGATAGAGCGCTGGCGTATCGTCCAGGGCCATCGCCCCGCTCGCGCGCCAGTCTTTGAGATATTCGACCGCGCGGCCCACGCGGCCCGCGTCCCCGTCCTCGCCATCCAGTATCTCACCCTGAATCAGCCGCACGATGTTCAGGGGGTGGCGCTCGTAAAACGAACGCCTGATCTCGGGCGTAAAGACATCATACGGCGGGGAGGAGACATCTCCCATCCCTTCGGGTGCGATATTCGAATACCTCAGCGCGCGAAACGCCCTTACCTCAACCACGAAAAACCCCTTTCAAGAAAACGATACGAATCGATGAGAACAGCGGCGAGGGGATATTAAGGTCGCGCATCGAGGCTGTCAAAACATATCGGGAATATGAGCCGGTTTGGAAAGCACCGCAAACGCTGCAGCGTTCCTGGCGGGCGAGTTGACCCCGGCGGTTGCGTGCTCTAGTTTCCTCACCATCATCCACGGGGCCGATGGGCCGGGACTTGAAATCGTGAACGAGGAAAGCCAGGGATGAAAACGAAATTCGGCGTCAGCTTCACCATGCACCCCGAGCGCATCTTCACGCCCGGGGAGATGTATGCGTTCGGAGAATCCGCCGAAACGCTCGGCTATGACTCCCTGTGGATTGGGGATCATATCTCTTTCCATGGACATTACACCGAGAGCCTCACCACGCTGGCCGCCTTCGCGGCCCGCACCAGCCGCATCACGCTGGGCGTGGGCGTATATCTCCTGCCGCTGAGACGCCCCGCCATCGCCGCCAAGACCGCTGCCACGGTGGACTACTTGACGGGCGGAGGGCGTTTCATCTTTGGCGTCGGCGTAGGCGGTGAGGGAAAAACCGAGTTCGAGCTTTGCGGCGTGAACGTCAAGGAGCGCGGCGCGCGGACGGATGAGTCCATCGAAATCGTGCGGAAACTCTGGAGCGGCGAGGCGGTGAGCCATGAGGGGCGCTTCTGGCGTTTTCAGGATGCGCGCCAGACGCCCGCCCCGCTCACGCCCGGCGGGCCGCCCATCTGGGTGGGTGGACGCAGCGACGCCGCCCGCAGAAGGGCGGCGCTCATGGGCGAGGGCTATGTCTCCTACATGTTCTCGGCACCGCGCTTCGCCAGGGGCCTCGAAGACATGAAGCGATGGGCGGAGGAGGCGGAAAAACCTCTCGACATCGAAGGGGGTGGGTGGACGCCCGCGCACCATGCGTTCATATACGTTCATGAGGACGCGGAGCACGCCCTGCGCGAGGGCATCAGGAATCTGTCGAGGCGCTACAACATGGATTTTGACGGCATCGCCCAAAAGTATTTATTCTATGGGCCGCGCGAGCGCTGCCTGGAGCAGATAGCGGAATTTCAGGAAGCGGGCGCAAGGCATTTCATCTTCAAACACGCGGGCCCCGCGGATGAGGAGATGGATCAGATGGCGCTTTTGGCGGAAGAGGTGATTCCTGAGGTGAGAGATTGAGCGAGGCGAAAAAAGGCGGCCTCAAATGGCCCGTGTGCACCGTCCTGATCCTCGCGCTCCTGGGCGGGATGATCTACTGGGGCTACACGGCATTCCAGGCCGAACAGGCCATGATACAGGCGAAAGCGCCCGGAGCCGCAACGGGCGTAAATGCTCCCCCCGTCGCCTACCGATCCGCATTGCCTACGTATTTTCTGGTGGGATTCGCCCTCGTCATGACGGCGATTCTGGGTAGCATCATCTATTTCTGGTGGTCGCTCAAGGATCTGGAAGGCGGCAGACGCTACGGCGATGAAGAAACCGAGGAACCGGCCTCAGATCCAGACAAGGTCTCTGCTCCGTAGGACCTCCTGGGTTTTACGCCTGCTCGATGGCGGAGAGGAACCACTGGTTCGGCCCCTCGGGCCGCGCCCACGTCCAGTGCTCGGCGAAATTCACGCGCTGCGTGCGGCTGCCCTCGATTAAATCCCCGCTTCGCTCGTCCACCACGTAGTCGCAAAGGCTCGCCTCGTAGCGCACAGTGATGAATTCGAAGCCCTCCTCGCTCCAGGCCTCGACAATCTCGGCGTTCTGAACGTCCACGTCGTCGAGCTTGTTGATCTTCCCCTCGCTCTTGAGACCCTCGACGTCGCGCTGGACTTCTCCGTAAATCTCCTTGTCCATCAGGTCGCGTACGGGCGAGAGATCACGCGCCGTCCAGGCGTTCTGGAAGCGGATGAAGTTCTCCTTCGCCAGGCCGACGAAGGCCTGTTCCGAGAAAGAAGCGTCGTTCTCACTCATTCTCTTGAGCGCGGCATCGCTCGCCGAATCACGCCTCGGGCCGGGGCCGGAGCCTCCTGCCGAGCGGGTCGCGCCGCCGGCAGCGCCGATGTCCGGGCCGCGGTACACGCCACCCGACCTCTCGTGCCTGCCGGGGGCCTCGTATCTATCATGCGGCTCCTCCTCGTATCCCCCCACGCCGTAGGGGTCGGCCTCGGCGTAGCGGTCCCCCGAATAGCGGGGCTCCCGGTAGGAGGCGGAGGCGCGGTTTCGCATCATCCGGAAGACGAAGAAGATGATCCCGCCGATGAGGAGAATTTCCAGCAGACCGAAGCCGCCGCCCATTCCCATGCCGCCCATCCCGCCGAAGAACATGCGCCCCAGCATTCCGCCGAGCAGGAACCCGCCGATGCCCGCGAACAAGCCCGAGCCCAGGCCGCCCCCCAGGAACGAGGACCTCTGGAGCGGCCTTCGCGAGAAACTGCGCGCCCGGGGGCGCGCGCCGAACGAGCGCCTCGAGAAGCCCCTGCGCCCGAAGCTGCCGAACCCGCGCGAGCCGCGAAAGCCGAAGGAGCGGAAACCGCCGAAGCGTCTCGCCTCGGCTTCTTGAATCACAAGACTTACACCCTCGCCCGTGCGAGACGGGGCGCCCAGATGCGCGGGGGCCAGAAACAACAGCGCGAACAACACGGCGATGAGAAAAGACTTCATGCGATACCTCCGAATGCGGCCAGGCCCGAAAGACGGGCATCTCTACTGCTCTGATTATCCCAATATCGGGAGTCCAAGTCCATTGCGGGGTTGTTGAAAAACCCCCTGAGAGGGCAATGGCAACCCCCTTGAAAGGGAAATCCCATAAAAGCAACCCCCCCTACCCCCCCTTGTCAGGGGGGCAAGAAAAAGCAAAACCTCCTCAGCTCGGCGGGGGCGCATCGCCTTTTTATACCCCCCCTGACAAGGGGGGGTAGGGGGGTTGCTTTCAAAGAGGAAGTCGGGGGTTCGCGCGAAAGCGGCCTTCCCGCTAAAGGCAATGTCCCCCGACGAGGGCTTTTTCAACAGCCCCATTACGCGCAGGCCTGCTCTCCTCATCCTGAGTAGGCGCGAATGCACCGTATCGAAGGATGTCCCTCCCCGTCCTCTATGATATGCGCCCTTCGATACGCGGCTTCGCCGCTACTCAGGGTGAAGGGGGAGGGAAAAGTTCGCGCCGGTCAGGATGAGGGCGATTCAGAATATGGGAGGGGGATTGAATCAACCCCCTCGGCGGGCGAGGTCCCCGGCTCGCAGGAAGTGGGGGCCGGGGCGGTGGGAACTCCGCAAATCGTTGCCGGGGCATCCGCGCTTTGCTACCATCGGGGCGTCCCGCGAAACGTAATTCCTTGAACTTATCCCGGGCCGCGAGGCGTCGGCCCCTGAACCCGAGGAAGCGCCGATTCCATGAACGAACACAAAAAAATGCCGCTCGAGGGCGTTCGTGTCATCGACATCGGCACCCTGTTCGCCGGCCCCTGGATAGCCACCTACATGGCGGATTTCGGAGCCGATGTGATCAAGATCGAGCACCCGCGCGGCGATTCCCTGAGAAACTTCGCTTCCCAGAAAGACGGTGTCTCGCTGTGGTGGAAGCTCGCGAGCCGGAACAAGAAGTCCATCACCTGCAACATCTCCTCGCCCGAGGGGCAGGAGATCCTCCGCAAGCTGTGCGAGAGCGCGGACGTCCTGGTGGAGAACTTCCGCCCCGGCACGATGGAGCGGTGGGGCTTCTCCTGGGAGAACCTCCACGCCTTGAACCCCAAGCTCATCCTCGCGCGGACGAGCGGCTTCGGGCAAAAGGGCCCCTACGCGCAAAGGCCCGGCTTCGGCACGGTGGCGGAAGCCATGAGCGGCTTCGCGCACATCACGGGCTTCCCGGACGGGCCGCCCACGCTGCCGCCCTTCGCCCTGGCCGACGGCATCAGCGCGCTTTGCGGCACCTACGCCGTGATGATGGCGCTCTACCACCGCGACGTCCACGACGCGCCGGGCCAGGAGATCGATATCGCCATATACGAGCCCATCACCATGGTGCTCGGCCCCCAGCCCCTCGAATACGACCAGCTCGGCTACGTCCAGATGCGCACCGGAAACGCGATTCCCTTCGCCGCGCCGAGGAACGCCTACCGCTGCAGGGACGGGCGCTACGTCGTGATATCCGCAAGTGCGGAGAACATCTTCAAGCGCGTCATGCGCGCCGTGGGGCGCGAGGACTTGGGCGACGACCCGAGAATGGTCACCCAGGCGGGCCGGGTGGCGAACATGGCCGAACTCGACGACGCCATCCAGCTCTGGATAGGGGAGCACACGCTCGATGAGACGATAGCCCATTTCGAAAAACACGAATGCGCCCTGGGGCCCATCTACGACGTGGCCCAGTTCATGGCCGACCCCCAAGTGCAGGCGCGCGAGACCATCACCACCGTAGAGGATGAGGAACTCGGCCCCATCAAGATGCAAAACGTGATCCCGAGGCTGAACGGCTCGCCGGGCACCATCCGCTGGGCGGGACCTCCGATGGGCAAGCACACCGACGAGGTGCTCGAAGGAATCGGCTACGACGCCTCGGCCATCGCCGGCTTAAGAGA
Organism: bacterium; assembly: GCA_022828125.1. GTDB lineage: Bacteria > UBA8248 > UBA8248 > UBA8248 > UBA8248 > Bin107. The sequence goes on along the minus strand of JAJEJD010000022.1, from coordinate 41,171 downwards.
CAAGGGCGTCATCTAGCCCGCGATGAGAGCGCCGCCCGAGCACTGCGTTTTCATCTTTCACGAAGGTTACTACGCCTACATCGGCCAGCACGTCCTGCAAGCCGAGAAATACCAGAAAACCCACGCCAGACTGAGGGAGGCCGGACTGCCCGATAGCGTCTTTCTGGCGCCCTCCACCGCGACGGAAGAAGAACTGGCCCTTGTCCATACGCAGGAGTATCTGGCGGACCTGCGCTCGGGCGTGCACACCGCGCGCACGGCGCCGAGCGAGCTCCCCATCAGCAGGCAGATCGTGGACGCGAGCTTTCTCGCGACGGGCGGCACGATCCTCGCCGCGCGCGAGGCACTCGCAAGGGGCCGCGCCATCAACCTCACCGGGGGCTTCCACCACGCCTTCGCCGATCAGGCGGAAGGTTTTTGCTATATCAACGATTTGGCGGTCGCCGTGCGGGTCTTGATGAAGGAGGAAGCCATCCAAAGAGCGGCCGTCATCGACTGCGACCTGCACCAGGGAAACGGCACCGCCGTCATCTTCCGCCGCGAGGAGGCGGTGTTCACCTTCTCCATCCACCAGGAGAACATCTACCCGCAAAAGAAAAGAAGCGATTTGGACATCGGCCTCTACGACCTCGCGACGGAAGATGAATACCTCCCGCATCTGGAAAAACACATCCCGAAGATACTCGATGAGCACAGGCCCGACCTGGTGATGTACCAGGCGGGGGCGGACCCGTATTCGGGGGATCAGCTCGGGACGCTCAAGCTCTCGAAAGAGGGGTTGAGGCAGCGCGATGCGTACGTCCTGGAGGAGTGCCGGGCGCGCGGGATTCCCGTCGCGGGCACCCTGGGAGGGGGATACGCCCTGAACCCCGAGGACACGGTGGACATCCACCTTCAGACGGCGACCTGTTTTTGGGATAATTGAGTTTTCGCTTCTCCCGAAGCGGGGGCTGTGTGTATACTCCCCTGAAATTCCGTGGCTCACCTGAACAAGGAAGCGAATGACTACGTTCCCGCAAAGCGGCCCCGCCAAAAAACCGAAATTCTACTACGGCTGGCTCATCGTCTGGCTCTCTTTCGCCACGCTGGGCTTCCACGTCGTCACGCGGTTTTCCTTCGGTATCTTCCAGGTTCCCCTGCTCGAGGAATTCGGCTGGAGCCGGGGACTTCTGAGCGGGGCGTTCTCGCTCTCGATGGCCACCTACGCCTTAGGCGCGCCGTTTGCGGGTTCCCTTCTGGAGAAAAAAGGCCCGCGCGCCATCATGCCGTGGGGTTCGGTGATACTGGGCCTCACGTTCATCTCGTGCTACTTCGTCTCCTCGCTCTGGCATCTCTACATCCTGTTCGGGCTTTTCGCCGGCTACGGCCTCTCGCTGAGCGGCTTTTCCACACACAGCGCCATCATGCCCCGCTGGTTCGTGAAGAAAAGAGGCCGCGCCACGGGTATCGCGCTATCGGGCATCGGAATCGGCATCCTCGTCCTGGCGCCCCTGATCGAGCGGCTCATCGCGTCTGTAGGCTGGCGCTACACGTACGTGATTTTCGGCCTGATCATCCTGTGCGTCGTCGCTCCCGCGAGCTTTCTCCTGCTGCGCGACGTGCCCGAAGACGTCGGGCAGGGCCCGGACGGCGGCCCGCCGCGCAGCCCCGAGGAACTGGCGAGAGCCGGCGTCGGCCACGGCGGCGAGGGCAAGGGCGTGTGGGAGGTCTTCTCGGTCGTGAGGCGCGACATCCGCTTCTGGTGCCTCATCCTGATGGTCTTCGCCATCGGGCTCAACAACAACACCATCATGAGCCAGTTACAGCTCTATCTCGTCGACGTGGGATACGGCACCGCCCTTGCGGCCCTCATCTTCGGCTCCGTCGGCTTCATCCGGACGTTCGGCAGCATCGGCGGCGGATGGGTGGGCGACATCATCGGGCGCGGGCGCGGGGTGGCGCTCGCCGCCGTGGTGGTGGCGGCGGGCCTCACGCTCCTGCTCCTCATCCCCTACTTCGGCGGGGGCATCCTGCCGGGCTACGCCTTCGCGCTGGTGTACGGGATCGGAATCGGCGCCATGAGCGCTTGCTATTCTGCCCTGGCGGGGGATTGTTTCGGGGGCCGCACATACGGCGTCATCATCGGATTCATGGAGATCTGCTACGGCCTGGGAGGCGTCGTCGGCGCGCCCTTCGCGGGCTTCATGTTCGATTACACGAAAAGCTACCTCATTCCCTTCCTGACGATCATCTTCTCCATGTTCATCTCGTTGGCCCTCGCGCTCTGGCTACAGGCCTACATGAAAAAACACGGCCTGGAGCCGAGGTAGGCGGCAAGATTTCTCATCCGCGCAACATCTTTCGATAATTTCCAGGGACTGCCAACAAAATGAACGAAAACCGCTGGCTCGGCTCCGCCTGAGGGTTGACGTATTGGTCGGATCATGCGATTTATCCTCCCGGCTCAATTTAGAGAATGGCATAACAGGCATTCACCATGTCGTCAGCGAGGGGACGATTCATTGGAGATGCGCTGCGCAAGTCCGGCATCATTTTCCTGTTCGCATGTCCCCCCAACCGTCTTTCCTCGCTCTCGATTTTCGTCCAAGGGGTAGCAAGAAAGGGTTGGTGAAATACGGTAAGAAAAATTCCAGGTAAGAACGGAAGGTAAGTCCCGCCCTGTTCGTCCTTCCCCAAAACGAAGAAGTCAACCCAAGAACAAAGCGCCGCCATCGCGTTTTTCGGCCAGTCCGTTATTGCGCGCGAGGATGGCGAACTGTGCGCTTACGTTCCAGGTGCGTCTTCCGGCTGTGGGGCGTGGCGAACGGGTCCGGAAAGTTATTCATTGATTTCATACAGAGGACTCGATCAATGACCCACACGAGAAGGCAGTTTCTGAAGAACGCAGCAGCAGCCTCCGCGCTCCTCATGACGGGGTGCGCCGGCCCTTACGACCAAAAAACTTCCTATACGAGCCAGATCATCAAGCCACGGAACCGGAACACTATTTTCCATTGGGTAGATACGGCCTTGCAACAGGTTCGCGACCAAAGGGCCACCGCTCCTCTGGCGGCGTACTGCTGCAGCCTGCCCCTGGCCGCAGGCTTTCTCGCTGCGAACGGGATTCTTCAGGCTTATGAAGAACCCTTCGGAATCGGCCCCGGCCCGCGTGGCGCGGACCCCGAAGTCGCCTACGGCGTCGCCTTCGCCTACGCGGCTGCGGAAGCGTTCCAGCAGCCCTTCCTCTTCGAGCGCATGGCGTTTCTGGATCGCTTTCCCGGGAGCGAGGCGAAATCCCTGGGCGTCAGGTGGGGCCGAGCCGCCGCCGACAAAGTCCTCAAGATGCGGACGAACGACGGCGCCGAACCCAGTGAGGCCAACTATTATCTGGGCCGGTACGAGCGGCGAACGGACTCGTTAAGATGGCGCCCGACCGGCCCTTTCTATGGCGCCAAGCCCGGACCTGCGTTCGCCTCGTTCGATCGCGGCCTATATCCGGGACATGGACGAATCAAGCCATGGACGATGAAGAGCGGCTCGCAGTTTCGGGCGTCTGACTTCTACGATCCAAAGAGTCCCGAGTTTGCAGGGGAATTCGACCGCATCCGCCGCATCGGAGGGATGGACAGCACCATCCGGACCGCCGATCAGGAGCAAATCGCGCTTTTCTGGGAGGACGGCCCCTGGGGCATAACGCAGCCGGGACACATGATCTACATCGCCATGCAGATCCTCCAGGATCGCGACCTCAGCTTCATCGAACTCGCGCGCGCCATCGCCCTGGTCGGCATGACGCAGTGCGACGCCTCCATTTGCGCGTGGGACAGCAAATACCACCACGACATCCTCCGCCCGGAAACCGCGATTCGCATGCGCGCCCCCAGGTTCGGCAACCCGGATTCGAGGGTGGCTCGGCAACCCGACTGGCGCAGCTACATCCCGACCCCGGAATTTCCCTCCTACACTTCGGGGCACTCCACGTTCGGCGCCGCCGCCGCAGAGTTGATCGCGCTGGTTTATGGCCGTGACGACGTTTCGTTCTCGGGCCGCTCTCCCGACGAAGTCCTGTGGCCGCAACTGAGGGGCGTCACCAGACACTGGCGGAGCCTCGCCCACATGGCGGAAGAAAACGGCATGAGCCGCATCTACGGCGGCGTTCACTGGGAGATCGACCACACCGCGGGAATGAAGGCGGGACAGGCCATCGCGCGCCAGGCCTTTCACTCCACATTCCCGAAAAAGGCTTGAGAACATGAAGAGCCACAAAACAATACCCGTGTTTCGCCTTTTTGGGACGGCGGTTTTTTTCTTCTGCGTTATCGGGACCATCATGCCCACCGGGGCGCAGGAGGTCTTTCTCAACTACGACGACATGTCGCTGTTCGAAGCCCCTCTCGCCACCGAGATTGGTGACGTCACGCTCCTCGTGAGAGGCATGGCGGAAGGCGGGTGGACGTATCGCCGCGAAAGCGACGACACGGACGAGAGCTTTAACGGCCGCTTCCAGGCGGGCGCACAAACGCAGTTGCCCAACCGCTGGCGGGTCCGCCTGAGCTATACGGGCCGATACGCCACCGATCCGCAGGAAAGCCCCGACGCTGGCTTCGCCTCCAGGGTGGATGAAGAATACGAGGATGACGTCTTGCTCTCGGTCGGAGGCGCCTGGGGCACGGTAGTGAGCGGCAATGTTTCGGAAGTCGTTCGCGGCCAGACACAGCGCTCCGGGGGAGCGGGAGCATCCTCTCTGTCATTCGACGATGTATTCGGGTCGCTTGCTGACTGGGGCGGCGGCTATCTGGTTCGCATGGGTCCCTGGGTCCTGAGCGCGGTGGTGGACGAGGAGGGGGATTTCGACGTCGGGGCGATGTATCAGCGTCCCATTGCCGAGAAGGACTATCGCCTGACTGCGCGATACACCCAGGGTGCTTTCACTTCCGCTGACGGATCGAGGCGGTTCGACACAAAAGCCGTCAGCGGCGTGGGCGAACTTATCTACGGGAGCGCCTTGTTCGATCTCGGCGCAGGCTACGAAACTCTCTCATCACCCGGCCTGGAGCTCGAACAATGGTACGTCTCATCGGGGGTTCGCATCAAAATCGGCGTCCTGAGCTTATCGGTCGAAGGTCACTACGGCCGGATCGAAGACGTGGAGAAAACCTCCGCCGCCCTGGGCGTTCAATACGACCTGGCGCGGGGACTGTCCGCGAATTTCGGTCTTAACTATGAAGATGCGAGCGTGAGCCTCGGGGGCGTGAACCTCATCGCATCCAAAGGAACCAAGGCCGTTCTTTCGCTCAGTTACAGTTTCTAGCGCTCTGCCTGTGGAACATTCCTGATAACGGCCCCGCCATCATACGCGCGGGGCCGTTATTTCAGGTTTTCGAGATACCGCTTCACCTCGTAGCGTTCGGTGAGTTCGATAAACTTCTGTCGCATCGCTTCCTGCCTGTTGCGCTCGCCCATCTCCTTGGTGATTTTCTGCGCCACTTCCGAGAAGTCGAGTTGCCTGGCTCCCTCCTTCCTGGAGGTTTTCACGACGTGCCAGCCGTAGATGCTCTGCACCACGCCGCTGTGCGCACCCGGATCGAGCGAAAACGCCGTCTGCTCGATTATCTCGGGAAGACCCGTCCTCTTACTGTGGCCCCGGCTCATCTCGCCCAGGCTCCCGCCGAGCGCGCGCTCGGGCGCCAGGGAATACTTCTTCGCCAGCTCGGCGAAATCCTCTCCCTTCACGATTTTCGCCAGCAGATCCTTCGCCTCTTTCTCGGAGGAAACCATGATGTGCGCTGCGGTGACCTTGCCCCCCTCGGTGTATTTCGCCTTGTTGCGCTCATACTCCGCGCGAATATCGGACGCCTTGGGCCGCGCGCCCTCCTCGATTCTGCGGAGCGCCTCGCCGATCAATATCTCGCGCCGCGCGCGATCAATCTGCATCTTCACCCGCTCGGTGCCCAGAAAATTGCTCTCATCCGCATGCCGGAGCATGAGCCTGCGCTGGATCAGCGCTTCCAGGAACGCCGCCTTGTTCGCATCCGCCTGCGCCTGCATGTTGGCGGGCAACTGCTGGATGAAGGCGTGAAAAGCATCCAGCGTAATGGGCATATCTCCGACATGCGCTACGACGTTCTCCTCGACCGCCTTCGAGCCGCTCCTGGGCGCGGCGGAAGCGGTGGAAATGAAAGCGAAAAAGATTGTGAGGGTGAGCGCTGCAATCCTGGTAAAAGGTGGGCGCGTCATGGCGTGATCTCCTGAAAATATGGCGGGCAAATGAGGAAAGAGAGATCATACAACAAATGACCCAGGCTTGCCTTCCACCCTCAATCGTCCGTCTTCTCCATCCGCTTCGGCCCGATGAGGAGGACGCACTCGCCCTTGATTCTTTTGTCCTTGAGCGTATCGGCCAATCCTTGCGCCTCACCTCGCAGTATCTCCTCGTGCAGTTTCGTGATTTCGCGCGCAAGGGCCAGGGGCCGCGCGGGAGCGATGTCAGCGATCTCGTTCACGAGCCTCGGCGTTCTGTGGGGGGATTCGAACAGGACGACCGTGCGCTCCTCATCGATCAGCGCTTCAATCTTCTGGAGTCTCTTCCGGCCCTTCGGGGGAAGGAAGCCCTCGAATACGAAGCTGTCCGTGGGAAGCCCCGAGGCGGTGAGCGCGGCGAGAACCGAAGACGGCCCGGGTACGGGAACAACCTGGACGCCCGCTTCTATCGCGGCGCGCACCACCCGGTAGGCGGGATCGGAGACGCCCGGCGTGCCGGCATCGGACACCACGGCGACGCGCTCGCCCCCAAGCGCGCGCCCGGCCAACTCGCCCGCTCGCTTCGCCTCGTTGTGCTCATGATAGCTCAGGAGCGGTTTCTTGATGCCGAGGCGTGAGAGCAGCCTGCCCGTGTGACGCGTGTCCTCGCACGCGATGAGGTCGCACTCGCGCAAGACCCTTAAAGCGCGTTCGGTGATGTCTTCGAGATTTCCAATCGGGGTGGCGACGAGATAGACGCCGGGGGAGAGGGGCGGCGGCGGTTTGGCCATGCGCTCAGGCCACGACGCCCGCAGCCCGCAGGTTTGCTATTTCATCCTCGCTCGTTCCGAACTCGCGCAGCACCTCGTCTGTGTGCTCTCCCAGCAAGGGCGCGGGCGTCCGAACGCCGACGCGCGTCGCAGACAGCTTGGGCGGGAAGCCCAACACCCGGATCCGGCCTGCCGCGGGGTGTTCCATCTCGACGCTCATCTCCCGCGCCTGAATCTGGGGATGCGCAAAGGTTTCCGCCATGTTCAGAATCGGCCCGCAGGGGATTCCGCCCGAATCGAGAATCGCCACCCATTCGTCGCGCGTCTTTTCGATGAACACCGCTTCGAGTTCGCCTGCGAGTGCGAGATAGTTCTCGCGCCTCAAGCCGTCGGTGGCGTATTCCGGACGCTCCAGGAGGTCTTCGCGTCCTATCGTCGCGCAGAAAAGCTCCCAGTTCCTCTGGTTGGCGGCGCCCAGGGCCAGATAGCCGTCTTTGCACTGAAAGGCCTGGTAGGGCGCCGTCATCTCGTGGGCTGAGCCGAGCGGTTCCGGCGGCTCACCGGAAGGAAAGAACTGCGACGCCTGCCAGAAGGTGTAGCCGAGGCCTGCGTCGGTCAGCGCCATGTCGATGCGCTGGCCCTCGCCCGTGCGCTGTTTGTGGATGTAGGCGGAGAGGATGGAGAGCGCCGTGTACATGCCGGCGTTCAGATCGCATATCGGCACGGGGATTTTCGCGGGCGCGCCGCCCGGCTCGCCCGTGAAGCTCATCAGGCTCGAGAGGCCCTGCGAGACCAGGTCGAACCCGCCCTTGCCCGCAAAAGGGCCCGAGTCGCCATAGCCCGAAATGGAAGCGTAAACGAGTCCCGGATTCAGTTCTTTCAAATCCTCATAGCCAAGACCGATTCTCGTCATGATACCGGGCCGTATGTTCTCGACGAACACGTCGACTTTTCGGGCAAGTTCTTTCATGAGCGCGACGCCTTCGGGCGTCTTCATGTTCACCGCCAGGCTGCGCTTGTTGCGGTTCAGGTTCATGAAGCCGTGCGCCTCGCCGCCGTCGAAATAGCGGCCCAGATGGCGCGCGCTGTCGCCGCCGTCGGGGTTTTCGATCTTGATGACGTCCGCGCCCATATCCGCCAGCAGGCACCCGCAGAACGGGCCTGCCATCACCTGACAGACCTCCAGCACGCGAACGCCCTCGAGCGGGCCTCCCGTCTTTCGGTTCATCCGTTTATTTTCCCCGGAATTCAGGCGCACGCTTGTTCAGAAACGCTTCCACGCCCTCACGGAAATCTTCGGTATCGAAACAGGCAACCTCGCGCGCTTTCTCCTCTTCGGTGAGAGAAGAGAGGCTCGGGTCCAGCAGCACCTTCTTCACAAAGCTCTTGTGCCACTTGTGAACGAGAGGCGCCAGTGAAACGATGCGCTCCGCCATTTCATACGCCGCGGCCTCCACCTCCTCGTCCGGCACGACGCGCGCCAGAAAGCCCGCGTCGAGCATCTCCTGCGCCGTGAAGAGCTTGGCTGTCAGCAGCATGTCCAGCGTGCGCGCGGGGCCGATGGAGTATACAAAACGCCTGAGTTCGGAATAGCCCGCCACGAGGCCGAGTTTGGCCACCGGAATCCCGAAGCGGGAACTCTCGCCCGCGACCCGCAGGTCCGTGGCGGCGGCGAGCTCCACGCCCCCGCCCACGCAGGCGCCGCGAATGAGGCAGATGACGGGTTTCGAGAAGGCGTCCACGGCGTCCAGGCCGCGCAGGAACCCCGTTTCCGAGAAATGCTGGGCTTGCGCGGAACTGTAGCGCTCTTGTTTGAAGCGCGAGATGTCCGCCCCGGCCGAGAAGGCGCGCTCGCCCTTGCCCCGGAAAACGACGGCGCGCACCGAATCGTCCGCGTCGAGTTCTGGCATGAGGCTGCCGATTTCCACCCACATCTCATACTCGATGGCGTTCAGCCGCTCGGGCGCGTTGAAGGTGATCGTCGCCACCGCGTCCTTGCGGGAGAGCAGTATTTTTCCGTCCGCGCGTCGTTCTTCGCTCACGTCAATCGCCTCGAATCAACCTCTACAGGTTCGAACCGCTTCATGGCGCTAGCCGGAAGATCACACCGTCGTTCGATAAACGGGAGATATGCTTACGCTTCCTGCGCATCCTTGTATTCTTCGAGCCACGCCATCTGGATGGCCTCGAGCTTGCCCTCCGTCGAGGACATCGGCTCGTCGTCGAACTCCTCGAGCCCGCACACCCACTCGTGCAGATCCGTGAAACGGACGGAGAGCGGGTCAATCTTCGGAAACTTCTCATACAGCGCGATGCCGATGTCCTCGGCATCTTCCCAACCGAACGTGTCCACCAGTCTTTCTCCTGAAGCGAATTTTCTAATGGGCGTGTTGCTCCCGGGCCGCGTCCGGGCCTTCCTGCACGAGATTCACGTTCCAGAACGGCACCTCGATCTCGATGACCTCGTCCGTGTCGGTCTCCAGCGTCGCCTGGCAGGCCAGCCGGCTGTCGAGGTCCACGTCGCGCGCGTCGTCGAGCTGGTCTTCCTCATCCTCGGTGGATTCGTTGAAGCAATCCGCACCGGTGCGGATCTTCACGTGGCATGTCGAGCAGGCGCACACGCCGCCGCAGGCATGATCCAGGTCGAAGCCGTTTTCAAGCGCCACTTCGAGAATGTTCTCGCCCACGTGGATCTCTATCGTCTGTTTCTCTTCCGTGAAATATAGTTTCGCCATTTTCTTCCCCTGCACCCCGCTCGAGTCGCCCCGCGGTTTTAGTCTTTGAGGGCTTCGCTCACCCTCTTGTTCTCCAAGGTAGATTTCAAAACGCTATCCATCATCCGCTCCGCGAGCGGCATCGTCACTTCGTTGAGGGCGTCGACCATGTCGCGAATCGAGCCCGCGTCCTCGCCCCGGCAAGCCATCTCGAGCGCGCTCACGGCTTCTTGAATCTTCGCGCGCTCCTCGGAAGAGACGGCGTCCTCTCCATAATCGTTCAATGCGCGGGCCGCCGCCATGAGGATCGTCTCCGCCTCGGTTCTGGCGTCGAGAACCTGGCGGGAGCGGATGTCCTGCTCGGCGTGTTCGAAAGATTCGATGAGCATGCGTTCGACCTGCTCGTCCGTCAGCCCATAAGATGGCTGCACCTCCACCGAGGCGGCCTTGCCGCTTCTGAGATCCCGGGCCGTCACGTTCAGGATGCCGTTGGCGTCGAGCAGAAACGTGACCTCCACCCGGGCGAGGCCGGCGGGCGCCGGGTCGACCGCGAGGCGGAAACGCGCGAGCGAGCGGTTGTCCTTCACCAGTTCGCGCTCGCCCTGGAGCACGTGGATGTCCACGCCTGTCTGGTTGTCCTTGAAGGTGGTGTAGGTCTCCCTGGCGCTCGTGGGGATGGTGGTGTTGCGCGGAATGATCCATCCCATCACGCCGCCCATCGTCTCGATGCCCAAAGAAAGCGGCGTTACGTCGAGAAGGAGCATGTCTTTTCTGCCGCCCGCGAGGATGTCCGCCTGCACCGCCGCGCCCAGGGCCACCACCTCGTCCGGGTCCAGGTCCGCATGCGGTTTTTTCTGGAACAACTCCTCCACCATGCGGCGGATGAGGGGCATGCGGGTGGACCCGCCCACCAGAACGACCTCATCCACCTCCTGCGGCGTGAGGCCCGCGTCTTGGAGCACGCGCTTACAAGGCGCCAGCGTACGCTGGGCGATAGGCCAGAGGAGCTCCTCCATCTCTTCCCGCGTGAGGCTCCCCTTATGAGAGAGCGGGACGCCGCCGGGGTTTTCGAGAACGTATTCCGTGGAATCGCTTTCCGAGAGCGTCTTCTTGACGTGTTCGGCCAACAGCGCCAGTTCGGCCAGCGCCTCGGGCGTCTCGCTCAAATCCACGCCGTGCTGTTCAAGGATTTCCTCCTGAATGCGGCGGGAGATCGCCTGATCGAAATCATCTCCGCCCAGGCGGGTATCCCCGCCCGTGGCGAGCACCTCGAACACGCCGTCCTTGATCCTTAAGAGCGATATGTCGAACGTGCCGCCGCCCAGGTCGTAGACCGCGACGACGCCCCGGTTTCGCTCGTGAAGACCGTAGGCGAGAGAAGCCGCCGTGGGCTCGTTGATGATGCGGAGCACTTCGAGGCCCGCGAGCTTTCCTGCGTCTTTCGTCGCCTGGCGCTGCGCGTCGTTGAAATACGCGGGTACCGTGACCACCGCCCGAAGAACGGGCCGGCCGAGCGTTTTCTCCGCTCGGGATTTCAGGCGCCTCAGCACCAGGGCGCTGACCTCAGGCGCGCTGTAGGATCGCCCCTGCGCCAGCACATGGACGACTTCCCGTTCATCGGGGTCCGCGTCGAAGGGCAGGTGGCGCATCTCGTCTTTCACGTCCTCATAGCCCCTGCCCATGAACCGCTTGATGGAAAAAATCGTATTCCGGCTGTTGGAGACGCGCTCATCGTGCGCCTCGTCGCCGGTGAAAACGCGGTCGGAGTGAAAGCTCACCACGGAGGGCACGATGCCGCGCTCTCCCTCGGGCGCGAGTATCGCCGGTTCTCCTCCCGATACGGAAGCGACCAGGCTGTTCGTCGTGCCCAGGTCGATTCCGACAATCTCGCTCATTCACTCTCCTCCAGAGCGCGCCTGAGGCTCGTGAGGGTGTTCTCGATGTAGTTTCTCTGCCCGAGGATGGAGCGCATTTTCCTGACGACTTCGGGCGGCGCGGGCTCGTTTTTTTCAACCGCTTCGTCCCATGCAGCGCCCAGCCTGTCGAGCGCCGTGCGCTGGCCGTCCTTAAGCGCGGAAAAACAGCCCATGGCCGCGTTCAGGCGCTCGCGCAAATTCTCGGCTTCTTCCTCGTCCGCGCAGCACTGAAACTCCTCCGCCGCCTCCTGGGCCTCGAATATCTCCTCGAACAACTCGGGCGGAGGCGTCCGCTCGTTCTCCTCGAGCTTTCCGCTTTCGAGCTGCACGAGATAGACGACGCGCGCAATCGGATCCTTGAGGGTCTGGTACGCCTCGTTGATGCGGGCCGTGGCATCCAGACTCCGGATTCGCACCGCGACGGGCGCATCCATGAAAAAATCGGGGTGGAGCTTGCGGTTCAGTTCGTAGAACCTGGACTCGAGCACCTCGGCGTCGACCTTGAACTTTCGCTGAACCCCCAGCAGGGCGAAATGATCGACCTCGGCGGGGATGGCTTCTATTTCGCCGTCTTCGTTGAATACGGAAAAAGGCTTTTCTTTCGTCGCTTCGATCATCTCGCGATTCCAGGCCCGCATGAACCGCCGGGCGGTTTGAACTCAAAAGAAAAACGCGTCGCTATCCCATACGGCATGGGCGCGGCGCGTTTCATCCCGGTTGCGTTACGCGGAAAAACTTTCCCCGCAACCACAGGACTGGCGTGCGTTGGGGTTCTTGAACACAAACCCCTTGCCCATCAGCCCGTCTTCGAAATCCAGCGTAGTGCCCGCCAGGAAAAAGAGGCTCTTCTTGTCCACGACCACGCGGACGCCGTCTTTTTCGAACACCTCGTCCACCAGCGGGTTGATGCGTTCATCGCCCTCGAACTGAAGGACGTAGGAAAGCCCGGAGCAGCCTCCTCCCTTCACGCCGACGCGGAGAACGTGGCCCTGCGCCCCTTCTTTCTCCATAAAGCGGTTCACGTGCTCCACCGCCTTGTCGGTAATCTCGATGCTCAATCTTTTCGCAGCAGTCTCCATATCCTGCCCCTTACATGCGAATCACCCGCTTCTAGTGGTGGCCCTTGCGCTCGACCACCGGCATCCCGTTTTTCTCGCGAAAATCGTTCAGCGCGGTCTTGATGGCGTCTTCGGCCAGCACGGAACAGTGGATCTTCACCGGCGGGAGGTTCAACTCCTCGACGATCTGCGTGTTCTTGATCTCCTCAGCCTCGTCCACCGTCTTGCCCTTGAGCCACTCCGTGGCCAGGGAACTCGAGGCGATGGCGCTTCCGCAACCGAAGGTCTTGAACTTCGCATCCTCGATGAGGCCGCCCTCGTCCACCTTGATCTGCAGCTTCATCACGTCGCCGCATTCGGGCGCGCCAACGATGCCTGTGCCCACCGTCTGATCGTTCTTGTCGAGCGAGCCGACGTTGCGCGGGTTGTTGTAGTGATCGACCACCTTGTCGCTGTAAGCCATTTTCCCGTTCTCCTCTTTCCAGTTGCTGCGATTCCGGATTTCCGTGAGCCGCAGGCTCTATATCAAAATAAGCTCAATGCTCCTTTAATGCGACTGCCATTCCACCTTGGAGAGGTCCACGCCCTCTTTCACCATCTCATAAAGCGGGCTCATCTCGCGAAGCCGGTTCACGATGTCCGTCGTCTTCTCGGCCACGTAGTCTATCTCCTCCTCGGTAGTGAAACGCCCGAAGCCGTAGCGAATCGACGAATGCGCCAGCTCGTCGCCCCGGCCCATGGACTTGAGCACGTAGCTTGGTTCCAGGCTCGCCGAGGTGCAGGCCGAACCGGAGGACACGGCCACGTCGCTCAGCCCCATGATGAGCGATTCGCCCTCCACGTAGGGGAAGCTCAGGTTCAGGTTGCCCGAGAGGCGCTCGGTCTCATGGCCGTTCACGTATACTTCTTCCAGGCTCTCGAACATGGTGGCCTTGAACTTGTCGCGCAGGTTCGTCAGGCGGATGTTCTCTTCTTCCATCTCCTCCATGCACAACTCGGCCGCCTTGCCGAAGCCGACGATGCCCGAGACATTCAGCGTGCCGGAGCGCATTCCGCGCTCGTGGCCGCCGCCGTCGATGATGGCCGACAGCCTCACGCGCGGCCTGCGCCTGCGCACGTAAATGATCCCCACGCCCTTGGGTCCGTAGACCTTGTGGGCGGAGGCCGAAAGCAGGTCGATGTTCATCTCGTCCACGTCGATGGGAATCTTGCCGTAGCCCTGCGTGGCGTCCGTGTGGAAGAGGATGCCGCGGCCCCGGCACAGCGCGCCGATCTCGGCGATGGGGTTCAGCACGCCGACCTCGTTGTTCGCCGCCATGATGGAGACCAGGATGGTGTCGTCGCGCAGGGCGTTCTCGACCATCTCCGCCGTCGTGATGCCGTCCTCGGGGGGCTCGATGTAGGTGACGTCGAAGCCCCACGTCTCCAGGCGCTTGGCGGAGTCGATGATGGCCTTGTGCTCGATCGCCGAGGTGACGATGTGGTTGCCCTTTTTCTTGTACATCTCGGCGACGCCCTTGAGCGCCATGTTGTCCGATTCCGTGGCCCCGCTCGTGAAGATGATCTCGCGCGGGTCGGCACCGATAACGCCGGCGAGTTTCTCTCTGGCGTCGTCCACGGCCTTCTCCGCCTCCCAACCGAAGCTGTGGTTGCGGCTCGCAGCGTTGCCGAACTTGTCGCCGAAATAGGGCTCCATCTCCTCGAGGACCCGGGGGTCCATGGGCGTCGTCGCCTGGTAGTCCATGTAAATGGGGAACTTCAAGCTCATCTGATCTCTCCTGCCGGCGTACCCACCATGTCTTGAAGGGTCATTCCTTCAAGCACGTCGGTCACCTTTTTCTGGATCCTTTCCATGGGATAATAAATGGTGCATTTCTCGTATTGTTCACAACCCGTGGCGTCGCCGATCTGGCACGTCGCCATCGCGATGGGTCCTTCGATGGCGCGGATGACTTCGGCCACCGAGATGCTCTCGGGCCTGCGCGAGAGAACGTAGCCGCCCTTGGGGCCGTTTCTCGACTCCACGAGGCCGTTTTTGGCCAGAAGCTGCATGGTCTTCGCGAGCAATTCGGCGGGAATGTGGAACCGCTCCGCGATAGCACGCGAGGTGATGGATCCCTCCTCTTCACACTCCGCAAGGTAGCTCAGTGCCATCAAGCCGTAATCCGTGCGCTTCGCAATCGTGAACATCCCGCTTGCCGCCTTGAATTATAGAGGATTATCGGTCAAGTCCGACCATTTGGAAGATGCGGCGTCTTTCCCCCACTAAATGCGACCCAAATGGTCGCCGACCCATCCAGTCGCATATATACGCCCCAAACGGGTTTCTGTCAAGGGTTTCGAACGTAAAATCAACGATTAAGGGGGGATAGGGCCGAGTAATCGCCGGCGGATACGTTCTTTCCGGCCAAAAGCGCCACCTCTTATCTTCCTTTCTCCACCAATTCCCACTTGCCTTTCACGATGCGTACCAGAGCGAGGGAGCCGATTCCCAAGCCGTTGTGGTCGTTTCCGGAAAAGCCGTAAGTTCCGTTCAGCCCCGTAAAATAGCGTGCGCCCTCCACGCCTGCGGGAATTCTCGCCCGGTTGGCGCCCACGCCCCGGGCGGACCACGCTAAAATGCGCAGCGCATCGACGGCGGCGGCGGCCGTCTCACCCGGCGCGCTCTTGTAATTTTTCAGATACTCGTCCCGAAACGCCGCGATGTCCTTCCTGGAGGGATGCGATTCGGGCAGAAGATGAGCCGCCGTGATCCACGAGGCCGGGAACACCACGCCCTCGGCGGCCCGGCCCCCGCTTTCTGAGCCGAACATTCCAGGAGATGCATAAGATAAGTAGAGCGGTATATCGAGATCGAGCGCCGCGCGGGCGCGCACCAGGTCCACGCGCGACCCCCCGCGCGCCCAGTGCAAGAAGGCCCCGACGCCGCGCCGGGAGGCTCGCTTCAAGAAGGGCAGAAAATTATGCTCGCCCGGCTTGAAGGATTCGTTCAGGAGGATAGACACCCCGAAATCGGGCGCGAGCGCGGTGATCTGCTCGCGCCCCTCCGTGCCGTAGCCCACGGAGGAACCCAGCATCGCCGCGCGCTTGATTCCCCTGCTCTTGAGGTGCCCCAGTATCAAGCGAACGGGCAGAGACGCGGGCCTTGCGGTGGAGAAAACCCACTGACGAACCGGGACGAGAATCTCCTCGGGCGCGGACAACGTGAAAAGCGGTACCCGTTCTTCCTGCGCCGCTTCGGCGGCGGCGATGGCGGCGTAATGCTCGGCGGGTCCTATCACGGCGACGGCTTTGTGCGTTCGGGCGAGTTCGCGGACCACGGCGGCCGCCCCCTCGGGGCTTCCCTTGGTGTCGAGGGTGAGAAGAAAGATGCGCCCGCCGGCGACGCCCCTGCGGTTGATCCGCGCCATCTCAAGCAAAAGCGCGTTTCGGGCCTCGCGGCCCCCGGAAGCGTCCGGGCCCGAGAGATCGAGCGCGAGGCCGACGACGATTCTCTCAGCCGGGCCCGCATCCACGGCCCATGTGCAGACGCAAAAAAAAGCCGCCAGCGCCGCCATCCACCTGATGCGCCATCCGTTTTTGATCGCCACGCTCATGTTCTATCATTACCCCGAAACTTCGAGCGCCGTCTTTGGAAACCCTAACACGCTTGATAACGGCTGGCCCGACGCATGTCAAACAAAACGAAAAGCAAACCGGAGAGCCTGCGTTTCACTCCCCCGGAGCACAGAAGGTTCAGAAGGCGCATTCTGAGCTGGTACGAGCGGGAGAAAAGAGAACTCCCCTGGCGCGGGGAGAAAGACCCCTACCGGATATGGGTGTCGGAGGCCATGCTCCAGCAGACCCGCGCGGAGACCGTCCGGTTTCGCTATCCCGCCTTCATCGAGCGGTTTCCCACCCTGGCCGCCCTGGCCGACGCGCCTTTGGACGCCGTGCTGGCCGAATGGCAGGGCCTCGGCTATTACGGCCGTGCGAGAAATCTCCATCGCGCCGCACAGGAGGTGATGAGTCAAGGCGGGGGTGCGATGCCCGAGACGCGCGATGCGTTGCTAGCCTTGCCGGGGGTCGGCCCCTACATGGCGGGGGCCATCGCCAGCATCGCCTTCGGGGAGCGTTGCGCGGCCATCGACGGGAACATTCTTCGGGTCATGAGCCGGATTCTCAACATCTCGACACCTGTCGACATGCCCCCTGCACAAAAAACCATCCACGAGGAAACGCAGGCGCTGGTTCCGCGCGCAAGGCCCGGCGACTTCAACCAGGCGCTGATGGACTTAGGATCCCGAATCTGCCTTCCCAAAACCCCTGATTGCGCGCGATGCCCCGTCCGCGCTCATTGCGTAGGCCACAATGCCGGAACCCAGAATGCCCTACCGGTGAAAACCGCCAAAAAACCGCCCGCGCCGTATACTTTTTTTCAGTTCCGGGCGGAGCGGGACGGATTGGTTCTTCTGGCCCAAAGGGAGAAAACCGGCCTTTTCGGCGGCATGTGGGAGCTGCCCGGCTTCATGGTTGAGGGCCACATGGAAAAAGCCGACCGACGCCGACTGAAAGCGCAGTGCGCAAAACTTCTGGGGGCGGGCTGGCGGCCGGGACGCGAACTCGCCAGAATCACCAGAACACTCACCCACAGAAAGATTCTGTTCGTCGTACACCTGGCGGAAAATTTCGAGAAAAGCGCGCCGCAAGCAAATCAAGACGGATCCCTTTGGGCGTCCGGAGAGGATTTTCGCACGCTGGCCGTCTCCACCGCCCAACGCGCCGCATGGCGCGCGGCTGAAAGCGCGCTCCGCAACCTGGAAGGAAAACAAGGCGAGTGATGAGGCTCAGGCCGGCCCCCCGCTTGATGGATCCGTTCCTTGAAGGCTACCTGCCGAAGTGATCCTGGAGATAATTCTCGAGCGTTCTGGGCGTGAGGCCGAAGGCTTCTTTCATGGGTGCCGGGTCGCACACGTTGTCCTCGCCAAGCATCGTTATCTGGTCCTCGGTGAAGGGAGGCTTCATCGGGAGCAGGTTGAACAGTTTGGCCTGCAAGCGCGCGATGGAGACGGGCAGGGGCGCGAGCAGCCTCCTCTTGCCCATCGCCTTCACCAGCATGGAGAGAATCTCCCTGACCGGGTACGCGGTGTCTCCGCCCATGTCGTACGTCTGTCCGATGGTCTCGGGCATGCCCAGACACTGCGCGAAACAACGGCACACGTCCTCTACCCAGATGGGCTGGAGCTTGCCGTTTCCTCCGCCGATGAGGGGAAGTGCGGGCACCATGCGCGCGATGCCGGCAAAGGTGTTCAGGAACTCGTCGTTCTCGCCGAAGATGATGGAGGGCCTGAAAATCGTCCAGTCCAGATCGCTCTCGCGAACGAACTGCTCGGCGGCGTATTTGGATTTATGGTACCGGGCGACGGCGCTCTCCCGTGTGCCCAAGGCGCTCATGTGCACGAAGCGCTTTACCCCCGCCTGCTCGGCGGCGGCCACCATGCGGCGCGTTCCCTCGGTGTGAACCGCCTCGAAGCCGGGCGTTCCCTTCTCGATGATGATTCCCACAAGATGGACTACGGCGTCTTGTTTTTTCATCAGTTCGGCGAGCTGATCGACAGAATATTCCGTGATGTCGCCTCGCACGGGAAAGGCCCCGCTTATCGAGGTGAGACGCTGTCTCGCCGGTTCGGGGTCGCGCGAGAGCACCCTCGTCTCATGGCCTGCCAGCGACAGAAGGGACAGAAGCGTACTGCCAACATATCCAGTTCCGCCCGTCAGAAAAACCTTCATGATTCACTACCTCCCCCACGAAGCGGATGGTTCCGCTCAGCGATCGCCTCCGATGCGCGTGACGGCGCCCACCGGAGGTTCGTTCTTCGTCAACTCCCGCAATACCTCGCTCGCATAGGATCCCGGCGGCAAGGTGAACTCGAGGCGCAAACCCTCCTTTTCCGGCCTCAGGCTGAGTTCCTTTATTTGTACACGATACGGGCGCCTGGAGCCATGAAGTTTCAGCTTCTCAAGCCCGTCGAGCATTCCCGGGCCTCCGACGCCGAGGGAGTCTAGCACGCTTCGCTCGAGTTTTCCCGCCTCCCCGCGGGCTTCGACGAGTTTTCGGCCGACCAGGGGTCCCGCCGGGCTCACCTCGAAGCGCTCGAGCGAGCGCGCCTCTTTCCCGGGCGCGCCCACCCTCCTGGCTTTGCCCGTTTCATGGTGAATAACCACGTCGCCCGCCCAGATTTCAGCGTGCGCGCGCGCTTCGAGTCTTCTTGCGAGACAAAGGTTGAACAAGCAAGCCTGAAACGCGCCGCCGTACAAGACCCGCTCTCTCGCGGGAATCGAGGCCGCCGCCTGTCCGGGCGAAGCGCCTTGCTCCAGGCGGGCGAGCGAGCGCCTCTCCGCCTCCCACGAGGGAGGATAGAGTTCTCTCGCCCTCTGGAACTCACCTGCCTCATACCTGCGGGCGGCCTCCAGCAAGCGCTCGTCCGCATCGTTTCGAATGGATGCAAACCTCGCGCTGCCCAGGAGCGCATCGAGAACGCCTCGCCAGTCTCCCCTCGCGAGCGCGAAGCCGACGCGCGCCGTATGACCGTGAACCCCGAATCTCTGATCGCCGAACGCGTTGGGCAGCCCCCGCGCAACGAGACGATCCAGAATCTCTTGCGCCCTTTCCTCCGCATCCGGCGCGACGCCTCGAACCAAAATGACGAAACGATTGCCCGAGAGCGCCCCCCGCCTGATGCGGCTCCGGGAGCGCGCCGCCTGGAGAACCCGTATCCCGTTTTGCTCCAGCCCCAGGACGGCGCAGGGAATCTCTTGTATTTTCGTCCTGAAGGAAAACCACTGCCGCGTCACCGCATTGGCGTCTTTGAGTCCCGCATAACCCGCCTCCGCCTCGGGGGTGTCCAGTCCGCGACACAAGGCGCGCAACGCCTCGATGGTCGAGACGCCACGCTTCTCCACCCACAAGTGGAGGTGTTCCCCGTCGCCGCTCGGTGGCGCGAGCGGGATTTCCTCCACGCGGAAATCCTCCGGCCAGGCCCGCAGTCGTCCGCCTATGCCGGGCACGGAATCGGTGAGATACGCTCCCGCCAACTTTCCCTCCCTAAAAACTTGGTGAATTCGACACTACGTTTCTCATCGAAGTCCGCCGGATCGGTTCACTCAGTGCGTTTCTTGGGGCTATACTCGCGGTTCCTGCTGAGCAGATCCATCTGGCGTCTTTTACGGTTCACTTTCCAAGAGGAACGAACATGTCCGGCATTTTCGACAAGACTTCTCTTTTTCTCGCGAGCATCGCGCTGCTCCTGGCGTTTCTGGCGTATCAGAAATCCGGCGAGCTGCCCTGGGCTCCCGCGGGCCGCGCGGGAAGCCTCATCGTGACCATTCTTCCCAAGCTCATGATCGGCATGTTCATCGGCGCGCTCGTGGCCGATGTTTTGCCGAAGGAAATTCTGCAGAACTGGCTCTCCGATCGCTCCGGCTGGCGCGGCATCTTCGTCGGATGGCTGGCGGGGTTCATGTTCCCCATGGGCGCGCCCTTCGTCCTCTATCCGCTCGTGGCCGGTCTGTTGCAGGGGGGCGCAGGGTTCGGGCCGATGATTACGATGCTCACCTCAGCAGCCCTGATCGGCCCGGTGCGCGCGTTCGCGTATGAAATCCCCATCCTCGGATCGGAGTTCTTCATGTTCCGCGTAATGGCCGTGTTCTGGATTCCGCCCGTGGCGGGCGTCGTCGCTCAAACGCTCGTGCGCGTCCTGAAAGGCGGCTAGGCGTTCCTTCGGGGGACTTCGATGGGCAAATCTTCGCGATCGCCCCATTCCTTCCAGGAGCCGAGATAGTTCCTGATCCTGGGGTAGCCCAGCAAGCGATAGACGAGGTAGGCGTGCGCCGAGCGATAGCCGCCCTGGCAGAGCGGCACCATCTCCTTGTCGGGCGTCAGGCCCCTCGGCTCGAGCAACCCCTGGAGTTCGGAGGCGGGCTTGAGCGATCCGTCCGCCGCGATGGCCTCGCTCCACTCCAGGAGGACCGAACCCGGAACCGCGCCGCCGCGCGCGGCCCGGACGTTCTCGGCGAAATATTCGCCCTCCGAGCGCGTATCGTGAATCGCAACATCCGGATCGCCCAGATGCTTCAAAATGTAATCCGCCGTGGCGATGCGCCCTTCTTCATGCGGTTTCAAACGGCTCGCGAACGCGGTTCTTAAAATGCGCCTGTGGCCGTCGACGCCCGCCTCATAGGGGCCTCCCGCCATCGGCCAGGCCTCGCGCGTTACGGGCAGCCCTGCGGCCTTCCACGCGTCGATGCCGCCGTCCAGGACGTGCGCGTCCTCATGGCCCAGGTATTCCAGGAACCAGAACCCGCGCGCCGAGCGGAAGCCCGTGTTCTCCTGATAGAAGACCACCGTCTTGTCGTAGTCGACGCCCCGTATCTCCATGAGGTAGGCGAGCATCCAGGTGAAGGCGGCCAGCGCCTGGGGCCGGGTGTCGTTCAGCGAGATTCCGTACAGGTCCAGGTGCGCAGCGCCCTCGATGTGGCCCGCGCAAAACTCCGGCGCCTGACGGGTGTCGATGATGACGAGGTCGTCACACTTGCGCTCGCCGATGCGCTCTGCGAGTTGCGCGGGCGTGAGGGCGAGGCCCGGGTTCGTGTAGCCCTTCTCGTTCATCGATAGCTTCGCTTTACCTGAACTCGCGGGGGCTTAACGGCTCAAGCTGGTCCGTGAGCTCTCTCGTCGTGGGCGATGCCTGCAGCGGACGCACGTACACCTTCGCCTTTCCCTCGGGGGTGACGAAGCGGTAGCTCAGCTTGGCGACCTGGCCGTAGTTGTACCAGACGTGCGTGTTGCGCTCTCCGCCGGTGACCAGGAGCAGGTGGATCATCTCGACCGCACCGTCTGAGCGAGTGATGAGTTCGAGCCGGTCGATCTCGCGGGCGAAGGTTTCGGATTTCCCCGTCGCCAGCGTGATGGTGACGATGAGGTCCAGGGGACGCTGCGGTTGCGCAGGCGCAAGGGGGGCCTGCAGCGGCATCGCGGGCGCGGGCGGTGACAGGGCCGGGGCCGCTTGAGGCTGGCCGGGAACAACTCCGGGCGAAGCGGGCTGCGCCTCGGGAGGAGTCAGCGGCGGCGGAGTCAGGCTCTGCGCCTGGGCGCCCGCCGCCAAAAGAATCACCCCGAGCACGGCGAACAACATTTTCAGGAACCTTGTCTTAAGAAAAAACATGTTCTCTCCTTTTTCAGGGAGTCGCGCTTTGTATGTGTTCGAATGATGTGCGCGCATTATACCTCATTTCGCCGCATCCGCAGCGCACCGAAACCCATACGCCGGCAAGCGGCGTTGGGGAACGTCGCCCGTTCTGTGCGATGAGACGAGCGCCCACCACCCGTTCACCCATGACCCCCCCTTGAGGGTTCGGAGCACACGGCCGTTTTGCATGATCGGCCGGGCGCCTTCGGGTGCATTCCTGAATTCATCCTCCACCCACTCCCAGACGTTTCCGGCCAAATCCTCAACCCCGTGAGCGCTGGCGCCTTCAGGTCGCCTTCCCACGGCCTTGGGCCCTCCGGCGTCCGGGCTCAGGCCGAAAACGGCGTTTCTGTCACGCTGCGCGTTGCCCCACGGATACCGCCTGCCCTTGCCCGCGCCCTGGGCGGCGTATTCCCATTCGGCCTCCGTGGGCAGCCGCTTCCCGGCCCATGCGCAGTAGGCGCGCGCCTCCTCCCAGGTAATCCCGACCACTGGCAGGTGAGGACCCGTGAAGTGGACCTTGCGCCAAAACGGAGGCTCGGGGGCCTTTGTCGCCTGCACAAAATCCGCGTAAAGCGCGTTCGTCACCTCGAACTTGTCGAGACGAAAAGATGCGACCTCGACGGGCCGCCCGCCCGTCGCCCTGACGAACACGCGTCTGCGGCGGCGTCTCGAGCGTTTCGAGGAGGTGAACTCGACGCCCATCCTGAAGCGTCCGCCCGGAACGTCGACCATCCCCTCGAGAGAGGGCTTGCGGACGGGAGGCGGCGCGGCGTCTTCGGCGGGCCGCGGCAATGGCTTCAACGCCTCGGGGGTTGTTTCGGGGGGCGCGAGTTTTGCGGTTTCGGTTTCCGGTTCAGGCTTTCGCTGTCCTTCGGGCCCAGGCGCTGATGATGCTTCCGGAGCCGCGTCTGTTTCGGGCGAGGGTTCCCCGGCTTTTGCTTCCTCCTTCTTTTCCGTCGGGAGCCGGGGAGGGGGCAGGCCCTTGATGGCGCGCGTCTTGAGTTCATGCTCGATGTTGGCGAGTTCGGGCCATCTCGTCTTGTCGAGCGAGCCAAGCAGCGCCTTTGCCTCTTTCAGCCGCCCGTAGCGATACAGCAGATAGGCGAGACCGCGCCGCGCGCTGCCGCTTTCGGGATAGCGCGCTTTCGCCCGCCGGAAAAAGAAAAATGCCTCATCGGGGCGATTCGAGTCGTACAGGGTCCAGCCGAGACCTGTGAGGGCATGGAGACGTTCGGGATCATGAATGAGCGCCTCGCGAAAGTTCTTCTCGGCGAATTTGTAATCCTCTTGCCGATAGGCCGATTCTCCCTTTGCGCTCAAGGCTTCGGCGCGGCTCGGCGGAGACGGCTCGGGTTCCGGCGGGGCCGCAACCTCCTCCGGAGAGGGTGGTTTGCGCTCCGGCGGAGGCGCGGGGATCACAGAAAGCGTTCGCTTGAGGGCTTGGGCGGGGGGAGAGGCGTCTCGAGCCGCTCCCTGCTCAGGCGCAATCGTCTTCCGGGCGGTCGGCTCCGCGCCGCCGCATCCGACAAGCATAACGGTCAGTGCGAGGATACACGTCTGGAGTGGAGACGGAAGTCTCGCCAATTCATTCTCTTTTTGCATCACCCACCCAGTGTTTACGGAGAACCGTTCCCGTTCTCCTCGATGCGGGCCAGGGCCGCGACGCGGTCTCCTTCCTTGACCCCGATGAGGCGAACGCCCTGCGTGGCGCGTCCGATGATGGAAACATCCTGAACCCGGGAGCGAATGAGCTGCCCCCCGGTAGTGATGAGCATGAATTCATCGTCCTCGGTCACCCGCCTGATGCCGACGACCGGCCCGTTTTTATCTGTCACCTTGATGTTGATCACGCCCTTGCCGCCCCGGTTCGTCAGCCGGTAGTCGTCCACGCGGCTTCGTTTGCCGTAGCCGAACTCGGTCGCGGTAAGAATGATGTCTCCCGGCGAGACGACTTCCATGCCGATCACGTAATCGTCCTTCGCCAGATCGATCCCCCGCACGCCGCGCGCGCTCCGGCCCATGGCGCGAACCTTCTCCTCCGGGAATCGGATGGCCTTGCCGTCTCTCGTTCCGAGGAACACGTTGAGGCTGCCGTCGGTCTGGCCCACGCCGATGAGTTCGTCTCCATCGTCGAGGTTGAGCGCAATGATGCCGCCCATCCTCGGATGGCTGAACGCCGTAAGCTGCGTCTTCTTGAGCACCCCCTGTTTGGTCGCCATGAGGATGTAGCGATCCGGCTCGAACTTGCGCACCGGCATGACGGCGGAGACGAACTCGCCCGCCGCCAACTGAAGCACGTTCACGATGGCCTTGCCGCGCGCCGCCCGGCCTCCCTGGGGAATCTCGTGCACCTTGAGCCAATGGCAGCGCCCGCGCGAGGTGAAGAACATCATGTAATCGTGCGTAGAGGCGATGAAAAGCTGTTCGACGAAATCTTCTTGTTTCGTCCCCATGCCCATCACGCCCTTGCCGCCCCGGCGCTGAGAGCGGTACAGACTTATGGCGTTTCGCTTGATGTAGCCCGAATTCGAGATGGTGACCGCCATGTCTTCCTCGACGATCATGTCCTCGATGGAGATCTCGCTCGTCTCATCCACGATCTCCGTGCGCCGCTCGTCCGCGAACTTCTCCCGGACCTCCAGAAGTTCTTCCTTGATGATGGAGGTCTGCAACTTTTCGTC
This sequence comes from bacterium, assembly GCA_022828125.1. Lineage (GTDB taxonomy): Bacteria > UBA8248 > UBA8248 > UBA8248 > UBA8248 > Bin107. Next base: position 16,583 of record JAJEJD010000022.1, on the reverse strand, counting down.
CACGAGCACTTCGCGGAGATGGGCGATGGTCTTCTGGAGTTCTTTGTATTCGGCTTCTATCTTGTCGCGCTCCAGGCCCGTGAGGCGCTGAAGCCTCATCTCCAGGATGGCCTGCGCCTGGGGCTGGGTGAGCTCGAAATTCCGCATGAGGCCCGCGCGCGCTTCTTCCGGCGTCTCGCTCCCCCGAATGAGCGCGATGACTTCCTCGATGTTGTCGAGCGCGATGCGGTAGCCCTCGAGTATGTGCGCCCTGCTCTCCGCCTTTTTGAGCTCGAAGCGGCTGCGCCGAAGGATGACTTCGCGGCGATAGCGCAGGAAATGAGAGAGCATCTCCTTCACGCCCATCACGCGGGGCTGGTTGTTCACGAGCGCCAGTAGAATGACGCCGAAGGTCGTCTGCATCTGGGTGTGCTTGTAGAGCTGGTTCAGCACCGCTCCACCCACGGCGTCTCTTTTAAGGTCGATGACGATGCGCATGCCGTTCCTGTCGCTCTCGTCCCTGATGTCGGAGATGTCCTTGATCTTCTGCCCACGCACGAGGTCCGCGATTTTCTCTATCAGCCTCGCCTTGTTGAGCGCGTAGGGAATCTCGGTCACCACGATGGACTGGCGGTTCGTGCGTCCGTTGACTTCCACAATCGCCTTGGCGCGCAACTGCAGCGAGCCGCGGCCCGTCTCGTAGTAGTTCCTGATCCCCGATCTCCCGTAGATGACGCCCGCGGTGGGAAAGTCCGGCCCCGGCATTCTTTCGAGAATCTCCCCGATAGTGGCGTCTTCTTTCTCGAGCACGTAAACAAGCGCGTCGCAAAGCTCACCCAAATTGTGGGGCGGTATGTTCGTTGCCATGCCGACGGCGATGCCCGTGGAGCCGTTCAGCAACAGATTCGGCACGCGGGCGGGGAGCACGGAGGGTTCCGTTCGCGTGTTGTCGTAGTTGGGAATGAAATCGACGGTGTCTTTTTCGATGTCGGCGAGCATGCTCTCGGCGAGTAGCGTCATCCGCGCTTCGGTGTAGCGCATGGCCGCCGGCGGGTCGCCGTCTACGGAGCCGAAGTTGCCCTGTCCGTCCACCAGGAGGCCCCGCAGGGAGAAATCCTGCGCCATGCGCGCCAGCGCCGGGTAGACCACCGCCTCGCCGTGGGGGTGATAGTTTCCGCTCACGTCCCCGGCTATCTTCGCGCACTTGCGAAACGGCCTGTTGTGCGCGAGCCCCAGATCGTTCAGCGTAGTGAGGATGCGTCTTTGGACGGGCTTGAGCCCGTCGCGTACGTCGGGGAGCGCGCGCGCGATGATGACGCTCATCGCGTAGTCCATGAAGGACGCGCTCATCTCCTGCTCTATGCTGACCTCGTTCAGGTTGTCCATGCTCTCGAAAATCTCCTGTGGACGGCGCGATCTAAGGCCGTCCCAAAAGCTCCACAAACCGGAGAGGGGCGAATCTGGGCGGGCTAAACATAAACACTATCTTTTATCACAAAAGGGGGGTGTCGGCAAACCAGGACAACCACGAGCGCAGGTTTTGTCTAGCCTGCAAGCGCCCTTTTTTCAAAAGGTTAGAGGTTTCGGCCCTCTTTGTTTTCAGCGATTGCCCAGGCGCTTTCATTCATGGACAATAAGGCGGCCCGGAAACAATGGTAAAATTCATATCCCGATCTGTTCTTGGATGAGGAGAATCATGCGACTCGCACTCCCGGCGCATTGCCGCATCTGTCTGTTGGCGACCGTCGTTTTCCTTGCGTCGCTCCTCGTCGCTTCCGTCATGGCGGAGAGCCACAAAGCCGGGAGCGGCGAAGCCCACTCATACGAATTGGGAGCCCTGATGGAGAAGCTCGACGCGGACTTCGGCGCGCTTGTGAAGGCCGCCCTCATCGCCTCCGTTCAGGAGCTCGTGAACGAAACCCCTTACGCAACCATCGCAAAACACGCAGAATCAATCGTCGCCACGGCGAAAGTCCTGCCCTCCGTTGAGGAGTTCCAGGGGGACAACTCGATGCTCACCTTCTCACGCAGGCTCGAGGGCGCAGCCGTTGCGCTCGCCAGGGCAGCGAAGAGCGAAGATATCTCCGCGACCGCCAAGGCGTTGTTCGAGGTGCACGGCGCATGCGTGCGCTGCCACGAAGAAGCGCGCTTCTAGCCTCCGGGGAAATTCCGGGCGTCACGGGTTTTGTGCGCGGGGTGGAGCTTGCACGCTAGACGTCGAGGTTTTGCACCTCGGTCGCGTGTCTTTCGATGTGTTCGCGCCTCGGTTCGACGGCGTCTCCCATGAGGGTAGAGAAAATGACGTTCGCCTCGAAGGCGTCGGGGACGACGACCTTGCGAAAGGTTCTCCGCTCCGGGTCCATGGTCGTCTCCCAGAGTTGCTCGGGGTTCATCTCGCCCAGCCCCTTGTAGCGCTGGACGCTGACGCCCTTCTGGCCGAGCGAGCGGAACTGTTCCAGCATCTCCCCCGCCTGGGTCACGGAAAGCTCCGTGTCGCCCGATTTGATGACGTAGGGTGGTAGACCAAATGCTTTGAACTTCTCTGTGACACGGCGGATCTTCTTGAAGCCTGCGGATTCGAACAGGCCCGCGTCCACCCGTGTGGTGAGATCGCGATCCGACATGCGCGAGTGGACGGTGAGACCCTTAACCGTCTTTCCGTCCTCTTCGATTCGCGTCGTCACGGTCGGCTCGCCGTCGGCGGGGTGCTCCTCCCGGAAGAGGCGCTTTATATCTCTCTCGATACCTTTGAGCTTAGCCGCGTCCTTCATGTGGGTGGCTTCGAGGTTCGGTTCGTCGGCCAGAAACCTGACGACGCGCGGGTCCATCCCCCTGCGGGAGAGGCGCCCTATCGTGGCCTCGGCCTCAGAGATCAAAAGCATCAACTCACGCAGTTTCTGGCCCTTGGGGAAATTGCCGTTCGTCGGAGCTTCCGGTTTCCCGTTGGCGTCGCCGTGAATCTCCGCGTCCTTGACGGCGGAGGAGATGACGTAGTCCTCGAAGGATTGATCGTCTTTGAGGTACATCTCAGCCTTGCCCTTCTTCACCTTGTAAAGCGGCGGCTGCGCGATGTAGAGATGCTCCTTCTCGATGAGTTGCGGCATGTGGCGGAAGAAGAACGTGAGCAGAAGCGTCCTGATGTGCGAGCCGTCCACGTCGGCGTCCGTCATGATGACAATCTTGTGGTACCGGAGTTTGCCTAAATCGAAATCTTCCCCGATGCCCGTGCCGATGGCGGTGATCATCGTCCGGATTTCCTCGTGGTTCAGCATTTTGTCGAGACGCGCCTTCTCCACGTTCAGGATCTTTCCCTTAAGGGGAAGTATCGCCTGAAACGCCCTGTCCCTTCCCTGCTTGGCCGAGCCGCCCGCCGACTCGCCCTCCACCAGGTAGAGTTCGCACAAAGCGGGGTCTCTCTCCGAGCAATCGGCGAGCTTGCCCGGCAGGGAGCCGCTGTCGAGGGCGCCCTTTCTTCTTGTGAGATCGCGCGCCTTGCGCGCCGCCTCCCTCGCTTGGGAAGCCTGAACGGCCTTGTCCACGATTCTCCTGGCGACGGAGGGATTCTCCTCGAAGAAATTGGCGAGGCTCTCGTTCATAACCTGCTCGACGAGACCCTTCATCTCCGAGTTGCCCAGCTTGGCCTTGGTCTGACCCTCGAACTGGGGGTCGGGCAGCTTCACGCTCAAGACCGCCGTGAGGCCCTCGCGCACATCCTCACCCGAGGGTGCCGGATTGTTCTTCAGGAGCTTGTTCGTCGCCGCGTAGCGGTTGATGGTTCTCGTGAGCGCGCTCCTGAAGCCAACGAGGTGGGTTCCGCCGTCGGTGGTGTTGATGTTGTTCGCGAAGGTGAGGAGGGTTTCGTTGTAGGCGTCGTTGTACTGGATGGAAACCTCGACGATGTTCCCCTCGCGCTCGCCCTTGATGTATATCGGCTTTCTGTGGATTGCGTTCCTCGAACGGTTCAGGTGCTCGACGAAAGAGACGATGCCGCCCTTGTAGAAATACTCCTGTTTCTTGTCGTCTTCTCTTTTGTCTTCGAGCACGATCTTGAGGCCGCTGTTCAGATAGGCCAGCTCCCTCAGGCGGCTCGCGAGAACGTCGAAGCTGAACTCCGTGGTCTCGAATATATCCTCATCCGGCATGAAGGTGATGGTCGTTCCGGTGGTCTTCGCCTTCTGTCCTTTTTTCAGCCTTGCTTTCGGGACGCCTCTGTCGAACTCCATCGCGTGAACGTATCCGTCTCTCCTGATCTCGGCCACCAGCCAAGAGGAAAGGGCGTTCACGCAGGAGACGCCCACCCCGTGCAACCCGCCCGAGACCTTGTACGCACTGTTCTCGAACTTGCCGCCCGCATGGAGCTTCGTTAAAACGACCTCGGCCGCGGAAACCCTCTCTGTCGGGTGCCTGTCCACGGGGATACCGCGCCCGTTGTCCGATACCCGCACCGAGCCGTCCTCGTTGATCACGACGTTCACCTTGTCGCAGTGGCCGGCCATAGCCTCATCCACGCTGTTGTCCACCACTTCATAGACGAGGTGATGCAGGCCACTCGGCCCCGTGCTCCCTATATACATGGCGGGTCTTTTCCGCACCGCCTCCAATCCCTCGAGGATGCGGATGTCCTTCGCCTTGTAACTCGCTTCAGTTTTTTTCCTGGTGGTTCTCGCCATTTCCTTGTTGCCGCCTCTCTGGGCTGGAGGTATTCAATCTATTCTTTCAACCATTGCGTCTCGAACCAGAAAAGTTCTTCCGTCAATCTCGTTTGCGCTCAAGCCGGGTTCTTCGGTCGACGTGATGAATGTTTGCGCCCCCAGGGAGCCGAGAAACAACAGCATTCTCTTTTTTCTGTCCGCGTCGAGCTCGGAACCCAGATCATCGAGTAAAATGACGGGGGTCTCCTTTCTTCTCTCCTTGTATTCCTCGGCATTCGCCGACACCAGCAATATTGTGGTAAGCCGCTGTTCGCCCTGGGAAGCAACATCCTTCGCCCGGCGCTCCTCCCAAAACAGGTGGAAATCATCGAACCGGGGACCCCAAAGCGTCGTTTTTCTCCTTGCTTCCTCTCTCGCGAGCCTTTGAGCCGTCGCCTGCAGGCCCTCTCGTATATCCCCCTCCGCTTCCTCGTCTCCTCCCGGAAGACCATTGGCTTCATATGCCACCGAAACCCTGGGCCCCTGCGTTTCCCCAAATAAACTCTCTAGGTGATTCAGCCGGTTTTTCAGTGAATTTATGTATCTTTTCCTGCGGACGATAATGCGGGCGGCCACCTCGATCAATCGCTCCTGCCACACCTGAATCATAGCAGATTCAGACTCGTTTCTCAAAAGATGATTCCTCTCCGAGAGCAGTTTCGCATAGGCCCTGGAATCTTCGAGATGGGCCGGTTCGACGGCCGCGATCGCCTGATCGAAAAAACGTCTTCTCGCTCCGGGACCCTCCTTGACTATCTGGGTCGTCTCGGGAAAAAAAACGATGACGTGGGAGCTGTCGAGATAGGGCATCAAGCCCTGTAACTCCTGCCTATCCTTCTTGTATTTTCTCTCACGCCCGCTTACCGCAGCCTCAAGCCTTGTTTCCGCACCGCTCCCGTCCTCGGAGAACACGCCGGACGCATACATTCCCCCTGCGCCGTGAAGCACCATCTTCTCCCTGGATGCCCGCCGAAAAGAACGCAGGTGTGAGAGGTAGTAAATGGCTTCCAGTAAGTTCGTCTTGCCCGACCCGTTGTTGCCGAAAATGTAGTTGAATCCTGGGTGAGGCCTGAGTTCGAGCCTTGGATAGTTCCTGAAGTTTTTGAGAGTGAGTTCGATGAGGCGCAAAGGATTTCCTCAGATACTGATCCTTTTAGATCTGTATATAACATCTAAAAAGTAGTAGTAGCAGGAACGGTGATATTGTGGATAACCGCGCAAGATGTTCAAAAAAGAGCTCTTTCCCGGCCTGGGCGGTGTGGAGTTTTTTGTGAGTCGAGGCGAATGGCTGGGTGTTTCTTCTTTGGGCGTAAGGAACGCAGGGCAATCAACGTGGTTATCCACAATTCTTTCCACGGGTGATTCAAGAGATATCTATCTTTTGCTCGAGTGTTTGAATGGTGGCGGAGAGAGACGGGTCTGTTTTGATCAGGCTCTCGATTTTTTTGGTGGAGTGAATCACCGTGGAGTGGTCCTTCCCGCCGAAGCGGCGGCCGATATCGGTTGTCGAGGCGCTTGTGAGTTTTCTAGCAAGGTACATGGCGATCTGGCGGGGGACGGTGTACGAGCGCGAGCGGTTTTTCGATTTCAGGTCGGCGACCCGGACTTGGAAGTGCTCGGCGACGATTTTCTGGATGTTGTCAACCGAAGAGTTGCGGGCGGGGTCGCGGATGATGCTGCGCAAAACCTCTTGCGCAACCGGCAAGTCGATCTCGATGTTGTGTAAAGAGGCGTGTATGCTGAGCCTTATAAGGCACCCTTCGAGTTCCCGGACATTGGAGCGAACCTTCTCGGCAACGTAGTGGGCGACCTCCCTGTTAAGGAAGTGGCCTTGCTCAGCGGCTTTTTTTTGCAGGATGGCCACCTTGGTCTCAAAATCCGGTGCACCGATGTCCGCTATCATTCCTGATGAGAAACGAGACCTGAGCCGATCTTCCAGCCCTGGCGTGTCCTTCGGCATTTTATCGCATGTAATGACGATCTGTTTTTTGTTCCGTTGTAGAGCCTCAAAAGTGAAGAAGAATTCCTCTCGGGTGCGATCCTTTCCGGCGAGGAATTGGATGTCGTCTATCATCAGTATGTCGACTTTCCTGTATTTGTTTCTGATGGCGGCCATCTGATCCTGCCTGATCGCGGCGATGACTTCGTTTGTGAAGCTCTCCGAAGAAGTGTAAAAGACGCGCGCCCTTGGATGCTGATCGAGAATGCGGTGACCGATGGCGTGCATCAGGTGGGTCTTCCCGAGTCCCACGCCACCGTAGATGAAAAGCGGAGCGTGAGTAATCCCCACGCCGTCCGCCAGGCGAAGGCTGCAGGCGTGGGCGAATTGATTCGAGTTCCCGACCACGAAGCTCTCGAAGCGATACTTGGGATTGAGAAAGGCCGGCCTCTCCGGAGGCTCCGCTTCTTTCTCGTCTGGAGCCGGCGCGCGCGGGACGATCGTTCCGTTTGCCGGCGCATCGCTCGCCGAGAGAGCGATCATCACGTTCGGCCCGGCCTCTTGTTCGAGGACGTCCCTGATGATTCCCCAGTAGCGCGAGCGCAGCGTCTCCGCCGTGAACGGATCGGGGGCCCGAATCGCCAGCGTGTTCTCGCTCGAGTCCAGTTCTTCGATGCCGGCAAACCAGCGGGAGAACGTCTGGGGGGAGACTTCTTGCTCGATTTTTTCCGTGCAGCGTTGCCAAAGAGTCGCCATACGGGGCACCAATCCACAAAATGCAATGCGCGACGGGGGTCTTTTGCGCCGCGCAGGAGCATGGTTTTCCACAAACCGAGGTAAAACTTGACCCGAGAGAACACTTTTCCACAAAACGCCTCAAAAAGCAAGAGTTTTCCACAGAAAGCGCAAATTTTCTTTGGCGAACGAAGGTATTTCTCCTCCAGAGGAGCAACGAAAGGCTTGCGAAGCCGACCCCCCGTCCATCCGGGGCCGGTAAGTTCGCGCACCCCCGCAGGAGGTTCTTGACAATCGGGGTTTTGGTGGCTACTTTACGCTCGGCTTCTTGGGGAAGCCTCTCTTTAGCGTTATATGTCGGGTTTAACGCTCGGCTTTTGGGCCGGCAGACGGAGTAGTTGGTGAAACGAACTTACCAGCCGAACAGAAGAAAACGAGCGAAGACGCACGGATTTCGCCGCCGGATGAAGACCACCGGCGGACGCGCAATCATAAGGCGTCGACGGGCCAAGGGCCGCAAGCGGCTCGGCGTTTCCGCCTAGACGGCGCGCCGGGCCTGCCGACCCTCGACCGGGAGGGCGCGGGCATGGACGAGAGCTTCCCGCCGGAGCGGCGAATCCGCAAGGGGAGCGACTTCGCCGCCGTTCTCAGAAAAGGACGCAAGCGCAGGTGTCCGTATTTCACGCTGCATATCCTGCCGACTCCTTCGCGGGATTGCGCGCGCCTCGGCATCATCGCGTCGCGCCGGGTGGGCGGCGCCGTCCAGAGGAATCGCGCCAAACGGCTCCTCCGCGAGGTGTTTCGGCGTCACGGCTCCCGGCTCCCCCCAGGAGTGGACCTTGTGGCCGTGGCGAGGAACTCGATCGCCAAGGCGAGGCTAGAGGATGTTGAAAGGGCGTTCCGCAACGCTTTCCACGGGAAAACGAATTCCTGAAAAAGAGCTCGGCCCCGTCTCTCGGGCGATCCGTGCTCTGGCGATGGTTCTGGTTCGGGGGTATCAACTCGTTTTGTCTCCCGTGATGCCGGGCAGTTGCCGCTTTTCACCCTCTTGTTCTCATTATGCGCTCGAGGCGTTCAGGCGCCACGCGCCCGCACGGGCTTTGTGGCTCACCGCGCACCGCATCGTGCGCTGCCATCCATTTCACCCCGGGGGAAACGATCCGGTTCCCTGAGGGGTCCGGCGGAGGCGTCTTACATCATGGAAAGAAACGCGATTCTCGCCGCCGTCTTATCGATGGCGATACTGATCGGCTGGCAATATCTCGTCGTGAAGCCCATGGAAGACGAACAGGCCCAGAAGCAGAAGGTGGCCAGGGAGCGCGCGGCGGCCCGGAACGAGGGACGAGGGAGCGCCGCGAGCACGCCGCTCAGAGCGCCCGCTTCCGTCGCCGGCCAGCCGTCCGCGCCCGCCGCTCCGTCTGCGCCGACGGAAGCCGCTCCCGGTCGGCGCGTTCGCGTGGACGTGGGCGACGCGGTGTATGAGTTGACCAACCGGGGCGCGGGGTTTTTGTCCGCGCGGCTCCTGAAATACAAACAGGGCGAAAAGAATTCCGTCCAGCTCGTGCCTCCGGGCCGCCCGGACGTGCGGCCTCTTTTCTTCTGGGGCGGAAAGACGGCGCAGCGGCTCAACGAGGCCTCCTACCAGGTCGAGGGCGGCGACCTCTCGCTCTCGAAGGCGAATCCGGAAGGGACGGTTCGCTTCGTCTACCGCGGCGCCGACGGCCTCTCGGCGGAGAAGACGCTCACCTTCCGCCACAACGAATACAACATCCGCACGAGAATCCGCGTCACCCGTCCCTCCGGGGCCGAGGCGATTGGCGTCGTCTGGGGGCCGCGCGTCGGCGGGAGCGACGGCAACACCTACGGCGGCGTCATCGAGGGCCCCATGAGCTTCGTGGGCGAAGAACTCGAATATGACTATCCCGAGGAAGCCAAGCCCGTCACGCACGGCGAGAGCCTCAAGTGGACATCGCTCCAGTCGAAGCACTTCATCGCGGCGCTCATCCCCCGAGGCGGGGCGGGCGGAGCGGAGGTTCGCCTTCTCTCCCAGACGGACGACCTGAGCGAGTACGCCGCCATCGTGCCCTTCTCGCGGGGAAAGGACGTCGATGCGTCCTTCGACGTCTACGTGGGGCCGAAGGCGGTGGAGCACCTCGAAAAACTCAAGGTCAGCCTCGAGGATTCCCTGGACTACGGAATGTTCTCCTTCATCGCCAAGCCGCTCATGTCCATACTGCGCTTCTTCCACGGGTTCGTGGGCAACTGGGGCGTGGCCATCATCCTGCTGACCATCCTGGTGAAGATTATCTTCTACCCCCTCACCCACGTCAGCATGCGCAACATGAAGGAGATGCAAAAACTCCAGCCGCGCATCACGCAGCTCCGCGAGATATATAAAGACGACAAGAACAGGCTGAACGAGCAGACCATGGCCCTGTACAAGGAGCACAAGGTCAACCCGATGATGGGCTGCCTGCCCATGCTGATACAGATACCCGTCTTCTTCGGGCTGTACGAAGCGCTCCTGGTGTCGATAGAGTTGCGCAACGCGCCCTTTTTCGGCTGGGTGCAGGACCTCTCGGTGCAGGACCCCTACCACGTCTATACGATACTCATGGGCGCTTCGATGTTCCTGCAGCAGAAGATGACGCCCACCGCGGGCGACCCCACCCAGGCGAAGATGATGATGCTCATGCCCGTCGTCTTCACGGGCATGTTCATCTTCTATCCCGTGCCGGTGGGGCTGGTGATCTACTGGCTGGTGAACAACCTGCTCTCCATCGCCCAGCAATTCTACGTGAACCGTTCCGTGCAGCCGCCCAAGCTGGCCGAGGAGAATTGACGCGGAAAATGCGCTTGCGACCCCTTGAAGAGATCCGGCCGGCTTCCGCGGCGCACCGCCACACGAAAGTCCGGGAGATGAAAGAATGAATTTTAGCGGCGACGGCTGGGGCGACGGCGGGTTGGAAGGCCCCGGCTTTCACTACTTTCCTCCCGGCGAGAATCCCGACCTGACCCCCTTCGCGGAGATGTCGGGCCGCGCGCTCAGGCGCGTCATCGAACGCATGGATCCAGAAATCCTCGTTCTGGCGCTTCGCGATGCCGATTCGCGTGTGGTCGAGCGTGTGCTCAGGAACGTATCTTCCAAGAACGCAGTCCACATGCGCGAGGAAATCGAGCGCGCAGGCTCCGGGGAAAGCGAGCGGAGCGTCGAGGCGCGCCAGATGTTGATGCAGACCGCCTACGCCATGAAAAACCACGGCGACATTACGTTCGACGGCCCTGCTGACGATTCCATTCCCCCGCTGGATCGGGCGCTCGAAGAGAGGCTCGCCGGGTATCACGCCACGGAGAGCAAGGCGGAACACGCCGTGTCGCTCATCGTCGCTCTGGCCGTGCGGGCGGAGCGGTACGGGCTGCTCTCACTGGAGCCGGCTCTCGAGAGGAGCCCGGACGGGATATTCTCCACCGGGCTTCGGATGCTGGTGGATCAGGCGCCCTGGGATGAGGCCGAGATGATTCTGGCCCGGCAAATCGAATCTTCCCTCGGCGCGATGGTCAGGAATAATGAGATAGCCATCGAGGGCGCGCTGGCGATACTCGAAGGCGTGAGCGAGGGTCGCGCGCGGGCGAGGCTCGTCGCTTTCCTGCCCGAGGGCGAGGCGGATTACGAGCGCCTGCCCGGCGTCCGGTTTTCTCCCTCGACACAGTCGGCGGTCGACATCATCAGCCTGTGCGTGGAACTCGCAGGCCTGGCGTCGCGCGATGAGGGCGGCGTGATCGCCGAGCGCCTCGAATGGATTCAGGAACCGCTCCTCAAGACGGGGCTCAAATGGGCGATCGAGGGCGCCAGGATAGAAGACGTCGAAAGGCTTCTCAGCCGAAAGGGGCAGACGCGCCTCGACAGGGAGCGCAGGAAGCTCGAATGCCTGGCGGAGGGCTTCATGCTTATCAGAGAGGGGCATCCCCTGGATTTCATACGAGAGGCGCTCGGCGGCTATATCGAGGACGAGGCTTGAGTGAGGCCGCCGCACGCAAGCAGTGGACCCTTCCCGTCCGAAACCGCCACCTCCTGCTCACGAGGGGAAGGCGCCGGGCCATGCCCCCCGTCAAGACGCTGCGCGTCCTGGGCCTTCAGCGCGGCATGAGTTTCCTCGACATCGGGTGCGGACCCGGTTATTTCTCGGTTCCCGCCTGCCGGGTGGTGGGAAAGAACGGTCGCGTGTTCGCCTGCGACATCTCCCCGGTGATGATCAGGGAACTCAAAACGTCAGCCAAAGAGCGCGGCTACGGCAACCTGACGGCGAAGCGAAACCAGGGCTCCCGAATTCCCTTTCCGGATGCGTGCGCGGACTTCGCCCTTATCGCGTTCGTGCTCCACGGAGTGTCCGACGTCCAGCCCATGCTCGCCGAGTCACGGCGCGCGATGAGAAAAGGCGCCGCCATCGCGCTCATCGACTGGCACAAGAAGCCCATGGATATGGGGCCGCCCCTTGAGGCGCGCTTCGAGCCCGAAGAACTCGTGAATGAGTTGCGCGATGCGGGCTTTCGCAAAGCCCGGTGGTGGGATTTCGACGGCAACACTTATTTCGTTGCCGCGCAAGCCCCCTGACGGCTGTCAAGGCACAAGCGATACGCTATAATCCGGCCTTCATGGAGGTGGCAAGCCAGATGGAAGGCAAATCCTCGATTCAAGGACACGTGGCGCTCGTGACGGCGGGCGCGGTGGGCATCGGCGAGGCGATAGCCGAGCGCCTCGCGTATGAGGGCGCGCGCGTCGTGTTGTTGGATCTCGACCAGGCGCAGGGCGAGGCGACCGCGCAGCGGATACGCGAGGCGGGTGGCGAGGCCCGCTTCGTCAATACCGACGCCACCTCGGCGAGCGAGGTCAAAGCGGCCGTGGCCGGGGCGCTTCACGAGTGGGCGCGTATCGACATTCTGGTGAACTGCGCAGGCGGTTTCATGGAGAATCCGCTCATCGAAGATTTGGATGAGGCGCAGTGGCGCAGGGCCGTGGACTTGAACCTCAAAAGCGCCTACCTGTGCGCGCGCGAAGTAATGCCCGTCATGAAGAAAAGACGCTATGGCCGCATCGTGAGCATCTCCTCCCAGGCGGGCCGTGACTCCGTTATCGAAACGGGCCTCGCCTACGGCGCCGCCAAGGCGGGCCTTTTCGGCTTTGGCAGGCGGCTGGCGGTGGAAGCCGCTCCCCACGGCGTCACGGTGAACACGGTGGCCCCGGGCGTGGTGCTTACCCCGAGGACGGCCGTGGTCCACAAGGACAGACTGCCCGAGATAGTCGCTAAAATACCGGCGGGCCGCGTGGCGGACGCCGCGGACATCGCCGACGCCGTGTGGTATCTCGCCAGGCCCGAGGCGCGTTACGTCACGGGCGTGACGCTCGACGTCAACGGCGGCAGGTACGTTCACTAGAAGGGACAATCGCGTGCATGAGCGATCCTCGATAAAAGATCACGTCGCCATCGTCACCGGCGCGACCGACGGCATCGGCCTGGCGACGGCGATACGCTTCGCGGACGAGGGCGCGAAGGTGGTGATTACGGGGCGCGACCCGGACCGCGGCTCGGCGGCTCTGGCCACGGTGAGCGCGCACGGCGACGCCATATTCGTCCAGGGCGACGCCGCGCGAAAAGAAGATGTCGACCTTCTCTTCGCCCGCACGCTCGGAACGTGGGGGCGCCTCGACATTCTGGTGAACTGCGCGGGCGGTTTCGTGGAGGTGTCCGACATCGAGGAACTCGACGAGGCGGAGTGGGAGAAGATCGTGGACTGGAACCTCACGAGTTGTTATCTCGCCACCCGGGCGGCGGCGGCTCCGATGAAAGAGAGGGGCTATGGCCGCATCGTGAACGTCTCCTCCATCTCCGCGCGCGACGCCCTGGCGAACGTATCCCTGGTCTACAGCGCCGCGAAATCCGCCATGCAGGGCTTCACGAGGAGGCTCGCGGTGGAACTCGCCCCCCACGGCATCGCGGTGAACGCCGTGGCCCCGGGCGTGACGCTCACCAAACGCTTTCGCCTGGTACACGGAGAGCGCGTGCCGCAGATAGTGGCGAACCTGCCCGTGGGCTTCGGCGGAGAGCCCGAGGACATCGCCGACGCGATATGGTATTTCTCCACCCCCGGTTCGGGCTACGTCACGGGCGCGACCATCGACGTGAACGGCGGTCAGTACGTGAACTAGCGGGCTTTGGGAAATTTCAGCCGGCGCGCCGCGAAGCCGCCGAAAGCGCGTGGATTCGTGGTATCATCTCCGGCAGCGAGGGATATTGAAGCCGTCTGAACATCAGAGGAGCCAAGCAAATGCGACGCCCCATACTTGTGATCGCCGTGTTGTTGCTCGCCGCCGCCCTGGTTTTGCCGCAGACCGCGCTCGCCCTGGAAGGGTGGAAGCCCTATGACGCCAAGGCGTTCGCCCGGGCCCAAAAGGACGGAAGGACGATTTTCGTGGCCGTCCACACCGAGTGGTGAGGGACGTGCAGGCAGCAGGTTCCGCTGCTTCAGTCCCTGGTTAAAGAGAAGAAGTTCGCAAACGCCGCCGCGTTCGAGGTGGACTACGACACCCAGCGCGATTTCCTGAAAGAACACGGCGTTCGCTGGCAGTCGACGATCGTCGTCTTCAAGGGCGCGCAGGAGAAGGGCCGCTCGACGGGCGACGTGGACATTGCGAGCATCCGGAGCCTCATGGAGCGCGCGCTGTAGTACGAGCGGTTCCGGCGCATCATGGGCCCGCTTCGGCGGGCCTTTCGCGTATCACCCGAGCGGCGATACGGCCACCTCTCCGTCCCTTACGGCAATTTCCGTTCCGTAAGGAGCGGAGAACCTTTGCATCATGTCCACCATTGCGCGGCCCTCACCGCGCCTCGGCGAGAGGGCTTTCGGCGCGCCGCCCACGCCGCAGCGGCAGGGGATGAGATAGAGGTCGCTTAACCCCTCTTTGTCCATACGTCCGCCCAGCAGAAACGACTGAAGCGTCGCATCCGTGAAGAAAGGCTCGACCTCGTCGAAAATCAGATTCCCGCTGCAGTGGACGATGGGCCGGCCATTGTAGAACTCGATGGCGGAGAGCACGTGCTGGTGTCCGCCGAAGACGGCGCACGCGCCCGCGTCGATCGCCGCTTGCCCGATCTCCCTTTGATGCTCGTGCACCTCGTGACGCATGCTCGCCCCCCAGTGCTGGTAGACGAAGACGAGGTCGACCCCGGCCTTGAGCCGGGCGACCTCTTCTTTCATCCGCGCGAGGTCTTCCGCCACCGCCCAGGAGTGGATGACGGGTTCGGAGGCCGGGTACTCGTCCAGGTTTCTGAGCGGCGTGTAGGACGTCCTGACACGCAGGGGGTTCACGCCGGGCTCATCCGCGCCGGCCGCGTGGCCCTGCGGCAGCACGGACGAGTAGGCGAGCAGGCCCACCCTCAGCCCGCCACGCTCGAGCACAACGGGGGCTCCCGCGTCTTCCAGGTCCATTCCCGCGCCCGTGAAAGGGATCCTCGCGCGTCGCAGCGTCACCATGGTTTCTTCGAGAGAGGGAACGCCGAAATCGAGCAGGTGGTTGTTCGCGATTCCCACCGCGTCGAAGCCGGCGTCCACGAGTCCCGCCACCAGAGAGGGGTGTCCCCGGTGCTTGGTCGCTTTTCCCTTCATGAGTTCGCCGCGCGTCGATAGCGCGTTCTCGAGATTCGCGAAGGAAAAATCGGCGCTGCGGAACAGTTTTCCCAGTTGGCCGAACATTCCCTTGGCGGAAGCCCTGTCGGGCGCGATGTCGCCGCCCGTGAGAAATGAAGCGGTGGAGGGAGAGTTCTTTTTACTCATCGTCGGGTCCTCTGTGAAAACAGGCAGAAGATATTGCGGCGTGCGCCCTGGGGGCAACGCTTCTTAGTTTCTCGGCGGCGCGCTCTGGAGCCGCTTCATTGATGTGCGCGCCCAAACCCGTCTCCAGGGCAGCCTGCGGCGTGAGGCGCGGGAAAAGCTCGATGTGCCAGCGGTGCGCCGTAAGGTTTTCCTCCTTCTCATCCGCCGCGAGCAGAAAAGAGAGGTTGACGGGCGGATCGCCGAGAAGCTCCTTGTAGCGCTTTAAGGTCCGCGCCAGCGCGGCTCCGACGGCGACGAGCGTCTCGGGCGCGCTTCGGGTGAAGCAGCTTTCAGTCGGCCAGGGGGTGATATAGGCGAGATAGGGAAAGCGCGACGCCCACGGGCAGAAAACGGCGGCGCCCTCTTCGCCTGTTTCCACCATCCGCTCTCCGCCTTCGCGTTCAGCTTCCAGCATATGATCCAACAGCGCGCTGTTTCGTTCTCTATAAAATGCGGCCTCGTTTTCCAGCTTCTTCTCGAAGATTCCGGCGTGGACCGGCAGGCCGAGTATCTGAAAGTGCGAATGGAGGATGGATGCACCCGCCTGCGCGCCATGATTCTTGAAGGCGTAGACGAAGCGCGCGCCCGGGGCATCGGCGAGTGCCCGCGCTCTTTCCTGCAGCAGGGCCAGAACGTCGCCCGCGTGCGCTTCGCCCAGATCGGCCAGGCCCTTCGTGTGACGGGGCGAATCGATGAGCACCTCGTGGCGTC
Source organism: bacterium (assembly GCA_022828125.1). Lineage (GTDB taxonomy): Bacteria > UBA8248 > UBA8248 > UBA8248 > UBA8248 > Bin107. The sequence goes on along the minus strand of JAJEJD010000022.1, from coordinate 659 downwards.
CTCCGCCGAGGAGTGACGAAAAGACGCCCTCACTCGCGCGCATGGGTTCTCCGCTGCCGACGGCGGGGTATTTGTTCGCCACGCAGCGCGCGCGCCAGCCGGGCGCTCTCTCCTCGCCTTCGTCCCTGATGGCTGCGATCTCGGGCGGCGTCGCGCTCTCGTTGCCCGGACAGAAAGGACAAGCCGGGTCTTCTTCTGCGGGCGTGGCGTTCGCGTAATGCGCGGGATGAGGCCGTGCGCGCCTGTCGGGCGCGATGAGCGTCCATTCGCCGCGATGTATGTCATATCTCGATTCGGGCATGAGCGCCTCGCTTTTTTTATGGATATAGATACCGAAACAATGTAGCATGACTGGTGAGCATTGGAAGAAAAAAGAGACATTGGCGAAGCGCACAGGCCGGGGACGACCAAGAGAAACTCCGGTTTGCGTCATCGCGCTGTTCCGCATTAGAATTCATGCGACCCAAGAACCAGTCCGGTTGTGCGATGTTCGCCATAAATCCAAACCGCAGCGAACTCGCAGGGGCCTTGGGAGAGGGGTTGGACTCTCTCTTGAGGGAAGGCCCCGACACTTATTCCGAATCGACCGACACACACAACGAGAACAGGGGGCCAACTATGAAATCAAGAATTCTGCTTATCTTCATTTTAACTGTCGC
>JAJEJD010000016.1 GCA_022828125.1 bacterium | reverse complement strand
CCCCTTTCGGGGGGAAGCCTTTTTCTTTTTATATTACCCCACCTCGCCGGGGGGTTGCTCTTTCAGTCGGGGGTGTTGCTTTTTCCAGTCGAGGGGGCTTGCTTTTCGGGTCGAGCGGGGGTGCTCTTTCATACCCCCCTGACAAGGGGGGGTAGGGGGGGTTGGTTTTGGGGTCGATGACAAGGGCGGACACATCGCTCCGCCTCTGCGACTGCGGACAACCGCAACACCGACCGGAGGAGACTTTCTCGACACCCACTCATCGGGCGGGTCCGGTTCCGCGCCCGCCGGCCGGGTCTCCGTCCCTCGCGGGGGGTGCGCATTTGCCCGCATTTGCGGCGAGGCGCCCATCGCTCCCTCCCGGGGGCCGGACGAAATTCCCTGCGTCTCCGTTCGAAATCGACCCGCATTTGCCCGCAATTGCTGTCCGCGCGGACCCGGGGGAATCGGGTATGATGGTGAAGCCGAGCGGCTTCGTTCGAGGAAATCGAATTTCCGAAAAATTCGATAAATATCGATAAATTGACGGGGTTTTTCGATAAAAAACTGTAAATTATTTTCTTGGGAAATGGCGCAGCAGAGTCGCGGCGCAGGGGGATTCTGCCACGACCGCGCCTCACGCGGTAACGGCAAATGCGGGCAATTGCGGGGGGAGCGTGCGCGCAGCCGCGGCGGGCTAGCCGGGGCGCAGGACGCTTCGGGCCTTCTCCCCCTCGGGCGTCACGGCGAGCACCTCGAGGCTCGGCCGCGCGGGAGACCTCGTGAGCAGGAGCTCCACGGGCTCATCCAGCGCCATGATCTCGTGCACCTCGCCGGGGCGGAACTGCACCAGATCGCCGGGTGCTGCTTCCAGTATCTCTCCCTCCACGGCCACCCGCAGCCCGCCCTTCAGGAGATAGAGGAACTGCTCGTCATGGTGATAATGCGGGTTGGAATGGCCCCCCGCCTCCATGCGGAAATAACCGATGGTGGTATGGGCGCCATCGACCCAGGCGGCGTCCGCGGTCACGTAGTCGGCGGCTTTCCCCTGGTTCTGCGCGGCGAGATTTCTGTAGATCGGCATGGAATAAACTCCTGTAGTTGAGGCGGTTACGGAAGATGGAGCGTCAGACGCATTCTAACGACACCGACTCGCAATCTGTCCAGCGCCCATGTATATTTGTGCGGCTTTACTAACGTATCCTTCGCGTCATCGAGTTTCTCCGGAGGCATTTCGTGAGCACTTCTCCCGCGGATGAGTTCGAGTATTTCTTCGACAAGCCCTGGTCGGACGGCCTGCCGGTCATCCCCCCGACGGAAGAGCGCCTGGGCCTCATGCTGTCGGGCACGAGCCGCGACCCGGGCGAAGTCCTGGGCGACGTGCCACCGCTATTGGCGCAGGCGGACGTTCGAAGCATCGCCGTACATGCCGTCATGGCCGGGTGCAAGCCGGCGTACATGCCGCTTCTCATCGGAGCCGTGGAAGCCATTCTGGAGGAAAAGTTCAACGTGGGCGGCGTGCAGGCGACGCTCTCCTGCGCGGCTCCTCTTTTAATCGTGAACGGCCCTTACGCGGGGGAAATCGGCCTGCACGGCGGGCTCGGCTGCTTCGGCCCCGGGAACCGCGCCAACGCGACGATCGGGCGCGCCATCAGGCTTTTGCTCCTGAACATCGGCGGCGGAATACCGGGCATCACCTCGATGAGCACGTTCTCACAACCGGGGCGGTTCACGTACTGCATCGCCGAGAATGAAGCGGAGAGTCCGTGGGAGTCTTTCGCGCAGACGCAGGGTTTCGGTGCGGAGGAGGATGTCGTCACCGCCGTGCACGTGGAAGGCCCCGTCATGTCCTGGGACGACGTGAGCGACGACCCCGAGCGCATGCTCCCCTCCATCGCGGACACCATGTCGCATCTGGGTTCGTGGAACTGCTGGGCCAACACGGATCTGGTGGTGGCGATGAGCCCGCAGCAGGCCGCGATTTGCGCCAAAAAGGGGTATTCAAAGGCGGATGTCCACGGGCGGCTATGCGAAATCGCGGGCCGCACGGTGGGCGAGCTCAAGACGGGGGGTCATTACCGGGAGAACCGCATCAGGGACTTTCCGTTCGCCGTCGATCTGGATGATGACGATGCGTTCGTTCCGACGGTGAAAGAGGCCCAGAGGCTGCTCCTGATCGTGGCGGGCGGAGTGCCGGGGCCGATGACGGCCGTGATGCACGGCTGGAACGGGAGCAGCCGCTCGGTTTCCCGCGCATTTGAATCGTCATAAGACCAAATATATCAAGGGGTGAATGGTTTTGAACGACCCTCAAGATGAATTCGAGTTTTTCCTGGAAAAACCCTGGTCGGACGGCCTGCCCGTCGTCACTCCAACGGAAGAGCGCATCGAGCGCATGCTTTCGGGCACGAAGAGAAGTCCTGCCGAGGTCATCGGCAACGTTCCTCCCGCCATGGGGGAGGCCACGGTTCACAGCGTGGCGGTGCATGCGGTCATGGCGGGCTGCAAGCCGGAATACCTGCCGGTCGTACTCGGCGCCGCCTCCCTCATGCTTCGCGATGAGTTCAACATGAACGGCGTGCAGGGCACGATGCACGGCGTGGCGCCCCTGATGATCGTGAACGGCCCGTATTCCGGGGAAATCGGCATTCACGGGGGCAATGGCTGTTTCGGCCCCGGATTCAGGGCCAACGCCTCCATCGGCCGTGCGATTCGCCTGATTCTGATGAACCTGGGCGGGGGCATCCCGGGTGTTTCTTCCATGACGATTTTCGGCACGCCGCTGCGCTATACCGCGTGCATCACGGAGAACCTCCAGTTTCACCCCTGGGAGACGCTCGCTGAATCGAGGGGATACGGGGCGGACGAGAACGTGATCACCATGGCCATGGTGGAAAGCCCGCGCCTGACCTTCGATGACGTCAGCGAGGAGCCCGAGAGGCTGCTCCGGGGAATCGCCGATGCGATGACGGGTTTGGGGTCATGGAACATGCACGCGCCCAGAACCGACATGGTCGTCGCCATGAATCCCCAGCATGCGAAGATTTGTTCCGAGGGCGGCCTCACGCGCGCGGACGTGCACCAGCGGCTGTGCGAGCTGGCCGGCCACAAGGTGAAGGACCTGAAACAAGGCGGAAACTGGCGGCGCGAGCGCGCGCTGGCGATGTATATCCACACGGACCCCGATGATGATGAGTTTTTCGTTCCCGTCATCAAGGACCCCCGTGACCTCCATTTGATCGTCGCGGGCGGCTGGGGGTCGGGCAGTGCCGTCTGTCACGGGTGGAGCGGCGGCAGCCGCGCGGTTCACGGGGTGTATGAAGTTTGATGCCGGATTTCCCGCATTCCGTCTGGTAAAGTCATTTTCCCATGGATGAATTCGAGTTTTTCTTTCAAAAACCCTGGTCGGACGGCCTGCCGGTAATTCCCCCTACAGAAGAACGTATGGCCGCCATGTTTTCGGGTACGAGACTTGAAGCCCCGGAAATCATCGGTTTGGTGCCGCCCCTCATGGGGGAGGCCGGCGTCGAAGCGGTTGCCGCGCACGCCGTGATGGCGGGGTGTGAGCCTTCGTTTTTGCCCCTTGTTATTGCAGGGCTTAGAGCGCTTCTTGAACCGAAACTCAACTTGAACGGCGTACAGGGCACCATGCACAGCGCGGCCCCCCTGATCATCGTGAACGGGCCGTATGCGAAAAAAATCGGCCTGCACGGCGGCACAGGGTGCTTCGGGCCGGGCTTTCGGGCGAATGCGACGATCGGGCGCGCCATCCGGTTAATACTCATGAACCTGGGCGGCGGCGTGCCGGTTTCCGCTTCGATGAGCACGTTCGGCTCGCCCGCCAGATATACGTTTTGCATCGCCGAGAACGAAGCAGAAAGCCCCTGGGAGCCATTGTCCGTCACGAGAGGATTTCATCGGGATGACGATGTCGTAACCGCCGTGATGACGGAGGCGCCTCAAGGCTATATCGACGATTATTCAAAAGAGCCGGAATCTTTTTTCGTTGGTCTGGCGGATAAAATATCCAATTTGGGTTCGCTGAATATATGGCTGAAAACCCAGGTGGTCGTTGCTTTGGGTCCGGATCATGCGCGCATGTGCGCGGAGGCTGGTTTAAGTAAGGAAGATGTCCATCGCCGAATCATGGAGCTTGCGCGCAAGCCCCTTGGAGAGCTTAAAAAATCGGGCTATTGGCGTGAGGAGATGATAGCCAAGTGGCCATTTGACGTGGATCTGCAGGATGATTCGCTTCTCGTGCCGGCGATTAAGGATGAGGACGATCTGATTCTTCTCGTCGCAGGGGGTACGCCCGGCCCGGTGACGGCCGTCATGCCCGGCTGGGTGGATGGCAGTGAGGCGGTCTCGACGGATTATCAACCATAAGTCTTTCTGTCAGCTTTGCTTGTGAGGATGAACGTATGGATGAGTTCGAGTTTTTCTTTGATAAAGAATGGTCGGACGGTCTTCCTGTCGTGACGCCGACGGAAGAGAGGATTGGCTTGATGCTCTCGGGAACGACCAGGGAGCCGGGCGAAGTGCTTGGATTGGTGGCTCCGGCGGGCGGAGAACTCAGCATTCAAAGCGTGGCGGCCCATGCCGTGATGGCGGGTTGCAAGCCCGAATACATGCCGGTGCTGATAGCCGGGCTGGAGGCGCTTCTTGATGAGCGTTTCAACGTAAACCTGATTCAGGCCACGACGAGCGCAGGCGCCCCTTTTCTGTTGGTCAATGGCCCTTACGCCAGGGAAATCGGGCTGCACGGCGGTGTGGGCTGCATGGGACCCGGTTTTCGCGCGAATTTGACCATTGGCCGTGCCGTGAGGCTCATCATGATGAATGTGGGGGGAGGCATTCCCGGGGTCACCTGTCTCGGCGGTTTTGGCGGCCCTTGGAGAAATACTTATTGCATTGTGGAGAACGAGGAGGAATCTCCCTGGGAGTCGTATGCGGAATCAAAAGGATTTTCAAAAAACGATAACGTGGTGACAATGATTCCACTCGAAGGGCCGGTGCAGGTATGGGACGATGCGAGTCTCACTCCCGACCGGCTTCTCGCGACGGTTGCCGATATGATGTCTGCATTGGGTGGGCCCAATATGTATCGACAAGCGGATATGGCAGTTGTCCTGGGCGCGCAGCATGCGCATCTTTGCGCTGACGCCGGGCTGACCCGCAGTGATGTCCATCAAAAATTACTGGAAACGGGTGGGCGCACCATCGGGGATATCAAGCGCGGCGGCATATGGCGGGGTGAGAAAGGCGCGAATCGCTGGCCGTTTCCCGTGGATGTGCATGATGACGATTTTTTCGTGCCCGCCGTCGGCGACCCCGACGATCTCCACCTGATCGTTGCAGGCAGCAGGGGTTCACCCTCCAGTATGGTCATGCACGGAATCACCGTGGCGTGTCGGGCCGTGACAAAACAATTTAACATGTAAATTGTGCAGGTATGCAGGTTGTAATGCCAAGATGACGCGGCAGAAATAGCTGTGCTCCTTGCTAAATAAATCTTTGTGAAGCCACAAATGTTTTGGTGTTTTCTCAAGAAAAAAGCCCCGGCATTTTGCCGGGGCTTTTTCGTGTGATTGGTGTTCAGCTAATGGCCGTTGCTTTTTCCGTTTTTCTTCAAGACCGCCCAGCAGACACGTTCGGGAGTGATGGGCAGGTCGTAGACTTCCGTGCCTATCGCATCGTTGATGGCGAGGGCAACGGCGGCCGGTGCATTGTTGCATGGAGGCTCGCCGACGCCGCGTGCGCCGTATGGCCCCGCGCCCTCCCCGCATTCGAGAACGACGGACTCAAACTCGCCGATATCCGAGGAAGTGGGGATCAGATACTCATGAAAGCTTTGTGATCGACAGTCCCCTTCCACCATGGTGATTTCCTCGTGCAGCGCATAGCCGATCCCCATCACAGCGCCGCCTTCGAATTGCCCCTCTACGCTTTGAGGGTTCAACGCTCGTCCAACATCGTGGGAAGCGATGTGCTTCAAGAGATTCACTTCGCCGGTTTCGATGTCGACTTCCACTTCACTTGCATGAACGCCGAAGGTGTAGTCCGACCATCCGCCCATGCCGTTCATGTATCGTTCCGGATTTTCATATTCATGTCCGGGCATGTTGTAACCATGCGTGCAATGTAGCGCCTCACCCATTTTTTTGGCTTCGCCGGCCGCAGCACCGATGCCAACTCTTCTCTCGGGAGCGGAGGCCACCCATGCCTCGCCGCCTCCCACGCGAATATCCTCTTCTGCAGCCTCAAGCAGCGAAGCAGCGCCTTTGGTCACGGCTTTTCGAACCTCATCTGCGGCAAGTCGAACGGCGTGCCCCGCCATGAGTGTTTGACGGGAGCCTGCCGTGATGCCCGAGAGCGGTGTTGTGGCGGAATCTGATAGACGGGTGGATACCTGATCGAGCCTGAGTCCCAGGGTTTCAGCCGTGATGCTTTGAAGCGTAGCGCCCTGGCCGGCGCCTATGTCCGGCGCGCTCACGCGAACTACGGCGCTGCCGTCCGGCTCGAGGTGAACCGCCGCATTCGCGTCGTCATTCGGCCTTCCGTAGCCGGTGATGTTCGCCGCCGCCGCACGCCCAATGCGTTTGCCCGGGCCTGGTTCTGTGGGTTCGCCCAAGGCCTGAAGCGCACTGTCGAGACACCCTTCCAGGTTCGGTTCATAAGGTATTTTCTGTCCGGTTGGTAGTTCCTGGTTTTTCTGGATGAAATTTTTACGCCTGAATTCGTATTTATCCATCCCGATGGCGTCCGCGACCAGGTTCATTTGGGTCTCATACGCGAAGCAGACTTGGTTCGATCCGACACCGCGCATCGCGTTGGTGATGGGATTATTGGTGAGATAACCATGCGCACGAATTTTTGCGTTGGGCACATCGTAAGGGCCTGCGGCGATGCACATGGCGCCCAGGAGGAATAGATTGGATTTGTACGGATAGGCTCCAGCGTCGCCTACGATATCCGCTTCTACGGCAAGGATTTTCCCGTCCCTGGTCGCTCCCGTTTTGTACCTCATATAGAAAGGATGTTTTTTCGAGGTGTTTCGGATGCCGTGCTCGCGGCCCAACACCATTACGGCCGGTCTTTGCGTATGCCAGGTGAGCAGCGCCAGGTAAGGTTCCACGGTCAACATGCCCTTGGCGCCGAACCCACCGCCGACATAAGTGCCGAGGTGACGGACGCGGCTATGCGAGATTCCTAAAATCGCCGCAATGGCGCGATAGTATTCAATGAGTTGTGTGCCGACGCGGATGGTGATGACGCCGTCTTCCTCCATCCAGGAAGTACCGGAAGCGGGTTCCAGGAAGGCGTGTTCAGCGAGTTGCGTGGTATATGTTTTCTCAATCACCACGTCGGCTTCGTCAAACGCTCTTTTTATGTCTCCACGCGTAGCTTCAAAGTCACACGCTTGTCGTTTCTCGGCGCTAGTTTCATCGTGACGCGTTGTCCACACGCCCTCTTCCGACTCGATTTCCAATTCGATCGCAGCTATCGCGGCATCAAGCGCTTCTCTGTTTTCGGCGCCTACGATGGCGAGGGCGTCTCCGGTAAATTCGATCTTATCTTCCACCAGCACCGGCTGATGGGGCAGGCCCGGCGTGCCGGAGCCGAATCGCGCGTTTGTGCCCGGAATATCCTTTGCGGTCAGAATAGCAGCGACCCCTGGAATTTTTTCGGCTTTAGAAGTGTCGAGCTTTTTGAGGCGGCCTACGGGGACGGGCGTAAACAATACGCCGCACTGCAAAGCGCCTGCGGGAATCGCGTCTTCTCCGTAGGGCATAGAGCCATCTGCTTTCGGGATAGCATCGTATCGAACGTTCGACTTGCCGATGATATCGTAATCGGCCATTTGTCTGCTCCTTAAGGTAAGAGGTTTTCCGTAAATTAGACTTGATTCTGCCAAAATTCGGCGAATCTGAGAAGCGGATAAGGCATCAAAGATGTTATTCGCATTTTCATGAAGAAAATCGAATGGGCTGATATCGTAGACAATGAATGAATTGCGGGATATGATTTAAGTCCGGTTGAGTTCACATATCATTTGGAGAAAACCATGGCGAACGGAATGGGATTCATCGATCCGACGGCGGGAGGATCGGCCGCGCGAATCGAGCTTGCGCAACGGCCCGGCGATCTTTCGGGAAAGGTGGTGGGGCTCCTCGATAACACCAAGGAACAAGCAGATATCATTTTGGAAACCTTGGGCAATGCCCTTCGTGAGCAATACGACGTGGCCAGAGTCATTTCGAGGCGAAAAGAGCATTACTCGAAGCCTGCTACGGATGAAATGATCGAAGAAATGGCCCAGGAAGTGGATGTGGCGATAGCCGCATTGGGAGGCTGAGGCTCCTGCACGTTGTGCAGTGTGCACGACACGGTTGAATTTGAAAAACGGGGCATTCCTTCTACGACAATTATCACCGAGGCCTTCAAGAACGCGGCGGACTTTCAATTCCGTGGCAAGGGCATGGAAGGTCACCCTTATATTGAGTTGCCTCACCCGGTTAGCAATCTACAGCCTGATGAAATGAGAGACACGACGCTCAAGTTTGTTGAAGAAGTGGCCAGCCATCTGAAAAGCTGATTCGAATTGAGTTGAAAAGATATTTCCCAGGAGGGGCACGTGCGCGAATTTGAAACATTATCCTATACGGAAAAAGATGGATTGGCGGTAGTGAAGTTCAACCGTCCAGAGAGTCTGAACGCAATCAGCTTCAAGATGGCGGAAGAATTCGTGGAATTGACGCGAACCTTGGCTGACGCGCAAGACGTCCGTGTGGTCATTCTCACTGGAGAGGGACGTGGTTTCAGCACGGGCCGCGACCTGAAAGAAAGCACCACCCATACGAAGGAGATGGCCGATCAATACCAGCGCTACGTGATGTCGGCGACGACGTTATGGGAACGCTTGCCCATGCCGACCATCGCCGCCATCAATGGCCATACGTTCGGCTGGGGCGTGGAAATCACCTTGGTGTGCGATATCAGACTGGCCGCGGAAGAAGCCACCCTTTGTTTCCCGGAATGCAGCCTTGGTATTTTCCCGGGAGCCGGCGGCGTAGTCTGGCTTCAAAGGGTCATGCCGGCCGGCCAGGCGAAAGAATTGGTTTTCACGAGCAAGAGGATCGATGGAAAAGAAGCCGAGCGCATCGGCTTGGTGAACAAAGCGCATCCGTTGGATGTGTTGATGGATGAAGCCACTTCCATCGCGGAGCGGATCAGAGACAATGGCCCCTTGGGTGTTCGTGGCGCGAAAAAAGTGATCGATCAGACGATCGATATGCCGCTTGCTCAGGCTATCGAATTTTCGAACGCCCACAGGTTGCCGTTGAATCACACCAGGGATTTCGCCGAGGCGCTGCAGGCGTTCAAAGAGAAGAGGAAACCAGTTTTTACCGGTGAATAAAAAGGCGCCTAATCTTACAAGTAATATCAAGCCTGTCCCTTAGGGGACGGGCTTTTTGTTCATTGTGACAAGATATGAATAGTGACCTCCTTCACACGCATAGCGAATCTCATATCGCGATCATCACCGTTAATCGGCCGGAAGCGCGAAATGCATTCAACACGCCATTGATGGAAGCCATGTGTAAAGAGATGGATGAAATTGAAAAGACGCCGGGTATTAAGGTCCTGATTGTGACGGGAGCAGGAAGCTCTTTTTCTTCAGGGCGCGACCTCAAGGAAAGCGCCACACATACGGAAGAACAAGCGAAGCGATTCATGATGTTGGGCGAGAGATGGAGCACAGCCCTTCGTGAACTGCCCATCCCGACCATAGCAGCTGTGAACGGGCCCGCTTTCGGGTGGGGGATGGTGTTGATGCTCTCATGTGATATTCGTGTTGCGGTTAGCGATGCTGTTTTGGGATATCCGGAGACTGCGTTGGGGGTATTTCCAGGAGGGGACGCAACCGTTCGTCTGACGCGGCAGATTTTTCTTCCATCCGTGAAAGACTTAGTGTTCACCGGCAGAAGATTTGATGCGCGAGAGGGATATCGCTTAGGATTGGTGAATCGCGTCACATCGAAAAGAGACTTGATGGCGCAAGTCCGCGAGTTGGCTGGCGAGATTGCGCAACATCCGCTCGAAAGACTAAAGGCGATGAAATCAACGTTTTTGAAAGTTGAAGCGATGACGCGCTTCGGGCATTTGTCGGCAGCCGGGAAAATCGACCGATGAAAGTCAGGGAGTGTTTTTTGCAGGCGGTAGCGATTGTTGGGGCGGAAGAAGACGCCAGAGAAGCCTGGGCGGCCATGAACAGGATAAACGCGCCTTGGGCGGCTGTTTTTGACCACAAGCGCTTGGTTGGCGTCGTAAACAAACAAGACCTTGATGCGTTTGTTCGTGTGCCCGAGGTATTTCAAAAAGTGGGAGAGGTTGCCAAAACGGATATGCCTTCAAGACGAGGGATATCGTTGTCCCCGAACGCGGATTTGAACGAGGCTGTTTTCCAGCTTGAAATGGCGGGAGCGGATGCCGCCTTTGTCGAGGGTGTTGGGAGGCCGCCTGGTGTCATGGGAATGGAAGCGGCCAATCGCGTATTGTCTTGTTCTTCATGATACGCTTTTGTTTTCCTTAGAGTGATTGATCATTTGCCTCGCTTTCAAGGGGCAATTGACGGGAGGAACGTCCATGGAATTCACGTTGAATGAAGAGCAATTACAGATTCAGGAAATAGCCAGAAAATTTTCCTATGAAGAGTTGGCCCCGGTGTCCACCGAGCGTGACCGGATTCAGAACTGGGAAGAACGGATGCCTTGGGATCTGACCGAAAAGGCAAGCGCCTTGGGCCTCAGACAACTCCCTTACCCCAAAGAATATGGAGGTATGGGCGCCGATGTGCTTTCGTGCTGTCTGGCGGGAGAGGAGCTGGCAGCGGGAGATCTGGGTTTTGCGGTGAACCTGGATCAGACATGGAAGCTCTCCCATATATTCGAAAAAGTAGAGCCTGAAGTCAGAGACCCCTGGATTAAACGCTTATGTGAAGAGCCAAGATTCCTGGCTGCGATTTCCATGACGGAAGAAGGAGCGGGAACCGACCATCAGGGATATTATGACGACCCCTCCATCGCGCTTTATACGCGCGCGGAGAGAGAAGGCGGTAAATGGATCCTCAACGGGAAAAAACGCTATGTCAGCAATGGCCCTGTTGCGTCGTTGTACGTTTTGGCGGCGAGAACCGATCTCAGCAAAAACTTGAGGGAAGGCTTAACCGGTTTTCTGGTTCCAAGAGAGACCCCTGGCATATCGATAGGCGAAGTGCATGAAAAAATTGGACAGCGTCTGTCGATGAATTCTGAAATTTTCTATGAAGACGTCGAAATTCCCGAGAACCACATCATCCTGGGTGAGGGAAACATGTTCGAAATTAGGGGCAATCTGCTGGCGATGGGAAAACCCGAAGCAGCCGCTACGGCCTTAGGCGTTGGACGCGCTGCGTTCGAGAAGGCGCTCGTCTACAGTCGGGAACGTGTCCAGGGCGGTAAGCCCATCGGTCAGCACCAGGCGATAGAAACCATACTTGCCGATATGGCGATGAATCTGGACATTGCGCGCACGTACATCTGGCGCACCGCCTGGGCGGTGGATCATCAAAAGCCCTATGATTTCACGCAAGGGTGGAAGTGCAAAGTTTTCGCGTCGGAAGTCGCTTTTGATTGCGCGAGACTGGGCATGGAGGTATTCGGCGGTGCAGGCATCATGCACGATGCCCCCATGGAGAAATACCTTCGCGACGCCAGTACATTCTTGCACTCAGACGGCACGAATCAAATCCTGCGGTTAAGAACCGGGCAAGCCTATGTGAAAGGAGTGGCCACGGCGTTTTAGCGGCATGAAAAGGAGAATTTCAGATGGCGCGCCTGGCAGATAAGTGGCGACAGGTTGAATTGTTCCAGCAAGACGGGGAATCGCTGGAAAATCATGTTGCCGAGTGGCTCCAGAAAGTACATGCGGAATTCTCCGTGTTTGTATCGGATGAAGGTATTGCGGAAATAAGAATGTTGAATGGCGTGGAAAAACCTCTCGTGGCGGAGCATGCGAGGGAGCAATCTACGCCGTTGAGTCGTCGAGCTTCAAAAGAGATAGAAGAATATCTGAGAGGCGCGCGAAAAAACTTCAAACTGAAAACGGACCTCTCTGCACTCACGCCTTTTATGGAAAGAGTGCTGAGGAAGACGGAAGAAATTCCATACGGAGAGACGCGCAATTATGGCTGGGTCGCGAAGGAAATCGGAAACCCGAAAGCCTCACGCGCCGTCGGCCAGGCGTTGCATAGAAATCCCGTTCCTCTTGTAATACCATGACATCGGGTCATCGCGGGCTCGGGCGAGCTCGGCGGATTCGCAAGCAGCGTATCTTTGAAGTTGGCGCTCTTGGTCCATGAGATGAACCACAAAAATTAGGGCGTGCGGATTTCGCTTGGACGCATCCTAAAACTTGGGGGATGAAAGATGTCTAACAAGATGAAAGATTTTATCGACCAAGTACGCGAAATTGTACAGACTGGCGGTACCGAAGAGGAAATGACCGCTCGCGTAGCGGAGAGCCTTGAGCCGATTTTGGATGATCCTGAGTTGTTGAGTGCCGATCAATTGCTAGTGAAAAAAGAAGGATTTACGCTCAACAAGGTTCACATTGAGCCGGATGAGAGCTTCTCAATAGGTGCCGGTATATGGGATGTGGGTCAGACTACCCCGATTCATGATCACGGCACCTGGGGCGTGATAGGCATTTACCGAGGAATGGAAAACGAAGAGAGTTTTTTGCGTGAAGGCCCCCGCGAGAGCGGCGCCCGCGTAAAACTCATGCCCTTAGGCAAACGTCTGGCCGGGCCCGGAGATGTCTTCGTCTGCTGTACGAAGGACAACGATGTGCACCGCGTGAGTTGCGCTTCGTCTGAACCCGTGGTGGGCATTCATGTCTATGGTGATGATCTCGCCAAATTGACGCGCTATAAATATGAGGAATCAACCGGCGAGGTGAACTTGTTTGTTACGGGATGGGATTATGCGAAAACATCGGCTTGATTTATAGAAGCCGAAGAAATCGATGATTAACGCCGCTCGATGCTTTTTCCATCGAAGCAATCACCAGGCACCTGCCTGCCGAACACCAGCTACGTGATGAAATAAACACGCCTTCTACCAAGGCATGGGTTTTCTGTCCTGGAAATATCCGCCGGTTGGCCCATCCTTCGACAACAAAGCGAGCCATACGGGCGTGTCTGCACCTTCGTCTATTGATTTTGAGGCGCCCCGTCCGCCCATGTCGGTTCTCACCCATCCGGGATGGCAACAATTCACTAATACGCCAGTTCCCCGGAATTCACTCGCCAGCACTTTCGTCATCGCATTCAATGCGGTTTTGGTGATTCTGTAGGCAGGAGAGCCACCTCCCATGCCGGCGAGAGAACCCATGCCGCTTGAAACGTTCACGATTCTACCTGCTGCGCTTTTTTTCAAGAGAGGAGCTAAGGCTTGGCACAACATCAGGGGGCCATAGAGGTTGGTTTCCATCATTTCGCGCACGATCTCAACGGGAACGTCCAACCCCATCATGCCGGCATCTTTTCTGATGGCCGCGTTGTTGATTAAAATGTCCAGTTTTCCAAATTCTCTGGCCGAAAAGCTGGCTAGAGAATCGATGCTGTTCTCGTCGGTGACATCCAGGGGATGGAATATGATTTCCAGCCCCTCTTGTTTTAGCTGCTCTTTAGCGATTTCCCCTTTGGCAACGTCTCGCGCCGTGAGGATGGTTCGAATTCCTTGACTTGCAAGCGATCGGCAGATCCCGAAACCAATGCCTTTGTTCCCGCCCGTTACGACGGCGATTTTCTCATCCGGCACCTTTCATCTCCTTTTTCTGTGTGCTTCGCTGGATAATTTTCACTGAACTCATGTGTTTCACCAACACGATCAGGAATGATTCTGGAATCAATTCGACTCCCTGTTATATCATAGAGGGGAATCATCTCTCGCTCAGAGTGTTTCCAAGCATATACATTGGAAGAAACGATTGAATTCAACTCATCTGATCCTGTTCGACGTGGATGGAACGCTGCTTTTAAGCGGAGGAGCAGGGGCGAGAGCGTTGAATATCGCTTTTGAGCGTATATACGGGATTCCAAACGCTATGCGTCATGTTCATCCGCACGGCAAGACGGATGAACTCATCGTTCAAGAGATGTTCCGTTCTCATCTTGGGCGTTGCGGGAGCGAGCCTGAGGTAAATGCTCTATTGGAGAGATATTTGGAAATCCTGCCCACCACGGTAAGGGATTCCAGAAATTTTCATCTGATGCCGGGAATCCCTGGTTTGCTTTCGTATCTCAGGAGCCGAAAAGACGTGTTCATGGGATTGGGAACGGGCAATATCGAAGAGGGTGCGCGAATCAAACTCTCACGTGGCGGGCTGAACCGGTTTTTTTCGTTCGGAGGTTTCGGGTCTGATTCTGGAGACAGGGCGGAATTACTGGAGGTGGGATTTCAGCGGGGCGAGGAAATCATTCTAAAGGAATATCCTCGCAAATCCATCGTTCGTTGGGTGATAGGTGATACATGGCGCGATGTATCGGCGGGGCGCGAATGTGGAGCGAAGACGATAGCCGTGGCTACAGGAGGGGATTCGCTTTACGAGTTGGCGAGCGCTTCTCCGGATTTTCTTTTCGCCACCCTGGAGGACAAGGAGGCGGTTTGCAAAATCCTGGATGGGGGCGTTAGGGCATGAGTGAATCTTCTTATCCGGTTACGCCAAGTGAAATCGCCCAAGTCTACCGGCAAATCCCCGCGTGGACCATGGGAGAGCTCGCTGATTTGTCAGAAGCGCAGTTGGATAGAACGGGGACGGAAGATTGGGCGCGCTGGTCCCCAAGAAGGCAACTCAGCCATATGGCTTACATTACGACGAGATGGTTCATGGTTCTCTACGGCGCCACTAGCCTGCCCTGGCCTTCTGTGGATATGAGCCAATTCGGTACGTTCATCAATACGCGAGAAGATGACCGTCGTTTTTCTTCTGAGCGGTATGCGGATCCAGAATGGCTGCAGTTACGTTTTTCCGAGGCGTGTGAAGTAGCAGCGAACCAAGTTGAAAAGTTGGAGAAAGAGCGTTCGGCTAATAAATCGCTCTTGTTTGTATTTACTGAATCATCTGTCGTGGGTGTCAGCGAGGAGCGTTCCGTTGATTTGTGGAACCGTTGCATGAAATGCCACCCGGATGGATTTACAGTTGACCCTGAACACGAGCACGGGTTTCGAATTACACCTTTGGCGACATTGCGTCATGTGCTTTGGGACGATTTGATTCACTTGCGCTCCATCAGGCTCCATCGTGAAGCCTTGGGTTTGTCTCCCGTTTATCCCGATGCCCCTGTGGGCGGCTACGCTTCAGCCTATCCGGTTTCTTGATGAAAACTGCTGGTTCACCTCGGGTGAATTTCCTTTTCTGGTTGTTGTTCATCTCATTTGCATCTGTAGCGGGCGCGCTTTTGTTCTTTTCGAAACCACTATTTCTTTCCAAAGCAGGCATAAAAGCGTCTTTGGTATCAGAAGCAAAAAAATGGAGAGGCATGCCTCCGGGCGTCATCACAAAAAACACAGGACGTACGCTCAAGAAGTATCTGGATGCTTCAAAGCACACCAGTCGCGCGGAAATTCGCGTTTTCGAGACGAGTCCTGAGAGGTTGTCTATCGATATCCTGTTGCCATGGGCGGAGGTGAGCGCAAAAAAAAGAAGGCAAAGAGCAGAGTTGGTCTGTCGCCTGGGAAGAGACATGCTTGAGAACGCGGGAGCAGACGACACTATTTTCTTAATAAATATCCTGCGTATGGCAAAAGACTCAAAATCCAGCGCGCCTGTGGGTGCAATGGTGTATTCTCCAAAAGATGAAAAGTGCATCTGGAAAGAATAGTTTTGCGGGAACATTGGTCATTATCTGTTGAAAGCACAGAAGTAAGTATCCTTTCTTCGCAAAGCTTCAATTCTGCTAGACTGGACTGGCATGGTTTATTTCTAGAGTTGAACCAAGGGAGGTGTTTATGACCCTTAATACTGTTGCCATCATCAGCCCGGGGGATATGGGGCATGCGGTGGGGCGAATGCTGGGTTTGCATGGGTATGAGGTGATAACTTGTCTTGCAAACAGAAGCGAGCGGACGAAGCGCTTGGCCGGTGAAGGGGGTATTCGGGATTATCCGAGAATGGCTGAAATGCTGGAGCGCGCGGATATTGTTTTGTCCATCGTGCCTCCGGGTTTAGCCGCTCAGGCTGCGAACGAAGTGGCGGAATCCATGTCAACATCCGGTTTTTGCCCCCCATACGCCGACTGTAACGCCGTATCGCCGGAAACGGCGAAAGCTATTGCGAAGCGGATTTCAGATGCCGGAGCGGATTTCATCGATGGGGGGATATTGGGTCCCCCTCCCAGTGAGACGAGGAACAACACCAGGTTTTACTTCAGCGGTGCGCAGGCGGGATTGCTCTCGGAATTGGACGGAAAAGGAATCATCGTTCGTCAGCTTGGGCCAGAGATTGGCCACGCTTCTGGAATCAAGATGTGTTACGCCGCCCTCACGAAAGGAACCCATGCGCTTCAAACCGCAGTCATTACTCTGGCAGAGGCGCTTGGTCTCTCCGAAGAAGTGAATCATGAGTTTCAAACAAGCCAAGAGGCTTCTTATAAACAGATAACCTCGAGTGCCCCTCGTCTTCCTGTCGTGGCGTGGCGGTATATCGATGAGATGAAACAAATTGCACAGACCTTCGAGGCCGCCGGCGTCACTCCGAAATTTCACGAAGGAGCGGCGGCCGTCTATTCCCATCTCGCGACGACGCCTTTGGCGGAGCAAACCGTAGAGACGATTGACAAGAGCTTATCTCCACAGCAAGCAGCGGCGGTGTATGCGGATCACTTGCCGATGAAAATGGACGACATTTGATGTCTTGAGGGAGCGATATGCCAGAAGACCTATCCACTCCAGGGCTGGACGTTTTTCCGGAATATAGAAATCTGGCGGATTTGTTTCGGGAAGAAACGAACGGGCTTCCGCAGGAATTATGGGAATGGAAGCTGCCAGAGAAGAGTTGGGGAGCTTGGTCCATCAAAGAACAAATCAGCCACACCGCATGGATACCGTATCTTTTTTTCCTGGAATTTTGGCCGCCCGTTTTGTATCCGGATTCCTTGCCGCGAGATAAGTCTCTGGCGGATCAAGGCGGGGCAGACAGAATGTTGGATCCGGCGCGGTTTCCTGATGCGTCCGATGTTCTGGGAGCGCTTGATGACGCGTGCGCTTTGTGTCGGGAGGTTTTATCAAAGGAAACGCTAGCCACGTTAAGGAATAAAGAATTGCCCAGGAAATACTCTCCGGACAGAACATGGGCGAACGGAGAGCGGGTAATTGATTATTTTCTAAATCTCGTTTTGCCTGCTCATGAGAGAGGTTTTCGCAAAGACGAGAACGATCCTTTTCTTTATTACCAGACGCTCGAGTGCACGTTCCGCCACATATTGTGGGAATCGAATGTGCACCTGATTACCATTCAGGAATTCAAGCGAATCAAAGGCCTGCCGATTCATTCGAACGTGCCGAGAGACGGGTATGCCGCGATGCTCACGTGGGAATGAATACGCTCATTCCTTGAGAAGGCCTTCTTTTTCGTGGCCATGAATTTTGAAATTTCCCTTATCCGAAAAGGAGGTTGTTCATGAAAGCCCCTCAACGGGGGATTGGTGCGCTACGAGAATATTTTTATGGTGAAGATATTGGTCAGGCAGAGATTGAGCCTGAAGGCCCGATCGTGGCGGGCAGGATGGGGAAATGGCGCGTTACCTACGAAGTCGGCCCCCGCGGAATCAGTCAAGGCGGGGGTCTTCGATTCACGCCCCCGAACGGGTTCACTACGCCCCAATTTAAGGAAATGACGGCTCCCGGATATTGCACGTTCCGATGTTCGAACGAGAATGTTTCTTTGGTTCCCTCATTGATAGAACCTGTGCTCGGCTATACCTTCCTGCCGGCCAGCCTGGACTTGATAGCTCAGGGCTCTTCTTTACTGGAAGGTGATTTCATAGAACTCGACTATGGCTGGACGCCATCCGGCATCCCCGGTGCGCAGGCGCAGTTTTTGGCCATGCCCGTAGAATTTACTTTGTCCATAGATGCTGGCGGTGAAGGTAACTGGGAGCTTCTTCCAGCTCCGCCAACGTTCGACGTGATCCCCGAGGAGCCGTCTTTCCTTTGGGTGACGGCGCCGGCGCAGGTAGTTGCGGGACAGGCATTTTCTGTCCGGGCTGTGACGCGAGATTGCTTTCACAATGTAGCGACAACAGCGTCATCCGTTCCGAAACTGGAGTTACCTGATGAAAACATTGTCCCTTTTCGCCAGGAGTCACCCGGAATTTTTGTTTGCGAAAATGTGAAGTTAACAGCGCGGGGAGTTAATCGGTTAAAGGTCTCGGCGGATGGATTGCCGACAGCTCATACGCCACCGATTCAGGTATTGGAAAAAGTCCCGGATCACACGCTTCTTTTTGGGGACCCGCACTGCATGAGCGGGCTGTGCGTGGGGGAGTATCCGAGGCCATCGACTGCGCGTGAAATCGTGGAGTACGTCCACAGCTATGCGCGGGATTGCGCGGGGGTGGATTTCGCCGCGTGCACCTCTTTGGCCATGCGAATGGATGAGGCGCAATGGAAAGAAGTTGCTGATGTGGCGAATCGTTTTTCTGAAGTAGGAAGATATGTGGCCCTTCCTGCGTATGAGTGGTTTGGCATGCTCGAGCAAGACGGGAATAAAAATGTCTATTTTCTGGACTGTGAAGACATCCCGAAACTGGATTCCCGCAGCCCTGATTCAAATGATCCGGAAAAATTATGGAAACAACTCGAAAAATTCGAGGGTCGCGTGATGACGATTCCCCATCATTCGGTAAGTGCCGTGATTGGCACGCGCTGGCGCTGGCACGACCCGAGGTTTCAGCGCCTCGTTGAAATATATTCTTGTTGGGGGAACTCCGAAGCCAATGGTTGCGATAGACCTTTGGTCAACCCGGCGCGCTATGAAGGACAAAGCGTGCAGGATGCGCTTGAGAAAGGATATCGTTTGGGCATCATCGCCGGCTCGGATACGCATACGTCTCAACCTGGATTTTCGAATCGGTTGCGGCTCAAGAATGCCTGGAGAGGTGGATTGGCCTGTGTATGGGCGAAGACCTTTGATCGGGAAGGGATATTCAAGGCCCTTTGGGAACGGCATTGCTATGGCACGACAGGAGCGCGCATTATTCTTGACTTTTCCTTGAACGACGCTCCGATGGGTTCAGAGATCAGGTTAAATGAATCGACTGGAAGAAAGCTCAAGATTCAGGCAGAAGCCTGCTCCCCGGTCAGTAAGGTCGTCATCATCAAAAACGCAAGAGAAATTCATGCAGATGAACCGGGCCGGGAGTCGGTCTCTTTTGAGTGGCTCGATTCGAGCGGCAGGGAACGGGAGTCGGATTATTATTATGTCCGTTTAGTGCAAGATGATGGAGAAATGGCCTGGTCGAGTCCCATCTGGGTGGATTCCTGAGGAGTGGTTGTGGCGCATGTAACGGCGGATGCCGTCGTCATAGGTGGTGGTGTGATGGGATGTTCCATCGCCTGTCAATTGGCGAAACGGGGATTTGATGGAAAGTGTTTTCGGCACAGGGTTTCAGGGTGGAAAACTAGGACTTGGGCCTGGGGTACACCTCAATCATAGGAAATATTTTTTCAGCATTTTCTTTTAAGCCAAAAAAGACGGGCCCTTCGGCTTTTTCGCCATTCGCGAGGTTCCGGAGATCGAGAGAATGGCCATCCGGGTGAAATGCGCCTCCCCCCACCTCCTGCAATACGGCGAGGGGCCCCAGGATATCCCAAATTTGGGGCCTGTCGACCAAAGCGGCGATGGCACCCCCGGTAGCCGTATACGCTACATGTGCGGAAGCGCTTCCATAAGCGACGGATTTTCCTGGATAATCCAGCTTGTAAAAACGTTTTCGGGACGAAGGACCGAGCATGACGGTATGGTTGGTGATTTCCATGTCCTTGAGATTTGGAAGGATCTTGCCGTTTCTGGTGGCGCCTTCTCCTGCGAGTGCAAGAAACATTTCATCTATGACGGGCATGTAGAATCCTCCGGCGATGGGTTTCCCGTTTTCCATGACGCCGATGGATACGCCCCAAGTGGGCAGGCCATTCAGAAATGGATTGGTGCCGTCAATAGGGTCAACCGCCCAAAGACGCGGCTGCATCTTGGGTTGAGATTCTCCGCTTCCGAATTCTTCTCCGATGACGTTGTCATTCGGGAATGATATCTTCAGGCAGGAAAGAATGAATTTTTCTACTTCAAAGTCGGCCTCGCTCACCAGGCTCCTGTCTTGTTTTTGAATGCCTTTGGCATTGCTTGTGAACGACAAAGCCAATTTGCCCGCATCTTTGAGAATTTTTTCTATGGATTTAATCATGAAAGCACCAAACACTCCGTTGGATTAAGCGTGGATCCATCGCTTTGGGACAAACTATCTTGTGGAGTAAAAACTTTCCAGTTCTCCAAAAGAACCTGCCTGCCTGTAAGCCAACACGCCCGTTTTGATTGAAACAGGATTTGCGCATGACTCGCTTGCGGCCGAACACGAAAAGGTATGATTACACCAAAGGCCCCATCGGGCGAGGCTTGGTGGTTCTATCCCTGCCGATTTTCGCGGAACTGATTTCCTGGAACATCGATACGATTGTTGAAATTTACTGGGTGGGCCGATTGGGCTCGGATGCGCTCGGAGCGATGTCTTTGGGATACATGATTCCCATGATGGTGAGAGCGGCGGGCATGGGTATTCGGGTGGCAGGCCAAGCGTTGGTTGCGCAAAGAGTTGGCGCGAATGATGAGGAAGGCGCTGCTGTTATCGCGGGCCAATGCATTTTGCTTCAAACGCTCTTCTTCATTCCCTTATGCAGCGCGGGATATATTTTCTCGCCTTATTTAATGGGGTGGATGACGTCTGATCCGAGGCTTTTATACTTGTCGACGATATATCTGCAAGCCGGGTTTCTTATGCTTTTGTTCGTTGACGGTATATTCACTCTTGCAAATATATTCCGTGGCGCTGGTGAACCAAAATATTCGCTTTTGGGGATGATTATCAATTCAGGCGTTACATTCATCGCCATGCCTACTTTTATCTTTGGTTTCGGATTGATCCCCCCGTTTCATCTGGCCGGCGCGTATTACGGTTTAGGCATTGGCAGGCTGGCAGGTTCCGTCGTGATGCTGATCATTCTTTTCAAAGGGAATGCCAGAATACACCTGAAGTGGCGTCATCTGATTCCGAAGTCCTCTGAGATGAAGCGCATACTGGGACTGGGTTGGCCCGCTTTGGGGCAAATGTTTTTTGAGAGAGGCGCTAACTTGGTATTGGTATGGATGCTTGCTCCGTTTGGCGCGCTGGCGCTTGCAGCATGGGGTCTTGGCAGTCGTGTCAACGATATGGGAAGAATGCCCGGATTTTCCCTACAGGGGGCTGTTCGTACGATGGTGGGTCAAAATATCGGTGCGAGAAAACCTGAGAGGGCCATACGCAGTGCCTGGGTGACGTTAGGGGCGGTTGTTTCCATCATGGTTGTCGTCATTACAGGTTTCGTTGTTTGGAGCGAGGAAGTCGTTACTTTTTTCGGGATAAAAGGCGCCGCCTTGCCCCCCGCGGTGATTTGTCTGCAAATTTTGTGTGTAGGCCTTGGATTCGAGGCTACGAGGCGTGTAGTAGCGGGAATATTTGAAGGAGCGTCATCCACCCGGCCTCCCATGATCGTTGAAGCAATCGTTCGCTGGGTCGTGCAGTTGCCGGGCGCCTATATGCTGGCGGACTGGATGGGATTACAGGAGTTGGGAATTTGGTGGGCAGTGGCGGCGAGTCAACTCATCGGTGGCTTGGCGTTGTTCTTGTGGTTTGCGATTGGTTGGCGGCGGCGTATGGAAAGTATGGCAACAAAGGCCAAGTCATCTGCACCGTCAGATTTTGAGTTTCATTCCTCATGAAGCCCGAGAAGCGTTATGACTACACAAAAGGCTCAATCAGCTTTGGTCTGTTTCGCTTGGCTGTTCCCTCATGCCTGGAACCGATAGCCTGGAACGCCGACATACTTGTCGAAATCTTCTGGGTGGGGCGTTTGGGGCCCGAATTCCTGGCTGCGGTGTCTTTGAGCTTCATGATCATCTTCTTTTTTCGTGCGATTGGTTTCGGCATCAGGATCGCGGGTAGTGCTTTGGTGGCCCAGAGAATCGGAGCGAAAGAACCTGAGCATGCCAGTCATGCGGCGGGTCAGGCGTTTTTACTGGCCGGCATTTATTACGTCGCCATCAGCATTCTGGGATATGTGCTGTCATCGCGATTGCTTGGTCTTTTGACTTCCGACGCGAATGTGATGCGGGTAGGTGTTGCGTATTTGCAGGCGTCTTTTCTAACCATAGCGTTCGTGGACGGTATTTTCACTGTTTCGCATATGTTGAAATCTTCCGGCGAACCTGGAAAATCCTTGATCGGCCTTGGAGTTTCGACACTTTTATCTATTACGTTCATCCCCCTTCTTGTTTTTGGTCTGGGGCCATT
Source organism: bacterium (assembly GCA_022828125.1). GTDB lineage: Bacteria > UBA8248 > UBA8248 > UBA8248 > UBA8248 > Bin107. The sequence continues at coordinate 158,143 of JAJEJD010000016.1, read as the reverse complement.
CACAGGATTTGGACTTCCGGGTTCGGCCATAGGTATTGGATTGGGTCGTATTATAGGAATTCTTGTCGTCCTTTGGTTTTTGACATCGGGGCGTTCTCGTCTCCGGATCGGGTGGATTCATCTCAAGCCTCATGCGCAAACCATGCGCCGCATTATTTTGTTGGGCTGGCCCGCGGCGGCGCAGAATTTACTGGAACGTGGCGCTCTTCTCATTTTACTTAAGATTTTGGCGCTATTTGGACCAGTGGTGTTAGCCGCATGGTCGATTGGAAATCGGCTTGGGACGTTTTCGCGATTGCCCGGCTTTGGGATTCAGTCCGCCGTCCGGACGATGGTGGGTCAAAACGTAGGCGCCAACCGGCCGGATCGGGCGCTGAAAAGCGTCTATCTCTCGATGGCCGGCTTGTTTGTCATGATGTGTGGGGTGACGTTTCTTTTGTATTTTTATGCAAGGGAAATTGTCTTGATCTTCGGAATGAAAAACGAGGGAGTCGACATTGGCGTCGTTTGTGTCCGAATACTCGCCATCGGCACTTTGTTTGAAGCTGTCCGGCGAATGTTGGCGGGTGCTTTTCAAGGAGCGGCGAACACGAAACCGCCAATGGTTGTGGAAGCTTTTGTCCGGTGGGGTTTTCAGATTCCGCTCGCGTATTTTACTGCTTTGCCGTTGGGATTCGAAGCCGCCGGTGTATGGGGCGCGATGACGATAAGTCATCTTATGGGTGGCGTATGCCTGCTGGCTTGGTTTTTGGTTTGGAGCCGGCGGAGAGGGATAGGCTCACATGCGGAAACAAGATATTGATGTTAAGCAAAATGGGTTTTATATGGGGTGGCGAGCGCACCGTGGAGGTTGTGGCAACTCCTAACTCGCGCAGGGCTGAAAATCGGTAGTATATGTATGTGGTAGATATGAATATATGATGAGACAATCCGACATTGGATCGATTCTTCATCTTGAAACCGGCCAGCATGAAAGATGTTGAAAGCGGGAGGCTCATGAGCCGCAAGAAGATTTGTTTTTATTTCATTCTAGTGATTTTGCTTTTTCTCTCATCGCCGGCATTTTCGGCGGATGTCGCCTCAAGCGAAACTACAGAACCAAATGATTGGGCGATCGTTTTACAAGATGCGACCCGATATCTTCAAAGCGATGAAAAAACGCCAACTCTCACTCAAGGGTATTTGTCCCTGGTGCGGCAAGTCCGCTCACGGGCGCATGACGTTAAAGCAAGTTACCAACAAGAACTCCTCCAGTCTGAAAAGCTACTCAAGGCTATTGGCCCTCCTCCCGGAAAGGATAGCCCGCCAGAAGCGAGAGAGATAGCCGCCAGAAGAGAACGGTACAATCGTCAAGTCACAGTTGCCCGAGCGCGCATCGCTGAGGCTGACTTGGCCGTTATTCGTGCTGCGGAATTGGAAGAGACCTTATCCAAGGAGAGGCTGGAGCGTTTTTTAGGAGACATGTCCAGAAGAACTCCGATACCCATTGCGCCCGGGGTGCTCGCCAAGGGTTTTCCGGAAATTGCAACTGAAGTTCGACGAATTCTCCGTTCTCCGCTCGATTGGTTCGCAAAACTGCCTCCTGGCGTTGGTGGCGGCGCCGTTTTGTTGCCGGGAATTGTGGTTTTGATGCTGGGCGCATTTTTGGGATGGGGAATCAGGCGGAGCGTTTCGAGCATGTTTGGCCGCGACCCCGGAATGTTGGAGCCCTCATATGCGCGTAGGTTCGGCTCCGCCATCGCAGATGGCGTTGGCAACAGCATTTTGCCGGGAGCGATTTTAGCGGCCTTTTATATATGGGTGACCCGACCGGGTGCTTTGGTGAGCGGTCTCTTTGGAGAAGCGCTTACGTCTTTTCTTTTATCTATGTTGTTCTTTTTTGTGGTTGTTGCGTTTACGAAGTCTTTCCTCTCCCCAAAGCAGCCAAATTTGCGGTTCACGGGGCAATCTTCCGAAAATGCGCAAAGCGCATATCGTTTGATTGTCGCTTTGGCGGCTGTTTTTTCGGCCGACATGTTTTTCTCGAATCTTGAAGATGAAGGGATGAGGTCTGTAGAGGCGATGTCCATCTACGCTGCGGTGTTCGGTGCTTTGGAGGGTTGTTTTTTCGTCAAGCTCGGGCGTGGGGAACTCTGGCGATCCGAAGCGGCCCAGGAAGGTGCAACCCGGCAGAGTGGACAGGCGTGGAAATTGCTCCGTCGCACCGCAAGAGCGCTCGCGTTAATCGGTGTTGCAGCGTTGTTTGTCGGATATGGCGCTTTTGGCAAACGACTTCTCACAAACCTTATTTGGACTGGCCTTTTACTGTGGGTAGTAGTTCTATTGCGTGGCTTCATCCACGAATTGGTATCCTGGTCGACAAAATCCGAATCCATACAAGACAAACTCCATATTCCTTCCCGCATGATCGAAAGATTGCGTTCCTGGTGGCGGGTCATTGTCGATCCGGTTGTTTTCCTTTGCGGCATCCTCATTATCGTGCCTGTCTGGGGAGTGCCGGCCGACGATCTGATTCGCTGGACGCTGCAAGCCCTGTCCGGGTTCAAGGTGGGAAGCATCCGCATCTCGGTCATCGATATTTTCCTGGCTATCGCCGTCTTCTTAACCGCCATGGCAGGAATAAGATTTTTGCAAAGGCAGTTGTCCGAGCGGGTCCTGGGGCAGACGAATTTGCCTGCAGGCATACGCCACTCTCTGAACGCAGGGTTCGGTTATGCGGGCGTTATCCTTGCGGCGTTATTGAGCATTTCTGTGACGGGAATCGATCTCTCGAACCTTGCGCTGGTTGTCAGCGCTCTCTCTGTGGGGATCGGTTTCGGATTGCAAAATGTGGTGAATAACTTTATTTCCGGTTTGATACTCTTGGTCGAAAGACCCATTAAGGTTGGAGATTGGGTGCGCGTGGGCAGCGATGAGGGAATTGTGAAAAGGATACAGTTTCGCGCAACAGAGCTGGAAACATGGCAGCGTGCTTCTGTGATTATTCCGAACGCGGAGATTATTTCGACATCGGTCACCAACCTGACGCATAGAGATCGGTATGGCCGTGTGGAGATCGGAGTGGGCGTGGCTTATGGTTCCGATGTGGAGAAGGTTCGGGAGATTCTTCTGGATATCGCCGAGAAGAACGATAGGGTGAGCGATGACCCCGCTCCAGCGGTCGTATTTCGAGATTTTGGCGCGAGCAGCCTGGATTTCGAACTGCGGTGTTTTACTTCGGACGTGATGAGACGGCTGGGGGTTGCGAGTGATTTGAGGTTTGAGATTGAACGCCGCCTGCGAGAGGAGGGCATCGAGATACCCTTCCCGCAAAGAGTCATTCACCTCATGAACCCACGGCAAAGTGACCCGGAAACAGAGGCGTAGGTTTACCTGTACGTGTAGGGTTTGGGCTCGGGTTTTTGACCGACCTTGTTTCTCATGACTCCCAGCGGCCCCATGTCAATTTCCACGATATCCCCTGGTTGAATCCAACGCTCCATTTCCATTCCGCACCCTCCGGGGACGGTGCCTGATCCCATCAGATCTCCCGTGACCAGGTTCTCGTCCCTGGCGGTATAGGCGATGATTTGAGAGAAAGTCCAGTACATCTCTCCGGGCGTGGTTTCCACCCACGTTTCTCCATTGACCCTCGCGGCCATGGGAATGTTTTTCGGGTCGCCGACTTCATCGGGTGTGGCTATCCAGGGACCAAGGCTCCAGCACCAGTCCTTGCTCTTGTATGGCCCGGTTCCCATCGCCATTTCGCCCCCTTGCGCGTCCCGGGCGCTCCAGTCGTTCAAAATTGCATAACCGAAGATGTGTTCATGCGCATCTTCTTCTGAAATGTCCCGCCCCGGTACGCCGATCACGCAGCAGAATTCGAGCTCGAAATCCATTTTCTCGGTAAAGCTGGGCCAGGGGACTTCCTCCTCGGGCCCGGCCATGTGGGCGCAACTCGCCTTGAAGGCAAGGGGACGCTCGTACCAGATTTTGGGGATTTCGAGATTCATCACCTCAAATGTTTTTTTGAGATGGCGTTCGAATCCCGCAAAACCGCGAATGAGCGGAGGTTGTTTGATGGGCGCGAGCAGCCGGGCTTCGCTCGGCGCATATATGATTTGCTCCCCGCGAGGGCCGGTGGCGTCTTCGTGTTCGAGTGCGTATTCGAGCGCTTCTTCAGTGGCTTCGATGCCGCCTTTGCCCGATGCCGCGAGGGCCAACATGTCGGATGGAATGAGCGCATCCGCCATGGCCTGTGGGCGTGAGGATCCACGCTGTTTGAACTCCGCCGCCGCTGCAAAATTGAGATCGACGTATCGGAGGTTATCGCCTTCGGATACAACGGCGCCCAAACGCTCGAATGGGCCAACAGGTGTTCGCACTTCAAAGGTGCAAAATTTCATGGCTTCTCTCCGGGTTGACTGATTGGCTGGTGTCCATATCTACTTATTTCAAATCGACTTTGTCACGCTCGTCTGTTTCCGGGAAAGGGCCTTCCTTGATTTCGATGACCTTTGAATCATCTTCCAAGAATTCAACCTCATGCCCTTCGTACATGAGTATGAGATCGTCGCGATGCAAAATCGCATCGCCTAGATTTTCCCCCTCCTTGGTGAATACGCCGACTCGAACCTTCCCGCGTTGACACAAGAGAATTTGATGCCGCGTAGTATTTGTGGTCCTCTCTTCCACCACGTGAAAATGCGCTTTGGTGATTGCGCCTTTAGGTCTGTTCAAGACGATGATTTGCAGGGGTATGTCATCATCCGTCATATGTGCCTTGGTGTTGCGTTCCGCTTCGATGTCCTGACCGGCGTATGCGGTTCGGATGTGTTCTTTTGCTTCCTCTGTGTCCAGATACGGGGGAAACTTGGCGTAATCGTTGAAATCTCCTTTGATGTGGATGGCAATGATGCGCCCATCAGAGGCTTTGTAGTAATCCACGCTTTTAGAGTCGACTTCTAAAGACATAATTTTCCTCGGAAGTGATTAAGTCGGTGAAACAACATTTCGGCACGAATCAGGAAAAACGATTTCCAAAGAATATCATAAATCCACTTTTGTGATCTTCATATGGAAGTCAAGCGGGAGGGCGGAGCGAACGAGCGAACTGGTGGAGATGTAGTCTACACCTGTCTCCGCGATGCTTCGGATATCGCCGTCACCGATGCCGGAGGCCTCGAGCTCATAGGGTTTTTGTGTTTTTGAGGCGATGCCGACTTCTCGGGTGCGGGCAACGGCTTTTTGAAGTGTTTCTATATCCATGTTGTCAAGAAGAATCATGTGGACTCGCCCGTCTTCGATGACTTCTTCCAGTTGGGCCAGATTTTGCACTTCGATTTGAGTTTCTGTCATGTAGCGGTTGCCGAATTGCCTGTCGATGGCGGCGGTAATGGAACCGGCGGCAACGATGTCGTTGTCTTTAATCATCTCCCCGTCGAAAAATCCTAAGCGGTGATTTTGCCCGCCACCTGCACGAACTGCGTATTTTTCAAAATAACGCAAGCCTGGCCGATTCTTCCTGGTATCAATGATGCCCTTGAATGTTGCTGGAAAGTCCCCGAAGCGAGCCAATGTATTCGCCGTGTGCGTGGCGATTTCAGAGATATGCGAAAGAAGATTGAGCGCGGTGCGTTCCGCCTTCAAGATGGTCTGGGTATGACCGGAAACGTGCGCCAGAAGTTCGCCTTTGGAAACTCTGGTTTCTTCATCTTTTAACCAGTTGACCTCGGGTGGACTGCTTTTTCCGAGAGCCAATAGGTTTTGGGTTTCTTCCAGTATGAGAAGGAAAAACGGAGAACCCGCGAGAATGGCATCACTTTTCGTGCGTAACTCCGCCACACACAAGGGATCTTCCTCAGCGTCGTACTGTAGGGGCGCGCCCCCAAAATCCTCCAGTAGCCATTCGCGGATTTTAGAGCGGATATCCATATCTAGCGGTGTTTGGTTTTATACGATTTCGAGCATACGCTCGATGGGTATTCGCGCGCGCCGAGCCAGTTCCGGCTCCACGGTAATTTCGTGTTTTAGATCCCGCAGGCATTCATAAAGGTTTTGCAGCGTGTTTTGTTTCATGTAGGCGCAAAGGGCTTCACGGCTAGCGGGAATCAAGGTTTTGTCCGGAACCGCCTTGGACATGGGGTGGAGGTTTCCAACCTCGGTAGCCACGATGACCTCCGAGTGAGGTACTTCCTCTACCAATTTGATCATACCCTGGGTGGATCGGAACTGGAGCATGTCCTCAGGCACGATGCCGTCGTTTACTTGCCGCATGCAGGCGCTGGTGCATCCGCATTCGGGATGAACCACGGTGATAGCTTCGGGGTGTAGTTGTTGCTGCTCCATGACGTGGTGCGGGCGAATCCTCTCATGGACATGACACGCGCCCATCATGAGATGGAGTCGCTCCAGAGAATGTCCTTTACTCTCCAGCAGCTTGGCTGCGTAGAAACCCAGGAAGACGTCTGGCAGAAACAGTATAGGCTGTTCGGGTCTGGAGTTTTCGAGGATGTGGAGGGTGACCTTGCCTGCATTGGCGGACGCGCAACAGTAATCACTCTCGGCTTTTACCTCGAGATACGTGTTTACATAACTGATGACGATTCCGTCCGGATGCGCTTGTTTCCAATCTCTAATTTTTTCGACATCTGCATGAGCGGCCAAAGAGCAGAGCGCATTGAGGCTGGGGGCCAGAACGGTTTGATGGGATTTCTTGAGCGCGGCTAAAATCTGATTCATGAATAACACGGAAGGTTCGACAAGATAGTCGGCGTCCGAGGCGGCGCCTTGTTGGGCCAGGAACAATGAATCTCCGATGACATCGGAAACGTCCTGAATATCTCTGGGTACATAATTGTGTGCAAGGACGAGAGCGTTTCTTTCTTTCTTGAGACGCCTGACCTCACCTTGCAGAAATTCTCTTTCCTCTTCCGTGATGTTCTCGGGATGAGCGTTTGCGGGGATTTCAGGAACATCGATGGAAGGTCCGAGGTCAGCTTGGTCCATCAAAGCGATGGCATCTTTTGCAGGAAGGATGTCACCAGCTTCAATATCTAAAATCATTTGAAACTCCACTAATTTGGATGTCGTAAAGATACGTTTATTGCTACCGGATAGACTCCCTAATCGCTTGCGCAAAAAATCACAAGCTGAAGCAAAAAATAATAAACCTCATTAAATCAACAGGTCCACTCCTGATGAATAATATATGATACGAACATGGAATCTCCTACCCTTTTCTTCTCTTATTATTCCAGTCTTCAGTAAATAAGTAAAATGGAAATACGGAAAAAGACGATTATTCCTTGCCGGGGAGTATAGTTTTTGTTAGGTTTCGTACCCGTAATTTCTGTTTTGGGTCATTGAAGACGCAGGGCATCGGAATCGTCTCCCTGTATAGTAGTTCGAATCGCGGGTCGCCGAGCGAGACGACTCGTTTTTTGTTTATATGGGCCAAAATTCAACGCGCCCCCTTCACTGGTAATCGCTTTGCTGAGAAGCTGGAGGGGGGTGGGGAATCCATCATGAGCCGTGGTGTGATTTGGTTGTTGGGCACATTGCTTTTGTCTGGGTTTTTCATTTTTGCGTTAAGTGGGATTTGTTCGAATGCGTCGATTTTCCCATCATTAACCGGATATTTTTGTCCGAAACCCCGGATGAAATTGATAACAGTTCCACAGAACCCCGCATCTAAAGGTGTGGAGCAGAAAAACAACTGATCGATTGTCAAAGATTTTACAGAAAGGTGAGGTTATGAACGATTCAGATTCTCTCATCACGGATGCCGTCGTCGAATTTGTCTTGAATACGGAGTACGAAGACATTCCTGAAGACGTAAGAGTAATCATGCGCCGATGTTTCGTGGATGGAATCGGTCTGATGGTGGCGGGTTCCACGGAAGAAAGCGGCCATATCATCCAAAACTACCTCAAGGAAATCGGAGGAGAACCCGAGGCGCGAGTAATCGGAACCGGCATGACGGTGCCCGCGCATCTCGCTGCTTTGGCCAATGGCATCGCCGGCCACGCAATGGATTATGACGATACGCAGTTGAGCAGCTATCCGGATCGTGTGTATGGCCTGTTGACTCATCCCACGTGTCCGGTGATGCCCGCAGCTCTGTCCCTTGCCGAGGCGCTGGGTGCAACAGGACAGGAGTTGCTCACTGCATTTGCGCTGGGTTTTGAAGTGGAATGCAAGGTGGCGGAAGCGATTCGGCCGGATCATTACGTCAAAGGATTTCATTCAACGGGAACAATCGGCGCCATCGGGGCGGCGACTGCCGCAGCGAAATTGATGGGATTGAATGAACACCAGTTGCGCATGTGTTACGGCATCGTTTGTTCGGAAAGCGCCGGCCTGCGTGCGAATTTTGGAACGATGACGAAGCCCTACCACTGCGGTCGAGCTGCGGAGAATGGCGTCGTGGCGGCGAGGCTGGCGGCGGGTGGCTACACTTCAGACCCCACGGTATTTGATGGACAGTGGGGATTTTTCCAGATTATGGGTGGCGGCTGCGATAAAGATTATATCGTCGGGAAACTCGGCAACGCTTGGTCGGCCGTCGACCCGGGCGTGTCGATTAAACCCTACCCTTGTGGCTCCCTTGCGCACCCCGCGATGGATGCCGCCAGGGACCTGATTTTGGAAAACGACATCAAGCCCGACCAGGTGAAAGAGTTGCGTTTCGGCACCACCTCGCGCGTACTGGAGCCACTGCGTTACAAGGAGCCGCAGAACGAGCTGGAGGCGAAATTCTCTTTGCAGTTCGGTTTCGGCATCTTGCTGCTGGAGCGCGCGGCCGGCATCGCTCAATACAAAGACGAAGTCGTAAAACGCCCCGATGTCGTAGAGATGATGAAAAAGGTGAATCCCTTCATGGACGATGAAATCGAAGCCCAGGGTTATGCGCTCATTCGCGGCAAGGTGGCGATAGAGCTTGAAGACGGTACCGTATACGAAAAAATGTCTGAAATTTCACGCGGCACTCCTCAACGCCCCATGGACCGCGAGGAGCTTTATGAGAAATTCACGGAATGCACCGGCTTAGTGTACGAGGGCGATCAAATCGCCTTGATTGAGGCGATGCTCTATAAAATCGATACGCTAGAAAATATCCATGGCCTTATCGATCTCTTGGGCGAAAAAGTGGAAGCCTAGCGATTTATCCCTCACAGTTGCTCATCTACTGTTCGTGGGACTGACAGGCAAGGGGAAAGAATTTGGGTTTTCATCGCTGGGAAGATATTCCGCAAACTCAAAACCTTCGCAAGGGAACCATGCGCCGTGCAGCCGCGTTGGATGGATTGACGATGCAGCGCGGCGAAATAGCTCCCGATACGCTGTTCGATGAGAGCACGATTCATCGCCACACCGAAGATCAGTTTATCGTCGTGCTTGAGGGTAAACTGAAAATGCACATCGATGGGGTCGAGGAATGGCTCGAGCCCGGTGGTTTCGCATCCATCCCGGGAGGTGTGTTCCATAGCGCGACGGGTGTTGGACCAGAGGGCGCGAAATACATTGAAGTATTGTCCTCGGGACGCATCGATTACTTGCCCGGCTATTTGGGTGAGCCCAAAAACGAATTCTTGCATGAGAAGAAAGCCGGTTCATGATGAAAGAAGATGCGAGTAGAGTTTTTGTCGTTTGCTCGGATTTGATGTTCTCTGCCGGCATTCGGGAGGCAGGAATATCCCGGGGAGTCACACTTGAGTTCATCGATTCAGAGGAGAAATTTGACGAGGCTCTCGAAAAATTTCGCGCCACATTATTCATGTCCGATTTGCATCACCACAAACTGGGTGGCGAAAGAGCGGGCAAGCTCGTCAAAAAGCTAAAAGCCAATCAAAAAAACCAAGACGCTTACACCATCGCTTGGGGCAAGCATACCGAGCCGGAGTTGCTTAAATCGGCGTCGCAAGCGGGTTTTGACAAGGTGGTGCCCCGCTCCTTATTTGTGAAAGAAATGCCTGAGTACATTCGACAAGCGGCGAGTCGGATTCATGTGAGTGAATGACCTTCCATAGCAAAGAAAAAAGACTCAACCCGGAAACATTTGATGGTTCCCTCATCTGGTGGTTGCATGTGCCAACATCACGGCAAAATTACCTGCAAGCGATATTGGAAGGTTATGACGATTTAGGGTACTACCAGACTTTTCATGCTTGCGCCGAGAAAAACGAACACGGCGAACCCATGTCTCTGGCACGGCTGACTTCAACCATAGACGATGAAGTCGAGACAAAGACGCTTCTTGAGGCGCTCTCTCGTGAAATCAATCTCAAAATCCTGGATTGTGCACCTCCGATCAAACCTTCAGACCAACCAACGGTATAAAGGCATCCCGATGACGCGGTGTTTTCTCTCGCGGATATTCTTGGCTTTTTTATTGGTTTTGGGATTTTGGACTCACTCTCCTGCGCTGGATCGCCTGAAACTTGCGACGACAACGAGCACGGAGAATTCCGGTTTGCTCAAGCAATTACATCCGGTATTCGAGAAAAGATATGGGGTTTCCGTGCACACCATATCTGTAGGTACGGGCAAGGCATTGCGCTTGGGGCAAAATGGCGATGTGGACGTTGTACTTGTCCATGCGAAAAAAGCGGAAGATTTGTTCATGGCCAAGGGATACGGTGCTCACAGAAGAGGCGTCATGTATAACGATTTCGTGATTGTGGGCCCGGCATGGGACCCTGCCGGGGTATTCAAGACATTCGATGTGTCCACAGCATTGCTTCAAATTAAAAATTCGAGAAGCCTTTGGTTCAGCAGGGGTGATGATTCCGGCACACACAAGAAGGAAGTGGAACTCTGGAAAGGTGCCGGCGTTGGCGTGTTTGGTTCCTGGTATCGCGCTTTGGGTCAAGGAATGGGCAGGACGCTGATAGCGGCAGATGAGAAAAGCGGATACACGCTTACAGACAGGGGCACGTATATCGCTCTCGTTGCGAACGGAAAGATTTCCCTCAAGATTCAAGGCCCGAGAGGAGAGCGTTTGCACAATCCGTATAGCGTAATTGCCGTGAACCCAAAGCGCCACCCGCACGTGAAATTTGGTTGGGCAGTGCAATATATCAATTTTCTAACATCCAGCGAGGGACAAAGCATCATCCGCAGTTTTCGGCTCTTGGGAAAGCAACTCTTTTTTCCAAACGCGAAAAATCCCCGTTGATAGGCTTGGAGGAAAAGCGTTTTGGAATACTTGCTTGATGGATTTGCCGATGGATTGATGCGTGTGCTTCGGGCGGATCCTCAAGTCATGCTCGCCGCTTGGGTGACCATCAAGGTGGGTTTCTGGGCTACGATTCTGGCGTCTCTCATCGGTTTGCCTGTTGGGTTTTTGCTGGCGATGGGCCGCTTCAGGGGGCGGGGGTTCGCTATCACACTGCTTCAGACATCATTAGGTTTGCCAACCGTCGTTATCGGGTTGCTGGCATATGGTTTTCTCTCCAGGCGAGGCCCTTTGGGATTCGCCGACTTGTTGTTTACGCCCTCGGCCATTGTCGTTGGATTGGTTATTTTAGCGGTCCCACTCGTAGCGGTATTCTCCATGACGTCTGTCGCATCCGTTGATGAAAGGGTACGGGAAACGGCCCTTACATTGGGCGCGTCGAACGGCCTCGTGGCTTGGACGGTGCTGCGCGAAGCTCGCTTCGGAATGATGGCCGCAGTGTTGGCGGCGTTTGGCCGTGTATCCTCGGAAGTGGGAATCGCCATGATGCTCGGAGGGAATATAGAAGGATATACACGGACCCTGACCACAGCCATTGCGCTCGAAAGCATGAAAGGTGAATTCGGTTTCGGGATCGCGTTGGGCGTTGTGCTTTTAGGGATTATTTTCGTGACGAATTTACTTTCTCGTTACATCCAAAGGTCTTGATATGGAAGTGTTTTTTCTGGAAAACGTAAAATTTCGGTTCGAGACCGATTTGGTTCTGGACGTTGAGAGCTTAACGGTCTTATCCGGCGAGGTGGTGCTGCTCACTGGAGCGAATGGTTCCGGGAAAACAACACTCTTGCGCGTGATGGCGGGTTTGCTTACGCCTGAAGATGGTGCGATCCAATATAAGAGTGAACCCGTCATTTTCGGAAAAGCAGGACTTGAACACAGGAGAAGGGTCACACTCCTTGCTCAGGAGCCGTATCTTTTTCGAGGAAACGTGTTGCTGAATGTTTCTTATGGACCCCGTGCACGCGGGATGAGCAATTCGCAAGCGAATGAAATGGCTCAAGAAGCCATTCTCAAAACGAGATGCGAAGGTTTGATTTACCGAGACGCTGCAAAACTCTCTGGGGGGGAAAAAAAGCGCGTAGCCCTCGCCAGGGCGTTGGCGGCGGGAGCGGAAACCCTTCTCCTTGATGAGCCCATCTCTCATCTGGATGAGGAAAACAGTAAACTGATTGCCGAAATAATCAAAGAGTTGGCCGCCTCTGGAATCACTCTGGTCGTGAGTACTCACATACCGGAATGGGCAAGTTCTCTTTCGGTGAAGAATGTGCGGCTTGCTTATGGCAGGATAGTCTAACTCAGGGCAATCCCGTTTCATCGGCATGGTGCGAATCCCCGAACAGATCGGCCTCGAGCGGACCTCCGCGCCAAGCGGGGTGCTGCCTGACATAATAATCCACCGATCCCGCCTCAAACACTTTTGGTTGCGTGTAATCGGTAGCTTGTCTTTGGGAGCGGTGGCATGCGTGCGCTTTTCGTCTCGCGTGCGGAAAGTTTCTCCCATCAACAATGGTCGTGTAGTCATCCCGATAAACGAGGTCGGGGCGATTATATATTTCGCGCCTTTTCGCTGGCGATATCCGGTGGTACAGGCGTTTGGGAGCATCTCCCGGATTTCGCCTCACAAGCCGATGGAAAGCTTTTGAGGTCCAGCCGCCGACGGCGATGTGGTCTGGGTGTCCAGTAACGCCGTCCTCTCCATAAGTCACGACCACGTCGGGAGAAAAGTTTCGGATGAATTCTTCGAGCCGAGGAAGAATTTCCGAATCTTCAATTGATTTCAATCCGCCATCCGGGTAGTTCCAGAGCGTCATATCTTCGACGCCCAGAACACGGCAGGCGTCTTTCAACTCCGCATGCCGGACATCGCCCAACTCATCCGGTCTGCATACACCGTTCGTAAGGCCTGCTTCTCCTCGGGTCAGGGTAAGGAGGCCCATTCGCACGCCCTGGTTTGCGTAGAGTGTGAACGTGGCCGGGTTTCCGAAAGATTCATCATCCGGATGTGCGTAAACGTGGAGAATGGAACGCCGAGAGGTAGATTTATTCATAACGAAGAAATGAGTAAGAAATCCTCCCAAAAAACAAGTCCTGCATATTACCATTTCAAATCCATGGTTCAAGAATTACGTCCTCCGTTTTTCTTTTTGTGATGCAACTCATGGGATCAAATTTGCTCGAGCGACAAAAAGGTTTTTTCAAGAAATCCGTCCTCTTGCCCTGTATTCATCTTTGGTTTATATGAAACCTACGCCCAAGAGACCCTGAAATTTGTTATCATCAAACCAATATCGAGTTGATACCGATCGGTGATTCGTAAAACTCTGTTCCATTACAAGGAGTCGGTGCTGTGGAGTTAGCTATTTCAAGGGATACGTTACTCAGAGCCCTGCAGACGATACAAGGTGTTGTCGAAAACAGAAGCAGCGCAATGCCAATACTACAAAATGTGCTTGTCGAGACCGAAGGTGATCAGAATATCCGTTTGTTGGGTACGAATCTTGATATCAGCATGCGGGGTATGTTTGAGGCTGAAGTAGAAAAAGCGGGGAAAGTTACCCTCAATGCAAGGAAATTGTTCGACATTGTCCGAGAACTTCCTGAAGCGGAAGTTCGTTTCACGGAAGAAGACGGGCAGTGGATTGAAATGCGCTGTGAGCGCTCGAAATTCCGTTTTCCGGGATTGCCGCCTGCAGAATTTCCCGCACTTCCAGAATCGAAAGAATCAGATGCACATACAATTTCTGCTTCGGTTTTATCTGAAATGATTCGAAAAACGATGTTTGCGATATCGCAGGATGAGACGCGATATACCTACAATGGCGTTTTCATGGAAACCGAAGCCGACACCCTGCGCCTTGTCGCTACGGATGGCCATCGACTGGCGATGATTGAGCGGCCGAGCGAAGGGTTGGTGCTGAATGAAGGAGTGATTGTCCACAAAAAGGCTTTGGGAGAACTCGTAAAGCTCTTGCAAGGCATCGAGGGTGACGTATCCGTTGCTCTTACTCACGTATCGAGCGGCCAGGGCCTGTCTCTTTCGGGAGATGAAGCTTCTGCCTCCCTCACTCCAAACCACATTATTTTTCAAATGGGGAATATTGCCTTATCGGCTCGGCTGATAGACGGTGAATTTCCAAAATACAGGCAAGTGATTCCAGATAACAATGAGCACTCCATTTTGATGAACCGGGAAAGTTTAACGCAAGCACTCAGGCGGGTTTCCCTTTTTACCAACGAAACGCGCATGGTGAAGTTCGCGTTTTCCCCGGGTCAGTTGAAATTGACGACGAATGGTTCGGAGGTGGGGGAAGCCGAGGAAATCATCGAATCGGACGCGCAGACAGACATTACGATTGGATTTAATTCAAGGTATTGTCTGGATGCGCTCTCCATATTGGACGAAGAACAAGTCAGCATGGAGTTAAAGGATTCGCTGAGTCCCGGGGTACTCTCTCCCAAAGACTCGGACGGTTATACATATGTTGTAATGCCGATGCGTGTCTAAGCATCTTTTTGATTTGCTTGAAGGTTCCATTATGTGTAGTTAATTTCCCAAAATGGAAATGTTTTGGAATCGTCGTTTCTGAGGCGCCTCTTTGGTGGGGCGCCTGTATTTTTTCTGTCGTGGATTCGGGTAGATGAAGTTTTATTTTTCAGAGAAGACGAGTGAGAATTCAAGCCGCTATTATGGCTGGGTGATAGTGGGCCTCACCTTTTTCACCATGGCTGTCGGCGGCTCCATCGTCGGTACTTTCCCTGTTTTCTACGTGGCTTTTCTCAATGAATTTGGGTGGTCTCGAGCAGATACTGCTCTGGCGTTTTCTTTCTCGATGGCCACGTTTGCGATTTCCGCCGGCTTTATCGGGGCGATGGTGGACCGTTGGGGCCCGAGGGTGATCATCCCCACGGGAATCACGATTCTGGGCGCTGGCTTGGCATTGATGTCACAGGTTTCCAGCTTACCCACCTTGTATTTTTTCTATGGAGGCGTCGTAGCGCTAGGCGTTACCATGTTTGGGTTTATTCCCACGAGCACTATCGTTAGCCAATGGTTTACGCAACGCCGCTCCGTGGCGATGGGGATATCGTTATCGGGAAGGAGTTGTGGCGGTATCCTCATGGTTCCGTTTTCCGCCTATCTCATCGCGACTTTCGGGTGGCGCGCGGCGTATGTTTTGTTAGCAATTGGCATCATCGTCATATTGGTTCCCTTGAATCTTCTTTTCCATCGCAGCCCCGCCGACATTGCGGAAAAAAAAGCAGGGAATGACCTCAAGGCGAACTGGACATTAAAAGAAGCCCTGTCCGATTCGGTCTTTTGGTTGTTGTTTCTGGCAGGGATATTTAACGGTGTCGGTTTCAGCGTTGTTGGCGTGCACCAGGCGGCCCACATGGTTGATATGGGAATGAGCACCATGAAAGCCGCCTCCTTGATAGGGGGTCTGGCTGTAGTCAGAGCCTTGGGAGGCATTTTGGGCGGATGGGTGGGGGATAGAATCGGGCGAACCCGAACTTTTTATCTTTTAAGCTTGGTTGCTATGTCGGGTGTTTTTCTATTGATGAACTTATCTGAGCACCGTGCTTGGCTGGGGTATGCCTATGTTTTGGTGTATGGCATCGGCGCCGGAGCCCGGGGTGCGATCTTCGTATCGCTCAAAGCGGACATCTTCGCCGGCAAAAGTTTTGGCCGAATCCTGGGTTTCAGCCAGACGGGAGGAGGACTGGCCTCAGCCGTCGGGCCTTGGATTGCGGGATATATTTTTGATTTATGGGAAAGCTATTACTGGGCGTTTATCTTGGTGTTGGCGGTTCAGGTTTTTTCGCTTATTGCAGTGGCGGCGGCATCCTCGCGAGCAAAGAGAAGAAAAAGGTGATTCTTCGTGGCAGTTTTCAGGAAGCCGCTTTTTCTTTTTCTGCAATCATCGATTCGATGAAGGAAATCATGTTTTCGGGTGACGTTTGCTCGATGTTCAATGTGCTGTGATATAGAGTTGAATCGGCGAAATCGACATTGAAGAAATATTGGGAAAACAAACCCTGATCCCGATCTGACCTCTTGATGGTTTCTTCCGCCGCAGTTCTCGTTACGCCTGACGATTCCATGAAGTGTCGGATGCGGGCTTCCAGGCTGCCGACGATTCGAAGATGCAGGGCGTCGGTTCGATCCTTGAGGAGCACTTGCCCTCCCCACCCGCCGATAACCACGTTCCCTTTGTCCGCCGCTTCGTTCATGCTTTCAGATAAAACGCTTCGCAAGCTGTCTCGTCCGACGCCAAAAGTGCGTTCCAGGATTGTTGGAGCGCGGCCTTCTATTTTCTCCAAATCCAGGGTCAAACCTCGTTGTTCGCAAATTTCGACGAGTTCGTCACGCCCCAAAAACGCATAACCCAATTCGTCTGCGAGCTTGTGCGCAATGAAAATTCCACCGGTCCCGTATTGACGTGAAATGGTGATGACGGCCATGTGAAATCTCCTATTTTATGAATTCTATTGTAATAATACTTGTTTCACCAATCCTATCAAAATTAATCATAGCGCACGACCTTGATGAGCAGTGCGTTTTTTGACCTCACTTGGCGAGATGGAGGTGAAAGGTGTCTTCGGGTATTCTGTAGCCGAGAGTTTCTGAGCAACCTGCACCGATGAGCACCGATGGAGAGATAGGTTTCGTGACAATTCCACCCGACGAACTTCTTGAACGCCTTGGTGTGCATACTCCGCTGTATGCCGCGGATGAAGAAGGAATTTTCGCTGTCCTGAATGATCAGGAAAAGGGCCATTTTTTCGCAGTGGATCGAGAAAGCGGCAATTTCCGCTGGCGAGTGGAGAACACAGCGGGTTGGGTGATAGCGCCTCCTCTTATCTGGGGAGATTTTTACATCGTGGGTACAAGTAGCGCGGAAATGAGAAGAGAAGAAAAAGGAGGACCGTTTGCGACGGTGGACTGGAGGCGAGGAGGTTCCGTTTATGCTTTCGGATCAAGTGATGGCGCCGTGCGGTTTTGGGATGAAAAAACAGGAGTGGTAAGAGATAGCCCCAGAGTAGAGGATGCCGTCTTGATCGTGGAGGGAGAAATTCGGGTAGGTGGATTTCAGGATGAAGAACCATGGTCCTCTTCGGCCGAAGTGGAGAGCCGGTTTTCTTTAACAACAAAGCGCTTGATCGCTCGCCGTGTGCGAGGAGATGTTCCTTCCGGATATTTTGAGGGAGAAGCGCCGCCAACCGAATGGGTGTGAGGTTCTCACCTTCTTTTTCTTATTTCCTTAGCCATTAATGTCGTGTTTTGCGGAACCAGATTTGAGCGGAACCAATTCCGATATTCATCCATGTGAACGCTCGGAACCGCTTTTGCGAGAGTCCGATGTTTTTTCAGGGCAGCGGCGGTGCGCGAGCGTAATTTCGTCATATAGCCCCTGAATTCATCCCATACTTTTGAGGCGGGCTGAGTGGGAATTGGCCCATGACCGGGGATGAGGAACTTGGCGGGAAATTTCTTTAGTTTCGGGATCGCATCTATCCAGTTGCCGAAATTCCCCAGCCTCGCCACCGGGTGAGTTCGATAATCGAGTAGGTCTCCCGTGAAGAGAATTTTCTCCTCCGGCATCCACACAACGGTGTCTCCTTTCGTGTGACAATGACCAATGTGGACCATTTCGAATAATCGCCCGCCGTAGCGGATGGAAATTTCGCCCTCGAAAGTCACGATGGGCGGTGCGATGTGAAGTTTGCCAATCAGGTGCTCCACTTTTTGCGGCCTGCCCGCCATTTGCTTCACCCAGATACCCTCGTTCTCCTCTCGCTCCATCTCCAAGCGCACGTTTTGCTCACCGACGGAAACGGCACCTCGTTTGTGGTAATAACCGTTGTCGGAAGTGTGGTCGAAATTGTGGTGGGTATTGAGAACCAAACCGGGTGATTTTCGAGTGATTTCTTTCATTCCGGACACGAATGCCTTTCGTATACGGATGTCGTTATCAACGATCACGGGTTTTTCGTTCGTAAGAACGAGGCCGAAATTCGTACCTCCGTCTCCTCCAATGAAAATATGAACGCCCTCTGCAATTTCGACGAACCCTTGGGTTTTTGCCGGGCCTGGCAATGCCTTTACACTACGTGCCATTGGTTTCTCCTTGCGGGGGCAGCGATGATGACGATATCGTTATGGAAATCTAAGCAAAGGTAGCAGAGTGCTTTTGAAGCAACAATATCGAGAATAAAATTTTTATCAATGAGACTACCGATATGAATCCTTATTCTGCATTCATTGGACTTGAGTGTTCGAAAACCGGAGAACAATTCGCAGCCAGCGGCTTGATGAATCTAAGCCCCTGCGGTGCTCCGTTGCTAGCGCAGTATGACACCGAAGCCGCGGCGCGGACTTTGGACATCAAGAATATGGCGGGTCGCGCTCATTCCATGTGGCGTTACCATGAAATGCTCCCGGCCCCCGATGAAAACGCCATCGTTACGCTAGGTGAAGGCATGACGCCCTTGTTGAGGGTGCCTCGTCTTGAGAAGTCTTTTGGTCTTTCCAATCTGTCTGTGAAAGATGAAGGCCTGAATCCGACGGGGAGTTTCAAGTCCAGAGGACTATCGGTCGCAATCACGATGGCGCGGCATCTGGGAGCGAAGAAAATCGCCATTCCCACGGCCGGAAACGCAGGCGGCGCGGCGGCGGCCTACGCTTCGCGAGCGGGCATCGAGGCGTCCGTGTTTGTCCCCGAGGAAGCGCCGAGCGTCCATAAAGTGGAATGTGCGCTGGCAGGGGCCGATGTGACCGTCGTTCGCGGCTACATACACCATTGCGCGGAAGTCGTGGCGCATCGAACTCCGGCGGAAAGGTGGTTCGAATTGTCCACGTTCAAGGAGCCCTATCGAGCCGAAGGGAAAAAAACCATGGCTTATGAACTCGTCGAACAATTCGGCGGCGGTGTCCCCGATGTGATTCTCTACCCCACAGGCGGGGGGACGGGATTGGTGGCGATGTGGCGCGCCTTTGCTGAACTCGAGGCGTTGGGCTGGATAGGCGAAAAAAGGCCACGAATGATTTGCGTTCAGGCCGAAGGCTGCGCTCCGATCGTACGGGCATATGAGAACGACGATGAAGTTTCGGCCCTGTGGGATAACCCGACGACGATGGTATCCGGTTTGCGCGCGCCGAAGGTTCTAGCGGATTTTCTGTGCCTTCGGGCCATTCGGGAAAGTGGGGGCACGGCGATTGCTGTCTCCGATGAAATGATGTTCGAGGCGCAAAGAAAAGTGGGCGCTTCCGAGGGAATTCTCATCTGTCCGGAAGGCGGGGCGTGTATTGCGGCCCTGGAAGTATTGCTTGAGCGAGGTGACATCGGGCGCGATGAACGTATCGTGACGTTTAATACGGCCACAGGCTTAAAATATGCGGATATGGTAGAAACGGAGGTCTCTGTTATCGACCCGCTTTCAGCGTAGGATGAACGGCAAATGATTGAGATAACAAGGCAAGAGGAATTCTCCGCGGCGCACCGGTTGTTTCGACCCGATTGGAGCGAAGAACGAAATGAGGCCATGTATGGAAAATGTGCTAATCCGCACTCCCATGGGCACAATTATATTTTTGAAGTAACCCTGCGATGCCGCGTAAACCCGGAAACGGGGATGGCCTATAATCTGGCTGATTTGAAAGAGCTCATGAGGCGGGAAGTCGTAGAAGCGCTCGATCACAAGAATTTGAATGAAGATGCTGCGGATTTCATGAAAAACCGGATCCCCACGGCGGAGAACATAGCGATTTCGATTTGGGAATGTTTGGTTGAGCATATAGACACGGAAATTCTTTTTCGCGTTCGCTTGTATGAAAACGAGCGAAATTTCGTGGATTACTATGGAGAAAACCCCGATGGCGTTCGGTGAACCGAGAAATCTGGAGCAAAGACGAATCGTTCTCACCGGGGCTTCTCGGGGAATTGGCCGTGTGAGCGCGCTTCGTCTGGCAAAAGCGGGCGCGAGGGTTCTTGCCGTTTCGAGGGATGCCGATGCCTTGGCGAGATTGGCCTTTGATTCGAAAGGGTACGTGGGGCAGATTTTTCCGCACAGTTGCGACGTGACGAAAGCCGACGAAGTGGAAGCACTTAGCGAAATAGCTGAAAAACGGCTGGAGGGCGTGGATGCGCTGATAAACAATGCGGGTTCAGGTGTTTTCAAGGATATCGAAAGCCTCTCGGTGGATGAATTCAACGCCACGGTTTCGGTATGTCTCACCGCCCCTTTCATGTTGACCCGAGCGTTGTGTCCCATGCTGGAGTCGGCGAATGGCGATGTCGTCAACATATCCTCGATTAGTGCCGTGTCGGGCTTTCCGGGAGCGTCGGCTTATTGCGCCGCAAAAGCCGGTCTTGAGGGGCTTTCCAGAGCATTAGTCGAAGAATTGAGGCCCAAGGGTATTCGTTTAACCATCCTCCGGCCCGGAGCCTGCGCAACGGACATGTGGAAATCCATTCCAGGGGAATTCGATTTTGAGGCGATGATTCCTCCTGAACTGGTGGCGGAAGCCATAGAGTTTTTGCTCTCTCAGTCCCGTAGGGCCTGGACGGAATCGATGGTGGTTCTTCCCCCCAAAGGCACGGTTTAGCCAATTCCCTCTTTTTCTTGGGAATCTGTTAGTCTGCGCCGGGCATCGTCCGAAATGCTACACAAAGAGTTTCGAAGGCGCTTGTTTAACGGGGTGAAAAAGGGTAATAAATTTGCCGCTGTCGCTTGGCGAATGGGAGTTCGCAGCAATGCCTGTGAGTGTGCGGTCTCGAAATTTTTTTCATCATTTCTTCAGGAGGTTGGTCGTTGAGCATTATTCGATATGAAAATCTCGATGTCGAATATGAAACGGAGATTGGAGGTTCTATCCTTGATGCAGATTTGGATAACGGCATCGATCATACCTGCGATTGCGGCGGCAATTGCGCCTGTTCAACTTGTAAGGTGATCGTGATTTCTGGAGCCGAGTTGCTATCTTCGCAACAGGAAGACGAAAAAGATACGCTGGATGCCTATGGGTGGAATCCGGATGAATATCGTCTGGCTTGTCAATGTGTCGTCGAAGGAGAGGGCCGGATCGTATTGAATATGCCTGAACCCGAATAAAATTTAGTGCGTCGGTTTTTCAAGCTTTGTTCCATGCGCGAACCACCGAATCGAAATCTACCATACCCTCACGCAAGAGTTTTGGCTTCTCCCCTCTCGCGTCCACGACGGTGGAAGGCCGGGTATTTTCTGTTTTTCCGCCGTCCAAGAGCAGCGCCACCTTGCTTTGAAATCGAGAAGAAATCGCTTGAGCGCTTTGGAGTGGAAGCTCGCCGGACGGGTTCGCGCTCGTCGCCACGAACGGGCCGAAGGACATGGCCAGGATGCGGCATAGCGCCTGATCAGGCATGCGAACGGCGATGGACGAACCCCCTCCGGTCAGGAGGGTGGACAGAAAGGGGGACGCCGGCAGCACCAGGGTCAGTCCCGAAGGCCAAAGAGAATCCATCAGGGCCAGGGCGCGTCGCGGGACGTCGCAGGCGAGTCTTTTCAGCTGATAGAGGCCCCCGATGAGAACGGGCGCGCCTTTCTCGTCATTTCTTCCCTTGGCGTCATAGAGTTTCTCGATGGCTTCGGGGTCGAAAGCATAGGCGCACAGTCCGTAAATCGTATCCGTGGGCAAGGCGACGATGTTTCCGGAACTCAGTTCTTCGCCAGCCTGTCGAATTATTTCTTTTTTTGGTGAATCGGGATCCACCGGGAGGATTCTACTCACTGTCTATTTTTTCCGGTACGTTCTTTTGGCGCGGCTCCGCTTGGGTCTCGTTTTTTGCCCGGAACTTTTTCCGGCGTCATTTTGTGGTTGTTTCGAACCGTCTTTTCGTGATCGGGCGGGTGGCGGAGAAATTTCTTTCTGTAGTTCGGCGTCTGCAACCAGAACCTTCTCGGTTTGCTGTTGCGCGAAACGCCGGTATCCCTTCGCCAGTTTCGGGTCGGTCAAGGCGAGGATCCGGACGGCGTGAAGGGCCGCATTCCTCGCGCCGGGACCGCCGATTCCCATCGTCGCCACGGGAATGCCGGGGGGCATTTGCACTGTCGAGAGAAGAGAATCGAGGCCGCCGAGTGAGGAACTGTCGATGGGAACGCCTATCACGGGCAGATCCGTAGCGGCTCCGACGACGCCCGCAAGGTGCGCCGACATGCCGGCGCCCGCAATCAACACCCGGATTCCGCGCTCGGGCGCCGTTTTGACGTATTCATGCACGGCGTCGGGCGTGCGGTGCGCCGATAATACTCTCATCTCGGAGGGAATGTTGAAGGTTTCAAGCGCCTTGACGGCTTCTTCCATCACCGGCTTATCCGATGCGCTTCCCATCAGTATCCCGACCAGGGGTGCTCTTGTGGCCAAAAGGTTCTCCTAATTCTATTGGGGGATGAACGCGAGCAGTTCGATTTCGAGTTTTGCGCCCGCGATGATTTTCGCCGCCTGAAACGTCGTTCGCGCCGGGGGGTCTTCCGTCCCGAAGTATTCCTCGAATACGGCGTTCATTTCCCCCAGATCCGCCAGATCTTCCATGAAAATGGTCACTTTTACGGCGTTTTTGAGCGACGTGCCGCCCGCCTCGCAAACCGCCTTCAGATTCTCGATGACTTGGCGCGTCTGCTCGGCGACGCCGCCCGGGGCCAGTTCCCCCGTCGCGGGGTCGAGGGGCAGCTGCCCCGAGCAGTGAAGCCACTCCCCCACCTGAACCGCCTGGGAGAGCGGCACCTTGCCCGATGCGGCCTTGTCGGTATGCACCACTCTTTTCTTCATGATCCCTCCTGTGCGCCTGACTCCCCATCAAAACACAAAACGAGGCCCGTGGGTATCTTTCGCGGGGTTTTTCGGCATCTAAAGGATAACTCTATATTTATCAGCTAATTAGAATGTATCCTCTCCACTCTCGGAGCGAGGCTCCCCCGCAATTGCCCGCATTTGCCGTCATGACGGGCCCGGCGGGCCGTGGCAGAATTCCCCTGCGCCCGGATTCCGCGGCGTCATTTCCCAAGAATTTAATTTTCATTTATTTATCGAAAAACCCCGTGAATTTATCGTATTTTATCGAATTTTTCGGAAATTCGATATTTTCGAGCGAAGCGGCCGGCTTCACCATCATACGCGCTCGCGCCCCGGGGAGCGCGACGGCAATTGCGAGCAAATGCGCGCCGTCCGCTGTTACGGGTAATCCCGCCTCGAATGTCGTTCACCCACCCCATTGCCGCGGCGCGCGCGGCGGTGCTATTTTCACCGGACCGGAATCATTCGTTTTCATGGGTAGTTTCCAGGAGGATCACCCGCATGAAAGTCCTCATCAAGAGCCCCTGGGGGTCGGACGAGTCCACCAAGGCGTCCTTCGCCTTTTTGCACGCGAACGCATTCGCCGAAGCCGGCCACGAAGTGCGGCTGTTCCTGCTCGGCGAGGCGGCGAACCTGATGAAGGATGCGGTTTTGGACGCGGTGACGCCCGTCGGCTGGCCGCCTCTCCGGGAGACGTTCGCGCAAACGGTAGAACACGCGATTCCCGTCAACATATGAACGGCGTGCGCGCGGGCCCGTGCGGTCACCGAAGCCGATCTCGAAGGCAAGAACGCGCGTTTCGTGACGCCGCCGGACCTGGTGGCCCTCGTCGAATGGGCCGACAAGGTGCTGAGTGAGTAGTCAAACCCTCTTTATCGGGGTTGTTGAAAAAGACCCCTTTTCAGGGCTAGAGGAAACGCCCCTCTCGTCTTGAAAACCAACCCCCCCTACCCCCCCTTGTCAGGGGGGTATGAAAAGGCGACGGCAGCCGCAGGTAGAGGGGTTTTTGTTTTTTCTTGCCCCCTGACAAGGGGGGGTAGGGGGGGTTGCTCCTTTGACAAGGACTTTTTCAACGGCCCCCTCAAGGGGGAGTGGATGCGAAGAGTCGCGCTCGATCCGCACCACGGCAAAAACTTGAACGGAGGCCGAAACGGGGGTAACCTGTCCGCGACTCGATAACGTATGGAGGCGCGCATGGACACGGGGGCGGAGCGGCTCGCCCGGACACGGGGCGGGAGGCCTTTCGCGGGATACGATCTGGATTCGCGTTTTTACGACGAGATGTTCGACGCGGAGGGCGCTCCGCACGATGCGTGCGAGCGGCTGAAAGCCGCGCTCGCAGAACTCAACCCTGAGGACCTGGAAAAACTCCAGGAGGGCGTCTACCGCCGCTTTCTCTACGAGGGCATCACCTTCACGGTGCTCGACGCGGACGAAGCCACCGAGCGCATCATCCCCATCGACTGCGTGCCCAGGCTGCTGACGGCGGCGGAGTGGGACCACATCGAACGCGGCCTCAAGCAGCGCCTCGCCGCGCTCAACCTGTTCTTAAAAGACGTCTACGGCGAGGGCCGGTGTTTGCGCGAGGGGCTCGTGCCCGTCGACCTCGTGCTCGGCTGTCCGCAATACCGCATGGAGATGCGCGGGTTGAAAGTGCCCCACGACGTCTACGTCGCCGTGTGCGGGACCGACATCGTCCGCACCCACGAGGGGTTCGCCGTCCTGGAGGACAACCTGCGCGTCCCCTCGGGCGTCTCCTACATGCTCGCCTGCCGGAACGCCATCAAGGACGTGCTGCCCAGGCTCTACCGCGAGCACCGGGTGCGCGAGGTGGCCGACTACGCCGAGCATCTCCATTCGGCGCTCGTCTCCCTGGGCCACTCGCCGAGAGAGCCGAACGTGGCGGTGCTTACGCCCGGCATCTACAATTCCGCCTACTACGAACACGCCTTCCTCGCCGGCGAGATGGGCGTCGACCTCGTGGAGGGCCAGGACCTGATCGTCCGCGACGCCGCCCTCTACGCGCGAACGACGGCGGGGCTCCGGCGGATAGACGTGCTCTACCGCCGCGTGGACGATGATTTTCTCGACCCCCTCACGTTCCGTGGCGATTCGGCCCTGGGCGCGGCGGGCCTTTTCCACGCCTACCGCGCGGGGAACCTCGTGCTCGCCAACGCGCCGGGAACCGGCGTGGCGGACGACAAGAGCATCTACGCCTACGTTCCCAGGATCATCCGCTATTTCCTGGGCGAGGAGCCGATACTCGCCAACGTCGAGACGCACCTTTGCCGCGAGCCCGAGGGGCTGGCCTACACGCTGGAGCATCTGGACGAACTCGTGGTGAAGGAAGTCGGCGGCTCGGGCGGCTACGGGATGCTGGTCGGACCCCACGCCACGGCGGCCGAGCGCGCGGAATACGCCGAGCGGCTGCGCGCGGACCCGGCGAACTTCATCGCGCAGCCCACGCTCGCGCTCTCGCGCTCGCCGTGCTTCGTCGAGGGGGGCATCGAGCCGCGCCACGTGGACCTGCGCCCCTTCGTGCTCCAGGGGCGCGAGGAGCAGCACGTGGTTCCGGGCGGACTGTGCCGCGTCGCGCTCCGGCGCGGGAGCCTCGTGGTGAACTCGAGCCAGGGCGGAGGCTGCAAGGACCTCTGGGTGCTGGAGAGGTAGGGGTCGATTCCCACTGAAGCGTAAGGGAGGACCTGTGTGTCCTCCCACCGCATCAGGCCGACCGGGGAGGGAAGAGACTTCACTCCCCCCTTGAGGGGGAGTCGGTGAGGTAAGGGCGCAAGCCCGCAAGCGAACCGGTGGGGGGGATAATTCGGAATGACGATAAACGCATTTTACCCCCCACCGAATCGGCCTTCGCAAAAAACGCTCGGCCTCTTCGACTCCCCCTCAAGGGGGGAGTGAAATTCAACGCGCTCCCTCTGTGGGACTTTTTCAACAGGCCCATATATGCGTCCGGCTGCCGCAGGCGCTTGGCCGCAGAATGGAGCACAGACACGTCATCCCCCGAATTGAGGGGATATTCAAGGAGAAAGAACCATGCTGGCTCGGGTCGCCGCCGATTTCTACTGGATGGGCCGCTACGTCGAGCGCGTCGAGCAGACGGCGCGTCTTCTCGAATACCAGCTCAACCGGCTCGTCGATCGCTCCGTCGACGAGCTGGCCGTGGGGTGGGCGGCGATATACCGGGCGCTGGGCCAGCCCCCGCCCGGAGCGGTTTCGGGCGCTGAAGAAGCGGAGGCGTATGTCATTCCCGACGCCTACACGCTCGCGGGCAACCTCGTGGAGGAGGGCGCGCACCCCGACTCCATCCTCTCGTGCTGGCGCCGGGCGCGCGAGAACGGCCAGCGCGTGCGGGCGCAGCTTCCGCTCGCGATATGGACGCGCCTGAACCAGGGCTACCTCTGGATGCGCGAGGTGAATTTCGCCAGGGAGTGGGAGCAGGCCCCGGCGCGGCTCGCGCTCGATATCATCGACCGCATGCGGCTTTTCGCGGGCGTCGTGCATTCGACGATGCCGCGCGACGACGCCTGGCGCTTTCTCGAACTGGGCCGCTTCATCGAGCGGGCGCAGCACCAGGCCGCGCTCCTGGAGGCATGGGTCGAGTTCACGCGCGCAAGGGAGGGCGTCGCCGCGCTCTCGTGGGCGGATCTGCTTCACGTGTGCCGCGCGTACGAAACCTACTGCCGCCGCCATTCGATGAAGATTCAAAGAGAGAACGTGCTCGGTTTCCTCGCCCGGGACCCCGAGCTTCCCCGCTCGCTCCGCTTCTCCGTGCAGCGGATCGAGGAGGCGCTCGCCGGCATCGACCCGCTCGGCGCGCGCTACCCGCTCGCGCCGCCGCACCGGATGGCGCTTCGCCTCACGGCGGCCATCGAGATGGATGCGGCGGGTTCGGCGGAGGTGGCTCCGGGCGCGTTCTGCCGCGAGGTAGGGAGCGACACCCGCGCGCTCCACGACCTCGTGATGGCGGCCTACGTCAACCGCTCCCTGGCCGAGGAGGTTTCGGCGTGATAGTGAGCTACACGGTCGAGCACGCCATGCGGTTCGATTACGCAGAGCCCGTGCAGGCTTCGGTGATGACGCTCTACCTGTGCCCGCTCCGCGACCGCGCCCAGACCTTGTGCGAGTTCTCGCTGCGCACCGACCCCGAGGGCCGCCTCTACGAGTTCACCGACCCGTTCGGCAACACCGCGCACTTTCTGGATCGTCCCCGCTCGCACGCGCGCTTTGAAGTCAAGGCGCGTTCGCGCGTGGAGGTGGGCCCCCTGGTCTCCGCTCCCGAGAGGCTCGAGCCCGGGGCGCCCGAGGCGCTTTCGGGCGCCGTCCGCACGCCCGAGCTCTGGCCGCTGGCGCACCCGAGCCGCTTCGCGCGCCCGAGTCCGGCGCTGGATGCGTTCGTGGCGAAGCACGGCATCGCTCCGGGGGACGACCCCCTCGTGAGCGTGCGCGAGTTGTGCGCGAAACTGCATGACGTCTTCGAGTACATTCCGGGCCATACCCGGGCGGATTCGCCCATCGAGGACATCCTCGAGACCGGGCGGGGGGTCTGCCAGGATTACGCGCACGTGATGGCCGCCATCGTGCGCGGCTGGGGGGTTCCGTGCCGCTACGTGTCGGGCTATCTGGGGCCCGAAACCGCCGGCGAGGCTACGGGCGAGAGCCACGCCTGGGTGGAGTGCTGGTTTCCGGGCGTGGGGTGGACGGGCTTCGACCCGACGAACAACACGGAGGGCGACGAGCGCCACGTCCGCGTGGCGGTGGGCCGCGACTATGCCGACGTGCCCCCGAGCCGGGGCGTGTTCCGGGGAAACGGCGGCTCGGAGCTCGAAACCGAGGTGAAGGTAGAGCGGCATGCGGGTGATGGGGACTAGCGCACGGGGTGTGGAAAAAGTGCCGCTCCTCAGGGGATAAAGGCAACCCCCCCTACCCCCCCTTAACAGGGGGGTAAAAAAAGAAAGCCCCCCTCGTCAGGGGGCAAGAAAAAATAAAAGCCCCTCTACCGGCGGTGGGGGTTGCCTTTTCATACCCCCCTGTTAAGGGGGGGTAGGGGGGGTTGGTTTTCTGACGCGCCGTGGCCGCGCGCCGAAGATTCGCTCATCGGGTTTCCGCGTCGAATTATCGAATCGTCGAGTGGAGGAGAAAATGCGATTTTCATCGAAGAAACTATGTGCAATCACGGCCGCGCTGGCGATATGCGTAATCCTGGGCGCGGCGGGAGCGAGCGCCACCCAGGAGGCGAGGCCTTCGGGGTGGTACGTGGGAGCGGGCGCCGGGGTCAACAAGGCTTCCACCATGAAGCAGGCGGGCTGGAACCGCGACGACATCTGCTATCCCGAAGACGACTGCGGCCACCTCGCAGGCGGCGCGCCCGAGGGCTACCGGTGGTATTACGATCTGGAGACGGACGACGGCGCCGCGCTGGAGATTTCGGTCGGCCGCACCCTGGGCGCGTTCCGCCTGGAACTGGCGCTGGCCCAGCGCAAGAACGACCTCGAGCAGAAATTCACCGACATCACCTATCTGGACGGCTCCCGCAGTAGGCGCGCCCAAAACAGCAACTACCAAAGCGAGGCGCGCGCCAGTGTCGACGATCTGACGACGCGCACCCTCTCGCTGAACGCCTACTACGACTTCTCCATCGCGGGCAGCCGCTTCACGCCCTACGTCGGCGCGGGCGTGGGCGTTTCTTTCCTCGAGCTGTCGGGGCTGTATTTTGAGTCATGGTACTCGTGCAAGGACCCTTCGACGAACTGCGACATGCCGGAGCGGTACAACAGCCGCCAGTACGAGGACCTCTCCGACACCGTTTTATCGACGCACCTGCACGCCGGCCTCGACTACCGCGCGAGCGAACGGGTGCTGGTAGGCCTCAAGCTCACCTACTCGATGGTGGGCGACATGAAGGACGTCGAGGGCACGTACGTCAAGCATCCGGAGTTCGTGGAGCATCCGGTTGCCGGCCTCCCCAACTTCACCACGATCAGCGACATGAACCACTGGTCGGTGATGTTCGGCGTGAAGTATTTTTTCGGGGAGTGAGGAATATCAGGTTTCCTTAGATGAAGGTTATTGAAAAAGCCCTTGAGAAGGGAATGGCAACTCCCTGAAAGGGAAACCCCATCAGAGCAACCCCCCCTACCCCCCCTTGTCAGGGGGGCAAGAAAAAGCAAAACCCCCTCAGCCTGGCGGGAGCGCATCGCCTTTTTATACCCCCCTGACAAGGGGGGGTAGGGGGGGTTGCCTTTCTATCCGAGAGGAGCTTCTCCCCTACCTCTGAAATGTGGTCTTTTTCAACAGCCTCCTCTCAAGGGGGGAGTGATTTGATGGTGCGTATGTCGTTGAGAAATCTATTTCGGTTCTTTTGGGGCTTTTTCAACAGCCCCGAACAGAACCGCTTGAAACACTACCCCGGGGCTCTCAGGCGCAAAGCCTTCCACCCCACCCGCGTTGACATACCCTCATCCAGCATCCAGAATGAACTCGTGCGTCACCGAATGAACCGATTCTCCGATGAGACGAAAAACGGAAGGTGAACCATGAGCCGGGACTTCATGCGCTCGCGCGTCCAGGGCGGCCCTCTGGGCGATATTCTCGAAAAAGTCGAGGCGGGGCTGCGCCTCTCTTTCGAGGAAGGCGTGCGCCTCTACGAGGCCGAGGACATCAACGCCGTCGGCTACCTGGCGAACATCGCCCGCGAGCGCCTGCACGGGAACCGCACCTACTACAACGTGAACAGCCACATCAACTATTCGAACATCTGCGTGCTGTGGAAGGCGTGCAAGTTCTGCGCGTTCGGCAAGAAAGAAGGCCAGCAGGACGCCTATGCGTATTCGCTCGAGGAAATCTTCAAGATGGCGGAGACGCTGGGCCGGGGCCGCACCGAGTTCCACATGGTGGGCGGCCTGCATCCCGATCTGCCATTCGACTACTATCTCGAAATGATACAGGGCATCAAGGAAATTCATCCCCAACTGCACCTCAAGGTCTTCACGGCGACGGAGATTCGCTTTCTCGCCGATCACATCGCCAAGATGAGCGTCGAGGAGACGCTGGACCATCTGGTGCGCTCGGGGCTGGGTTCGCTCACGGGCGGAGGCGCCGAGATTTTCGCCGAACCCACGCGCTCGAAGATATGCAAGGGCAAGCACTCGGGCGAGGACTGGCTCGAAATCCACCGCATCGCCCACAACAAGGGCATCCGCAGCACGTGCACCATGCTCTACGGCCACGTGGAATCGAACGAGGACCGCGTGGACCACATGCTCAGGCTCCGGGAGTTGCAGGACGAGACCGGCGGCTTCACCACCTTCATCCCGCTGGCGTTCCATCCCGAGAACACGCAGATGGACGACATCCCCCCCACGGGCGGGATGCTCGACGTCCGTAACTACGCCGTCGGGCGTCTACTGCTCGACAACATCCCCCATATCAAGGCGTACTGGATCATGGTGGGCCAGCCTATCGCGCAGATATCGCAGCGCTTCGGCGTGGACGATCTGGACGGCACCGTCGTTCAGGAGAAGATCTACCACATGGCGGGCGCCAAGACGCCGCACGAACTCACCGTGAACGACATCCGCCGCCTCATCCGTGAGGCGGGGCGCGAGCCCGTCGAGCGCGACACGCTCTACCGGGAAGTCACGCGCCAGGGAGATCAATGGGCAGTCCACGCCTGAGCACCGCCATGAAGCTCGGCACCGTTCCCTTTCTGAACGCCAGACCCCTCACGATTGCGCTGGAGGGAAACCCGGCGGTCGAACTTATCGTCGAACCCCCCTCGAAGCTGGCGGAAATGCTGGAGCGCGGAGAACTCGACGGCGCGCTCGTCTCCTCGTTCGCCCTTTTCGGGATGCGCGGCGCGCGCTTCGCACCCGGCGTCGGCATCGCGAGCAAAGGCCCGGTGGAGAGCATCCGGCTCTATTGCCGGAAGCCCGCGGATTCGCTGCGCCGCGTGGGGCTGGACAGCTGGTCGCTCGCCGCGACGAACATGGCGCGCGTCTATCTCAAGCACCGCTGGGGGGCGGAGCCCGAGTTCGTTCCCATCGACCCGACCAAGCCGCCGCGCGCGGACGAGACGCTCGACGCCTTCCTGCTCATCGGCGACAACGCGCTGCGCGAGCCGCCGGGCGATCACTACGTTCTCGACCTGGGCGAGGAGTGGCAGAATTTCACCGGGCTTCCCTTCGTCTATGCGCTCTGGGTGTTCCGGCCGGGTGCGGGAGACGCAGAAGCCGCGGTCCTTCTGCAAAACGCAAAAAAAGAGGGCGTGGGAAGAATCGAGGAGATCGTGAACGGCCCGCTTCCGCCCGGCGTCGACAGGAACACGGCGTGGTGTTATCTCACCGAGTGCATCCGCTACGATGTGGGCGATGAGGAATTAGAGGGGTTGAGTCGGTTCTACGAGCTTCTCGTCGAGGACGGCCTGGCGCCCGAGGGCTGGGAGCCCCGCCTCGTCGATGAGACGCCGGCCCATATTGAAGTGGTGGAAGATACAGCCTCCAAGGAGGACGACATGAGCGACGACCTTTGCTTCGCGAGCATTCACGACCTGGCGACGATGATCCGCAAGAAAGAGCTCTCCCCCGTCGAGGTGGCCGAAGCCCATCTGCGCCGCATCGAGGCGCTGAACCCGAAGCTCTTCGCCTACCAGACGGTGACGGCGGAACTCGCCGTGGAGGCGGCGCGCGCGGCCGAGGCCGAGATCATGAGCGGCCGGTGGCGCGGCCCCATGCACGGTATCCCGTACGGGGCCAAGGACATCGTCGAGACGGCGGGCGTGCTCACCACGCACGGCTCTTCCTTTCACCGGGACAACGTGCCGCGCGAGGACGCGGAGATCATCAGGCGTCTCAAGGAGGCGGGCGCCGTCATGCTCGGCAAGACGGTCACGCACGAGTTCGCGGCCGCCGCGGTGAGCATCAACCCCCACTACGGCACCGTGCGGAACCCCTGGGATACGGAGCACATCGTGGGCGGATCGAGCGGCGGCTCGGGGGCGGCCTGCGCAGCGGGCCTGGCGCCCTGCGCCATCGGCACGGACACGGGTGGCTCCATCCGAAACCCCGCCTCCCTGTGCGGGGGCGTGGGTTTCAAGGCGACGCACGGCCGGGTGAGCCTGCGGGGCATCTGCCCCAACGCCCTGAGCCTGGACCACGCGGGCCCCATGACGCGCACGGCGCGCGACGCAGGCCTCATGCTTCAGGCGGTGGCGGGCTATGACGCGAAGGATTCCAAATCGCAGAACGTCCCCGTTCCCGACTACACCGCGGGCATCAAGGACGGCGTGCGCGGCAGCCGGGTGCTCGTGTGTCCCGATTTTCACGGGGGCGTCGAGGTGGATTCGGAGATCACGGCGGCGTTCGAGGCGGCGGTGGAGGTGTTCCGCTCCCTGGGCGCCGAGGTGGAGGAAGTCTCCTTCGCGCACCATAAGAGGTTGATGGATTTCTTCCCCCTCATCTCGGGGCCTGAGTTCAGCGAGTTCCACAGGCCGTATTTCGAGCAGAACCCGGCCGGCTACGGGGAGGACGTGCGCGAGCGCATTGAGTGGTCGTTCGAGATTGAGCCGGACGACTACGTGCGCGCGATGAGAGAACGCGTTCTGGCGCAGCGCGAGGTAGCCGCGTTCTTTGAGGGCGCGGACGCCCTCATCCAGCCCGCCATGCCCTGCGTCGCCCCGCCGATTGCGACGCTCACCGCGCGGATGAACGGGCGCGACGTATCCTACAAGAACATCCACAGGCCGTTTCTGGCGCCGCACAACGCCACGGGCTTCCCGGCGCTCGTCACCCCGATGGGCCGCAACTCGGAAGGGATGCCCATGTCGCTCCAGATAGCAGGCGGCCCCTGGCGCGAGACCGACGTCCTGCGCGCCGCGCACGCCTACGAGGAGGCCACGCCCGAACTCAGGAACGAACGGCCGCCCGTCGGGTAGCGAACAGACTTAGAGGAGAGAAAACCTTGCCGAAAGCGCGCGTGAACGGAATCGACATTAACTTTATCGAACGGGGCGAAGGGACGCCGCTCCTTGCGGTGCACGGGTTCCAGAACTCTCATTTCAGCTTTACCCCTCTCTTCGACTGGCTCGCAGAGCGCTTCCGCGTCTACGCGCTCGACTTGCGCGGCCACGGCGATTCGGACAAGCCGCGCGGCCCCTACACCATCCAGACCTTCGCGGACGACGTCGTGGGTTTTCTGGATGCGCTGGGGATCGAGCGCACCGATTATCTCGGCCACAGCATGGGCGGACGCACGGGCACCATGGTGGGTATCCAGCATTCCGGGCGACTGAGCCGCCTGATGCTCTCTGCCTCCTCCGCAGGCCCGCCCTCGGGTGCCTACCGGCAGATGTTCGAGGAGCACCTGAAGGTGGCCGAAGCAGAAGGGATGGAAGCGCTGCACGAATTCAAGCTGCGCCGCGACGAAGTCCCCGAAGGCCTGCGCGAGGGACCCCTGGCGGCGGAGTACAGGGAGAATTTCCTCAAGAACACGCCGCAGACGTTCGCCGATACCGCGCACGCGCTGTTCACGATGCCGGTTTTAAGAGACGAGCTGCACAGAATCTCCGTCCCCACCTGGGTATGCCACGGGGAGAATGACGCGGGGCCGATAGATTTCAGCGAGGTCTACGCGAAGCACGTGCCCGATTGCACGACTTCGATCATCCCCGATGCGGGCCACAGCTCCTTCTGGGATCAGCCCGAAGCCTTCATCGCGCAGATGGAAAAGTTTCTGGAGAAAAACCCCCTCTGAGCCGCCTGCCTGGAGGTTGGTTTGATGACCACGGAAGCGCCTGCCGCCGCCTCGAAGATCGAACACTGGCGCAGACGCATGAGTCTCGCGACCGGCTGCGTTCTTTTCCTCTTTCTTATCACCCATCTTCTGAACCACGCCCTGGGCCTGGCCTCGCTCGCCGCGATGGACGCGGGCAGGTTCTGGTTTCTGGGGTTCTGGCGGAGCGTTCCGGGTTCGGTCCTCTTTTACAGTTCGCTCATCCTGCATACGGCGCTCGCGATGTACGGGCTGTTCAACCGCAGGAGCCTCAGGATGCCGCTCTGGGAGGCGGCCCAGATCGTCCTGGGCCTTTCCATCCCCCTGTTCATGATCTCGCACGTCGTCGGCACGCGCCTGGCCCATGAGTGGTTCGGCACGCTGGATACCTATGAGCGCCTGATGTACCTCTACTGGGAGCGCTCGCCGGACGTGGGCTTGAAGCAGTCGATTTTTCTGCTCATCGCTTGGACGCACGCCTGCGTGGGCCTCCACTACTGGCTGAGGCTCAAGCCCTGGTACTCCAAGTGGTTCCCGGCGTGTCTGTCCGTCATGGTGCTGGTCGCCGCTCTCTCGCTGGCGGGCTTCAGCCAGGGCGGTCGCGAGGCGGCGAGACTCTCGGCGGATGCGCAGTGGCGTCGCGCGATGCTCAGCCGCACCGGGATGCCGAACCGCGCGCAGAGGGGAGAACTCCACCTCGCGCGCGACGCGCTGTGGTGGGGCTATCTGGGCCTGATTGCGCTGGTGTTCGCAGCCAGGGGAGCGCGCTGTGCGCGGGAGCGGATG
This sequence comes from bacterium, assembly GCA_022828125.1. GTDB lineage: Bacteria > UBA8248 > UBA8248 > UBA8248 > UBA8248 > Bin107. The sequence continues at coordinate 123,530 of JAJEJD010000016.1, read as the reverse complement.
CGGAAGACGTTCCGCGTCGCCTATGCGGGCGGGCGTGAGGCGGTCGCGCCGGTGGGCTCCACCGTGCTGGAGGCGAGCCGCGCCGCAGATATACCGCATGCCTCCGTATGCGGGGGACGCGGGCGGTGCTCCACCTGCCGGGTGAAACTGCTGGGCGGGGCGGACGCCATACCGCCCGCGCAAGTGGAGGAGCAGCGCGTTCTGGATCGCATCAAGGCCGCGCCCGACGTTCGCCTGGCGTGCCAGTTGCGTCCGGGGGCGGACCTCTCGGTGCTGCTCCTGCTGCCCGCAGGCGCGGACGCGGCGCAGGGCTTTGCGCAAAAGGGCTACGCCGCAGGCCAGGAGCGCGGCGTGGCCGTCCTGTTCGCGGATCTCAGGGGCTTTACGCGCATCGCCGAGAAGAAACTCCCCTATGACGTCGTGTTTTTTCTCAACTGCTACTTCGACGTGATGGGCGAGGCGATCACCAAGGAGGGCGGACTCATCAACCAGTTCGTGGGAGACGGCGTCATGGCGCTCTTCGGCGTGGAAGAAGGCCCCGAGGAAGGCTGCAGGCAGGCCCTCTCGGCGGCCTGCGCCATCGTGGACGCGATTGAGGAGATGAGCGAGACGCTCGCCGATGAACTGGATGAACCTCTTCGAGTCGGAATCGGGGTGCACACCGGCCCCACCGTGGTGGGCCACATGGGCCGGGGCGTGGCGAAGTATCTCACGGCGGTGGGCGATACGGTGAACACGGCCAGCCGCTTACAGGATCTGACAAAGGAATACGGTTGCAGGCTTGTCATCTCCGCCCAGGTGGCGGAGCGCGCGGGCGCGGACGTCTCCGCCTTTCCCGCGCATCAGATCGAGGTGCGTAACCGCGCAGCGCCCCTCACCATCCGCGCGGTCGAGAATCCCCGCGATGTGGCGCCGGGGCAGGGAGGGGATGACCTGTAGGGACAACCCTCCGTGGTTGTCCTTCGTCGGGGTGTCGGACAGGCACGGGGGCCTGTCCCTACGCCTCGTATCGAACGCGGAATCTCGTAGGGGCGGCCCCCCGTGGCCTCCCTCGTCATCTGGAAAACCAACCCCCCCTACCCCCCCTTGACAGGGGGGTAAAAAGAAACAAAGGCCCCCGTGTCAGGGGGGTATAAAAAGGCGATGCGCCCCCGCCGGGCCGAGGGGGTTTTTCTTTTTCTTGCCCCCCTGACAAGGGGGGGTAGGGGGGGTTGCCTTTGTGGGCTTTCCCTTTCAGGGAGTTGCCGTTACCCTCTCAGGGGCTTTTTCAACAGCCCCTTATCGGACGACTTTTCCAACAACCCCGTTCCCCCCTCCGGTTTCATCTGTTGACCTGATAGTGTCTCTCCCTCATTATTCGAGAGGCTTGGAACTACATCCGAGGAAATCCATGACAACGGCGACGACGGCGTTTTACGAGGCGATTGAGAAGGCGGCGGCGGGCGAGCGGCTCTCTTTCGAGGAGGGACTCTCCCTGCTCGAAGGAGACGACCTGGTCGCGCTCGGCGCCGCGGCGGACGACGTTCGCGCGCGCCTGCATCCCGAGGGTTACGCCACCTACTGCGTGGACAGGAACATCAACTACACGAACGTGTGCGACGTCTACTGCACCTTCTGCGCGTTCTACCGCCCGCCCGGCGATCACCCCGAGGCCTACATCAGGACGCGCGAGGAGATTCGGCAGAAACTCGACGAGCTCTACGCCGTCGGCGGCAGGCAGATCCTGCTCCAGGGGGGCCACCATCCGGACCTGCGGATCGAATGGTACGAGGAGCTTTTCTCCTGGATGAAGGGGGAGTTTCCCGATCTCCACCTCCACGCTCTGAGTCCGCCGGAGATTCACCACATCGCGAGGCTGGAAGACATGCCCTATGAGGTGGTGCTCACGCGCCTGCATGCGGCGGGCCTCGATTCCGTGCCGGGCGGCGGCGGCGAGATTCTCGTCGACCGCGTGCGGGAGAAGATATCGAGGCTCAAAGTCGACACGGAGGGCTGGCTCGAGGTCATGCGCGTCGCCCACAACCTGGGGATCCGCTCTTCCGCCACGATGATGTTCGGCCACGTGGAAACCGATGCCGAGCGCGTCGAACACCTGCACCGCCTGCGCGAGCTTCAGGACGAGACGGGCGGCTTTACGGCGTATATCTGCTGGACGTTCCAGAACGACGGCGCAGCCCCCTTGAAGGCGCAGACGGTGGGCAGCAGCGAGTATTTGAGAATGCTCGCCATCAGCCGCCTGTATCTGGACAACATCGCGAACTTCCAGTCCTCCTGGGTGACGCAGGGCATGAAGATCGGCGAGATATCGCTGCACTACGGCTGCAACGACATGGGCTCCACCATGCTGGAGGAAAACGTGGTGAGCGCCGCGGGCACCACGTATGCCCTGAACGAGGACGACCTCCACCGCATGGCGCGGAATGCGGGCTTCACGCCCAGGCGGCGCAATTTCTTCTACGAACTGATCTGACAACGTCTCTCCCGTGACGACGGAACCTCCCCGAACGCCCCCGACGCAGAAGATGGAGCTTTGGCTGGCGGACTTGGTCTGTCCGGTGGACGGGCCGCCCATCCGGCGCGGCGCGATCCTGACTTCCGGGGGCCGCGTCCTGGCGGTGGGTGAGGAGGCGTTCGTGCGCCCCGCGGAACCCGTGGCCGAGGAGCGCGATTTCGGCCGCGCGATCCTGATTCCGGGCCTCGTGAACGCGCATACGCACCTCGAACTCTCGGGCCTCAAGCGCGAGGCCGGGCCGATGGAGGAGTGGATAGTCTCCCTCGTGCGCGAGATGAGGGGCTGGCCCGCGCACCTTTTTCTGGCGTCTGCGCAGATCGGCGCTGCAGCGAGCCTGGCGGCGGGCGTCACTTGCGCCGGCGACGTCTCGACTTCGGGCGAGAGCGCCACGGCGATAGCGGGCGCGGGCATGCGCGGGGTGGTGTTTCACGAGCTGCTGGGGCTCGACCCGGCGCGGGCGGATGAGATTCTGGCGGAAAAAATGAAGTCCTGCGACCTTTTCCCGGAATACGAAGGCCCCGTTCCGGGCGCCGTCCGGCACGGCCTGAGCCCCCATGCGCCTTATTCGGCATCGCTCGCCCTCTACCGCGCCGCCCGCGATGAGGCGAGGGAGAGAGGCTGGCCCGTGGCGACGCACTTGGGAGAAAGTGCTGAGGAGGTCGAATTCTTACAAGACGGCGGCGGCGCGCTCGCAAGGGTCCACCGGGCGCTTAACGGCGCGCTGGACGGCTTCAGGCCCTCGGGGCTTCGCCCCGCCGCCCATCTCGACTTAGGGGGCGCGCTCGATGGCCTCACGCTCGCCGTTCACGCGAACCAGACGAACGCCGAAGACTGGGCGCTCTTGAGGAAGAACGGGGTGCGCGTTTGCCTCTGTCCGCGCTCGGCGCGTTTTTTCGGCCACCCCTTCGCCGATGCGGCGCGCATGCGCGAGGCGGGGCTGGAGCTATGCCTGGGAACCGACAGCCTGGCGAGCAGCCCCTCGCTCTCACTCCTGGAAGAAGCCCGCGCGCTCAGGGATGCGGATGCGGAGATCAGCGATAGTGAGTTGCTCGAGATGTGCACGCGCTCGGGCGCCGAAGCGCTCGGCTTCGATAACCTGGGCGTCCTGAAGCCGGGCGGCGCGGCCGATTTCTGCGTCGTCTGTCCGCCTCGCGGGGTGGGCGGTTTGCACCTGGGCGACGTCTTCGAGGAGGACGCGTTCGTCGTCTGCACCGTCACGAACGGGGAGGTCCGCTACGAGGCGCCGGGCGTTTGAGGCGGGTTCGCCGCGTGTGCACCGATGCGGAATGCGCGCCGGGGTTCGGTGTGATATAACCCCGAAAAATTTCGTGCTCAACGTATCTTTTCACATACGAGGCGGTATGCCTCTCAGGGAGAATGAGTATCCATGGCGAGAAAACTGACGAGTTTCGATAATTCCAACTGGAAGACCCGCAAGGCCCGCTACGACGTGGCCGAGGCGGGCATCGGCCGCGTCCTGGCCATCCGCATGGCGCCGGGCGACGATCTGTTCGGCACGACGCTCAAGATATGCCAGGAGAAGGGCGTGAAGGCGGGCGTCATCCTGAGCGTGGCGGCGAGCCTGCAAAAGGCGGTGCTCAGAAACGTCTGGCAGTTCCCCAACCCGTTCCCCATCAACGACGATTGCCGCATCTTCACGCCCATAAACGGCCCGCTCGAACTCCTGCAGATGAGCGGCAACATCACCCAGACCGAGGCGGGCGAGCCCTACCTCCATGCCCACGTCACCATCTCGATGGGCCGGCCCGAGGCGACGTGCTTCGGCGGCCACCTCGTGGAGGGGTGCACCATCTTCAGCACCTGCGAGATGGTGATCGCCGAGTTGTCGGACATCTCCTTCATGCGCCTCATGGACAAGCACACCCGCGTGGGCGAGGTCTTCGGCATCGAGACGAACGGGAAATCCGACGCCGCGATCAAAAAAGAGATCACCAGGCGCAAGGCGCGCCCCAAGCCCAAGGGCGTGCGTTAGTCTTAAGAAATTCGATTGTAAGAAAAATGTTTCCGGGGCCGCTCCGCATGGGGCGGCCCTTTTTTTCGAGTGAGCCGCGCTGAAGGGATTGTTGAAAAAGTCCTTGTTGAGGGTTATTGCCGTTAGCGGGAAGGCCGATTTCGCGCGAACCCCCGACCTCCCTCTTTGAAAGGCAACCCCCCCTACCCCCCCTTGTCAGGGGGGCAAGAAAAAGCAAAACCCCCTCAGCTAAAATGGCGCGGGGATTCAGGTATGGCGGTGTCGGGAGCAAGAAAAAACAAAGCCCACTCAGCCCGGCGAAGGCGCATCGCCTTTTTATACCCCCCTGACAAGGGGGGGTAGGGGGGGTTGCCTTTCAAACCGATGACAAGGGCGGACACATCGGTCCGCCCCTACGAGATGCCGCGTTCGATACGAGGCGTAGGGACAGGCCTCCGTGCCTGTCCGACACCTCGACGAAGGACAACCACGGAGGGCAGGACAACCCCGAGGAGGGGTTGTCCCTACCGGTTACCCCCATCGCCGCCCTACAGCCAGCGGCGTACGCTCTGGCAGTATTCGCCGTATTCCTCGCCGAATTTCTCCGCGAGGTAATCCTCCTCGCGCGCGACGATAGCCACCTGCACCGTGGCGAGGAGCGGCGCGCCCAGAACGAAAATCCACAGGTTATTGAGGAAAATCCCCAGTCCCAGGAAGAGGCATATGTAGCCGAGATAGATGGGGTTGCGCGAAAAGCGGTAGGGGCCGTCGGTGATGAGGACGCGCGCGGGCTTGTCCGTCTCGTGGTTCGTGCGCGCGTTTCTGTAGCAGACGAGGGAGGTCGAGTTCATCACGGCGCCGATAAGCACCAGCCCCGCTCCGAGCGTGAAGCGCATGCTCTCCGGGAAGGCGTAGGTGGGGAACAGGGTGTCGAAGCCCACGCCCATGATGAAGTACATGGCGAAATACCAGACCGGCTTGATGGGGACCTCGGGGCGGTCCTCGGGCGTCTCCCCCTGGGGTTCGGGGCTTTTGTCCTTCCAGGGCATCAGCTTGTTCGGATCGTCGAAATCCGTGAATCTCCTGAACCAGTCTTTCATAAGAGGATCTCTAGGAAGCGCCCTGAGCCCGCGACTCCTTGTAGCGCTGGTTCATGCTCTGGGCGACCCCCGCCATGACGGCGGCGGTCAAATCGAATGCGGCGTCGAGCGTCTCCTCGGAGAGGCCCGCTTTCCCGGCGTCCGCCAGGCGGCGGCCCACTCACGGCTGGCAGTTGCGCACGATGGCGACGGCGAGGCCCATCAGGATTTTCTCGCGGTCGGTGAGCAGGTCCACGTTGTGGGCGTCGCGGTAGAACTGGCGGAAATCGGCGCGCTCCGTCATTTTTCCTCTCCTCGGGTGGCGAACGGCGGAATCGGTGGATTATAAGGGGGCGTATGCGCATTCTCAATCGCCAGGGGATGCTGTGAAATGCGATAAGGGTGCAAAGAGATGCTCATGTGTTGTAGGGGCGGACCTATGTGTCCGCCCGCATCCTGTCAAAACATGCTGGGTGAAAACATAAACCAGGGCGGAAATATGGGTCCGCCCCTACGGTATTCTCTCTTTGATCAGCCGGGTAAAACGTCGCGACAGGGTAAGCGGATTTTTACATTGTAAGAGGATGAAAAATGGATTTGGGACTTCACGGAAAAGCCGCCATCGTAACCGGCGGGAACTCGGGTCTTGGCCTAGCGGTCGCGAAAGAACTCGCGCGTGAGGGCTGCGACGTCTGCATCTGCGCGCGGAACGAGGAGCGCTTGGCGGCGGCGAAACAGGAAATCCAGTCGGTCTCGGAGGGCGTGGTGCGCGCGATGCGCTGCGACGTGAGCGTCCCGGAAGACATCGCCGCCGTGGTGGAGGAGACGGTCGCCCTTTTCGGGACGGTCCATATTCTCGTGAGCAACGCAGGCGTGAGCACCACCAAGGATTTTCTCGACGTCGAGCGCGCGGATTGGGATTACTCGATGAGCAGCATCCTCTTCGCGGCGTCCGAATTCAGCCGCCTGGTGATCCCCTACATGCAGAAGCAGAAGTGGGGCCGCATCATCATGACCGGCTCCACGAGCAGCCGCCAGCCCCGGCCCCGCCGCGTGGTCTCGAACGCGTCGAAGGCGGCGCTGCTCAACTTCACGAAATCACTCGCCGGCGAATTCGTGCGCGACGGCATTCTGGTCAACATCGTGAACCCCGGGCGCTTCAACACCCACTGGCCCGAGCGCATCGCGAAGATGGCCGCCGAAAGCGGCCGCAGCGAGGAGGAAGTCTACGCCGAGGTGACGAAGGACATCGCCATCGGCCGCCTCGGCGAGGCTGAGGAATTCGCGGCGGCGGTGGCCTTTCTCGCCAGCGAGCGGGCGAGCTACATCACGGGAGCTGCGCTGCAGGTCGACGGGGGCGAGATGTCTTCGATCTGAGTGGTCATGCGGCGCGGGGAATTTTTTTGTATTCACCGGAGCATTTTTGTGGTATTATCGTTTTTTATTCGCACGTTGAAATTTTGAATGTTCACGTCCAGAATAGGTGAATACAGAAAGGCGAAAGGGGAGCGAGGCATGGCGTCAGTTTATGATGCCGCGGAATATATTCTATCGAAAACCGGCAGGATCACGACGTGGAAACTTCAAAAGATCGTTTATTATGCGCAGGCTTGGCATCTCGTTTGGGATGAAGAGCCTTTGTTCCCCGAAGAGATTCAGGCGTGGGCGAATGGTCCGGTGTGTCCCGATTTATACAAAAGGCATCAAGGTTTTTTCCATGTCTCTACGGTCCGGTCGAACCCCGACGCATTGTCCGAGAGCGAACGTGAGACCGTTGATGTCGTGGTGGCTCATTACGGGGAATACAGCGGTCAGCAACTGAGCGATCTCACGCATTCCGAACCCCCATGGATGAACGCAAGGAAGGGTATTCCGGCCAGGGAAAGAGGCAATCAGGTTATTTCACATGAATCACTGGCGGAATATTATGGCTCCCTCCAGGAATAGAGGTAGGCGGCGAAAAACAATTCCCCGACAATCCAGCCCCTCAAGCAGGGAATCCGTCAAGGAAGTTCGTCAGGAAATAAGCAAATCTCACGATCATAGGGTTGTTGGACAACTAGATATACGACCTCTACAAAGATCGTTCCCCATCGAAGAGAATTCCAAAATCATTTCCTCTTAAGGGTCATTGCTATTCAAGTAGAGGGGAAATCGACTTCCCCCTTGAGGGTCGTCGGCGACTGATGAAGGAGGAAGAATCACTCCCCCCTTGAGGGGGAGTCAGTGAGGTGAGGGCGCAAGCCCGAAAGCGAACTGGTGGGGGGATAAATCGGAGTGGGCAAAAACGCATTTTACCCCCCACCGAATCGGCCTTCGCATAAAGCGCTCGGCCTCTTCGACTCCCCCTCAAGGGGGGAGTGGATTTGAAATTCTCCTTGGTGGGGAGATATCTCCGTAAAGGTTGTAAACTGGCTTTTTCAACAACTCCCTGGTAGTCCTCGTTGCCCTGCGCGGCGCGGGGAATTTTTTGCGCGAATAGAGAAATTCCTCGCCGGGGAAGTTTTTGATGCGCTATGTCATCGCGGCGGTGAACTGAAACCCCGCCCAGACGGCGAGGAGACACCCGGCGACCGAGAGCGCGACGTAGAGCGCCGCGAGAAGCCAGTCGCCCTCCTGGAACATGAGGAGGGTTTCGAGGCTGAAGGCGGAGAACGTGGTGAACCCGCCCAGCAGGCCGATCATCGTGAACAGGCGGACCTCCTCGCTGAACACCTCCCTCGCGACGAGTAATTCGTACATACACCCGATGATGAACGAGCCGATGACGTTCGCCGCCAGCGTGCCGAAGGGCCAGCCTGCGCCCAGCGACCGCTGCACGAAAAGCGCCAGTCCGTAGCGCAGCGCGCTGCCGATTGCGCCGCCGCCTGCCACCAAAAGCCAGTTCAAGTGAGGCTCCTTTCCGCCGTGTGGAATCCGAACCGTCTCGGTACCCGGAAAAAATGACACCATTGCGGGGGCGGCGCAAGAGTTTCGTTGCCCTCGCTTTTCGGGCGCGTCTTTGTCTCCTAAAATGAGTGGATGGACGAGACAAGCGTGAGCAACGCCCAAGAGGACTGGAAAGCGCAGATAGGCGCGGAGTTGCGCGAACTCTCGGCTCAAAACCTGCGCCGGGGGCTGCGCACGGTCGAGGGAATGCAGGGGCCCACCATGCGTTATGGCGGGAGGACCCTCGTCAACCTCTCCAGCAACAACTACCTGGGCCTCGCGGGCTATCCCGCCATCATCGAGGCGTCTGTCGAGGCCGCGAGAAGCGCTGGCGCGAGCGGTGCCGCCTCCCCGCTCATCTCGGGCCACATGGCCGCCCACGAGGAGTTGGCGCGCGCGCTGGCCGCCTTCAAGCGAAAGGACGCCGCGCTCGTCTTCGGTTCGGGTTTTCTGGCGAACTTAGGATTGATCACGGCCCTGGCGGGCGATGGAGACGCCGTTTTCAGCGACGCGTTAAACCACGCGAGCATCGTGGACGGCTGCCGACTCTCCAGGGCGCGCGTCCACATCTACCCGCACGGGAGCCTCAATCGTCTGGAAGACGCTTTGAAGGGTTCCCGGGCCCGCCGGAAGCTCATCGTGACGGATGGCGTGTTCAGCATGGACGGGGATCTGGCGCCTCTGCCCGGAATCTGCGACCTCGCGGACAAATACAATGCCGTGCTCGTGGTGGACGACGCGCACGGCACGGGCGTCATCGGCGAGGGCGGCAGGGGGAGCGCCGCTTATTTCGGTGTGGAGGAGGGCGTTTCGGTATCCATGGGCACGTTGGGTAAGGCGCTCGCCTCTTACGGCGCGTTCGCCTGCGCGGATTCGGAAGTGGTCGATTACCTCATCAACAAGGCGCGTCCCTATATCTATTCGACGAGTCCCCCGCCCGCCGTGGCCGCCGCCTCTTGTGCCGCCGTCCGCTTCGTAAAAGGCGCCGAGGGGGCGCGCCGCCGGGAGAATCTGGCGAACCTGTGCGCGCGCTTTCGCGCCGGGCTTCGCTTTATCGGGGTACGCCTGAACGAACCGCCGCCGGGTGCCGAGATACCGATTTTCCCCATCATCATCAGGGATACGGAAAAAACGCTGGCGCTCGCGGAGTATCTAATGGAGGCGGGCGTGTACCTGCTCGCCATCCGCCCGCCCACGGTGCCCGAAGGAACGAGCAGGTTAAGGGCCACCCTCATGGCGACGCACACCGAAGCGCAGATCGACAAGACGCTCGACGCCCTGGAATCTGGTATCAAGAAGCTGGGCCTTGCTCCCGGGGGCTGTTGAAAAGCCCCTTTTCAGGGGATAGAGGGGCACCTCTCTCGACTGGAAAGGCAACCCCCCCTACCCCCCCTTGACAGGGGGGTATAAAAAGGCGATGCGTCCCCGCCGGGCTGGGGAGTTTTGCTTTTTCTTGCCCCCCTGACAAGGGGGGGTAGGGGGGGTTGCCTTTATGGGGTTTCCCTTTCAGGAAGTTGCCATCCCCCCCGGCGCCGCCTGATTCTCGCTTTAGTCGATTTCCACGATCACGTTGCCCACCGCCTCGCCCGCTTCTACGGCCTCGTGTGCGCCGGCGAGTTCATCGAGCGGGAACCGCTCCGCGATGTGGTGGGTGAGCGCGCCTGCGTCCAGGGCGCGAGTGATGTCTGCTGCGGCATCGAGCAGAGCCTCCGGCGGGCAGCAGTGGACCATCACGAGGCGGATGGTGATGTTGTTCAGCATGAGTTCGTAGTGGGGGAAGGGGGGCGTGCGATCCCCCATGGAGGAATAGGAAGTGATGACGCCCCCTATTTTCAGGATCTTGTAGTTCGTCTCCCAGTTCACGCCGAGATTCACGTCCACCACGCGGTCCACGCCCACGCCGTCCGTGATCTCCATGATTCTCTCGAAGACGTCCTCTTCGCGGTAGTTGATGACGTGATCCGCACGAGTCGCGCGTGCCGCCTTTGCCGCCGAGCTCACCGTGGCGATGACCCTCGCTCCCGCCCATTTGGCCAGTTGCACGGCGTAGACCCCCACGCGGCCGGCGCCGCCCGTCACGAGCACCGTCTTGCCGTCGATGGGGCCGTCCGCGAACAGGCAGCGGTGGGCCGTCATGGCGGGAATGCCGAGGCACGCCCCCTCTGCGAAGCTGGTCTCTTCAGGCAGGCGGACGAGAAACTTCTCCGGCAGGCAGACGTATTGCGCCGAAGTGCCGAACGCGCGTTTGTAGCGCGCGTTGTAGACCCATACGCGATCGCCGGCTTCATGCCCGCCCGCACCCGGGCCGATCTCCTCCACGACGCCCGCCCCGTCGTTGTGGGGGATGATTCTCGGAAAATCGGGAAAATGCTCGAAATAGCCCCAGTCCTCGGACCCCTGGCCCCCACGGCGCTTGCAGTCCGTGGGATTTACGCCCGACGCGTGAAGCCGCACTCTTATTTCGCCTGCGCCGGGTTCGGGCGTCTCCATCTCGCCGACTTCGACCACCTCGCGCGCCGCGCCCTTGCGCTCGTACCAGCCTGCCCGCATCACTTGCGCTCTCCTTTGCCAGCCTTACCCGTGGGTGAATGAAACGCCCAGGTAGACGACGATGAGGGCGAGGATGAGGTTGAAGAGGAGCCACGTCTTGCGCTGCGCTTTCATGCCCCCGAAGCCCTTCGGGATGGTGAGTGCGACGCCCACGAAGATGATGACGAGGGCCAGGACGATCTTCACGATCAGCGACCCCGGAATAGCAAGGCCGCTCCGCACGAGGCGGGTTAAGTGGTGAAGCCCCGTCAGCAACAGGATCAGGAACGAGCCGTGGAGAATCGGGATGAACCGTTTCTGGATTTTCGCCATGAACGGCCCGCGCTCCGCCTCGGGCAGGTCCGCTGCGGTGGGTATGACCACGAAGCGAAGAAAGGCCACGCCGCCGACCGCAAGTATCGCGCTCAGTATATGAAGGGTCGTGACGATGATGCTTCCCGTGCTGTATCCCATGAGTCGTACTCCCGTGGATGATGAGAAATTTTCCTTAAGCCGTGTCCTCTCCCAGCAGAACGAGGACGCCGGAATACTGGTGGAGATGGTCGATTTTTCCGATGGGCGCGATCTCCGAACCCGTGAAGAACCCGGCGACGGGCAGCCCGCGCATCTTCTCCCGGATCGCGCCTGCGTCCACCTCCATCTCCCCGTAGAGGGAACTGCCCCGGCCCGCGCAGTTGAAGTAAAGGCCGAACGCGCTTGCGTCCGCATCTTCAGAGGCGCCGAAACGGCGCGCTCCTTTTTCGAGCATGGTGCGGAGGTCCTCACGCGCACGCGATCCGTCCCGTTTGGCGAAGGTGATGGCCTGGCCGGTCTTGACCGGCGTCGGCAGCGCGATGACCCCCCGTTCCTCGTCTGCGCCCACGATGGGCCGCACGATGTACTCGCCGTGGTCGAGCGTCACCTTGTCCGGGTCTCCCGGAATGCCGATGAACAGGTTCATGGCCGCGAAGCGGATGTTCTCCATCCATTCGGGACCCGCCGCCTCGGCGTAGGCGTCGTACGCGCGCTCGCCGGAGATTTCCCAGACCACGTTCTCCTCCGCCCGGGTGATGAGCCTGGGCTCGCCCACCGGCAGATAGGCCTGCGATATCCCGATGAACCGCCTCGGCGCGCCCGCGAACACGACGCCCGAGACGGCGTTTGTCTGCACCTGCCCGTCCAGGAACTGGAAGGTTCTCCCCGCCGAGCCGTCCTCCGCGGCGCCGCCCCCAACGATGATGGCCTCATCTCCCAGTTCCTCGTGGATTCCCTCGAAGAGCGCGTCGGCCTGTAGTTGGTAGCTGTCGGGCATGATGACGACCAGGGGCGGACTCTCCTGCGAGAGCGCGTCCGCCAATTCTTTTTTTGCCGTCCGCCCGATGGCGCGCCCGCATTCCAGTGGTGAGTCGCCCAGGCCCTCGACGAGAAAAGGCGCTGCGGGCGGGGCGTCCCCGCCCACCGCCAGAACCGAGATTCCCGGCGTGCGCTCGATTTCGCCCTGCGCCGTCATGACGCCGAAGCCCGTGCAGCCGACGATTCGCGCGCCGCCCGTTCCCTCGGCTACGGCGGCGACCACCTCGGGCCATCGCTGCAGGTGTGCGGGTGTCGCGAACAGGAAGACGAGGGAGGCGGCGTCGAGCTTCGCCTCCGCCATGGCTTCTTCTATCGCCTCTTGCGCGGCGGCGGCGGAATCGGGATTCGCGGATAAGCCGCTGCCCGCGCGCGTCATGGAGTTTCCTCGCGCATGAGCGTGCCGGGCGATCCGTTCGTGATGAGTTTGGGCTCGCTCACCGCCTGCACGTCCTCAGCCGTTAAGCCTTCAGCCACTTCTCTTAAAAGGGGGCCGTCCGGCGTGATCTCGATGAACGCGATGTCGGTGAACAGCTTGGTGACGACTCGCCGCGCGGTGAGGGGATAGCTGCAATCTTCCAGGAGCTTCAGGCCGCCGTCTTTCATGGTGTGGGTCATGATGGCGTAGACCTCGCGCGCGCCCGCCGCCAGGTCCATCGCGCCGCCGATGCCGCCCTTGCCCAGCCCCGGCACCGTCCAGTTGGCGAGGTCGCCGCGGGCGGAGACCTGCAGCGCGCCCATAATGGCGATGTCGATGTGGCCGCCGCGTATCATGGCGAAGGCGTCGGCGTGCCCGAACACCGACGCGCCCGGAAGGGTGGTGATGGGTTCGCGCGACGCGTTGATGTAGTCCTTGTCCTCCCGGCCCTCCTCCGGTCTGGGACCCGCGCCGATGATGCCGTTTTCGGCCATGAACAACACGCCGCGTTCGGCTTCCACGTAGTTTCCCACGAGCGTGGGTATGCCTATCCCCAGGTTCACCACCGCGCCGTCGGGCAGTTCCGCCGCCACGCGCCGGGCGATGTCGGCAGGCTTTAAGGCGCAGCTTTCAAGTTTCGGATCGGAGGCCAAGGTCTTCTCCTCTGACGACTCTTTGCACGTAAATCGAGGGCGTGTGCACGCTCTCGGGCGCGATGACGCCGGGTTCCACGATTTCCTCCACCTCGGCGATGGTGAGCGGGGCTGCCGTCGCCATGACGGGGTTGAAGTTCGCCGCCGTGCCCCGGTAGGTGAGGTTCCCCGCGCGGTCGGCCCGGTGCGCCTTGATGACGGCCACGTCGCCGGGCAGGGGGTATTCGAGCACGGCCTCGCGCCCGTTGATCGTGCGGGTCTCCTTGCCCTCGGCCGCCTGCGTGCCGACGCCGGTGGGTGTGTAGAAGGCGGAAACGCCCGCGCCCGCCGCCCGGATCCTCTCGGCCATGGTCCCCTGGGGGAGCTGTTCGAGTTCGATTTTCCCCTCGAGATAAAGTTCTCTGAACACGAACGCGCTCCTGTGGAAGGCGTAGCTGCAGATGATTTTCCGCACCTTCCCCTGCCGGAGCAGCACGGCGAGGCCGCGCTCGCCGAAACCCGCGTGGTTCGTGACGACGGTCAGGTCGCGCGCGGGGTGGTCGGCCATGGCGACCAGGAGGTTTTCCGGGATGCCCGCGCCGCCGAACCCGCCCAGCAGAATGGTGGCGCCATCGGGTATGTCGGCGATGGCGGCTCTGGATGATGGATACACCTTGTCGGAGGCCAACTCGTCGTTCTCTTTATTGAGGAAAAATCCATGCAGCATGATTCCGGGTGAATTTCATTCTATTTATGAGGCATCGACCCGAAAAAATCCAGACGCACCAAGGCTTGCCTCAGGTCTTTCAGTGCCATAGAGTGCGGTTTTCTTTTTGCAGGGCGTGGTTTTCTTTTTTTCGAGGAGTGCGTGGTGGCCAGGCAGCCCAGGCGAGCGCCGGAATCTGAAACGAAGAACGTGGTGGGCCTGTATCTCTATTTCTCGGTCTTCCTCTCGGGCGGCTCGATTCTCGTCATGGAGATCGCGGCGGGGCGCGTCCTCGCCCCCCACTTCGGCAATACCCTCTACACGTGGACCTCGATGATCGGCATCATCCTGGCCGCGCTGAGCCTCGGCTATTCCATCGGGGGAAGGCTCGCGGACCGCAACCCGTCGAGCAGGCTGTTTTTCTCCCTCATGCTGGCCGGCGCGGGCCTGGTCGCGCTGGTGCCCGCCCTTCGGGGGATCCTGCTGCCCACGATGGAAGAGAGCCTGAGCCTCCAATCGGGGCCGGTGATCGCCGGTCTCCTGCTCTTCGCCGCTCCGGGATGCGTGCTCGCCACGCTCACGCCCTTCGCGGTGAAGCTTGCCGCAAGAGGAGAGGGCAGCCTGGGGGCGGTGACGGGCAACCTCTTCACCTGGTCCACGGTCGGGAGCATTCTCGGCACGTTCGCGACGGGCTTCGTCTTCATTCCCTTTTTCGGACTGAACGGCATCTTCCTGACGACGGCGGCGGCGCTTACACTCACGGCGACGCTGGGGCTCTACCTCAGCGGCGACCTCGCCAGATTGTTCTCGAAGCGAAACGCGCGGGCGAACCTGCTTCTCGCGGCGTTCCTCCTGGCCTCGATGGGGACGGGCGCCGCGTGGCTGGGCGTCATCCCCGGCGTGGATAAAGATACGGTGTGGGTGCGCGAGAACATGTACCACATGATCCGCGTGTTCGAGAGGACGGAAGCCGACGGCGTGCGGGTGCGCGAGATGTTTCTGGATCACCAGCCCGAAGGGGCGATGGTCCTGGGAGACGACAGAAAGTTTTTCTATGAATACACCCGCTTCCTGGAATTGGGACCTCTGTTCGTGCCCCACATGAAGCGCGCGATCTTCATCGGCGGCGGCGCTTTCACGATGCCCAAGGCGCTGCATCTCATGAGGCCGGAGATGTCCATCGAAGTGGCCGAACTCGACGCGGAAGTCGTCGATGCGGGGCGCAAGTTTTTCAGGCTCGCGAAGTTTCCGAGGCTCAAGAACCTGGTGGGAGACGGCAGGCGCATTCTGCGCTCATCGAAAAAAAAATACGATCTCATCGTGGGCGACGCCTACCGGGGCTTGCGGAACATACCGCCGCATCTGGTCACGAAGGAGTTTTTCGAGGAAGCGAGCGAACGCCTCTCGCCCGGCGGCGCCTTCATGCTGAATCTCATCGGCTACCGCGCGGGCGCAGGCGGGGCGATATACGCGTCCGTCTACCGGACGATGAACAGCGTGTTCCCGGAGATACTCATCTACAGCACCGACCCTGCGAATCCCTACACGGCGCAGAACATTCTCTTCTTCGCGTTCCGGGACGAGGACGCGGGCCGCTTCCGACGCGTGAGCGAGGCGATGCGCCGGGAGCTCAGGTTCGCGTTCGCCGCCCGCGCGCGCGTGTCGCCGCCGGGAGAGCGCATCTACGGGCCGGTTTTGACGGACGACTACAATCCGGTGGAATATCTGATCGAAAGGGGACTTTAATGCCTGGCGGCCCGGATGTGCTCGACACACCTGCCGCGTATGGAACCTTGAAGGAGGAGTAATGGCGAAGCACAGCATCGGTTTAATACCGGCGGACGGCATCGGGCCCGAAGTCGTCACCCAGGCGGTGCGCGTCCTGCGCGCACTGGCGAAGAGCGAGCGGGGTCTCGCGTTTTCTTTTACGAAATACCCCTGGGGGAGCGATTTCTATCACGAGACGGGCCGGATGTGCCCGGAGAATTTCCTGAACCGCGTGAGAAAACACGACGCGATTCTGCTCGGCGCCGTGGGCCGGCCCGACATTCCTGATCACATCACGCTCAACCAGCTCCTGCTTCCGCTGCGCAGGGGGTTCGACCTCTACGTCAACATGCGCCCCATCATCCTGTACGAAGGGCTGGAATCGCCGCTGCGCGGCTACGAGCCGGGCGACATCGACATGCTCTTCTTCCGCGAGAACACCGAGGGGGAATACAGCCCCATCGGCGGCAGGCACTACGAGGGACACCCCTCGCAGATGGCCGCCCAGATAACGGTCTTCACGCGCATGGGCTGTGAGCGCATCATCGAGGCGGCGTTCGAGGCGGCGCTCAAGCGGAAAAAACACGTCACGAACGTCACAAAATCGAACGCGCAGGGCCACACGCTGGTGATGTGGGACGAGATTTTCGAGGAAGTCGCGGCGAGGCCCCGCTACAGGAAAGTCGAGACGGCGAAATATCTCGTCGACGCCGCCGCCCTGGAGTTCGTGAGGCGCCCTGAGCATTTCGACGTCGTGGTGTCCACGAACCTGTTCGGCGACATCCTGACGGACCTGGGCGCCGCCATCGTCGGCGGGCTGGGAGTCGCCGCGAGCGCCAACACGAACCCCAAAGGCGACGCGCCCGGCCTGTTCGAGCCCGTGCACGGCTCGGCCCCCGACATCATGGGCAAGGGGATCGCCAACCCGGTGGCCGCGCTCATCTCCGCCGCCCTGATGCTTGACTATCTGGGCGAGGAGCGCGCGGCGAAGCGGCTCGACGGCGCGGTCCGCGCGCATCTGGCCGGGGGAAACCGCACGGCGGACCTGGGGGGAACCGGGACGACGCGCTCCGTCGCCACCGACGTGATCAAGAGACTCTAGCCTTGGAGGAGTGACGCGATGTCCATCGTCACGCGAAGAGGGGACGACGGGAACACCGATTTGTGGTTCGCCGACAGGGTTCCCAAGTATCATCCCCAGGTGCAGGCCTACGGCGCGCTCGACGAGGCGAAGGCGGCGCTCGGCCTCGCCCGCTCGACCGCACCCGAATGGCTGAAGCCTGAAATCCTCAAAATCCAGAAAGACCTCTACCTCGTGAGCAGCGACCTGGCGACGCTGCGGGGCAAGACCGGCAGGCTGGGAGAGCGCGTGGGCGCGGAGCAGGTCGAGTGGGCCGACGCGCAGGTGGCGCGCTATGAAAAGGAGATTCAGATCACCGACTGGGTCATCTCCGGCGATTCGCCCTGCGGCGCCGCGCTGGACATGGCGCTCACCATCATCCGCCGTGGCGAGCGATGGTCGGTCAAGCTGCGGGATGAGGGCTACATCGACAACCCCGACCTGCTCGTATATCTCAACCGCGTCTCCGACCTCCTCTTCCTCATGGCCCGCGCCGTGGACAGGGGCGTGGAAGTTCCCGCCTGAGCGGCCGTTGAAAAAGCCCCCTTGTCTGGGGATAAAGAGGCAACCCCCCCTACCCCCCTTGTCAGGGGGGTATAAAAAGGCGATGCGCCCCTACCGGGCTGAGGGGGCTTTGTTTTTTCTTACCCCCCTGACAAGGGGGGGTAGGGGGGGTTGGTTTTCCAGTGGGGAGGACAGGTCGCGACCTGTCCCTACAGCCCCCTGATCCGCGTTGCAGTTCGTTATCTTTCCAGAAACGTCCGGAAGAACTTACGTCAGGTAGTAGTCGCTGATGGCTTCGAGGCCCACCTTGATCGCCGCCGCGAGCGGCACGGCGAGTAGGATTCCCGCGAAGCCCATCAGTTCGCCCCCTATCATGATGGAGGCGAGCACCACCACGGGGTGAAGCCCGATGCGGTTTCCCAGGATGCGGGGAACGAGCGCCATGCCCGCGATGGGCGAGATGACTCCGAATACGGCCAGCGTCCCCAGCGGATGAAGCCAGTCCTGATGCGCGAGCCCCGAGAGAAGCAGGGCGATCGGCAGGGCCACTATCCATTCCACATAGGGGAACATGCAGGCGATACCCGTGAAGATGCCCATCACCAGCCACAGCGGCATCCCCACGATGTAAAAGCCCAGCACGTAAAAGGCGGAGAGGATGCAGGCGATCAGCAACTGCCCCTTGATGAACGAACCGAGGAGCTCGTCGAGACGGAAGACCCTTTTTTCCACCTCTGCACGGTAGTCGCGGTGCACGTAGGCGAAAAACCCCGCCCACAGCTCTTTCCAGTCCCTCAGGACGTAGAACGTCATCACGGGGATGAGGACGAGATAGATCATGCCGATGGCGATGGAAAAAATGCCGCTGGTCGTTCTCAGCAGAAACCGGAGCGCGGTAACGGGCAACTGTCCCAGCAAGGAGAGGTTTTCGGTGAAGTATTTCTTGAGTTCCGCCGTCTGGGGGAGTTCGAATTGATCGAGCGTGGCGATGAGCCATGATTCGGCGATGGTGACGTAGCCGGGGAGTTTTTTGGCGAACGCCGCCACCTGCTTCTGCACCACGGGCGATATGCTGACCCACAGGATGAACAGGCCCACGCCCAAACCCAGCAGGGGGATCAGGACGGCGAGGGGCCGCGGTATCTTCCATTTCTCCAGCGTATCGACCAGCGGCTGGAGCAGATAGGCGAGGATGAACGAAGCCGCCAGGGGGACCAGCGCCGCCCGGGCGCTCACCAATATCCAGACGGCGGCGATGAGTATGAGAATGAGCCAGATTCTCTTCCACGTGAGGATTTGGGTTTGGTCGTCCATTTTGAGTGACTTGCCTCAGTTCCGGGCTGCAGGGGTGGGTTTCTCCGCCTGCTCTTCATCCGGTTTCTCGTAAATCATCCGGGCGCCCACGAAGAAGAGATAATGAACACCCGAGGCAAGAGTCAGCCCACAGGTGATCAGGTACATGGACAACAGCACGACGTTCTGCTCCGCCGCCAGCGCCGCCGCCAGAAGAGCGGCCCCCGCGGTGACCATCTGGGCGGTCGTCGTGGTTTTCCCCAGCATGGAAGGGGACGGCGCCTGGAAGCCCACCGTCATGAACAACATCAGGCAGCCGATGGACAGCAGCAAATCCCGGCTCACCACGGAGACGGCCAGCCAGATCGGGATTTGTCCCGAAATCCCCATCATCATGTAGGCGGTAAACATGAGCAGTTTATCCGCAATGGGGTCGAGCATGGCGCCCAACTCCGTCATCTCGCCGCGCCGTCTCGCGATATAGCCGTCAACGCCGTCCGCCACGCCCGCGATGATGAAGACGGCGAGGGCGATTCCCGGCTTCCTGTAGGCGAGACACATCACGAAAACTGGTATCAGTATAACCCGCACCAGCGTGATCTTGGTCGCCAGCGTTAATCTGTTTGAAGCAGGTGCGCTCATCGTTTAAGCGGCCTTTTCCTTCTCCTTGGTCTGTTGCCGAATCATAACACACGAACCCCGCGGTTTTCCTTGTCCGGTTTGCTCATCGAGCGAGTGTTTCATGAAGAGCCGGATTTCCCGGGTTCTCTCGTCTGCTGTTTCGCGGACCCTTTGCGCGCGGTGCGTTTCGGGTTCGTCCTGGCCTTGGCCCAGCCTGCCCTGGAAGGCGGGCGCCTGGATGCGTTGGCGCTGATGTTCGTCATTTGTTTCAGCTTTTCGACCTCATCGCGGGTGAGGGTCCTCACCTTGGCGCCGGGAAGCCCCCTGGCCGTGATGCCGCCGTATGCGCGCCGGACGAGCTTGATCACGGGATGCCCCACGGCCTCGCACATCTTCTTGACCTGGTGCTGTCTGCCCTCGCGGAGTTCGATTCTGAGCCACGCGTTCTTCTCCGTTTTGCCCCGGATGACCCGCACGCCGGCAGGCTGGGCTTTTCCGCCCCGCCCGCGCATCCATGACCCGTCCGCCATCCGGGCGAGGGCGTTCTCGGAGGGTGCTCCCTTCACCTTCGCCTCATAGACGCGGGGTATCCCGTATTTCGGGTGGGCGAGCCGGTTCGCCATCTCGCCGTCGTTGGTCAAGAGCAAGACGCCTTCGACGTCGAAATCGAGCCTGCCGACGGGGAATACGCGCCGAAGGCCCTGGGGCAGCAGGTCCGCCACGGTGGGCCTGTCCTTGCCCTCCTCGTCGCGCATGGTGGTGAGCACGTTTTTCGGTTTGTTCAGCACGAGATATACGGGCGGCTCCTTTTTCGTGATGAGCTTTCCGTTCACCTTGACGGCATCGGCCAGCGGATCCGCCTTGGCGCCCAGGGTGAGCACGCGCTTTCCGTTCACTTGGACGCAGCCCTCCGTGATCAGTCGCTCCGCTTCCCGGCGCGAGGCGATGCCGGCCTGGGCGATGATCTTCTGAAGCCTGATAGCGGACATTTTTTGTTTTTCTCCCTGGCCCGTTCTACGACAATTATAGGACACGGGATTATAGCCATACGGGGCCGAACAGGGTAACCTGTTGCGCAAAGCGCATGAAGAACAGGGCGACATCTCACACTCGTTGCGAAGGAGGTCCGTTTTGCCGTCTTCTCAAACCATCATCAGCATGACGCCGGCGCACGTTTGCGTGCCGCTGGAGCGGCCGCTCAAGGTGGCCACCTTCGAGGTGCACGCCGTCGACACCTGCTGCGTCACCCTGCGCACGAAAGAGGGCTTGAAGGGCCACGGCTGGTGCTTCGCCTTCGGTCCGGAGCGCACCCGCGCGATGATAGCGATGGTGCGCGATCTGTTCGCCAATCTGCTGGGCAAGGACCCGGCGGACACGGATACGAACTGGGAGGCGATGCGCAAGGCGGTGAGCTTCGTGGGCCGCGACGGCATCAGCGCCCTGGCGATGTCGGCACTCGACACCGCCTGTTGGGACCTGGCGGCCCAGGCGGCGGGTCTGCCGCTCTGGAAGTATCTGGGCGGCGAGAGGCGCGAGATCCCCTGCTACGCGAGCGAGGGCCTTTGGCTGAATCTCTCGATAGACGAACTCGTGGAAGAAGCCGCGGCGCTCAAGGCGCGCGGCTTCAGGGCCATGAAGCTCCGCGTGGGAGGGGAGGTGAATGACGACGTCGAGCGAATCCGCGCGGTACGCGAGGCGATAGGCGATGAGGTCGCGCTCATGGTGGACGCCAACCAGGCCTGGGACGTGGAAACCGCGATAAGCGCGTGCAGGGCGTTCGAGCCCTTCGGCCTTTACTGGGTGGAGGAGCCGGTCGATCACGAAGACATCAGGGGGTGCGCGGAGGTAGCGGAGGCCAGCAATATCCCCATCTGCACCGGGGAGACGAACTACAACCCGCGCGGGATGCGCCACCTGCTCGTCGCGGGTGCCGCCGACATTCTCATGCCCGACCTCGAGCGCTGCTCGGGCGTCACGGGCTGGCGCCGCGCGGCGGCGATGGCGAAGGAGTTCGGAAAGCCGGTGACCCCGCACCTGTTTCACGAGGTTTCGGCGCACCTTCTGAGCGCAGAAGAACACGGCGTCTGGTGCGAGCACATGCCCTGGTGGGAGTGCATCATCGAGGAGCCGATGGCGTTCAGGGACGGAAACCTGGTGCTCTCCGACAAGCCCGGTCTCGGATTGGAATGGAAAGAAGAGGCGCTCCGGGAGTTCGCGCCGCCCGTGGGAGGTTCATTGTAATGGGAAAGACGCTACTGCGCGGGGGGAGCATCCTCACGCTCGACCCCGGACTCGGCGATATCGAAGGCGGCGACCTGCTCATCGAGGACGATGAGATAAGAGATGTCGGCCAAAACGTCCACGCGCCCGAGGCCGAGGAGGTGGACGCGAGCGATTTCATCGTCATGCCGGGTTTCGTGAACGCGCACCAGCATACCTGGCAGACGGGCATCCGCGGGATCGCCGGCGACTGGACGCTGGTGGAGTACGTCCGGCAGATGCACGAGGGTTTCGGCCCGAGGTTCCGGCCGGAAGATATTTATCTCGCGAACCTCGTGGGCGCGCTGAATCAACTGAATGGCGGCGTTACGACGCTGTTCGACTGGTGTCACAACAACCCCACGCCCGAACACACCGATGCGGGCCTGGACGGCCTGGAGGAAGCGGGTATCCGCGCCGTCTTCGGCCACGGGACGCCCAAGCCCAAAATCGCGGAGGGCGAGACGCCGCTCAGCCACAGGCCGCATCCTCCCGATGAGGTGCGGCGTTTGCGATCTGGGCGGCTGGCATCGGACGGCGGCCTCATCAAACTGGCCCTGGCGACGAGAGGCCCCGACCTCTCCACGCTCGAGATGTGCGTGCACGATATCTGCCTGGCCCGCGAGTACGATCTGCTCTGGAGCGCGCACATCGGCGGCGGGTTCCACCGGGTGACGCCCGACGGGATACGGCAGTTGGCGCGGGAAGGACTTCTCGGGCCCGATTTCAACGCCGTGCACGCGAACCAGTTGAGCGAGGAGGAATTGCGCATCCTCGTCGACTCGGGCTGTTCGGTCACCTCCTGCCCCGAGGTGGAGATGCAGATGGGCCACGGCGAGCCCGTCATCGGGCGCGTGCTGGCGCTGGGCGGCAGGCCGACGCTGGGGATCGACGTGGAATCGAACATCAGCGGCGACATGTTCACTATGATGCGGGCAGGGCTACAGTTCGCCCGCGCGCAGGAGAACCAGGAGATACTCGACGGGCGAACCTCCCCGGCGCAAATCGCGATTCCCGCGCGGCGCGCGCTGGAGTGGGCGACGATAGACGGCGCCAACGCCCTGGGGCTCGGATACAAGGCGGGCACGCTCAAGCCGGGCAAGCAGGCGGACGTCGTCCTGATCAGGAAGAGCGACCTGAACCTCTTCCCCGTGAACGATCCGCTGGAAACGGTCGTTTTCCAGGCGTCGTTCGCCAACGTGGACACGGTTTTCGTGGCCGGAAAGGCCGTGAAGAAAAACGGTGAACTGGTCTACCCCCGCCTGCGGGAGAAGATGGGGGCGTTGGCGGAGTCGGGCAGGAGATTGCTACACTAGATCGCACATCGTCATATATCGGTATTCATACATCATCATCATGGAGAAAGAACATGAAACTGGCGCTTTATTCCGATATTCATGCCCAACTCGCACCTCTGGACGCCGTTCTGGCGGAAGTCGACAAGCACGACGTGCACTGGGAGATCGTACCCGGCGATCACGTGATGGGCGGGCCGGAGCCGGGCGAGGTGGTCGATCGCCTCCGCTCCCGAAAAAACTGCCTGCCCATACTGGGGAATTTCGATCGCTGGGTCATCGACCACGTCGACGAGGGAGAAAACGATTTTCCCGCGAGAAACGATAGTTCCCGCCTGACGCGCGAGCACTTGAGCGAAGATCAACTCGACTGGCTGCGGGGGCTGCCCCGCGAAATGACGCTTACGCCCGAACCCGGGCACGACCTCCGCATCTTCCACGGCTCGCCGGGGAACGACGAGGGCGCGCTCCCGCTCAGGCTCACCGACGAGGAGATACTCGAACGACTCGCGGGGGAGAAATCGGAAGTCGTGGCCTTCGGGCAGTGCCACGGCCCCTACATCCGCCAGGTCGGGGATCAGACGCTCGTATGCGCCGCGTCCGCCGCCGTGAACTGGGACGGGGACAACCGCCCCGCCTACGTCCTCCTCGAATACCAGGGGGGCGGGAACTGGGAAGGGGAGATTCACCGCGTCGAGTATGATTTCGAGGAGCAGGCGCGCAAGAACGAGGAGAGCTGGGACCCCGGCGGAGACAAGCAGGCCCACACGATTCGCACGGGCGAGTTCTGGAACCCCGCCCACATGCCCCACTAGATAAGCGGAACGCCCCCGCCCGCGCGATGAATGACGTCCGGGCGGGTGTTTTCTTCCCGTATTTTTCGGGACGGTTTCATTTTTTGTTAGAAAATACCGGCTTTCCCGAATGAGGGCGGAGCGTATTTTGTGGCATGTTTTCAAAGTCGGGGGTATCATCTATTATAGAACAGGATGAATTGTGATGAACGCATAAGGAGATAAACGGCACGAAGAAATTTCGAATTCTGTCTCGAAACCCGTTGGACACTGCCCGGAGGGCCATGAAATGAACATGTCTTCTTCAGAAAATCCCGCCGAGACGGGGACTGCAAAAACCCAAAACGGCGGTCCGAACGGCCAGAACCTGTTGTCTATCGACCCGCCTCGCTACAAGCCCATCGTGGTCCAGCAAATCGACAAAGTCCCCGAGTTGCAGAGCCTGCCCGAGGACATTCGCTTCAGCATGAAGGTGGTGGGGCACGTGCTGCCTTTCCGCACGAACCGCTACATGGTGGAGAATCTCATCGACTGGGACAATGTGCCCGAAGACCCACTGTTCCAGCTCTCTTTTCCCCAGGAGGGGATGATCTCGAAAGAGGATTTCGATTGCGTGGCGGATCTCCTGAGGCGCGACGCGCCCAAGGAGCAGCTCAACGCCGCCATCCACGAGATCAGGGCCGGCCTGAACCCCCACCCCGCCGGGCAGCAGACGCTGAACGTGCCCGTCCTCGACGAGGAGCACGTAGAGGGCATGCAGCACAAATACCATGAGACGGTGCTCTTCTTCCCCGGCCAGGGACAGACGTGCCACGCCTACTGCACCTTCTGTTTCCGCTGGGCGCAGTTCGTGGGCGACAAGGAGCTTCGCTTCATCTCCACGGACGCGGACATCCTGCACAGGTATCTCGCCGAGCACAAAGAAGTGACGGACGTCCTCTTCACGGGCGGCGATCCCTTGATCATGAAGACCAAGGCGCTCGAGGGCTATATGGAGCCCCTGCTGGACGATTCGCGCTTCGCGCACATCCGCGATATCCGCATCGGCTCGAAGGCGCTGACCTTCTGGCCGTACCGCTTCACCACCGACGCCGATGCGGACGATCTGCTGCGTCTATTCGATAAGATGGTGAAAGGCGGCAAGCACATCGCCATCATGGCGCACTTCAACCACGAGCGTGAGGTCCAGACCCCGATGGCGCGCGAGGCCATCAGGAGGGTGCGGGATACGGGCGCCGTCATCCGGACGCAGGCGCCTCTTCTCAGGCACATCAACGACGACGCGGACATGTGGGCGCGCATGTGGAAGGAGCAGGTGCGGCTGGGCCTGATACCCTATTACATGTTCGTGGAGAGGGACACGGGCGCCAAGCGCTACTTCGAACTGCCCCTGGTGGAAGCGCACGCGATCTACCGGAAGGCCTACTCCCAGGTGTCCGGTCTGGCGCGCACCGCGCGGGGACCCTCGATGAGCGCGGCGCCCGGCAAGGTGCAAGTCCTGGGGATAGAAGAGATCCGCGGAGAGCGTATCATCGCGCTTCAGTTCCTCCAGGCGAGAAACCCCGAGTGGCTGGGCCGCGTCTTCTTCGCCGGGTATGACGAAAACGCCACCTGGCTCACCGGCCTCAAGCCGGCCTTTGGAGAGAAGGAGTTCTTCTACGAGGCGGACTTCGAGGCGATGAAGCAGAAACTGGCGAGTTAGGGGTAGCGATTCTCCGCGCTGCGAGTGGCTACTTCTTCGCCATGCGCAGCACCTCGTCGAATTCCTTTTTCGTCACGGGCTGAACGCTTAGGCGCTGCCCTTTCTGGGTGACGCGCATCTCTGCGAGCCTGGGATTTTCTTTTAACTCGTTCAGCGAGACGGGACGGGGAAGCTTTTCCATCGCCTGCAAATCCACCATCTGCCAGCGCGGGGCGTCGGCGGGGGCTTTCGGGTCGTAGTACTTGGATTTCTCGTCGTACTGGGTGTGATCGGGGTAGGACTCCCGCGCCACCCGCGCGGTGCCCGCCACGTGGGGCGGCTTCGTGCTCGAGTGATAGAAGAGAACGTAGTCGTCCACCTCCATCTCCATCATGAAATTTCTGGCCTGGTAGTTTCGGATGCCGTCCCAGCAGGCGGTCTGCTCGGGCTCCGCCATCAGATCGTCGAAAGAGTATGCGTCCGGTTCGCTCTTCATGAGCCAGTATTTTCGGGCCATCGAAAGCGTATCTCCATGGTTGGCGTGGATGAATTCAGGATTACGGTGAGCCTACCACGTCGCGGCTGGTGGTGAAATATGGGTGAGCGGCGCGCTCAGGATGCCGGCTTGACCTCGCCCGCGATTTGGAGGTCGGCGAGTTTCAGGGTGTGCGAGATGAAATCGTTGCACGGCGTCTCGACGCCCACCTCCGCTCCGAGGCGCGAGACCGTTCCGCACAGCGCGTCGATCTCGAGGCGCCTGCCCGCCTCCAGGTCATGGCACAGACTGCCCTTGCTGGCCGGGTTCTGCTCGTCGATGAAGCGGTAGCGGTCCTCATCCGCGCCATCGGGAAGGTTCACGCCTTTGGCCCGGCCCACGAGGTAGACCTCGCGCATCGTCTCGCGCATCATGTTTTTCGTGCCCTCATAGGCCATGATCTCACCGAGGGTGGAGCGCGTGAGCGCCGTCACCCCGCCGACCGCGCAGATGAAGATGAACTTCGTCCAAAGCTCCGCTTCGATGTCTTCCGAGTATACCGCGTTGATCTCCGCGTCTTTGAGTTCGGTGAATATCGCATCGCCGCGTACGCTCGCGCCGCCGCCCGTTTCGCCGAAAACCATTCGTCTCGGACCCCCGATTTGCCGGATGAGGCCCGGCGCCGCGATGGAGGTGAATATATAGGCCGCACCGCCCATCACGCGTTCCGCGCCGTAGACGGCCGCGAGTTTCTCTTCGCCCGCCACGCCGTTTTGCAGGTTGATGATGACGGTGTCTGCGTCGACCATGGGCGCGATGGCGGGAACGGCTGCGTCGTCGGCGGTCGTCTTCACGCAATAGAGGATGACGTCGCAAACGCCGGCCTCCGCCGGAGAATCCGTAAACACCCCATCGCGCACGCTGAATTCTCCGGGCGTGACGCTCTCCACGCGGAGCCCCTCTTTCCGCATGGCTTCCAAGTGTGCGCCGCGCGCGATGAAGGCGGTCTCTTTACCGCTCCTCGCCAGCATGGCGCCGAAATAGCCGCCCACGCCCCCTGTCGCCATGATGCCGAAACGCATGTTCCATCCTTCCCGGAAAGGCCCGGTTCCCGCCGTGCACGGAAAAAAGAAAAGGAGGAAAGCCCAAGCTCTCCTCCTTTTGGTTGTACCAGAACCTCAGGGGTTGCGTCAGGAGGTGGTATCCATTTTCTTTTCCGGTTCTTGGGGCGTCGTCGTTTCCGTGGACATCTCGCCTTGCTCGGTACTCTCGTGCGCGTGACCGTTGGAATGACCGTTAGCGCCGTTTGTATGGCCGTTTGAACCGTTTGCGTGTCCATTCGATGCCGTCGCCTGCTCTTCGGCATCCAGGGAGATGATCTCCTCTTGACCGCCCACAGGCCCCAAATCGAGGTCTTCGGTCGCCTCGAACTCCTCGGGCTTCGGCATGTCCGAGAGGCTCTTGAAGCCGAAATGCTCCAGGAACAGTGGCGTGGTGCCGTAGACGATGGGCCGGCCCACGACGTCCCGCCGCCCGAGGATGCGGATGAGGCCGCGCTCGAGCAGGGTGTGCAGCACGCCGCCGCAATCCACGCGCCTGATCTCTTCGATCTCCGCTTTTGTGATGGGTTGCTTGTAGGCCAAAATGGCCAGGGTTTCGAGCGCCGCCTGGGAGAGCTTGGTTTTTCTCTCTCTCTTGGAGAAGCGCTTCACCCAGGGGGAGAACTCCGCGCGCGTGCAAAGGCGAAAGCCCTCGGCCACTTCGATGATCTGCAGAGTCTTGTCGCCATATTCCTCCACGAGTTCGTCGAGCAGTTTTCGGACGACCTTGACGTTCACGTTGGAGACGCCCTTGAACAGAAAAGAGATGTCCCGCGGCCTGAGCGGCTCGCTCGCGACGAAGAGGATGGATTCGACGATTTTTTTCGCCTCGTCCAGGTCCATGACGAGCGGCGCGTCCTTGTCGATTTCCCCTGCTTCCTCCTCATCGGGCGCCTCTTCGGTCATCCCGGCGTGCTCCTGCGGCTCCTCAATCTCGAAGAGCGTTTCCTGGCGTGGCTCCTCCATGGCTTCCAGCTGATGTTCGGCCAGAGCCCTGGCCGCGGCGTCCGGAGACGACGCTCCATCCTCGGCGAGCTCGAAGGGAACTTTCGTTTCCGCCCGCGCTGTTTCCTGATTTTCCGTTTGAGGGTCATTCATCACGCACCGCCTTTGTAATTCGGATTTCACCGAAATTGGACGCCTGTTGCGCCACGACAAGATTTCCCTTGATGAGTTCCAGAAGCGCCAGGAATATGGCCACCACTTCGAGCACGCGCCTTGTCTGGAACAACGAGTGGAAGAGCACTCCCTCCCCGCCTGCGTCCTCCAGGGTGTCGATGAGCATGGTTCTCATGTCGGCGACTTCGAGCTCATCGATGTCCACGAGGTGGACGCCTTCTTCCCCGATGGATTCGATGAGGTGCTGCATGGCGCTGATGAGGTCGAACACCGTGACTTGCAGCTTGGGCGCTTCTTCTTCCTCGTCATCCTCTATAAGGAGAGGATCGGCGCCCCGCGTGAAGAGCCAGGATTGCTCCTCCTCGGCATGGCGGAACACCTGGCTGATTTTCTTGAATTTCTGGTACTCGATGAGTTGGCGCTGAAGCTCCTGGCGCAGGACTTCGGGGTCTTCCTCTTCCGCGTCGTCCTCGGTCCGGGGCAGAAGCGTTCTGCTCTTGATGTAGACCAGATAAGAGGCCATGACGAGGTATTCCGACGCCAGGTTGATGTTCAGCTTTTTGAGCAGTTCCACGTATTTCAGGTATTGATCTGTAATGAAGGCGACCGGAATATCGTTTATGTCCAGCCTGTGCTCGCGCACCAGATGTAGCAGGAGTTCGAGCGGACCTTCGAAGACGTCGATCTTGACGTTGAATCGCTCGGAATCATCCGAAGCTTCAAATGTGGTCTCTTGGTCCTCGGGATGATCCGCATCGGGCGCACGGCCAGTCTCCAGGATTTCCCAGTTATCGGGATTTCCCGCGGACATATCGCTGCCCCAGGGCAGATCGGCGAAATCGGTCGCCTCTGAAGGCGTAGCCGGGCCTTCTGGTGGTGGCGTATTTTCTGGGGGATTCATGCTCACCCCGGATGGGCGGACTGAGCGGTCTTTGCCGGGTGATTTCACGAGCCTACGGGCGGGGAGGCCCTTCATCGCCCTGGAATTACTATCAAGCCTAGAAAATATGGATATTCTTGTCAAATGGGAAAAATCGGAATTTTTCAAAAAAATTCAAACCTTTATGCGTAAACCTGGCGACGCGTCGGCCCCTCCGCCTTGAGGGAGAAGCGCCTCTGGGGGATAATCGGAATTCTGGTAATCTCGACGAGGAGGAATCGATGGCAGGCAAAATCACGTCCCTCACGGAAGCGGCGGCCCTGGTGCAGGATGGAGATTTACTCGCTTTGGGCGGAAACGCGCTCACGAGAATTCCCGCCGCCTTCATCCGGGAACTCGCCCGTCAGGAGCGGGAGAATTTGCGTCTCGTCAAAACGGCCGGTGCCTATGACGTCGACTTGCTGTGCGCAGCGGGAGCCGTGGCCCAGACGCAGACGGGCTACGTGGGATTCGAGAATCTCTTCGGTCTGGCGCCCTCCTACCGCCGGGGCGTGGAGGAAGGCCGTGTGCAGGCGGTCGAACACGCCTGCTCCACCGTCATCGCGGGTCTCAGGGCGTCCGCCTACGGCCTACCGAGCCAGCCCGTGGCGGGGCTGGACGGGAGCGACGTGGCGGCGCATACGGGTTTCCGGCAAGCGAGAGACCCCTACACGGGCGAGTCGGTATTCATGATTCCAAAAATCAGGCCCAGATTCGCCGTTCTCCACGTGACGTACGCCGACGCGGAGGGAAACGCACGTATAGACGGCGGCGCGTTCGAGGACGTCTTGATGTCCAGAGCCGCCGAGTCGGTGATCCTGACGGCGGAGCGCATCGAGGAGACTGCGTTTTTCGTCGAGAAACCCGACAGAACGGCGGTTCCCGCCTTCATGGTGCAGGCGGTGGTTCACGCGCCGGGAGGAGCGCGGCCCGGGGGGTGTCATCCGTTTTACGACATCGACGAGGACGCCGTGGGCGCGTACCTCGATTCGGCGTCCGGCGCGGAATCCCTGCGCGCTCATCTCGATTCCTGGGAGGCGAGCGACCATGCGGGAAGCGCGGCGGTCTCCGGGGACGTTGTATGAGCGTCGCAATGCGCGAAGGCGCGTCCGAGGAGGTGCGCGCCACCGCCGACAGGATGGCGGTTTTTCTCTCCAGATTCATCCGCGACGGGGAACTCGTGTTCCATGGCGTGGCATCTGCGCTGCCGATGACGGCGATGGTCATGGCCCGGAACACCCATGCGCCAAACCTGACCTACCTGAACATACCGGGCGGTGTGGACCCCAGGCCCTCCTATCTTCCCGGCTCGACCGTGGCGCGACAGCTCATGGAGGGCGCGCTTTCATATTTCACCCTCACGGAAATTTTCGATTTATCCGCCCGGGGCAAGCTCGGACTCGCGTTTCTGGGAGGCGCGCAAATCGATGCGCGGGGCGACATGAACCTCTCCTTCATCGGGGACCCCGCGGCGCCCAATGTGCGTTTGCCGGGCGGCGCGGGCAGCGCGCACATTCTGCCCACGGCGAGACGAACCGTGCTGTGGCGGACGATTCACGACGCGAAGAGCTTTCCCGAGCGCTGCGACTTCGTGACCGCTTCGGGCAACGTGGATGCGGTGGTGACCCCCTTGTGTATTTTTGAGAAGGTGGGCGGTTGTCTCCGCGTGAAGTCGATTCACCAGGGCGTAACGGCGGATGCTTTGCGCGCAGCCACGGGGTTCGATCTCGGTGATTTGGAGCGCGCTCCCACCACGCCTGAACCGACGGGTGCCGAGCGCACGGCACTCCACGCCGCAGACCCCGAAGGTGTCCGCCTGCGCGAATTCATCTGAAGCGGAAGTCTCATTTCATGCCCCGGGAAAAATTCGACGTCGTGGGAATCGGCCTGAACTCGGCCGATCAGTTCTGCGTGGTGCGCGAATACCCGAAACCGAACACCAAGGGCGGGATTCTGGACATGGCGCGCGCAGGCGGCGGTCAGGCGGCGACGGCCATGGCGGCGCTGGCGCGTCTGGGCATGCGCGCGGCCTACATCGGCACGGTGGGCGACGATGAGGCGGGCGCGTTTTCCCTTGCGAGTCTGGAAACCGAGGGCGTGAACGTGGAAGGCGTCGTCACGCAGCGAGGACGCGCGAGCCAGTCCGCCCTCGTCATTGTGCAGCAAGAAGGCGACGGGGAAGAGAAAGGCTCGCGGACAATTCTGTGGCGGCGCGAGGTGTCCCTGGCGCGAGGAGACGTGAATGAGGAGATCGTGCGGGCGGGGCGCGCACTTCATCTCGATGGCCACCACGTCGAGGCGGAAATCCGGGCCGCGCGGTGGGCGCGTGAAGAAGGCGCGCCCGTGTTCCTGGATGCGGAGCGCGCGCCCGAGGGAATCGAGGACCTGATAAGTCTCACGGATTACCTGATCGCGGCGGAGGATTTTCCCGCCTTGCTCACCGGCGTTTCCGAGCACCGAGAGGCGTTGCGACGGCTTCATGCGATGGGGCCCAAGGTGGCGGGCGTCACCCTGGGCGCGCGCGGCGCGCTCGCATACGACGGGGCGCGGTTTTATGAAGCGCCGGGCTTTCATGTCGACGTGCTCGACACCACAGGGGCGGGCGATGCGTTTCATGGCGGGTTCCTGTACGGCGTATTGCGAAAGATGCGCCTTGAGGATACGTTGCGCTTCGCAAACGCGGTCGCCGCGATGAATTGCACCGCCCTCGGGGGAAGGGCCGCGCTCCCCCGCCTGAGCGAAGTGGAAGCCTTTCTGCGGGCGAATTCACCAGGGAAAAGTGCATGAAGCGCATACTCGAAAAATTTTGCGACGCCCTCGTCTTGCTGTGCCTGTCCGTCGTGCTGAGCGGTTGCGATCTGCTCCCCGAACTCAGTCCGCCGGAAGAATCCGTCTCGGGCACCATTCGGATGAGTGCGAACCTGCCCGTAAAGGCGTGGCGCACGCGCACGCTCTTCATCATCGTGGAGCGCGAGGGGGGCGGCCCGCCGTTGGCCGTGCAGCGCCTCGTGGAGACGCGGTTTCCCTATCAATACGTCATCACGAAAGACGACGTGATGATTCGCGGGCAGAAGTTCGCCGGAAACGTCCGCGTGCGCGCCCGCCTCGATGCGGACGGTGTTCCGGGCAAGCTTGTCCAAGGCGATTACGAGGGGCGGACGGCAGGCGTGGTCACCGTGGGTGCGAAGAACGTGGACGTGGTGATCGACCGGATCGGAACCGCGCCTCCGCCGAAGGTGGCGAAGAAATCTCCCCCGAAGCCCGCTCCGCCTCCAAAGGCGACGCCACCGGCCGGGAGCGGAAAGACGATTCGCGGCGTGGTTCGCGTTGCGCCCAAACTTAAGGATAAGGCGAAGGGCAAGGCGGCGATTTTCATCATCGCGCGCGGAAGCCGGCCCGGCCCGCCCCTGGCCGTCATGCGGATTCTGAATCCCAGCTTTCCCCTGGAGTTCACCATGAGCGAGCAGAACGTGATGATGCAGGGGGTGGCGTTCGAAGGCGAGGTCAGCCTCATCGCGAAGCTGGACGGCGACGGGAAAGTCGGGACGCAGCCGGGGGATATTTTCGGCGGCGCGCGCGGACCGGTGCAGGTGGGCGCACGCGGCGTGGAGATCGTTCTGACGCAGGAGGCGAAAGGCGAAGCCGCGCCGAAACCCGCAACCAGAGAAGATACGGGCGAGGTGATTTCGGGAACGATCGAGATTGCTCCCGCGTTGCGGGCGAAGGCCGCAGGCAAGCCCGTCTTGTTCCTGATCGCGCGCAAGGGCGGTGGAGGCCCCCCGCTGGCGGTCGTGCGCGTGGCGAGCCCCCGCTTCCCGCTGGCGTTCGAGATTTCGAAGCGGAACGTGATGATCCCCGGCGTCCCGTTCGAGGGGGTGGTTACGCTCTCGGCCCGACTGGACGCGGACGGCTCGGCGGGACCCGCGAGCGCGGGCGATCTCGAGGGCCGTACCGACCAACCCGTGCGGGTGGGGGCGAAGGACGTGCGCATCGTGATCGACAGGGCGTTTTAACGGCGCAAGGCCCCGCGCTCTGGCGCGGCGGCGGCAAAATGTGCATAATCGCCCCTCGAAATTTCCGAGAATCTATTTCTACATGAAGTTAGGGTTTTCCTCATTCACGCACCGATAAGGAGAAGTCCAGGTGATCATCGACCCCCATGCCCACATCGCTCCCGAGAGTTTCATCGAAGACGTACGCCAGGGCCGTTTCGGCGACGCCGTCACCATCGAAGCGGGCGACCCGTGGGAACTGCTCGTTACGAAAAACACCGTGCTCGGCGAGGAGCGGATTCATAAGAACCCGCTGCCGAAGGAAACCTATGACGTCGAGATGCGCCTGAGCGACATGGCGAACAACCAGAACGTGGACGTGCAGATTCTCTCCGTCGTTCCGCCCATGACGCACTATGCGCTCGACGCAGGGCTCAACAGGGAGCTTTCCGCATCGCTGAACGACGCGCTCACCGCGCTCACGAAAGAACACTCCGACCGCTTCCTGTGCATGGCGCAGATTCCGCTCCAGGACCCCGAAGCCGCGGCGGCCGAACTCGACCGCGCG
Organism: bacterium; assembly: GCA_022828125.1. Classification (GTDB taxonomy): domain Bacteria; phylum UBA8248; class UBA8248; order UBA8248; family UBA8248; genus Bin107. Next base: position 89,897 of record JAJEJD010000016.1, on the reverse strand, counting down.
GTGAAAAACGGCCACCTGGGCTGCCAGATCGGCTCGAACGTCGCGGGGAAGAACCTCGACGACCCCGCGCTCGACGTCGTCTGGGCGAAGGCGTGCGAGCACGACGTGCCGATATTCATTCACCCGGTGGACGTCATGGGCGTCAACGACAGGCTCAAGGACTATTACCTGAGAAACTTCATCGGCAACCCGCTCGACACGACGATATCCATCGCGTGCCTCATCTTCGGCGGCGTGTTCGACCGCTTCCCGAACATCAAGTTCCTGGTCTCGCACGTGGGCGGCTTCACCCCCTGGATACGGGGCCGCTGGCAGCACGGCTACGGCGAGCGCAGGGAGCCCAAGGTGCACGGCGCGAAGGACCCCGAACAGTATTTCGGCAAGATTTATTACGACACCATCATCCACAACGCGGATTCGTTCGAGTTCGCCGTGAAAACGCTCGGCGTGGACAGGATTCTCTACGGCACGGACTATCCCTTCGACATGGGCTATCTGGCCGGGGCGAAGGAGATTCCCGGCCTTTCGCGCTTCTCGGCGGAAGAGCAGGAACAGATGCTCTACGGGAACGTGAAGAAGCTCTACAAGCTGGACGTGTAGAAGGCTTCGACAACGAAACGCTCGATAGTTTCGGCGAGGGGGCCCGGGAGGGCCTCTTCCCCTTATCTATAAGAGAAGAAGATGGCGGCGATCGATCCCCACACCCATATCTATCCCGGGCAGTTCATCGAGGACGTGCGCGCAAGCCGCTTCGGACGCACCGCGTCGATAGAGGCCGACGAGCACGGCGAGTGGCTCATCACGCGGGGCAAGGTTCTGGGGCGCGACTCGGAACTCAGGAACAAGCTCACGCCTCTTTACTATGAGTTGGAACCCCGCTTCGCCGACATGGAGCGGATGGGCGTCGCGCATCAAGTGCTCTCCATCGGCCCCGCCATGACGCTCTATACATTGGAGGCGGAGGCGAACAGGGAACTGGCCGCATCGCTGAACGACGGCCTCACGGCGCTGGCGAAGGAGTATCCCGACAAGTTCTCCTGCATGGCCACCGTTCCCCTCCAAGATCCGGAAGCCGCGGCAGCGGAACTCGAACGCGCGTGCGCGAACGGCCACCTCGGCGTGATGATCGCCTCGAACGTTGCGGGGAAGAACCTGGACGATCCCGGTCTGGACGTATTCTGGGCGAAGGCCCAGGCGCTCGACGTGCCCGTGTTCGTGCACCCCACGAACGTGCTGGGCGGGGACGACCGCTTAAAGGATTTCTACCTGAGGAACTTCATCGGCAACCCGCTCGACACCACGGTCGCGGTGGCGTGCTTGATATTCGGCGGCGTGATGGACAGGTTCCCGGGGCTTCGGTTCTATCTCTCCCACGTGGGCGGCTTCGTGCCCTGGATCAGAGGCCGCTGGCAGCACGGCTACGGCGAGCGCAGGGAGCCCAAGGTGCACGGTGCGAAGGACCCCGAGCAGTATTTCGGCCGCTTCTATTACGACACGATCATCCACAACGCGGACTGCTTCGAGTTCGCGGCGAAGACGCTGGGGGCGGAGCGGATTCTCTACGGCACGGACTATCCGGCGGACATGGGCTATCACCAGCCCGCGCGGGACATCCCGGGCCTGAGCCGCCTCCCGGAAGCGGAGCAGGAGATGATTCTCACGACCAACGCCAGGCGCATGTACGGGCTTGCGGTATAGGGGCTGGACAAAGAGCCTTCTGGGTGTAAAATTCAGGTAAGTATTCCAGTTCGAGCCGGTTCAACTGCAAAGGGGAAGTTCCGATGGAGGAAACCACCTTCCGCGTGGGCGACAGGGTGCGCATCAAGGAGATGTACCCCGACGGCCACCACCGGACGACGTATTTCGTGAAGGGGAAGACGGGCGTCGTCAACCGCTATTTCGGCAAATACAAGAACCCCGAGAATCTCGCCTACGGCGGCGACGGCCTGCCGCTCCGGGAACTCTACTGGGTGGAGTTCGACATCAACGATCTCTGGGACCACGAGGCGGGGAAAAAACAGGACAAACTCTATATCGAGATTTATGAGCATTGGCTGGAGCCGGTCTAGGCGAATCCACCGGCTCCCACGTGAGCGAGGAGCACACCATGGCGCACTCACACGATCATCACAACGGCGGACATGTTCACCACCACGGCGATCATCCCCACACCTACAGTCAGGACCCCTCGGCCCACAACGCGCGGATGCAGTCCGACGACGCCTACCGCGAGGGGGCCGTGAAGCAGGTCGAGCACGATCTGGACTACTACCAGGTGCGCATGATGGCGCTGATGAACGTCCTCCGCGAGAAGGGCCTTCTCACGACGGACGAGATGCGGCGCGCGGTGGAGGAGATCTACGGCCAGAGCCCGGCTATCGGTTCGCGCATCATCGCGCGCGCCTGGGTGGATGAGGGCTTCAAGGAAAGGCTCCTGGCGGATGCGGACGCCGCCTGCGGCGAGATGGGCGTCGACACCACGGGCATCAACCGCGTGGTGGCGCTCGAAAATACCGACACGACCCGCTACATGGTGGTGTGCACGCTGTGTTCGTGCTACCCGAGGCAAATCCTCGGGCAGCCCCCCACCTGGTACAAGAGTTTCCCCTATCGCTCGAAAGCCGTGACGGACCCGAGGGGCACTCTTAAGGACATGGGCTTCGATGCGCCCGACGACGTGGAGCTCATCGTCATCGACTCGAACGCGGATTGCCGCTATCTCATCATCCCCCAGCGTCCGGCGGGAACAGAGGACTGGACGGAAGCGCAGCTCTTCCAGCTCGTGACGCGCGATTCAATGATCGGCGTGGGCGACCCCCTGACGCCCGAGCAGCTCGAAGAAGCCGTACAGGCGTCGGGGCAGGCCACCTGATCACAGTCTCAATCTCTCCACGCGGCGGGGGTGGAATCCCCCGCCGCTTTTTTTCGGGATGAGAACGAATGCGGGCACCCCGAGTCATCGCGATCCAGTTCGACGGTCTGCGCGCGGACGCCCTGACTGAGGAGTCCACGCCGAATCTCCTCGCAGCGGCGGAGCGAGGCACGTGGTTTCAGAACCACCGCAGCACGTTTCCCACCTCGACGAGAGTCTGCGTATCGAGCCTCGCCACCGGCGTTTATCCCCAAGAGCACGGTCTGCCGGGCAATTCGCTCTTCTCGCGCGAGCTGGGCGAAACCATCACGACGGGCCGCCATGAGAATCTCGTAAACTGGCAGCGCGCCATGGGCGGGCGTCTGCTGCTGCGCGATACCTTTTTCGAGCGGCTGGGGGGCGGCGTCATCATCAGCGCGGCGTCGAGCGGCTCCGCCTGGCTCTGGAACGCAGGCCGCGCCGCTCACCTGATCCACCCCGTTGCGGCGTATCCCGACGAGTGGCGAGATGAAATCGAGAAGGCCGGAGAAATCCCCCCTGCCGGCGAGCCCGATCTGGATCGCTGTGCGTGGGCGCTCGACCTGGCGCTCGATTACGTGATCCCAGAACTCGCGCCTCCGGTGCTCGTGGTTCACCTGAGCGAGCCGGACAGCACGCAGCATCACCAGGGAGCCGCGGGCGCGGTTCACCGCCAGGCGCTCGTGGGCGTGGACAGGCTGTTCGGCGCGTTCCGGGAGAGGTTTCAGGCGGAGCGCGATGATTCAGAGCAGACGAACCTCCTCCTGTTCTCGGATCACGGGGTCGTGGCGACGGCGGGCATGATCGACCTGGAAGCCGAACTAGCGGATCTCCCCGGTCGCGGTGAGAGCTGGCATGTGGCGCACAGCGAGGGGGCCGCTCTTTTCTACGCCGAATCGGAAGATACGCTTATCGAACTCGCCGCGTTCTTGCGGACGAAGGGCTGGGCGGGGCCATTGTTCTCGAAAGAGGGGGAAGGAGCGGAGGGCGCGCTTCCGGGCACGATGTCTCTTGGGCTGGCGGGCTGCGGCGGAGCCCGCGCGCCCGATTTGCTCATGGGCTTTCAGTGGGGCGATGGTTTCCTGGAGGGCGAGAACCGCGAGGGCGCGCTGCCCGGCTGGGGATATTCATCCGTCAACAACAAGGGGAGCGGCGGCACGCACGGCTCGTGCAGCCCGTATGAGCTTCGCAATTTCCTGATTGGCGCAGGCCCCGCCTTCGAGGCGGGCTCGCGGGTGGACGCGCCGACGGGCAACATCGACCTGGCTCCCACCATCCTCTCCCTGATGGGGAAGGAGACCTCCGGCCTCGATGGCGAGGCGCTTACCAAAATGCCCCGAGCGAGGGGAGAGGAGCGGCTCTACCGGGTGGAATCGAAAGATTTCGCGCAGACGCTCTCGCGCACCGAAGCGGACGGGCGGTTTTACCTCAACTTCGCCAGGCTTGAGAAGGCGTAGCTTTATAGGGTTGTTGAAAAAGTCCCGTGGAGCGATTTTGGTTGAGCGCATGTTCTTGAAGTTCACTCCCCCCTTGAGGGGGAGTCGATGAAGCCGAGCGGTTTGTGCGAAGGCTGAATCGGTGGGGGGTAAAATGTGTTTTATCGCCACTCCGGATTATACCCCCCACCGAATCGCTTTCGGGCTTACGCCCTCAGCTCTTCGACTCCCCCTCAAGGGGGGAGTGATTCCTCTCTCCTCGGGCTTATTCAACAACCCCGTTATAAACGCCGCGCGGAGGACGGCAGGCCCATCCTGTAAACTCGCCTAACGCTCGGCGTCGGAATACGCGGCGCGCTCCTCGTCCTTGAAGTCATCCAGCAGATTGTGCCCGCCCTCTTGTCCCTGCCGGACGGAGAAGATGGGCGGCGGAACGTCGGGGCGCCATTTGGTGGTCTCGGGCGGCTCGGGCCACTCATACGGCAGATGCCTGTAGGCGTTGGGCGCTTGCGCCTCATCGAGCAGCGCGGCCATGTCCTCGCAAATCTTTCGCTGGCCCGCGTAGTCTCCCACGAGGCCCAACTGCCGCCCGAAGGGATACTGGACGAACACCGCTCTCGGCACGCAGACGCGCTCGGTCGTCTCGGGCACGTTGGAGATGATGACGGTGGCGATGCCTGCCTTTTCGATTTCGCGCTGAAGCAGTCCGCCGGACCGGTTGCAGAGCGGTCAGACGGGATAGAGGAAGGCCGCGTCCACGCCTTCCGCCTTCATCTTCTCGATCATCAGGGGCGCCGTGCGCTTCACGAGCGGGTTGAAGTTCGGGATGTAGCCCATGATGGAGTAGAGCGTATCGGCCAGCGCGCCGATTTTCCCCTCCCTCTCGAAATCGAGGAAGATGTCGACCGGCCAGGCCACGTTCCTGTCCTCGGCCATGAACGAGGTGTCGACGTGCAGGTGGGAATACGCCACGTCGTCCTGGCCCGCTGACTTGGGGATCTCCCGGTGGGTGGGGTCGCCCCAGGTGCCCTCGCGGCGCTCCCGCTCGTAATCGAATGAAACGTCGTCCTTCATGAAGATGCCGGCCGTGGAGACGAGGGTGACCTTGCACTCCGCGAGCGGTTTCGCCATCAGCGTCCACGGCGTTTTGGCCGGGTCGGCGTGGCGCTGCGCCAGGACGCGCTCGCGCGAGGTGGGGTGAAAATAGAATCCGTCGACTCTTTCGATCGGCATGCTCATCCTCGAATTCATGGTTCCATGATTCAGGCGGGAGACGCTCCTCTCTTATCTCTTTTCGTCCAGCCGAGCAACACGGCGAAAAGACCGCAGAGAAAGAACATGAGCGCGAAGGCCGACAAGCCCCACAGATAGGAGCCGTGCAGGTCGAAGAGGAAGCCCGTGGTCCACGGCCCCGCCGCGCCCCAGAGGGCGAACGCCATCATCGCCACCCCGTTCACGCGCCCGAAGCCGGGGCCTTCGAAATAATCCGCCAGGATGGCCGAGCCGGTGGGCCGTATGAGGCCCAGGGCCAGACCGTTGGTTATCGTGCCGACGTAGAAGCGGATCTCCGGGTCTCCCTTCTCGTAGGTGGCGAGAATGAAGGCGGAGGCGATTCCGAGCGCGTTGCCGATGAGGTAGGTCGGCACGCGGCCCAGCCGGTCCGAGACCGGGCTGACGAGGTTCGCCGCCACCTGGCAAAGCCCCCAGATGGCGAACAGCACGCTCGCTGTCTGGAGCGAGAAGCCCTGGTCGGTGGCGTGAGGCACCAGATGCACGAGCATGCCCGCGAAGGCGTAGGCCATGGGCAGGAACGAGCCCAGGAAGAAGAAAAACGGCAGGTTGTACATGGAGACCGGCGGCCCGTCGGCGGACGGGGGCGCCGGTTTCGGCGCGCCTTCATCTGGCAAGTTCTGGACGAAGGGGGCGTCGGCGATGGTGCCTTTCTCGGAAGGGTGGTCCCTGTGGAAAATGATGCAGACGGGAAGCACGACGAGCAGCGTCACGCCCGCAAGCGCCAGGTAGCTCATCCGCCAGCCCAGGGCCGCGATGAGGTAGGGGGTGGCGATGTTCAGGCAGAAGGCCCCTCCCTGGCAGGTGTTGGAAATGCCCAGGGCGAGGCCTCTTTTTTTCACGAACCAGTTCGAGAGCGTGGGCACCTGGGCGATCCACGTGCTCGCGGCGAAGCCCGCGCACAGGCCGATGTACATCAGATAAAAATGCCAGAGCGAGGTGATCCAGCTCCCGATGAGCAGGGAGAGGCCGAACACCAGAACGCCCGCTGCCATCGACGCCCGGATGCTCCAGCGGTCGGAAAAGATGCCCGCCAGCGGCGAGACGAGCGCCTGGGCCAGCATGCCGATGGAAAAAGCCGCCGCCGTCGCACCCCGGCTCCAGCCCAACTCGCCCGAGATTTCCTTGAAGAAGGGCCCGATGGTGGCCCGGAAGGCGATGAGGGTGATCATGACGATGAAGACCACGCCCAGAACCACCCAGCCGTACCAGAGGCGCGAATCGTCCCGCATGACGTTCATGGTCCTAGCCGCGCTCTTCGCGCGGCATGCGCGAGAGGCTCGCCACGAAAACCGCGCCCGCGGGGAACATGCAGCCCACGAGGAGGAAACCCGCGTAGTAGTTGCCGCTCGCGTCGAAGAGCATTCCCGTCGCGAGGGGACCTAAAGCGCCCATGATGGAGAAGACCATCATCGCGCATCCGTTCACGAGGCCGAAGCCCGGCCCCGCGAAGTGATCCGCCAGAAGAGAGGACGCCGTAGGCCGGACGAATCCCAAAGCGAAGCCCACCCCCATCGCGCCCGCGTATATCCGCCACTCGGCCGACGCGCTGGTGAAGGCGGCCAGGAGATAGCACGCGGCCACGCCGCACACCACCCCCACCATGAAGGTGGGGAGCCTCCCGATGCGATCCGATACCGCGCTCAGCCCGTTTCCCGCGACGAGGGCCGCCCCGTAGAGGGCGAAGAGCGCAGCACCCCCCGAGGGGGAGAAGCCCTGGTCCGTCGCGTGGGGGATCAGGTGCACCAGGACGGCGGTGAAGATGTAGGCGATGCTGCCGTAGATGCCGCCGATCAGCATGAACCTGCGGGTGAAGAAAAAAGAGAACGAGGCGGTCTCTTTCTCCTTATCCAGGGGGATAATAACGGCGCTTCTGGCGCGCGCGCGGGAGAATTCCTCGGAAGTGAGAAAGGGCGCGTCGGGAGCGGTGCGTTTCTCTCTGGGGTGCTCGCGCAGCAGCGCTACGGAGAAGGGCAGCACGAAGAGGAGCACGACCCCCGCCAGCGCGAGGTAGCTCCCCCGCCAGCCGAAGGCCGCGATGAGCAGGGGGGTGAAGATGTTCACGATGGGCGCGAAGCCCTGGGCGGCGTGCGAAAACCCCATCGCGAGCCCGCGCTTTAAGACGAACCAGTTGGCGAGCAGTTGCACCTGGGGCAGGTTGGCCGTGAAGGCGAAGCCGAGCGAGAGCAGGAAATACATAGCGTAAAAATGCCAGAGCGCGCCGATGTAGGCCCCGATGATGAGGGCCGCGCCGTTCACGAGAATGCCCGCCCCGATCACCCAGCGCATGTTGAAGCGCTCGAGCACCCATCCCGCGAAAGGAGCCACCAGCCCCTGGCCGAGCATGCCCATGGTGAAGGCGCCGGCCGTCTGCGCGCGGTTCCAGCCGAACTCGCCGGAGATCTCCTTGAAGAAGACGCCGATGGAGTTCCTGATGCCGATGACCACCGTCATGATGATGAAGACGCTGAGGAGAATCACCCAGCCGTACCACAAGCGCAGTTCTTTTCGTGTCTGGTAGCGCGATGCGATCAAGTCGATGACTGGTCTTTGAGCGGATGCCCCACCCAAAACGAATAGCCGGAGTAGAATTTCTCCACCCGTTTGATGGCGTGATCGGAGATGCGCACACCCTCGACGGCGACGTCCGTGACGCCGGGGTGCTGCATGAGCTTCTGCCGCACGCCCAGGGCGTAAGTGACGCTCTTGAGCATGCAGCCCCGGCACGCGCCCTCGAAGCGAAGCGATACTTCGCCTTTCTCGCTCACGCCCTCGAGCGTGATGCCCCCGCCGTGAATCTTGAGCAGCGGGCGGATCTGCGTCTCGATGATGTCCTCGACGTCGGTGATGAGGGCTTCGTGCTCGTTCATCGCGCCGCTCCGTTCCAGAGTTCTCGTTTCTTGGCCTCCACGTCCACGCCGAAGATGCGCGCCTGGTTGAGACCCAGGATGTTGCGCTTGTCCTCTTCCGTGATCTGTGGATAGCCGTAGTCGTCCTGCATGGATTCGGGGATTTCCATATCCCATATCCACTCAATCACGGGCTTCGCGTTTCCGAGGAGCGCCATCTCCGAACCCCAGAGAACCCTCTCCGAACCCACGTCGCGCAACAATCTGCCCATCCATTCGGTGAAGGTTCTGGGCGCGATCATCGGCGTGTGGCCGATGCCCGAGAGCACGAGGAACACGTTCTCATAGCGGTTCGCCATCCAGACGACTTCCTCGAAATAGGGCACCGCCAGGTGGTGGACGCCGAAGAGCAGATCGGGAAAATCGAGCGCCGCGCCCTCGATGTCGAGCGGTGAGAGATCGCGCAGCTTCGCCCTCGTGATGGGGTTTCCCTTGTGGAACTGGAATACCTCGATACCCAGTTCGCGCCCTTTCTCATAGAGGGGGTAGGCGATTTCGGGGTCGTCGCACGCCCAGGATTTTCCGTCCACGTGGGCGTTGTAGATTTTGATGGATTTGGCCCCCCACTCCTTCACCTGGCGCTCCATCTCCTCGCACGCGGCGGCCACGCTCGGGTACATGGGGTCCACGGCCCCGCAGAACAGGCAGCGCTCGGGATAGGCCTGGGCGAAGGTGTATTGCGCCTTCACGGGCGCGAAGCCGTCCTTGTAGAGATCGAACAGGGGCACGGCCTGGGCCATCGCCATGTCGGTGCCCGAATCCTCGAAGACGAGGCGGCCCATGTCCTCGACGGTCCAGCGGCGCTTGAAGCCCTCCACCGGGTGCCAGTTCGCGTAGACGTCCGTGGGCGCCGTCCGCCTTCTGCCGAGCACCTTGCTCACGTGGTAGTGGCGGTCGTATTCGCTTTGCTCCGAGACGAGGTTCTCGTCCGAGTAGTCGTACATGTGCACCACGTTGTCGAAGACGAATACGTCGTCGCGAATCATGAGAGGAAACTCCTGCGCAGGGATAAGAATCACCACCGCCAGATTATCACACCGCGCGCCGCCGTGTCAGACGGGAAGGTGAATCACGAGGCGTTTTCTCTGGGGGTTCAGTCAAACCCGCGAGCGGTTCGTTGTTGGACTTACACCAAAAGTGCGCGTAGAAAAGGCTCTGGTTTTTCACGCAGCAAGGGAATCGAGGAGCATGGAATGGACTGGGTGACGCTCGCCGTCATAGCGGCCCTCGCGCAGGTGCTCAGAAACGCGGCGATGAAATCCATCGGCCACAAGCTTGATGAGTACATCAACGTGCTGGGGCGGTTCGCGTTCCTGCTCCCCTTCGCGGCCGCGGCGGTGTGGATGAAGGGCGTGCCCGAGATACAGCCCGGCTTCTGGTGGGTGTGCGTTCTCTTCGGCTTCCTGCAGACGGCGGCCACGCTCTCGCTCTCGAAAGCGCTCCTCTACGGCTCGATGGGCGTGGTGACCTCGCTGTGGAAGCTCGCGACCATCTGGCTGGTGGTGCTCGCTTTCATCACGCTGGGCGAAGCGCCCTCGGCCTGGGGGCTCGTAGGCATTTTCGTCACCCTGGCGGGCGTCTACGGGCTGAACGTATCGCGCGCGCGGATCGGCTGGTTCGAGCCCGTCCGCGCCATATTCACCGACAAGGGGATGCGCTACACCGTGCTCGCCTCGCTGCTCTACGCGCCCTCGGTGATCACCTTCAAGCAGGCGGCGGTGCTCTCGGACGCCACTTTCGGGACGTTCATGACTTATGCGGCGGCATCGCTCGTCGTGCTGCCGCTGACCCTGTGGAAATCCGCCGAGCACTTCAAGGACGCCCCCAGGCTCTGGAAGGGCTTCGTCTCGCTGGGGCTGTTCGCCTTCATCACGAGCTTAGCCCAGGCGGAGGCCTTCCGACTCACGCTCACTTCTTATGTGGAGTCGGTGAAGCAGGTCGAGATTCTCCTGGCGATCGGCATCGGCTATGTCTTCTTCAGGGAGCGCGACCGCGTGCGCGAGACGCTACTGGGCGGCGTGGTGATTCTGGCGGGGATCGTGTTGCTGATCCTGGCGGGGTGAATTCCAACCGGAGAGGGGTTGTTGAAAAACCCTACCTCGCTCGGGAATGACGAACAAAACCGCACCACCTCGTAAGCACAGGTCGCGACCTCGGACAGGCAGAGGAGCCTGTCCCTACAAAACCGGGAATGACCCTTACGGGAATTTTCAGAGAACGTCCTCGCCCTCTAACAGCGCCTTCGCTTTCGCCTCGTCGTCCGCGGTCAGGGCGACGTTCGCGTAGCCGGCGTGGCGGTTCAGGATGTGCATGCTCTGGATGTTCACGCCCGCGATCTTGAATTTCTCCGCCACCTTGGCGAGGGCGCCCGGCTCGTCGCGCAGCCTGATGACAGTCGCTTCGTCCGAGATCGCGCGGAAGCCCGCGTTCATGAGCACGCGCAGGGCGCGGTCGGACTCGTTCGTGGTCAGGATGACGACGCCCTTCTCGCCTGCGACCTCGGTGTTCAGGGCTTCGATGTTGATGTTCTCGTCGGCCAGCGCCTTGCTGATGTCCGCGATGACGCCGACCTCGTCGCGCACCGTGATGATGATTCGGTTCATCCGGAATCCTCCTCAGGCCGTTTGCCTGTGTTTTTGCTTCACGCAGTCGTCGACGAACTCGTTCACCATCTCGCGCGTGACGTGCGGCATGGTGATGATGTGGGCGATGTCGCCCAGCGGCGCGATTTGCCACTTGCGCGACACCTCTGCCGGGGGTCTCGGGAAAACGACCGTCACCGAGTTCTTGTGGCGCCACGCGGGGACCCCGAACTCGCCGAAGCGCTCAACGGCGTACTCGGCGACCGCGAGCATCTCCGCCACGAGTTCCCGGAACCCCTCCATCCCCAGGCGCTCGAAGGCGTACCACAGCATGAGCGGCGTCAGCGCGTTGCGCGAGCCGGGCAGCGTGGTGTCGAGCACGCCCACGTATTCAATCGAGCGCGCGATGCGCGCCACGTAGTCGCGCTTCGTCAGCACGACGCCGCAGGGCAGCGGACAGCCGATGAGCTTGTGGCCGCTGATGGATACGCTGTCGAAACCGGCGTCGAACCCGTAGGGCTGCGGCTCATCGACGAAGGGCAGGATCATGCCGCTCAGGGCGGCGTCCGCGTGGATGTAGGCGTTCGTGACCGCCAGGTCGTCCAGGATGCCGCGCACCTTTTGCACGTCGTCCACGGCGCCTTTCATCGTGGAGCCGATGTTCGCCATGAAGATGACCGGCGCGTCGCGGTGGATGCGTATGGTCTCGCGGAGGTCCTCGTAGTCGATTTCTCCGTTTTCCTGACTCTTGATCATGATGTTGCGCACGTTCAGCACGCGCAGGATCTTGAGGACGCTGTAGTGGGTGTCCTGGGAGAAATACACCACCCCGTCCGGGAACAGCTCACGCCCCATGTAGATGCCGTACATGTTCCCCTCGGTTCCGCCGGAGGTGACGTAGCCCCAGGCCTGTTCCTGTTCGAGATGCATCAGGGAGGCGAAGCGGGCGATGACCTCGCGCTCGATCTCGTGCGTGTTGCTGCGGAAATTACTGTCGTGAAAGGGGTCGCCCACGTTGTTGAGGGTGTATTCCAGAAAGGGCGTCAAATCCGAATAGTCGAAACTCTGGTTGCAGGGATAGCCCACCTGCCGCTGCGCCAGTTCCTCGAATTCGCGTTTCAAGGCGTCGAGATGCGCCCTGATGAGTGGATTCGGTTCGTTCATGGCTCAAACCCTCATGCCCGCGCGCGGGAGAACGCCACGGGTATTCGTGCATGCGCGCCATTCTCCCGGGCGGTAGATGGCGGCAGGAACAAAATACCTTATTTTCAGGGGCGAGAAAACGATAAAATCCCTGTGCGTTAGCAACAATATAGAACAGGGGTTGTATGGAGTTTGGGCCGGTTTTCGGTTTATGGTGTATGCGGCTGCGAATTGTTGACACCACGGGATGCCAGCCGTAAGATGCGCTCGATTTGATATCCCAAGTGGCATAAGCAGTAAGTGCGCGTCCGAGCGCCGTGGGGGCAGGAAATGCCGGAAGAATATCTACCCATATTGATTCTGATCGCGCTGGCGGTCGGGTTCGCCATCGTGAACCTGGGCGTGACGTTTCTCCTGGGCAGGCGCAAGTCCACGGTAGAGAAGGACGTCGCCTATGAATGCGGCATCGTGCCCGAATCGAACGCGCGCGGGCGCTTCAGCGTGAAGTTCTTTCTGGTGGCGATACTGTTCATCGTCTTCGACGTGGAGCTCATCTTCCTATATCCGTGGGCGGTGAACCTGAAGAGCATGGGCGTGTACGCCTTTCTCGCGATTCTGCCTTTCATGGCTTTGCTGGTGGCCAGCCTGATTTACGAGTGGCGCCGGGGAGCGCTCGAATGGGACTAGAACAACAACTCGAAGGCCAGGTGGTGCTGGGCCGCGCGACCGACGTCATCAAATGGGCGCGCAAGAACAGCCTGTGGCCCGCGCTTTTCGGACTGGCGTGCTGCGCCATCGAGATGATGTCGACTTCGGCGGCGAAATATGACATCTCGCGCTTCGGCGCCGAGGTGTTCCGCGCGTCGCCGCGACAGGCGGATCTGATGATCGTGGCGGGCCGGGTGTCGCGCAAGATGGCGCCCGTGCTCCGGCAGATCTACGATCAGATGCCCGAGCCGAAATGGGTGATTTCCATGGGCGCGTGCGCGTCCACGGGCGGGATATTCAACAACTACGCGCTCGTGCAGGGCGTGGACGAAGTCGTGCCCGTCGATATCTACGTGCCGGGCTGTCCGCCGCGTCCCGAAACGCTCATCGACGGGATCATGAAGCTCCAGGCGAAGATTGCGGATGAAACGCTCTACCGAGAGGATTCCGGCGTCACCTCGCTTTAGAAGATGCGCGAAAGCCCCCCACGCCACCTGAGTTGAAAACCGGTGCGAATACAGGATGCGGGCTTGTTCGTAAAGTGAAACAAACATTTGAAAAATAAAGGATTGAGCCGTTGAATGAAGAGGAGCGGGAGCAAGTCGAGGCCGAGGAGCCGATCGAGAAAAAAGACCCCGACCTCGTATTGCTTCAGGCGAAGATCGGGGAGGGATTTCTCGGGGCGAGTGAGCATCGCGGGCAGATCTCCGTGCAAGTCGCGCCGTACGCCCTGCTCGATGCGGCGCGGTTTTTGCGAGACGAGAGAGGATACAAGCTGCTGAGCTTCGTCTGCGGGGTGGATTGCCTTGAACTGCCGGTTTCCTACCGCTTCAAGGTGACGTATTCGCTCCTGAACCCCGAGAGATCGCGGCGTCTGCGGCTCGAAGCCCCCTGCGCGGACGATCTCGAACCGAAGATGCCCAGCGTCTGCGGGATATGGCCGGGCGCGAGACTCCATGAGAGCGAGGCGTACGATCTTCTGGGCATCACCTTCGAGGGACACCCCGAACTCGAGCGCATCCTCACGCCCGAGGGCTTCGAGGGTCATCCCCACCGCAAGGATTTCGACATTTCCGCCGAGCCGGTGGCGTTCACCTTCCGGGATACGCCCGCGGGCAAGCCCAGGGCGGCGGAATAGGGATCAGGAGCCTTTGATGGCCACGCAAACCCGGCAAACGGACCCGCTCGACAGCGACATGCTCGGTCCCATCCAGACCGAGACCATGACGCTCAACATGGGGCCGCAGCACCCGAGCACACACGGGGTCTTGCGCGTAGTGCTCGAACTCGACGGCGAGACGGTGCTCACCTGCAAGCCCGTCATCGGCTACCTGCACACCGGCATCGAGAAGAACATGGAGGAGAAGACCTACAACAAGGCCCTCCCCATGACCGACCGCATGGACTACCTCGCACCCATGTCGAACAACCTCGGCTTCGTCCTGGCGGTCGAGAAACTCCTGGACATGGAGGTTCCCCGGCGCTGTAAGTACCTGCGCGTGCTGCTCGCCGAGATGACGCGGCTGAACAGCCACCTCGTCTGGCTCGGCACCCACGCGCTCGATCTGGGCGCGATGACGGTCTTTCTCTATTGCTTCAGGGAGCGCGAGCAGCTCTTGAAGATTTTCGAGAAAGTCTCGGGCGTCCGTATGATGACGAGCTATTTCCGGGTGGGCGGCGTCGCGCGCGAGCCCTACCCGACGTTTTATGACGACTGCCGGAATTTTCTGGAACCCTTCTCAGACCGCGTGGACGAGTACGAGGAGTTGCTCACGAACAACCCCATCTACCTGAGGCGCGCGGAGGGCGTTTGCGCCATGACGGTCGAGCAGGCCTATGCGCTCGGTATCACGGGGCCGCTGCTCCGGGCCTGCGGCGTACCCTACGACATCCGCAAGAACGAGCCCTACTCGGGCTATGAGGAGTTCGACTTCGAGGTTCCCGTGGGCGAGCGGGGCGATATTCTGGACAGGTATCTGGTGCGGGTCGCCGAGATGCGCGAGTCCCGGCGCATCGCCATGCAGGCGATCGAGGGGATGCCCGAGGGGCCGCTCATGGCGGACAACCCCAAGGTGGTGCCGCCGCCCAAGGAACAGCTGGCCCACGACATGGAAGCGCTGATCCACCATTTCAAGATATTCACCGAGGGCTACAGCGTGCCCGAGGGCGAGGTGTACCAGGCCATCGAGTCCCCCCGGGGGGAGCTCGGCTATTACATGATCAGCGACGGCAGTCCCGGTCCTTACAAGGTAAAGGTGCGCGCGCCGAGTTTCGCGAACCTCCACGCGCTCGGCGAGATCACCCGGGGCGGGCTGATGGGCGACGTCGTGGCGGCCATCGGCAGCATCGACATCGTTTTGGGCGAGATAGACCGCTAGAGAGAAATAGAGGATGACCTCGTTTTGGCGTTGATACGGTTTCCCCATTCCGGGCAGGAAGAACGCTTCGAGTTCTCGCCCGAGAACCGCGCGGAACTGGAGCGCATCATCGTCAAGTATCCCGTCAAGCGCTCGGCCCTCATCCCCGCGCTCCAGTTGGCCCAGGAGCAGGAGGGCTTCATCACCAGCGCGGTCATGCAGCACGTGGCCGAGATTTTCGAGGTCTCCCCCATGGAGGTGTGGGGCGTGGTGAGCTTCTACACCATGCTCAAGACCCAGCCCATCGGGGAATACCACGTGCAGGTGTGCAACAACCTCTCCTGCGCCTTGATGGGAGCGGGCAGGCTGCTGCGCGAGATCGAAAACCGCCTGGATTGCCGCACCGGCCACACGCGCGAGGACGGGAAGTTCTCGATCGAGGCGGTCGAGTGCCTGGGCGCGTGCGGGGGCGCTCCCTGCGTGCAGGTGAACGAAAACTATTTCGAGGGCGTCACGCCCGAGATCATGAACGATATATTCGGCGCGCTGGAAAAGGGCGAGACCGTATCGCCCATCGGAGCGGACGAGGTGGTATCGCCCGCACTGGCAACTGCGGAAGAAACAGACGGCGAAGGCCAGGGTTGAGGACCTGAAAATGGCGTTGGTACTGGAAAAAATCGTGACGGGCCGGTTCGACAACCCGGATGCTCCGCACATCGCGGGCTATGAGGCCACAAGCGGCTACGAGGCGATTCGGAAGCTCCTGGGCGGCGTCGAACCCGCCGACGTCATCGAGATGGTGAAGGCCTCCGGCCTTCGCGGGCGCGGCGGCGCGGGTTTCCCCTGCGGCCTCAAGTGGAGCTTCGTGCCCCAGGTGGACGGGCCGAAATACCTCGCCGTCAACGCGGACGAGGGAGAGCCCGGCACGTTCAAGGACCGCGAACTCATGCTCCGCGACCCGCACCAGCTCATCGAGGGCATCCTCATCGCGTGTTACGCCGTGGGCATCGAGAAGGCCTACATCTACATTCGCGGCGAGTTCGTCGCCCCCTGGCGCGCGGTGGAAAAGGCGCTGGCCGAAGCCTATGAGAAGGGTTACGTCGGCCAGAACATCATGGGCAGCGGTTTTTCGTGCGACATCTACACCCACCGCGGCGCGGGCGCCTACATCTGCGGCGAGGAGACCGGGCTTCTGGAGTCGCTCGAGGGCAAGCGCGGGCATCCGCGCCTCAAGCCGCCGTTTCCGGCGGTCATCGGCCTCTATGCGCGGCCCACGGTCATCAACAACGTGGAGACGCTAGCGAATCTCCCCCACATCGTGAACAAGGGGGCGGAGTGGTTCGCCGGCATCGGGATCGACGAGAAAAACTCGGGCACCCGCATGTACTGCGTCTCGGGCCACGTGGCGAAGCCGGGCCTGTATGAGTTGCCGCTCGGCCTCACGTGCGAGGAAATGATTCACGAGCACTGCGGCGGCATGCGAAACGGCGCGGCCTTGAAGGCGGTGATTCCCGGCGGCGCGAGCGCGCCCGCCCTCACCGCGAAGGAAGTATATGAAGACAAGGTGACGATGGATTTCGACTCCCTCGCCAAGGCCGGCAGCATGGGCGGCAGCGGCGGGGTCATCGTCATGGACGAGACGACGTGCATGGTGCAGGCCGCGGGCAGGCTCGCCGCCTTTTTCGAGCACGAATCCTGCGGGCAGTGCTCGGTCTGCCGGGAGGGGACCGGCTGGGTGTCCGAGATTCTGGCGCGCATGGAGCGGGGCGAGGGAGTGCCCGACGATCTCGATACGCTCGCGTCGATAGACCCCAACATGCGCGGCAACACCATCTGCGTGTTGTCTGATGCGTGCGCCATGATGTTCGGCGCGTTCCTGACGAAATTTCACGATGAGTTCGAAGCGCACATCTCTCTGGGCCGCTGTCCGCTGGGCAGCCCGTATCCCGCCGCGATGTGATGGGGGAGAGGCGATAGATGTCGAATGAGCAGGTAACATTCGTATTCAACGATCAGAGCATCACGATGGACAAGAGCCTGCCCGTCCTGGAGGCCGCGCTGCGCATCGGCGCGCACGTTCCGCATTTCTGCTACCACAAGAACCTCTCCATCGTGGGCCAGTGCCGGGCCTGTCTCGTGGAAGTGCTCGACGCCGGCAACGGCCGGCCGATACCCAAACTCCAGCCTTCCTGCGCCACGTATGCGGCCGAGGGCATGGTGATCAGTTCCGTGACGCCTCGCGTCATCGAGGCGCAGGAGGGGGTGTTCGAATTCCTGCTCAAGAACCACCCCCTCGATTGCCCGGTGTGCGATCAAGGCGGCGAGTGTCCCTTGCAGGATCAGACCATGGCCTACGGCAAGGCGATCAGCAGGACGCACGAGTTCCGGCGCATTTATCCGAGCAAGGAGATCAGCGCTTTCATCAAGCCGGAGATGAACCGCTGCGTGCACTGCACCCGGTGCATCCGCTTCACCGAGGAGATAGACGGCGGAGCGGAGTTCGGCTGGGCGCAGCGCGGCGACCGCACCGAAGTGGGCGTCTATGAGGACCTGGCCCTGACGAGCGTCGTCTCGGGCAACGTCATCGACATCTGCCCCGTCGGCGCGCTCACGGACAACAAATACCGCTTCACCGCGCGCGTGTGGGAGATGGAGGAAACGCAAGGTCCCTGCACGCTTTGCAGCGTGGGCTGCCGCCAGGGCGTCTGGACGAAGGACGGCGAAATAAAGCGCGTGACGGCGGCGGAGAACGAAAGGGTGAACGACACCTGGATTTGCGACGTCGCGCGCTACGGCTGGAGCGGGGCGCACGGCGAGGGACGCATCACCCAGCCGATGATCAGAAAAGACGGCGAACTGACGCCCGTCGGCTGGGCGGAGGCGGTCGGCGAGGCGGCGAGGGGCTTCGGCGCGGTTATGGAACAGTCGGGCGGCGGCGGGGTCGCCGGTCTGGGCGGGGCCTCTTCCACGAACGAGACGGCCTATCAGTTCGGCGCCTTCATGCGCTCCGTCCTGGGAACTAATCATATCGACAGCCGGATTCATCCGCGCGACATCGTGCAGACGGACTTGCAGCGCGCCGCTTTGGGCGGCGTGGGCGGCGCAGGCTCCATCGAGGAGTTGGGGCGTTCGAAGGCCGTCATCATCGTGGGCAGCGACCCGTTCACGCAGCATCCCATCCTCGCGCTTCAGATCAGAAAGGCGCACCGCGCGGGCGCGGTGGTCGTCAACGTGAACCAAAGGCGCATCGACCTGCGCGTTCAGGGCCGGGTGCATCATCTGGTGCCGGTGCTGGGCGGCATCTCGCGAACGCTGCGCGCGCTTGCGGCCTGCCTCGCCGACGGCGGCGCGAGACCCGAGGGAGACAACGCGGAAGACTACGCCGCGCTCCTGGGTTCCGCCGACTTGGAATCCCTGTGCGAAGAGGCGGACGTGTCGTCCGGTGACCTCATGGCCGCCGCCCGGGCGATCCTGGCGGCGGACGGCCCCGTGAGCATCCTCTCAGGACCCGGGGAGACGGGGAAGGTCGCCGTATCGGAAGCGGTCAATCTGGGACTCCTGCTCCGCGCCAACGTGCTCTTCGCCGCCGGCGCGCCGAACCTGCAAGGCGCAATCGACATGGGCCTGCACCCCAAAGCACTTCCCGGCGGCGATTTGTCGGATGAAGATGCCCGCGCCGCCTGCGGGGAGGCGTGGGGAAGGCCGCCCGGCGCGCAGGCCGGTAAGGACGCGGATGGCATACTCGACGGCCTCGGGAGCGGTGAAGTGAAAGGACTCTACATTCTGGGCTGCGACCCCGTAGCCGAGCATCCAGACGGCGCGCGGGCGAGAGAGGCGCTGGAGAAGGCCGATTTCGTCGTCCTGCAGACATCTCATTTGAACGCGAGCGCAGAGTACGCGGACGTCGTGATTCCCGCACCCACGCTGTATGAAGAAACGGGCAGCGTCACGAACCTGGAGCGCAGGGCGCAGTCTCTCCCGCGCGCGCTCAAGCCGATGATCGACAAGATGGTTCCCGAAGCCTGGCGGGCCTTCGCCGATATCGCCAAGGCGATGGAGCGGCCCATGCGGGCGAACTCGCTGGATAAAATCCGGATTCAGGCGCGCTCGCTGGTCGCCGATTACGCGGACGCCTTCGGCCGTATTCCCGATGAGGGTCTGCATTTGAGGAGAGAAGGGCGGCGCGCCTACCAGATCGCGCAGATTCCGGAGAAAGAGGCGCAGGAGCCGGGTCTCAGGATGCTGTTGACGCCCGTCTTGTGGCTCTCGGGGGCCTATGCGGCCTCTGCCTATCATCTGGCCGACATGCCGGAAGCCGCGCTCGCGCTCTCGCCGAGCGATGCGGAAAGCCTCGGCGTCCGGGACGGCGAACTCGTGGAATTCGAAGTGGGCGGCGGGGCCGTCCGGCTCCCCGCGCACGTCGAGAAGAACGCGCCCGTGGGCGTCGCCTTTGCACCTGAGGGTTATTTGCGCGCGCATGGAGGCTCGGCGCTCAACACCGGCGGCGCGCCGGGCCGCCAGGGGGTGGAGATTCGGGTCCGCAGAGCGGAGAAACCCCAGGAGGTGGGCGCATAGATGGTTACGCTGCTCATCATTCTCGGGAAAGTGCTCGTGGGCTTCGGCGGGCTTTTGCTGCTCGCCGCCTACATGACTTGGATGGAGCGGCGCGTGTTCGCGCTCATACAGGTGCGGGTGGGACCCAACCGCGTGGGTCCGTCGGGGCTGTTGCAGCCCATCGCCGACGGCATCAAGCTCATGTTCAAGGAGACCATCATTCCCGCCCAGGCGGACAAGGTGATTTACGTCCTCGCGCCCGCCGTCACGCTCATTCCGGCGCTGGCCGCCTTCGCCGTGGTGCCCTTCGGCGATTCGGTGACCGTGCTCGGCCAGAAGGTGGACCTGGTGCTGGCCGACATCAACGTCGGCATCCTCTACATCTTCGCCATGGCGGGCATCGGAGTGTACGGCATCGTGCTCGGCTCATGGGCGTCGAACAGCAAGTACCCGCTCATCGGCGGGCTTCGCTCCGCCGCGCAGCTCATCAGCTACGAACTCTCGCTCGGCATGTCGCTTCTGGGCGTGGTCATGATCGCGGGCACCCTGAGCCTGAAGGGAATCGTCGAGGGCCAGGCCGGGATGCCCTACATCGTGTTGCAGCCCCTGGGTTTTCTGCTCTTCGTCGTCTGCATGCTGGCGGAGACGAACCGGGCGCCGTTCGATTTGCCCGAAGCCGAGAGCGAACTCACGGGCGGATTCCATACCGAATACAGCAGCATGCACTTTGCGGTTTACTCCATCGCCGAGTACTGCAGCATGATCACGCTCTCGGCGGTGGGGGCGACTTTTTTCCTCGGCGGATGGCGCGGGCCGCTGCTGCCGCCCGTCGTCTGGTTCCTGATCAAGGTGCTGGCGTTCATGTTCTTCTTCATGTGGCTGCGCGCCTCCACGCCGCGCCTGCGCTATGACCAACTGATGGGCTTCGGATGGAAGGTGCTTCTGCCGCTGTCCATCCTGAACGTGATACTCACGGCCGGCGCCGTCGTTTTCATCGGCTAGCGGGCCGCTCAAGGGGGGAGGTTCCATGTTAGGCGAGATTTGCAAGGGGTTGTGGCTGACGCTCAAGCATTCCTTCAAAAACCGCGTGACCGTGCAATACCCCGACGTCAAAGAGGAGATGCCCGTTGGCTACCGCGGCCTCCACAAGCTGCTGCGCTGGGAGGACGGCCTGGAGCGCTGCGTGGGGTGCAAGCTCTGCTCGGCGGCCTGTCCCGTAGATTGCATTTATGTGGAATCGGAGGAGAACGACCCCGAGGCGCCCACTTCCAAGGGCGAGCGCTACGCCAGCATTTACGAGATCAACGAGCTTCGCTGCATATTCTGCGGATACTGCGAAGAAGCCTGCCCGGTCGGCGCGGTCGTGCTGGGCAACGAGTATGAATTCTGCCAGGACGATCGCGGCAAGTTCCTCTACGAGAAGGGCGATTTGCTCGTGGAGCGCACCGAGGATCATCCGGAGCTTCATGCCCGCTATGACGAGAAAAACCTGCTCACGTATGTCTAGGGTTCGATTTGAAGCGGGCGCCCGCCCGCTGGAGGAAGGGCGGTAGTGGCCAGTTCCCTGTTTTTTTATTTCCTGGCGGTGGTGACGACGGTGGGCGCGATAGCCGTCGTCGCGTTCCCCAGCCCGCTCTACAGCGTACTCGCCCTGATCCTGACCTTCCTGGGTCTCGCGGGGCTGTATCTCTCCCTTCACGCGCAGTTCGTCGCCATCGTTCAGGTGATCATCTACGCCAGCGCGATCATGATGCTCTTCCTGTTCGTGGTGATGCTGATCAACTTGGGGAGGGAGGAGAAGCGGGAGTTGCGCCTGCCCGGCCAGAAGCTGCTGGGCGCCATCGCGGGGCTCGCCGTCTTCAGCGTGCTGCTCAAGATATTCCTCTCGACCTCTCTCATGACGGGAAAGAGGGGAAGCTTCCCGCCCGAGCGGGTGAGCGAACTGGGTAACACGCAGATTATCGGAAATCTATTGTTGACGGATTACGTCCTGCCGTTTCAGGCGATGGGCGTATTGTTGTTCGTGGGCATCGTCGGCGCCGTGGTGCTGGCGCGCAGGCGAAGCCGCTAGGAGGGATGGGGCGTGGCGCCGCTTGAGCATTACCTGATTCTGAGCGCGGTTCTCTTTTCCCTGGGCGTCGTGGGCGTCGTGGTGCGCAGAAACGCCATCGTCGTCATCTTGTGCATCGAGTTGATGATGAACGGGGCGAACCTGGCGTTCGTGGCCTATGGCCGGTATCTCGATTCGATGGCGGGCCAGATGATCGTGTTTTTCGTGATGGCGGTGGCCGCGGCGGAAGCCGCCATCGGCCTGGCCATCGTGGTGCTGATCTACAGAAACCGCGAATCCACCGATCTGGACGAAATCAATCTTCTGAAGCTATAGAGTTAAGGAATCATGGATAGTCTGACGCTCATATTGCTGTTCCCTCTCATCGGCGTGCTGGTGAACCTGATCTTCGGCTGGAAGCGCGGGGAGAAGTTCGCCGGCTGGGTCGCGACGCTGGCGATGGCGCTCGCTTTCGCGGCGTCGGTCGTGGGCTGGCTCCGCCTTTTGGCGATGCCCGAGAACGGGCGGCTCATCCGCGCCGTCTTGTTCGAGTGGATTCCCGTGGGCGCCTTCGAGGTCAAGGCGAGCTTCTCGCTGGATCCGCTCTCCGTCGTCATGGCGCTCGTCGTCACCGGCGTCGGGACGCTCATCCACCTCTACTCGATGGGCTACATGCACGGCGACCGCGGCGTGGTGCGCTATTTCATCTACCTGAACCTCTTCTCGCTCTCGATGCTCACGCTCGTTCTGGGCGACAACTTCGTGGTCATGTTCGTGGGCTGGGAGGCGGTGGGTCTTTGCAGCTACCTGCTCATCGGCTTCTGGTACGAGCGCAAGGCGGCGGCCGAGGCCGGCAAGAAGGCCTTCATCGTGAACCGGGTGGGTGATTTCTGCTTCCTGATAGCGCTTTTCTACATCTACAGCGTCGTGGGCTCGCTGGATTTCTCGACCGTGTTCTCGAAGGCTCCCCAGTTGCTCGGCCCCGAGAGCGCTGCGGCGACGATAATCTGCCTGCTGCTCTTCGCGGGCGCCACGGGCAAGAGCGCGCAGATTCCGCTTTACGTCTGGCTGCCCGACGCGATGGAAGGCCCCACCCCGGTCAGCGCCCTGATTCACGCGGCCACCATGGTGACGGCGGGCGTCTACATGGTGGCGAGAGCGCACGTACTCTTCGAGTTGTCTGCTACGGCGATGCTGGTGGTGGCCGTCGTCGGCGCGCTCACGCTGTTGATGGCCGCGACCATCGCCCTGGTTCAGACCGACATCAAGAAGGTGCTCGCCTACAGCACGGTGAGCCAACTCGGCTACATGTTCCTCGCATGCGGCGTGGGGGCGTTCTCCGCGGCGATCTTCCACCTGATGACCCATGCGTTCTTCAAGGCGCTCCTGTTCCTGGGCGCGGGCAGCGTGATTCACGCGCTCGACGGCGAGCAGGACATCCGCAGGATGGGCGGCCTCCACGCGGCCCTTCCGCGAACGAGCAACACCTTCATGATCGGCGCACTGGCCATCGCGGGCGTATTCCCCTTCGCCGGTTTTTTCAGCAAGGACGCCATTCTCTACTCGGCCATGACGGCCGAGCGCGGCGGCATTCTCCTGTGGCTCGCGGGCGCGGCGGGCGCGCTGATGACGGCGTTCTACATGTTCAGGCTCTTGTTCCGGGTGTTCTTCGGCGTCTGCAATCTGAGCCTGGAGGAGCAGCAGAAAGTCCATGAATCTCCCGCGAACATGACGCTTCCGCTTCAGGCGCTGGCGGCGCTCTCGATCGTCGGCGGCTGGGTGGGGATTCCCGTCATCACGGGTGCGAACGTATTCGGCGATTTCCTGGCGCCCGCTTTCGGCGGTCCCGTGGAGGCGCACCACGAGGTGGTGTTCGAGATACTGATGATGGTCTTCTCGCTCGCCGTCGCCTTCATCGGCATTTACGCGGCCTACAATCTCTATGTGCTCAAGAGCGGCGGCGGCAGCGCGTACGCGGAGCTCTGGCCGGGGGTCCACCGGCTTTTGGTGAACAAGTATTACGTGGACGAGATATACGACGCCTGCATCATTCAGCCGGTGAAGCGGGCGTCTATCTGGTGCTGGAGAGCGTTCGAGGACGGCCTGGTGGACGCGGCCGTGAACGGGGCGGGCTTTTTCGTGAGATCCCTGGGCGGCGTCCTGAGGCGCCTCCAGACGGGCTACGTGAAGAGCTACGCCGTTTCGATGCTGGTCGGCGCGCTGGTGATCCTGCTGTATCTCACGGCGCGCTGATGATTCTTTCGATTCTTTGAGGAGCGTGAGGGGCGAGTGCCTGGAATAATCACCTCGATACTGTTTTTGCCCATGCTGGGGGGACTGCTGCTCCTTCTCCTGCGCGAGGGCGAGGGAAGAGACGGCGGCGTCCGCGCGTTCGCGCTAGCGGCCTCCCTGGTCACGTTCGCCCTCTCGGCGGTGATGTACCTGGGTTTCCGGCCCGATTACGCGGGCATGCAGTTCGTCGAGGAAGCGGCCTGGATCCCGAGGTTCGGGATTTCCTACAAGGTGGGCGTGGACGGCATCAGCCTGCTGCTCGTGATGCTGACCACCATCCTGACGCCGGTCGCGATCCTCTTCTCCTTCGACGACGTGCGCAAGAAGACGCGGCTCTACTACATGTCCCTGCTGTTCCTGGAGACGGGGATGCTCGGCGTGTTCTTTGCACTCGATTTCTTCCTGTTCTACGTCTTCTGGGAAGGGATGCTGATTCCGATGTACCTCATCATCGGGGTCTGGGGCGGGGGCAGGCGTATATATGCGGCCGTCAAGTTCTTCCTCTACACCATGGCCGGGAGCGTGCTGATGCTCGTGGCGATCATCTGGCTGTACTTCGCGAGCGGAGTCGGCACGTTCGACATCCTCGCGCATTTCCGCGAACCCGTGGACGCCGCCCTCCAGCCGTGGCTGTTCGCCGCGTTCGCCATCTCCTTCGCCATCAAGGTGCCGATTTTCCCGTTCCACACCT
Organism: bacterium; assembly: GCA_022828125.1. Taxonomy (GTDB): domain Bacteria; phylum UBA8248; class UBA8248; order UBA8248; family UBA8248; genus Bin107. Next base: position 64,995 of record JAJEJD010000016.1, on the reverse strand, counting down.
GGCTGCCCGACGCCCACGTGGAAGCGCCCACGGCGGGGAGCGTCATCCTCGCCGGCGTGCTCCTGAAGATGGGCACCTACGGCTTCATGCGGCTGGCGATGCCGCTGTTCCCGACGGCGGCGCGCGAGTTCGCGTTCCTCATCATATGCCTGGCGCTGGTGGGGATCATCTACGGCGCGCTCATGGCCATGGTGCAGACCGACGTGAAAAAGCTGGTGGCCTACTCCTCGGTGAGCCATTTGGGCTTCGTGATGCTGGGGCTTTTCTCCTTCAACCTGCTGGGCGCCTCGGGGAGCGTCATCCAGATGGTGAACCACGGCATCAGCAGCGGGGCGCTCTTCCTGATCGTGGGCTTCATCTATTCGAGGCGGCACACGAGGCAGATCGATGAATTCGGCGGGCTTCTGCGGGTGATGCCCGTCTTTTCGACGTTTTTCATCATCACCGCACTCAGCAGCATCGGACTTCCGGGGCTGAACGGCTTCGTGGGCGAGTTCACGATTCTCTTGGGCGCGTTCGAGCGCAACGCCTGGTTCGCTGTCATCGCGGCCACCGGCGTGGTGCTCTCTGCCGTCTACATGCTCTGGATGCTGCAGCGCGTCCTGTTCGGCGAGGTGAGCGTGCGGGCGAACCTGGGGCTCGCCGACATGAACAGGCGCGAGTGGCTCGTCATGCTGCCCATGGTGGCGCTGATGTTCTGGATCGGGCTGTATCCCAAGCCCTTGTTCAACCGCATCGAGCCCTCGGCCGAGGCCTGGCTCTCGCAGGTGAACCGCCGGGTGCTGCGCGTGGAGAAGGCGCCTGATCTGAAATTGCAAAAGAACGCGCTCGCCTATGCGCAAAGAGTCGAGGTGAAATAGCTTTGGATATCGTTCATCCCACCATCCATTGGGGATACCTGCTGCCGGTGATCCTGCCGGTGTGCGGCGCGGTGCTGGTGTTGATGTGGGACGCCTTTCTCGCCAAGGGGGAGCGTTCCGTCATCGTCATCATCACGCTGGTGACGCTGGCCGCCGCCCTGGGCGTGACGCTCGGCGCGCGCGCGCTGCCGGGTCTGGCCGCCTCGTTCGGCGGCATGTACCTCTTCGACGGGTTCACGCAGTTCCTCTACGTCGTCATCCTGTTCGCGAGCATTTTCGCGGTGCTCATCGCCGCGGCCCAGCGGGAGCTGGACGAAACGCCCGCGGGCGAATACTACGGCCTCATCCTCTTCGCGACTTCGGGCATGATGCTCATGGCGGCGACGCGGAACCTCCTGATGATATTCGTGGGCCTCGAGGTGTTCTCCCTGTCGCTCTACGTCCTGGCGGGGTATCTGCGCTCGCGCCCCGAGGGCAACGAGGCGTCGCTCAAATACTTCCTGCTCGGTTCGTTCGCCTCGGGTTTTCTGCTCTACGGCATGGCGCTCATATACGGCGCCACCGGCTCGGTCGACCTGATCGAAATCGCGACGCGGCTTCACGAGAACCCCGCCTCGCGAGGGGCCGCCTTCCTGATGGGCCTGGGCTTCATGGTGGTGGGCCTGGGCTTCAAGGTGGCCGCAGCGCCGTTCTACATGTGGACGCCCGACGTTTACGAGGGTGCGCCCACCGCGGTCACGGCGTTCATGTCCGTGGGTCCCAAGGCGGCGGCCTTCGCCGCGTTCTTCCGGGTGTTTCTCTCCGCGGGCGACGCGGGCGGGAGTCTCGATACGGTCTTGTGGGTGATGGCCGTCCTCACGATGAGCCTGGCGAACCTCGTCGCCATCTGGCAGACCTGCGTGAAGCGGATGCTCGCCTATTCCAGCATCGCTCACGCCGGCTATCTCATGGTCGCGCTCGTGGCCTCGCGATCGAGCGTGGAGCTGGCCACGAGCGGGTTTCTCTATTACATGCTCGTCTACGTTTTCATGAACATGGGCGCTTTCTGCGTGCTCATCCTCATCTCGAACATGCGCGAGGACGGCGGCACGAAGCTCGACAACCTCGCGGGGCTGGCTTCTTTCCGGCCGGGTCTCGCGGCGGCGATGGCCGTGTTCATGGTGTCGCTCTCGGGACTGCCGCCCACCGGGGGTTTCGTGGCGAAATTCCATGTGTTCAGCGCGGCGCTGAACGGCGGCTACGTCTGGCTGACCGTGATCGCGGTGCTCAACAGCGTGGTGGCCGTGTATTATTACCTGCGCCTCGTCGTGGTGATGTACATGCGCGAACCGGAGGGTGGAGCCATGAGCAGCGCTCCGCATCCGGGCTGGTCCTACGCCGTCGCGGCGCTCGTGCTCGCCGTCGCGAGCACCCTGCAACTGGGGATTTTCCCCTCCTCGGTGCTCGATTTCGCCCATCGCTCCACAGTCTTTTTTAATTGACCTCAGGGGTTGGTTTTTCGGTTGCCGCCATGATATAAGTTTGGCGGTTCGCTCGATTTCAGGCATTTGTTCCAGGGGTTTTCGAGGGGAATGACCGCCTTGCGGCAACGATGCGGGCGGCGCATTTTTCATCACCCCCTGGCGGTTCGCGTTTTAGTGGGGGCCTAGCATGGATGCGATGGAAGTTGTCGGCGCATTTTTCAGGGATTATCAGGCCATCAATCCCTACATCCCCATATTCCTGGTCACGCTCATGGCGTTCGCACTCGCCGCGAGCATTCTGATCTTCGCGCTCATCGTGCGTCCGCACAACCCGGACCCCGAGAAGAACTCCCCGTATGAGTGCGGCATGCCCCCGCTGATGGAGGCGCACGAGCGCTTCTCCATCCGGTTCTACCTGCTGGGCATACTGTTCCTGCTTTTCGACGTGGAAGCCTTGTTCCTCTTCCCCTGGGCGGTGCAATATGACGCCCTCGGGCTGTTCGGATTCATCGAGATGATGCTGTTCATCGCCATCCTGTTGGTGGGTTATTTCTACGCTTGGCGAAAAGGAGCGTTGGAGTGGGCATAGTCGAGGGCAAATTCAGCGACAACTTCATCACGTCGAAGGTCGACAGCCTGGTCGCCTGGGCGAGAAAGAGCGCGCTCTGGCCGATGACCTTCGGCCTGGCGTGCTGCGCCATCGAGATGATGGCCTCGGGTGCGGCGCGCTACGATTTCGACCGCTTCGGCGTGATCTTCCGGGCCACGCCGCGCCAGTCCGACGTGATCATCGTGGCGGGCACCGTCACCCACAAGATGGGGGACGCGATTCGCAAGGTCTACGACCAGATGCCCGAGCCGCGCTGGGTTATCGCGATGGGCAACTGCGCCACCTGCGGCGGCCCGTACGCGAACTATGCGGTGATGCAGGGAGTGGATGAAATCATCCCGGTGGACGTCTACGTCCCGGGTTGCCCGCCCAGGCCCGAATCCTTGATGTGGGGCGTCATGCAGCTTCAGAAAAAAATAGAACAGGAAAAATACATCCGCCGGTAAGAGCCTGCGGCGCACAAGGGAAGAAGATGCCCGACGAAGTGGTGGAAAACAGCGAAGAAACGAACGGCGCGCCGGATTCCGGCGAGACCGCCGAAGAGGTGAAGACCCCGCCCGGCGAGGACTTGAAGGAAGTGGTGGAATCGGCGTTTCCGGGCGCCGTCCTGGAGCAGAGCGCCTATGAGGACCATGAGGACGAGACGACGTTCGTCCTGGGCGTCGATTCGCTCGTCGCCGTCGCCACGCATCTGCGCGATCACGGCGATTCGCTCTTCAAGCTCCTCACCGATTTGACGGCGGCGCACTACCCCGAGGCCGAGAATCCCTTCGAGATGCTCTATCACCTCTACAGCATCGAGCATAACCGCAGGCTGCGTCTCAAGGTTCGGATCAAGGAAGGCCAGGCGGTGCCCACGGTTTCGGGTATATGGACCAGCGCGGACTGGATGGAGCGCGAGGTATACGATTTGTTCGGTATCGAATTCGAGGACCATCCGGATCTCAGGCGGATTCTTCTGCCCGACAACTGGGGCAGCCACCCGATGCGGAAGGACTATCCGCTCGAGGGCAGGGGAGAGCGGATTTACACCAAGCCGACGCGCAAGGAAATCGGCGACTGAAGCGGCTTGCCTTTTGAGGGAATGAGGAAATGGTCGGCGTAGCGAACGTGTCTCGCATCGAGCAGCAGAGCACCGTGCACGGGACCGAGGAACTCGTTATCAACATGGGTCCCCAGCACCCGAGCACGCATGGCGTGCTCCGGGTCATCCTGAAGCTCGACGGCGAGACGGTGAACGATCTCGACTGCGACATCGGCTACCTCCACCGCGGCACCGAGAAGATCGGCGAGAACATCACCTACACGATGTTCATCCCCTATACGGACCGCCTCGACTACATCGCGGCGCCCTCGAACAACCTCGCGTGGGTCACGGCGGTGGAGAAATTCTTCGACTGGGAGATCCCCATGCGGGCGCAGTACATCCGCTCGATGGTGGGGGAGCTCTCCCGCATCGCCAGCCATCTGCTCTGGCTCGCCACGCACGCGCTCGACATCGGCGCGATGACGGTGTTCCTGTGGTGCTTCAGAGAGCGCGAGATGGTGCTCGATCTCTTCGAGACCGCCTTCGGCGGCCGCCTGACGGTGAACGCCTTCCGTCTCGGCGGTCTGCACGAGGACGTGCCGGACAAGTTCCTGCAGCTCACCCAGGAGTTCATCGACATCTTCCCGAGCCGCATCGACGACTACGAGACGCTGCTTACCAACAACCGCATCTGGCTGCAGAGAACGCGCGACGTGGGCATCATCTCGGCCGAGGATGCGATGGATCTGGGCCTCACGGGGCCGATCATCCGGGGCAGCGGCGTGAGTTGGGATCTAAGGCGGGCCAAGCCCTACGCGGCGTATCCCTATCTCGATTTCGTCGTGCCCGTCGGCGAGAACGGCGACATCTACGATCGCTATCTGGTGCGCATCGAGGAGTTGCGCCAGAGCACCCGTATCATCCAGCAGTGCCTGGAGCAGCTTCCCGGCGGGCCGGTGACCTGCAAGACGCCCCGGACCATCAAGCCCCCCGAGGGCGAGATATACCACAGCATCGAGAACCCCAAGGGCGAGTTCGGCTTTTACATCGTGAGCGATGGGACGACGACGCCCTATCGCGTCCGCATCCGCCCGCCCTCGTTCATCAACCTGGGCGGTCTGAAGAAGCTGTGCGTCGGGCAGCTGGTCGCGGACGTGGTGGCCATCATCGGAAGCATCGACATCGTTTTGGGCGAGTGTGATCGGTAAGGAGCAGTTCGTTGGACATGGCGCTTGAAATCGCGGTCGCCGCGATAAAGATATTCATCGTGCTGAACGTCGTGCAGCTCGTGGTGGCGTATACGATCTACGTCGAGCGGAAGGTGATCGCCCACGCGCAGATGCGCCTGGGGCCGATGCGCGTGGGATGGCACGGGCTTCTCCAGCCGATAGCGGACGGGCTGAAGCTGTTCCTGAAAGAAGACATCATACCCGACAAGGCGGACCGCATCGTGTTCGTGCTGGCGCCCGTGATGGTGCTGGTGCCCGCCTTCGTCGTCTACGCGGTGCTGCCCTTCAGCGCGACGTTCTACATCACGCAAATCAACATCGGGCTGTTCTTCATCCTGGCGATCAGTTCGCTCGGCGTATTCGGCATCGTCATGGCGGGCTGGGCCTCGAACAGTAAGTACTCGCTTCTGGGCGCGCTCAGGAGCGCGGCGCAGATGCTGAGCTACGAGATTTTCCTGGGCTTCTCCGTCATCGGGCCGCTGATGCTCGCGGGTTCCATGAACTTGCAGGAGATCGTGCACGCGCAGAGCGACGTTTGGTTCGTGTTTTATCAGCCCATCGCGTTCATCGTATTCTTCATCGCGGCGATGGCGGAGACGAACCGCGCGCCCTTCGACCTGCCCGAGGCGGAAACCGAACTGGTGGCGGGCTTTCATACCGAATACAGCGGCATGAAGTTCGCGTTCTTCTTCCTGGCGGAATACGCCAACATGTTTGTCGTATCGACGGTGGGCATCGTGCTGTTCTTCGGCGGCTGGGAGGGGCCGGATTTCATTCCGCTTCCCGGCTTCGTCTGGTACGTCCTGAAGCTCTCCGTGTTCATGTTCGTGTTCATATGGCTGCGGGCGACGCTGCCGCGCTACCGCTACGATCAGTTGATGCGCGTGGGCTGGAAGTTCATGTTCCCGCTCGTGATGCTCAACATTTTCCTGACCGGATTCCTGAAGTACCTGTTCTTGTAACTCGCGGGAGAGACGCAGAGTGGAGCTATATTTCTTCTATATGTTCTCGGGCGGGATGATCATCACCTCCTTGCTGATGATCACGCGCGCGAACGTGATTCACGCGGCCTTGTTGCTGGTGCTGACGTTCTTCTTCCTCGCGGGCATCTTCGTTCTGGCGGGGGCGGAGTTCCTGGCGGCGGTGCAGATTCTGCTCTACGCGGGTGGCATCATGGTGCTCTACCTGTTCTCGATCATGCTGATGAACGTGGAGGTGGCCGTTCGGATGCGGCAGTGGCACCGCCAGGGCGTCGTGGTGTTCGTAGCGGCCGTTTTGCTGGGTCTGGAGATATGGGCCGTACTGAAGGGTGTGGAGTTCCCGGCGGCAAAGCAGTGGGAATGGTCGCTGGGCGCCACGCCGGGCAACGTCGAGGCGCTGGGCGCGGTCCTGTACACGAAATTCCTGTTCCCCTTCGAGGTGGCCTCCATCCTCCTGCTGGCCGCGATGATCGGCGCCATCGTTCTTGCGAAGCGCACGATAGAGAGATAGAGGGGAGAGAGTACCCGCGATGATACCGATGACTCATTTTCTTATCCTGGGCGCCATATTGTTCCTCATCGGCGCGATGGGCGTTCTGATGCGGCGCAACGCCATCATCATCCTGTTGTCCATCGAGTTGATGCTCAACGCCGTGAACGTGACCTTCGTGGGATTCTCGCGCCACCTGGCGGACATGACGGGCCAGGTGTTCGCCATCTTCGTCATCACCGTGGCGGCGTGCGAGGCGGCCGTGGGACTTGCGATTCTCATCGCGCTCAACCGCGACCGCACGATGGTCAACGTGGACGAAGTCAACCTTTTGAAGTGGTAGGGGAATCATGATCGAACTGGCTTGGCTCATTCCCGTTTTTCCGGTGATCGGGGTTCTGATCAACGGATTGTTCGGAAGGCACGTGGGCGAGAGGGCGGGCCCCATCGCTTCCGTCATGGCGGGCTTGTCGCTGCTCGTGGTGCTGGGCATCGCTTTGGAGATGATCTTCGGCGCGGGCGGCAGCCACACCGTGCATTTATGGACGTGGGTGGAGGCGGGGAGCTTCAGCGCCTCGATGAGCTTCCTTATCGACCCGCTCAGCACCATCATGCTGCTCGTGGTGGCGGGCGTGGGCTTTCTGGTGCACGTCTACGCCGTGGGCTACATGCACGGCGACCCGGGCTATCCGCGCTTTTTCACCTGGCTCAACCTGTTCATGCTCTCGATGTTCCTGCTGGTGCTGGGGGACAACTATCTCGTCATGTTCGTCGGCTGGGAGGGCGTGGGCCTTTGCAGCTACCTGCTCATCGGGTTCTGGTACGAGAAGCAATCCGCGTCCGACGCGGGCAAGAAGGCGTTCATCGTCAACCGCATCGGCGACGCTGGCTTTCTGCTCGGCATGTTCCTCATCTGGACGCTGACGGGCAGCCTCACCTACACCGAAGTGTTCAAGGGGGCGCCCGAGATGAGCGCGGCGGCGGCATCGGCCGTCGGGCTTCTACTGTTCGTCGGCGCCGTCGGCAAGAGCGCGCAGATTCCGCTCTACGTCTGGCTGCCCGACGCCATGGAAGGCCCAACCCCGGTAAGCGCCCTCATCCACGCCGCCACCATGGTGACGGCGGGCGTCTACATGGTCGCGCGCACGAGCCCCATCTACGTCATGGGGCCGGACGCGATGAGCGTCATCGCCATCGTCGGCGCGCTCACGGGCCTGTTCGCCGCGAGCATCGGCCTGGTGCAGAACGACATCAAGCGCGTGCTCGCCTACAGCACGGTGAGCCAGCTCGGCTTCATGTTCATGGCGCTGGGCGTGGGCGCCTTCGCGGCCGGCATCTTCCACCTGATGACCCACGCCTTCTTCAAGGGCCTGCTCTTTCTGGGCAGCGGCAGCGTCATCCACGCGCTTCACCATGCGCCGGAAGAGCAGCAACAGGACATGCGCTACATGGGCGGCTTGAAGGACAAGATGCCCGTGACGTACTGGACGTTCCTGATAGGCGCCATCGCCATCGCGGGCGTGCCGCCGCTGGCGGGCTTCTGGAGCAAGGACGAGATTCTGGCGAACGCCTTCTTCACGGGGCACTACACGGTCTGGATCATGGGCACCGTCGCGGCCTTCATGACTGCCTTCTACATGTTCCGGCTCATCTTCATGACGTTTCACGGCGAGATGCGCGTCGACCATCACGCCCGCGAACACATACACGAATCGCCCGCCACGATGACGGTTCCGCTCATCATCCTGGCGGTCCTGAGCGTCATCGGCGGCGTGATTCCGGGCTTCCCGCCCGAGGCCGGCTGGATACACCGCTTCCTGGCGCCCTCGCTGGCGAAGGTGCCGGCGGGCGGCCAGGCCATGGACCAGGGCGTGCACCTGATGAACGCCGCCGCCGGCGGCGGGCACAGCGGGCCGGCGGTGGTGTTGCTGATCATATTGGCCATCGTCGTCGCCGTGGGCGGCATCGCCCTGGCGTGGTACATGTACGTCAAGGACACGGAGGCGCCGCGGCGCCTGTACCGGAGCATGCCGGGCATTTATTACCTGCTTCTCGGCAAATACTATATCGACGAGATTTACCAGACCTGCATCGTCGAGCCGGTTTACAAGCTCATGCGCGGCTTGTGGACCTTCGATGCGAAGGTGGTGGACGGGGCGGTGAACGGCAGTTCGCTCATCACCGTCGTGTCGAGCCGCTTCTCGGGCATTTTCGACCTTCGGACGGTGGACGGCGCGGTGAACGGCACGGCGAGCTTCATCCGCTTTTTCTCCCAGGTATTCAAATACCTGCAATCCGGAATGGTTCAGAATTATCTATTCGTGATGCTGTTGGGCATCTTCGTGATGCTGAGCGCCTACCTTTTCCGCTGATGCGATGAGGTTTTGGAGGAACTATGAGTAACATGCCGCTTCTTACGCTGATCACCTTCCTGCCCGCGGTCGGGGCGGTGATTATCATGCTCTTCATGAAGAAAGAGCAGACGAAAGCCATCAAGGGTTTCGCCACGGCGGTGGCGGTCTTGGACTTCCTGATTTCGCTCCCCCTCTGGTTCAATTTCGATCAGTCCGAAGCCGGATTCCAGTTCGTGGAGAAGGTGAGCTGGATACCCACCATCGGGGTGAGCTATTTCGTCGGCATCGACGGGATCAGCGTACTGCTCGTCCTGCTCACGACGCTCACGATGATCGTGGGGGTCGTGTGCTCGTTCACCGCCATCGAGGAGCGCGAAAAGGAATACTACGTCTGCCTCCTCCTGCTGGCGACCGGTATGCTGGGCACCTTCATCGCGCTCGACATCTTCCTTTTCTACGTGTTCTTCGAGGTCACCCTGGTGCCGATGTACTTCCTCATCGGCGTGTGGGGCGGGCCGAGGAAGCTCTACGCGGCGATCAAGTTCTTCCTCTATACGCTGTTCGGCAGCGTGTTGATGCTGTTGGGAATTCTGGCGTTCTACTTCGCCAACCTGAAAATGGGCACCGGAACCCTTACGTTCGACCTGGTGGAGCTCTACGGCGTGGGGCCGAAGATACCGCTTTCGCTCCAGATATGGATATTCCTGGCGTTCTTCATCGGCTTCGCCATCAAGGTCCCCATGTTCCCCTTCCACACCTGGCTGCCGGACGCGCACGTGGAAGCGCCCACTGCGGGCAGCGTGATCCTGGCGGGCATCCTGCTGAAAATGGGAACCTACGGATTCGTGCGCTTCGCCCTGCCCCTGCTGCCCCAGGCGAGCCAGGTTTTCGTGCCCTTCATGGTGCTTCTCTCCATCATCGGGATCATCTACGGGGCGCTGGTGGCGATGGCGCAAACGGACATCAAGAAACTGGTGGCATATTCCTCGGTGAGTCACTTGGGCTTCGTGATGCTGGGCATATTCGCCTTGAACGAACAGGGCGTGCTCGGCGGACAGCTTCAGATGATCAACCACGGAATCAGCACGGGCGCCTTGTTCCTTCTGGTGGGCGTCGTTTACGAGAGGCGTCATACGCGCCTCATCTCCGATTACGGCGGCCTCTCGAAAGTCGTGCCCGTCTATACGGTGCTCTTCGCCATCACGATGCTGAGCAGCATCGGGCTACCGGGGTTGAACGGTTTCGTGGGCGAGTTCCTGATCCTCATCGGCGCGTTCAAGAAGAGCTACGTCTACGCCGCGTTCGCCGTCATCGGCATCGTCCTGGGGGCGGCGTACATGCTCTGGCTCTTCCAGCGGGTATTCTTCGGGAACCTGGATAATCCCGAGAACGAGAAGCTCACCGACTGCAACGCGCGCGAGGTTCTCTATCTGATGCCGCTGATCATCCTGATGTTCTGGATCGGCCTGTATCCCAAGCCGTTCCTGGGGAGGATGGAGGCGAGCGTGAAGAAAGTCGTGAAGATGGTGAACGTGGCGGAGGCGCCGCAAAAGGCCGTGCTCGGCAAAATGACGAAGCTCGAGAAATAAATAGCGTTTTCGCTTGATTTGATGGAGTCTTTCTGATGGAAGTGGTGATTCCCGATATCGCCTTGTCGCTGGCGCTACCCGAGATAGGGCTGGCTATTCTCGTCTGCGCGGTTCTGATCCTCGACCTGTTCGTGTCGATAGAGAACAAATCCCGCGTGGGCGTCGTGGCGTTCGTGGGGGTCGTTATCCTGGGGCTCATCGCCTTCGGGCAATGGGGCGAGGGCGCGAGAACGACGTTCAACGATTTCTACGTCGTCGACAACCTGAGCGTGTTCGTGAAGGTGTGCGTGCTGCTGTGTGCGGCCATCTCCATCCTGTTGCTGCTCCAATACGCCAAGGTCGAGAAGATCAACTACGGCGAGCTCTACGCCATGCTGCTCTTCTCGGTGTTCGGCATGTTGGTGATGGCCTCGGGCAACGATCTGATTACGATCTACCTGGGACTCGAGACCATGAGCATCAGCATCTACGTGCTCGTGGCGTTCATGCGGCATGATCCCCTGAGCAGGGAGGCGGGCCTCAAGTATTTCCTCATGGGCGCTTTCGCCTCGGGCGTTCTGCTCTACGGCATGGCGCTGACCTACGGGTTCACCGGGACGACCTCGATTCGCGGAATCGCGGCGGCGTTCTCGGGCTCGGGGGGTGCGGCCATCGCCCAGAACCCGGTGATGATTTTCGGCCTCATTCTTCTCGTCGCGGGCTTCGGGTTCAAGCTGGCGCTGTCGCCGTTCCACATGTGGCTGCCAGACGCCTACACGGGCGCGCCGACGCCGATTACGGGCTTCATGTCCGTGGCGGTCAAGTTCGCGACCGTCGCCGCCCTGATGCGGATATTCTTCGTGGCGCTTCCGGCCATGGCGGACAGGTGGAACGCGCTCTTGTGGGCGCTCACGGCGTTCACGCTGGTATGGGGGAACGTGGCGGCCATCGCCCAGACGAGCCTCAAGCGTATGCTGGCGTATTCGAGCATCGGGCACGCGGGCTACGTGCTGATGGGCGTGGTGGCCACCATGAGCGTCGTGGACGGCAAGGTGACGTTCACCGACATCGGCATCAGCGCGGTGGCGTTTTACCTGCTCGCCTATCTGTTCACGAACCTGGGGGCCTTCGGCATGCTGATTCTCGTGTGCCGCGACGGCTACCGGGGCGACAACATCGAGGACTGGAAGGGCATCGGGCAGGCGCACCCCTGGGCGGGGATGGCCTTCGTGGTGTTCCTGCTCTCGCTGGGCGGCATTCCGCCGACGGCCGGCTTCGTCGGCAAGCTCTACCTGTTCGCCGCGGCGGTGCAGAACGAGTACTACTGGCTCGCCGTCATCGGGCTCGTGATGAGCGCGGTCTCGATGTACTACTACGGGCGCATCATCATGGTGATGTACATGGAGAACCGGGGCGAGAGCCAGGAGGTGATGAGTTTCTCGAGCGCGCCCTCGCTCTTCTTCGCGCTGGTGGTGCTCGTGGTGGCGACGCTGCTGCTGGGCATCTTCCCGGGCAGCTTCCTGGACGCGGCGAAGGGCACCGTCGCCGGGTTCATCTAGCAATCACACGCGACATCTGAAGCAGTACGCCTGACTCTCGCTCCCGAGCGGGGCGTCGCTCCTTGGGGGTTCGGTGCGCTTGTCCTTAAGGGCGCGCATTTGCGGCGAAGCGCTCACCACGCCCTCCCGGCATCCGGACGAGATTCTTTGCGTCTCGCTCGAAATCAACCCGCATTTGCCCGCATTTCCCGTCCGCGCGGATTCAGGGAATTCCGGTATGATGGTGAAGCCGACCGGCTCGTTCGCTACCGGGGGAATTTCCGTAAAATTCGATAAATATCGATAAATTGACGGGGTTTTTCGATAAAAAACTGAAAATTTATTTTCTTGGCATAAGGCGCCGCGGAATCCGGACGCAGGGGGATTCTGCCATGGCCCGCTGCTCCCGTGATGACGGCAAATGCGCGGAAATGCGGGGAGTTGCGGGGCTTTTTTCGTTATGAGCACTTTAGGGTTTTTCGTGGGACTTACCCGAGTCCCGGATTGACATTTTGTCAGACGGAAAACCCCGGTTTCCGAAAAATCGTCAACGGGTGATGCCGCACCCCTGAGGCTGAAAGGTGTTTTTGGGAAATTTCCGCGTTGGGTAGGATCCATATCTCATTGTAATACATATAGTTATGGAAAAGATTTATTTTTGGCGCAGAATTCTCCTTTTGGCACGATTTATGCTTCTTATAGGAGTGTGAACCTTTTGCCCTCAATGGGCGCCTTGAATAGAGGAGCCTTTTCTCCCCGGTGGTCAGTTGAAGGATCCCCCGATACTGATTCGCTGACATCTCGCCGAATGATTCGCCCGAGTTGGGCGGATTCCTTCCTAAATGGGGCATGTCTTTCGGGGCGTGCCCCAAGTCTTTATTTATCAAGAAGTTGATCGAGCAGGGCAGGCGCTTCTCGGAGGGTGCGAAGGGTCAAATCGCTGGGAATCGAGGAACGCTCCGCCAGGTGGACAGACAACATTCCGGCTGCTTCGGCGGCCATCATGTCGTATTTCCCGTCCCCGATGACGACGCATTTCGGAGGCGATACGCCGATGGCCTCGGCGCCCGCCAGCATCGGCCTCGGGTTCGGCTTCCAGTAGCCGATATCCCGGGTGATCAGAACCTCGAACGAGACGTTGATTTTTTTCACCATTTTCAGGACATGCCGCTCCGCGTTGTTCGTCACGACCCCGAAGGGGATTCTTTTCGTCCTCAAATAAGCGAGCAAATCATGCGCGCCGTCGTTGGCTTCGGCCTTGTCGGCGGCTCTAAGCTCATGTTTTTCAAGGATATCCGATATCTCGCGCGCGCGTTCGGGGGATTGCGTAGGGAGATAATCCAGAATGGATATATCCCCGTCGAGCAAGCCCATCTCCTCTTTCATGGCGGGCCAGTCGAAGGCGGGTTTCGTGAGCGTGCCGTCGAAATCGAGCAGCACACCCTCCAGGATTCGTTTCATTTTTTCCTCACAGCACTCTTGAGATTTCATCGGAATCAAAGCGTTGCAGCGGAAAAATCTTCTCGTCGCGCCGGATCATCACTCCCGATTCGGGCGAGCAGAATTTACCGATGCGGACGCCCATCGCGCCCGTCGCCGTGAGCGCTTCCCGAACGGTTTCTTCGCCTTCCGCCGGAACCGCCAGCAAAAGCGCTCCCGACGTAATGACGCCCAAGGGGTTGATATCCAACGCTTTACAAATCTCTCCACCCTCAACGGATATGGGGATACGGCTCTCCTCCACGATGGCCCCCAGACCCGCTGCCCCCGCCATTTCATAAACGCCGGTGGCCAAGCCGCCTTCGGTCGGGTCGTGCATCGCGTGTACATGGCCTGTTCCGGCCGCCGCCAGAGCTTGCGCCACCACGCTGATCCCGGGAGATTCCAGATATTTTTTCGCATTCTCCAGTATCTCGACATCCATGATGCTTTTCAGGAAATCGTATTTCGCATCCGCCAGGATCGCCGTTCCCTCGACGGGTACAGGACGTGTAACCAGAATAAAATCATCCGCTTGCGCGTCGGCGCCGCGAATCAGATTCTCCTTCGAGACTTCCCCCAGCATGTGGCCCGAGAGAATCGGAAACTCGAGTCCCGAGGTGATTTCCGTATGCCCGCCGCACAAGGTGATGCCCAAATCGGCGCATGCGTCTCCCACTTCCTGCCAGATGCGGCTTACCATCGACTCGTCAGTGCGTCCTTCGGGCAGGAGAAGCGTCATCAGGAACCACAGAGGGGTTGCGCCCATACAGGCGACGTCGTTCGCGTTCACGTGTACGGCATAGCGGCCGATATGACGTTCAACGAACGTGATGGGGTCTGATTTTGCGACGAGATAGCGATCTCCCATGTCGATGACGGCCGCGTCCTCTCCAACCTGTGGACCCACTACGAGACGCGGGTGCGAACTCGTGTTCTGGAGCAGAGCGCCCAGCACGTCCGGCGGGAGCTTGCCCACGGGAAATGGAGACCGTTTCACCATGCTCTCACCATAGGGAGGAGGTTTCCTCGCATCAAGTCCCGCATCAGGGATGCAAGGCGTTTTCATGTTGACGCCTGGGATTGCGCGTTTTAGAATCCCGTCTTCCTGATAAAGGCATGGAAACGCTTGCCTTTCCGGGAAATGAGCCGATAAGGAACAACCCTGTTGGTTGTCTGTCGATTGCTCCATATATTGCCACGGTAGCTCAGTCGGTAGAGCAGAGGACTGAAAATCCTCGTGTCGGCGGTTCAATTCCGTCCCGTGGCACCAGAAACTCCCTCGTTCGCGTTAATCCGTGTCCGTAATTCCTTCCAGATCAAGGTTTTTGCCGTTTAGCTCAACCGTGCTCGTGAGCGGCACCGCCGTCTGAACCATCTGCTCGGCGTAGCAGCCTTGTTTCGCCAACCGGATGATGTTCAGGATTTTCTCTTCCGCTTCGCTCGATTCCACCTTGAAGTGCGTCCGCACCCTTCTGCACCCTGAGTTCACGTCGCCCTTGAGGACGGAACCTTTCAGGAAATAATCGAATTCCACGCGGCAAGTGGCTTTCTCGAAGGTCGTTTTCGTCATATGGGCGTACCGCCCAAGCTGGGTAAGAAGTCAGAAACCGACGCCCATGGCGATGTACGTGAGCGGCTGGGGATACCTGTCCTGCCCACCGATGCGGGGCGGTTCGTCGCTGAACACCTCGAAATGCCGGAAGCGCCCGATTTTGAGCTGCCCGTCGTCCATCGTCTCCGTCTCCGCGAGCATGGTGATCTCGTAACCGTCTTTCGGTAGTTCGGGTTTGTCGATCGGCCGCTCGCCGGGCACGGTGCTCTCATGCCAGGGGTAATTGATGCTCTCCACCATGTTCGTCTGTCCTCCAGGGTTTGGATGCGAATGGTTCCATTCACGTAAATGATTGATTATGTGGGTATTATTCCCATTTCAGCACGCCGATGTAACCCTCTTGCGGGATCCGGGCGAGCGGCTCCAGGCCTTCCTCTTTCTTGTGCATCTGGATGGTGTTGAGGTGCGCGTACGCTTCCCAGAGGATGTGGCGGAACGTGTATTCGAGGTTAAAGTGAAATAATTCAGTATCTTCGGGGTCGATCCACACGCCGGTTTGGTGGGCCTTCAGGGTGACGTTTTCGCGCCACCTGCGCACGTCCTCGCCGGTTCCGGGCCGTTTCATGCCGTGCGGCACGCGCTCGGTGATGTTTCTCCCGTCGCGGATGGACTCGCTCGTCTCCGCTCCCAGCACCTCCCAGGCGAGGCCGAACGAGTCCCGCATGACGCCGATAAGGTCTTGAATTTGCGGGCAATGCGCCTCCTTCATCATCCGCCCGTCGAAGCGGGTGAGGAGCGCCTCATCGCGCGGGAGGTCGTCCCCGAAGAGGATAGCCCCCCAGCGGACCAGCAGCCACCGGTAGGGCAGGGACGCCACGTGGCTCACCTGATCGCGGATAGACCAGGCGCCCCAGCTCTTCTCCTCCCTCGTTCTGCGCAAGACCGCCTCGGAGAGGCCATCCGTCTCTACCTCATATAAATCAGCGACTTGTCGGAACTCAGGGAAAAGCGCGCGCGCTGAATTTTCTCGTTCCTGCATCTTATGGATTCCTCCGCTCGAACGTGCAATTCCCCGCATCTCCGCGCATTCGCCGTTATCTCAAGCGCAGCGGGCCATGGCAGTATTCCCCTGCGCTGCGATGGGCGGCGTCTGTTCGAACCTTCAAAAATCATTCATTTAATTTATCGAAAAACCCCGTGAATTTATCGAAATTTGTCGAATTTTATCGAATTTTTCGGAAATTCGTTTTTCGGGGCCGAGTGCTTTCCGAAGCGACACCATACCCGAGCCGGAACTTCGCCGCCAAGCGCAAATGCGGACAAATGCGCCCCTCCTCCCCCGGCGGATGCGGGAGGGCGGGGCCCGAATCAGGCCGTCTTCCCGGAATTCCGGATGCGGTTTCAGCCGCCGAACGCGCGGGCGGCGAGGTAGGCGCCCAGCGCGAGGAGGGAGAGGAAGAAGATTCTGCGGAACAGCCCCTCGGAGAGCCTCTTCCGGATGCGCTGTCCGGCGGCCATCCCCGCCATCGCGGGCGCAAGCGCCAGGGTGGAGAGCGCGCCGTGCTCGGTCCGCAGCAGGTCGTTCGCCTGGAGCGAGAACGCAAGCGCCAGCGTCGATACCGTGAAGAGCATCCCCATCGCCTGGATGAGCGCGTCCCGCGAGAGGCCGAGTGCCTGTAAGTACATCACCCCCGGCACGACGAACGAACCCGTCATGCCCGTCAGCACGCCGTTCACGAGCCCGACGAGCGGGCCCGCCCACTTCTCGCGGTGCGCCTCGACGCGGAACCTGAGCCCGAGCAGGTTCGCGGCGGCGTAGGCCACGAGCAGCAGACCGAGGAGTGCCGAGAGCAGCGAGAAATCGACGCGCGTCAGCGCGGACGCTCCGAGCCGCACGGTGACCGCCGCCACCAGCAGGAAGGGCCATATCCGGCGCAGGAGGTCCCGTCCGTGCCCGCCGACGGCCCCCTGCCAGACGTTGGTCACGAACGATGGCACGAGGAGCAGGGCCATCGCGGTCGGCAGATCGATCGCCACCGCCAGGACGGCGAGGCTGACCGTCGGGAGGCCCAGGCCGATGACCCCCTTGACCGCGCCCGCGAGCAGGAAGGTCCCGGCGACTGCGAGGATGGTGCCGGCGTCGAACATCGGGTCCTTCCTTTAGATCGTTCGCAGGGTTGCCTGCGGCGCTGCGTTCTCTCCGTCGAATAATGGCTCCACCGCCTCAGTATCGCACAGCCGGCGTGGCGGCGCAGGGGCGGAAGGTAAGTCATCGGCCCTTCCGTCCCCCCGATTTCGTGGACAAACGCCGTCCGAGCATGTAGATTGACGGCTCATTCATCGACTCTCGTTTTCTCGGTTCTCTTCTCATCAGGAGCAAGCCATGGCGGAAGCCAAAGACATGGGCGGCGCCGTAGTCGGCGAGTCCCTTCCTTTCCTGGACGACCCCGAAAAGGCGGCGGGCACAGCGGATTACCTCGACGACCTCCAGCTTCCGGGGATGCTGGTCGGCAGGGCGCTTCGCAGCGAACACGCGCACGCCGAGATAGTATCGCTCGACGCGGGCGAGGCGCTGCGCGTCCCCGGCGTCGTTGCCGTTCTCACGGGAGACGACCTGGCCGAGCATCCCTGCATCACCGCCCACAATCGGGCCATGCCCGTCATTGCCCACGACCGGGTGCGCTACCCGGGCGAGGTGGTCGCGCTCGTCGCGGCGGAGACGCTCGAGGCGGCCGAGGCGGCGACGCGGCTGATACGGGTCGAATACCGGTCCCTGCCCGTCGTCTCCTGTCCGCGCGAGGCGATGGAAGAGGGTGCAGAAGTCATCTTCCCCGGCGGGAACGTGCTCAACCAGGCGAAGATTCGGAAAGGGGATATCGAGGAGGGCTTCGGGAAGGCCGACGTGATCGTCGAGAACGAATACTCCACCCCCTCCATCGATCACCTCTATCTCGAAGTGGAGGCGGCGTGCGCGAGCCCCAACCCCGGCGGCGGGATCCAGATATGGGGTTCGACCCAGCAGCCCTTCCTGGTGCGGCAGAACGTCGCCCGCATACTGGGCCTCAGGGGCGAGAGCTCGGTCCGTTTCGTCCAGACGACCACCGGCGGGGCCTTCGGCGGGAAGAGCGAGGCGAGCCTCGACGTTTGCCTGCGCGCCGCCGTCCTCGCCCGCGCCGCCGGCAGGCCGGTGAAGCTCGTCTATTCGCGCGAGGAGAGCATGATCGCCTCCACCAAGCGCCACGCGTCGTTCATCCGCTCCAGAACCGGGGCGGCGAAGGACGGACGCCTGGTGGCCGTCGAGGTGGAGGTCTGGCTCGACAAGGGGGCGTACGTGGCCAACGGAGGGGACAACCCGCCCGCGTTCAAGCGCGCGACCTACCATGCCGCGGGACCCTACCAGGCGCCCAACGTGAAGGTGGACGTCCACTGCGTGCACACGAACCACCCCTACGGGGGCCAGATGCGCGGGCCGGGATGTCCCCAGGTGCACTTCGCGGGCGAGCAGCAGATGGACGCACTCGCCAGGGCGCTGGGGATGGACCCCATCGAGATCAGGCGCGTGAACGGGCTCAGGGTCGGAACACGTACGGCCTGGAACCAGCACCTGCCGGAGAGCGTCGGTTTTCTCGACACGCTGAACGAGGTGGAGCGCGCCTCCTCCTGGGGAAGCGGGGGAAACGGGAGAGCCGCGGACGGCCGCCTGCGCGGGCGCGGCGTGGCGAGTTGTCTCTACGGGACGGGCAACGCCTACTCCCCGGCGGAGGCGCACGTCTTCCTGACGGCCGACGGCAAGGTGCAGGTGGCCGCCGGCGTCGTCGATTTCGGCCAGGGGAGCAAGACGGTGCTTTGCCAGATCGCCGCCGAGACGCTGGACATCCCCTATTCCGAATTCCTGATGGAGAGCGTGGACACCGCCATCGACCCCTTCGGGGGTACGAGTTCGAGTTCGCGCATCACCATGCAGGGCGGAAAGGCGGTCTATAACGCCGCTCTCAAGGCGCGGGAGGAATTGCTGCGGCTGGGCGGGATCCTGCTGGAGGCGGACCCCGAGGACCTGGAGTTGCGCGGCGGGGTGGTCCGCTCGCGCTCGCATGAGGAGACGCGGGTCACGCTCGCCGAGATCGCGGGCGCCTTCGTCGCCGATGAACTCAAGCAGATCGGCGCCGCGGACAGCATCCCGCCGCCCGCCAAGGTCGATGCGGAGACCGGCCAGGGCGAGCCGTATGAAATCTACGGGTTCGGCAGCCAGGTGGCCGAGGTGCTCGTGGACGAGGAGACGGGCGAGGTGGAGGTCACCGGCGTCTGGGCGGCGCACGACGTGGGCCGGGCCATCAGCCCCATGGGCGTGGAGCAGCAGATCGAGGGCGGCGTCTACATGGGCATCGGCTTCTGCATGATGGAGGAGGTCGTCCAGCGCGAGGGCCTGATGCAGAACCCCGACATGCACGGCTACCTTGCTCCCACGGTCGAGGACGTGCCCGACCGGGTGGCGTCCCTCATCGTGGAGGATGCCTACTCGAACGGCCCGTACGGGGCGAAGGGCGTCGGCGAGCAGGTGACCGTGCCCACGGCGGCGGCCATCGCCAACGCGATCTGCGACGCCACGGGCGTGCGGTTCCACGACCTGCCCCTGACGCCGGACAGGGTCGCCATGGCGCTCCTGAAAGCGAGGTCGTGATTCCGGAACGCGTTGGTCCGTAGGGACGGGCCCCTGTGGTCGCCCGATTCAAGCAGTTCGTCAATCCGGTTGCAGGGGTCGTTGAAAAAGCCTCGATTAACGAGGTTTTGACTCATCCGATGAAAGAGCAAAATTCACTCCCCCCTTGAGGGGGAGTCGAAGAGCTAAGGGCGTAAGCCCGCAAGCGATTCGGTGGGGGGTGAAATTCGGATTGGCGATAAAACGAGATTCACCCCCCACCGAGTCAGCCTTCGCACAAACCGCTCGGCTTCCTCGACTCCCCCTCAAGGGGGGAGTGAATCTCTTCTCTACTCGGTCGGATCTGACCCTCAAGAGGCTGTTCAAAAAGCCCTCGCCGAGGTGTCGCTTTTCCCCCCTTGTCAGGGGATAAAGGCAACCCCCCCCTACCCCCCTTGTCAGGGGGGCAAAAAAAGAAAACCTCCTTGCCGGGGCTGTTAAAAAACCCTGCAATGCCGGTAATGGGATACCGCCTTGCCGAAGGGATTGTAGGTCGGACATATATGTCCGACATATATGCGGCCCGAGTTCCGACGTCGAAAAAGCTGGGACGCATACTATGCGTCCCCTACAAAAACCGCCCCCTCCACGGTCGCGTCGAATCCTCGTTAATCGGGCTTTTTCAACAGCCCCTTGACAGGTGGGCACGAAAGAACAAAAAGCTCCTCTACCGTCGGCTGGTGTCGCTTTTTCATACCCCCCTGACAAGGGGGGGTAGGGGGGGTTGGTTTCAAGCCAAGGGAGGACGAGGGACGCCAAAACACCTCATCCCGAGTAGGCCCCGAAGGGGCCGTATCGAGGGACCCCCCGTCAATCCTTCCGGTCGAGAGCCATCAGCAGGGGCGGAAGCAGCAGGAAATCGGCCAGCAGCGCGAAGACGAGCGTGATCGCCACCATCAGGCCGAGCGCCCAGCTGACCTCGAATCCCGATGAGGCGAACACCAGAAAACCGAGTGACAAGACCGCCGTCGTGGTCCACAGCGCATGGCCCACGGTGCGGAAGACGGCGCGTACGGCCTCGGTCGAGGAGAGGCCCTCGCGGCGGTTTCTCAGATACTTGCTCAGGAAGTGAATCGTGTCGTCCACGATGATCCCGAATGCGATGGCGGTCATCACCGAGCCGGCGAGGCCCAGGCGGCCGACCAGATGGCCCCACAGGCCGAAGGTCATGGCCGCGGGAATGAAGTTCGGCACGAGGCTGATGAGGCCGACCCGCACGTTCTTGAAAACGAGGATCAGAATCAATGAAATAAGCGCCATGGCGATGATCGTGCCGCGCAGCATGCTGTGGATGTTCCTGAGCGTGAGGTGGGCGAAGACCATGGTGATGCCCGACGCCTCGGCCGCGAACTCGGGGATGTTGGCGCGGAGCCAGGCTTGCGCATGCTCGTCGAAATCGCGCTGGTCCTTGGAGGAGAGGCTGCGGATCACGACGGTCATGCGCGTCGTGGATTTCGCGACGTCGATGCGGTTGTTGAGGTCCATGCCGAAGGGGAGCGAGAACTCGTAGAGCAGCAGATATTGCGCGGCGAGCCTGGGGTCGTCGGGGATTTTGTAGAAGGCCGGGTCGTCGCCGTGCATGTTCTTGTTCAGGCGCTTCATGACGTCCGAGAAGGCGCGCACGTGGCTCACCTTCGGCTGCTTCCGGCACCACTCGGCGAAGGCCTCGACTTTGCGCAGATACGCGGGGTCGGTGATGCCGCCTTCGCGCCCCGACTTGAGCGAGTATTCCAGCGAATCCAGGCCGGTCAGGTTCTCGAACACGAAATCCGTGTCGCGGCGGAACTCGTAGCGCTCGTCGAAGTAGTGCGCCCATCTCTCGGTCAACTCGTTGCGGGGGATGCCGCTGATGAGGAGGGCCGTCACAATGGCGACGAACGTGAGCAGGTAGACGCGGCGTTCGACGACGAAGGCGCCGAGGCGATCGAAAACGGAGGATTTCTCGGGCGGAATCCGGCGCGCGCGCAAGGGCAGAATCGAAAGCAGCGCCGGCAGCAGCGTCATGGCGTAGACGAAAGAAAACAGCACGCCCAGCGCCACGAGATTGCCCAGGACGTGGAAGGGCGGCGAATCCGACGTGTTCAGGCTCAGGAAACCGATGGCGGTCGTGAGCGAGGTCAGGAACACCGGCCAGGCGTTGCTGCGAAGCGATTCGGCGATCGACGCGTTCTTGTCGAGCCCGCGCCCCATGCCCAGCAGGGTGGCCGTGACGATGTGGACCGAGTTCGCGACGGAGATCGCCATGATGATGATCGGCACGCCGGAATTGGTGGGGCTGAACACCGCCCCCAGCCAGCCTGCGATCCCCAGCGTGTTGATCAGGATGAATACGATGGAGACGACGATGGCCAGCGTGCCCAGCACCGAGCGCAGCAGAAGCGCGGTCGTGATGATGATCATGAGAAACACGAGCGGCATGAGCGTTTCCAGCTCTTCTTTCGTCACGTCGGCGAAGGCGCGGTGCATGATGACGTCGCCGGTCAGGTAAAAGGAGACCTCCGGGTATTTCGCGCGGGCCTTCTTGAGGACGCCGTTCAGGTAATCGCTTATCTCGATCACCGCGGCGTCGAGGTCGTCGGGCAGGATGAAGGTGATCGCCAGCCCGCCCACGCGGCCATCATGAGAGACGAGGCGTCCGGCGATTTCCCTGGCGTTCAGCGCGATTTTCCGGATTCGCGCAAGGTCGGCGTCGGTAAGCGCGCTCGCGTCGTCCACGAGCGGCTCGACGATCAGGTCATCCCCCTCCGCGCGGCTGTGGTTATAGTTCGTGAGGGAGTCGACCCGGCTCGAATGCGGCGCCTTCCACCCGGCTTGGGTCAGCTCCTCGAGCGCGCCGAGGGCCTCCCTGGTGAACACCGAACCGCTTTTGGGTGCAACGGCGATGAGCGCGGTGTCGGACGTGGAGAAGGTTTTCTCCAGCGCTCTGAAGGCGGCGAGCTGGGGGTTGTCTTCGCCGAACATGATGCGGTAGTCGTTCGTGGTCTTGATGAAGCGCCCGCCCGCTCCCGTGATGAGCAGGATCACGACGGCCAGCGCGACGACGAGCCACCGCCGGCGCAGCACGGCGTCGATATAGCGGTCCAGTTGCACGGGAGTTATCGCCTCCTCGTCACGGGCCGGGCGTGGATTGGCAGTTCGGAGCGGTTCATATTACAGGCCGCTTACCACTTGCTCGATTTCGACGCATCGACGTGGTCGGGCATCCGGTAGCTGATTCCACCCTCGTCGTACACGGAGATCTGGAGAAGCTGCGAAAAGTTCTGGGATTTGACGAGCTGTTTGCTGTGCAAGAATCGCAGGAAGCGTTGTTTTATCCGGAAACTGTAGAGCGTAATCATCGTGTTGAGGCGGGAGTGATCCGGATACCCGAACTGATTCGCGAGTTCCTGGCCTATCAGCGCTCTCGAAAGGCGGTAGGCCAGATCCGTCAAGTCTTCCTGCTCCTTCGGGTCCGTCACGCCCGCCACCGGCGCGATGGCGTTGATCAGCGCGTTCGACATGGCTACCGAATCTTCGCCGGGCGGCGGTTCGCACATGTAGGCGATGTCGTGTTTTCTCTCCGCGTCCGCGCCGTCGGTGTAGAGGATGGTTTCGGGTATCCCCATGAGGTAGCCCGCGTAGCGCCAGACGGCGAGGACGCTCTCTTGCTCCTCGATGCTGAAGCTCGTTCCCACCAGCCGCGAGTATTTGAGCAGCTGCATCGAGAAGATGGAGATGGCCAACCCTAAGTTCGCCGCGCTCAGCGGCGCGCCCCAGGTTTCCTGGTCCCAGTCGCCTGATTTCGCCAGCAGTTGCCGGATGCGCGCGTGCACGAACCGGACGCGCGTGGAGAGTTTCCAGCCGTCGCCGCTTCTGTGCAGGCCGCCCGGGTAGAATATCTCCATCAACTGGCGGTTGTTCTGCATGAGGCGCCTGGGGGTCGCCGCCACCCGCCCTGTCGTGTTGAAGGACTTGGCGATGAGCGTCGAAAAGCCCTCCACCAGCACCCCCGTCACGAATGCGACGAGCATGAGGTCGACGTTGACGTTGAAACAGCGGACCCCCGGCTTGAAGGCTTCGTGGTCGAGCCAGGAAGGTTCTTCGAAATTCCAGAAGAAATCGCGCAGGGGTTGCGGCGCTTCCTGCAGAACACGGTCATGCCCTTCGATGCCGGCCTCGACGAACGCGTGCAGGTCATAGACCGGTATGGAGGATATCTCCTCCATGATCGGGTCGAGCTCCGGATCGCCGATGGTGGTGTGCCGGATGTAGAGGTCCGCCAGTTCCTGATCGTGGAGACGGGCCTTTTGCTCGTAGCCTTCAGCGTAGGCGGATGGAATTTGCATCGCCGTAAGGTCTCCTCGAAAGTTCATTCAGCGGCTTTCACGAACCTCTGGAGAAACGAAGACTGAAGAGTGCTGAAAAGGCCAATTTCGTTTACTTGTCGGATCCTGCGAGAACAAAGTGATAAGTAAACGTTCGAAAAGACGTTAAGACACTTTCTTGAACCCTCACCCGCAACTATTTGTTTCAGTTTCCTTTATGGTTTCTTTGCAATTTCTTGAATATACTATTAAATCCATCCACTGCGCAAGAGACATTTCAGTCGATTCAGGGTGCGCTTTCTGAGCCTTTATTTGTTCCAAATCCTTGAGGCGAGGATTCTCCGGCGTTCTTGAGCCCTTTGTCTCTCGGTTGAGATGAACGCACTGCGTTATTTCTTCCGGTCGAGAGCCATCAGCAGGGTCGGCAGAAGCAGGAAATCGGCCAGGAGCGCGAAGACGAGCGTGATCGCGACCATCAGGCCGAGCGTCCTGCTCCCATGAAAGCCCGACGTGGCGAACACCAGGAAGCTGAGTGATAAAACCGCCGTCGTCGTCCATAACGCCTGCCCAACGATTCGAAAAGCGGCGCGCACGGCCTCGGGCGCGGGGAAGCCCATGCGGCGGGCTTTTTGGTACCGGCTCATGAAGTGGATCGTATCGTCCACGATGATTCCGAACGCGATGGCGGTCATCAACGAGCCCGCAAAGCCCACCTGGCCGACCATGTAGCCCCACAAGCCGAAGGTCATGGCGGCGGGGATGAAGTTGGGCACGAGGCTGATGAGGCCGAGCCGAACGCTTTTGAAAACCCAGATCAGGAGTAAGGAGATAATCAGCATGGCGATGATCGTACCGCGCAGCATGCTGTGGATGTTTCTGAGCGATAAATGCGCGAAGATCATGGTGATGCCCGACGCCTCGGTCGCAAACTCGGGTATGTTGGCGCGGAGCCAGGCTTTGGCGCGCTCGTCGAGTTCACGCTGGTCCCTGGAGGAGCGGCTGCGAACCATGACGCTCATTCGCGTCGTGGACTTGGCGACGTCGATGCGGTCGTTCAAGTCCATGCCGAAGGGCAGGGAAAACTCATAGAGCAGGAGATATTGCGCGGCAAGCCTGGGATCCTGAGGGAGCTTGTAGAAAGCCGGGTCGTCGCCGTGCAGGTTCTTGTTCAGACGCTTCATGATGTCCGAAAAAGACTGGACGTGGCTCACTTCCGGTTGCTCCCGGTACCATTTCGCGAAGGCTTCGACTTTTTTCAGGTATTCGGGATCGGTGATGCCGCCTTCACGCCCCGCTTTCAGCGCGTACTCCAGGAAATTCATGCTGTTCAGGTTATCAAAGATGAAATCCGAATCGCGTCGGAACCGGTAGCGCTCGTCGAAATAGTGCGTCCATCTGTCGGTCAACTCGTTGCGGGGTATGCCTGTGATGAGAACAGCCGTCAGAACAGCGACGAAACACAGCAGAAACGCGCGGCGCTTGACCACGAAAGCGCCGAAGCGGACGAAAAAAGGAGATTTGTCGGTGGGAATCCGGCGCGCGCGCAACGGCAGAATCGAAAGCAGGGCCGGCAGGAGGGTCATCGAGTAGAGGAAGGCCCACAACACGCCGAGCGCCACGAGATTCCCCAGAATACGGGCGGGAGGCGAATCCGAGGAGTTCAGGCTCAGAAACCCGATGGCGGTCGTGATCGAAGTCAGAAACACCGGCCATGCGTTGGTCCGAAGCGATTCGGCAATCGCCTTATCCCTGTCCAACCCATGGCCCATGCCCAGCAGGGTGGTCGTGATGATGTGGATCGAGTGGGCGACGCATGTCGCCATGACGATGGTCGGCACGCCGGCGTTGGTGGGGCTGAACACCGTGCCGAGCCAGCCCGCAATCCCCATCGTGCTCAGGATGACGAACCCGATCACGACGATGATGGAAAACGTGCCGAGAAGCGAGCGCAGGAGAAGTGTGCTGATGACGACGATCATGACGAACACGATTGGAGCCAGGAAGACGAAATCATTGTAAGTCGCCACGGAGAAAGTGCGGTTACTGATCACGTCGCCGCTCAGGTAGTAGGCGATGTCCGGGTGTCTCGCGCCGGCTCTCTTCAACAGAGCGTTCAGGTAGTCGTTTATCGAGACCACCGCAGCGTCCATGTCGTCGGGCAGGACGAAAGTAATTGCCAGTCCGGCCACATGCCCCTTCCGGGAGACGAGACGACCGGGCAGATCGCGCGACTCGAGCGCGATTTTCCTGATTCGCGCGAGGTCGGCATCGCTCAGCGAGCGCGCGTCATCGACGAGCGGCTCGACGATCAGCTCATCTCCCTTAGCCCTGCTATGGGAGTAGTTCGTAAGTGAGTCGACTCGTCTGGAGTGGGGCGTTCGCCAGGCGGCTTCCGTCAATTCCTCGAGCGCGCCGAGCGCTTCGCGCGTGAAAACGGAACCGCCCCGGGGCGCGATGGCGATGAACGCCATGTTGGATGTGGAAAAAATGTTCTCGAGCGCCTGGAAATCGACATACTGTGGATTTTCTTCGCTGAACATGATGCGGTAGTCGTTCGTGACGCCGATGAAGCGCAACCCCGCTCCCGTGATCAGCGTGAGCAAGGTGGCGAGTGTGACCACCAGCCACCGGTAGCGGAGAATCACCTCGATATAGCGGTCCAGAAGTAGAGATGTCATCGTCTTGGCATCGCTGTCGGGTGTGGCGGCGGGTTCGTCAATTCAGGCTACGACGCTGTCGTCGCGACCTGGTTTCTTCGGGTGATGTGGAGAGGAGCGCCAGGGTCGGAACTCATTTCCCTGTACGAAACTCAGAGAACTCTCCTTGGAAGCATCTCTTCATTTGTCGTTCAGCTTCCACCACAACGACACGAGAATACTATGAATGGGTTCTGTTGCGCGATGGTTTTTTCAGCCGATGCCCAGGTGGTTTCTTCTGACTTCCTCGTTCGCCCACAACTCCCCCGGTGAGGATTCATGGACGACCTTCCCGTTCGTGATGACGCATACCCTGTCCACCGTCTTGACGGCGAAGGCGGCGTTCTGCTCGACGAGCACGACGGCGAGGCCTTCGGCCTTGAGCGATTGAATGGCGTTTCCGATGTCCTGGATGATCATGGGCGCGAGTCCCTCGGAGGGTTCATCCATGATGAGGCAGCTCGGGTTGGTCATCAGGGCGCGGCCCACGGCCAGCATCTGCTGCTCGCCGCCCGAGAGCGAACCCGCCCGCTGGCCTGCCCGCTCGCCGAGGCGGGGGAAAAGTTCGTAGACTTCCTTGAAATCCCAGCGATAGCCCACGTCGTGCTCCTGTTGGGCCACCAGGAGGTTTTCGCGCACCGAGAGGGTCGGGAACACGCGCCTGCCCTGCGGGCAGAGGCCGATTCCCATCTTGGAGATGTCGAAGCTGTTCGCGGTCGTGATGTCCTCTCCCCGGAAATGGATGGCGCCCCGCCTCGGCGGCACGAAACCCATTATCGAGTTGATCAGCGTCGTCTTGCCCATGCCGTTTCTGCCGAGAATGCCCAGCGTCTCCCCCTCGTCGACGTGGATGCTCAGGCCTTGCAAGACGTAGGAGTCGCCGTAGTAGGTATGGATGTCCTCCACGCTCAGAAGTGTCGACACGTCACTCCGCCTTTCCGAGGTAGATTTCCTGCACCCTGGGGTCGTTGCGGATGTCGTCGCTGGGCCCTTCGGCGAGAACCTCGCCGTAGTGCAGCACGCTGATATGGGAGACGACCTCGAATATGACGTCCAGATCGTGCTCGATGAGGAGAATGGCGATCTCCGGGTCGAGCGATTTCAGGAAATCGGCCATCTCGTGGGATTCTCCCGTGGCCAGCCCGGCGGAAGGCTCGTCGAGAAGCAAAACCTTGGGGTCGCTCGCCAGTGCCAGGACGATCTCGAGCTGGCGCTGCTCCCCGTGGGAGAGGTTGCGGACTTCCTGATCCCTCAGGTGCCAGAAATTCACGTCGCTGAGCAGCTTTTCGGCTTTTTCGTATACGTCCTTGTACCTGGAGAGGGGTTTGAGCATCACCATCTTCATCTTGCGCAAACCCTGCACGGCGAGAAGGACGTTTTCGAGCACGGTGAGCTTGGGGAACAGGCTGGTGATCTGGAAGGTTCGCGCCATCCCCAAAGCCACGCGCTTGTGGGTGGGCCACCCCGAGACGTCCTGCCCGAAAAGGCGGATGCGGCCCGAGGTGAGCGGAAGCACGCCCGTTATCAGGTGAAACAGCGTGGTTTTCCCGGCGCCGTTCGGTCCCAGGATTCCCCGCCGCTCGCCGAGGTTCAGGCGCAGGTTCACGTCCTCGACGGCGTGAAGGCCGCCGAAATGCTTTGTGACGCTCTCCAGTTCCAGCCCTGGTTGCCCGTTCGTCAAAACCTGGTTGCTCCTCTGGGAAGCCCGGCGCGAATCCGCCGCCCGGGCCGTGAAACCCGGACGGCGGGAAAATTCGCCCTTACTTACAATGCGGGCACGGCGGGAACTTCTTGCTGTACACGGGTTGTTTCAGGAATTCTTTCGCCGGCCACTTCCAGAACTGACCCACGGCGGGGTAGGTCTTTATCACGAGGTTCCAGAGCGAGTTCGGCTTCACGCCCAGGCCCAGGCGGTCGCCCTTCACGCGCGTCACCCGGCGGATGTAGCTGTTGTGCACCGGGTTTCCGTAAGCGTCCAGATACACCGGCCCCCTGATGGCGTTGATGCGGATTTCCTTGAACGCTTTGAGGAACGCATCGGTGTTGTCCGGCTTGTAGCCGATCTTCTTGAGCGTGAGGTCCACCCACTGACCCGTGGTGTAGCAGGACTCCGAGTAGTAGGAGGCCATCTTCCCGTAGCGCTGCTGATACTCCTTGACGAACGCCTTGTTCTTGTCCGTCGTGAGAGCGGCGCTGTACTGCGAGGCCGTCACGTAGCCGAGCGCTTCATCGCCCATGCTGGGCAGGATGAACTCGTCCGCGCTCGTCACGCCGCCGAGCATCGGCATCTTGAAGCCCGCGGCGCGGAACTGCTTCGGGAAGGCCAGGGACATGGGGCCGACCATCAGCGTGAAGATGGCGTCGGCGTCCTTGGGAATCTGCGGCAGATAGGGACCGAAGTCCTTCGTGCCGAGTTTCGCCCAGATCTTCTTGACGATCTTGCCGCCGCGCGCCTCAAAGGCCTTGTGGAAGCCGCCCACGGTCTCGTAGCCGAACGCGTAGTCAGCACCTATGGTGACCACGTTGCGGTAGCCCTGGTCGTAGGCCCACTCGGCGAGCGGATGGCTGTTCTGGCTGCTCGTGAAGCCGCTGCGCAGGAAGTGCTTGAAGAGCTTGCGCTGCGTGAGGTCGTCCGCAGCCGGCACCGGCGAGATGTAGGGTGTCTTGAAACGATCGCCCACCGGCGCGAGCGCGTATCCGGTGCTGGCGAGCAGGCCGCCGATGAACATGTGCACCTTGTCGCGCTTGATGAGCTTGAGCGCCTTGCGCACGTTCACGGCCGGTTTGCCGGTCGAGTCCTCGAGGATGAACTTGACGTCCAGGGGACCCATCTTGTTCTTCGTGTGCGCCAGGTACATCTTGAAGCCGTTGCTCATGTCCTTGCCGATCTGGGCGAAGATGCCCGTCATCGGCGCGATGAACCCGATGCGCACCTCGGCGGCCTGTGCGCTGCCGGATCCGGCGGCGAAGGCGATGCCGAGTGCTGCGATGATGGTAATCAGTTTTCGTTTCATCTTTTTCCCTCCCTCGTTTCGTCTCGCTCAGGAGACGCGGTGCCGCTCCGTTCTCAGCCCTCCGGGGCTTCAGGCGGAGCGGCGGGTTTGCGAAACTTGCCGAACAATCCGAGTATTCCCTCGACGCCGTAGAGGCGTCCCAACATGATGGTGATGATGTAGATGGCGCCCAGAATCAGCGGCCAGCGCTCCACGTAGATGCTGATGAACTGCTGCAGCGAGCGAATGATGGCCGAGCCGATCACCGGGCCGACCAGCGTGGCGGGTCCGCCCAGCGCCACCATGAACAGCGCCTCGGCCGAGGTGATGAGTTCGATGTCGGGCGGACTCACGAAGAGGTTGAACAGCGTCCACATCACGCCCGCAACGCCGCTGAAAACGCCCGCGATGATAAACGCCAGGTATTTGTGGAGCCAGATGTTGTAGCCGAGCATCTGCATGCGCTCCTCGCGCTCCCTGATGCCGACCAGCGTTTTTCCGAAAGGGCTTCTCACGAACATGTACATCAGGCCCAGGCAGATCAGGAACACCGCGAGCGTGAAGTAGAAGAACGGAATCTCCGATTCGAGCGATATGCCGAACAGAGACGGTCTCCCCAGCACGTTGATGCCGTTGTCTCCTTCCGTCACGGCGCTCCAGCGGTACGCCAGACCCCAGATGACCATGGCGAGGGAGAGGGTGATCATCAAAAAGTACACGCCCACCGCGCGTATCGCCAGGAAACCGAAGAACGCGGCGAAGGCCAGCGCCACGACCAGCGCGAAGATGAAGATGTAGAAAAGGCCCAGCCCCAGTGAGTCCGCCCACTGGAAGGCGGCGAAGGTCCACGTCCAGTCTTCTTTCGTCATGATGATGGCCGTGGTGTAGGAGGCGACGCCGAAGTAGGCGGCATGACCCAGAGAAGCCAGTCCGGTGAACCCCAGCAGGAGGTCCAGGCTCATCGCCAGGATTCCGAACACGAGGATTTCCGTCACCAGGCTTTGCATGAAGAGGTCGAGAAACGGCGTGACGACACCCAGGGCGACGAAGACGCCCAGCACGATGAGCACCCTTTTTTTCTCCGCCAGGTTCTCCACCATGGTTCAACCCTTTCCGAACAGGCCGGTCGGCTTAATCGCCAGAATGATGGCCATGGGTGCGAAGAGCGCGAAATAAGAGAGTTCGGGAAAGAGCGCGGTCCCGAAGTTCTCGATAAAACCGACCACGATGCTGCCGAGTACGGCCCCTCCCAGGCTGCCGAGACCCCCGATGATTACCACGGCGAACGCGTAGGGGAGTATCTCGAAATCAAGGCCCGGATAGACGCCGAAAAACGCGCCGCCCACCACGCCGCCCGTGGCGGCCAGCAGCGCGCCGATGGCGAATATCGCCATTTGCACGACGTTGGTGTTGATGCCGATGCCGCGCGCCATCTCGGGGTCGTCCACCGCCGCGCGCATGATGGCGCCGAGGCGTGTGCGCTCAATGCCGAGGAACAGCGCGGCGGCCACGACGACGGCGATGACGATCATGAAGGCGCGGTACTGAGGCAGTGAGAGGCCCCATACGACGGCGCTGAAATTGAGAGGCCAGGGCTGTTTGAGCATGAAGTTGTCCCCGCCCCAGGTGTAGAGCGAGCCGTCTTGTAAGATAAACGCGAAGCCGATTGTCACCAGCACCTGGGAGAGCGTGTCCTGCCCGAGGCGGCGCAGGAAGAAGCGCTCGATGAACATCCCGCACAGCGCCGCGATGGCGAGGGCGACGAGGATGGCGGTAATCATGCCCGCGAAGTTAATCCTGTCGACGGGCTTGACGGGCACGTGCGGGAAGAAGAGTTCGAAGAATCTGAAGCTCCATACCAGGCTGCACAAGGTTTCCATTACGATGTAAGTAAGCAGCAGCGCCAGCGCGGCGTGTCTGGGAGCGACGTACAAGTTGAGTCCCCGCCATGCGAAATAGAGCAGTGTCCACGAGACGAGCTGGATGATCCGCGGCATCAGGCTCAGGGAGCCGAAAATGATGTTGTAGAATTCCAGGGCGAGATAGCCGGCGAAGAGGAAAAAAGCGGCGTGCGCGAGGTTCACGATGCGCATCACGCCGAAGATGAGCGAGAGCCCGCTGGCAAGAAGAAACAGAATCGCGGCGTAGGAGAGCGAGTTATAGCTGAGAACGAGGATGTTCGTGAAACTCAGAGTGGTCATGCAAGTCTCTCTCTAGTCCGGGGACGGTGCGCCTGAGAGCAAGTCCCCCGATGCCCGTCACCAGGTCGCCAAGTCCCATGAGAACCGAGATGAAATATGGTTCCGAGTCGTTCATTATGTTCCCGATTCGAGGTGTGGGTCAAGTTGACGGGAATGCGGGGTTTTTCCCGCCATCTTCTTTCTCGCTGGCGAAAATCCGCGCGGAAAGATAGAGTTCGCAATATCGGAATTTCCCATTTTGCGATTATGGGCGATGCGCGTTTCGTTTCTGTTAGGGTGATATTTCATTCCGGTTAAATGGTCATGTGCGCTGATATTCCAGACGATAGAATTTTCAGGAACGCCAGAATCGCAGGTAGCGAATTGGTGGATTTATGCGTTGGTGAAGGTCTTTTTTCAAGAATTTCGCCGGGTCTGAGCAACGATTCCGGCTGTGAAGAAGTCGATTTGGGCGGCCGCGTCGTGCTGCCGACGTTCGTGGAGAGCCACATTCATCTGGACAAGGCGTTTCTGGAAGAGCGCGAGCCCAATCGTTCCGGCACGCTCGAAGACGCCATATCCATCACGCTCGCGCTCAAGAAAAGCGTAACGAAACAAGACATCATGGATCGCGCCGAGCGCGCGCTGCGCATGTGCATCCGGCACGGCGCCACCTGGTTTCGCGCGCAGGTGGAGGTCGACCCCATCGTCGGGCTCAAGGGGGTGGAAGTCGCCTTGGCGCTCAAGGAGAAATATGCAGGTCTGGCGGATTTTCAACTTGTCGTTTTCCCGCAGGAAGGCATCGAGCAGCAGCCGGGCACGGAGGATTTGATGCGCGAGGCGATGCGGATGGGCGGGGACCTCGTAGGCGGAATCCCGTATAACGACCTGGACCCCGAGCGGCATCTGGACATCGTTTTCGGGATGGCCGAGGCGTTCGGCTGTGGACTGGATTTTCATCTCGATTTCGCGGACGACCCCCGGGTGAGGAATATCGACTCCGTCGCCGCCCGCACGATGGCCGCAGGCTTGCAGGGCCGGGTGGCCGCCGGTCATCTCACCTCCCCGGGCGCCATGGCGCGGGATGAAGCCGCCTCGGTGATCGAGAAAATCCTCGAAGCGGGCATCTCCGTCCTCCCTTTGCCGGCGACGGATTTGTTTCTGGGCGGCAGGGGGGAGGAGCCGCCGCGCTTCAGGAGCCTCACCCCCGTGAAAGACCTCCTGAGCGCGGGCGTCAACGTCGCCATCTCATCGAACAACATCAGAAACGCCTTTACGCCATCGGGGCGCGGCGATTTGCTCGAAATCGGCTTGCTCCTCGCCCATACGCTCCACATGAGCGGCGCAGCAGAGAGGAGCGTGGTTCCCGGGCTTTTCACGACAAACGGCGCAAAGGCGCTGGGGGTGGAGGAGGGTTACGGGTTGCGATCCGGCTGCGCGGCCGATTTCGTGGTTCTCGATTCCGTGAATTTCGACGACGTCCTCATCGATCAGCCCGAGAAGCGATTCGTGGTGAAAGGGGGGCGCGTCGTCGTGGAAAACGTCTCGGATACGACCTGGCGGGAGGGGACTGGATGGGCGTGATCACGGACGCGAATACCGAGGCGCTCTCCCGCATCACCGAAGCCGAACCCGTCCTGGTGGACGTGCGCCCGGCGGGCGAGGTGATACCGGGTCTGGAGGAGGGCGTTCTCCTTCACGCCGGCCCGCCGATCGAGTGGGAGCGGATGTGCGGCCCCCTGCGCGGGGCGATAGCGGGAGCGGCCGTCCTGGAGGGCTGGGCGGAAGATTTGGCATCGGGCGAGGCGCTCGCCGCCTCGGGCGGTATCGCCTTCCACCCGAATCATCATTTCGACGCCGTCGGCCCCATGACGGGCATCACCACGCGCTCGATGCCGGTGATGATCGTGGAGAACGCGAAATTCGGGAACCGGGCGTATTGCACCCTGAACGAGGGCCTGGGGAAGGTGATGCGCTTCGGCGGGAACGACGAGGAAGTGCTGAACCGGCTTCGCTGGCTGGCGGAGCGCCTGGCGCCCGCGCTGTCGGACGCCCTTGAGAGCATGGGCGGGCTGCCGCTCAAGAGCATCATCGCGCGGGGGCTTTCGATGGGAGACGAGATGCACCAGCGCAACGTGGCCTGCACCAGCCTCTTCATGCGCGCGGCGGCGCCCGCGCTGGCGCGCGTCGTGGGTGATGGCAAGACGCTGGAAGAAGTGTTGTCCTTCATCGGCGGAAACGATCAGTTCTTCCTGAACGTCGCGATGGCTACCGGGAAGGCGGTGATGGACCCGGTGCGCGATATCGGGGCGTCGAGCATCGTCACGGCGATGTGCCGCAACGGAACGGACTTCGGCATCCGGGTGAGCGCGACGGGTGACGAATGGTTCACGGCGCCGGTGGAGATGCCCGAGGGGTTGTATTTTCCCGGCTTCGGCGAGGACGACGCCAATCCGGACATGGGCGATTCCACGATCATCGAGACGATGGGGCTGGGGGGATTCGCCATGGCGGCAGCGCCCGCCGTCGTCGGGTTCGTGGGGGCGGGCAGCGCGGCGGATGCGCTGAATTACTCCCGCGCCATGTACGAGATCACCCAGGGCCGAAACCCGGAGTGGACGATTCCCGCCCTCGATTTTGAGGGAGTTCCCACAGGGATAGATATCACCAGGGTGGTGAAACTGGGCGTCACGCCC
Organism: bacterium; assembly: GCA_022828125.1. Taxonomy (GTDB): domain Bacteria; phylum UBA8248; class UBA8248; order UBA8248; family UBA8248; genus Bin107. The sequence continues at coordinate 30,277 of JAJEJD010000016.1, read as the reverse complement.
GTAATCAACACAGGCATCGCGCACAAGGAACCCGGCGTCGGCCAGGTGGGCGCGGGCGTCGTTCGCGCGCCGCTCGCCTGCTTCGAGCAGGCGCTCGAAGCCTACGGCGCGAAGATGGGCGTGGCCTGAGCCTCTTCAGTTCTCCAGGCGTTCGTATTCGATGTGGGCGTCGATGAGATACGGCTTGCCGCCCGCCAGTCCTTTCCCCATGGCCTCTTTGAGTTCCGCCGGCGTCTTCGCCCGGGCGGCGTCCACGCCCATGGACCCGGCCATCTGGATGAAGTCGAGTTCCGGCTCCTTGAAATCCATGGCGACGAATTGCCGGTGCTCCTGCGTCTTGCCGTCTAGCCGCAAGACCCGCTCTTTGAGTATCCGGTAGCTCTTGTTGTTCAGGATCACGAACACGGCGTCGAGGTCGTATTTCGCGGCGCTCCAGAGCGCCTGGATGGCGTACATCGCGGAGCCGTCTCCCGAGAGGCAGACCACGGGCGTATCGGGCAGGGCCTTCTTGACGCCCAGCGCGCTGGGCAGGCCCAGGCCGATGCCGCCACCCTTCATGCCGAAGATGGAATCTATCTTGCCTGCGACCGCGCTCTTGAGTCCGCCCCCGTGCCCCATGGTGAGGGACTCATCCACCAGCGCCGTCCCCTGGGGCAGTACCTCTCCGAATGCGGCCTGGAAGGTCTCTTTCGTGAGAGGGCCACCGTCGTCGCCTGCCTTGGGGGCGATCTCTCTTCTCGCGGCCGCCAGTTCCTTCTCGATCCACGCGCGGCGCTCGGCTGCGCTTTGAAGGCCCGCTTCGCCCATTTTCTTCTCCACCGCCCCGGTGAGTTCTGTGAGCGTGGTCTTGGGGTCTCCCAGCATGGCGACGTCGACGGGGAAGTTCTTTCCGATCTCCCAGGGGTCGAGATCGAGATGGATGATCCGCGCGCCGCGCGGGGCCAGCGGCCCCTCCGGCGGGAAGGAGAAGGTGTAGGTCTCCGTGCCGATGAAGAACACGACGTCCGCGTCTTCTATCTGGTCGAGCAGCGGCTCAATGGTGTTCAGGAGTTCTCCCGCGTAGAGGGGATGGGTGAGGGAGACCGAGAGGGAGTTCGGGCGGTTGTCGGAAAACACCTTCGCTCCGATGCGCTCCGCCAGCCGGGTGACTTCGCCCACCGCGCCCGAGCGGGTGACGCGCGAGCCGGTGACGATGTAGGGGTTCTCGGCTTTGGCGAGGGTCTGCGCCGCGCGTTCGATGGATTCCGCAGGCGCAGGGAACGCGCTCGAAAGCCGCGTGGGGCGGCCCGTAAGTCCTCCCGTCTCGGCGAGCATGACGTCGCCGGGAAGCGAGAGGAAGACCGGACCTGTGGGCGGCGTGAGCGCGTGTTTGATCGCCCGGCGGACGCTTTGCTCCAGATCCTCCACCCGGCGCACCTCGTAGGACCACTTGGTGAGCGGCTCCGCCATGCGCGGCAGATCGTCCCAGAGCACGGGTTCTGAGAGCTGGCCGCGCTGGCCCTGGTTGCCCGCCGTGACGATGAGCGGCGTGCCGGCCCGCTTGATGTTGTAGAGCATCCCCATGGCGTTGCCGAGTCCGGGCGCGACGTGGAGGTTCACCACGCCCACGCCGCCGGTGGCGTAGGCGTAGCCCTCCGCCGCGCCGATGGTGACGGACTCCTGGAGGCAGAGGATGTAATCGAGCCTGCTCTCGTTCACCAGCGCGTCCATGAGGGGCAGCTCGGTCGTGCCCGGGTTGCCGAACATGCAGGCGACGCCCTCGTCGATGAGTGTTTCCAAAAACAGGTCCGATCCGTTACCGCTGTTCATGCGTTCTCCCCCGCGAGAAATTTTCAGACCAAGTTAGAAGATGGATGCCGCCTCATTCTGACTCAAAACGAAGTTCGACGCCATTTGCAGGCACTTCTCCGTGCTGGGAGGCATGACCAGCGCGGCCCTGGCGTCGCGATGGAACCGCTGGAGCGGTTTGTCGTTCAGCAGGCCGGGGCCGCCCGCGATTTTGAGCGCCTTTTCGGTCATGGATGCCGCCGCTTCGGAAGCGGTGTATTTCGCCTCGTTGATGAAGGGAATGGCCTTGGCAGCACCCTCGGTCTCCAGCACCCAGGCGGCTTTCTGGATCATGATGAGCGCGGTCTCATAAGCGATCTTCATCTCTCCGATCTGGCGCTGAATCGCAGGGTAGCTCGCAATGGGCACGTTGTCGGGCAGGAGTTTGCGCTTGAGCGCGTAATCCACAATCCAGTCCAGCGCGGCGGCGCCCGCACCCAGGTAGACGGCGGCGTAGCCGAGGCCGAACCTGGGCACGAAGTCTGGCTGGAGGATGCCCTCGCCCGTGCCCACGATGTTGCGAGCCGGAACCCTCACGTTCTCATAGGCGAGCGAGTGGCTGGCCGTGCCCCGCATGGCGAAGGCGTCCCAGCGGCTCGGGATGGTGATGCCGCCCAGGTTCTTGTCCAGCACCGCCCAGCGCAGGCCGGCCTGGAGCTCCTCGACGCCTTCGAGCAGGCACCAGAGCACGTAATAGTCCGCCTCCCCGGCCATGGAGCAAAAATACTTCTGCCCGTTGATGACGTATTCATCACCCTCTTTGCGAGCGCGCGTGGTGATGGTGCGGTTCCACTGGGGGCTGGAGGCCGCCTCGCCCGCGTGGCTGCCGAATATGGCGCCGTTTCGGGCCGCCTCGGCGAAGCGGTGCTTTTGCTCTTCATCGGAGAGCGTGAGCAGAAAGTAGAGAATCGAGCTGTGCATGTGGAGCGTCATGGCGGTGTTCGTGCAGCCCTTGCTCAGTTCGTGGAACACCATCGCATAGCAGACGGGGTCGCTCCAGAGCGCCCGGCCCCCATAGGGCTCGGGCAGCGTGAGGCGCGTAAAGCCCGCCCGGGTCAAGGAGTCGAAACTCTCTCTCGGGAAGCGCTGCTCCTGATCGCATTCGTCGGCGTAGGTAGCCAGTACGTCTCGGGCGAGTTCTCTGGCCCGCTCAATCAGGGCCTCGTTTTCCGGGTTTATGCGTAGGTCCATGAATTCTCGTAGTAGTGCTCGATAATGAAAATGGTATTTACGTTTTTTCTTTCAGCAAGCGGCGCAGTATTTTCCCGCTTCCCGACTTCGGGATGGCGTCGGTAAAGGCCACCGCGCGAATGTGTTTATAGCCCGCGACTTTCTCGTTCACGAAATTCATCAGGGCTTCTTCGTCGACTTGTACGCCTTCTTTGGGAACCACGAAGGCCATGGGAATCTCGCCCGCCTCGGGGTCCTCGCGGGGGACGACGGCAGCGTCCGCAACGTCGGGGTGCAGGTGTAGGCACGCTTCGAGTTCGGCGGGCGCGACGGCGAAGCCCTTGTACTTGATCATCTCCTTTTTCCGGTCCATTAGATAGACGTAGCCCCCCTCATCCACCCGCCCGATGTCGCCGGTATGGAGCCAGCCGTCGCGCAGCGCCTCGGCGGTGGCTTCGGGCGCGTTCCAGTAGCCCTTCATGATGTGGGGACCCTTGATGATTAACTCGCCCGCCTCGCCGACGGGCAGTTCCTTCGTTCCCGTTTCCACGTCGACGATTTTCTGCTCCTGATCGGAGACGGGAGGCCCTACGGATTCCTCCCGGATGAGGGCTTCGGCGGGAGGGTTCATGTGCGTGAGCGGCGAGGCTTCGGTGAGGCCGTAGCCCATGAAGGTGAGCACGCCGGTTTTCTCCTGCACGACGCGTCTCACCTCGGGCGGCAGGGGTGCTGCGCCGCTCATGATGTAGCGCAGGGAGGAAAGATCGTAATCGCCCAGGTTCTCATGGTGCGCAATGGCCAGGAGCGCGGGCGGCACGCCGAAGAAGAGCGTGAGCTTGTGTTCCTGCACGAGGCGCAGGGCGTCGGGCACGGTGAAGCGTTTCATCAGCACATGGGTGGCCCCGGCCAGAATCAGCGAGCCCATGATCAGCGCGCCGTAGATGTGATAGAGCGGCAGGAACAGGAGGCCCGAATCCCGGTCGGTGATGTGATGGTTCGCCACGCACTGGTGGTAGTTCGACACCAGATTCCTGTGGGTGAGCATCACGCCTTTCGGGAGACCCGTCGTGCCGCTCGAATAGGGCAGGGCGATTAAGTCCTCCGCGGTGTCGATCTGCGGTTCGGGGAGGTTCTCGGTGGAATGCGCGCCTATCCATTCCTCGAAGCGGGCGTCTCCTTCGTCGCCGTCCGTGACGATGATGGCTTCGAGCGCCGGGAGTTGCTTTTGCACTTCCCGAACCACGGCGGCGCCCTCAGCCGTCGTGATCAGAATCTTCGCGCCTGAGTCGTTTAGCTGGTACGCGGCTTCGGCTTCCTTGTAGGCGGGGTTCATCGGCGTGAAGACGGCGCCTATCTTCGATGCGCCGAAAGCGGCGATTTCGAATTCAGCCGAATTGGGGAGAAAAAGGCCGACGCGGTCCCCGGTCCCGATACCCGAGGCGAGCATGGCGCGGGCGCAGGCGTTCGAGAGCACGTCGAGTTCCCGGAAACTCATGCGGACCTCCCCGTCCACCAGGGCGACGGCGTCCGGGCGGCGCGCGCACGCCGTTTTGAGCAGTCCGTGGAACGCGTAACCGGGATATTCGAGCGGGGGCCGGAAGTAGGGAGGAAGGTTGACGCTTTCACTCATCGGCGATGTTCCTCCATCCGTCATGAGCCCAGCACGTTCGCGCTGCCCTCGAGCACGGTCTTTGCGGTGAGTTCCAGGCATTTTTCCGTGTTGGGCGGCATGATGAGACCCGCTCTCGCCTCGCGGTGGAAGCGCTGGAGCGGGTTGTGCCGGAACAGTCCCGGGCCGCCGGCCACCTTGAGCGCTTTTTCCGTGATGAAGGCTGAGGCTTCCGCGCAAACGTATTTCGCCTCGTTGATGGCGCCGTACGCCTTGTCCGCGCCGCGGGCGTTGATCATCCAGCCCGCTCTCTGGAGCATGAGTATCGCGCCCTCGAGCGCGATTTTCATCTCTCCTATCTGGCGCTGTATGGCGGGATAGGTGGCGATGGGCACGTTGTCGGGCATGAGCTTCCGGGTTTGCGCGTAGTTGACCACCCAGTCGAAGGCGCCTCCGCCTGCGCCCAGGTAGACGGCGGAATAGCCGAAACCGAACTTGGGCAGAACGTCGGGGCGTATCGGGTCACCGCCCCGGCCCACCAGATCCTCCACCGGTATCTTCACGTCGTCGTAAATCATCGAATGGCTCACCGTTCCGCGCATGGCGAAGGAGTTCCACTCCTGGTCTATCTTGAAGCCGGGGTTGTCCGAGGGCGCGATGAGAAGTCCCAGGCTTTTCGTGAGGTCTTCCTCGTCTTCCAGCTGCACCCAGAGCACGTAGTAATCCGCCTCGCCGGCCATGGAGCAGAAGTATTTTTTCCCGTTGATCCGGTAGACGTCGCCGTCGCGAATCGCCTTCGTCTCCATGCGCCAGACGCCGTGAAGGCTCGATGTGTTCTCGCTCGCGTAGCTCGCGATGATCTTTCCGCTCCGTATGATTTCGCCGTACCTGCGCTTTTGCTCGTCCGTTCCCAGGTAGGTGATGACGTGGGAGATGGAGCTGTGCATGTGGAAGAGCATGGCCGTGTTCGTGCAGCCCTTGGAGAGTTCGTAGAGGACCATCGAGTAGGTGGCGGTGTCCTCGTAGAGGTCCCTGCCGCCCTGGTCTTTCGGAAGCGTCAGGGAGGTGAAGCCTTCTTTCGCCAAATCGTTGAAATTCTCGCGGGGAAAAATCCCTTCCTGGTCGATTTTCTCGGCTCTCGGGGCCAGGATTTCCTTCGCGTAGATTTTCGCGCGTTCGAGCAAATCTTCATTTTCAGGGTTGATGCGAAAATCCACCTGCTCGTTCCTTACCGTTCACGAAATGGAATCTACGCGCCGCCGATGTTCCAGCCCCGTCCTTCGTCGCCGTAGCCAACCGATCCGTCTTCGGTGACGACCACGGTGTCCTCGAGTTTCACGAAGCCGACCTCGGGGTTTTTCATGTCGGTTTCGATGGACACCACCATTCCGGGTTCGAGACCCCTGGTCTCATAGGTGGCGGGGTATGGCACGACGCCCGAGGAGGTGAGGTGCGGCGCTTCGTGCTGAATGATGCCCATGCCGTGCGCGAGGAAGACCATCTGATCGTCGTGCTCGCATCTGGCCTGCTCATCGAGGGCGGCTTCGTAGATTTCCTGTCCCGTGACGCCCGGGCGCACCACGGCGCGCGCGGCCGTCTGCACCGCCTGGATCTCGCCGAGCAAGTCCTCCATGAGCGGCGTGGGCTCGCCCATGACGGCCATGCGGCACAGATCGCCCAGGTATCCCTGCTTGTTCCCGCCCGAATCGAGCGAGAGGATGTTCCCCTCATCCCAGGTGGCGTTCGAGGGGGCGCGGTTGAAACTCGGCCCCGTGCAGGTGAGGCAGTACTCGAAGTCGAGCCCCCTTTGGGTCTCGAGTTTTTTCATCTCGTCGGCGACTTCGTACATGGTGGTGCCCGGAGGCGTGCTCTTCATGACGTCGAGCATGCACTCGACGATGGTTTCAGAAGCCTCTTTCAGGAGAGTTAGTTCGTGGGGCTGCTTCACGGCCCGGAGTTCTTCGAGTAGATAGACGGCGTCGATGAACTTGGCGTCGGGCAACTCCTCCTGAAGCGCCTCGTAAGAATCCGCCGGGAGGAAGCATTTCTCCACCGCCACGGTGCCTTTCTCGTGGCCGAGTTTGCGGATGAAATCGGCCGCATCCTTGCCGGCCTGGTCGGTGTGCCACTGGTTGTTTCGCTTCTCGGGCACCCACAGGGGTTCGACTTCCTGCTGCCAGCCTTCCATGATGTTCCCGATGTAGAAGGCCTTGTCGGGCGCGCCCTTCGGGAGGCCCACTATCGGCTGGTAGCGGCTTACGCCGATGGCGTCCTTGTGGGCGAAGAAAAAGAATTGATAGCCGCCGAGCAGGTACCGGACGTTTTCCTTCGAAGTGGCGAGAACGACGTCCGCTCCCTGGTCTTCCATCAGGGTGCTGAGCTTGTTGTTATCAAAGGGCAGGTTCATGGCGGTTTCCTCTCGAATATGTGAAATCTCGCATTCGGCATTCATTATTTGCGTCGAGAACATGCGGAAACTCGTCTTTCGGGAAACCCATCAGGCAACGGAGAATGCGCTGTCTCGACCATCGCTCGAACAATGATTCATGAACCGAAAAAGGGTGTCATGCAGGGCGCAAAAATGCAAGCGGAGCGTTAGAGTGCACTTTACTCTCGGTCATTTATTCAATGAGAGAAAGCCCTGAACTGGCCACTTCTATTCAAAGGGAATCGCATCCTTGAATTGGCGCAACACTTCATCGACAATACTGCGTGGTTGAATAAGGTGAATGAGAAGGAGATTTCTCATGTTTACCGACATTGCGCATGCTGCCACTCAACAGGGGGAATCAGGCTCTAAGGCTGCTGAAATCATGTGGCTCTACGAACCGCTTTTTTGGATTGAAATCGTGTTAGTGGGATTAGTTTTGATTGGGGCACCGATTTATTCAAAATGGGCACGGCGAACAGATGAATCTTCAAAGTCTCTTCGGGGCTTGAACCTTCCCCGAGGTTCCGTACGGGCGATGCTGGCGTTGTTTATTGTCGGATCGTTCGTGAATGTTCTCATATTTGGCGCAGCGGTGTTTCCTAAGCATTTCGAGCAGGTCATCACCGCTTTCGGCACTCTTGCCGGTTCCGTTATCGGTTTTTATTTTGGGGGGCGTCAGGCATCTCCTCCACCAGAGCAGGAGCAGGAACCTAAGAATTCAACGGGGGAAACTCCTTAGAGTCAAATTACTCGGGATACTTTCCGAAATCTTGTTGCCGCCCCATCCTCTATAAATCAACCGCCCATGGCGATGCCGCCGTTCACGTCCAGGCAGATGCCTGTTATGTATTCCGCCTCGTCCGAGGCCAGAAAGAGCGCGGCGTTTGCCACGTCCAGCGGCCTGCCGACACGGCCGAGCGGAATCTGCTTGACTATCTCATCCCGGCGGGCGGGGAGCCACCCGTCCGTGAGGGGCGTCGCCGTGGGGCCGGGTGCTATGGCGTTTACGGTGACACCGTAAGGCCCCAGCGTCTTGGCGAGGGCGCGCGTGAGGCCGATGACGCCCGCCTTGGCCGAGGTGTAGGGAATCCCGCCTGCGAAGCCGCCCGAACGCCATGCGGATGAGGAGAGGTTGACGATGCGGCCGTAGCGCCTCTCCATCATGTGCTCGGAGACGGCGCGTGCGCAGAGGTATTCTCCTTTCAGGTTCACGTCGATCACGGCGTCCCAGTCTTCTTCGGTGTATTCGAGATATTCCTTCTTGGGAGAGATGCCCGCGTTGTTGATGAGGATGTCGATTCGTCCGAACGCCTTCATGCAGGATTCGGTCATTTTTTGAACAGATGCGGAATCCGAAACGTCGACCTCACACGCCCGGACGCCGGGTACATAGGGGGAGAGTTCATTCGAGAGGGCTTCCACGGCCTGGATGTTTCGGTCGCAAACGAGCAAAGACGCGCCCTCCGCCGCGAAGCGTCTGGCGATGGCCTCGCCCAAGCCGCTTCCGGCTCCCGTGATGATGGCTGCCTTCTCCTTCAGCCGCATGTGGGTCTCCTGTTCAGAATTGAACGAAGCCGCCGTCCACGTTGATGGCCTGTCCGGTGATGCCGCCTGAATCCTCACACGCCAGAAGAAGCGCGAGCGGAGCGCATTCCTCCGATTCGATGAAGCGCTTCATCGGCACCCTGTTCCTGAGCTCTTCTGATTGTTCCTCAAAAGTCTTGCCCGTCTCATCGGCCCATTTCTGGATGCTCTCCTCGAACATGCCAGTGGAGACGAAGGTGGGGCAGATGCAGTTCGCCGTGATGCCGAACGGGGCGACTTCCGCCGAGAGTGCCTTGGTGAGGCCCAGGACGGCGTGTTTTGACGCCGCGTAGGCGCTCCTGTAGGCCAGGCCGATCTTCCCCGAAACCGACGCGACGTTGATGATCTTTCCCGATTTGCGCTCGAGCATCGAGGGCAGCACCTCGCGGATCGCCGTGAACGGCGCCTTCGCGTTGATTTGCATGGTGCGCTCCCACACCGCATCGGGAAGCTCGTGCACGGCTTCGAAGCTAACGATGCCTGCGTTGTTCACGAGGATGTCGATGGGACCGAGTTCGTCTACAGTCTTGCGCAGCGAGTCGAGGATGTCCTCATCCTTCATGACGTCGCACGGGCAGACGAGCGCTTTTCGCCCCATGGCTTCTATCTCTTTGGCGAGCGCTTCGAGCTTGTCCACCGAGCGGGCGGCCAGGGCGAGGTTCGCTCCCTCGCTCGCGTAGGTGCGCGCGATGGCCCCGCCGATGCCGCCCGATGCCCCCGTGATGAATGCGACTTTGCCTTCGAGTTTCATGTTCTCTCCTGTTTATGGAATGAATAATTCCGATGCTTCGTGCGTGTTTCGCCCCAAAGACGCTCTCTCAGCAGACTTCCCGGACGATGGCCTCGAACTCCTCGTTTCCCAGCTGCCGCTTGCGCCAGCGGATCTCCGCCCGGACCCGCTCGACCACGTCTTTTTCCTTCTCCTGAGGGAGGTCGAGGCCAAGCTCCCGCGCCTTGGTGCGGATCGCCCAGTTGCCCGAGTAATGGCCAAGCAAGTTGTGCATGCCGTTTCCGAACATCCCGGGCTTCATGCACGAATAGGCCCAGAAACCTTCTTCCGTGTCGGGCACGCAATAGTGCACCTCGACCAGGTGTGAAAACGCCGTCTTGCCGACGAAGGGCATGGTGTCCGTCATGGGCCATTTCATGATGTCGGAGACGAGGCGGGAAAGTTCATACATTTTCTCGAGCCTAATCCCGCAGTCGATGCCGTAGTAGAGCTGGATCACGGCGGCGACTTCCGCCAGGGGCGCAATGTGGGCGCGCTCGCCCAAGCCGTTCACGCAGGCGTCGATCAGTTCTGCTCCGCCTTCCAAGCCGGCGTACAAGGCGGCGCACGCCAGGCCGATGTCGTTGTGGGTGTGAAGGCCGATCTGCGTGCCGGGCAAAAGGCGCTTCATCTCGCGGACGACGTAAGTGTAGACCGGCGTGATCGCCATGCCGTTGATGTCGTCGAGCTTGATCATGTCCGCCCCTGCGTCCACGAGTCTGCCGCATACTTCGGCGAGCCGTTCGATGGGGATGCGCGTGCAGTCTTGGATCAGGCAGCCCACTTTTTTGTCGGGGCCTGATTTCTCACGGGCGTAGGCCACGGAGCCGCAGGCGCGCTCGATGGCCTGCTCGATAGTGATGTCCGGGTCTCCGGCCATTGATTCGAACAGGCACATCTGGTTCGGGGAGAAGGAAAAGCAAAGGGTCGTGTAATCCGCACCGTGCTCCACGTTGAGATCCACTTCCACCTTGGCGAGTTCAGGATTGAGCACGGCGGTGGGATGTACGAGCGCCTCCACGATGAGGTCCGGGTGGCGCTTTTTCACCTCCTCCATCTCCAGCGGGTCGTCGTGGTGCATCTGCACCATGCTCACGCCGGCGTCGACGAGCGCATCGGCGATGCGGATGACCTCATCCCGCCTCAAGGACACGCCGGGCAGCTGCCTGCCTTCCCTGAGCGTGATGTCGCATAGCTGGAATTTCTCGGGAAGCGTCATCTGCGAGCGGATTTCTTCCGAGAAGCAGTGTTGCGATATCCGCCAGTTCTCGGTGGTGGGCTCCAAGTTGCTGTTCACGGGATAGCCTGGCATTACAACCTCCTTTTACGGGATTTCATTGCCGATGCGGGATCGGCGAATATGAAAACTTCAAATCAATCTCGTTTGTACGCATTCTCGAAAGACATGCCAATGCTTGTTTTCTTCTGTCTCTCAGGGGTCGGGCAGAATCACCGGCGCCACGTCCTCGAGCAGCGGCAGAACCTCGCGGCCGAAAATCTGCGCTTCCTCTAGGTAAGGCCAGCCGTGCATGATGAAATGCGTCACGCCGGCGTCGATGTATTCACGGAACTGATTCGCCACCATCTCCGGCGTGCCCACGAAAGTGGTGGCCCCGCCTGCGCGCACCTTGTTCACGCCCATCCAGATGGTGTCGGTGAGCCAGAGGGATTCTCTCGACGCCATCTCGTTGATGCGCGACTGGCTCGTGGATTCGCTCAGGCGAACCGAGTCCGCCCATGTCGCTGTATTGGCGATGTCGCTGCCGTTCAGCCAGCCCTCTACGGTGCGCCTCGCTTCTTGTTTCGTCTCCCGCACGCAGACGCAGTGGCGCACCCCGAATTCGAGAGGGACCTCGCGCTCGAAGTTTTCTTCTATTTTTTTGACTTCTTCGATCTCCTTCGCCACGGTTTCCGGTTCATAGGCGAAAAAGACGTGGACGTCGCCGAAGCGCGCAGCTGTGCGTTTTCCTCCAGGAGAGCTGCCCGCCAGAAAGATGGTGGGGTGGGGATCGGAATAACGCTTGGGCCACACGTGGGCGTCTTCCACGTGAAAAAAGCGGCCCATGTAATTCACGGATCCCTCTTCGCGCCAGAGGCGATGCACGATCTCCAGAAATTCCTCTGTTACCTCGTATCTTTCATCATGAGGCGCGTGGTAGCCGTAGCGCCTGAGATCCACTGAGTTCGCGCCCGAGACGACGTTGAGTGATAGGCGGCCTTTCGTGAAGTAATCGAGCGTGTTCGCCTGCTGAGCGGCGTAGACCGGACCCACCAGACCGGGGCGGAAGGCGACCAGAAACTTGATTTTCTTCGTTTGGGTCGCCAAGGCGGAGGCCGTCTGCCAGGCATCCAGGCAATGCGTGCCCGTCGGCACCAGAATGTTGACGCACCCGGCATCTTCGGCCGCCTGGGTGACCCGGGCCAGATAATCCAGCGTGGCGGGACGCTCGGGCACGGCGGGATTGATTTGATTGCCATCGCCCGCGTTGAACGAACACAATGCCCAATGAAACTGAACGGCCAAGTCTTCTCCAAAATATTGAATGCACGCCGGATTTTCCAGCACCTCGATTGGAGGCCCGTTTTCATGGATTTGCCCGGCGCTTTTTGTTGTGAATACTACACCATCGTCGATTCACAATGAATGCGCAAAGAGTTCGAAGTATTCCGAACATGCAGCCATACGCTCAGTCAGTGGGTGTATAGAGAGAACGTATGCGACGTGGTGCTTTTGCATGTGCCTTGATGCCGTTCACCACCGCCTGGGATGATCATCAGGAACGGGCCCGCTCAATGCGCCGCGGCCCGATTTTTGTCTGATGTAGACGGTCTTGTCGTGGCCGTCGGGAATTTCTCCATGGAGCGCTTTTTTCAGCCAATCCACGGCCCAGGGGTTCAGGTCCAGGTTGCCGAGTCCCTGCATTCCCCACACCCTGTGGAACTCGTTTTCCAGTACCCACAATTCCTTGGGCGCCGCGATCTCCCCGAAAAAGCGGAAAGCATCTTCCAGGTGGCTCAGCGGGTCGAACTCCCCGGTGGCCAACAGCGTCGGGCAGGCGATTTTCGCCCCGCAGCCATTGAGCGTCATCTTTGCGGCCATCTCGTCGAAGGCGTCTTCGTCGGCGTATCCGGCCATGTACATGAAGATTTGCTTGAAGCGCGGAGACGCTTCGCCGAAGATGACGTGCTTGTCCGAAAAGGTGGCGCTGCCTCCCGCGCAGGCCTTGATCCTATCGTCCATCGCTGCGGCGAGCGGTGCCCAGTAGGAACCCATGCTGATGCCGAAAACGCCGATTTTATCCGGGTCGATTTCCTCGCGGGTCACCAGATAATCAACCACCGCCGAAACGGCGCGTTCATAGTTATTCTCCGTCACGCGAATTTTGCGCATGTTCGAGATGCCTTGTCCGGGGCCGTCGATGGCGCAGGCGTGCATGCCCCGCCGGATCATGTCGTTCTGCAGGATGTAGGGATAGAATTCTTTCGTCTGGTCCATGCCGGGAATGTAGATGATGCAAGGGGATTTTCTCCCATCCGGCAGAAGATGGAGGATGATTTGAATCTTCTGACCCTCGAAGGGAACTTCGATCCGCTCGACCGGGTAATCGGCCAAGGCCATCGCGCGGTCGTAGCAGCGGATCAACCCGGTGTGGAGTTTGACCTTCTGCGGGTGGTCGTCCTCGAAAATCACGTGTTGGCCTTTGCGATATGATTCCGACGCCTGGACGTAGAGTTCGAGCGCCGTTTCCCGCATGCCGGCCTCTTCCGCCGCCCGGGCGATTTCTTCCTTGTGTTCCGCATCTTCGCCCTGCAGCTTGCTGATCATCTTGTAGTTCTTCACCCCCTTGGGAAGTTCGAACTTATCGTCTTCGAAGTTCTGGACCATTCCGGCTGTCTTGGCGATGTAATCAAGTATCCATTGCTGGTTGTCGCGGCGGCGAACGTGTTTCAGAGACATATTTATCCTCGCTTGCTCAGGTTGTATGAGTGCCCATGATTACCGAGCCATCTCGAAATTCAACATCCGCTTTTTCCGTCGTTCGGGATGGTAAGAATTTCCGCCGATTTCATCACTTCGTTGTCGGATGCGCCCCCCGCGATGAGTACCCGTCCTCCTCCAAGGGAAGTAGCCGTATGGAGGCGTCTGGGAAATTTCATTTCGACTCCCACGGACCAGAAGCATCCCCTATCGGGTTCGAACACTTCCGCGCTGGCCAGGGTCCGCCCCTCGCCGCCCCAGCCGCCGATCAGGACGACTCTGCCGTCAGGCATCAGTGTGGCGGTGTGCTGCTGGCGGTTGACGCGCAGTTTACTATTGAGCGGCATGAATTTTTCCGTCGCCGGGTCGTAGATTTCAGCGCTGGCGAGCGTTTTTTCTTTTCCCAGGCCGCCTGTGACGAGTACCCTCCCGTTCTTGAGCCGCGTGGCGGTGTGGCGGCTCCTTTGCGTCGTCAGGCTCCGGACCAGCCGTGTTCTTCCTTGAGAGGGTAAATAAAGCTCCGCGTAGCGCGCCCCCTTTCCTTCCGCGCCACCCAGGATGAGGATGTTGCCTCCCGACAACGCGGTGGCGCTGTGCTGCTGGCGCGCCATGAGCATGGGCCTGCGCGCGGGGAGGAAGCGCCTTTTGCCGGGCGCGTAAATTTCCAGATGGCGGATGGCGCGCTTCCCGTCGTTGCCGCCTGCGATGAGCACGTCTCCGGCGGGCAGCTTCGTCATGGTGTGATCATGGCGGCCAAATTTCATCATGGCGCGTACACGGACTCCCGCGCCGGGTTGTATGAGAAAAGAGTCCCTGAGCGCTTTTCCTCCAGTTGTCCAGCCACCGGTAATCAGCACGGCGTCTTTTAAGAGGAGCGCCTTGTGCCACCCTCGTGTCCGCAGGCCTTGAATCTTGTAGGGCTTGAAGGTTCCCTGGGCCGGGTCGTAGATCTCGAAGTCATCCAGTGGAGAGGTTTTCGTGAGGCCCGCGGCGATGAGAATTTCGCCGGATTCGAGTTTTGTGGCCGTATGCCCGTGCCGGGGGGCGTTCATATTCCCCGACGGGGAGAAATCCCCCTCGCCGCTACAGGCGGACAAGACGAAGCCGAGCAAAAAACATAGAATCGTTCGCTTCCCCATCGAATACTCCCTCAGGCTTTAGCTATTTGAGACTAAAGGCATTCCGAAGACCTCATGGCCTCGGGAACTCGTCTGTGATACATTTTCGCGCATACCTCAAGTCCATTCCATACCGGGAGCCATTATGCGCGAGACGGGCGATATCCGAAACGTCGCTGTCATCGGGGGTGGATATGTGGGCCGGGGCGTGGCGCTGCAGTTCGCCCTCGCGGATTTTCGCGTCTCGATGTTCAACCGAAGCGCCGAGAGCGCCGCTCGCTCGCGCGCTGAAATCGAGAAAAGCCTTGATATTCTTGTCGATGCGGATGCGCTGGACGAAGAAGGCGCGCGCGATGTTTTTGAGCGCATCGCCCAGACGCAGGATTTCAAAGAAGCGGTGGACGGAGGCGATTTCGTCGTCGAGGCGGTGAGTGAAATTCTGTCGCTCAAACAGGATGTTTTCGAGAAGATGGACGCGCTCGCCCCGCCCGACGTGATCTTGGCGAGCGAGACCTCGGGTCTGGGGATGACGGATATTTCCGCGCGGACGAAGCATCCCGAGCGCTGCATCGTCACGCACAATTACACCCCCCCTCATCTCATCCCCGTCGTGGAGGTGGTGCCCGGCCGCCGGACGAGTCCCGATGCGACGCGGATCACGTGCGAGTTGCTCGAAAAAGCGGGCAAGGAGCCCATCGTCTGCCGGGAGGTGCCCGGACACATCGGGGTGAGGCTCACGACGGCGCTCAGGCGCGAGGCTTATCATATCGTGGAGAAAGGCTATGCGCGCCCCGAGGACGTCGACGCCGTATGGCGCTCTATCGCCCCGCTCTTTCCGGCGCTGGGGCTGTGCAAGCTCAACGATTTCTCGGGAATGGACGTGCTGCGCGACGTGCACCGCAATATCCAGCCCACGCTCGATCACCGGGCGGAACCCGGCCCCCTGATGGACGAGATGGTGGAGAAGAACCTGCTCGGCATCAAGAGCGGCGAGGGGTTTTACAAGTGGACGGCGGAATCGGCCCGCGAGGCGGCGCGGGTGCGGGACGAGGCGTTGATTCGGTTGTACCGGAGTCGAAAAAACGAGGTTTCGTGACGGAAACGGAGCGGAATTCAGGTTCGTGAACCTTCATGCGGGGGAGCCGACATGGTGGATTACATTCTGGACGACGAACTGAAAGCCTGGCAGGGCAAGATTGCCGAATTCTCGAAAAACGAACTGAGGCCATACGCGGCCGAGTGGGACCGGCAAAACGGGATCGACCCGACGAGTCCGTTTCCCATGGATGCGCTCAGGAAAGCCTCGGCAGCGGGCATCCGGACGCTCACGACGCCGAAGGAGATGGGCGGGGAGGGTTTCGGCATATTCGCGCACGTGGTCCTGTTGGAGGAGCTGTTCCAGGGCGAGGCGGGCTTCGCCTCCGTCATCCACCAGAACTGGAAGCTCGCCAAGATGCTCTGCCACTTCACCACCGAGGAGCAGCGCGCGGAGTTCCTGCCCCGCTACATGGACGTGGACACCTCCACCATGGCCATCGGCATGACGGAGCCCCAGGCGGGCACGGACAACATCATGCCCGCCACGAACGTCGACGGCGGCGCGCGGCTCTCGGCCGTCCGGCAGGGCGATAACTGGATACTGAACGGGAAGAAGCACTTCATCGCCTGTGCTGCGATGAGCAACATCAATTTCATCGTGGCGAGAACCAACCCGGACGTCCCCGTGAACGAGGGGACCACCATGTTCATCATGACGGACGAGATACCGGGCTTCCGGCACGGGATCATCCACGGCAAGCTCGGCGCGCGCCTTCTGATGAACGGGGAACTCATCTTCGAGAACGCCGAAGTGCCTGAAAAATGGCGGCTCAGCGAGGTGGACGGCGGCCTGCCCTATATGGCCCGCGTCTTCTCGCGCCACTCGCCGACGACGGCCACCTTCGGGGTCGGCATCGCGCGCGCAGCCTTCGAGGACGCCATGACCTACGCGAGGGAGCGCGTGCAGGGTGGCAAGCCCATCATCGAGCACGCGCGGATACGCGAGATTCTCGCCGACATGTACGTGAGCATCACCGTCGCGCGGGACACCGTCTGGCACGCCGCCTGGCACGCGGATACGGCGGGGGACGACGAATACGACCACAAGCAGGGCATGCGCGCCGCCCTGTTCGCCTCCGAGATGGCGCCCCAGGTCTGCATCAAGGGGATGAACATCTTCGGCGGCAACGGCTACATGGACACCCACCCGGCGGAGCGCCACCTGCGCGACGCGATGATGTGCTACCACATCGACGGGCTGAACGACACGACGCGCTTGAAGCTCGGCAGGCTCCTGGCGGGAGAGGCCTTCGCGGGCGCGCTCTAGGGGCCCTGCGCCGGGAGCGGATGCGGGGAAATGCGGGCAATTGCGTGGTCGCCGGAAAAACTTTTTTTGCCGCTATATCTGAGTGCGTTGCGCTAAGATTTGAAGATAATTCTTTATATTACAAACGGTTACAGACGATTCATTTTTCGGTAATTTATCGAAAAACCCCGTGAATTTATCGATATTTATCGAATTTTCCGGTAATTCCCGAAGCGGCCCGAGAGATGTTCTCGTGCGCTGCGGGTAGGCGCCGGGAATCGCCGGGGAACGGAGTCGTCTCGTGGCATTCTCCCGTTCGGTGACGACCCTTGGGGCCGGCCCGGAGGTCGCCTGAAGTCTTCTCTGCCTGAGTCGCATGGTTTCGGATAACCCCCTTTCGCCGGATGCGTCGCCTCGCTCTTGGCTTGGAAAACTCGACCCTTTCTCGGGGCGCGGGCCGTGGTGTATTCTGGGCGGTGCGCGGATGCGGCGCGACGCGCAAATGCGGGCAAATGCGCGCGCGAGCGAACCCGAGTGGGGGGGCTGTTCAAAATGCCCCCTCCTCAGGGGATAAAAGCAACCCCCCCTACCCCCCCTTGTCAGGGGGGTATAAAAAGGCGATGCACCTTCGCCGGGCTGAGGGGGTTTTGCTTTTTCTTGCCCCCTGTTAAGGGGGGGGTAGGGGGGGGTGACTGAATGGTGTTTCCCTTTCAGGGCGGTAAAACCGCCGCCCCCGGGAGTATGAAATGCTCATCGTGAACGAGAGGCTCAAAATCCCCCTGCGCGAAATCCACTTCCAGTTCGCGCGCGCGGGCGGCCCCGGCGGGCAGAACGTCAACAAGGTCTCGACCAAGGCGGTGCTGCGCTGGAACATGGCGGCTTCGAAGAGCGCGCCCGAGGACGTGAAGGCGCGGCTCCGGACGCTCCACCCGCGCCGCGTGACGAGGGAGGGTGAGGTCGTCATCGCGAGCAGCCGTTTTCGCGATCAGGGACGAAACGTCGCCGACTGCCTCGAAAAGCTCCGCGCCGCCCTGGCCGCCGCCGCCGACCCGCCCAAACCGCGCCGCCCCACGCGCCCCACCCGTCTTTCAAAAGAAAAACGCCTCAAGGACAAGCGCCAACGCAGCGAGAAGAAGAGGTTAAGGGGGAAGGTGGGGTAGGGGGGGTAGAGGTTATTTATTCGCTTCGGGCGACAGGAAATTGATGAGCCGAGATTCGAGTTTGTATATATCTTCCGTTTCGCATTCCCACACGACCAGTGCATTCCAACCGAGTTTTTGGAGGTCGTCTATTTTCCGACGATCACGAGCGACGTTCTGACGGAATTTCTCTTCCCAGAAGTCGGTTCGTGTTTTCGGCGTGGTTGTTCGCCGGCATCCCTCGTGCCTGTGCCAGAAACAGCCGTGAACGAAGATCACCTTCTTGCGCGAGGGGAAACAGATGTCGGGCGTTCCAGGCAGGTTCCTTCTATGCAGGCGATAGCGATAGCCGAGGCCGTGCAACAGCTTTCTAACGATCAATTCAGGTTTGGTATTCTTCTGACCGACGCGCGCCATGAGCGCGCTGCGCTCCGGGGACGGTTCGGTCTCAATCGGCGGCTTCTTCCGAACTCGACGGGGCATAGTCATTGGATGCGATTTTTTCCAGTAACTGTACCAAGGTGTTCCTTTTTTCCTCGGCTTTCAGGAAGTCTTTGTATGAATTTCTGGCTCGATCGAGCATTTCATTATAAGTCATCAATCGACCATGATATTGTGCAAGGGCTTGATCCGCTGAATTGCGGGCCTTTGCAGATTTTAAAAAATCCTGATTTGGTCCGACTAAACACACAATATCATGTGCTTTTTGCGGATCTTGAACTTCAGCGAGTCCTGCTTCTAGAGCACTCGAATATTTTTTGATCTGGTCAAGCAGTTGTCCTTCAGTAACCTTGCGTTTGAATCGCTTTAACTCGACAACGATATGTCGCGATGCTCCTTTACGATAAACGATGTCGAAACGAGCATTCTTTTCTTTTTGGGGAAGTTTATCGGCAACTTTATTGAGATACGTCTTTACAGTTCTTTCGGTTTCTACTGGCTCGGTCGCCATGTCCCATGATGGGTCGAGCAGCCAGAGATGTTCGGCTAGGTAATCACGGATCAGCGCTTCAATTTCATTTTTGTGGAGATATCTTTCTTCGAGGGTTCTGATTACTTCGACCCGTCCTCTAGCTACGTCGTAGTACAAAGCTGCTTCGTATTGATCGAATTCCTGGAAGGCCCGAAGCACGGTTTCAACATCGTTTGTTGTCAAATCCTCGAGCTCACGCAATCGATCTCTTGCGTCGAAAATCTGGTGGGCGACGATAGCTTGCTTGAAGTGTTCCCGTTTTTTCTCTTCCTCGTCTTCGTAGATATTGTTTATAGAGCCAAGCAACTTTTTAGCAGTCTCCCGCCTGTCATGGGTTAATCCCTTGAGCCAGTCTTCAAGAGCTGGTATTAGCTTGATTGCTACTTCCTCGGCTTTCTCATTTTTGAAGCGTGCGCGATCTGCAATAACTTTCCGAATGACTCGTTTCAATGCTTTGACGAGAGCTTCATATCGTTTGTCTTCTTCGAGAAATCCTTGACGGCCACTCGTCGCAATATCGTCCAAGTCGTCTTCGTCCATGAAATCGGCATGGATTTCGCCGACTATGTACTTGGAGGCTAATTCTCGAACGCCAAAACTCGCTAATAGATCCGGGCAAGCCATCTTTTCCCGCACCATCAGAACGATGTTGTTCGCGTTGTTGTCGTCGCGAGTAAGGTCTTGGCTTCGGTGGGCTGTTCCTATCCATCCTTTGATTATTGGTTCACCAGACTTTAGTTCGATTTTCGTAGTTTGGGTTGCTCTTTTCCCGATTTCAACTGCTTCTATCCAGTCGTCATCGGTACCGACGGTCCATAGGTATTCGACGATATCTAAATAACCTCGGTCTTGAATTGTCAACGGATTGCCCGAAATTCTAACCTCGAACCCGGCCCCTTGCCCAATCGTGAAAAAACGACGCGCCAGTCGTTTCCGCAATTCATTCCCGAACCGGACGCGGTCTCTACGAAGGTCCATCAGGGTAATCCGGGTTCCTTTTGAGAAGTCCCAATTCCCGTCGATATCTTCGGGATGATACCGACCTCGACCATCCGGCGCGTTTTCGATTTTCTGCTTTATCTTTTCCACATCCAACAGAATGGCTGTTTTCTCACCGTCTTTGATGGTTTCAACGGTTACTTTATTTGCGATTGAAAAAAGGGATAATTTGCCGATCCCTTTCCGTCCCATGGGTTTGCGGTCACCTGGAGTAATCGTCCTGCCTGCACGGCGTCGTTTATGTCCGACCGTCAAATAGAACTTTTGCATCTCTTCCCGTGTCATGCCGATCCCGTCGTCTGTGATAGTGAACTGTCGAATATCATCGTCATAATCGATGTTGACGAGGTTGGCGTCCGCGTCCCAGGCGTTGGCAACTGCTTCGGCAAGAACGGCGGGGACGTTGCCGTATAGATTGATGCCGAGATCCTCGAGGATGCTCATACTGATCAGGAGTTCGAGTGGTTGTTCGTTGGTTTTCGACATCAAGCGAATTCCTTCAAATGTTGCTTGATCGTTCGCGCTATCGCCCTCGCCAGCAGAACCGGCACGGCGTTCCCGATCATCCGGCCCAACTTCTTGAACTGCACGGGGTCTTCGGGTTTTACGAAAGCGTAATCGGATGGAAACGACTGGAGAATCGCGCCTTCACGTAACGATATCGCCCGGTCCTGTTCCGGGTGCCCGAATCTCCCGTTGCCGAACCCGAAGAACTGGGTCGTGATGGTCGGGGAAGGAGCTTCCCATTCCATTCGCCCGTAGACGGATGCATAACCGCGCCCGGTCGCCACCTTGTGGCAATCCGCGACCAGTTCGTCTTCCCAATCACGCCAACTTCCCCCTGCTGTTGCCGCTTGAATGCGTTTCAGGTTGAGTGGCGATAGCCTGCTGCTGCGGTGAAGCGCATCTTCGGGGTCGACGCCGCCCGCATCAAGTTTCGGGAGATTTTTGATGGCTTGGGAGACGGTCTCGTGTCGTGATGGATCGTGCGTGGGTTGTTCCAGTTCTATCTCGCCCAACGAGGATGCCAGGAGCACGAGGCGTGAACGCTGCTGGGGTACGCCGTAATCGGGTGCGAACGCGGTTTGCGAATCGACGTGATAACCCGCTCGTTCGAGAGTTTCGACGAAGCTCTCGAAAACTTTACCTTCTCTGAACCGCATCAAGCGCGGCACGTTTTCCATCGAAACAACCAATGGCTTCGTCTCAATGATGATCCGGGCGAACTCTCCCAATAGTTCCCATTGCGGGTCCGCGTTCTTCTGGTTGTAGATGGAAAATGGTTGGCACGGCGCGCAACCCACGAGCACCGAGGGTAGGTCGGGTTTGAAAAGCTCATTAAGCGTCTCGCCATCGAGCGAGGCGACATCCTTTTGGATGAAAGGCGCTTCGTTGTTGTGTTCGAAAGCGTAGCGGCAATCCTCGTCCGTATCGATCCCCGCGGCGATCTCGAACCCTTCCAGCAAAAAGCCGTGTGAGAGTCCTCCCGCACCGCAGAAGAGGTCGACGACACTCCCGGCATACACATGAGTCACGCTTTGCTCAGTCACTTACTGTCCCTCTTACGAGAACAACTCGATGCACAAGTCCCCACCATGCACCACCCCCCTTGAGCGTCTCGTGAGTCGTTTTTCTTGGTTGAGACTACCACGCATGAATTGGCCTCGCTAGTTCACGGTTCCTTGATGCGATCTTTCTTGACATATCTTCCCCAAACATGCGCTTGACAACATATGTATTCAAAAACATATTATGTCATCTGTCAAACTTTCGAGCGAGAACCATGCCCATAAACGTAGACGACAAGATCAGCAAACGGAGCCCCACGCAACGCAAGAAAGTCGAAGCGCGGGCGGCAGCGTTGATCGCTGAAGAAATGACGCTGCGCGATC
Organism: bacterium; assembly: GCA_022828125.1. Taxonomy (GTDB): domain Bacteria; phylum UBA8248; class UBA8248; order UBA8248; family UBA8248; genus Bin107. The sequence continues at coordinate 8,443 of JAJEJD010000016.1, read as the reverse complement.
TCAGAAAGGCGCGGGAGTTGACGCAGGCGCGTATGGCGGAGCAGTTGGGGATCACGCAGGACGGCGTATCGAGGCTCGAGAAGCGAAGCGACCTGTTGCTCTCCACGCTCAGGAAGAGCGTCGAGGCGATGGGCGGGCGCCTCTCGCTCGTGGCTGAATTTCCCGACCGCGCCCCGGTCGTGCTCACGGGAATCGCGGGGGATGAGCCGTCTGGTTGATGTCGAAAACAGGGCCGCTCACGAGTGTGGGCTGCTCACGAGCAGCCCCTACAGATTGTCCAATTCCTCCCGGCGCACCTCCTCCCTCGGCCTCTCGCTCGCGGCCTTCAGGAAATCCTCATCCACCGGGCGCTTGATGGCGTCGAGCCAGGCCCAATCATCGGGTTTCGGTTCGGGGGCGTCTTTCTCTTTATCGGCTTCCATGTTCTCGCCTTCCATCTGAAGCGGCTTTCGATATGCTGAAAGGATACATCGCACGGATGGCCGGATGAATCAACAGGGCTGTGGGCCGCTCACGAGCGGCCCCTACGGAACCGGCGAGTTGCGGAATCACTCCCCCCTTGAGGGGGAGTCACAGAGGCCGAGCGGTTTGTGCGAAGGCCGATGTGGTGGGGGGTAAATTGCGTTTTTCGCCCACTCCGAATTATACCCCCCACCGGTTCGCTTGCGGGCTTGCGCCCTTACCTCACCGACTCCCCCTCAAGGGGGGAGTGATTCTTGCACTTTCATTGGTCGCGTTAAACCCCCGTTCATCAGGATTTTTCAACAACCCCGCGAGTGGCCCCTACAACAGCACCTCCCCCATGAAACATTTCCCTAACCCTGAATAACGCACCCCCTTATTCAACTATCCCCCATAACGCTGAATTACTTCCCTCCTGAAGCCGTTTCCGCGCCTTCTTCCCTGCCTCACTCATTCCCATTATTCAATTTTACGAATAAACACTTAATAGCATTTCCTTTTATTAATTTTTATGCTATATCTATTAATAGTGATTCGGCTTATTCAGCTTTCGCTTCATAACGCTTCATCAGGAGGTTCGCGGTGAGACGCGCAGAGACGGGCGCATACGAGACGACGACGTTCGGCGGCGAGGCCGTGCGCGCGTTCGTGCCCGCGCGCCTGCCGCCCAGGCCGCCGCTCGATCTGGCCGCCCTGAACGAGCCGCTCGAGCGGGCGTCGCTCTCGCTGGGTCGCCTCGACAGCCTGGCCGCGCTGCTGCCCGACCCCCACGTCTTCCTCTACACCTACGTGAGGAAGGAGGCCGTGCTCTCCTCCCAGATCGAGGGGACGCAGTCCTCCCTCTCCGACCTCCTGCTCTACGAGGTGGAGGGGGCGCCGGGCGCGCCGGTTGACGACGTGGTCGAGGTCTCGAACTACGTGGCGGCGCTCGAACACGGCCTGGCGCGGATGCGGGGGGATGATTTCCCGCTCTCGGCGCGCCTCATCTGCGAAATCCACGGCCGGCTGCTCGCGCGGGGCCGCGGCGCGGGCAAGAGCCCGGGCGAGTTCCGGCGCTCCCAGAACTGGATCGGCGGGAGCAGGCCGGGCGCGGCGCACTTCGTGCCCCCGCCGCCCCACCGGGTCGGCGAGTGCATGTCCGACCTCGAGCGTTTCTGGCACGCGGAGGACCTGAGGCTCTCGGCCTTGCTCCGCGCGGGTCTCGCGCACGTTCAGTTCGAGACCATCCACCCGTTTCTGGACGGGAACGGGCGCGTCGGGCGGCTGCTCATCACGCTCCTGCTCTGGCGCGAGGGCGCGCTGCGCGAGCCGATGCTGTACCTGAGCCTCTTCTTCAAGCAGCGCCGGGCGGATTACTACGCGCTCCTGGACGAGGTGCGCAAGAGCGGCGACTGGGAGGCGTGGCTCCTCTTCTTCCTGGAGGGCGTGGCCGAGACTTCCGATGCGGCCGTGGCGACCGCGCACCGGGTGCTGGCGCTGTTCGATGCGGATCAACTCCGGGCCGCGCAGACGGGCCGCGTGGCCGGTTCCGCGCTCCGCGTCTACCGCGCGCTCAAGGAGCGGCCCATCGCCTCGCTCGCGCACGCCGCCGGGCACTCCGGCCTCTCGTTCCCGGCGGCGTCCAGCGGGATGCGGGCGCTCGAGCGGCTCGGAATCGTCCGCGAACTCACGGGCAAGAAGCGCAACCGCCTGTTCGGCTACGAGGCGTACCTCTCGATCCTGAACGAGGGGACGGAGGTGTGAGGGGGGGGCGAAAGCCCCCCTTTTTTTGGAGTCGAACCCGACCGAGTAGAGAAGAAATCAACTCCCCCCTTGAGAGTCTGGCTTCCCGAGGGGAAAGCCAGACGAAGAGGCCGAGCTTTGGCGTAGGCCGATTCGGTGGGGGGACGGTTCTGAAGAGAATGGATTCTCCACGAAAAAACTCCCCCCACCAGTTCGCTTGCGGGCTTACGCCCTTAGCTCACTGACTCCCCCTCAAGGGGGGAGTTGATTTGAAATTCTCTTTGGCGGGTAGATATCTCCGCAAAGCCCCCTGCCTTAAAAGCAACCCCCCCTACCCCCCCTTAACAGGGGGGTATAAAAAGGCAACACCCGCCGCCGATAGAGGGGCTTTTGTTTTTTCTTGCCCCCCTGACAAGGGGGGGTAGGGGGGGTTGGTTTTCCAGGTGAGAGCCTGCGCCGCCGCCCTTTGGGATTATCTATCCCATCATTCCGTTATATGGTGGAGACAGAAAAACCAGGAGGACACACAGTCAGACATATATGTCTGACCCCTACGTAAAACGCGATAGTTCTGTAGGGGCGGACCCGTGTGTCCGCCCGCCTTTGTTTTTGAATGTCATTCCGGCGCATGCGCGATGGTTTTGTAGGGACAGGCACGGAGGCCTGTCCCTACGATGAACAATTCGGTGATCGGGATCCCCTCCCTCCTCAAGGGGGCCTTTTCAAGAATCTCTTTATTAAGACTTAAATATGAACCCTTAATAACGAAAACCCTTATTAAGCGTTCGCGCAATATGGCTGAAAAGCGGGCTTCGTTATTCAGTTTTTAAATTTAAGTTTTAATAGTGGTTTTTCTTATTCAGCTTTGGTGAATAACGCTTACTCCCCCTAGTACCGCTCCGGCACGAAGGTCTGCTCGCTCAGGGGAGGGCGCACGTAGGCCTTGGAATCGCGGCGCGGGGGGAGTTCGATGGGCGCGGGCGTCAAGTCCTCATAGGGGATGAGGGAGAGCAGGTGGCTGATGCAGTTGAGCCGCGCGCGGCGCTTGGAATCCGCGTCCACCACGTACCAGGGCGCCTGCTTGATGTCGGTGTGGGCGAACATCTCGTCCTTCGCCCTGGAATACTCCACCCAGCGGGTGCGCGACTCCAGGTCCATCGGCGAGAGCTTCCAGCGCCGCGTCCTGTCCTCGATGCGCGCCTGAAAGCGGCGCTCCTGTTCCTCATCGCTCACCGAGAACCAGTACTTGATGCGGATGATGCCCGAGCGCACGAGCATCCGCTCGAACGTGGGGCATGAGTGCAGGAACTCGCGGTATTCCTCGTCCGTGCAGAAGCCCATCACCCGCTCGACGCCCGCGCGGTTGTACCAGGAGCGGTCGAAGAGCGCCATCTCGCCCGCGGCGGGCAGGTGCGGCACGTAGCGCTGGAAATACCACTGCGTCTGCTCGCGCTCGGTGGGGGCGGCGAGCGCCACGACGCGGCAGATGCGCGGGCTCAGGCGCTGCGTGATGCGCTTGATGACGCCGCCCTTGCCGGCGGCGTCGCGCCCCTCGAAGATGACGACGACCTTGAGGCCCTCGTTCCGTATCCACTCCTGGAGCTTCACGAGTTCGAGCTGGAGCCTCTCGAGTTCGGCCTCATACACCTTTTTGGGCAGCCTTTGGCGCGGCGCCCTGGCGGCGTCTCCCGCCCTCGTGAAGGCGGGTGCGCTCTCGCCTGCGGGCTCGGCTCCTGAGTCGTCGGTTCGGGGCCTGTCGTCTTCGCTCATCCCGGTCATTCCTTTGGACTGAGGTCGATGCCGAACCATTTGAGGGAGAGTTTCGACAAGATCCCCTCCTTGATGGCGGCGGTGATGGCCGAGGAGAACATATCTGCGAGCGCCTTGTCCTCCTTTCGGATGCCGATACCGATTCCCTCGCCCACGGAGCCGCCCGAGAAGCCGGGGCCGACGACTTTCAGCTTTCCCTTCGCTTTTTCGAGCACGGGCTTCAGGTAGGAGGTCTGGGCGAAGAGAGCGTCCACGCGGCCGGCGAGCAGGGCGGCGTCGACGTCGCCCTGGTACTTGAAGGTGCGCATCCCGGCCCGGCCGGCCATGTGGATTCTCAGGAAGTTCACGAATACGGTGTCGGCCTGCGCGCCTATAGTCTTGCCGGCGAAGGCTTTCCGGAGCGTCTCGACGGCGGCTTTCTCCCCGGCGTCGAGGCTGCCCAGCGTGACGGAAGAGATTTTGGTCGTGACGCCCGCAAGGGGGCCGTCGGCCCGCACGACGAAGGCGTGGAGAGAGGCGGCGAACGGACGCGAGTAGGTGATGAGCTTCTTTCGCTTATCTGTGATCGCCATGCCCGACATGATGGCGTCGAACTCCCCCGCCCGGAGCGCGGGTATGATGCCCTCCCAGACGCGGGGGATCATCCTGCACGTCACCTTCATGCGCCGGCACAGGTCGGCCGCCAGGTCGATCTCGAAGCCGACGAGCTTTCCCGAGGCGTCCGTGTCGTTCCAGGGGGGATAGGCGCCCTCGGTGGCGATCCGCACCGTAGCGCCCGGCTTCCAGTCGGCGGCCTGCGCCGAAAAAGCGAGGGCGAGCATTGCCAGGGCGATAATCGCCAAAAAAATCTTCATGCGCATCTCCTGTTTCTGGGTGATGCTTTTGATTATGAGCGCCTCGCGTGGGCCGCGCAAGGAAAAAAGGTTTTTGAAAAAGCTCTCCTGACGAAAAGCAACCCCCCCTACCCCCCCTTGTCAGGGGGGTATAAAAAGGCGATTCGCCCCCGACGGGCTGAGGCGGGTTTGCTTTTTCTTGCCCCCTGTCAAGGGGGGGTAGGGGGGGTTGCCTTTATCCCCTGAGAAGGGGGTTGGGGGATTGGGTTTGTAGGGACAGGTCGCGACCTGTCCCTCCTGTAGAGAGGAAATACGTTTTTTCAGGATATGGTTCGCGATGTCGGCCCCATCCCCCTCAACCGCTCGCGAGCCTGCCCGCCGCCTCTTTGACCGCTTCCTCCCGCTCGCTCTGGCGCGCGGCGGCGCCCTCTCGCACGGCGGCCACCATCACCGGGTCGGCCCGTTCGGGGCTGCCCGCATCATATGGAGGCTTGGGGTCGTACTCCATGCCGAGTTGTATCTTGCGCGCGGCCTCGGCCCCCAGCACCTCTCCTGCCACCGTGAGGGCGAAATCGATGCCGGCCGTCACGCCGCCGCCGGTGATCACGTTCCCGTCGACGACCACGCGCGCATTCACCGGTTCGCAGCCGAATGCGGCGAGCATCGAGTGCGACATCCAGTGCGAAGTCGCGCGCTTGCCTTTCAAGAGGCCCGCCGCGCCCAGCACGAGCGACCCCGTGCATACCGAGGTGACGTAGCGCGCCCCCGCCGCCTGCCTGCGCACGAAGTCGAGCGTCTCCTCATCGTTCAAGAGCGCGTTCATGCCCGCCCCGCCCGGCACGCAGATGAGGTCGAGCTGGGGGCAATCTTCGAACGTGGTGCTCGGCAGAAGCTGCATGCCGCCGCCCGCCTTGACGGGAGCAAGCGACTTCCAGACGAGGTGGACGTCCGAATCGGGGAACTTGGTGAAGACCTCGTAGGGGCCGGTCATGTCGAGCTGGGTGAGATTCGGGAAGAGAAGCAGGCCAGTCTGGAATCGCATGGCGTCTCGATGCCTCCGCTGTTGGGGTAGGCGATCAGGTTATGGGGTGGCCTGAGAGGTGTCAAGGCGGACGCATGGCGGGTCATGCGACAATGAAACGTAATGGGAATCACTCCCCCCTTGAGGGGGTTGTTGAAAAAGCCTTTGTCAAAGGAGCAACCCCCCCTACCCCCCCTTTTGATATTCAGGCAATTTTAATCGGCCGTTAAATTATTATAACCTATTGATAATATTGAATATATTTATTTTTTCGAATCTTTTTCGAATGCGCATTTTCAGCCATGTAATCAAAACGAAAGCGGATTGATTAAAACTGCCGCGCACTCTGGCGAATCCGTGTCGGTAAACATTTCAGGCCGGGTAGGCGGGGAGCAGCAATGCCCCCGCCTACCCGGCCGAATACTTTATATGTCCCCCAAGGTCCGGGCCGTTGGCATACAATCCATGTAGGATTGTCCGCCTATTTCGACTAGGCCGTATTGTATTTGGCGGACGACCCGGAACATCAACATACGATGCAATAAAAACGAATGAAACAGGGGAATTGACGCCGTTTCTACCCGTACACGGGTCGGGTCGGCGGATACGGCCTGCGGACGGGAAGCGCGCAGCGCCTTGCCACGACAGGGGCTTCTCCGGTCGAGATGCAACTCGCCGGGCGCCGGCAATCGCCGGTCATGCCGGAGCGCCATGCACAGGGAAAACTCGCGAAACAGGGCGCCGCGGCGAAGCTTCGCAACGGCACGTGAGGCCGGACGCGGCTGATACCGCGGCGTGAACAAAAGAGGCTCATGAGCTATCGCCCGGAGGGCGGCGTCCTTCCTTTTTTTCCGTAGCGCCTCGCTTCAGGTTCTCCGGCGATCCTCGTTTTCTGGAAAACCCCCGTTATTTCAGGCTGAATCGATGAGTGATCCGCTCGCGGGAGCGGGCGCGGATTCTTCACGGGTGTACCTTCCGCGCTAGAAACAACGATTGAACGGGCGCTCGTTCTTTCCTTATGTTCGCGCGCCATGACCGCGTTCGACGACGATACCGGCACCCCGCTGGACGAGCGGCTGCGCCGGAGCATTGCGCTCTGGCGCGCGCGCCGCGGGATGAGCGCGAGGCGCTTCGGGGTGGGCGCGCTGGGCATTCCCGGCTTCGTGGGCTTACAGGCCCGAGGGCGGCCCCTGCGGGTCGACACGGCGGATCGGGTGCTGGCGTTCATGGGGTATCCGCCCCTGGGACCGCTCCTGCGGGCCGAGGTCGAGGCGTTCCTGGCGGTGAGCGGGACAAAGGTCTCGATCCTGGGCGAGGAGGCCGTGGGGAATCCCTCCTTCGTGGGGAGGCTGCGCCGGGGCGCCTCACCGTATCTTGCGACCTTCGACCGGGTGCGCGCCTGGATGGCGGCCAACGCGACGCAAGAGGAGATCCGCGCCATACGCAAGAGGCTTACGCACTTGCCCGATCCGTTCGACGGGACGTGGGACGCTGCCGGGGAACCCGGGGTCGCGGGAGACGTCGATGAGCGTGCGGAGGAGAACCATCTGAACACGCGGGAGGCGGCCGCCTGGCTCGGCCTCTCGCCCAAGACGCTGGAGCGCTACCGCGTGAGCGGCGAGGGGCCGGACTTCCACAAGTTCGGCGTCCGGGTGCGCTACCTGCTCGAAGACCTCGAGAAGTGGGCCTCCGCACGGAGGTGGACTTCCACGTCCGAGGAGAGAACCGACCGGAGAAAGAAGAGGCGGTAGGGAGATTTTCGGGGGATCGCGCTCCCGCATCGCATCCCGCGTCTGCCGCGTGAGCGGATATCCGGGCACGGCCCGGAACGGACCGCGTCCGTTCGCACATTCCCGGTCGGTTTTCGACGCTTTCCGCAGCAAGTCATCCCACTCTCCATTCTTTTCTTTCCCTCCCTCGCGGGGAAACCTGAATTTTTTTTCGCATCACTGCGCAGCGGGTCGCGCACGCGGGCGCCAACCCAGTGAGAACGTCACCGGGACGCTAAAGTTGATGATTGTAATGCGGTTATTTTTGCTTTATGTTCGCTCACCATGAAAATTCCCGAACGCCGGACACACGGCTCTGGAGGGGCGATCGGGATGCGGCGTCGCCGTCTTTCGCGGCTTGCGACGCACGGCGAATTCACCGAACAGGCCCCGGCTGCCGGGGCCGAGCACGAAGAACAAGGAGAGATACGCATGAACGAGAACGCCAGGAACTACCTGAGCACGCGGCAGGCGGCGGAGTGGCTCGGCCTCTCGCCGAGGACGCTGGACCGCTACCGCGTGACCGGCGAGGGGCCCGTCTTCCACCGCTTCGGCTCCCGGGTGCGCTACCTGCTCGCGGACCTGGAGGCGTGGGCCAAGTCGCGGCGGCGGGCGTCGACGTCGGACGACGGAGTCGCCGCAGGGAGGGCGGCGCGATGAAAAAATTCTTATTGCCCGGACACGTCCTCGCCGCGCTCCTCTGGGCGCTGTGCAGCCTGGATGCCGCCTGGGCGACGACGGACACGACGTTCTCGGGTCCGCTCGACACGGTGACCGGGATCGTGGGGGGCACGGGCGGCCAGCTCGCGGCCGCGCTCGCGGTGGGCGCCGCCCTGGTGGGTTCGGTGCTTCGCTTCAACGCGGCC
>JAJEJD010000025.1 GCA_022828125.1 bacterium | reverse complement strand
CCACGCTCCGCGAGGTGCTTCGTGATCGCGGCCGTCAACGTCGTCTTCCCGTGGTCCACGTGACCTATCGTCCCTACGTTCACGTGCGGCTTCGTGCGCTCAAACTTCGCCTTCGCCATGACCTGCATTCTCCTTCTATTGGATATTCAAAAAACAATTATCTTCATGGGGAGAGGAACCATTTCCTCTCTACCCTTGCCATTCCCGAAAAACGCGCCTTTATACCCGCTCGGCCGAAACTTTGTCCATCGCCAAAGGGAAACCATGCGAACCCGAGGGATTCCAGGGCGTTTCATGCTGCTTGCAGAATAATGCACGAACCTCGAAATTTCAATGAACTTCGCCCGCCCTGGAGCCCACGACCGGACTTGAACCGGTGACCTCTTCCTTACCAAGGAAGTGCTCTGCCGGCTGAGCTACGTGGGCCTGCTGCGTGCCGGGCATGCGAACATCATTTGTTTCAGCCGGAGCAACCTCGGCGAACGATGAACCCCGGTATTCGCTCCGGGCGGATAATACAACTTATGCCGTCCAGAGCAACCCCGGAAGCCAAAATCCACACGAATGAAACTCATATCAAGAAAAGGCGAAAGCCCCGAATCATCCTGGAGCGGGAAACGGGGCTCGAACCCGCGACCCTCAGCTTGGAAGGCTGATGCTCTACCATCTGAGCTATTCCCGCCTCTGAATCCAAAGCGCCCGTCTTCAAGCGTCCCGACTATCTATCTGCTGGTGGGGAGGGGAGGATTCGAACCTCCGAAGGCTGAGCCGTCAGATTTACAGTCTGATCCCTTTGGCCACTCGGGAACCTCCCCTGAAAACCGCCGTTCATCAAAAAACAATCATAAAAGCTATCAAAAATACCTCGCGGGAACCATCGGCCCCCGAAGCCGCGACATTCGCCAAAGCCCGAACGGGGGGAACGGGGGCGCCTCCAGCCGGATATCCTGGCGCGGGGTCCGGGAGGCGCGTCCCGCCGTGGAGCTGGCGAGAGGACTCGAACCTCCGACCTGCTGATTACAAATCAGCTGCTCTACCAGCTGAGCTACGCCAGCCCGCAAAGGCGGGTTAAATTAGGCCCACCGACGCACCTTGTCAACCCCCTTTATCCCCCTGGGGAGAGCGAAACGCAAGGAGCGCAGGATCAGGAATTCGACCCCGGATATCAAGGTGCCCACGAGGAAGAGGCCTAAACCTGAGCCGCGCCCTCGTCCTCCGCGTGATTCTCACGTAATCCGTGGAGCAGGACCGCCGCGGCGACCGAGGCGTTCAGCGAAGACACCACGCCCTCCTTAATGGGAATCCGCACGCGCACATCGCAGTTCTTTAACACAAGCGGCCGCACACCCCTGCCCTCCGCTCCTATCACCAGACAACAGGGCCGGGGCAGCTCATCGACGCCCAGGGTTTTATCCCCGTGAGCGTCCGCCGCCAGCGCCCAGTAGCCCGCGTCCTTGAGCGCGGAGACGGCCCGGGCCAGGTTCGTCACGCGCGCGAGCGGCACGACCTCCAGCGCGCCCGCGGCCGCCTTCGCGGCGACGGGCGTAAGCCCCACGGCGCCGTCCTTCGGCCAGACCACCCCGCCCGCCCCCAGGGCCGCAGCACTTCTCAAGATAGCGCCGAAATTCCTCGGGTCCTGCACCCCGTCGAGCAGCAAAATGGGCGGAGCCGCCGCGGGCTGGGCTTCGATGAGATCACCGAGTGAGAGAAACGGCGTGGGATGCACCTCCGCCACGAGGTTCTGATGCTGCGCCGTGGCGGCCTTATTCGTGAGACCTTTGGGATCGAGCGCCTCGACGGGTATGCCGGATGACTCGGCGAGATGCACCGCCTCGGATATCCTGCGGCTCCGGCGGCCTTCGGCGATGAGGAGCCGCTTCACCCGCCCCGGCCCGCGCGCCAGAGCCGCCGGCACGCTGTGCGCCCCGCAGACATATTCGGGTTTTGGCTTCAAGGGTTATACTCTTCGGTGATGGGATGAGACCCGGCGAGACTGGAACCTTCGGCCTCGCGCCCCCGCGCGGCGTTCACGGCGCCCTTCGCTTCCAGAGGGTGCCGTCGGGGCCGTCTTCCAGGACGATGCCGGCCTCCGCGAGTTCCTCCCGGATCCTGTCGGCCTCGGGGAAATCCCTGCTCGCCCGCGCCTGCGCGCGTCTTTCCAGCAGGTCTTCTATCTCCTCATCGCGCAAGACGCCGTTTTGAGCCTCATCCCCATCCGAGGACCGAGCGCCCGCGTCGCTTCGGAACCACTCTTCGGGCGGGTGGGCGAACAGGCCCAGCACATCGCCCACTTCCTCGAATACGCCGCGAGCAAGGGCGGCTGCGGATTCCGGCAGCGCGCCCGCCTCGTTGATGAAGCCGTTGATGCGGCGCGCGAAGTCGAAGAGATACCCCAGGGCGCGCGCGGTGTTAAAGTCATCATCCATGGCTTCTGTGAACTGGGCGCGGAAGGCGGCGGTCGCCTCCTCCACCCGCTCGCGCCAGCCACCCGTATCCTCCCCGCCGCTTCGCGCGAGCCTGAGACGCACGTTGTAGAGCCTGTCCAGACCCTTTTTCGCGTCGCCCACCACCTGATCGGAATAATCCACCGGGTGTCTGTAGTGCGTCCCCAGCAGGAAATAGCGGATCACCTCGGCGGGATGGTCTTCCAGAATCGCCTTGATGGTGAAGAAGTTGCCCTTCGATTTACTCATCTTCTCGTGGTTGATCTGCACGAAGCCGTTGTGCACCCAGTAGCGCACCCACTCGTGCCCGAAACAGCCCTCGCTCTGCGCGATCTCGTTTTCGTGGTGGGGGAACACCAGATCCTCACCCCCGCCGTGGATGTCGAACCGCTCGCCCAGGTATCGGCTCGACATGACGGAGCACTCGATGTGCCAGCCGGGCCGGCCCGCCCCCCAGGGACTCTCCCACTCGGGCTCGCCGGGCTTCGCCGCCTTCCAGAGGGCGAAATCGAGCGGGTTGCGCTTGCCCTCGCCCGGTTCGATGCGGTAGCCGGCTTCGAGTTCCTCGGTGTTGCGGCCCGAGAGCTTGCCGTAACCTGCGAATTTCTCGATGTCGTAGTAGACGTTGCCCGCAACCTCGTAGGCGATTCCCTTCTCGATGAGCTTTTCGATCATCTCGACCATGCCCTCGATGTTCTCCGTGGCGCGGGGAGCGGCGTCCGCCCGCCGGACGCCGAGCGCATCCATGTCGACGTAGTATTCGCCGATGAATTTTTCGGTCAGCTCATTGATGGGAACCTTGAGACGCCTGGCGCGGGCGATGATCTTGTCGTCCACGTCCGTGAAGTTGCACACGAAGAGAACGTCGTAGCCCCGGTATTCGAAATAGCGGTGAATCACGTCGAAGACGATGGCGGCGCGCGCGTGGCCGAGATGGCAATGGTCGTACACCGTCACCCCGCAGACGTACATCTTCACGCGGCCTGCTTCCAGGGGTTCGAAGGTTTCCTTCTTTTTCGTCAACGTGTTGTATAGCTGCAGACCCAAATGACTCTCTCCGGAAAACCCGTGGATTCAGGTGTGAAAATGCGCTTCAGGTCGCGTCCGGGGGGAATTTGTCATGCCCCGCCGATGGGCGTCAAGGAGACTCCACGCTTATCGTGCAAACCGCGTGCGCCGCGACGCCCTCCTCACGGCCCGTGAAGCCGAGCCCCTCGCCCGTCGTCGCCTTGATGCCCACCCGGTCGGGCGGAATTCCGAGAACCGAAGAGATGACCTCCCGCATCTCGGGGATATGGGGAGCGAGTTTCGGTCTTTGCGCCACGACCACGGAATCCACGTTGCCCGGCTTCATGCCGCGTTCGGCGAGAAGCGCCACCACGCGCGCGAGGAGTTCCCGGCTGTCCGCGCCGCGATAGGCCTCGTCCGTGTCGGGAAAGTGACTGCCGATGTCGCCCAGGGCCGCCGCGCCCAGCAATGCGTCGATGAGCGCGTGGATGAGCGCATCGGCATCGGAGTGCCCGGCGAGACCTCGTTCGTGGGGAATCTCCACGCCGCCGAGAATGAGCTTGCGGCCCGCCTCGAAGCGGTGGACGTCGTAGCCTACCCCGACGCGTATCATGTGGAAGCCTCCGCTTCGGCGCCTTGTTCGAGCTCCATCAGCCGCGCCGCGCGCTCGATGTCGCCGGGCGTCGTCACCTTGATGTTCTGCGCGCTGCCCTCTACCAGCTTCACCCGAACGCCGACCGCCTCGAGCAGAGCCGCCTCGTCGGTTCCCTCGAAATCATTCGCGTCCGCCCACTCCATCGCGCGGGCGAGGAGTTCGCGCCGCGCCGCCTGGGGCGTCTGGGCGAGCCAGAGTCCCTCGCGCGGGCGCGTGGCCTTGATGAATCCCTCGGCGTCGCCCGTCTTCACCGTATCCACCACGGGCAGGGCCGCGATGGCGGCGCCCGTCTCCGCCGCGCCGATGAGGCACCTCTCGATAAGATCGGGCGTCACCAGAGGACGCGCCCCGTCGTGCACGACGACCCAGGAAATGTCTTCTCCCAGGAGGTTGAGCCCGTTTCGTACCGAATCCTGACGGCGCGCTCCGCCTTCGACGGTTCGAACGTCCGCTTCCAGGCCATCGGGAAGCTCGGGCGGGTCCGTGCCGGGGGGAAGCGCCAAGACGATTCGCCCCACGAGGCCCGTGCGCGCGATCCGCAGTAGGCAGTGATGGAACAGGGGTTTTCCGGCGAGGATTTGGAACTGTTTTGCTACCGAGCCGGGCAGGCGCAAGCCCCGGCCTGCGGCGGGAACGATGGCCGCCGTCTCGTCGGGACCCGGCAAAACAGAAGAAGAGAGAGGGCGCTCAGGCGCCGGTTTGCGATAGTTCGGCTTCATCTCGTATTTTCGTAAAAATCATCCGTCCGGCGGTGGTCTGCAGGACGCTCGTCACGGAGACGGCGATCTGGTCGCCGATTCGGTTCTTGGCGTTATCCACCACCACCATCGTCCCGTCATCCAGATAGCCGACGCCCTGGTTGTGCTCCTTGCCCTCCTTGATGACGAAGACGCTCATGTCCTCGCCGGGCAGAACGACCGGCTTCACCGCGTTGGCCAGTTCGTTGATGTTGAGAACCCGCACCCCCTGAAGTTCGGCCACCTTGTTGAGGTTGAAATCGTTGGTCATCACCTTGCCGCATATCTCCTTGCCCAGGAGCACGAGCTTGGTGTCCACCTCCTTCACGCGGGGGAAGTCCGTTTCGATAATGTCGATGTCGAGGTCCTGGTTCTGCTGGATCCGGTGGAGGACGTCGAGGCCGCGGCGGCCACGGTTGCGCTTCAGGGAATCAGAGGAATCGGCGATCTGCTGCAATTCCTTGAGCACGAACTGGGGCACTACCATGGGGCCTTCCACGAAGCCCGCCTCGCAGATGTCGGCGATACGCCCGTCGATGATGACGCTGGTGTCGAGAATCTTGGCGTGATGGTGCTTCTTGGCGCTTGCTTCTTTTCCTTTAGCGGGAGGAGACGGCGAAAACAGGCTTCCGGCCACCGAGCCGAGAAATACGCCCAAACAACTGAAAAGCAGGCCGATGAATGCGCCGGCCAGGGGACGGACGTTTTGCGGAAACGCCTCTCCGATGAGAGCGCACAAAAGCAGGGCGGCCAGAAGGCCGAAGAGCAGGCCCGCTGCCCCGCCGGCAAGGACGCCGACCTTGAGCTTGCCGAGTTCCCTCGCGAGCGCCAGCAGCAAAACGCCCGCCAAAGCACCTCCGGCCAGGCCGGCCGCACGGCCCGCCACGCCCAGGGCTTCTGTGAGCGCAGCGCCCAGGACGCCGCACAGGACGATGAAAAAAACGCCCAGAATCAAGCCCAGGCGGTTCGGGCCCGCCGTTTTCTCCTTCGGTATCGTCTCTATCGAGATCTTTCTGGTGGATTCTTTCATGTATGTTTCCCCCGGAATATCTTTACGATAAATATTACCGTGGCATCCTATAACAACCTTGTTTCGTCATGATTTCGGACGGAATCCATTCCGCCTTCGACGATGTAGCGCCGGGCTTCCGGCCTGATTTCGGCAGCGTCGAGTGGAGGGCGAAGCGGGGCAGGCGTATCGTCTCCCCAAAATAAGACGCGAAAAATGACTATTCTTCGTCCAGCATGAAATCCCCGCTCTTTCCTCCCGTTTTTCTCACCAGCCGAACATCCGAGAGCACCATGCCCTTATCCACCGCCTTGCACATGTCGTAGACGGTAAGGCCCGCCACGCTCACGGCGGTCAGGGCCTCCATCTCCACGCCCGTTCTGTCCTGCGCGCGCACGGCAACCTCGATGCTCAATTCGCCGAGCGGCTCATCGGCCGAGAAGTCTATTTCCACGCTCGTTAAACGCAGCGGATGACACATTGGGATGAGGTTCGCGCACTGCTTCGCCGCCATGACGCCCGCGATTCGCGCCGTGCCCAGGACGTCGCCCTTGGGCAGGCCGCCTTCGAGAATCAGTCGCAGGGTTTCGGGCGCCATCTCCAGGCGGCCGCGCGCCACGGCCTCGCGGCGGGTGACTTCCTTATCCCCGACGTCCACCATGCGGGCGCGGCCCTGCTCGTCGATATGAGAGAGTTCCTGGGACACGGAGAACACCTCCCGTGGAAACCGATGAAGCGGGAGAGTCCGCTTTTGGGGCGGATTAGATGGGATCATCATACAACAGGATCACGAAACATCAAAGGTGAAAAGAAAAACAAGGGTTTGGGGGGGGAGGAGGGACAGGCCGCGACCTGTCCCTGCAAAAGCGACATGGCCTACAGCTTCGCCAGCGTGAGGCCCTTTTGTTTCTGGTATTTGCCCTTCTTGTCGGCGTAGGAGGTCTCGCACATTTCGTCGCTCTCGAAGAACAGCACCTGCGCGATGCCCTCGTTCGCGTATATCTTGGCGGGCAGGGGCGTGGTGTTCGACACCTCCAGTGTGACGAAGCCCTCCCACTCGGGTTCGAAGGGCGTGACGTTGACGATGATGCCGCAGCGCGCGTAGGTGCTCTTGCCGACGCAGACGGTAAGCACGCTCCTGGGGATGCGGAAATACTCCACCGTCTTGGCCAGGGCGAAGGAATTGGGCGGGATGATGCAGGTGTCGTCCTTGACGCGGACGAGCGAGCGCTCGTCGAAATTCTTGGGGTCCACGATGGTCGAGTTCACGTTCGTGAAAATCATGAACTCATCGGCGATGCGAATGTCGTAGCCGTAGGAGGAGACGCCGTAGGAGATGGCGCCCTCTCGCACCTGCTTGTCCTCGAAGGGCTCGATCATCCCGTGCTCGCGCGCCATCTTCGATATCCACTTGTCCGACTTGATCGACATCGCGTGAACCTCGTCTCCCGGAGCGCTTCGTGAAAACCCGAAAACGACCTTTGCGCGAAATCCCGGGGGTGAAATTCCCGGGCACATAATATCTGGGGGCGAGAGGAGACCAACTCCCCCCACCCCCAGACGACCTCCCCTGTCCGCCCGAAACGGGGGAGACCTGACAAGCGCTTCTCCGGTCCGAAACACGAGAGACGCGCTTGGGATTCGCCATAATCACCATGTTTCGAGGAAAATCATATAACTACAAGATATAGTGCTGCGTCAACGATTTTTTTGCCCAAAACCACAATTTCTTGTGGATATACCGTGGATGCTCCGGGGGTATCCGGGGGAGAAGCTGTGGAAAAAATGTGAATAGAACGCGATGCCGGCCGCGTGACGGACTATTTGAAGCGACCCGGGTGAACCTTGACTTTCGCTCCCTCGCGCAAGCGCCTGAGCAGCGCCTCGTACCTCTCGTTTCGCTTGAGCTCCGAATAAACGAGCTTTACGTCGTCTTTCACGTCTTCATACTTCGCCTCCGCAGCCCCGACGCGCTCGAGCACCCGTATCACCTGCCAGCCGGCGGACGTTCGAATCGGGTCGCTCGGCTGGCCGATGGGCAGTTTGAACGCCACATCCTCAATCGCCTTATCCAACGCTCCCCGTTCGGCGGTTCCCATCATCCCGCCCGCATCGCGCGTCCCCTCGAATATCGAGCGCCGCCTCGCCACCTGCGCGAAAGGCGTCCCTTTTCTGAGTTCGGCGACGGCGTCCCACGCCTCCTGCTCGGTCTTGAGCACGATGTGGGCGAGAGTGACCGCTTCCCTGCGGCGGAACCGCTCCTTGTTGGCGAGGAAGAAATCGCGCAACTGCTGCTCGGACGCACTCGCCGTCTCGGCGTCGCGTCTCAGGAATTCCTCGATGACGAGCCTTCGCTTCAAGCGCGCGACCCTTTTACGGATATCGGGAGATTCATCAATTTTTTGGCGAATCGCTTCCTGGTAGAGAAGTTCCCCCTGAACCAGACCTTCGAGGAAGCGCTTCTTGTTCTTGCGGATTCGGATGCGCACGGCGGGCGCCAATTGTCTAAGTCTCGCTTCAATTTCCCCCAGGGTGATTTTCTTTCCGTTCACCTCGATGACGACCTGTTCCAGGTCTTTCATGGAAGGACCGGTTTTCTTGCTCGCCCCTTCGGCGTCGGGGCTGCCGAATAAAAAAATCGCTGCCAGCAGCGCGAATATCTTTTTCATGTCCATCTCATTCCCTTTCCCAGCGAACCTCTAGAACTATCCGTAACCATCGGCCTTAATATACCGGCAAAAGGCGTCGAGCGAAAATTATTTTTCACTGCCCGAAGCGCTCAAACGAAATACGTTAACATGAGCGCCAGATAGCATACGTATCCGGCCAGGAACATGAGCCCTGCCCTGCGCCCCATGCCGCGCTTCCATAAGGCGAGAAACAGGAACATCAGCATCAGCAAGAGCATGAACGGGAAATCCAGAACGAACGATTGATGCTCTATCCCCAAAGGCGCGATGAGAGACGCCCCTCCCAGCACCCATGCGATGTTCAGGACGTTCGCCCCCAGCACGTTGCCGACGGCCATGTCCCCATGACCGCTCAAGGATGCGGAGACGGCCGTGATCAGTTCGGGCAGCGAGGTGCCGACGGCCACGAGCGTAAGGCCGATGACCAGCTCGGGAACGCCCATGGCGCGGGCGAGATGCGCCGCGTTCTGAACGAGCAGAACGCTACCGAAAACGACCGCCAACGAGCCGGCGATGAAGCGCAGCCCGATATGCTGGTGTTCCCGGTCCGTCACCGCGCTCCCGATATCGAAATCCGTCCACGTGGCCCGCTTCATGGTGAACCACAGATATACGGGCACGAAAACGAACAAGACCACGCCTTCGATGCGTGCGATTTTTCCGTCCCAGCCCAGGGTGAGGAGCAACACGCCCATCATCAGCATGAAGAGGCCTTTCGGCAAAACGTCCGCCCGGGCGAGGGACACCGGCTCAAGCAGGAACGCCACCGCCAGGATGAGTCCGATGTTGCAGATGGTGGAACCGACCGCGTTGCCCACGGACGTGGCGGGATGGTCCAGCCAGGCCGCGATGACGGAGACGCTGAACTCGGGCGCCGTCGTCGCCAGACTCACCAGAGTGGCGCCGATGATTACCTTGGGAATTCCCGTGATTTCGGCGACTCCCACCGCGCCGTCGGTAAACCAGTCGGCGCCTTTCGTGACGATGAGCAGGCCCGCGGCAAAGAAGAGAAAATTCACCCAGATGGGAAAACTCGCGAAATATGCTTCCATGTTCGGGAAACGTCCTATATGTGGCGAAGGCTCCGAGTCGCCGGGATCGGGCTACTTGCCCTGGAACCCGGGTTTTCGCTTCTCCAGAAAAGCGGCGATTCCTTCCTGAAAATCCCGGCTGGCGACCGTCTCGGCCTGCGCGCTCGCTTCTGCGCGCAGCGCCGCCGCCACATCCAGGCCGCCTGAGGCGCGAATCAGCTTCTTCGCCGCGCGAAGCGCAATCGAAGGCCCCTCGGCGAGCCTTCGCCCAAGCGCCACCGCCTCCTCCATGAGCGCGTCGTCATGGTGAACCGAGCGGACGAGGCCGATGGCGAGCGCCGCCTCCGCGTCGATGACGTCGCCCGTTAAAATCAACTCCAGGGCCTTCGCGCTGCCCACGACGCGGGGCAGGAAAAACGTGCCCCCGCAATCGGGGACGAGTCCGACCTTGGAGTAGACCTGCCCGAACGACGCGCCCTCACCCGCCAGGCGGATGTCGCAGGCCAAAGCGATATCACATCCCGCGCCTACGGCGAAACCATGGACGGCGGCTATCGTCGGACAGCGGACCTCATGGAGTTTCGCAAGCGCTTTTTGATAATCCGGCCAGAGGAATTCCTCCATCCGCTCGCCCGCCCGGATACGCGCCTCGATTTCCTTGAGATCCCCGCCCGCGCAGAAGGCGCGTCCCGCCCCGCTCAAGACCATCGCGCGGACCTCGGGTTCGCTGCATCGCTCGCAAATCTCGTGCAAGTCTCGCGCCATCTGACGGTCGAGCGCATTGAGCGCTTCGGGACGATTGAGCCGCACGAGGGCCAAGCCGCCCTCCAGTTCGAAACTGATTGTCTCCCACGCCATGTCCTGCTCTCCCGTGTTTATCGTTTCAATTGATCTGGAAAAAATTTTTATTTTTTTCTACAATATGGCATATCTTCCGAAGTTGGAAGGAAGAGAATTGTTCCAATCCGGTAACTGCGCCGGACGTTTTGACGCCTTGTGCGGCTTTCGCCCAACGGATTCCGCGTTGCTGCGGGCGCGGGAATTTGATTGAGGGATGTAAAGTGGAATCACCGGACACTGTCATCAAGATATACGATCGCTGGGGGAAATTCTACGACCTCGTCTTCAAGAACGTGTTCAACGAGGGCAGAAACGTCGGCGTCGACATGCTCGACCTCCAGCCGGGCGAGAAGCTGCTCGAAGTGGGCGTGGGCACGGGCCTCTCCCTGCCGCTCTACCCGTCGACTTCGGAGATCATTGCCATCGACCTCTCTTCCAAAATGCTCGAGAAGGCGAAGGAGAAGGTCGAGAAGCTGGGCCTCGACAACGTCGAGCTCGCCGTGATGGACGCGCAGAACATGACGTATGCGGATAACACTTTCGACTGCGTCACCGCCTGCTACGTGGTGAGCGCCGCCCCCGACCCGCACAAGGTCGTCTCGGAGATATGCCGCGTGTGCAAGCCGGGCGGGCGCATCGTCTTCATCAACCATTTCAAGAGCCAGAAATTCCTGCTGGCGAAGTTCGAAGAACTCATCAACGGGGTCTGCAAGAAATTCGGCTGGGAGACCACGCTGGACCTGGAACCTCTGCTCGAGACGAACAACCTGACCCTCGAACGCCAGGAGCGCGTGAACATTTTTGACTACTGGCGCGCGGTGCTCTGCATCAACCCCGACAAATAACCCCTTTGGCCACGTTCCGAAGGCCTCGACGCGTGGCGCATCCGCCCGCGCGACTCCGCTGAAATGAACCTCGAATCGAACGCCTACGGCGTCTTGCTCGCTGCGATAGCCTCGACCGCCTGGGCGGTGTTCGTCTATTTCATCAAGCGCGCGCTCATGAACGCGCCCGTCCTCAAGGTCACCGCCGCCATGACGAGCGTGAACGCGGCCCTCGTGACGCTCATCGCCGTCTTCTTCATCTCGTTCGAGGATTTTTGGAGCGTCACCGCGACCACTCTGATGTTCGCCTTCCTGGCGGGCTTTTTCCATATCGGCATATCGCGCACGTTCTACTACCGCGCCATCCACCGCATCGGGCCGAACCGCTCCATCCCCATCGCGCTCACCTACCCCGTCGTCACGGCGGTCGGGGCGTCCTTCATGCTCGGGGAGACGCCGACGCTCTCCATCTTCACCGGCCTCGCGATTCTTCTGGTCGGCATCACGCTCATCGTTCAGGCCGAACCATCCCGGGAGACGGAAGCCGAAGCCCGCGGCGCCAGGTGGCAGCTCTTCGGCTGGATTTCCGCCGGCGTCACCTCGCTGCTCTGGGGCGTAGCCGCGATCTTCTTCAAGAAAGCGTCCCTGAACCTCCATCCGCTCGCCACCGCCGCGACCGCACTGTGGGTGGGAGCCGCCACGGCGTCGCTGCTGATGGCGCTCGACAGGGGCGGCGAGGAATCGCGCGGTCCCATCCCCGCCTCGGCCTGGAAGTGGATTTTCGCCGCAGCCGTCTGCCAGACGATCGCCGTTCCGTTCTATAACTTCGCGTTCGTCCACACGCTGGCCGTTCGCGTGACGGCCATCATCTCCGCCCAGCCGCTCATCGTCCTGCTGCTCGGCTGGCTCTTCCTGCGCGAGATAGAAAACATCACGCCCCGGCTCGTCCTCGGCGCGCTCCTGACCGTGGCGGGCACCATCGTCGTCATCACGTAAGGCCGGGAGAGAGTTCCCCTCGCCTCATGGGGGTGCTACTCTTTGGTGCGTTTATCATTCAGGGAATTTTTCGAACACTTTATCTTTGGAGGAGAACAAGATGGGCGAAGTCATTCACGTCACCAAGGCCCGCATCGTCAAGGAACCCGGCAGGGGAATGAAAACGGGCTATCTCGACGCCTTCCCGGACGAGCCGATTCCCTACGGCATCCACGGGGGCATCAAGAACTTCTACAAGGCGGAACCCGAGGAGGAGCGTCCGGCCACGCTGGATCACTTGGCCGCCGCCGTCGCCGGCTGACTGACGGGCAACATGGGAGGCGCGCTGGATGCGCGTGGGATAAAGAGCAGCCCCGACAACCTCGTGGCGGAAGTGGAAGGCATCATCGAGAACGTGGACGGCATGGCCCTGGTCACGAAGATCAAGGTCAATTACAAGTGCCGCATCCCCAAAGGAAAGCGAGAAGACGCCGAGCGCGCCCTCGCCGTGCACGAGAAAGGCTGCCCGGCGAGCCAGAGCGTTCAGCGGGGGATTCAGGTGGAGTATACGGCGGAGTTCGAGGAGGTGGACGAGTAGGAAGTTCGCAGGGCAACGGTTTCGCAGGGGCGGACCCATGTGTCTGCCCGCATCGAGGATGAAAGGCGTAGGGACAGGTCGCGACCTGTCCCTACCATCTTTTTGCGTTTTCACTTCCTCGTAGGGGCGATTCGCGAGGCCCCCTCACACGAACAAAATCCCGTAGCGATACCTTCGGTCGATCCACCACGCCGTGCAGAGAGAGAACCCCGCCAGGAGCGCGAGCCCGCCAGCCTGCGTCCAGGTGCCCACGAGCAGCGCCCCGACCAGGAACATCAGCGCGAAGACGAATACGCTTAAAGCCAGCCACAGACCAGCGAGGGCGAATACGGGCGCCGAACGCGCATCTGGCCCGCGCACCCGCCCCCATGCGCCCGGCGGGCGCACGCTTATCCAGAAGTTCCTTAAAACATCCGGCCTCGCGGGCTTCGTGATGAAGGTGACTATCAGCATCGCCGCGAAACCGACGCCCACCTCCGCGGCCAGCAATACGGGAAACGCGGGCGGCTCCCCATCCCAGTGGAGATAAAGGGCGGTCGCGCCCGCGGCCAGCATTCCCGAGATTTCCGTCCAGGCGTTCGCGCGCCACCACAGCCAGCGCAGGATCACCGGAAGGCCCAGCCCCGCACCAAGCGAGATGTGGAACTTCCACGCCACCTCGATGCTTTTGATTTGCCCCGCGACGGCGAAGGCGCCGAGCGCCATGATCAACACGCCCAGGCGGCTGACGAAGACGACCTCCCGCGCGCCCGCTCCTTTTCTGATGAAACGCGCATACACGTCGTTCACCAGATAGCTCATCCCCCAGTTCAGGTGCGTGTCCACCGTGCTCATGAACGCACCCAAAAGACCCACGAGCACAAGGCCGAGAACCCCCGCGGGCAGAAGTTTCTCCATCAGAAGGGGATAGGCCGCCTCGCGGTCGGCGAGAATCTTGGCCTCCATCGTGCCGGGCAGCGCGTCCATGCCCTTGGGCACGAGGATCAGGCTCACCAGGCCGATGAGTATCCACGGCCAGGGCCTCAGGACGTAGTTCCCGATCGTGAAGAGGAAAGCACCCGCCTGGGCGTCCCTCGGCGTGCGCGCCGAGCACAGCCTCTGGCCGATGTAGCCCCCGCCGTCGGCGTTGTTGTGCGCCCACCAGACCACGAACAGATAGATGAGGATCACCTGCGCCCCCGCCCATCCCGCGCCCTCGGGCGGCAGGAAGGAGAGAACCTCCGCCGCGCCCTCGGCGCCGTATACCTCGCCCAGCTTCGCGCTCAGGCCCGAGAGCCCGCCCACGGCTTCGACGGCGTACCACGCGAACAGGCAGCTTCCGGCCATTGCGATGACGAACTGGAACAGATCGGTGAGCATGACGCCGCGGATCCCGCCCGCGCTCGCATACGCCGCTATCATCAAGACGAGTAGAGCGACCGTTACGCTCTCGTTCACGCTTCCCATCGTGAGGACGGCGGGCCAGTTCGCCTCGACGGCCGCCCACAGGTTCGGCGGCAGAATCTCCTCCCACCGCAGGAAGGGCTCGGCTATCTTCGCCATGGCGCGGAACACCCAGCCCAGGACGATGATGTTCACGATGAGTGAGGAATAGACGGCCTTGAAGCCGCGCAGGAACGCGCCGGGGCCGCTCCCGTAACGCAGTTCGATGAGCTCGGCGTCGGTCACCACGCCCGCGCGCCGCCAAAGCGGGGCGAAGAAGACCGCGACGCCCACGTTCCCGATGACCCACGCCCACCAGAACCAGTTTCCCGAGATGCCGCGCTTTGCAACGATGCCGGCCACGACGAGGGGGGTGTCCGAGGCGAACGTGGTCGCCACCATGGAGGTGCCTATCCACCACCAGGGCAGGCTGCGCCCGGCAACGAAGTACGAGGCCAGGCTCTTAGACGCCGAGCGCGAGGTGAGAACACCGACGATCAAGGCGAACGCGACGTAGCCGAGGATGAGCGACCAGTCCAGAGTCGAGAGCATAGCGTATGTCTCATTGGGCGGGCTTCGGGCGTATCCTACAGGGAAAGACAAGAAGATGCGATACGGCAGGCCTACGCCCCGACGCAGAAACGCCCCCCGAATCGCGGAGCGCTTCATGAAAAAGAAAAACCTCCTCCCGTCTCCGGGAGGAGGCTCTCGCAGGGAGTAGATGCGAGACAGATGATTGCGTGGCGGAGGAGCGCCGACCCAATCAGCGCTCCTCGCGCCGGCCGGTCGGGGCGTGCCGCCTTAGAACGCCCCGATCGGCATTTCTTGTATCCAAGACAAGCGCCGTGTTGCGCAAAAGATGCGCGTGATGCGGGCGCCGGTTTAGTGGGCGACGAAGTTCCTGTGCACCCAGCGGTCGTTCCCGCGCCGCACTTCCATGTAGTACGACCCGCTCGCCCGGCGCGTCTCCAGGTTCAAGCCGCCCGGCATCGCTCTCGAAGCGGGCTTCGCGGCGCGCGCGGAATCGATGAACGCGGCGACCTCGGCGAGCGTCGGCTGCCTGCGCTCGTGCGCCTTTTGTTCCGCGATGGCCTCCGTCGCCGCCGCCTTGAGCTGCCGCGACCACAGCTTGCGGAACAGGCCGGTGCTCTCGAACTCATCGCCGCTGTTGATCCTGCCGTTTACCGAGAAGACATAGCCCACGGCATCCGGATGCTTTGCCGACAGTCCACCCAAGGCTTTCTCATAATCTACGAGGACCGAGGCGAGGCGCTTGTTCTCCAATGACAACTGGAGGCTCGAACGCGAGCGTTCGTCGGCGACGCGCGCTCCCATGGCCCGGCCCAAAGCTTTCTGCATCGCCCCGACCGAGCGCCAAACATCCCCCTGATAATCTGAGCCCATGCGCCGCCGCGGCCCCTGCGATATTCTCAAACCAGGCCATCTCTCCCTTAACCTTTCGAGTCGACCGGCTTCGGGGGCGGCCTCGTAGCCCATGCTTTTCATCATCGCAATCTTGCCTGCCCTGGAAGGCATGCGGTATGCGGACATCGAAAAAGCCCATATATTCTCCAGGCCGCGCCTGGCCCACCTGCCCTGCTCCACGCAAAAGGCGCCGATGGGAATGTAGCCCGACTTCGGGGGGATGATGAGGCTGGTGAGCAGGACGCGGTCCTGCTTGCCGCCCTTGACGATGTCTCCCGACTGGATGAATACCTCGCGATCACCCAGGTTGCGGACCTTAAGGCGGCTGACGCTGCCGGTTTCGACGACTTGGACGAGGCCCTGCCTCATCGCTTCGGCGAGGGTGATCGGCGCGGGGCCGTCTGTTCGGCCTTCGCGGTGAATCAGATAGATGGACAGGTTGTTCTGTGTGTAGGGGCCGCTCAGGCGATAGTCCTTCCCCGCCACGGCGGCGGACGCAGGCGGGGGCAGCCCGATTGCCACGGCGCAGACGAGGAGAACGGCGACACCATACGCCCGGAACATTCTCGATACGGACCGCTCCCGGCGGGCCGGGCTCCCTTTCAAAGGTCTGATGTACATGATTTTCCCTCCCTGACCGCTCAACCCCGGCGGCGCAATCTCTCCCATATCGCTGGACAGCGGTGTTGCCGTACATTCTCGTACGGCAGCCGCTCCTCGTATTTCTTTATTTCAGCCTATCTGGAGTTATGACGGAGCCGGGTTCCACCTGTGGAAATTTCGGGTTGCGGCGGGGAAGTCGAAAGGACGAGCGGGTTGACCAGATGGACTTCGCCTGAGTATTGGAGAATTAGATATGCTACATTCGAGAGATTATCGCGCACTGTTCGCAATATAAAATCTTGACCACGAGCCGGCAATGGATATACGACATTCTGTTATCGCCGCCTTGCGCAAAGTTGCCGACCCGGTTAGAGCACCTAAGCAACAAGCATATATGAAGTCCGATATGCCCTACTTCGGTGTAGGCGTACCGCAGTGTCGGCGTATCGCCAGTGACGTGTACAAAACGCACCTGCTGCCCGACGCGTGCGCATGGGAGGCGGCAATTCTCGATCTATGGCGCAAGGCCGCCTATCGGGAGGAACGCTACGCGGCAGTCGAGCTTCTGCTTTTCAAGCGCTACTCCAGCTGGCTTGAACCGGATAGAATTCCCATGATCGAGGAATTAATTGTTACTGGGGCGTGGTGGGATTACGTAGACGCGATTGCCGCCCGAGGGATGGGCGCCATGCTCGCTGCCCACCCTCACCCGATAAAGGCTTTGCTACGCGAGTGGGCAAAGGACGACAACATCTGGAAGCGGCGGACTGCAATTCTCGCTCAACTGCGGGCCAAGCGAGCGACGGACACGAAGCTGTTGGCAGACGTGATCCGACCAGCCATCGGCGAGACGGAGTTCTTTCTGCGCAAGGGCATCGGCTGGGCGTTGCGCGAGTACTCCAAGACCGATCCGGACTGGGTGGTGGAGTTCGTCGAAACCCATTCTGACCTCTCTGATCTAAGCCGGCGCGAAGCACTCAAGCATGTGCGAATTTAGCGATGATAATGGATTTCAATCTGAAGCGCTGCCCTCTAGCAGGTTCCATTCGTTTGAATTCCGAACTACGCCATGATAGGGCGATGTCTTTTGAGAGCTTGAATTCACTCCCCCCTTGAGGCTTATAGCCACCCAAGACGAAGAGAATCACTCCCCCATGGGGGTTTGTTGAAAAAACCCCTGCCCAACTTTCGGGAACGTTCACCGTAGGGACAGGTCGCGACCTGTCCCTACAAGAGGCAGTGTGGTTTTGTTCGTCATTCCGGCGAAAGCCGGGATGACGGTAATCTGCTATGCAGGCCTATTGGAAATCCATAATCGTAGGGGCAAGTTGTTTCCTGTCAGGACAGGCACGGGGGCCTGTCCCTACGAAGAAATCTCGAAGGTCGGGATTCCCACCAACTGTCGACGCAAAAACGCCCCGCAGCACGTGCGGGGCGTTTCATGTGTGGAGAGTCTGTATTCCGTCTTTTCGTCTAGCCCTGGCTTCCGTTCGTCTTGAGGCGGCCGAGCACTTCCAGGACGTGATCCGGCGTGATGGGGATGCGCGTGAGGCGCGCGCCTATCGCCTGGCCCGCCGCACATGCCACCGCCGCTGCGCCCGCCGTGCAGGGAGGCTCGCCGATGCCCTTCGCCCCGTAGGGGCCCAGGCCCTCGCCGGATTCCAGTATCACGTTGTCCCACTCGGGCGTATCCACCGAGGTGGGGATGAGGTAGCCGTGAAACTCGTTGTTCAGGAGCGCGCCCTTTTGCGTCAGGACTTCTTCGGTCAGGGCGTGGCCGACGCCCATCATCGTGCCGCCCTCGAACTGCCCTTCCACGTGCTGTAAGTTGATGGACTGGCCCACGTCGTGGCCCGACCAGTAGTTGAGCACGCGGAGTTCGCCCGTGTCGACGTTCACCTCGACTTCGGCCGCGTGGATTCCGAACACGTAGTCCATCCAGCCGCCCGCGTCGCCGTATTGCTCGTTGCCCTCGTATTCGTGGACGCCGAGCTTGGTCTTGCCCACGGCGTGGAGGTCGACCCCCATCTTCCTGCACTGCGTCACGGCTTCCGCAAAGGAGACATCGCGCTCTTCTGCGGCCTTCACGTACACCCTGCTTTCGCGGATATCCAGGTCCTCAGGGTTCGCTTCGAGAAGTTCGGCGGCGCCCTTCAGGATTCTGTCCTTGAGTTCCGCCGACGCCCGGTAGCACGCGCCGCCCGAGATCATCGTCTGGCGCGATCCTGCCGTGACGCCCACGAGCGGGGTGACGTGTGAGTCCGACATCGTCACCGTCACGTCCTCGAGCGCTATTCCCAAGGCTTCCGCGGCGATCTGGCGGTTCGTCTGCGTCTGGCCCGCGCCGACGTCCGAAGCGCCCGTGCGCACGCTCACGCTGCCGTCCTCATCAACCCCCACGTAGACCTCGCCCTCGTTCCTCGGCCTCCCGTATCCGCCGATGTTCGCGACGTACCCGACGCCGACGCGCCAGGGGCCGTGGTCTTTTTCGGGGACGCGGCCCGCCGAGCGGCCGATGAGCTTCCTGGTCTCCTCGGCCAGTTCGGACAGCATCACGCGGGTAGGCACGGGCTGGTTCTGGATGAGGGTCTGGCCCTTGGCGATGAAGTTCTTCTCGCGGAACTCGAGCGGGTCCATCCCCAGCCGCGACGCGAGCTCATCCATCTGCGCCTCGTAGGCGAAGCACACCTGGTTCGCGCCCACGCCGCGCATCGCCTCGGTGAAGGGGTTGTTCGTCCGGACGGCGCGCGCGCGGCCCCGCGCGTTGGGTATCTCATAGGGGCCCGCGCTCACCACGAGCGCACCCAGGAGAAGCCCCTTGCTGTTGGCCGTGTAGCCGCCCGCATCGCCGATGATGTCGACTTCTATGGCGGTGAGCTTTCCATCCCTCGTCGCGCCCGTCTTGTACTTCATGAGGAAGGGGTGCTTCTTGCTGCCGGTGTTCATGGTCTCCTCGCGCGAGTAGGCCATGCGCACGGGGCGTCCCGTCCGGATCGACAAAAGCGCCATGAACGCGCCGAGCAGCGGGTGTTCCTTCCCCCCGAAGGCCCCGCCCAGCATCGGGCAGTCATACCGCACGCGGCTGAGCGGAAGATCCAGCGTCCGCGCGACGTTCTGGTAGTTCTCGATCATCTGCGTGGGCACGCGGATGTTCACCACCCCGCGCTCGTCCACCCAGGCCACGCCGCCCTCGGGCTCGATGAAGGCGTGATCGAGACAGGCGGAGAAATAGGTGTTCTCGACGACGACGTCCGCCTCGGCGAAGCCCGCCTCCAGGTCACCCTTGTCCGTCTTCCAGTCGCAGACCACCTCGCCATCTTCGAGGCCGGCGAAGTCGTACGCGCCGGGCAGCGGCTCGTAGGCGACGCGCACGAGCGAGGCCGCCTCTTCGGCCAACTCCCGCGTGTCGGCAGCCACGAGCGCGACCGCATCGCCGATATCGACCACGACCTCTTCGGCCAGCACCGGGTAATCGGGGTAGCGGCCCGCGTTCAGGCCGGGAATGTCCTTCGCCGTCAGGACGCAGTGCACGCCCGGAAGGGCGAGCGCCTCGCTCGCGTCTATCTCCACAATCCTCGCCGGCGTCATCGTGGCGCGGACGGCTTTCCCGTATATCTCGCCCGGCATGTGGAAGTCATCGCCGTAGACCGTATCGCCGACCGCTTTCGCGAGAGCGTCTTCTTTCGTCGGCGACGCGCCGACGTGCGTCATCTGAGCCATCGTTTCCTCCTGAAAATCATCGAGAACTATCCGCGAAGGGCCGCCACGTCCACCACTTCGCCCGTCGTCGCGCTCTGGACGACCGCCTCGAGCACGGCGACGACCTCGAGCCCCTCGGGCCCGCCGGTTTCGGGCGTCGCCTCGCCCCGGATGCACTTGCAGAACTCGTCCATCTCATCCGCCAGGGCGTCACCGCCCACGACCTCGACCGGGGTGCGGGCCTCCTCGCCCACCTTGGCCACGTAGAGCTTCCCGCCCTCTTCCTCGCTGTAGGCGCGCATCTTCGTGCCGAAGGCCGCCGTGTCGCAGATCTTGGGAACCACGAAAGAGCTGCCGATGTGGCCGAGCGGGCCGCTCTCGTATTCGATGATGATGCTCGTCGCATCATCCAGGTTCGTCTTGCCGAGCAGCTTCTTGCTGAACGCGGCCACCCGCTTCGCGGGGCCGGCGAGGTACTGCAGGTTGTCGATCATGTGGACGCCCAAGCCCGTCATGGAGCCAGCGGGGCATTCGGCGGGGTCGTTGCGCCAGCCCGGCCGGGATTCGAAACCCATGGGCAGCGAGAGGTTCGCCTCCACCTGATGCACCATGCCGAGTTCGTCATTATCGATCATCTCGCGCATCTTGCGGTTCGCGCCGAAGCGGCGGCGGTGATGGCCGACTTGCAGGGTGACGTTCGCGCTTGAGGCCGCCTCGACCGCCTTTCTGGCCTCATCGACGGTCAGCGTGAGCGGTTTTTCGACGAACACGTGTTTTCCGGCCGATGCGGCCGAAGAAATCATGTCCAGATGCGTGGAGTGGGGCGTCGCGACGATGACGCCCTCCACCTCCGGGTCGTTCCACAGCTCGTCCAGGCTGCCCGCCGTCCGGCAGCCGTGTTTCTCCGAGAACGCCTTGCGGGCGTCCTCGCTGCGCGCGAAACCCGTCACCACCTCGCCCGAACCGCTCCGGTTCAGGGCATCCACCAGAACGCCGCCCCACCAGCCCAGCCCGATAGAGGCGAGGCGCACCTTGTCCGTAGCCATTGTTCGACTCCTTAATCACTGAATGGATGAATTTTCAACATCGAATATACGCCGAGTGATTTCACTTGGGCCGCACCATAACCCAACATCGCCCGCTTGAAAACCGCGCCGGAAGAAATTGGCCCGAATAAAAACCGGCCAATAAAAAACCTCCTCCCGTATCCGGGAGGAGGCTCTCGCAGGTGGTAGATGCGAGATGTATGATTGCGTGGCGGAGGAGCGCCGACCCAATCAGCTACTCCTCTCGCCGGCTAACCGGGGCGTGCCGCCTATGAACGCCCCAATCAGCCTGCTCTTATAGTATGCAATAGCTGTGCCATTTGCATGAAAATTGAAAACACCTTATTTTTCAATAGGATAAAAATATATACGTTCGGTCAAATTGTCATTTTGTCACGATATGGCCGGCGAAAACGACAAATCGTCATGGCGGGGAACCATGCGTCAGGTGGAAATTTCCCGCTTTTACCTCGAAGGGGGCGATTTTTCGGGAAAGGCGTCGAACGCCTCGGCGACGGCGGCCTTCATCTCATCCCCCTGGGAGAGAGCCGTCGTGGCGGCGGATTGTGATTCCCACAACGTCTCCAGGGAGCCCAGGTCGATCAGTCGTATTTTCACCCTAGCGACGCAAACTTCGACGTCTTCGCAATCGCGCCCGCCTTCGGCCAACATTACCGCCTGCGCGCCCGAAGCTTTGAGCGCCGAAAGATGGACTTCGGCGATTTCACCCTCCGCGTTCAGCAGATCGGCTGCTTTTTTCCCTTCCAGCACTTTTGGCCGAAGAAGCGCCAAGTAGCCCTTGGCGGCGAGGGCGTCGCGGATCAGGAAGGCGCCCTCCACCATCTCGATTTTCCTCACTTCGGGCGCCTTGAGTCCCGCCTGCGCGTAGACGTCGCGGAACAGGCCCGTCCAGTCGCTCGGGTAGCGAAACGGAGCGACGACGACCCGTTCGAGCGCGCGTATCTTCCCCGGTCTTGCGACGACTTGTATCGTCGACACCTCATAGGCGCAGGCCGGGATCATCAGGAGCACGAATATGATCAGGGAGGCTCGAAACCGCGATATGAAGGCATTTTGTTTCACGATCCGAGACTCCATGCGATCCGCTCCACCAGGCCGAGGAGCAGCGCATACGCATCCAGGCTTTCGCGCCAGATGGAGACGCCGTATAGGGCCGCCATACCCCACCCGCCCGCCGAGACGAGCGCGGCGCCGCCGATGAATACGAGCCCGAAAAAGAAGATGAAGGCCCAGGAGAAAATCCGCCCGCCCCGTGCGATGTCGGGCTGCGACGCGCCCAGCGCGCGCAGCGTCATGAGCACGTGCAGGCACAGCGTGAGGCCTGCGAGAAACGCCGCCACCCAGCGAATCTCCTCGTATCCGAAAATCCAGTCGAGCAGCGCTCCCAGAATCAGGACGGCGACCGTAGGCAGCGGGAAGAAGTAAGGCGCCAAGGTGATGAGCGGGTTCGTGCCGCTCAAGCCCACCTTCCCGCTCCCCCGGCCTACCTCGAACGAACGCACCTTCTCCCCCGTGAGCAGGGCGAAGGCCATGTGCGTGAACTCGTGCACGAAGGCGTAGAGAAACTCGGGCGGACGCAGGCGGTGCCAGACGGCGTACGCGCAGGCGCCCGCGATGAAGGCCCAGCCCTCGGGCGCGGGCCAATATGAACCCCCGCCACCAGCGAAAAAAGCGGCCGGGAGGATCTTGCCGAACGCGAGCGCCGCCCCCCAGCAGGCGGGCAGCAGGAGTATGGCGACAATCCAGGCCAGGGGTCTTAAGAGAAACGATTTCATGAACTCACCCGTCTCGGTCCTCGGGCGGCGAGGCGAACACCACGCAAGCATGGCCCATAACCCGCTCCCCGACAAGACGGGCGACCGCAAATCCTGTCCCGGCGGCATGTTGACCGTAAGTTCGGAATGTCATATATTTAACCATATGGTTAATCATTAAATCATCTCATGACTACTCATAACAGGAGCTTTCCATGAACGGCGTAAAAATACTCCCCGGCGCGCTGGACCGAATCATCCGGGCAGGAGGTCGCTCGGAGAGGAGGTCCCCCTGCGCGGATTCAACAGCGGACATAGCATCCTCCTTACATCCTGGCATGGGGGCGTGATGATGAACTTCAAGAAACTGATCCTGGGAACCGCCGCCTATACGATCTGCACGTTCCTTCTCGCCGTGGGCTGGCATGTGCTCCTTTTCAAGGAGAGATACGAATCGTTCGGCTACTTCGAGGGAGAGCCGAACTTTCTGCTCGGCCTGCTCACCATCGTGCTCCAGGGCGTTCTGCTCTGCGCCCTGTTCCCGATGCTGAAGCCCGAGGGAAGCAGTTTCCGGCGGGGGTTCAGGTTCGCGCTCCTCACCGGCGCCTTCTTCTGGACTTCCCACGTGCTCGCCTTCGTCGCCAAGCAGGAGGTGCCGGGCGCGTCGGCGTTCATCTGGATGGAAACCCTCTACCTGCTGCTCCAATTCGGCGTGTTCGGCCTTTGCATCGGCTTCATCCACCGCGAAGAGAAACTCATCTGACGAACATACAACCAGAAGCTGAGACTTATATGGTGAATCACGAAATCATTCCACGCATTACTCAACAAGGGGAGTTCCCATGAACGGAGCGCAGATGATCGCCTTCACATTCGAGATGAGCGACGGTCTCGTGAAACGGGCCCTGAAGGGCCTCGACGATGAGGACCTCATGAAGCGGCCCAGCGACCAGGACAACCCCATCAGCTGGTTGATGTGGCACAAGACGAGGGTCGAGGATTGCGCCTTTGCGGCCGTCGCCGGAGCGGAGCAGGTCTGGGTCGCCGGGAAATGGCACGAGAAATTCGACATGGAGGCAGAGCCGAAACAAATCGGATTCGGGGATTCGCTCGAACAGGTGATGAGTCTCAAATTCACGAAACAGGACCTGATCGGCTACGCCAACGCCGTCCGGGAGAGGACGCTATCCACCCTGGAAGCGCTTTCGGCGGAGGACCTCGAAAAGGAAATGACCGACATCGGCGGCAACTCCGCCAAGACGGGAGAATACCTGGGGAGAGTGGCCACCGATTATCACCAGCACTGCGGGCAGATCTGCTACCTCCGGGGCTTCATCACCGGATTCGGCTGGGCGTTTTGAGGTCAACCCGCGGAGGAGGAGAGTTGGAGACAACCGATGAGGGGTTGTTGAAAAAGTCCGATAAAGGAGGAATGGCGGTTGTAGGGACAATCCCTTCTCGGGGTTGTCCTGCCCTCCGTGGTTGTCCTTTGCAGGATGGTTGCCATCAGGACAGGCACGGAGGCCTGTCCCTACGAGATCATCACGCCACCGACCGGACGCATAGTGGGCTTCTCCAACAACCCCCTCCTCGCCTCATCCTGAGTAGCGGCGGAGCCGCGTATCGAAGGATGCCCTCTCGCCCGGCGCGAGGCTCGCCCTTCGATACGCCGCCTTCGGCGGCTACTCAGGGTGAGGAATGAGGCGTTGGCGGTTTGCGAGGGGGCAGGTCAGGCTTTTTCAACAGCCCTCAAGGGGGGAGTCATTTTACTAGCGTAAGTCGATTGAGAAATTCATTCCCTGTTTTTGCGGAACTTTTCCGCCCACCAGGAAGGAGGGTATGCCGACCCATGAACGCAGGAGCCGGTCTCGACGCGACTTTTTCCGCGCTCTCGGACCCCACGAGGCGGGCCATACTCTCGCGTCTCTCCCGGGGAGAAGCAACCGTCACCGGCCTGGCCGCCCCTTTCGATATTTCCCTGCCGGCGATCTCGAAGCATCTGCGCGTTTTGGAGCGCGCCGGCCTGATCCATAGGGAAAAAAGAGGCCGCGTCCATCGCCTGAGCTTGAAGGCCGAAGCGATGCGCGAGGCGTCCGAATGGCTCGATTTCCACCAGCGGTTCTGGGAGGAGGGATTCGATGCCCTCGCCCGCTATCTCGATGAAACAACTGACACGGAGACTTCGAAATGATCGAAATGACAAACACACTCATCATCAAGCGAACCTTCCAGGCACCGAGGGAGAGAGTCTTCGCCGCGTGGACGCAAGCCGAGGCGTTAAAGCAGTGGTGGGGAACGGAGGGGCACACCGTCCCCTCGGTGGAGATGGACCTGGAAGTCGGCGGGAAATACCGCGTCGAGATGCGCACCGACGAGGGCGAGTCTTTCTACCTGAACGGGGAGTTCGTCGAAATCACTCCTCCCGAGCGGCTCGTCTTCACCTTCCGGTGGGATCGGGGGGAGTGGGATTATCCCGAAACCCTCGTGAGCATCGATTTCACCGGAGAGGGCGATGAGACCGCGGTCGTCCTCACGCATGAGGGATTCCCGGACGAGAACATGCGCGACGAGCACCAGGGAGGCTGGGTCGAGTGCCTGGATAATCTCGGCGCGTATCTGGAGTAGGGATAAGGGGAATTTCACCCTCCTCGGTTCCAGTCGACATTGCGGCCGCCCTGAAGGCGCACCGTCACCCCGTGAAGGACTGGAAGGTCTTCATCACGGCGTAGCTGTGAAGGTCCTGGAAGAAGTCGAACCGCGGGTGATCCGCGGGCGGGGCGTAGGGCCTGTCGAGGTCGAGCGGGATTCGCTCCATCGCCTCGGCGAGCGTCCATCCGGCGCTGACGGCGCCGCGTACGGCCTGGGTTACGTCGCTCAGGTATTGCATGTACCCGCCCAGGAGGTCCGGCCCCGACATGGGGTTGTGGGCGGGTATGAGGGTTTCGACCTCGAGCGCCTGGGCGAGGCGCGCGATCGAGTTCATGTAGGTCGGCGCGTCGCTCTCCAGGGGGACGATCAGGTTTCCGCCCGTCATGTTGCCCGTCCAGGCGACCTTCGCCTCGGGGACATAGGTGATGGTGTCGCCGGGGGTGTTCGCCGGGCCGAAATAGTGCAGCTCCACCACCTTTCCCCCCAGGTCGACCCGCAGGTAGTCGTCGAAGACGACGTCGGCGCGGCGCAGTTCCACCCCCTCCAGAATCTTCGGGTCGTTCCCCACGCAGGGCAGCATGAAGCGCCTCTCTTCCTCGTGCCAGGGAACGAGTTCCGCCGTCCGGCGGTGCTGGATGATCACCGTCTCGGCCGGAAACGCGCAGTTCCCGAAGGTGTGGTCCCCGTGGTAGTTGGAGTTGACGAGATAGCGTATGGGCTTGTCGGTCACCTCGCGCACCCGCTCCTGAATCTGGCGCGCCATGGCCGGGTTGATGTGGGCGTCGACCACCAGCACGTCTCTGTCACCCACGATGAAGCCGGCGTTGTCCACGTTGGGGACGGAGGAAAGAAGCGCGTACACCCCCGGAGAGAGCTCCTTCGCGTCCAGCAGCGCCCCCGTCGGGTCAAGGAAGAAGGGGGTGAACCCCTCCGGAAAATCCGCCCAGTCCAGAGGTTTCCAGCCATCCTTCGCAGAAGCGTTCATCTCGGACTCCTTTCGTCTATCGGCTGATATGCGCGCCTCACCACTTCAGCCGGACAAAGAATTGCAAAAGGCCTAATATCAACTTTTTCCAGGCCATTTGCAATTATTTCCGTTTTTCAAGTCCGTAGGGACAGGTCGCGATCTGTCCATTCTTGTTTATCGACCGAGCATAGGCATCGTCAATTCCGGCGAAAGCCGGAATGACGGCTAAGGCTCCGATCTCATCCAATGGCGGCCCGCGCGCCGTTTTGCTATACTCCCGAAAACTAAAGACAATCCGCATGGAAGAGGTTTTTTCGGTCCTGAGCCAGGAGATATGCCGGGGGCGGCGCGGTTCCCCGCATCTCCTGCAGCATGGAGGAAAACGTCATGCCTCGTCGTTCGCTGTTTCTCCTGTTCGTCGTCGCGCTAGTCTGCCTGCCCTTACAAAGCGCGCATTCGGCCAATTATCCCAGCTATCCCGTACAGTTCATCATCTCTTTCCCGCCGGGAGGGCCCGGGGATACCACGATTCGCATCATCCATCCCGCGCTCCAGAAGAATTTCGGGGGCGCCATCCAGCTCGTCAACAAGCCCGGCGCCGGAGGCGCCATCGCCTACACCTACGTGAAGAAGGCCAAGCCGGACGGCTACACCATCCTCTCCACCATGTCCGCGCCCTTGACCGTAGGAACGGCGCTGCGCACCCTGCCCTTCGCGCTCGATGACTACGAGTACATCGGCGCGTACGCTTTCGGCGCGACGGGGGTCGTCTCCAAGCCCGACAAGCGCTGGAAGGACCTCGACGGCCTGCTCGCCTACATCAAGAAAAACCCCGGAAAGCTGAACTACGGCACGAGCGGGGCGCCGACCGCGCCGTATCTCACCATGGCGGCGGTTCTCGCCATCAGGGGCCTGAAAGCCACCCCGGTGCACTACAAGGGTTCCGGCCCCGCGCGCAACGCCGCCCTGGGCGGCCACGTGGACTTCTCCGCCGGCGGATTCGGCGCGATGCAGGCGCTCCTGCGGTCGGGCAAGCTGGTGGGTCTGGCCATCACGGACAACGCGCGGGACCCCAAGTTCCCCGACATCCCGACCCTGAAGGAGAAGGGACTCGGACGCGCGAGCATCGGTCTGTGGGCCGGCCTGTGGGCGCCGAAGGGAACGCCAAAGGCGGTTCTCGACAAGCTCTCCGCGGCCCTCAAGAAAACCGCAGGCGACCCGGCGGTGGTGAAAAAACTGAACAAGGCGGGCTTCCGGGTGGAATTCGTGGACGGGGCGGGAGCGAAGAAGCTCGCCCGGCAGGACCACGAGACTTCCAGGGAGATCATGAAGGCCGTCGGCATCAAGAAAAAATAGCGGGGGCGACGTGCGCAAATTCGCCCCTCCCGCGGCGCTGCTCGCCGTCTCGATCCTCATGGGCTGGTTCGCCCACCGGTTAGGTCTTGGGAGCATCACCCGGCCCGAACCGGGATTTTTCCCCTTCTGGATTTGCGCAGGGCTTGCGGCCACATCGGTCTACCTGATGACGCGACACCTCCGTCAAAGCCCCGAAGATGAGGCGCCCACCGAATCCGAGTCCGTATTCACGCTCGACCGGTTCCGGCGGGTTCTCTCCGTCATGGCGGGGACGGCGCTCTTCGGCCTCCTGCTCGAATTTTCGGGATTCCTCGCCACGACGTTCATCTTCATGGCGTTCTGCTGGCTCGTTATCGACCGCCAGCCGCTGTTCCGGGGTCTACTGATCTCGGCGGTCGCATCGGCGGCGGCTTTCGTGCTCTTCGTCAAGCTGCTGAACGTGCACTTCCCCCGCGGCCTGCTGGGATTTTGATGGGCGATCTTTTCGCAAACCTCTATTTCGGCTTCTCGGTGAGCCTCGCCCCGTACAACCTCCTCGCCTGCTTCATGGGCGTTTTCGTGGGAACGGCCATCGGGGTGCTGCCGGGCCTGGGCCCGGTCGCCACCATGTCCCTCCTGCTCCCGATCACCATCAAGATGGAGCCGACGGCCGCCATCATCATCATGGCGGGGGTGTTCTACGGGGCGATGTACGGCGGCTCCACCACGTCGATTCTGCTCAACCTGCCCGGCGAGGCGTCCTCGGTCGTGACCACCCTGGACGGCTACCAGATGGCGCGCCAGGGCAGAGCCGGACCCGCGCTCGCCATCTGCGCCTGGGGCTCGTTCATCGCGGGAACGCTGGGCGTTCTGGGCATCACGCTCATGGCGCCCGCCCTGGCCGAAATGGCCGTGAAGATCGGCCCGCCCGAACTGGTCGCGCTCCTGTGCCTGAGCTTCCTGCTGGTGATCCAGTTCAGCGGCGGCTCGCGTCCGCGCGCCGCTGCGTCCGCACTTTTGGGATTCCTCCTCTCCACGGTCGGCCTGGACCCCGTGGAATCCACGCCGCGCTATGACTTCGGCACCTTCACCCTGATGGACGGGGTGGGCTTCGCGCCTTTGGTGATCGGCCTGTTCGGCATCTCGGAGGTGCTGATCAACCTGGAGAAATCAGAGAAGATGGAAGTGTTCAAGGGCCGCATCAAGGGGTTGTGGCCCACGCGCCAGGACTGGCGCGACTCCGCACCGGCCATCGGGCGGGGGAGCATCGTCGGGTTCTTCATGGGGATACTGCCCGGCATGGGCACCATCGTGCCCCCGTTCCTCTCCTATTCCCTGGAGCGGCGCATCTCGAAGCGCCCCGAGAAGTTCGGCACGGGCGTGATCGAGGGCGTGGCGGGGCCCGAGGCGGCCAACAACTCCGCCACGGCGGGCAGCATGATCCCCCTCCTCACGCTGGGCATCGCCCCGAGCGCGGCGGTGGCCGTTCTCACGGCGGCTTTCCTCACCCACGGCGTGCAGCCGGGGCCGCTGCTGATCACCGAGCACCCTGCCATCTTCTGGGGAGTGGTGACGAGCATGTACACCGGAAACGCGTTGCTCCTGCTGCTCAACCTGCCGCTGGTGGGCATGTGGGCGCGCCTGCTCACCGTGCCCTACCGCTACCTGTGGCCCTTGATTCTCCTGTTCTGCGGCATCGGCGCCTACAGCGTGAGCAACAACCCGGTTGACGTCCTGCTCATGGCGGTCTTTGGACTCCTGGGCTACATGATGCGCAAGATGAACTATCCGGGCGCGCCGCTCGTGCTCGCGTTCGTGCTCGGTAGGCTTTTTGAGGAAAAGGTGCGTCAGTCGCTCGTCATCTCGCGCGGGAGCTATGAAACCTTCATCGCGCACCCCCTCGCCCTGCTCGCGTGGATCGCCTCTGCTATCCTGCTCCTCTATCCGTTTTTCCTGCGCGGCAAGCGCACACCTCACTTCCCGGCGGAGGAGGAAGAATGAATATCACCCTGCTCGGCACGGGCGGCCCCCGGCCGGACCCGGCGCGCCAGGGGTCCTCTCTCGTCGTTCACTTGGGGGAGGAGCGGCTGCTCTTCGACTGCGGCAGAGGCGCGGTCACCCAACTCGTGCGGGCGGGCGTGCCCCTCGCGCAGGTGAATCCCGTCTTCATCACCCATCATCACTACGACCACATCAGCGATCTGGGCGACGTAATCCTGAGCACCTGGCTCCAGGGCCGTCCGGGTGAATTGCGCGTATATGGGCCGGCGGGAACGGCGGACATCGTAACCGCCCTCATCGAGCGGGTCTACGCGAAGGACATCCGCTTCCGGGCCGAGGGAGAGCCCGCCGTGGGGGGATGGAAGCCGGTGGAGGTGAAAGAAACCGGCGCGGGCCTGGTCTGCGAGGGCGGGGGCTGGCAGGTACATGCGGAGTTCGTCGAGCACGGCCAGGGCCTAGGAATCCCGGATTTCGACTGGGTGACGCTGGGCTACCGCCTGGAGGCGGAGGGAAAGACCCTCGCCATCAGCGGCGATACGGTCCCCTGCGCGGGGCTGGAACGACTGGCGCGGGGGGCGGACGCCCTCGTACTGTGCTGTTATCTGGCCGCTGCGGAAGTCAAAGACGCGCACACCGAACGCCTCGCCCGCCACCTGTTCCCCTCATCAGAACAGGCGGGGAAGATCGCGGCGAATGCGGGCGTCAAGAAACTCGTCCTCACCCATTTCCGCCAAAAACCCGAGCGCCTCATGCGCGCGATCGAAGAAGACGTCCGGCGGGATTTCGGCGGCGAAGTCATCCTGGGGCGTGATTTGCTCGAGATTGATGTGTGAGGGGGGTTGTTGAAAACCCCGTTTCGGGAGCGGGCGTATTACCGGCTCACGCAGCGGCGGAGAGTAAGCCCAATCGACGCGAAAGGCTGCGATGTTGGCGCAGACGGCGTTTCCAGGCGGTGCAGGCTCTCGCCTTGAAAACCAACCCCCCCTACCCCCCTTGTCAGGGGGGTATGAAAAGGCGGCGCCCGCCGCCGATAGAGGGGCTTTTGTTTTTTCTTGCCCCCCTGACAAGGGGGGGTAGGGGGGGTTGCCTTTATCCCCTGAACAAAAAGGGCTTTATCAACAGTCCCTTGAGGGGGATGTTAACGCTGAAGACCCCTCCGGGCTTCGGTGGCACCGGCCACGTGCATGACCCTCTCCTTTGTGGATAGAATGCGATTGTTCGCCTTTCTCGCCGCCGTTTCCGCTGAGGCCGCCCGTGCTGGATATCCTCGCCGATCGCACCTATCGCCACCTCTTCGCCGCACAGGTCACGGCCCTTGCGGGCACGGGGCTCGCCACGATTGCGCTGGGACTTCTCGCCTACGACCTCGCGGAAGAGAACGCGGCGATGGTGCTGGGCACCGTCTTCACCATCAAGATGGTGGCCTACGTCGGGGTCGCGCCCATCGCCGGCGCCTTCGCCGACCGTATCCCGCGCCGGGCGCTACTCGTCGCGCTCGACATCGTGCGCGCCGCCGCGGCCCTGGCGCTGCCCTTCGTGACGCAGATATGGCAGCTCTACCTCTTGATCTTCGTGCTTCAGTCGGCCTCGGCGGCCTTCACCCCGACCTTCCAGGCGACGATTCCGGACGTGCTGCCCGAAGAATCCCGCTACACCCGCGCGCTGTCGCTCTCGCGCCTGGCTTATGACCTCGAGAACATCTTCAGCCCGACTCTCGCGGCGCTGCTTCTGGCGATGATGTCCTACGACGCCCTGTTCCTCGGCACGGCGGCCGGTTTTCTCGCCTCCGCTTTGCTGGTGGTCTCGGTGCTTCTGCCGAGCACAGCACCCAAGGCCCGGCGAAGCATATACGAGCGCACGACCCGCGGTGTACGCATCTATCTCGCCACGCCCCGGCTCCGCGGGCTCCTGGCGCTCAATCTCGCGGCGGCAGCGGCCGGCGCGATGGTGCTGGTCAACACCGTCGTGCTCGTGCGGGGCGGGCTGGGGCTCGGCGAGAGCGCCGTGGCATGGGCGATGGCTGCATTCGGAGGAGGTTCGATGCTGGCCGCGCTCGCCCTGCCGCGCCTGCTGGACCGGGTACCGGAACGGACGGTGATGCTGACGAGCGCGGCGCTGATGATCGCGGGCCTGTGCGCGCTCGCCGCGTTCATCCCGGGCGCCGGGCTCTCCTGGCCCCTCCTGCTCGGCGCATGGGTCACGGTGGGGATCGGCTATTCCGGCGTGCTCACGCCGTCGGGACGCCTGCTGCGGCGCTCCTCGAACCCCGAGGATAGGCCCGCGCTCTTCGCGGCGCAGTTCGCGCTCAGCCATGCCTGCTGGCTGGCGACCTATCCGCTCTCGGGCTGGTTGATGACCGCCTATGGCGCGCTCGCCGCGCTCGCCGGGTTGAGCGCGCTGGCTCTGTTCGGCGCGGCGCTCGCGCTGCTGCTGTGGCCGAACTCCGATCCGGTCGCAATAGCGCATCGTCACGACGACCTCCCTCCCGATCACCCGCACCTGCGCGGCGCGGGCGAGCATGTTCATCCGTATATGATCGATGACTTGCACAGGCGCTGGCCGCCGGCGGACCCGCGTTCACCCGACTAGCGCATCGCGAACGGCGCCGCAACGACGAGCAAAAACAAACGCCGGACAGGTCGCGACCTGTCCCTACGAGACTTGCGATTCGAGACGAGGTGTACGCGCCCTCCCCGGTCGGGATTGACCCGCATTTCCCCGCAATTGCCGTACTCTATGAAACCACGGAATCAGGTATCGTGCGCGCGCCGCGGGAGGTCAGGATTGTCCACCGTCAGGGAGAGGAGGCTTTCTGATGGAATCAGGCTTTTGGGGAAGAGTGAAGGCGGTGATAGCCGCATACTCCGCCGGAACGACCCTTCCGTGTTCAGAAGAACACGGGCGAACTCATTCGAACTCCCCCTCCTCGGGGAAGTCCGACACCACCTACAGAAGTATAGACCTGCTCACCTCGCCCTAGTTCGATTATCGCGGGGAAAGAAATGACGCGGATGGATTCAGGGACGGCAGAGAAATGAAAATAATCATATTTCCCGTAAAATTCGATAAATTAACGGGGTTTTTCGATAAATTCCTGAAAATTGTTTCCCATTTAACTGATTGTAATATAAAGAGTTTATTTCAAAACCTTAGCGTACCGCACTCAGATTCAGCGGCAAAAAATTTTTTCGGCGAGCACGCATTTGCCCGCAACTGCCCGCAATTGCGCACGGCCCCCTAGGGAAGTTCGGCCTTGAGCGGACGCGCCATGAGGTCGCGCACGGCGTCTTTGGGACTCCTGCCCTCGAA
Organism: bacterium; assembly: GCA_022828125.1. GTDB lineage: Bacteria > UBA8248 > UBA8248 > UBA8248 > UBA8248 > Bin107. Next base: position 7,896 of record JAJEJD010000025.1, on the reverse strand, counting down.
CAATACGGCGTGCACCTCGCGGCATATGGGCATCTCGACGCCGAACTTGTCCGCCAGCCCCACGGCCGCCGGCGCGGTGGAGACGCCCTCGGCCACCGCCGTCATGGATTCGAGGATCTTCTGGAGGGGCTCTCCCTTGCCCAGCCGCACGCCCACCGTCCTGTTCCGGCTGAGATCTCCCGTACACGTGAGCACCAGATCGCCCATGCCCGCCAAGCCCGCGAAGGTCTCCGCCCGGCCGCCCATCGCGGCGCCCAGGCGTCCGATTTCGGCCAGCCCGCGCACGATGAGCGCCGCCCGCGCGTTGTAGCCGAGTTCCATGCCGTCCGCGACCCCCGCCGCCAGGGCGATGACGTTCTTGAGCGCGCCGCCGAGCTGCGCGCCGACGGGGTCTACGCCCGTGTATATCCTGAAACCGGGTGCTGCGAGGGTTTCCTGAATCGTTTTCGCGGCGCCGGAATCGTCCGACGCCGCCGTGACGGCCGTGGGCTTTCTCTCTGCGAGTTCGCGGGCGAACGTCGGCCCCGAGAGGCAGACGAGGGCGCGCTGAGCGCCGCCCGCCTCGGCGACGCACTCGGAGATAACCTGGGTGGGCAGAGCCAAGGTTTTCTCTTCCACGCCCTTCGTGGCGCTCACGATGAGCGCTTCCTCGTGAACCGAAGGCGCCAGCTTCGTCCATACCGCCCGGACGACGTGGCTCGGCATCACGCTCACGAGGACGTCCTGGCCCGCCGAGGCGGCTTCCGCCAGATCGGACGTGAAACGCAAATCATCGTGCAGGGCGACGCCGGGCAGATACAGGTCGTTTTCATGGTGGGCGGCCATGCGGGCGCAAAGGTCGGCCTCGAACACCCAGAGCATCACCTCGTGGCCGATTTCAGAGAACAAATCGGCCAGCGCCGTCCCCCAGGCGCCGGCGCCGATTACGGCGATTCGCTGCGGCGTCATTACGTCATCCCGAGCGACGCGGCTTTCTCTTCGCCCCGGATTTCGCGGCGGCCCTTTTTTCGGTCAACGCCTGCTTCCTGGCCGCATCGCCTTTGGCGACGGCTTTCTTGCCTGCGGCGCTTCTGGCTTCCCACTTCAGTTTGTGCTTGAGATGCTTTTCTTCTTCCCAGACATGCTGTGTGCCCTCGCCCATGAAGACGACGAAAACCTCGCAGCCGTCGGGATATTCATACGGGCCGTGCGGCAAATCCCACCCGAAAACGTAATCGCCCGGCCTCAAATCCTTGCCCGCCACGCACATCCTGCCCCGGGTCACCAAAATGGAGTGCCAGCTCTTGTGCGTGTGGCGAGGCTCCACATAGCCTTTCGGGAACTTCACCTTCATGTCGATTCGCTTCATCACCGGATCGTGAGCGAAAATCTTCACCTTCACCCCTGGCGGCAGGGTCAGCAGTTCGTTGCTCACATCTTCTTGCCACTCGACGTCCTTGTCGTAGGTGGCGCGGAAGCGGTGGTCAAAATCTTTTTTGGCGGTCTTCTTCCTGGTTGCCTGTTTCCTGGGGGGCATGTCTTCTCCTCATGAAAATACTTGAGAACTTTTAGATGGCGGTTTTATTCATTCAGCGCGAAAATTCGAGAGGCGATATCACGGCCCAACGTATGTCTGCTACCGTTGACCAACAGCGTTACCGTGCCGGCGAGAGGCGATTGCTCGATGACCTCGATGGGCATTTCGGGGAAAAACCCCCGTTCTCCCAGGTAGCGCAATATGTTCGGGTCGTCCTGCAATACGCGGGTAATTTTCGTGGCTCGCCCCGCCTCGAGCGAGAGGAGCCCGATTTCCTTCGTATCGATCATGGTGCCGTCTTTGGCGGGAATCGGATCGCCGTGGGGATCCAGGGTGGGATAGCCGAGTTCCTTGTCCAGAACGGCCTCCAGCTCCTCGCTCAAGACGTGCTCCAATTCCTCCGCTTCGACATCCACCTTGTCCCAATCGATTCCCATCTTCTGGTTGAGATACAGTTCGAGCAACCGGTGATGCCGAATGATCTCCAGGGCGACCTTCTCGCCCTTCGAGCTCAGGACGACCCCTTTATACGGCGTGTATGTGAGCAAGCCCTGGTGATCGAGTTTCTTGACCATGCTCGTCACCGACGCGGCCGATATTTCCATGCAATCGGCAATCGCACTCGTGGTAACGGGAGATGCTTCCTGTTGAAGTTTGAAGATGTTCTTCAAGTAATCTTCGATTTGCTTGCTCAAACGCGGCGATGATTCGGGCAAGGGGGAATCCTCTGATTAACGGTGAATCGCCAAAAAATCATCCTAAAATCAGCACCGGCGGGTGTCAACCGAATATATCGCCCCAAAAAGCGGGAGCGACGCTCTCGGCTCAGTCATACACGAACGTGGCGGTAATCGCCTTGCGTTCGAGACCTTCAGGAAACGGATTGAACGGCGCCGCCTTGGTGACGGCGGCCATCGCCAAATCATCGAGAATCCGAACCCCTGCGGACCTGATTAGACGCACGTCCTCCAAAGTGCCATTTTTTCGCAGCTTGAAGCGCAACAACAGCTTGCCCCTGTTTTTTTGCGCCTCCGCCGGCCATATCCAGGCGTTTTGGATCCTTCTCTTGATGTGAGCGAAATAAGAAGCGTATCGAAAATCACGCGTATCGAGCGAAATGGTTTCGCCTTCTTCTTTTTCCAAGTCTTTATCCGACAAGCTTTTTTTCGCGATTCTGTCCGCCGCCTCATCCGAAAGATCGAACTTCGGGAGTTCGGGCTTGCCCCTGGGCTGGGGCTTCACTCGAAACAGCGCCAAAGGGTCTTTGGGCTGAGGCCGCTTCGGGGATGGCCGCCTCGGTCGGACGGTTCGAGAGACCGGTTTCAGCGCGGCCAGTTCAACCTTCTCCTTCGTCTGTTTCTTCGCCTCGGCTTTCTTGTTCTCCTTTCGAGGCTTTTTCCTGGCCACCTTTTTCAGCGTTTTTTTCCTGACCACCGGTTTGGGTTCGAACTTCTTTTTGGGAAGCGTTTTGGTTTCTATTTTCTTCTTTTCCGGGTTGTCTTGTGCCTCCGGCTTTGGTTTTATTTTTTCTCCACGAACAGGCGGCGACGGCTTGGGTAAAGGCTCGGGCGCCGGCGTAAGTCTCGCCGTTTCCCCTGGCTTTGGCGTTTCTTTGGTTTCCAAACTTTCTGGAGCTTTCTTTTCCTGTGATTTTTCCACCTTCTTAGGCTTGGGTTTCGGTATTGCGACCGCCGGGGGTTTTGGACTCACCGGCAGGGCGGCTGGAACTCGGGCCTTCGGCTTCGGGGCCGGAGGCAATGCAGCCATTTCCAGCTTTTGGGTATTTTCCCCCTTCGCCTCGATTTTCTGGTCCCCCTTGCGAAGCTTTTTCTCGACGACCTGTTTTACCGGTTTCTGCTTGACCACCGGCTTGGGCTTGCTCTTGATCTTCGGAATCGCTTCGGCTTCTATTTTTTTCTTTTCCGGCTTTATATCCGCCATCGGCTTTGTTTCCGGTTTCACCTTTTCTTCAATCGCGGGCGACGGGGTTTCTGGTGTCAGCTCAAAGCTCGTCGTCTCTGTCGGCTGGGGCGTTTCTGATATCTCCGAAATTTCAGGAGATTTCTCTTCCTGTGATTTTTCCACCTTTTCAAACTGAGGTTCAGGTGTTACGACCACCGGGGGCTTGGGGCTCACCGGCGGGACGGCAGGCGGTAGAACCTTCGGTTTTGGGGCCGGCGCTAAAGACGTTACCTGTGCGCTTACTGCGCCCCTTCGAGATGGAATCAAGTCTCTGTCTTCGCGCTTTAAGCGCGGTGTTTTTCCGGGTTTGCCGGCGCCACTTTCTTTTCGGTTGGCATTCGACAAAAAACGGCTCCGGGGGTTCAGTGGAAGTTTTTCCTCAGGTTTTTCGACGGACACGACTCGAAACTTGATAGGCTGGCTTGGCTTGACGGGTTTGCTCCAAACGTATTCATGACTCGATGCCGCGAATACGATCAGGTGCAACGATAACGATATCAGGAAAAGGTTGAAAGGAAGTTTGTTCGGTTTATCTTTCGCCATACGTCCCTCTCTGCTCAATCTTAATCATCGCTTGAATACGTGAGAGAAGGCAAACCAGCGGATCAGAATAAATCTTCACAAAAAAAGGGGGCCTCTTAAAGGCCCCCTTTGAAACACCCGATCAAGCGTTTACATCATGCCGCCCATTCCGCCCGGAGGCATTCCGCCCGGAGGCATCCCGCCGGCCCCATTTTCTTCCGGCTTATCGCTGATGACACACTCTGTCGTGAGCATCAAGCCAGCCACGGAAGCGGCGTTTTGAAGCGCGGAGCGCACCACTTTGGTCGGGTCGATGATGCCCGCCTTGACCAAATCCTCATAGTCGCCCGACGCCGCGTTATAGCCGGTGTTTCCTTTCTGGCCTTTTACATGCTGCACGACCAGAGAGCCTTCCACACCCGCATTGTTCGCAATCTCACGCATCGGGGCTTCCAGCGTGCGGGAGAGAATGTCGATGCCGACCAGCTGATCGCCCGCCACCTCGACATCGCCCAGAGACTTCTGGGCGCGAACCAGGGCGACGCCGCCACCGGCCACGACACCCTCTTCCACGGCCGCGCGCGTTGCGTTCAGGGCGTCTTCGACACGCGCTTTTTTCTCTTTCATCTCGGCTTCCGTGGCGGCGCCTACGTTAATCACGGCAACGCCGCCGACCAGCTTCGCCAGACGCTCCTGGAGTTTCTCGCGATCATAGTCACTCGTCGTCTCTTCGATCTGGTTGCGAATCTGCTTGACGCGGCCCTCGATATCCTTGGCCTTGCCCTTTCCTTCGACGATGGTGCTGTTGTCCTTGTCGATGGTCACGCGCTTCGCCTCTCCGAGGTCGTCCACGGATACGTTCTCGAGCTTGATCCCCAAATCCTCGCTCAGCATTTTACCGCCGGTCAGAATCGCCATGTCCTCGAGCATGGCCTTGCGGCGATCCCCGAATCCGGGCGCCTTGACCGCCGAGCAGTTGAGCGTGCCACGCAGCTTGTTCACCACGAGCGTCGCAAGCGCTTCGCCTTCGATGTCCTCGGCGACGATGAGCAGCGGGCGGCCCATTTTCGCGATTTTCTCGAGCAACGGCAGAAGATCGCGCATGTTGGAGATTTTCTTTTCATGGAAGAGGATGTACGGATCCTCCAAAACGGCTTCCATGCGGTCCGGATTCGTCACGAAGTAGGGGCTCAGATAACCCCGGTCGAACTGCATGCCCTCGACGATGTCGAGCGAAGTCTCCATGGATTTGGCTTCCTCGACGGTGATGACACCGTCTTTGCCGACTTTATCCATCGCCTCGGCGATGAGGTCGCCGATTGTGGGGTCGTTGTTGGCCGAGATGGTGCCGACCTGGGCAATCTCTTTCTTGTCGCGTACGGGCTTGGAGAGTTTCTGTAACTCTTGAACAATCCTTTCGACGCCGGCGTCGATTCCGCGCTTCAGGTCGATGGGGTTGGCGCCGGCAGTCACGTTGCGCAGACCTTCCTTGAACAGGGATTGGGCCAGCACGGTCGCCGTCGTGGTGCCGTCTCCCGCAACGTCCGAGGTCTTGCTCGCCACCTCGTTGACGACCTGGGCGCCCATGTTCTCGAAATGATCTTCGAGTTCGATTTCCTTGGCCACCGTCACGCCGTCCTTCGTGGAGGCGGGAGAGCCGAATTTCTTGTCGATCAAGACGTTGCGTCCACGGGGGCCGAGCGTCACCTTGACGGCGTCGGCCAGCTGATCCACGCCACGCTTGATTTTCGATCGGGCTTCTTCATCAAAGATAATGATTTTCGCCATTTTCGTAATGCTCCTTATTGGTTGGACAACCGGCTAGTTGACGACCGCCAGCACATCGTCTTCGCGCATGATCAGATACTCTTCGCCATCGGACTTCACCTCGGTGCCCGCATACTTGGCGAAAAGAATTTTGTCGCCTTCGCCCACTTCGGGCGCCTGCCGTTTCCCGTCATCGGTCACCTTGCCGGGGCCGACGGCGATCACTTCCCCCTCCTGGGGTTTTTCTTTTGCGGAATCGGGGATGATGATCCCGCCGATCTGTTCCTCTTCCTCATCCAGACGCTTCACCAAAATGCGATCCTGAAGAGGCTGTATCCTGGTTTTGGTCTTTGCCATCACTTCCTCCTTGTCAGTAGAAAAATGTTGCAGATTTCATTGAAACCGTTAGTCCCCTGGAGTCGTGTTTCTGGAAAACACATCACCCGAATTTCCGACTCCTCGTTTCTGAGCGTGTGTATATGGAAAATGAGAATGTTTGTCAAGCGCTACTAGCACTCAAGACGCTCGGCTGCTAACAGCATGGATTTGTCTTCCAACTCGCTGATTCTTCTTCATTTAGCGATGCACGCTCCATCGGGCCGGGAGCGCGGCGCGAGAAAGTTTTCTGAAATTCTCTGCAATCATCCCTCCTGCCGCATCGCCGGATGACGAACGCCGTTTCATAGGCTATCTTCTCGCCGAATCAGGGCTTTCGTACTTCTCCACGCGATGGAGAATCTCACATACGCAACGCAAAAGGAGTTCGACCAGATGCCGTACGACAACCTGTTGATCGAAAAATCGGGCGGAATCGCGCTCATCACCATCAACCGCCCCGAGAAGCGAAACGCGCTCGACCCCCGGACCTGGCGCGAGGTGGGGACTATCGTCGATGAACTCGAAGCGGACGACGGGGTGGGGGTCATCATCTTCACGGGCGCGGGCGACAAATGCTTCGCCGCGGGTTCGGACATCGCCCAGATCAAGGAACGCAGCCTCATCGACGGGCTGGCCGCTCCCTCCCAGCGCGCCCTCATGCGCCTCGAGGCGGTCGAGAAGCCCGTCATCGCCGCGGTCAACGGCTTCGCCCTCGGCGGAGGATGTGAACTTTCAATGGCTTGCGACGTCCGGGTCGCGAGCGAAACCGCCCGGTTCGGCCAGCCCGAAGTCAACCTCGGCATCATGCCCGGAGCGGGCGGCACCCAGAGGCTCGCCTCGCTGGTGGGCGTCGGGAAGGCGAAGGAGCTCATCCTGACGGGCGATATCATCGACGCGCACGAGGCCCACCGCATCGGGCTGGTGAACCAGGTCGTCCCGGCCGGGGAGTTGCTCGAAGCTGCGCGCAAATGCGCGGAAAAGATGATGAGCAAGGGCCCGCTGGCGGTGAGAATCGCCAAGATCGCCATCAACACGGGCCTCAAATTCGGCCCCGAGGCCGGCATGGTGGCCGAACGCCTCGGCCAGGCCTGCCTCATGACGACCGAGGACAAGGTCGAGGGCGCCTCCGCGTTCCTCGAGAAAAGGGCCGCCGATTTCCAGGGAAGATGAGCGAAATCAATTAGTTACGGTTTAACGTCCTCGGGTGCGGCGCTGGAATGCGGAGGATGGTTCGGCGCGCCGTTCACCGACGATTGCGCTTACGCCCCTTGGGCCGGGCGCATATCCTGAGCAAGTGCGCAACTTCCCGAAAATCCGCGCATTTGCCGTTACCGCGTGAGGCGCGGGCATGGCAGAATTCCCCTGCGCCGCGACCCGGCTGCGCCATTTCCCAAGAAAATAATTTACAGTTTTTTATCGAAAAACCCCGTCAATTTATCGATATTTATCGAATTTTATGGAAATTCGATATTTTCGAGCGAAGCAGCCGGCTTCGCCATCATACGCGCTCGCGCCCCGAGCAGCGCGACGGCAATTGCGGGCAAATGCGCCCCCGGCTTGACCCCCTGCTCTCCCTGACTCGAAAACCAACCCCCCCTACCCCCCCTTAACAGGGGGGTATGAAAGAGCACCCCCGCTCGACCCGAAAAGCAAGCCCCCTCGACTGGAAAAAGCAACACCCCCGACTGAAAGAGCAACCCCCCGGCGAGGTGGGGTAATATAAAAAGAAAAAGGCTTCCCCCCGAAAGGGG
>JAJEJD010000003.1 GCA_022828125.1 bacterium | reverse complement strand
CTTGAGGGGGAGTCGATGAGGTGAGGGTGTAAACCCGAAACCGAATCGGTGGGGGGACATGCCACAGAGCAAACCTCCCCCCACCGCATCAGCCTTCGCACAGATCGCTCGGCTTCTGCGACTCCCCCTCAAGGGGGGAGTTGATTTTGAGGCTTATTGCAAGGGGGGAGGATTTCTTCAATATTTTTTCCGATCAACAGCACCGATATTTTCACTCACGCCTTCCATCCACCTCTGTTTGGGGTAGAATACCCCCGCTATGGACAGACACTCCTTTCATCCGCTGATCGCGCGCTGGTTCCGTGAGAAATTCGGTGAGCCGAGCGCTCCCCAGGATGCGGGCTGGCCCGAGATAGCTACCGGGCGCGATACGCTCATCGCGGCGCCCACGGGCACGGGAAAGACGCTGGCCGCCTTCCTGTGGTCGCTAGACGGCCTGATACGCGACGCGCTCGCGGGCGAACTCGAAGATGAATGCCGCCTCGTCTACATCTCCCCCTTGAAGGCGCTCGGCAACGACATCCAGAAGAACCTGCAGGAGCCTTTGAGCGAGATACGCGCGCTCGCGAAAAAAGAAGGCGTGGAATTGCCCGAGATTCGCGTGGCGGTGCGCTCGGGCGACACGCCCGCGCGCGAGCGCAGGCTCATGCTCAAAAAACGCCCCCACATCCTCATCACCACGCCCGAGTCGCTCTACATCCTTCTGACGGCCGAGCGCAGCCGAAAAGTATTGGAGACCGCGCGCGCCGTCATCGTGGACGAGATACACGCGGTCGCGGGCGATAAGCGCGGCGCGCATCTGGCGATATCTCTCGAGCGGCTCGACTCCCTTTGCGGGGAGCGTCTCCAGCGCATCGGGCTCAGCGCCACGCAAAAGCCGATCGGCGAGATAGCGCGCCTGCTCATCGGCGCGGAAAGACGGAAAGAGGACGGCGCTCCCGATTGCGCCATCGTGGACGTGGGCCACAAGCGCGAGATGGAGTTGTCCATAGAGGTGGCCGATCAGGATATCGGCCCCATCGCCTCGCACGAGTACTGGGCCGAGGTGTTCGACCGCATCGCCGCCCACATCGAGGCCCACCGCACGACCATCGTGTTCGTCCACACGAGGCGGCTGGCCGAGCGCGTCTCCCACCGGCTCACGGAGAGACTCGGCGAGGGCCGCGTGGCCGCGCACCACGGCTCCTTGTCGCGCAAGATCAGGCTGGACGCGGAGGAGCGGCTGAAATCGGGCGCGCTCTCGGCCATCGTCGCCACGGCGTCTTTGGAGCTCGGCATCGACATCGGCCACGTCGACCTCGTCTGCCACCTGGGCGCGCCGAGAACGCTCGCCTCCCTGCTTCAGCGCGTGGGGCGTTCGGGCCACTGGAAGGGCGCGGTGCCCAAAGGAATCGTCTTTCCCATGACGAGGGACGAACTGCTGCAAAGCGCCGCCGCGATCCGCTCGGTGAGAGGGGGCGCGCTCGACCGCGTTATCTTCCCCGAAGCGCCACTCGACATCCTCGCCCAGCAGATGGTGGCCGAGGTCGCGGCGCAGGAAGAAGTCGGAGAGGAGGCGCTCTGGTCGCTCGTAAGGCGCGCGCAGCCTTATGGAGAGCTTGAAAGAGATATCTTCGAGGACGTGCTCGAAATGCTCGCCGAAGGCATTTCGACCAGCCGGGGCAGGCGCACCGCCTATCTGCACAGGGACCGCGTGAACGCTATGTTGCGGCCGAGGCGCGGGGCGCGGCTTTGCGCCATCACGTCCGGCGGGGCGATTCCCGACACGGCGGATTACGACGTGGTCGAAGGCGCTGCGGAGACCTTCGTGGGCAAGGTGAACGAGGATTTCGCCATCGAGTCGAACGCGGGCGACATCTTCCTGCTCGGCAACCATTCCTGGCGGGTCAAGCGCGTGGAGCGCGACAAGGTGCGCGTGGAAGACGCGGAAGGGCTTCCGCCCAACATCCCCTTCTGGCTGGGGGAGGCGCCCTCGCGCACGGCGGAACTCTCGGAGGCCGTCTCTGCGCTGCGGGCCGAACTGGCGGAGCGTCTCACGGAGCCTGCCGAGGCGATGCGCTGGACCCGCGCCGAATGCGGGCTTTGCGCTTCTGGCGCTTCGCAGATTCTCGACTACGTCCGCGAGACCGCCCGCGTGCTGGGGCGCGTCCCCACGCAGGAAGAGATAATCGCGGAGCGGTTCTTCGACGAGGCGGGCGGGATGCAGCTCGTCATCCACTCGCCCTTCGGGGGCCGCATCAACCGCGCGTGGGGCCATACGCTGAGAAAACGCTTTTGCCTCACGTTCGATTTCGAACTCCAGGCCGCCGCGACGGACGACGGCATCGTGCTTTCGCTCTCCTCGCAGCACAGCTTTCCGCTCGAATCGATATTCGGCTTCGCGCGTCTGGCGTCGCTCAAAAAGGACATGCTCCAGTCCGCGCTCCAGTCGCCCATGTTCACCAACCGCTGGCGCTGGAACGCCACGCGCGCCTTGGCGCTCCCCAGGCACAGCGGGGGCAAGAAGGTGCCCGTCGCGATCCAGCGCATGCGGGCGGAAGACTTGCTCGCCGCCGTCTTTCCGGCCCAGCTTGCGTGTCAGGACAACCACCACGGCCCCATCGAGCCGCCCGACCACCCCCTCGTGAACGAGACGGTGGAGAACTGCCTGACGGAAGCGATGGACATCGAGAGCCTTAGGAAACTCATTAGTGATATAGAAAGCAGGAAAATTAAAACCTATGGCGTGGAGACGCCCGCGCCCTCGCCCATGTCGCACGAGATACTGAACGCGAACCCCTACGCCTTCATCGACGACGCGCCGCTGGAGGAGCGCCGCTCGCGCGCCGTGCCGCTCCGGCGCGCCCTGCCCGATGACGCCGAGGGCGCCCGGCTCGACCCGGACGTCATCGAGGAGGTGTGCGAGCAGGCCCGGCCGGCCCCGCGCGACGCGGACGAGCTGCACGACGCGCTGCTCTCCTTGTGTATTTTGCCGGTGGAAGAGGCGGATGAATGGGCCGCCTGGGTGGATGAACTTCTTGCCCAGAACCGGCTGGCGAAAGCGGCATGGGAGGTGGATGGTGTCGAACGGGAGGGCTGGGTGCCGGCGGAGCGGATGGCGCTCATGCGCGCGGCGGTTCCGGGAATCAGGCTTCATCCCGAGACGATTCCCTACCAGGGGGATGAGGCGCAGCCGCCCGCGCCGGATGAGGCGGCCCTCGCCATCGTTCGGGGCTGGACCGAGGTGTCAGGCCCCGTGACGGCGGGCGAACTCGCCTCGCGCGTCGGCCTCGCGCTGCCGGACGTGGAGATCGCCCTGGCCGCCCTGGAGGGAGAAGGATCGGTGCTGCGCGGCCGATTCGTTAATCTCTCGCCCGAAGCCGAAACCGAGTGGTGCGACCGCGTGCTTCTCGCCCGCATCCACCGCATGACGCTCGGCAAGCTGAGGCGCGAGATAGAACCCGTGACGGCGGCGGATTTCATCCGCTATCTGCTCAGGTGGCAGCATGTGCACGAGGACGCCATGCTCCACGGGCGAGACGGCGTGCTGGAGGTCATCCGCCAGCTTCAGGGACTCGAACTCCCCGCGCCCGCCTGGGAGGAGCAGATTCTTCCCGCGCGCATCAAGAACTACGACCCGGATGACCTGGAAGCGCTTTGCCTCTCGGGCCTGGTCGCCTGGGGACGCCTGCGCCCCGGCGCTCCGCCCGAGCCGCTCGAAGCTCCTGTGAACGGGAAACGCGCCAGGACTCTCCAGAGTGCTGCGCCCACGCGGCGGGCGCTTCTGGCTTTCCTGATGAGAGAGGACCTGGATCTTTTCCTGAAGCCAAAGGAAGCCGAAGATGCCTGGCGGGGGAATCTCTCCAGATCCGCGCTCGAAATACTCGATTTTCTAAAAGATAGAGGAGCCTCCTTCCTCGCCGACATCACGGCGGCGACGGGCAGGCTGCGCACCGAGGCCGAGGAGGCGCTCTGGGAACTCGTCGCGCGCGGTCTCGTGACGGGCGACGGCGTGGCGGGACTCAGGGCCTTGATAGCGAGCGCGAACGAGAAGAAAAAAGGCGAGCGCAGGCTGCGCGCCCTGCCGGGGGGAAGGGCGATATCGCGCGAGGCGAAAAAACGCTTCATGCCCGTGGGCCGCTGGTCGCTCTGGGGGAGTGCGGAAGACGCGCTCGATGCGGAAGCCGGCCGCGAGGCCCATGCGCGGCAGTTGCTGAAACGCTACGGCGTGGTGCTCCGCGAGCTGGCCGTTCGCGAGCCCGGCGCGCCGCGCTGGCGCGAACTGGTGCGGGAATTCAGGCGCCTGGAGGCCAGAGGCGAGATTCGCGGCGGGCGCTTCGTCTCGGGCTTCATGGGCGAGCAGTTCGCCCTGCCCGAAGCGGTGGAGGCGCTCCGCGCCGTCCGCAAGATTCCGGCGCGGGGCAAGCCCACCATCGTCCATGCGAGCGACCCGATGAATTTAATGGGTATCGTCGTACCGGGAGCAAAAATCTCGGCCAGGTCCCGCGAGGTCATCCTCTACCGCGACGGCCTCGCGGTCGACAGCGGCCCCCTCGGCGAGGTGCGGAGCCGGATGCGGAACGAATCGCTCGGTGGAGGGTAGGCGAGCGGAGGTCCGCCCCTACGGTTTGGCCGCCTATCGAAATTACCTGCTTTCCTTTGGTTACCGGTTTTAATTCACTCCCCCCTTGAGGGGGTTGTTCAAAAACCCCTCTCCGCCTCATCCTGAGTAGTGGCCCCTCGACTTCGCTCGGGGCAGGCTCCGCCGTTTCCCGACACCCCTCATCCTGAGTAGGCGCGTAAGCGCCGTATCGAAGGTCAAACGCGATTGATGAATGAGTGTTTGCTCTCGCCACGGCGCGAATTCCTCGCCCTTCGATACAAACGCTCCTTTCTCAGTCGCGTTTTACCTCCGGCGGCTACTCAGGGTGAGGAAAGAGGAGTTGGCGTTTGCGGGGATCGCAGACGGGGTTTTTCAACAGCCCCTTGACAGGGGATAAAGGCAACCCCCCCTACCCCCCCTTGTCAGGGGGGTATGAAGAAGCAAACCCCTCCTCGAACCGGAGGGAGCGCGTCGCCTTTTTTTGCCCCCCCTGACAAGGGGGGGTAGGGGGGGTTGCTTTTCATGCAGGTGAGAGGGCGACCGAACCGGCCGGGGAGGCGCCGCCCCGTAGGGACAGGCCCCCGTGCCTGTCCTGACGAGGGACAACCACACGGACGGGAAAATCATTGCCATTTCACAAAAGAAAACCCCGGCGATGGCGCCGGGGCTTCTTTCTTTCTCTTGAGCGCCGCTATCTTTTCTTCTTCTTTCGGAACGCCTTGTGGCATGCGCCGCATTGCCTGCCGATGAGGCCCACCGCCTTCTTGATGGCCGCAGGTCCCCCCTTGTAGTGTATCTGCGCCAGGACGGCGGCGTTCGCGGCCAGGCCGTCCGCGATGAGCGCAAATTTCCCCTTGTCTTTCCAGATGGCGGCGACGGATGTCGTCTTGCCCGCCAGGGTGTTCTTCTTGAACGCCTTTTTGATCTTCGAAGCCTTCTTGTACATGTCGCCCGCGGCTTGGCGCACCTGCTCCTGCACCACCCAGCCGCTGCCTTGCTTCATCGCGGTTCTCAGGCGCTTCATGTCGGCGCCGATGCCGCGCATGAGCTTCTTGCGCGCCTTCACCGCCGCCTCATCGCCCTTCATCATCTTTTTCTTGCCCGTCATCTTCTTGTCCTTCATGGCCATCTTTTTCTTGTCCATCATTCCCTCGCCCGCGCAGCCGGCGATGAGTCCGACGGCCATCATCAGGACAGCCAGGCTAATGAATACGTCTCGTTTTTTCATGACCGGATTTCCCCCACAAAATCAGAAACGAAAAAGAACACTCGGGCGAACTTTCATGTTGCCCCTGTTGCGCCGGAACGCATGAAAACAACCTTGGGCGGTGGTTTGTTCAACTCATTGTGTATGGCTTCATTCTAGCCCAAAAGAGCCCCGGCGGCCAGTCCTGGAAAACGGGGGATGCCCGACCGAAAAAAGATGGGCTGTAGGTACAACCCCCTGTGGTTGTCCCTCGTCAGGACAGGCACGGGGGCCTGTCCCTACAAAACCGTTTACACGCGTTTTGTTTTTGCTCGTCATTCCGGCGAATGCCGGAATCCAGGCGGGCGGAAATGGGAGAAGAGCGGGTATGCGGCGATCCGGTCCGGGAGGCAGGCATCCCCAGTCCCCGGTTTCTCATATCGGTTCTGGATTCCGTCGAACCCTCATTTATCAATCGGCTCCGACACCGGAATGACGGCTTTTTGCCTCAATCCTGACCATGACACAGAAGTCCGCAGGCCTTCACTCCCACAACCCTCCGCTCGGCGTTGATCCCGAAGGCCATTTGTGAAACCTTGGGATATCCGGAAGGTTTTATGACGTCTTGCTTTTGCTCCGGTGAAAGCCGGTTGGCGAGAAGACACGAAAGACGCCGCGACCTCTGCGGCGTGAAATCCTTATTTTTTGCCGCCGGACGGGCGGCCCCATTTGCGAAAGGAGCGGACATGGGCGCATACGTGGTCGGACACATCACCGTCAAGGATGAGGAAGGATTCAACAACTACGCCGAACAGGGGCTCGCAATCGTCGCATCCGTCGGGGGCGAGGTGGCGGCGAGCGGACAGCTCGTGAAAGTCCTCACCGGCGAGCACGACAGGCAAATGTTCGTCCTCCTCAAGTTCCCCGACCAGGAAGCGGTGGAGAAATGGTATTACTCCGACGGCTACCAGGCTCTGATCCCCGGCCGCAACGAGGCGGTGGACATCACGTTCATCTCCTATGACGAGCCGGAGGAGTAGGAGTTCGGAGGAGGGGAGGCAGAATTGCCGCTCTGGAGCAGGGACAGGTCGCGACCTGTCCCTGCAGGCTATTTTTTCCCGGCGGCCGGTCTGGGCGCGGCCAGCGCCAGGGCGGAAGGCGCCCTGCGGAGGCTCAGCATGTAGACCGTCAGCGCTTCGAGATCCTCAGGCTTCAGATGGCCGTAGGCGGGCATGGCGGAGCCGGGCGAAACCTTCTGCGGGAACTTGAAGTGTTCGATGTGCCACTTCGGGTCCTTCTTGCGCTCGCCCGCAAACGTCAGGTCGGGCCCGACGACCCCGCCGGCGCCCCTGATCTTGTGGCAGGCGAGACAGCCGTTCATCAGATAAAGCAGCTTGCCCTTCTGGATGAGGGGGGCGTCTTTGAGAGCCCCCGCGTGGCAAGGGCCGCAACTCGCCTGAATGAACCCTCCCCGCAGGAGCGGCTCCTCCCAGAACGCGACTTCGCCGTGGGCGTCCTGGACGCTCGTGGCCCGGCCCTGGCCCTGGTGGCAAACGGTGCAGCCGAATTGCTCAAATGGGTGCGGCGGGATGGTGGGGTGCCTGGCGAAAGGCTGGTCGGCATCCTTGAACGCCGGATGCTCGACGCCCCGGTGGCACATGACGCACCTGTCCACGCGCTCGCCGCCGGCCACGATGATTTGCTCGAACTGATCCCCGCTCGCCAGAGCCGCCTTGCGCTCCTCTTCGGTTCCGGCTCTTTCGACGAGCATTTCACGGAACGTCCGCTGGTAGCCCCGCCATTCGCGGTCATAGTCCTTCCAGACGGACAGCAGGAAAAACAAGGCCGCGCATACGCTCAGGGCGGCGAAGGCGACCACCCACCCGAACGGCACCCGGGAATTATTTTGATTTGAATTCGCCATTCGTCATCCGCCTCAGTGCAGGCCCGTCGCCTGCCACGGCCATATCCAGGCCCAGTTGGCGCCGCGGAAATACAGCCCGATGAGCGTGTAAATCAGATAAGACGTCAGAAAATATGAATAGAGAGCCAACGCCCCCATCCGGCTCGACCCCGTCCGCCGCCAGATGTAGAGCGACCCGGCGGCGAAGAGGACGATCAGTATGGTCCCCGGATTCAGGAGGTCGACCCAGATCTGCGAGGCGCCCGGAACCAGTATCCGCACGGCGTAGTGCTCGTTCAGCCAGGTCAGGACGAGGACGACCGGGATGACCGCCACGATCGACCAGAGCGTAATTCGCCGGCCCTGGCCCGAGGTGAACCAGGTTCCCTGGCCCTCGGGGTCCCGGTCGACGTAGGGAATGGTCATGAGGCCGATGATCGCGGCGGCGGGAACGATGACGCCTCCCGCCAGGGCGGAATAGCTCACGATTTCCTGGAGTCCGAGAAAGTACCAGGGCGCCTTGGCGGGGTTGGGCGGATGGTCCGGGTTGGCCAGATCCTCCAGTGGCGCATCGAAGAAGTAGGCGACGGCGGAGAGGACGGCCACGACGCCCACGAAGACGACCAACATCCGGAAGACCGTGTGAGGCCAGCTCATGACCTCTTCTTCCGGCGCCTGCGTATCCACCATGGGCGTTTTGCCCTCGGCCAGTTCCACGAGCATGTACGTCTTGTGCGGCGAAAAGGCCGCCGCCTCGCCCTGGGCGGCGTCTGAGGGCGGCGCGGGCGGGCGGGAGAGGCCCCCGTCCTTTCGTATCCGCCAGAAATGGACGCCCATGAGTATCATCATGACCCCCGGCAGGACGATGACGTGCATGACGTAGAACCGGATCAGCGCGTTCTGCCCCACCGTATCGCCTCCGAGCATGAGCGTGCGGATGTATTCTCCTACCAGCGGCGGGTAGCTGGCGATGCTCGACCCGACGGTGATGGCCCAATAGGCGAGTTGATCCCAGGGGAGAAGGTAGCCCGTGAAGCTCATCATCAGGGTCGCCCCCCAGAGGAGCACCCCGATGACCCAGTTGAACTCGCGCGGCGCTTTATAGCTCGCCGTATAGAACACGCGGCACATGTGCAGGAAGACGACGGCGACCATCGCGTGCGCAGCCCAGCGGTGGAGGTTCCGCAGGACGACGCCGTAGGAGACGACGAATTGCAGGTCCTTCATGTCGCTGTAGGCGCGTCCGGTGGAGGGGACGTAGAAGAACATGAGCAAGGAGCCGGTGCCCAGAAGAACCACGAACAAGAACAGGGAGATGATACCGAGCCCCCAGGTGTAGGTGGGTTTTAAGCTGTGAACGTGCGTTCGCGCGGGAAGGACGTGCAGGAAGAAATTCGAGAACATGACGGCCGCGCGATCCAGATCGTTGTCCGGATAGCCGCGGCGGAAGATCGAGCGGACGACGCGGTTGTCCCTGAGCCACGATACGGCTTTTCCGCGTCCTGGTTTTTGTGGGGATTCGGTGACCATTGTGGCGGCTCAGAGCTTGAAATGCTCGGATGGGGCGACGACTTTGCGCGTATCGACGACGACGCGGCCATCCGGCGATTTCGTTACGAGAAAGAAGTCGAGTCCGCGCGGCGCAGGCCCCCCGAGCACCTGCCCCCGGCCGTCGAAAGTGCTGCCGTGGCACGGACACCGGGCCCTCAATATATCGGGAGAGGCGCCGGGCGCCCCGACGAAGGGGCTGATCACGCAGCGGAGGTGTGGGCAGACGGCGGTGCAGGCCCTGAATCCGTCCTTCTCGCGAAACAAAACGATTTTCTTGTCGGCGAAAAACGTGATGGACCCCACGGTGTACTTCTCCAGGGAGTCGAGTTTCAGAACCGACTCGCCCTCATAAACCACGTTGGGGAACAGGAACCGGACGTTGGCGAGAACCGGACCCAGCAGGGAGATCAGGAATGACACCCAGCCGAGACCCAGGAGCATCCGGCGCCGGGGGGTTTGCTCATCCATGCTCGCAGTCATGTCATCCAGTCTCCACCCACTCTTCCTGGAAAGAAAAATTCTCTAACGTGACCGCGCCCGTGGGACAGCGCTGGGCGCAGAGAGAACAACGGATGCACTTGTCCGGGTCCATGATCATGGCCGCGCCTCTCTCTCCCGCGCCCCCGGCGGACGTTCCGAAGCGGGCCTGGACCAGAGCCGCCAGGTCCTCTCCGCCCTGAAGGGCTTCGAGAGGAACCATTCGAAGACAGCGCGACGGGCACACGTCCACACAGCCGCCGCAGAGGATGCACTTCGCGCCGTCGAAGATCGGGTTCGCGCTGCAGCGCAGACACCGAAGCCCCTGCCCGACAGCTTCCCCGGGCGAATACCCAAGTTCCACCTCGGCGACGCCGATTCTGCGCTCGATGGGCAGCGCGTCGGGGTTTCGGCGAGACACTTTCTGGTAGCCGGGATTGACGATGGGAAGGGAAAACCCGTCCCCCGGTTCCTGGAGCAGCGCCTGTTGCAAGGGTTCGATGGATGCCCACTGAAGATGCGTCCGGACGCCTGCCTGACCGCCGGATAGATAGGTGTGAATGGAGCGGGCGGCCCGGTGGCCGTTCTCCACGCCCTCGATGAATATCCGGGGCCCCATGGCGACGTCCCCGCCCGCGTACACGCCCGGAGCGGTCGTGGCCAGGGTTTCGGGATCCACGCGGATCGTCCCGCGCGGCGTCGTCTCGACGCCGTCTTCCTCGCTGATCCAGGAGAGATCGGAGGCCTGGCCGACGGCGACGATTACCGAATCGCACGGAATCACGCGCCTGGTGTCCGGGTCGAATTCCGGGCTGAAGCGGCCCTCCTCGTCGAAGACGCGGGTGCACGTCTGGACTTCCAGCCCGACCACGCGGCCCCCTTTCTCCACGATGCGGACGGGCCCCACACGGGGCTCGAGTTCGATCCCCTCATCGAGCGCCTCTTCAATCTCGAATTCCGCCGCCGGCATCTCGTCGCGCGATTCAAGGCAGATGACGTGGACGTTCCTCGCCCCCACGCGCATCGCCTCGCGGGCGACGTCCATCATCTCCCGCATGAGGACGGCGTCTTCGGTTTGATCGGCAGCGCCCGCGGGAGCATCCGCCCCGCCGGCGACCCGGGCGGCGACACGGGCGGCGTCCATGGCCACGTTTCCCCCTCCGATGACGACGACGCGCTCGCCCAGATCGACGCGGAAGTTCAGGTTCACGTTCAACAGAAACTCGACGGCCCGGAAAACGCCGTCCGCGTCCTGTCCTTCCATGGGAAGAGAGCGGCTCACGTGCGCGCCGATGGCGACGAACACCGCCTCGAAGCCTTCCTCGCGCAGAGAGGAGAGGTTGAAGTCCCGCCCGATGGCCTGGTTCAGCCGAAGCTCCACGCCCAGGCTGAGGATGGCCTGGATTTCGGCCTGAACGAGGTCGCGCGGAAGCCTGTATTCGGGAACCCCGAGCATCAGCATGCCGCCGGGAACGCCCTGTTTCTCGAAAACGCTCACGTCATAGCCAAGCAGGGCGAGGTCGTGTGCGCAACTCAACCCCGCCACGCCAGATCCGACGACGGCCACCTTCTTCCCCGCCGTCTTTTCCTGTTCGGGCTTTCGGCGGGCCGCCTCCAGCACCGAGAAGTCGTTGATGGTGCGCGTGGCGGGCTGAAAGCGGAGGTCCCGCATGCTCCTGAGGCTCCGGTGCGAGAAGGAGGATTCCCCTTTGCCGGACGCCAGGTCGGCCTCTACCCCGTAGCGTTCCGTCACGAATCGCTTGAGCGCCCGGATGGCCACCGGCGCATCGATGTTGCCGCGGCGGCAGGCCGCTTCGCAGGGCGCCGCGCAGACGCGCCCGCAAACCGACGCGAAGGGGTTGGGCCCCCGGGCGATGATGTACGCTCGCTCGAAGTCTCGCTCCGAGATGGCGGTCACGTAACCCCGCGCGTCCGTGTGGACGGGACACGCATCCTGACAGCAAATCGTTTTCCGCCAGTGGTCGTGGCCGGGCAACTCGACCCGGAAGGAGCGCTCGGGAGGGAACGCGTCCCGATTCCCTGAACTCATTTTCGTGAGCCTATTTCGCCAGGGAGCGCATGAACGCGACCAGGTTCTGGAGGTCCGCGTCCGAAAGAACACCGCCCCAGGGGGGCATCAACGGCGATTTTCCTACCGCGACGCCACCCAGCTTGGTGATCTTGGCGATATATTCATCCGATATGGTCTTCATGTACTTGGCGTCCGTATGATTCCTCGGCTTCGGGTTGAGCGCCTTGGCCGCGGGGCCGTCGCCCTTGCCCGATGCGCCGTGGCAGGAGGCGCAAAGCTGCTGGTATTTGACGTTGCCGGCCGCAACGTCGCCTTTCTGCTGAGCGGCCCCGTCATCCGAAGACCAGAAAAAGAACGCCACTGCGAGCGCCAGGCCGGCGCAGATGAGAAACCTTCTCGATCGAGACATTCGCATTCAACCTCCCTCGCGGTTCTACGGGCTTGTGTAAACCTCCATCTCCACTAAAGCGTCCGGGGGACGAAGCTTAAGCTCGTCAGCGAATGCTTGTGCGGAGATTCTCCAATCTTCTTCAACTTCCCCTTGCCCAGCTTGTAGCGGTAGCGGTTGGTCAGGGGGTCCGGCACCCGGTGGACCACCGAATTGGCCGGGTTCTCGGGAAAGCCGAAATAGGCGAAGGTGACGCCCTCGCGAACCGCGTCGGTGACCATGGCCACAGCGGTGAAGCTCCCCTTGCTCTTCTTGATATTCCCGGCCTTCATGAGCTCGGTGAACGTCTGCTCCTTGCCATCGACGCCGATGTATCCGCCCGTCTGCACGAGGAGGTCGTCGTTCTCGATGGCCACGAGGTCTCCCGATTCGATGCCCCGGGCGCCGGCGTCTTTGGGGTGAATTTCCAGGAACTGCTGGGGCCAGCGCTGCATGATGTAGGGCCGCCGTTTGTCGTCGTAGCCGGACTGCCAGAGCTCGTTGATCCGCCCGTTCGTCACCCACAACTCGTCTCCCTGCGGGGTGACCCGGTCGTAGAAATCCTTGAAATCCTCCCAGTAGCTCTTCAGCAAGACCGCCTTGCCGCTCTGGGTACCGAAGGAAGTGAGCCACTTCCGATGCATGGTGGGGCCTTCGGGGGTTCCGAGTTCCAGTGTCTCGTCGTGGAGGCGCTTCGTACCGACGAGTTCGCCCTTGACCATGCGGATGGGGGTTTGGATGCCGTCGGTCCCGTATTCGCGGAGCAGCTCGTGGCCTCGTTTCCCCTCGCGCTTGGCCTTCACCACGAGCGGGTGGTAGTTGAGCACCCCTTTTCTTCCGAAGCGGGCCGCCTCCTCGAATATCTGGTTGCTGTCCTTCCAGTCGAAGCCCTTGAAGCCCATCTTCCTCGCGAACGCCGCGATGATCCACCAGTCGGGCCGGGCCTCTCCGGGGGGGTCGGCGAACTTGCTGTAGAGCCTGAGGCGGCGCTCGCCGTTGCACCGGGTGAAGTCCTCCTCGCCCCAGGTGGCGGCCGGAAGCACCAGGTCCGCATACTCGGTTCCTATCGGGGAGACGGGGTAGATGTCCTGGTGGGCCACGACCATGCCGCCGGAATCCGTCCGGCGCTTCAGCGCGTCCACCGCCTTATCGACGTCGAAGCTCTCGATCTGGTGCGGATTGCGGCGCGTCAGCCGCTGGAAGACGTCCATCAACTCCTGAGACGCCGCCATGGCCTGGCACCAGGTGGTGCCGATGACCCACGCGAAGCGCACGTGGCCGTCCACGACCCAGCGGTCGAGATCGATCTCCTTCTTGCGGCGACCCGGCGCCTTCTCGGGAGATAAGGCCCTCGGGTAACCGGCCGCGCCCATCCAGCCGCGCTGGTGTCCGCCGCCGCGTGAGATCACCCGGCCCGGCCGCGACCCGGCGCCGCAGACCAGCCCCAGCGCCGCGAACGAAGCCGTGTTCCCGAAACTGTTGCACCAGTAATTTCCCTTCTCGAGCATGAACGAGGTCTTCTTGCGCGTTCCGTCGGCCTTGGGCTTGGCGAGTATTTCCGCCGTCTGGCGGATGGACGCCGCGGACACGCCCGTGATCTTCGCGGCCCGCTCCAGTTCGGCGTAGGGATAGCTCAGGATCCACTTCCTGTAGCCCTCGAAGTCCGTCCCGTACTTGCCCCAGGTCGTGACCCACTGCCAGGGCGTGTTGCGGGTGCCGCGCCCCATGCCGGAGCCGATCTCCCACTTGTTCGAGATCTTCCTCGCAATAAACTCCTTGTCCTCCCAGCCGTTCTCCAGAATCAGGCGGATGATGGCCAGGTGGAGCACCGTGTCCGTCCCCGGAATGACGGGGAGGAAGAGGCCGCCGCGCTTCTCGCCGTAGGCCACGCCCGAGGTCTTGCGCGGCAGGGCGAAGACGAGTTTCTTGCTCGGCGTTTTCCCGCCCATGATCCACGAGGTGAACAGCACGGATTTCGTTTCCCACGGGTCGACGCCGGAGAAGAAGATCACTTCCGCCTCTCCCCAGTCGTCATAGGAGGCGCTGAAGGGGTTGATGCCGGAAAAGTCGATCCCCGGCGTGTCCGGGCCGGGACCCGGCTTGTCGTGCGGGGAGTAGGCCGGCGTCCCGATGGCGCGGAAGGCGAGCTTGGAGATGGCGTAGGTGTTCTCGAAATACTGGTAGGAATACGTCTTCATCGCCCAGGCGTGTTCGCCGTACTTATCCAGGACGTGCTTCGAGAGTCCCGCCATGACGCCCATGGCCGTGTCCCACGAGACCTCCTGCAAGGTGCCGCGGACCCGCATCATCGGCTGGCGCAGGCGGTCCTGCGAGGGTTCGTTGGGGTTGTAGAGCTTCTTCGCCAGGACGCCGCCCCGGATGGAGTGGTTCCCCCCGACGTTCACGACCTTCGCATCTTTGTCCGGCATGACGACGACGTGGTGGGGACTGCCGTTCACCATGATGATGTTGTGCATGTTCGGGCTGACCCAGCCGCCGCTCATGATGGCGGTGGGGAAATCGACGCGCAGGGCGTTCTGGCTCGCCTTGGGTCCGCCTTCGCGCCCGATCGGCCAGCGGTAGACCTTGTACCCGCAGCCCACGATGCAGTAGTCGCACGCCGTGGTGAACACCTCCGCGTTCGGCGGGGGGAGGGGGACACTGTCTTCCGCAAGATAGTAGTTCGTTACCTTTCCTGCCATGATGCGTCCTCCTCAGCGCTGTACCGGCGCCAGATTCGAGTGATAACCATAAAGCAGCCCCATCATCCCGATCGCGTAGATGTCGTCTCCGCGGGTCTCCAGAACGACCTGCGGGAGGCTTTCGGTGGCCTGCCCCGCCGCGACCATGCCGTGCTTCATCAGGTCGAAGGTCGTCAGATGGAACGGGCACGGGCCGATGGCCTTGTGCTGCGCGTTGTAGGTCCCCTGCAAGGGGCCGCCCATGTGGGTGCAGAGGGTGCTGAACGCCACGACGTCCCGCTTGGGGCCGACGCCTCCGCCGGCGCGGGCGCCCAGCCTGACCAGCATGCAGCCCGAGAAGACGTCCTTCCACGGGTACTGGAAGTATTGCGGCGCATCGACTTTCAAGGCGCTGAGCTTGCCGATTTTCTGGCGGGGATACTCCGCTCTTTGCAGGGCCGCTCCGGCCAGGCCGGGGATGCCCTGGACCAGCACGATGCTCACGGCGGTTCCGCCGGCCAGGAGAAAGGCGCGCCGCGAGACGCAAGGCCGGGTTTCCTTGGCTTCCTGAGTCATGGATACCTCCTTACGGCATGGCCGCATACGGCGGCAGTTCGGGGGGCCGGACGAGCAAGGGCTTATCACTCGAGAGCGATTCGAGAAAGGCCAGCAAGTCTTCTTTCTCCTCGTCCGAAAGCCCCAGTTTCTTGATGAGGGGGCTCTTGTTCGCGTCCTCGCCTCCCCCTTCGTCGTAAAAATCGATGACCTCATCCAACTCGAAAAATGCGCCGTTGTGCATATAGGGCGCGGTGTATTTGAGCTCGCGGAGGCTCGGGGTGCGGAACCTCCCCCGGTCGGCCTTGCGCTTGGTGGTGTAGAAGAGCCCCAGGTCCCGGTCCGCCTTGCGGTAGACGGATTCGGGGACGCCCCGGATGACGTGCTGGAAGCGAAGCGTTATCTGCCTCAGGGGATCTTCCTCGAACGCGGGGTTCTTGGGAACGCCGACGTTGTGATAGTCCTCATCCGATAAAAGCGCGCCGTTGTGGCACTGGACGCACCCGGCCTTTCCCTGGAAGAGAGCCAGCCCGCGCTTCGCGCTGTCCGAAAGCGCCTTCTTGTCCCCTTTCATGAAGCGGTCGAAGGGCACGTCCTTCGCGTTGGACACCACGGTGCGCTCGAAGGCCGAGATGGCCCGCCAGGCGTCGTCGATGGTCGGCCAGGGGGTTCCGAACACCTCTCGGAAGCGCTTGACGTATTCGGGAATCTGACGCAGGCGCTCCTCCATCATCATGGTGTCGCCGTTGCCCGCCACGTTGCCCGTGGCGGCGCTCTTGGCCTGGTCTTCGAGACTCGTCGACTCGCCCGCCCAGAACAGTTTTGCGTAATAGGCGGAATTGAGGATCGTCTGGGAATTGCGCCAGTGCTGCGTGCCCGGGTAGCCCCGGCTCAGATCGCCGCCGTCTCCCCAGCCGGCTTCGGGGCTGTGACAGGAGGCGCACGACGTGCTGGCGTCGCCCGACAAACGGGCGTCGAAGAAGAGCAGCTTACCGAGCTCCACCTTGGCGGCGGACATGGGGTTGTCCGCGGGCACCGGGACAGGCGGCAGGGGACCCAGCGGAGGGAATTTCCCCTCCTGGGCCGCGCCCGTTCCTCCCATCGCGAGGACGGCGATGAAGCATACGGCCATCGTGGAACCTACGAAGCAGTTTTTCATTCGTGCGTTCATGGCCGTCTCCTCAATTATCGCCGAGTTTGCGAAGTTCGTAATCGGGAATTTTCGGCGCCTCCGCGGAAACCGTCTCGCCCGAGAGGCTCATCAGGAACTCCACCAGGGCTTTTCGCTCATCCGCGGAGAGCCCCAGCGGCTTGAGCCGCGCGCTCTTGTTCGGGCCGCTCCCGCCGCCTTTGTCGTAGAAGGCGACGACGTCTTCCAGCGCGGCGAATGCGCCGTTGTGCATGTAGGGCGACGTCCGGGCGACTTCGCGCAGGGTCGGCGTGCGGAACTTGCCGCGGTCGCTCTCCTGTTTGGTCACGACGTAGAGGCCGGGGTCGGCTCTTAAGTTCATGAAGTTCGGGACGCCGATGACCTTGTTGAACCGGCGGAACGTGATGTGTCGCAGCGGGTCCTTGAATATCTGCTCGTTCTCGGGAACGCCGAGCGCGTGGAATCCGCCGTCGCTCAACAGAGCGCCGTTATGGCACCCGGCGCAACCGGCCTTACCTTTGAACAGGGCGAGACCTTCTTGCGCCTCGGTGGAAAGGGCCTTTTTGTCGCCCTTGAGGTAGTTGTCGAAGGGGACGTTCTTTGAAGCGATGGTATGCAGGAACGCCGAGATGGCCTTGAGCGCGCCGCCGAAGGAAGGCTCCCCGCCGTAGGCTTCCTTGAATTTCTTCACATAAAGGGGCACCTGCTTGAGGCGCTCGGGGAACAGCCTACCGTCCACCAGCATGAAGTGGGCTTCCGTCAGGTGATCGCGCACGAGCGTGGGCAGGTCGGCCCCGCTCAGGCGGCCGTCCCAGAAGACGCGCTTGTTGTAGGCGGCGTTTAAGAGCGTCTGGGCGTTCCGGAAATACTTGCTGCCCGGATAGCCCGCCGAGAGCGCCTGCCCGTCGCCCCATCCCTTTGCCGGCTGGTGGCAGGTGGCGCAGCTGATGCCTCCGTCCCCCGACATCCGGGGGTCGAAGAACAGGTACCGGCCCAGTTCGGCCTGCGCGGGCTTCTGGGCCTTGGGCGCCGGCAGGGGCGCGAGAGCAGCCCCCCACCCCGCGGCGGGGAGCAGAACCCAGGCGCTCAGCAGGATTCCGCAGAGTATCCGGCGCCTGTCAACGCGAACTGATTTCATTCTTCGCACCTCCCAAGCTGGCTGTTCTGTCTTCTGACACTATCCCCTGGTTGAAAAAGCCCTCGTCGGGGTAGTAACCCCCAACCCCCCTTGTCAGGGGATAAAGGCAACCCCCCCTACCCCCCCTTGTCAGGGGGGCAAGAAAAAGCAAACCCCCTCTACCAACGCTTGGCGTCGCCTTTTTATACCCCCCTGTTAAGGGGGGGTAGGGGGGGTTGGTTTTCGTCAGGGAAGCTTTTCGGATACCCCCCTCCATGCCGTATCCGGCGTGTTCTCTGGTGGCGAGCCGAAACGAGACGGGCAAACCCGAGGATGCGAATCGAACGGTCCGCTTCCCGAATGTTTTCGCTGTTTGCGGGTCGGTTCTCATTTTCCAGGGTCTTCCTCGCGTTGAAAATCCGGTCTTATTTCGAAGAAAACGTGAAGTCGGCCGTCTTCTTTCCTCCGGCGGAAATTTTGATCCTTTTCTTCTTGACCCCCAGGGCCGGGTGCCACGCCCGCAGCGAGTATTTCCCCGGCGGAACGTCGGTGATCTCGAAGCTCCCGTCCGCGCCCACGAGCGCGTAGTAGGGGTTCCGGGCCACGAACAGGAATCCCTTCATCCAGTTGTGCACGTCGCACTCGACCCGGACGATGGGGCTGCGCCGCACCTTCGCCCTGCGGACGACCTTCTTGCGCTGCTTGGGCTGGGAGATGTTCCACATGGAGCGCTTCGCCCGGCCGATGATCTCGTAGGTGTGGATGTTGTGGTGGGCGTCGTCGCTGTTCAGGATGGTGACCTTGCCCCCCTCGGCGACGACCTGCAGATAGGGTACGTAGGCGCACTTCTTCTGGTCCACCACGACGCTCTTGGTGCCCTTCGGATACGCCTTGCCCTTTTTGACCTTGTCGAGATAGACGACCACGCCTCTCAAGGCGCCGTCTTTCGCGTCCACCTCCTGGCGGGTGACCTGGCCCTTGCCGCAGGCGTGCTGGTCCTTGGTGATGATGTATTTGACGGGGGCGGGAACCTTTCCCTCGAAGCTCACTTTGCCGGTGATGGTTCCGCCGTCTTTGACGGATGCGACCTTGTACTTCGCCGGGGAAGCCTCCGGGAGGAGGAGAATAAACAGGGACAGAACGAAAGGCAGGAAAAATGTACGAATCATTGCAAGAAGTCCCCCACGATATTTTCCACCGGCTTACGGCGACACGATTATTTGTCGGCAACGAATGCGAGTCGTTTTCATCCTCCTCATCAGCGAAGTGTCGTGGCGCGGAAAGGGAGCATCCTTTCCACCTCGGGCATGCTCTTTATGAGCGTGTTCCTACTTTTAATATAAGGACAACATTCGAATGTTGCAACAAAATGGAAGTCCGATTTTTCCTCGATAAGCGGGTTGTTGAGAAAGCCCTGTATGCGTTCCCTGGAACCCGCCGACGCCTTTTTCCTCACCCTGAAAACCAACCCCCCCTACCCCCCCTTGACAGGGGGGTATGAAAAAACAAAACCCCTCAGCTCGGCGGGGGCGCATCGCCTTTTTATACCCCCCTGTCAAGGGGGGGTAGGGGGGGTTGCCTTTGTCCCCTGACAAGGGCGGCCACGGGGGGCCGCCCCTACGAAAACCGCAAACCCTCCCACCGTCATTCCGGCAATCAATGCCGACCGAGGAGGGAGGGATTGCCGGAATCCATTTTCGCCTTTGCCTTTTCGTCCCCTCGTTCGGACATCTTTACTCCCGGGCGGGGAGGATCGGAATCGAACACAAAAACGAAAGGCGAATTCTCTGGATTCCGCATCCGGACGCCGCGCAACAACAAGGTCGTGGTCGCACCGCCCGGTGAAAAGTCAAAATGGATTCCGGCTTTCGCCGGAATGACGGGCAAAGACAAAATCACTTCCAATGTGACGAACGCCGGGTTTTTCAACACCCCCCCTGACAAGGGGGGTAGGGGGCAGGACAGCCCCGAGGAGGGGCTGTCCTTTTATCCCCCGGCAAGAACGGTTCGACTACCTGGTTCGCTCGATGAGTTCGCGCAGGGCCATGCGGCTCTCCGACTGCCCGTCGATGAGCTCGCGCAGAGAGGCCATCGACTCCTCGTGCTTGGCCATGGCCTCCTCATGTCTGAGGCGGGATTCGGTCATCACTTCACGGTGCTTGCGCTCGGAATCGTCGGCGCGCATGGCGGCGTTCCTGTCCATCGTGCGGATGCCGTGGTAGATGAGGCCGAGGCCGGCGTAGGCGGCGGCGAGGTTCAGGAACCCGATGATGAGGCTGAGGTATTCGTACGTGGTCATGGGCTTTCCCCGGAGTGGGCCACATGGAACTCTCGTGAATGTCCAGTATAAAAAGGTGTTCCGCGCCTCGTCAAACTCCCGCGGGGCGCGGACCCGGCCCCTGCTCGGTCTCCCTCATCCTGAAAACCAACCCCCCCTACCCCCCCCCTTGACAGGGGGGTAAGAAAAGGCGACGCCTCGCAAAAAAGATCAACTCCCCCCTTGAGGGTCTGGCTTCCCGAGGGGAAAGCCAGACGGCAAGACGAGGGCGAAGCCCGAAGTCGCGCCGGTGGGGGGAGCTTTTTCTGTGGCATGTCCCCCCACCGAATCGGCCTTCGCCAAGGCTCGGCCTCTTCGACTCCCCCTCAAGGGGGGAGTTGATTGTTGAGCGCTCTACAAGGGGCATTGCCTTTTCATACCCCCCTGTCAAGGGGGGGTAGGGGGGGTTGCTTTCGAGGGCAGCCTCACGGGCCGTAGCGCAGCCTCGCCACCGCGCCCCGGTGCGCGAGCTGGCCCTGCGCGTAGCGCCCCGGCATGGCCGGCGAGCGCCAGCGGCCGGCGAGCTGCATCTCGACCAGCGACGCCCCCGCCGTGGCCAGGCTCTGCGCGCTGCCCACGCGCAGGCTGTGTCCGCTGATGCGCCCCTCCACGCCCGCCTCCCGGGCGCGGCGGATGATGATGCGCCGGATGCTCCGCTCCGTCAGGCGCTCCGCCTGCACCCGGCCCGACCTGTGGACGGCCCGGAAGAGCGGCCCCTCCTTGAGGGAGGCGCCCTCGAGCCAGGCCCGCACGCGCTCCACGGTCGGCTCGCCCAGAAACTGCAGGACGCCCTCGCCCTCCTGGTCGGTCTTGGAGCGCCGGACCAGCACCGTCTTCCCCTCGAGGTCCACGTCGCTCACGTCCAGCGCCGATATCTCCGATACCCGGAGCAGGGCGTCGCTCGCCACCGCGATGATCACGGCGTCGCGCTGCCCGGCCAGACCCCCCGAGCGTTCGGCCATCGCCGCCGCCCGGTCCGCCTGCTCCCAGCGCACCCCCGTCACCTGGCCGCGGCCGCGCTCTGTGGCCAGGCGCCTGAAGCCGGCCAGCACCCGCTCCGAGGCCGCCCCCACCGGAGAGGGCCGGCCGTTCAGCCTGGCCCGGAAACGAAGCGCCGCGACCGTCATGGCGGCGCAGGCCGCGGAAAGCCCCTCCTCGTAGATATCCCCCAGGTACGCCGCCACCCCGGCGTCGGTCTCCGGGCGGCCCGAACGCTCGAACCCCCGGAGCGCCGCCTCGTACGCGCGCCGCGTGTTCTTCGCCATGGAGGCCTTCGCCAGGTTCGCGGCGGCACGGGCCGGCCCCCCGGCCGTCGCCGACCCCTCGGTCGGCGACCTCGTCAAAGCGATGTCCTGTGTGGGGTCGGGTGGTGTCGCCCCCGTCGTCATGGTGAGAAGCCAACCTTCCGGGTCAGCGGCAGTTTCCACTCCCTGAGACCGCTCGAGCGCCTCGTTACGCTCGAGGGCCTCCTCGATTACCGAGTATAGACGACGGCGGGAAATTTCCAAGGAAAAAAGTCGTTTTTGGACGCGGATATCCACCCGGGGCGGTGGATTTTCTGATTTCCGATAATTGATGTTATCAGACAATACAACACCTCTCAAAACCATGTCAAGCGCAATTCCGGGGTCCCTGGAGGAGTTTTCGGGCGCCGTTTTCCGTCTTTTTTCGCTTATTTGCGGCCCAAATGCGCCCCGGAACGGGTTTCCCGGCGGAGAACGGGGCTTCCTGTGTCCCGTAACATCAATTAGCGGCAAGCAGGCCGTGTGCGAGGCCGCTCGCCTATGGAGACCGAGAAGGGTGCGCGCATACCTCAGGAATTCGTGTGTCGCGGAAAGAGTTAATACCAGCCCGGACGATGAGTCCGCAAGTCTGCCGTACTTCGGGCTGCCCGAAATACGAACAATCGGTTTGTGAAGACCCGTATATCGATAAGGAAAGGAGGTTAAACGGAGAAAGCCGGAAATTCACGGAAAATCCCTTTTTCTATGTATTCAGGAGGACTCACTAAATGATGTTCAAAGACAAGTATATTCACAAGCTCTACGCTTTCGCGCTGGCGGCGGTGTTCGCGCTGACGCTGGCGGGCTGCGGCGGCAGCGGCGGCGGTACGGCGGCGATGCCGGATCCGGAGCCGCCTGTGGTGGAGCCGGAACCGACCCCGCAGGAAATGTGCGAGGCTGACGGCGGCCGGTATAACGCGGACGGCTCTTGCACCTCCGCCGAAGACCTTGCCGCGGAAATGACTGAAGCAGCGGCCCTGAGCGCCGCGCAGACCGGAGCCGCGGCGGCGGCTTCGGGGGCGATGGCGGCCGTAGCCGGCGCAAAGGACCCCGTGGCGGCGGCGAACGCGCAGATGTACGCGGACGCGGCCATAGCGGCATCCGCCTTGGCGGCGGCGGCCACGGATTCGGCGACGGCCATGGAGCACCAGGCGGCGGCCGAAGCGGCCAGCGCCAGCGCCGTGGAAGCCGGCATGACGCGCGGCCTGGGAATCACCACGACGGCGAACGCAAACGCCAACCAGGCCGCCATCGACAGCGCCGCTCTCGTCGGCACGCCTCCTCCCGCCCCGGTACCCAATGCGGGAAGAGTGAGTGCAGCGATAGGAGAAGCTGCGGCGGCAGCGGCTACGAGCAGCCTTTCCACCGCTGGAGTACCCGCTCTTGCCCTAGCAGCAGTAGCTGCTGATGGCACTGAGACTCTGAATGGCGCTCTGAATGAAAACACGAATCAGGGTGGGGATAATCGGCTTATCACAACTACAGGTGCTACACCTGCAAGTACTGTAACTAGCGCGTCCTCCGTAGCTGTAACGGCGAGTCACACCGGCAGCGCCCCCAGATTTGTGGTAACAAGAACAATAGACACCACCGGCACCCCCGTTGCAGTCGAGTTGGGTAGAGGGGAAACTCCGACGGCGCTTACGATGCGCGGCGGCTGGTCGGGCGCCGAACTGGAAAGCACCGTTTCGGGCAGCAGTGGCAGAAAGGATTATGCCGTCGTCTACACGGACATCAATCCGCCCGCACAGTCATATGAAACTGAAACAACCGTGCCGGATCCGGCTTCACCGGGTTCAACAATTGACAATACAAAACACTATACTGCTGCTGAACTGATGTCAGTTGATACAACAACTAGTGCCCCCGTCTACATCAACAAGGCTGTAGTCACTGGAGACGTTCCAGGAGACGGGAGCCACTTCGAGGGAACATTTAATCCCACCCCAACCGACAATACGCCGCCTTACACGGGGCGGTTCTTCTGTCCCGCCAATACACAATGCTCCATCAGCGTAGACGCCTCGGGTCTCCTCAGGTCGATTACGGGCTACACCTTCCAACGCACCGTATCCGGCACCGTAAAGAGGGCGGACACCGACTATCTGGCCTGGGGCGTTTGGGTGCATGTCCCGAACGCATTGCCTGGGGTGACGGGCAGTCTTCCGACCAATTACGCCACCGTCTCCGCATTCGCCAGCGGCAACAAATTGTTCCATGTCAAGGCCGCTCTCACGGGCACGGCGACGTTTAACGGGGTCGCGGCCGGCCTGTATTCGGCGGGCGGCATGGTCGAGTACTTCGAGGCGGACGCCAGCCTGACGGCCGATTTCGGCGGCAGGGGCGGCAACGACAGCACTCCCGCTACCACTCCAGCAGATGACGACAAACGGCTCCATGGAGCCGTCACCGGAAGCATCTCCAACATCAAGGCCGGCGGCATGGACGTCGACGGCTCGCTGACGCTGGGTAGGGCGCCGCTGGTCGGCGTCAATCATGATGTTGCTACTGATACTACTGGTGATTTGACTTCTAACGTGGCGACAAGTTTTGCCGGCAGCACCGCAGGCTCGCTGGGCGGCAGCGCCATGTCAGGCAGTTGGACCGGCCGGTTCTACGGTCCCAACAAGGCTCCGGACGGCTCGGTGGCGGTTCGCACCGAATTCCCCACGACGGCTGCCGGCACCTTCGGCGCCAAGTCTGTCCTTCCAGGGGTCAGCATCCTGGGTTCTTTCGGAACGTGGAAGGCGGAATAAGCAGCAAAGCATGACTCCTCAGGGCCCCGGGCTGCATAAAGCCCGGGGCCGGGGGATGGATGAATGAGCGCGGCGCAAGGCGTCGCGCAGGCAGTAGATGGAACCCGAGTTTTATCCGCTCGCCCCTTCCGTTTTCCCGGAAGGAACCAGCCTTAGGGGGCAAATGATGAGAATGCTCAAGCTTTTGGGATTGATGGTATTTGTCGTGTTTATCGCGGCATTTGCCTCCGGTTGCGGGGGCGGCGGGGGCGGCTCCTCGATGGATACAGAGACTCCGACGGTACCGACGGAACCGACGGAACCGACAACGCCGGCCGAGCCGGAAACTCCCGAAACAACGATAACCAATATAAGGGCAACGGTTCTCGGCATATTGACGGGTGCAAGTGAACTCGCGAACACGGCGGCCGCATCGGCCACCGCTATAGGGGGGAGCGAAGACGTCACGGAGGCACAGCTTTCCCTCGCCGTCACTTGGCAACAAAACGCGCAGAACGCACTGAGACAGATCGTTGCGGCCAACAACCTTGCAACTTCCGCCACCACGCTCGAAGAGGCGCAACAAGCGCTTTCTGACGCGCAGACCGCTTTCACCAGCCTCCAGACCGCACAAACGCAGTTGGCTTCTATCCAGGCCGACCTGACGCCGGTCGCCGCCACGCCGCCCACCACACCTCCCACCACACCCACGGAAGGCGCCACGGCAGGCACCTTCACGAACAACTCCTCGCTCATCGAACTCGTGAGAGCCAACAAGCTTCTTTCCGACGCCGTATTGGCCGCGACCGCCCTGACTACTGGTAGCGCCGCCAATGACGGCAGCATTCGCGTTGGTCCAGCCGGCAACTCGGGCCCGTCCAGTGAGACCACTCGTACTGTTTGTCCTCCGCCGTGCGCCGAATTCCCTGCGAATATCGGGACGGGCGCGACAGCGGTTACCGGAAAGCGGACGGTTCGTGTGCCGACGGCTAATACGATTACATCGGACAGCAAGACACTTCTCCTTACCGGAACGGGTCGCCTTCCCCATGGTTTCGATCTGGACAACGGCACCCCCACCACAGACCCCACTATCTTCGTCAACGCCTACACGGATATCGCTCAAGAGAGAAGGGTAAGAAATATCGCCCCTGAAGATATTACTACTACGCCTCACGACGAGCGGTATGACTACAAGCCCGACACCGACTATCTGATCGCCGGAATCTGGCTTTCGGTGGGCGAAAATTTCGCTGCTTCCAGGATTACGGCATTCGCGTATGGCGGCCAACCCCTCTCCCTCGCTCCAGACTTCTGTACTGCAGTTGAAAATAATCCTAGTACTGAAGCTAATTCAACTAGCAGAGTATGCGAAAATCCTGTTGTTGCTGCGTTCAGCACCATCGAAGGATTCGTTGAGGACGGCCAGGATGTGACGGCCACCTACCGGGGCGATGCGAACGGCGCATACATCGCGGGGGGAGATACGAACTATTTCACGGCGAGCGTGGAGCTCACGGCCGAGTTCCAGAATCCGACGGGTGGCGCAGCAACGGATAACAGGGGCAGCATCGGGGGCGCAGTCACCAACATCGTCGCCGGTGGACAGTCCATGACGGGCAGCATCGAATTACAGAAACAAAGCCTTGGAACTGCGGCTGATAGAAATGATATAAGCCCCGCTTTCTTTAACGGAACGTCAGTCGGCGTGGTGGACGGAAAATCCTTCAGCGGCGGCTGGAAGGGCCAGTTTTTTGGACAGAGAGCCACAAGGTCCGTAGCATCAGCGCCGAACGAGAGTGATTCAACGATAACAGACGTAACAACAACGTATACGTCCCAAGCTCCCGGTTCGGTGGCGGGAACATTTTACGCCACCCAGCAGAGCAATCCGGCGAGAGAGGCCGCCTTCATCGGGTCTTTCGCGGCGCGCAGGCAATAGAGCAGGACGCCTTCGGTCTTTGGGGTTTCATTCCCGGAGCCTGAGGCGGGCGAAGGAAAAGGAAGAAGAGTGGAAAAGGGGGTTGCCCGTTGGTTGCTTCCCTCGTGATGAGCAAATTGTACCGCTCCTGGTTATGAGTTTGAGTCCTCGAGCCGGGAACGGGAACAACGGGCAGCCCCCACTT
>JAJEJD010000031.1 GCA_022828125.1 bacterium | reverse complement strand
TTGGGTCTTGTTCCCGATTCAACAGGGAGGATTCACTCCCCCCCTTGAGGGGGAGTCGAAGAGCTGAGGGCGTAAGCCCGAAAGCGATTCGGTGGGGGGTATAATTCAGACTGGCGATAAAACGCATTTTACCCCCCACCGGTTCAGCCTTCGCAAAAACCGCTCGGCTTCACCGACTCCCCCTCAAGGGGGGAGTGATTGTTGAGTTCTCTACAAGGGGGAAATGTTGTCTCCTCTTTCCCCGGTCGGCTCCATACGGCGAATCACGAAATCTGGACTCTTTCAACAACCCCCTCAAGGGGGGAGTGAAATTCTTGCTGCGCGTCTTGCCGTCGGGCTTTCGCCGGAATGACGAACAAAACCGCACCGCCTCATCCTGAGTAGCGGCGAAGCCGCGTATCGAAGGATGCCCCCTCGCCCAGCGCGAGGCATTCGCCCCCGTTCGCCCTTCGATACGCCGCCTTCGGCGGCTACTCAGGGTGAGGAGAGAGGCGTTAGCGGTTTGCGGAGGTCGCAGACGAGGGTTTTTCAACAACCCCTCATCACTCGTGCTTGCCACCCGCCCCCACCTACACCTCCTGCAGCCTCCTCACGGCCTCGGCGGGCAGGGACTCGCCGCACGCGGCGTTCTGCCGGGATTGCTCGGGCGTTCTGATGCCCGGAATCACGCAGCTTACGTTCTCGTTCGAGACGCAGAAGCGGATGGCCGCCTGGGCCGCCGAAATCCCCAAATTCTCCGCCACCTCGCGGGTGCGGGCGAGCTGGGCCTGGAACTTGCGGATGTTTTCGGGCGAGAGGATGCCCTTTCTCCGGTCGCCTTCGGCGAACTCGAACGCCTCGTCGATGCGGCCCGAGAGGAAGCCCCGCTTGAGCGGCACGCGGGATATGACGCCGACGTTCGCCGCTTTCGCGCGGGCGAAGGCGGGCGCGGCCTCCTGGCTGATGACGTTGTACTCCATCTGCATGGTGGAGGGCTTGTCCTGTTCCGCGGCGAGGTTGCATTCCTCCACCGTGTTGATCGAAACGCCCCAGTGCTTGATCTTCCCGTCGTCCTTCGCCTTCTCGAGCAGCGCGTAGCTGTCCTCGGCCGCCATGTTGTCGACGTTGGGGTTGTGGAGCTGGTAGTAGTCGATAACGTCCATCCCGAGGCGCTTCAGGCTCCCCTCCAGGCAGCCCGCGATATATTCAGGCGTGAAATTGCGCGCGCCCGTCGACATGTCGTTCCCGCCCTTGGTGAAGATGAGGATGTCGCCGCGGTCGGCGCGCTCGTTCAGGAACTTGCCGATGACGGTCTCGCTGTGGCCGGCGCCGTAGGCGTCGGACGTGTCGATGAAGTTCATGCCCGAATCGATTGCGGCGTGCAGCGCGCGGTTGGACTCGCCGTCGTCCACCGGGCCGAAGACGCCGCCGATGGTCATGGCGCCGAAGCCGATGACCGTGACTTCGAGGCCGGTGCGTCCGAGTGTTCTTTTTTCCATTTTTTTCTCCATGATTAGAAGGCAAAATTTCAACAATCCGGCGGGCTGTTTCAGGAAAACCCCGAACCGCTTCCGGAAAACGATGAGTGTGCGGATGCGCTTGATGGCGGCTGCATCATAGCTTCCCTGCCGCGGGGTGCGCAATCGAACTTGCTGATATAGGGGCTGTTGAAAAAGGCCACATTTCAGGGGTAGAGGAGAAGCCCCTCTCGGATAGAAAGGCAACCCCCCCTACCCCCCCTTAACAGGGGGGTAAGAAAAAGCAACGGCCGCAAAAAAAGGATCAACTCCCCCCTTGAGGGGGAGTCGATGAAGCCGAGCGTTTTATGCGAAGGCTGAATCGGTGGGGGGACATGCCACAGAAAAAACTCCCCCCACCGAATCGCTTGCGGGCTTACGCCCTTAGCTCTTCGTCGGTCTTCCCGAGGAGGAAAGACCGACCCTCAAGGGGGGAGTTGATTGTTCTTCTCCTTGGGCGACACTTCTTTCTTCATCGGGGCTGTTAAAAAGGGGTGGCATCGCTTTTACCCCCCTGTTAAGGGGGGGTAGGGGGGGTTGCTCTTTTGACAAAGGCTTTTTCAACAACCCCGCCCTCTCGAATCAACCCGCATTTCCCCGCAATTGCCGTCATCGATGAGACTGCGGACTGCGGTATCGTGCGCGCGACGCGGGGAAGCGGTTTCTCCCCAGCGGACCGAGACGCACGGAGAGGAGGCTTTCTCATGGACGCGGCGATCGAGCGAGGAAGAGTGACGGGAATGGATTCAGGAGCGGCACGGAAATGAAAATAATGATATTTCCCGTAAAATTCGATTAATCATTGTCATGAACCCGGTGTCGGCGCGATAGTATGATTGACTACGTATATCTACGATAACTGATTGTTTATAATACTATATTTCTGTTATTCCGTACCCAGCTACCCCTTGCGCTTTCGCCAGACATATGCTTGAATACCCCCCAGTTTGATGCCGTACGTATGCGTTTTGATTACAGATTCAAGGAGGCGAGATGCCGAAGCGAAGCGATCTCAAGCTCACCAAGCGCACCGTCGACGCTCTGGAGGTGGATTCTAAAGACGCCGTTTTCTGGGACCGGGAGCTGGCCGGTTTCGGGGTGCGCGTCCACGCCACCGGCAGAAAGACCTACGTGGTGCAATCGCGGGGACCCGGGGGTCCCAAGCGCCTGACGCTCGGCCGTCACAGGAAGCTGTCTTGTGAGGAGGCCAGGAAACAGGCCGCCCTCGTCATCGACCGCATCAAGCGCGGCGAGGATACAAGCGCCGCGGCGCCCGAGGCGGAGACCACCGTGGCGGGACTCGCCGAGCGCTTCATGCGCACCCACGTCGAGAAACACTTAAAGCCCGCCAGCGTTAGCGCGTACCGCACCGTGCTCGAGGGGCACATCCTGCCGGCCATGGGCGGGACGGCGCTTACCGAGATCGGCGGAGCGGAAGTCACGACGCTCCATCACGGCCTTCGCGATACGCCGGTCCTGGCGAACCGGGCGGTCCACCTCCTCTCGCGCATGTTCGTGCTCGCCGAGGCGTGGGAACTGGTACCGCCTGGGCGGAACCCCTGCCGGGCGGTGCGCCGCTACAGGACGCGGGCGCGCGAGCGGTTTTTGACGCCTGAGGAATACCGGCGCCTGGGCCGTGCGCTCAGGCAAGCCGAGGCGGAGGGCGTGATATGGCCGCCCGCTATCGCGGCCATCCGGCTGCTCGCACTTACCGGATGCCGCAGGGGCGAGATACTGAA
The DNA here is from genome assembly GCA_022828125.1 of bacterium. Classification (GTDB taxonomy): domain Bacteria; phylum UBA8248; class UBA8248; order UBA8248; family UBA8248; genus Bin107. The sequence goes on along the minus strand of JAJEJD010000031.1, from coordinate 2,460 downwards.
TCTCGGGTGGGACGACGTGGATCGCACGTCGGGGGACCTCAGACTCAGGGACGCCAAGGCGGGTCCCCGCATGGTGCCCCTGACCAGGCCCGTGCTCAGGGTGCTCGATGCCATCCCCCGCTCCGGGGAGAACCCCTGGGTGATCGCGGGCCAGAGACCCGGAAAACGCCTGACGGGCCTGCACCACTACTGGCGGCCGATAAGGGAGCGAGCGGGTCTCGCAGACGTAAGGCTTCACGACCTCAGGCATTCCTACGCGTCGAGGGCGCTGGCGCTGGGCGAGAGCCTCTACACCATCGGGAAACTCCTGGGCCACACGAGCGTGGCGACGAGCGCGCGCTACGCGCACCTGATGCGAGAGGCCGAGAGGGAGGCGGCGGTCCGGGTGGGCGGGAGCATCGGCGCCCACGTCGCGAACGGGAGGATTGAGCACGGATGAAGCAGCCCGTCATGAAAACGCTGTCGAACCGCGCGGTCGCTAAACTCACTGTCGAGAAAGACACCGTCTTCTGGGACGGGGAGCTCACGGGCTTCGGCGTGAGGGTATATCCCACCGGGAGCAAGGTCTACGTCGCCCAGGCGCGGGGGCCCGAGGGTCCCAAACGCGTGGCGGTGGGCCGCCACGGGGTGATCAACGCCGATGAGGCGAGGAAGCGCGCCGCCCACGTCATCGCGCGGATCAAGGCGGGCGAGGAGGCGGTTCCCGAACCGATGAAGCCTTTAGGAGGCCCCACGGTGAATGAGGTGTGCGCGCGCTATCTCACGGAATACGTCGCGGTGCGGTGCAAGCCGGGCACCGCCGCGCTCTACCGCTCGGTGATCGACCGCCACGTCCTGCCCGCCCTGGGCAGGGCGCCGCTGGCCGCGCTCTCGCGCGCGCAGGTGGCGGAATTCCACGAGAGCCTTTATGAGACGCCCGCTGTGGCGAACATGGCGCTCCGCGTCCTGTCCTCGATGTACCGTCTGGCCGCGGGCTGGGGAATGGTCCCCGAAGGGACATCAAATCCCTGCCGCGCCCTCGTGAAATACCCCGAGCGCAGGCGCGAGCGGTTCCTGACGGATTCGGAGTTCACCCGCCTGGGAGAGGCGCTCGACGAGGCGGAGGCCCGGGGCGGCGCCTCCGCGTCCGCGGTGGCGGCCATCCGCCTTCTCGCGCTTACCGGGTGCCGCAGGAGCGAGGTGCTCGGACTGCGCCGCGAAGACGTGGCCCTCGAAGCTGCCGAGCTCAGGCTGCCCGATTCCAAGACGGGCGCGCGGGCGGTCCCGCTCCCGCCGCAGGCGGTCGAGCTTCTCAGAAGTCTCCTGAGCGCCCACGACGGCCCCTGGGTCATACCGGGGAGGAAGCCCGGGACGCGCTTGAGGAACGTCGACGAGGCCTGGCGAATGATCAGGGAGCGCGCGGGCCTCACAGACTTAAGGCTGCACGACCTGCGCCATTCCTGGGCCTCGAGGGCGCTTGCGCTCGGCGAGGCGCTGCCCGTGATCGGGAAGCTCCTGGGCCACAGCAGGATGGAGACGACGGCGCGCTACGCGCACTTGGCGCGCGACTCGGCCCAGGAGGCGGCCGGGCGGGTCGCGGAGAGCATCGCCGAAGACATGATGTAGGCCTCGGGCGGATCGTCTTCGGCCCGCTCTCCGGCAGCATCGGACGCAAGTCCGGCGTCCCCAGGCAGTTGCCCCCTGTTCCCGTACATTCGCATCCCTCCTTCGCGTTTGAACCTTTCGTCTCAATCGTCCAACGTCGTGCGGGCGGGGGCTCGCATCGCCTGCATCCAGAGCTGAAATAAAGCAAAAACCGCTCGTTTGCAAGAGTTTTCTATATCCAGTTTCCAACGCCCGCGCGCCATACACGGTCTCACATGCGACTGGCTGCGCGGGGGTGCGATAAAAAATTTTCCGCAGCGCGCCTCAACCAAGCCCCGCGCCGGCGAGAGGCAGAGCCGGGCCGGGAGAGGACATTCTCCGTCTTCCCGACCACCTACAGCAAGGAGGCGCGCGATGTGGACGACCATGCGGGGATCGAACAACTTCCTCACCGATACCTTCGGCCGGGAGCTGGAGGATGAGCAATACGCCGTGGAGCGGTTCAAGTCCACGATGGACGGCGACATACGTCCCCTGCCAGCAGGGGATTCGAAGACGAAGGGCCGGCGCGGCGCGCTTCACGCTTGCGCCGTGGAAGGTTTTTTTGCATAGTTCGCAAGTTTTGGATATTTCTTTTGGGCCTCATTGTATTCGCAGGGGTTAGGGGCTTTGTTTTTTTATTGAAAGGGAAGCGGACGTGCGCGCAATATGCAAGAGAATCGCCGAGACGGTATTGGGCTGGATTCCGGCCGGGGTTGTACGTTTCGGGAAAATCGTGAATCGGGGCTTGACAAATACGGATGAAGACTCTCCCATCATAATCGCCGAGCCGCCGAGCCGCCGAGCCGCCGAGCCGCCGAGCCGCCGAGCCGCCGA
>JAJEJD010000026.1 GCA_022828125.1 bacterium | reverse complement strand
GGGACGTGAACACCCGTTCCGGATGCTCCCTCGCCTGTTCGGCTATCCACTGCTGTTTCGTGTACGTGTTCGTGGAACTCAGGGTTTCCTCCAACGTTTCCCATCAGTGGCTCTGTACAGATGACGCCCCGCTTCCCTCCGGCGGGTCCCGATGGCCACGGTTCCCCGCCTTCAGCGGTACTATCAGGGCGCTACGACTTCCTGCCCTTGCATGTCCTTCGGCTTATTGTTTTCGCCAACCGGCTCCGCGGGCGCCTGCCGGGTTCGTGTCCGCCATAAGGCGCTCCCGCCGCCGTACAGGCCCGGCGACGGGCCGGGTTCTGGATTTGCATGCTGGCATCCCCTTTCCAGCGTCCTTGCCCACGGGCAGGAGCAGGATCTCCCAGGTTCCCTGGCGACCCATCCCGTGACTCTGCGCCGGTCCACGACCCCGGACGACCCGTTGCGCCTCACCGATAACGGCGCTTCCGGTACTGCCCCCACACGTTTAACAATGAAGGCGTCATCGATTGACGATTTCGAGGCTTACCCCGCCGCTTCGTCACCTGCTGTCTACGCTTCACGACGCGCGTTGCCGCACGCCATGCAAGACTCGCTTCCGGCTGGCCGGCTGCGCCTTTGCCGGGCGGGGGTCGAACTCGCTGGATCGCTATAAGAGGTTTCAGGTCATGGCATCCTCCTCTCCAGGGCTTAGCCTGGCGCAATAAACGTTCGGTCGTGGGGTGATAACCTAGTCGCTGCCGGAGACATTTGTAGGAATTGCACGGTGTAGCTAGCTTCAGTTGGTGCTTTCCAGTTCCTCATCACCCCACGACCGAACGCATACCCCGGTCTTGTAAACGTTTATCCAAGCCGTGATGGGCATGGAGCCGGGAGCATCGCCTCCATCGGATAGAATCTTCCCTTGCGACTGGTAACGAGATTCGACATGTGGTAATCATGTCGGCATGAAGATTTGCACGGAAGATGTTCAGGCGGAAGTTTCATTGGTCGAGAGGCCGGATGAGCCATGGCCTCATTCCCCCGGGTTGTCCACAACCGCAGAGGCGTACTGGCGTTCGCTGTACGAGCGCGAGCGTGCGCGCGCGGAGGCGGCGGAGGCGCGCTGCGAGGAGTTGCGGTGGGCCGAGGTGGATTCGCGCGCCCGTGCGGGTACGCTGAAGTGGCAGTTCGACAAATGCCGGAGCAAGCTTGCCACGCGCGTCGGGGAGTTGAAGGAAGCCCGGGCGGAAGTGGCTCGTCTGGAGAAGCAGCTTCTCAAAGCGGGAGTGGAGCCGGGCAAGAGCAGTCCGCTCGAGTCGCTGCGCAAGGATGTCGCCCGGCTGGAGGATCGGCTGGCCTGGGAGAAGATGGAGACGGCGGATCACAAGAAGACGATTCAATATCGTGAAGAGGAGCTTATCCGGCTCTACGGGAAGTTGCGGGAATCGCGCGACGAGTTGCGTGTCTCCCTCAGGGCGGCAGGCAGAGTAAAGGAGGGGCTGAAGGAGCGGCTGTTGCGCGCGAAGGAGGCGTTGCGCACGAGGTCGTCTCGTCGGGACGCGGAACTTCGCAAGGCCCTGGGGAGGTCGCGGCGCCAGAAGACGGCGCTCAGGTCGCTGTGGAGGGAGAACGGGCGGCTTCGCCGTGCGCTCCGCAAGTCGGAGACCCGCCGGGCGCGGCTGGAGGCCGAACTCGCGAAGCTTCGCGCCACCGGGGCGGTGCTGGCGAGGAGGCTGTTCGGGCGCGGGAGCGAGCGTCAGGAGAGGCCGCGCTCGGAACGTCGGCGCGGTCGTCAGCCCGGCGCCCAAGGCCATGGCCGCACCCCGCGGCCCGCGCTCGATGAGAAGACCGAAGTTCGCAACCCGCCGGCCGGTGCGCGCGTCTGCGCCAGTTGCGGGCAGCCTTACGCGGCGAACGGCGCCGAGGTCTCCACCATCATCGAGATCGAAGTGTCGGCTCACAAGCGCGTCATCCACCGTACGAGGTGGCGCAGGAGGTGCGGGTGCGCGTCGTCTCCGGTGGAAGTGTCGGCGCCGCCGGCGCCGCGCCTGTTCGCGGGCACGTCCTTCGGGACGAGCGTGTGGGCGCGCTTCCTGTTCGAACGCTACGCCTGCTTCCGCCCCCTGCGGCGTGTCGCCGAATGGCTCTCCGACCAGGGGCTTCCGGTCTCAGCGGGGACGCTGGCCGCCGGCGCGCATCGGTTCACGCCGATGTTCGAGCCGCCGGCTGCGGCGATCCTCGACCGCCAGAACGAGGCGGCGGTGCGTCACGGGGACGAGACGATGTGGCGCGTTCAGTCGCTTCGCGAACAAGGACGCTCGAGCCGCGCCTGGCTGTGGACCTCGGTAAGCGCAGACTCTGTCTACTTCCACGTCGACCCCTCGCGGAGTGCTGAGGTCGCGATGAAGCTCTTCGGCGCGGCCGGCTCCCATACGGTCCTCGTCTGCGACCGCTACAGCGCCTACAAGAAGCTGGCGCGCATTCCCGGGGGCCTGGTGACTCTCTCATGGTGCTGGAGCCACGTCCGGCGCGATTATATCACTGCGCCGCCGGCGAGGCGCGTCTGACGCCGTGGTGCGAGAGATGGATCGAGCGGATCGCGCTGCTCTACCGCCTGAACGAGGCGCGCCTGGCCCGTTACGACCCGGGCGCCGAACGACAGGACGCGGCGTTCGAAGCGGCGCAGGACGAATTGAAGAAGGCGCTCGAGAGCCTGTTCGCGCAAGCCGCACGGGAACTGACGGCTCTGCCGACACAGGCGCGCGAGGGCAAGGCGCTTCGCTCGCTGCTGAACCACCGCGAGGGGCTGAGCGTCTTCGTCGAGCGCCCCTCGGTGCCGATGGACAACAACGCCGCCGAACGCGCGCTTCGCGGACCCGTGATCGGCAGGCGCCTCTCGTTCGGCTCCGACAGCGAGGCCGGCGCCGGGTTCACGGCGATGATGTACTCCGTCCTCGGCACGCTCTCGTTAAATGGCATCGACCCGCTCCGATGGCTGGAGGCATGGCTCACGGCCTGCGCGGAGAACGGCGGCCGGGCGCCCGGGGACCTCTCCGCGTGGCTGCCCTGGTCGATGAGCGCGGAACGAAGACGCGCCCTCATGGCGCCGGGATGACGCCGTGACCGGGTGCCGCTACTACGGACGCGACTTCACGACGGAAGAGATGGCGCTGTTGCGCGAACTGATCGCAGGTCCTCCTGCGCTCAACCGCCATGCGCTATCGAAGGAGTTCTGCCGGCGAATCGGCTGGTACAAGCCCGACGGCGGACTCAAGGACATGATGGCCCGGGTGACCATGCTCGCCATGCACAAGGACGGCCTGATCACGCTGCCGCCTCCGAAGTGGCGGCAGAACCGGCCCGGGCCGATCGTCTTCGGACCCGACACCGAACCTCCCCTCATCCCGGCGCCCGAGACCCTCGACGAGGTCCGGCCCCTCGACATGCGCGTCGTCGTGCGCGGAACCCGCGAGGGCAGGCTCTGGAACGAGTTCGTCGCCCGCTACCACTACCTCGGCTACAAGACCCTCGTCGGCGCGCAGATGCGCTACGCCGTCCACGACCGGGGCGGCAGGCCCCTCGCCATGCTCGGCTTCTCCACCGCCGCGTGGAAGCTCGCCCCGCGCGATGCCTTCATCGGCTGGACGACGCAACTGCGCGAGAAGAACCTCCCCCTCGTGGTCGACAACCCGAGGTTCCTCATCCTGCCATGGATCAGGATCCCCAACCTCGGCTCCCATCTCCTCGCCATCGTCCGCAGGCGCCTGCCCGAAGACTGGACCGAGCGCTACGGCACGACCCCCGTCCTCGTCGAGACCTTCGTCGAGACGCCCCGCTACACCGGCGCCGTCTACAGGGCATCGGGGTGGATTCACGTCGGCATGACCCAGGGGCGTGGACGCTACGACAGGTACACGAAACGAGCCCAACCGAAAAAGGACATCTGGCTAAGGCCATTGCGCAGAAACTGGAAGCAAGTCCTCAACCGGTAAAATCATCCCCCGTCCCGGCCCGAACTACTGCTTCAAGGCGCCACCATCACGGCTTGAATAAACGCTTACCGGTCTTCGACGACTCGCGCCCCCTGGGATGCTCTGGGGTTATAATGAGTCCGCTTGCGTCTTGATTACATTTATTTCAAGGAATTTATAACCGGCGTGAAAACAATAATTTATTTTTCATATTCTGGATAATTCGATAAATTCACGGGGTTTTTCGATAAATTCCTGAAATTTGCTTCCCGCTTAACGATTTGTAATACAAAGGGTTATCATATAAATATGAGCGCCTTACACTCAGATAAGGCGCCGAAAAAAGTTTTCGGCGCCCCCGCATTTGCCCGCATTTGCGCGCGCCGGGAGTCGGCGGCGAAAGGAAATCTACTCCCTGATCCTGTAGAGGAAAATCCGGCTATTCGCGCCTTTCAGCACACTCACGCTTGCGGCCGCCACCACCAGATCGTCGAAGCCGTCGTTGTCCGCGTCGCCGAAGGCGAAATCCACGACTCCGCTGTTCAACTTCCTGGAGCGCCAGGTCTCGCTCAACCCGCTGCCGTCCCATACCAGGCTCGCAATCTGCCCTCTCGAAACCCCCAGACCAGGGGCGATAGAGGCGCCGTATTCGTTCTTGATCACCAGAACCTCGTCCACCCCGTCCCTGTCAACGTCTTCCACCAGCACGCGCGAGCGAATGGGGAGGTCCGGGGCATGTATCCTGTCACTGGTGTTCTCAGTATTGGCGTGGGAGAAAAATTTATGGACGGGCGCGCCGTAGGTTTCAGAACTGGAAAATACCTCCGAGCCGCTTCTGGAAAAAATCCTAAGCCTGTCGTCCTTCCCGACCTCGATGACTTCCTGCGCGCCGTCCTTGTCGAGGTCCCACACGCCGAAACCCAGTATCGTCAACTCGGGCGGAAGCGCATAGGGGGCGGCGGGCGTGAGATTCCCCCCCGACCAGCGATAGCTGCGGATGGGACCGTCGAAAGCGCTATCGAGTCCCTCGCTCTGGCCCAGGAGCAGATAGGCTTCTGAATCCGGAATCTTCTCGCCCTTCTTGGGCCGCCGGGCGCGAAGGACGCGGTAGAACGTCCTGTCGTTCCGGACGAGGGGCGTGAACTTACCATTCTTGAACTGCAGGATCAGCGAGAACAACTCGTTCGAGCGGTAAGAGGCGAGGTAGAACTCGGGCGCGCCGTCTCCGTTCATGTCGGCGACGTCGAGCCAGCGAAAGTCGTTCGCCGCCCCCTCGTCGAAGCGCGCGACCTCACGCATCCGGTTATTCTCGAAGCGGTAGACGATTACCTGCGTCTGCGTGATGAGGACGACTTCGTTTTTTCCGTCGCCGTCCACGTCCGCCAGAGACATCCCCCGGATGGTGACCTTATCGAACGAATAGCTCTTCACGCCGCCGGCCCTGCCGGGCCCGCCTTCACGCGCGAGGACGAAGCTCTCGTTCGCGGGTCCCGCGCGCACATCGTCCCCGGCGCGCCTTAATTCCTGCACCTTTGGCGGGCGCTGCTCGAAGGGCAACTCATCCGCAATCGCCACGGCCTTGAAGAGCTCTTCCTTCGTGGTGAGAGACAAAAGGCGGGTGGAGAGGATTTTCTTCCCCCGGATTTCTCGGAGCTCGTTCTCGATCGCCATGTCGCTCCGCACCTGGTTTCGCAAGCGGACGGGGTTCTCATTTTTAAGAATTTCATCGGTGGCGATGCCCGTCTCGAGGAGCCATACCTGGAGCCTGTCCACGTCGTATACGTCGAAGCGCCCGCTCCTCAGGAGTTGGCGGCTCAGCTCCCTCGTGAGCGTCTCCATGCTGATGGGCTCTTTCGTCTGGTTGACGAAAGGCAGTATCGCCAGGCGAACCTTCGCGGCGGACATGCGCACCGTGTCCTTGACGCGCGGAGAGAGCCGCCCGCCAGGCGCCAGGCGCACCAGACGCGCGATGGAGAATTTCTCCCGCACATCGACAACTTCGACTTCGCCGATTTCCTCTTCCAGCTTGCCGAGAACGACGCCCGTCGTCGGGTGCCGAAACGGCACGCCCTCGCGGTAGACGTTCAGCTTGACGCCCTTGACCACCTCATCCTTCTCGCCCAGGCTCAAGTAAAGATCCGCACCTCTGACGGCGACCACCGCGCCGCGCAGGTTCGGGAACCGCTGGTGAAGCTTGTCGCTGATGAGACCCAAGGCTTTGCGGTAATCATTCTCTTGAGCATGAATCGATCCGACGGATGCGCAGAGGAGAATCATGAGCGCCGGCAGGACGAGCGACGCCTTCTTCAGGAGGTGAAAGAACATGAAAAAACCTCATATTGGAAATGCGTTTTTCAGAGACTCCGGCGGCGCCATTTCCGCTCCGTGACGGAGGATGGCTCTGGATAATCCATCAGCCGTTACATGATATCATGATATCGAAGACAGAAAGCTCCAAACACCCTCAAATATACCGCGTAAGAAGCAGAAAGCAAGTTGAATCAGGCCATATGGAAAGCCGGTCCGACCTGACGCAGGCCGTGTTTCGCATTAAGGCCCGGCGAGGCCCAATTCTCTCATCATATTCGGGTGGAGCGGCGAGCCGAACCTGCCTGCCTCTCTCGCGTGTTTTCGCGCACCTGCGAGATCGCCCTCCAGGTACAGGGCCAGCGCCAGATTGTGATGGACGCCTCCGTGTCCCGGCTCGATTTTCAGCGCCGCCCTGAACTGCCCTATCGCCAGACGTCTCAAACCCGCCTTGAGATACAGGGTGCCCAGGTTGAATCGAGCCTCCACCAGCGAGGGTTTGAGGCTTATGGCGCGCTCGAAACGGGGTCTGGCCAAATCGCCGCGCCCGGCGCCCATATACAGCACACCCAGCGCCAGGTGCGCCTCCGCATTCTCATCGTTCAGCCGCAGGGCGCGCTTCAAGGAAGTTTCGGCGGCGGCCGGGTCGCCGCTCTGCATCTGCGCGATACCTAAATCCACCCAAGCGTAATCGTAGACGGGATATATCTCGACGGATTTCCTGAGCGGCGCAATGGCTTCGCGGAACCTGTTCCGGTCGATCAGGGCCTGCCCGTACACCCGGAGCGCGCGCGCGCTTTTGGGTGACACCTCCGCCGTACGCCGCCAGAAACGAAGCGCATCGCCCCACTCGTGGTTTCGCTTTATCGTCAGCGCTCCAAAGAGCACACAGACGCAAACGAGCAGCGCCGCGCCGATCCGCCAGTCCCTTTTTGTGAGCAAGACGCCCGCCGTAGGCGCCAGGGCGATCAGAAAGCCGGCCGAGGGGATATACAGCACCCGCTCCGCCATGATGGTGCCCATGGGGATCAGCAGATTGCTCACGGGCAGATACGCACCGATGAAAACGACCAGCCCGAAAGCGATCCACGGCATGTCTTTCCTCAGACGCCAGGAGGCGTAACTCCACGCCAGAAAACCCAATGCCCCAACCAGCATCCAGAGAGTGGCTTCCACTCCTTCCACCGGAATCTGCGCGAAGGAATAATCCATGCTCAAGGGCCATGGCCAGACCAGGAGCTTGAAATAGCGGCCCAAGACGCCGACCGCGCCCAGGATTCGTTCGCCGGCCGGCATCAGCGCCAGGATGTTGTCGAGTTTCGACGGCGGATAGGGGCGCGCCAACATGCCCAAGGCGGCGTATCGCATCCACACGTAGACGACGAGAACGAGGGCGAGCGCGCAGACGGCGACGAGGGTGTGTTTGAGAGGCGGTCGCTCGGTCTTTCCCGATACATAGCGGCTCCAGAGCCACCACAAAAGGGCGCTGAACATCAGGGCGACGCCGATCTCCTTGGACAGCAGCGCAAAGAGGCAAAGCGCGCACGTGAGGCCGACAGGCGCGAGCACTCCTCGACAAGAGAGGCCTCCTTCGCCTCCCCTCTCGCGGTTCCCCTCCCCAACGCCCGGTTTCGCCCCAGGGAGCGCGACGCCCGTCAAAAGGCCCAGTCCCCCGAACACGCCGACGGCGGCCAACAGGTCGGCGCGCGCGACGACGGCGTTCACCGCCTCGGTATGAACCGGATGAAGGGCGAACAGCAGGGCGACGGCTCCCCCCGCTCCACGCCAAAGCCCGAAGCGTATGCACAACCAGAACAGCGCGAGCGAAGCGAGGGCGTGAAACAAGGCGTTGATGATTCTGTAGCCGAGCGGATTCAGGCCGCCCACCGCGTGGTTCAGCGCAAAGGAGGCGATGGTGAGGGGCCGGTAGAGGCGGTCTCTTCTCTCGTTCGTCTCTATCACGGCCCAATAGTCGCGCTGAAAGGCTTCCAGCAGGCGGCCGCTCTCGCGGACGAGGGGATTCTCGCCGATGATGGCGATGTCGTCATGCAGAAACGGGTTCGAAAACGTGCCCGCGAAGATCAAAAACGCGGCTCCGGCGATGGCGCAGGCCCAACCCCATTTCACGAAAAATCCCATTCGTCTTATCTCATCCATCGCCTGAACTGTCGGGCGTTTCTCCAATGCGCCGTCAACCGCCTGGAAAAGAACGGTATCCGCATGAAAAGACTCTCGGTGTCACGTCCCGGTCCGAGTAATTTCAAAAACATCCGAATCATCGAGCCGCCATCATGACAACAAAACTTCCGCCCCGCCACCGGAAACTTCGATAAAATCGCCCATCTCGCCCGCTTTTCCTTTTGACTCCTGGCGTAACGACTGATAGTCTTTGAACTTGCAAGTTCGCTGGGGGTGCCTTGCAGGCTGAGAACAAACCCTTCGAACCTGAACCGGTTAGCGCCGGCGTAGGGAAGCGACAGGTCTTCCAAATCCTCCGGTTTCCCTTCGCCGACATGTGAATACGGAAAGTTCATCGCACGGGGAAAGCTTCACTTCTTCTCCAGTGCGGAGTTTATGAATTTCCATCTGAATACGACGCATCTCAGAGGAGTCGGGAGATGGCACACTCAAACGGAAAAACAAACGACGGAAACGAGGTCAAGCTCGACCTCATCGGGGCGAACGGACAATCCACGAACGGCGGCGCCTCATTCCCCGCCTCCAGGAAGGTCTATGTCGAAGGAAGTGACGAGGTGCGCGTGCCCATGAGGGAGATCTCCCTTTCGGGCGGTGAACCCCCGCTCCGGGTATACGACACGAGCGGCCCCGAGGGCGAGGATGTCCACAAGGGGCTGCCCAGGCTGCGCGACGCCTGGATACGCGCGCGTGGCGAATACGACGAGACGGAGCCCTCCTACGTCCCGGTGCCCGGCCATTCGGACCCCGACATCCCGATGCCGCCCTCTCGAAAGGTGCTCAGAGGCCGCGGCAACGTGACCCAGATGCACTACGCGAAAAAAGGCGAGATCACGCCCGAGATGGAGTTCATCGCCATCCGCGAGAACCTGGAGCCCGAATACGTGCGCGACGAGGTGGCCCGCGGCCGCGCCATCATTCCGGCCAACGTCAACCACCCCGAGAGCGAGCCGATGATCATCGGTCGCAACTTCCTGGTGAAGATCAACGCGAACATCGGAAATTCGGCCGTTTCGAGTTCCATCGAGGAAGAGGTCGAGAAAATGACCTGGGCTACCAAGTGGGGCGCCGACACCGTGATGGACCTCTCCACCGGGAAGAACATCCACGAGACGCGCGAGTGGATCATCAGAAACTCCCCCGTTCCCATCGGCACGGTGCCGATTTACCAGGCGCTGGAAAAAGTGAACGGCATCGCGGAGGATTTGACCTGGGATATCTACCGCGACACGCTCATCGAACAGGCCGAGCAGGGGGTGGACTACTTCACCATCCACGCGGGCGTGCTCCTGCGCTACGTGCCGCTCACCGCCAAGCGGGTGACGGGCATCGTCTCGCGCGGCGGCTCCATCATGGCGAAATGGTGCCTCGCCCATCACCAGGAGAGCTTCCTCTACACGCGCTTCGATGAGATTTGCGAGATCATGAAGGCCTACGACGTCTCCTTCTCCCTGGGCGACGGCCTGAGGCCGGGCGCGCTCGCAGACGCGAACGACGAGGCGCAGTTCGCCGAACTCGAAACCCTGGGCGAGTTGACGATCAAGGCCTGGGAACACGACTGCCAGGTGATGATTGAAGGCCCCGGCCACGTGCCCATGCACCTGATCAAGGAGAACATGGACAAGCAACTCGAAATCTGCCACGAGGCGCCCTTCTACACCCTGGGACCGCTGACAACGGACATCGCGCCCGGATACGACCACATCACCAGCGGCATCGGCGCCGCGATGATAGGCTGGTTCGGGACCGCCATGCTCTGCTACGTCACGCCCAAGGAGCACCTGGGGCTGCCCAACAAAAAAGACGTCCGCGAGGGCGTCATCACCTACAAGATCGCAGCCCACGCGGCGGATCTCGCCAAGGGCCACCCCGGCGCGCAGGATCGCGACGACGCGCTCTCCAAGGCGCGCTTCGAGTTCCGCTGGGAGGATCAGTTCAACCTCGCGCTCGACCCCGAAACCGCACGCGAATACCACGACGAGACCCTGCCCGCCGATGGGGCGAAGGTCGCCCACTTCTGCTCGATGTGCGGGCCTAAGTTCTGCTCGATGAAGATCACGCAGGAAGTCCGCGAATACGCCGCCAAACAGGGCCTGGAGGAGCAGGCCGCCCTGGAAGAAGGCTTGAAGGAGAAAGCGAGCGAATTCAAGGAGGGCGGCTCGGAGATTTACGTGAAGGAGGGCTAAGCCGTCTGCAGCCGACTCACCGCTTCAAACCCCGCTCGGGCCGCCGCCCGGGCGGGGTTTTTGTTGTGGCTCGATAACCGCCACAAGACTTCCGGGCGGGATTGATGATAAATTCCTCTTATCGAAACCGCGTAGACAGGAGCCGCCATGACGCTGAGAATGGGTGTGTGGGCGCCCGTGTGGGGCACGTTTCTGGGGCGGGTCGAAAAGCCCGAGACGGTGAAAGAGGCCTCCTTCGAGCACAATGCGCGCTATATCCAGCGCGCGGAAGAGTTGGGCTTCGAGAGCACCCTGCTGCTCGACAGGAGCCTCAACAGTATCAAGGGCTTGGGCGCGCCCGTTCTGGAGGCCTGGATAACGGCGGCGGCGCTTGCGCCCATCACGAAGAAAATCGAACTCATCGTCGCCGCCAAGAGCGCCTACCGCCACCCCTCGCTCGTCGCTCAGATGGGGGCGAACATCGACTGCATCAGCGGGGGGCGCTTCGCCATCAACATCGTCTCGGGCTGGTGGGGGCAGGAAAACGAGATGGCGGGCATCCCCTTCCCGCCGCACGATGAGCGCTACGATCTCTCCGAAGAGGTCATGCACATCCTCAAATCCTACTGGACGAAGGAGCGCTTCAGCTTCAAGGGCAGGTATTTCCAGATAACCGACGGCGTCACCGCGCCCAAGCCCGTCCGAAAGCCCTGGCCCACGTTTTATTTCGGGGGCGAATCGACCGCCGCCGTGAAGCTGGCGGGCAAGGCCGCGGACGTTTTCCTGTTCAACGGCCGCCCGCTCGCGGACGCGATAGAGTTGATGGCCGCCGTGAACCACGAAGCGCAGGCTTGCGGGAGATCCATCCGCCACGGGATGAGTTCGTTCATCGTCTGCCGCGACAACGACGAGGAGGCCCAGGCCGAGCTTTCCCGCCTGTTCTCCCTCATTACCGAAACGCCCAGGCTCAAGGGGGTCGACAAGGCCGCCCAGCACAAGAAAACGAGCGCGAAAGGGGGCGGCGTCGGCTCGAACGGGGGCACGGCGACGGGCCTCGTCGGCTCGCCCGAGACCATCGCCGAGCGCATCATGGCGTTTCACGAGGCGGGGGTGGAGCTGTTCCTGCTCCAGTTCCATCCCATGTTCGAGGAGATGGAGCGCTTCGCGTCCCAAGTCATGCCCCTCTTGCCCCTGGGCGAGAAAGCGCCCGGGGCGGCGAAAGCCTGACCCGCGCTCACTCCAGCGATACGCGCGCGCCCAGCCCGAATCCGTTCCTCAGGAACCAGCCCTGGTTCACCTCCAGCACCCGGCGGACCTCGTTTCGGGAGGTGTAGGAGGAAATCGGCGTTCCGGGCTTGTGGGGCTGTAAGTGTATGATTTCCAATACCTCTCCGCTCTTGTCGATGAAGGCGAGCGAAAGCGGGATCCGCGTGTTCTTCATCCAGAAGAACCGCCGCGCATCATCCTCGTAGACGAAGAGCATCCCGGCGTTTGGAGCCAGCCGTTCCCGGCCCATGAGGCCTTGCGCGCGGGCTTTGGGGGTATTTGCGATCTCGACCGGGATCGTCGCCTCGCGCCCCTCCTGGGTGATGCGCACCACGCCGCGCTCGAAAGTCTGTGCGGCGGACGCGCCCGTGAGCAGCGCCCAGATGAGCGACGCGGCGCAGAGGATGCCGGTTCCCGATACGAATCGCACGAATAACCTCATATAGAACAACTAGTTAAAGGGTCCGACGAAGGCCGCCCGCCCCGGGAAATCAGGCCCCGCATTTCCCCGCATTTGCCGTCATCGGGCCGCTCTCCGGTTATGGCAGGATTCCCCTGTGCTGCGCCCCGGCGGCGCCTCGTCCCCCGAAAACAATTTGCGGTTATTTACCGAAAAACCCCGTGAATTTATCGATATTTTCGGAAATTCATTTCCCGGTTCGATTTTTTTTGGGGCTCCGCCACCATACCCGACCGGAACCCCCGCCGCCACGGGCAAACGCGCGAAATTGCGCGGCGGCCGGGCCTCTCCCGAAACGAAGCCGGAACACCCCCAAAATCCCCCAGGTGCGCATTTCCCCGCATTTGCGATGCAGGGTTTCGGCGCCGGGCGTCCTACATTCGGCGCAGTGGCGGCGATGGGCGCCGTCGTTTTCGAATACCCGATAGAGAAAGGAGAACTTCGATGACCAGGCCGAACGACGAACTATCGCCTGAGTATTTTGAGATGCCCGAGCGGCTCGCCGACTCCGTCAAGGCTGTGAGCACCGCGCGGGGACGCTCCGGCGGAATCTGCGAACTCGACGAGGAGGGCGAGATTCCCGGCACCCCTCTCAAGAAGAACATGCCCGGCGAGAATCTTCCCTCGGTAGGCAAGTTGCTCGGGCGCAAGCGGCACCGGACGAGGGCAGGCTACGCCCATCTCCTAGACGGCCACTTGGTTCGTGCGGCGGAGAAGGTCGGGAATATCGTTGCCGAGGCGATGGTGATATCGCCGATTGCAAATCCGCCGTAAATTGAGGCTAACCTCCTACTCAAACCAGCGAGCGATCACGCCCTGTTTCCCTTGGCGGAATTGCATGTGAGACACAGGAGTTGAAGATTTTCGGGTTCGTCACTTCCTTCGGCGTCCTTGGGCACAATGTGATCGAATGTGAGATCTTCCACCCTGTCGAAATGGTGATCGCACTTCGCGCAGCGTCCCTGTTGCCTCCCGTACATCTCAAACTTGAGATAGTAGCGACTCTTACCGGGTCTGGTGGCCCTCCTGGGCCTATTTCTTCTGATTGCGTCGTGGATGTCCTCGGAATAGGACCAGCCGATTATGTGCCAGTACCCATGTCCAGCGTCTTCGATGGCGCCTACACCCTTCAGGTCCGCGCACGCCTTCTTGAACGAACCTTTCAATGAGTTCTCCGGCGTCGGAGCGCCACCTCGCTGACGGTGTTCCTGTTCGCATTTCTGCCTGATCGTCCCTGTAGGTACAGCCTCTTCGCCCGTAAACAGCTCAAGGATCAGACCGGTCATGATGCTTGGGCTGAGGCTCCGACCCCGGTACTTGTATCCGGTCATGCGCTTGTCTCCACAGCGAGTCGAATCGGCGAGAGCACGCCTTTTTGACCATTGGGTCCAATTTATTCTCTTTATCTCGATGATGCAATTCAAAGGCAAACGAACCATTCGCTGTGATGTTGGCCCATGCAAGAGCCCCTGTCGCCGGCCACACGAGCGACGGCTCGTATTTGGCCACAAAACACTTGCAGACGAACCGCCGCGTCCGAGGTAGCCCCCGTCCGGTGGCGCAGCGCGAGACCGGAGCATACATGCAATGCGCCCGGGCATTGCGCGGCGGCTTCTTCGATACCCGGGCCATCGCCGGCAGCGGCGTTGCGGGAATTCTGACCGTAGGCGCTGTACTCGCGCAGCTTCCCGATATGGAAGCCTGCATTGTCCGTTCCGAACGAAAAGACTATGGCAGGTGCCGCATCGTAGAGGGCGCGAGGCCCGAAAGCGTTATTTTTATCGACGATATTCTGTCAGGCGCAAATAGCGCGCTCCGGGCAATCAGGTTGTTGGAAGAAGAGGGTGTTCATGTCGAAGGCGTCCTGACAATCGTATGCTATGGATGGGGTCGTGGCGCAGGGCGCCTGGCTTCCGCCAACGTCAAAGCAACTCACCTGGTCAACCTGTCCAGGCGGTTCAAGCCATCTCAAGACATACCTGAAGACGTTTTTGAGCAAATCAATAGGAACCCCGCCAGGATACCCTGGTCGATTTCAAGTCGGCCGCAATAAGCCGCTCCGCCATCCCACCTGGCCCCCTCCGGACATCGCCGGAGGGGGTCATTATATCACTACCTTTTTCCCGCAAATGCAGCGCTTAGATCAGACCGTTCCAACACGCCCCCCATAGCCTGATGCTCTGCTCCATAGAACATCCCCGTAACCTCGCCCGCGTCGCCGCCCGTTTGATAGAACGTATTGCCCCGGACGATGACGCTGTAGCGCAGGTCGCCGTCATTCCACCGCGTTCCCGAACCGATGGCGCCGGGAGCGGCATTCACGCCCCAATGTTCGAGGCCGGTGAAGTCAATCCGGCCAGTGAGTGTTCCCAGGTTGATGGTGAGATCCGCGGCTCCGGCGAGCGATTGCGAATCGGAAGTGAATCCAAGGAGACGGCCCGACCAGCTTGCGCTTCCCGATAGCGCCTGATTATCCGACAGGTTCATCGCCGGGCTTGGCCCGAACGCCCACGGCTGGAGCAATCCGTTCCTCGAGGATACGCCGAATGAGACATCATCAAGGTCGCCGCGCAGGTGGAAGGAAGTATCCGTCCACAGCCCTAGTTTAGACGGGTCGTATTCCTCATAACCCGATTCATCATAGAACCGCGAGTAGAGGACGTAGAGCGCATCAATGTCATCATCGGAAATAACGTATGGTAGAAAGATGTTCCAGAAGTGCGGATTATCCGACATGACAGATGTGGGAAATTCGCTTTCATAAAAGTGCCCGCGCATGCCGAGCGCATGAAACATCTCATGCGCAATAACTTTCCTGAGACGTGAAGTGGTATTTGCTACGACAGGATTAACCCAGATATATGACGATGAAGAAGTCCCTGATTGGGCACCACCTACTCTAAATTCAACTCTTTCCACCATTGGCCATTCATCCTGAGGGGCGATGCCCAGATAGATATATCCATCTGGGATGTCCTCGATGTCTTCGTATATAAGGTGAGGTGCGCGCTCAGGAGATATGGTAATCCTCCAATCGTAGGGCAACGCGATGTTGATGCTCTGAACTGCTCGGACTATATCGTTGATGTATCTCTGGGGGGTCGTTTCGCGGATCTTGATAGCAGGCTTGAATATGAACGTGCTCAAATTTATAGTTTTAGTGGGCTCGGTATAACCATCGTAACCAGTGATAGTAAACTTATGTCCGTCTAGATATTTAATCACTTGATCTGCGCTCTTTCCATCGCGCACGCGGCCCGATGAAACGGCCGCGCCATCGTGCGTCCCGGCCGGCGACAGGGCATTGCGGGCTGGCCTGACATCAGCGCCGACCTGAACCCCGTCTCTGAGAAATACGACAGGCGCATTCCTCGACTGGGCGGGCATCAAGGCGGGAAGCCCGGGGAAAGTTGCGCCGCCCCCGCCTCCCCCACCGCAGCCGTAGAGTGTGAGAACGAACGACAGGAAAACAACCGGAACCTTCATCATCTCTCCCCTGTTCTTGTTCTACGCCCTGAAGATTCAAGGCGATTCCCGAAAGGCGGCTCTATCTCACTCCCGCAAACCCTGCCGACATATCACTTCGTTCAACGACGCCCCCCATCCCCTCATGCTCTGGGCCGAAGAACATCCCCGTAACCTCGCCGGCGTCGCCGCCCGTCTGGACGAACGAGTTGCCCCGGACGATGACGCCGTAGCGCAGGTCGCCGTCATTCCACATCGTTCCTGAGCCGACAGGGCCGGGAACGACATTCACGCCCCAATGCTCGAGGCCGGTAAAGTCAATCCGGCCAGTGAGCGTTGCGAGGCTGATGGTGAGACCCGCGGCTCCGGCGAGCGATTCCGAAGTCGAAGTGACCCCCAGTAGACGACCCGACCAACCGACGCTTCCAGACAACGCCTGATTATCCGCCAGGTTCATCGCCGGGCTTGGCCCGAACGCCCACGGCTGAAGCAATCCGTTCCTCGAGGATACGCCGAATGAGACGTCATCAAGGTCGCCGCGCAGGTGAAATGAGGTATCTGTCCACGGGTCTAAGCTGTTCGGGTTATAAGCAACATGTCCTGCAGCGTCAGGATTTAATCGTCCATAGAAAGCATGGAGCGCGTCCCTATCGATTTGCTGGAGAACATACGGTCCGTAGTTGATTCGAAACCGTATATTCGTTACTGAGCGGTAATCGTCCAGCTCGATATGCTCGTACATTCCGAGCGCATGGAATATCTCGTGAGCCAGCACTTTCATGAGGTAGTTCGTGTTACCTCCCGTGACCGAAGTATTGACCCAGATGTAAGATTTATCAGCCCCTCCAAGCTGAACTCCCGCTACGCGGTCGGGTGGTATTTCCGGTTGCGGCCATGTGCTCTGTGGAGCGACACCAACGAATATCTGTCCATCCGGTATGTATATATCCCAAGATGAGTATTCAGCAGGACCAGGATGCGGAGCACGGACAGGAGAGACGGTGATTCTCTTGTCATAGGGTAAGGCGGTATTGATGAGTTGGACGACGCGAACCACATCATCGATATAACGGTCGGATGTCGTCTCCCGAATTCGGATAACCGGCTTATGCTTAAATAGACCTATGTATTTAATGTCCGGCGTATTCGATAACCTGACAACCGCCTGCTTGTCCAGGAAATCGTTTACGCGCCCGGCATTCTCTCCATCGCGCACGCGGCCCGATGAAACGGCCACGCCATCGTGCGTTCCCGCCGGCGACAGGGCATTGCGGGCTGGCCTGACGTCAGCGCCGACCTGAACCCCGTCTCTGAGAAATACGACAGGCGCATTCCTCGACTGGGCGGGCATCAAGGCGGGAAGCCCGGGGAAAGTTGCGCCACCGCCGCCCCCTCCCCCGCCGCAGCCGTAGAGCATGAGAACGAACGACAGAAAAGCAGCCGGAACTTTCATCGTCTCTCCCCTGTTTTTATCCGGCGCCCTGAAAATTCAGCGCTATTTCTGAAAGGCGGCGATGCGCCCGGGAGAGCCGTGGCCAGAAAGCGCGAACTCCCGGGAGGAAGCCGTCATCCGCAACGATGTCGATCTGTGGTCATTGCGGCTTACCATACAACAATTTTGACTGATGAGTAAATATAAGGGGCCGGAATTCTTGCCGCATACCGGCGGCGCATTGCCGCTCTGCCTGGTCGTTGAAAAAGGCTCTCTCCGTCTCATCCTGAGAAGGCGCGCAAGCGCCGTATCGAAGGATGCCCTCTCGACTGGAAAACCAACCCCCCCTACCCCCCCTTGACAGGGGGGTATGAAAAAACAACCCCCCTTCAGCCCGGCGGCGGGCGCATCGCCTTTTTTACCCCCCTGACAAGGGGGGGTAGGGGGGGTTGCTCTTCAAAGCGAAAGCCTGCGCCCCGCCTCTGTTTTTTCACCCCTTGCGAGAACCGCAAGTTTCCGTAGGGGTCGTTCGCGACCGACCCCTACAATCGGATTGACTTCCTCTTCGGTCGCGACGAACCCTCGTTCATGAGTTCAAGCCCGTGGACATCCCCGGAGCCGGGAACCGGGAACCGCGCCCGTTCGCATCAAAACCCGATCGGTGGGAAAATAACCCTCATGTCTCATGGCGCCTGCATGAAGCCCGGGAGAACGCCCGAACTTTCGGGCGGGTATCCTGACTCGATTGCGCATCGGAGGAGCATCCATCGGCGGGCGGGCCCGGACGCCGCGCCTTTCATCCGAGTTGAACCTGGAGGAACTGCAATGGCCGAAGACCATCATCATTTCATGGGATTGACACTCGAGGAGTCGCGTCTTGCGCTCGAAGCGGGGAACTCCCCCGTCGGCTCCATCATCGTCAGGGACGGAGAAATCATCGGCAGGGGGCAGAACCGCGTCATCTCCCACAACGACCCCACCTGCCACGGCGAGACCGACGCCATCCGAAACGCATGCGAGGCGCTGGGCACACCCGACCTTCCCGGCTCGACGCTCTACACGGCGATGGAGCCCTGCCCGATGTGCTGCTGGGCGATCGTCCTGGCGAAGGTCGAAACGCTCGTCCTGGGCGCGCGCCATGCCGAGATGGGGCGAACCGACTACGGAGACTATTCCGTCGAGAAACTCCTGGAGATGGGGAACCAGACCGTGGAGCTCGTCACCGGGGTGCGGGTGGCCGAATGCGAGGCCTTAAGGCGCAGCTGGTCGGGCTGGGTGGAACCCGAAGCGTAGCTCCCTCATCCTGAGTAGCGGCCCTTCGACAGGCTCAGGACAGGCTCCCTCGACTTCGCTCGGGCTGGCTCCGCCCCCCCACCTTCCTCATCCTGAGTAGCGGCGGAGCCGCGTATCGAAGGGCGCTCTCTCGATACAGCCCTTCGGCCTACTCGGGATGAGGTTCTTTTGCGTCTCCCACCCCGCTGGCCCTCTCTCGCCTGGAAAAGCACCCCCCTCGTCAGAGGACAAAGGCAACCCCCCCTACCCCCCCTTGTCAGGGGGGTATAAAGAGGCGATGAGCTCCACCGGGCTGAGGGGTGTTTGCTTTTTCTTGCCCCCCTGACAAGGGGGGGTAGGGGGGGTTGCTTTTATGGGGCTTCCCTTTCAGGGAGGTTGCCATTACCCTCTCAGGGGGTTAATCAACAGTCCCCACAGGGTCGTCTCGGGAAAACGAGGAGGAATGATTCATGAGCCGCTGGATACAGGAACTCACCTGGCCGGACGTGGAGGAATACCTGAAGCGCGGGGATACGGCGCTCGTGCCCGTCGGCGCCACGGAGCAGCACGGGCCGCACTGCCCCATCGGAACGGACGCGGCCGAGGCCATCGCGACCGCAGAAGAGGTGGCGGAGCGTGCGGACGCGCTCATCGCCGCTCCCCTGTGGTTCGGCTGGTCGCCCCATCACCTCGCGTTCCCGGGAACGATATCGCTCGCCGCGGAGACGCTGACGCGCGTCGTCGAGGACGTATGCAACAGCCTCGTGATCCACGGCTTCCGGCATATCGTGATCCTGAACGGGCACCGGGTCGCGAACCTCCCGCCGCTCGAGATCGCGATTGTGCGGGTCAGGAACCTGACGGGCGCGGCCATAGCCATCGTGGACCTGGCGCTCATCGCCGGGAAGGAGATCCGCGACGTTTGCGAGAGTCCCCCGGGCGGAGTCGGCCACGGGTGTGAATCCGAGACCTCCTTCATGCTCCATAAGTACGGCGATCAGGTGCGGATGGAGCGCGCGGTGGACGCCATACCCCAGGTGGGCGAATTCGAGCACCGTTTCGTCTCCGTGGACCACGCCGTCAACCGGGTCGAGAACCCGAAGCTCTCCTACCCGCCGACGATAGAGGAATACGCGCGGAACCGGGAGGCGATGGGAGTCGGCGGAGCGGCGACCTTCGCATCGGCGGAGAAGGGAGAGAAAATCTTCGAGGCCATCGCCGCGAACACGACGAGATTCGTGAAAACCTTCCAGAACGTGCCCGTCACCATCAAGGCGACCGCCCCGCCGCTGTAGGTCAATCGCGACTGATGAGGGAGCGATTGCGGTTTGCTGCTTGAAGAATGTGGGATTTCGTCCGTCCCTCGATACGGCGCGCGAGCGCGCCTACTCGGGATGAGGGTTTGTGGCCGCCGGCGCGGCAGAAAGGGGAACCGCCGCGTATTCCACCTCAGAGATGTTCTTCCACATAATCCGTGAGCGTCACCACCGAGCCGCCGTGTTCGGTCATTGCCAGCGCATTCGCGAAACGCACATCCGCCGTAATCACTTGCGCGCCGACACGATGCGCCAGCGCCAGATAGACGCAATCGTAAACCGGCCTGTCGAGCGCCAGTGCGAGACGAACCGCGTCCGCGCAAAGCGTTTCGTCGACGTTCCAACGAACGGGCATCTCCGTTAAAGCGGCCATCAATACGCCGGCCCGGTCGCGTCCTATCTCGCCAAGCCGGGCCTTGCGCCATAGCGTGTTGGCCACCTCCGAGGCCATCAGGCGAGGTGCGTGCAAATCCTCGGCGCCCGCCGCCAATCGATTCGCCGATTCCGAATCCTCTTCTGCGACCAGCCATTTGACCGCAACGCTTGCGTCGACCACCAGACTCATTGGATGACGCGATGTCCGCGTTCGCGATCTTCGCGAATCAGGACCTCCGAAGGCGTTTGTGCGCGGCCTTCGGTCTCCCGCTGCAGCCGTGCGGCCAAAGCCGGGAAAGATGCGCGTTTCGCCGCCATGTCATCCTCGACCGCGTTTTCGAGAATGTGGCGCACCTCGCCTTCCAGGGAACGGTTGTTGGCGGCGGCGCGCCGCTTGAGGCGCCGAACTACGTTGTCGTCGAGTTGCCGCACATTGAGCGTCGCCATCGCATTCTCCTTTTTCCTCAGAAACAAATGCCATCATTATGATGGCACGACGACGTGAAACAAACAACCATCGCCCGGATGAGCAAGCGCTCGAGTCCATGCTGAAACGACTTCCCGTTCAATACGACGGCAACAATACGGCGTTCGCAGGCGCGCAGGTCAAACGCGACTGATGAAGGGCTGTTGAAAAAGCCTTTGTCAAAGGAGCACCCCCCCCTTGTCAGGGGATAAAGGCAACCCCCCTACCCCCCCTTAACAGGGGGGTCTTTTTTTATTCCCCCTGTCGGGGGGTCCTTTTTTTTTCTTTTACCCTCTTCGTCGGGGAGGGGCTTTCTTTGTTTTCTTGCCCCCTCGTGCGGGGTGTTGCCTTTTTATACCCCCCTGACAAGGGGGGGTAGGGGGGGGTTGGTTTTCCAGTAGGGGCGGCCCCCCGTGGCCGCCCGTATAGAAGACATCTATTCCTGTGGTTGTCCCTGGCGAGGACAGGCACGGGGGCCTGTCCCTACTACAGATGCGATTCGGTTTTGGCCGTCATTCCGGCCAGGGATGACTTTTTCAACAATCCCCTACTCCCCCGCTCGCTCTCCCCTCGCCTTCTTCGCCCTCATCAAAAACGCGCCCAGGGCGGGCAGCAGCGCGATGGCGCCGACCATGTTGACGAGGAACATGAACGAGAGCACCGTGCCCATGTCGGCCTGGAGCTTGAGCGGCGCGAAAATCCAGGTCGCCACCCCCACCGCGAGCGTGAGGCCGGTGAGCACCACGCCCGCCCCCGTGGTGGCGAGGGTGCGCTCGTAGGCCGCGGCGAAATCGAGCCCCTCTCTCATATAGGCGAGCAGCCGCCCGCAGATGTATATCCCGTAATCCACGCCGATTCCTACCCCTAAGGCCACCACGGGAAGCGTGGAGACCTTGAGGCCGATCTCCAGAAATGCCATGAGCGCGTAGGCGAGGAGCGATACCAGCGCCAGGGGCGCGATGATGCAGACGGTCGCCGCGGCGGAGCGGAAAGACAGCAGGCAGAGCAGGATGACCGCGGCGTAGACGTAGCCCAGTATCGGGAACTGCGACGCCTCTATCTCCTCGTTCGTCGCCGCCATCACCCCGACGTTCCCCGAGGCGAGGCGGAAGGCGACCCGCTCATCATTCTCCGCCCGGTTGAAGTCCTTGACGGCGGAGACGACCCGGCGGATGGTCTCCGCCTTGTGGTCGGCCGTGTAGATGCGCACCGGCATCGCCGAGCAGTCGCCGTTCAGGAGCCCCGTGCTCGTCGGCACGAGGGAGACCGACTCGGCGAGCGCGTGGCGGTTGCGCGGCAGCGCGCGCCACTTGAGGCTGCCCTCGTTCCAGCCGGCGTTCAGCTTGCGGACGATGCCGGGGAGCGCGACCACCGAGCGCACGCCCGCCATGTTCCGCATGCGCCACTCGAACTCGTCGATGAGGCGCATCACGCGATAATCCACGCACCCCTGTGGGATGGTCTCCACGATCACGGTCAGCACGTCCACGCCGATGTTGAAGCGCTCGACGATGGCGGCGGTGTCGAGGTTGTAGGTGGAGGTCGCGCGCAACTCCGGCACGCCCTGGTGCTGGTCGCCCACGCGGACCTCGGGCGCATAGCGCGCGCCGAGAGCGAGCAGGACGGCGGCGACGGCTATCGTCGCGATGGCAGGGCGCGGCCTGGCCAGGCGCGCGGCGCGCTTCCAGAGACCCGCCAGGAGTCCCGGTGAAGCCGCGCGCTCCCCTCCCTCCCCCGGCTTGAGGAAGGAAAGCGCCACCGGCAGCAGGCCTAAGTTCGTGAGGATGATCGCGGCCACGCCCAGGCCGGCGGTGACGGCGATCTCCTGGATGACGCGCACGGGGATGAGCGCGATGGCCACGAAGCCGATGGCGTCGGAGACGAGAGCCACCGAACCCGGCAGCAGCAGGCGGCGAAAACTCGCCCGCGCGGCGCGGACGCCGCCTCCTCCTTCGGCCCTCACCGCGTTCACCATCTGCACCCCGTGGCTCACCCCGATGGCGAAGACCAGAAAGGGCACCAGGATCGACATGGGGTCGACGCCGAAGCCCAGGCCCGTGAGAGCGCCGAGCTGCCAGATAACCGCGACGAGCGAGCACGCCAGGGGCATCGCCGTGAGGCGGACCGAGCGGGTGTAGGCGTATACGAAAAGGGCGGTGATCACGACGGCCAGGCCGAAGAAGAGCAGCACCTGGGCCGCGCCGTCCGCTATCTCTCCCACGACCTTGGCGAACCCGATGATGTGGACTTTCGCGACGCCGCCGGCTTCCGCGTCGCGGCGGATGACCTCGAGAGCGCGCGCGACTTCGAAATAATCGAGACGCTCCCCGGTGTCGGGGTGGAACTCCTGGAGCCTTGCGCTCACGAGCGCGGCGGAAAAGTCGTTCGCCACCAGCCGGCCCACGATGCCCGCCTTGATGATGTTCTCGCGCACCCGCGCGAGGCCGGCCTTCGTCGGCTTGAAGTCCGCGGGCAGCACGTTGCCCGCGACGATGCCGTCCTCGACCACCTCGTTGTAGCGCACGTTCGGCGTCACCACCGAATAGACCTGGGTGCGATCCACGCCCGGCACGAAGAAAACGGCGTCGTTCACCTTCTGGAGCAGGGCGAAGAACTCCGGGCTGAAGATGTCGCCCTTCCGCGCGACGAGCGCCACCGCCACGCGGTCCGCCCCGCCGAAAGCGGCGCGGTGCTTGACGAAGGTGCGCATGTACTCGTGTTCGAGCGGAATCAGCTTGGTGAAGCCCGCGTCGACCCGCAGCCCCGCCGCCAGCCAGGCCATCGCCAGCGTGACGATGAGGAACGCCGCGAGCACCCGCTTGCGGCGCGAGAACAGCGCGCGTTCGAGCAGGGCCGCAACCGAGGATGTCTTGGGAGTGGAGGAGGCGTCCGGCATGGGAATGAGCCTACCGGGCCCCGGGCAGGCGCTTTACTCCGAACTCGCCGAGCAGCAGCACCCGGCCACCGGAAAGCGCGAGCGCCTTCGAGATTCCCAGGCGGGAGGTCAGGGGTTTGAACGCTGCGTCGGTGGATACGCTGCGTCCGCCGTCGCGGCTGACGAGCAGGGCGCCTTCGAGGCCGGTGACGAGCAACAGACCCGGCTTCACGAGGAGCGCTCCCGTCAGTGTCGCTTTCGTCCGCGTGCGAACGCGCGTCCAGCTCTCACCCCCGTCCTCCGAGCGATACATGCTGCCCCTGAGGCCCATGAGCAGCAGCCTGTCCGCATCGAGCGCGAGTGCGGAGAACCACGAACCCGCGTAGGGCGAGGAGAGCTTCCGCCAGGTGGAGCCGCCGTCGTCGCTTCGGTAGATCGCGCCCGCTTCGCCTGCGATGAACAGCCGACCGGCGCCTGCGGGAACGATGGCGTTCAGGTGGAAATCGTCCTTGTCGATGGTGCGCGGCTTCCAGGTGCGGCCGCCGTCCGAGGTGGCGAGGAAATAGCCGTACGCCCCCACGGCGAAGCCGTATCTTTCATCGCGGAACCAGACGTCGAGCAGGGGGCGTTCTTCTTCGGGCGCGTAGTGCGCCACGCTCCAGGTCGCGCCGCCGTCTTCGGTGCGCAGGATGAGCGCGTCGTGCCCGACCGCCCAGCCGAGGCGCGCATCGTGCATGTGCACGGCGGTCAGCAGGGCGCGGACGGGTACGCGGGCCTGCTTCCAGCTTGAGCCGTCGTCGTCCGAGACCAGCACGTGCCCGCGCTCGCCCACCACCACCAGGCGAGAACCTGCGGACGCTCCGCCAATAAGCAGGGATTCGGGCGCGAGCCGGGCCTGAACGGCCGGTTGGGCGCCCGCCGCTCCAAAGGGCAGCAGACAGGCGACCAGACCGAGAAGCAGTCGACTACGCAATCCGCTCAAAACCCCGGAGGTCGCCGACGTCATCTCCTGCCCATGCGGCGCAACACCGACGGCGTGAAATCCCTTTCCGTGAGCTTGGGGTCGAAGGTGCCGATCGGGAACTCGTTCTTGAGACCCAAGGCGAGATAGCGCCCCGCCTGGAGGTCGGTGTGCACCTCGAGAGTCGTCGACAGCAGGGGCTCCTCGTAATAATTGACGACGTGGCCCTCCGACACGCGCCAGAGCTGATCCCGGTTGTCATAGATGTCAGCGAGCAGAACCGTCCAGGAATCCTCATCCACGTAGAACACCCGTTTCTTGTAGAGGTGGCGCGCTCCTTCCCTGAGCGTCGCCTCGACCACCCAGACCCGGTGCAGTTCGTAGCGCAGATACTTCGGGTTGACGTGCAGTGGCTTCAAAACGTCGGCGAAGGTGATCTTGTCGCTGTGCAGCTTGTAGCTGTTGTAGGGCACGTACATCTCGCGCTTGCCGAGGAGCTTCCACTCGTAGCGGTCGATCGCGCCGTTGAACATGTCGAACTGATCGCTCGTCCTGAGCCCGTCCGCGGCGGTGCCCGGATTGTCGTAGGCGATGTTCGGGGCGCGCCGCACCCGGCGCTGGCCGGGATTGTAGACCCAGACGTGGCGCGGTTCGGCGACCTGGTTGAGCGTCTCGTAGGCCACCAAAATCCGGCCCGCCAAACGCGCCGGCGCCGCCACTTTCTGGCGGAACAGGAGCATCCGGTTGTCGAGTTTCGCCTCCGTCATGCCCGGCTGCGAATAGCGTATGAGGAATGCGTCCTCGAGCCGGACGAGCGTGTAGTCGCCGCTCCGGGTGACGGCCGCCTGGCCGATGACCCGCGAGGAGGCCACTCCCCGATAGCGCAGCAGGTGATTCCAGATCACGTGTGCGCCGTTTTTGGGAATCGGGAACGGAACCCCGACCACCGCGCCCGTGACGCCGTTGCCCCCCGCGGCGAGTTTCGCGGTGGCGGCGACGCGCCGGGTGGCGTCGTAGATGCGCTGCGGAGCGGAGGCGCTGCGGCGGGTCGGGTAGACGGGCAGCCGAAGCGTCGGGTAAAGCTCCACCATTTTCTGGAGACCGGCCGAGAGTTTCCCCCGATATTTGTCGAGATTCGCGCGGGTGATGGTGAACAGGGGCTTGTCGCCGGCGTATGGGTCGGGATGGTGGTCGCCCACCTTGTAGCCGGCCGGCGGGGTCGTGATGCCGCCCTTCCACTCGGGGATGGTGCCTTCGGCATTCCCCGCCCGCTCCGCGCCGAGAGGAGTCAGGTCCTTGCCGAGCCGGGCGATCTCATCGGCGGAAACCGCGGCGGAGGCGCTTGTCGCAATGAGGGTGAAAAGCATCGCGACGCTGATTCTCAAGATGACGGTTTTCATGGCGGTTACCCCATTTTCATCGCTGTTTGTCAGAACAGGTATTTGACGGTGGCGGTGACGAAGTCGCGGTCGTTCGCCTGGTTGTGCCTGCCGGCGCCGCCGAACATGGTGAAGCTCAGGTCGAAATGCCAGCGGTTGAGATAGCTCGCACCCAGCCCGAGGGTCACGGCGATCCGGTCTTTAATGAACGGTCCGCCCGGACCGGGGCTGGTGCCCTCCACGTCATGCTGGAACGACACGCGCGGCGCGACGTTCACCGCGCCGATGGCGTTGAGATACGACAGCCGCGCCAACAGCCTGTAGCCGTAAGAAGTGGCGCTCGCGAACCGCTCCTGCGGATCCGCCGGGAGGCCTGCGTGCGCGCCCGCCGCCGTGGAATGAAAGGGCTCCCCGCTGGTCTGCGTGCCGGGCCCCTCGAGGCGCAGTTCGCTCTTGTCCGGCATGTTGTGCACGTGCATGAGCGCGGCCTCCGCGACGAACGCCAGGCTGTCCGCCCCCAGGGTGGGGCCGAAAACCTTGGTGGCCGTGGCCTGAATCTGGCTCACGTCGCGCTCGATGTAGCCCTGGACATAGGTGTCGGGGGCGAAGACGCCGACCTGGTTACGACAGTAGGAGAAGGAATTTGCGCAAGGCCTGCCGGTCGCGGGGTCGATGGTGAGCGGCGTCAGAGCCGCGAAGAACACTTCAGCGTCGTCTATCTGCAGGGGCGCGTCCAGGCGGTAGGAGTATTCCCCCTGAAGCGCCCAGCCCGAGGTCCCGAGCACGGTGTTGAAACTCAGGCCGAAGAGCTGGATGTCTTCGGGATATTCGGCGAAGTATTCCGCCGTCTTCGAGTAGCGGTCGATGGCCAGGAGGCCGGCCATCCTGCTCACGTTGCTGGTGACCTGTTTGGCGACCTCGCCGGGGACGATGGCGGCGACTTGCCTTCGAACCTCCGCCTGAATGGCCGCAGGCGGCGTGCCGGGCGGAACTTGCGCGGTGACCGCAGCGGTAACCTGCTGCGTGACCGCCTGGGTGACCAGCGGGGTAACCGCCTGCGTCACCGCCCGTGCGGTCGTGGAAGTGGGCGAACCGACCGCCGCCGCCGCGAAGAGGCCGTCCTGTATCCCCTGCACGGTGCCGGTGCGCCCGCTCAAAACGGGCAGGCGGCTGTGGTAGTTGACGAAGTAGAAGCCGAACTCGGTGTTGTTCAGGCCCTCGGCGAGGTAGCGCAGCGCGACCCCCCACTGGCCGGAGTCTTCTGGTTCGTTGTCCCCGCTACGAAACACGTTCAGGAAATGGGGGTCGAAGGCCGCCTGCGCTCTCTGGGGCAGGGGCGTCAGGGCGCCCGCCGCCGTGGGGCTGGGGATGCGGAAGCCCGCGAGGTCGGCGTTGACCGCCTGGGTCAGGCCGGGTCCCAACGCCTCGTAACTGAAACCGGTGTCGGGGATGGCCCCCCAGCCGAGCACGACCCTCCTCCCGCCCGCGCCGACGAAGTCGCTCGTCGAGAAGAAACTGCCGGGCGGGTCAATCTCCGTCTTCTCCCACTTCACCTGGTAGAAGCCCTCCACGGAGAGGTCCTGGTGCAGAGCGGCCGAGAAGGAGACCATCGGAACCGGCACGAGACCGTCGCGCAACTCCGCGCCCGGCGTTCTCAGCTTGGTCACATCGAAGGGGTTGATGACGTTGATGCTGTTCTGGATGAAGGTGCTCTCGCCCCAGCTGATGACGTGATTGCCGACGCGCAAATCCACCGCCGCATCGCCCAGGTCGAACGATCCGGTGAGGTAGAGGTCGAGCACTTCGAAATCTTTTCCGACCAGGTCCTTCGCCTCGTCCGAAAGTTCGCTCCGCGCCCTGTCGCCGTTTTCGTTCTCGGAGTCGAAGAACCCGTGCACGCGGGCGAAGGCGCCGAAGTTCCGGTAGTTGAGGTCGAGCTCGCCGATGAACTTGGACGCGTTGCTCACGATGCCTCTGTCGAAGTTGAGGTTGCCGTCGTCGGCGTTGACGGAGGTCGCCGACCCGCCGTTGGTCGTGCCGATCAGCCTCTCGTCGCGATCCCCGACGCGAAGGGTGACGCCGTGCGAAAGCGTGATGTCGAGACTGCCCTCGAGTTCGCCGTGGGTGAAATCCTCCGCACCCGCGGGCGCCGCCGACAAAGCGAAGACAAGGGCCAGCGCGCAGACCGCGAAGCGAAACAGGCGAGACATGGATTCCCGAACGGTCTCCGCCAGGAGGCGGCGCGTTGGCCGCCCGATGCGGGCGCGGTGGGCGAAGTGGCTTGAATGAACTGGGTACATGCCGATGGCCTCCCCCTCTTGCGACAAGGTTTTTATTTTCTATTTTCCGGATGTGCGCTTTTTCAACAAAATATATTCAACATTTAGTCCCAGTCAAGGGAAAAGGGGGCGGAGCGCCACAGAAAAAGCGGCGTTACCCCGCTTCGAAACGAACGCGGGGCGCAGAGGCTCTCGCATCCGGGACGCACCGGCGAGGAAAGGTGTTTCAACGCTTCCGGCGAGGAGCACCCTTCGCTATTGAAGGAATACGGTTACCGGACGCGCTTCCCGTCGGGTTCGAAAAGGTAGACGCGCTCGGAGTCGAAGGTGACGTTCAACCGTTCGCCCGCCTTGAAGCGGCCGCTCGCCTCGATGACGGCGATGGTCGGACGCTCGGCGCCGTGCTCGAAGTAGAGCAGCGTATCCTTGCCGAGCGGCTCGACGAGCTGGACGTCGCACGAGAAGGCCGCTTCCTGGCTCCCCACCACCACGTGCTCGGGCCGCACGCCCAGGGTGTAGTCCCCCGCAGATACGCCAGCGTAGGCGTCGGGGAGCTTGAATTCGATTCCGGCGCCCGAGAAGGCGGCGGCGCCGTTCGAGCCCTCCACTTTCCCCGCGATGAGGTTCATGGAGGGGCTGCCGAAGAAATCGGCCACGAAGTAGCTGACCGGGTCGTTGTAGATTTCC
This sequence comes from bacterium, assembly GCA_022828125.1. Lineage (GTDB taxonomy): Bacteria > UBA8248 > UBA8248 > UBA8248 > UBA8248 > Bin107. The sequence goes on along the minus strand of JAJEJD010000026.1, from coordinate 10,982 downwards.
AGCGGGGTGCCCACCTGCTCGATGACGCCGTCGCGCATCACCACGATGCGGTCGGCCAGCGTCATGGCCTCTTCCTGATCGTGCGTGACGTAGACGAAGGTTTTCTTGAGTTCCTCGTGCAGCCTGTCGATCTCGGCGCGCATCTCACGCCTGAGCTTGGCGTCGAGGCTCGAGAGGGGCTCGTCCAGCAGAAAGGCGGTGGGGTCGGTGATGAGGGTGCGGGCCAGTGCGGCGCGCTGCGCCTCGCCGCCCGAGCATTCGACGGGCAGCTTGTGGAGGAGGTGCGTGATGCGCACCATGTCGGCCACCTCACGCACCTGCTGTTTGCGCGTTTCCTCGGGCACCTTCTTCATGCGCGGGCCGAACTCGATGTTCTCGGCCACCGTCTTGTGCGGGAATAGGGCGTGCGTCTGGAAGACCATGCCGACGCCGCGATCTCCGGGGTCGATGTCGTTCACGAGCCGCCCGTCGATCTCGATCTCGCCCGCGGTGGGTTCCTCGAAACCCGCGATCATGCGCAGCGTGGTCGTCTTCCCGCAGCCCGAGGGGCCGACGATGACGACGAACTCGCCTTCCTCGATGGTGAAGTCGAGGTTCTTCACGGCCTCGATGTTTCTGCCGAATACCTTGCGTAAACCCTTGAGTTCGATTCTCGCCATTGTCCTTTTACCTCTTCACCATTCCGAAAGTGAAACCTCGCACCAGGTGTTTTCGAATGAAAATGCCGATGACCATGAGCGGCAGCGTGATTCCCACCGCCAGAGCGGCCTGGTGGCCGTAGACGCGGCCCTCGTCGGAGCCTTCGTATTTCGCCAACTGAACGGGCAGCGTCACCACGTCCACCTTCGACAGCATGAGTGAGAGCAGATATTCGCTCCACGTCAAGATGAGGATGAACAGGAACGTCGCCACGATGCCGGAGCGTATGAGCGGGAATATCACCTCGCGGATCGCCTGCCACTTGGTCGCGCCGAGAATCTCGGCGGCCTGTTCGATCTCGACGGGAACCTCATCCACGAAGCTCTTCGTCATCCAGACGGAATACGGCAGCGTGGTGATGAAATAGACGATTATCAGCCCCAGCGCCGTGTCCATCAGATGGATCGCCGAGTAGTAGAGCGTCAGCGGCGCCGCCACCACGATGGGCGGAATCATCCTGAGCACAAGGAGCTGGAACATCCGTATCTCCGACAGTATCCGGTACCGCGAAACCCCGTAGGCCAGAATCGCTCCGAATGCGACCGAAAGCGCCGTGGCGGTGATGGCGATGTAGAGGCTGTTCCACAGCGCCTGCCAGGGTTTGTTCGCCGAGTGCGACTCGTAGCGGGCCGTCTCCGTAGCTACTTTTTCCCCGGAGGTGGCCCGGGGACTTTGCGTTCTTCCCCACACCGCCCGGTAGTTGACCCAGGAAGCCTCCTTCGACCAGTAGACCGGCGGCCAGGCGTGCCACTCCCAGTCGGGCTTGAAAGAGGTGGAAACGATCCAGAAAATCGGGAACGCCACGATCACCGACCATATAAGAAGCATGGCGTAGCGGAATATGGTGAACAGGCGCGCCTTCTGTACTCGGTTCATGCTAGGCCTCCGCGCGCGACGTCTCATGCAGAGCGTCGAGCGCCCGTTTCTCGCGGCGCAGCACATAGATCGCCGTGAGAACGATGAATATCATGATGACCATGACGACGTAGGACATCGCCGCGCCCTTCGATATGTCGAACGACACCCAGGTCGTGAAATAGAGATAGATGGGTATCGTCTCGGTGGCGGTGCCCGGCCCCCCCTGGATGAGGCCCCACGTTTTCGGAAATTCCGCCATCGCCTCCAGGAAGCGCAGGATGAGCGCCAGGAATATGACGGGGCGAAGGAGCGGAAGCTGAATCTCGCGGAATATCTGCAAGCGGTTCGCCCCCAGGATGCGGGCGGCCTCCACCGGTTCGGTCGGCAGCGAGGAAAGACCCGCCAGCATGATGATGAAGACGAAAGGCGTCCAGTTCCATATCTCCAGTAGAATAATCGTGAAGATGGCGACATCGGGATTCGCCAGCCAGGTGAACTTCGAGAGGTCTCCCGGCAGGAAATAACTCAAAAACCCGTTGATGGGCCCTTTTTCATACAAGAGCATGTCGGCGGTGTAGGCAATGACTACGGGCACCGTCAGCATCGGGAGGATGAAGAGAATGTAGAAGAACGCCTGCCCCCGGAAGGGCTTGTACATCAATAGCGCCAGAATGAAGCCGCTTATGAAACAACCGAGCGTCGAGAGGCCCGCGAACAGGAGCGAGCGCCCCATGGCCCGCCAGAAACGCCCTTCGGTCAACACCTCCTGGAACAACTCCAGCCCCACGTATTCCGCGTCGAACCACGTGGAGAGATAAACCGTCCAGGAATGGAACGAAAAATATATCTGAAGGAGAAATACCGGTATCAGAAACGCGAAAAGGAGAATCAGCGGAGAGAGTACGCTCCATTTGAATACGCGTACGCCACGGGCGCGCGTGGAGCGTCTACCCTTGGGCTGCGCAATTGTGGCCGTCGCCATTCAACAATACTCCTACGATCTCGAATGAATCGGAGCGTATGCCGGGAACCATTCGGAAGCGGTCATTGCGTCGGCGACCGGGGCGGGCGATTCCCCGCCGGCCCCGGCCGGCGAAACATGGAACCCCTTCCCCGGGGCCGCGCCCCGGGGAGAGGAGGTTTTCGTGCTACGAGGGCTTGTCCACCTTCGGCATCATGCCCTTGTAGAAGGGAATCTCCCTCTTGAGCTTGCGCTTGCCGACCTTGCGGATGATCTTGGCCCACTCGTTCTGGATGTCGCCCATAACCTTCTTGGCGCCCTTCTTGCGGCCCGCGTAGGCCTCGGAGAGGTTCCGGTCGACGACTTCCTTGAACTCCTGGTAGCCGGTCACATACGGCGGCGGGCAAGTAACGAGGAGATTGTCCTCCACGGACTTGATTCCCGCTTTGGTGTAGACCTTCGTCACCTGCGGGTCGGTCATATGTCCGGGATGCCAGGGGTCGTGGAAGGTGAAGAGCGGATGGCCCACGACCTCGGCGCTGTTCTTGTAGGTGCTCATGTACATGGCCCATGCGGCGGCCTGCTTCTTGCGCGGGCTGTGCCGGTTCACGACCATGGCCATCACCGGAGCGGAGAAGGCGCGGTGGATGAGCCTGCCGGAGAACTTCGAACCCGGCACCAGGCCGTAATGCCACTGACCCCTGGTCTTGGTCTTCGCCGTCGGGCTTTCGATGAGCGCGATAATCCCGTCCCAGTACTGGCAGGAGAAAATCTTGCCGTTGCGGATGCGTGGGATCATCTGCGGCGAACCCCAGGCGGCCGCCTCGGGGTGGGAAACCTGCTTGCGCGCGAGCCAGGTGTCGAAGGCGTATTCGGCGGCAGGCGTGTTCAGCGTGGGGTTGGCATCGTCGTCGAACGGGAAGCCGCCCGCGCTGTAGAGATACATCCAGTACCAGAAGCTGCTGTTCGCCTTGTCCCGCAGGCCGCCGAAGCCGTAGAGCTCCTTGTCGGGCCTGTGGAAGAACTTCATGACTTCGAGTTCGTCTTCCCAGGTGACGGGCCACTTTAAGGGCTTGCCGTGCTTGTCGGCGAAGGCCTTGCGCTCATCGGGATTGTCGAACAGATCCTTGCGAATGAACTGAGGGCAGACGTTTCCGTCCGTAGGCATGGCGTAGGTCTTGCCCTGATACTGCATGAAGGTCTCGAAGTTGCCCACCATCTTGAGGTCGAAGCCGACGGACTTCATATGATCGTCGAGAGGCTCGAGCATTCCCGCCGCCGCGAGGGAAGGAATCATCATGGATTCCACGTGGAAGATGTCGAACTTGCCCGAGCGCGTGATGGCCTCGGCCATCGCCCGCTGGGGAATCTGCAGGTTGGGAACGTCGCTCACCTTGTCCATGGAGATGCCGGTGGCTTTGTTGAATTCTTTGTTGAGGTCGGGGTAGTTGCGCCAGTAGAGGCCCCACATCATGCCGTTCAGCTTGGCGCCGCCCAGCTTCTTGCCCGCCTTGATGACGGCGTCCTCCTCGGGCCCGGCATGGGATTTGCCCGCGCCGCCGAGAACGGCGGGACCCGCAACGGCGGTGGCCAGACCGGCCTTGAGGAGGCTTCTTCTTTTGATCCGCTTCTCACTCATCTGGGTGTTCCTCCTTCACTTGGGTGTGGACCGAGAGAGCGAAAGGAAATCCGCGTTATGCGTCCATCGCGCGATGGAACGTCGGCCGGCGGATGGATAAGCTCGCTCCTCGGCCCGTATATGCAACTCATAATGCCTAGGTAACAGCGCATTGTATGAAAGCGGCAATTTTTGTCAACAGGTGGGGCGAGGCTATCTTCCGATATTTACGAGAGGCAAACGGTAGGATGTTCAAGTGGAGACAGTTGCGGGGCTGAAGACGAAAAAAACCGCCCTCTCCGGCGCGGTTCCAGAGCCGGAGAGGGCGGTGCGATGCGACTTGATTCTAGCTCTCGACCGATTCCGCGTCCATTTCCTCCAGCTTTTTCAGGGCCACCTTATCCCTCAGCAGGAACACCGGACAGGGCGCGCGCCTCAGGACCTGCTCGGAGACGCTCCCGATCAGGAATCGGCTCACCATATTGTGGCCGTGCGTACCCATGACGAGGAGGTCGAAATCCCCCGTGTCGGCGAATTGGACGATCTCCTTCACCGGTTCGCCGAAGACGACGAGGGTCTCGATGGGCACGGCCGATTCGATTTGTTTCGTCATCACGTCGAGATTGCTCTCCAGTTCGACGCGCGTATCTTCGAGCAATTTGCTCGGAGAGATGGTGCCTACGAGTTCCGCGCCGTAGCCGCCGTATTTGGCCGCGTAGTCGGGATTCCTCGCTACGTGGATGGCCATGACTTCGGCGTTGCGGTTCTCCCCGATCTCCGCCGCGACCTTCAGGACGCCCCTGCTGAGTTCCGAGAAATCGACGGCTGCCAGTACTTTCTTGGGGTCATATATTCGCATGGCGTTTCCCTCCGATATGAATGAAATGCAATGTGCCCGTCCGTGCGCCAATCAAAAAGCGGAGCGTCCGGAGGCCCCGCTTTCAGGATTGTTCTTCTTTTTCCGCCTGCGCTTCGCGCGGTGGCCGTCCAGATGCCTTGCGCCGGCTATCTTTTGACATCCCCCGAGAGGCCGGCGCGCTGCTTCAGGGGACTAGACTCCATCACTCCATCAACCCCCTATGGTCTACTTCAAATATAGGTCCTCGCGCGCTATCTTTCAAGAAGATTCCGCGCGCAAGCCGCCCCGCCCGCCTCAATCGATTTCCACCACCACGTTTCCGACGTTCGCGAAATTCTCCATGATCTCGTGCGCGGCGGCGGTCTCCTCCAGGGTAAAGCGCGCGCCGATATGGTGGGTAAGTGCGCCCGCATCGCACGCGGCGTTGATGTCCGCGCAGGACTGGGCTATCGCCGAATCCGGCATGGTGTAGACGAACACCATGCGGATGGCCGTGTTCTCGGGCATCATCTGGTACCAGGGCAGCACGGGTTCGGGAACGCGCGTGGAGCCGTAGGCCGCAACGGTCCCGTTCCCCTTGAGCACCTTGCGGGTGACTTCGAGGTTCTCGCCGAAATCCACCTCGCAAATCCTGTCCACCCCCGCTCCGTTTGTGATCTCCAGGATGCGCTCCGCCGCATCCTCATCGCGGTAGTTCACCACGTGGTCCGCGCCCGCATCGCGCGCGATCTCCGCTTTTTCATCGTTGCTGACCGTGGCGATGACCTCGGCGCCGCCCCACTTGGCAAGCTGCACGCCATAGCGCCCCACCGCTCCCGCCCCACCGGTGACGAGCGCCGTCTGCCCAATGATCGGTCCGTCGAGAAAAAGCGCCCTGTGGGCGGTCATGGCCGGGATCGCCAGACACGCCCCCTGGGCGAAATCCACCGAATCCGCCAGCGGCACCGCCTGCCGCTCGGGCAGTACGATGAACTCCGCCGCCGTGCCGAATGGCCTTTGCCACTGGCCGTTGAATATCCAGACGCGCTCGCCCACGCGGGCCGCGTCCACCCCCTCGCCCACGCTCTCGATGACGCCCGCGCCGTCCGAGTGGGGGATGATTCTCGGCCAGCCCATCTCGCCGCGCGAACCCAGGCGCGCCTTGTAGTCCGAAGGATTGGCACCCGAGGCGTGGAGCCTCACGCGCACTTCGCCCGCGCCGGGCTCAGGGGTTTCGAGTTCACCGAATTTCAGCACCTCTTTCGCCGGGCCATACGCTTCATACCAGACGGCTCGCATGATCTCTCCTTCATATAATCAGTATGGATTGCCTGACAGGATAAAAAGCGGAAAACGCCTCCCGCCCATGAAAGCGCAAAACCTTGCGCCGGTCTTACGCCGCGCTACGCTCTCGCTCTATCATCTCCTTGATGCGGGGGATCAGGTCGCGCGCAGCGCGGTGGCATTCCTCCACGTGGGGGTAGCCCGAGAGGATGAACTCATCGATGCCGAGCCGCCAGTAGCCGAGAAGTTCCTCTGCGATCTGCGCGGGTGTCCCCACGAGCGCGGAGCCGCAGTTCACCCGCACCTGGGAGATGCCGTTCCAAAGATGAGGGCCGACCCGGAAATCCTCGAACGCGCGCGCCTGCGCGGCGGCCCCCACCATGGCCGTGCCGGCCACCAGCGCGCCGCGCTGCGCCTTCACGGAATCATACGCGCGGCTGAGCAACTCGCGCGTCTCATCCCATGCTTCGTCCTCGGAATCTCGCATCACCAGATGGGAGCGCACACCGAAAACGGGCGTCCGCCCCGCCTCGGCGAAAGAGGCCCGCGCGCGCTCCAGGTGCTTTCGGGTCTCCTCCACCGGCCCTATCCAGCCGAGATAGACGTCCGACTGCGTCCCCGCGAGTTTGAGTGCGGCGGGCGATGCGCCGCCTAAATAGAATTTGGGCGCTTCTCCTGCCGGGCCGGGCGAGCAGTGCACATCGCTCAGCTTCACGAATTTCCCGTCGAAACTTACCGGTTCGGGCCGCTCCCAGAGCTTTCGGATGGCGGCGATGAACTCCTCCGCCCGCTCGTAGCGCGTGTCGTGGTCGATCCTCTCGCCCATCTTTTCGAACTCGCCCTTGATGCCGCCGGGCACGACGTTCAGATCCACGCGCCCGCCCGTAATCTGGCTGAGCGTGGCCGCCATCTGCGCGAAGAGGCCCGGGTTCACGAAACCGGGGCGCACGGCGATGAGGAAGCGTATCTTCTCGCTTCGCGCGGCGAGGGCCGTCACCATCGTCCAGGTCTCCGCCAGGGGCGCACCCTGGTCGAAAAGCCCGTTGGCGAAGCGCGTGGGGATGAGCATGGAGTAGAAACCGTTCTCCTCCGCCGCCTTCACCACCTCGCTCAGGTATTCATACGTGGGCGGACGCTCGGCCCGCAGCGTGCCGATGTGCTCGCCGTCGCCGTCGATCGGGATGAACCAGTCGAAGCGCGGCGCCGGGCGTTCGTGATTGTTGGCCATGCGGAATACTCCCCTGCGTTTTCAGTATTTAATCCCGGCGATTCTAGTACAGATGCGGGGGAGGCGGAAAGGCGGGGGCGCTCCACGATTCCAGTCGCTTCCGAACCTGCCATTTCTTTACCCAGAAGGGACGGTTCGCGAACCGCCCTTGCCAAAGGGGGATACCCACAAAGAATGGGAACAAGGAATGGGCTGCTTTTGACTTCCCGGTCCAAAATCGCTAGTCTCTGTGTGGAGGACCCGTACTCTTTCTCACTACCGGAGGCGGGGGGAACCATGCAAAAACTCTTCGATCATTTCAAAACCAACGCCGGCGTATGGACGTTCGGGCTGTTCATGGCCGCGATAGCGGGCGGCATCTATCAATTCACGGTATTCATGGTCAGCGCCCAGGTCACGCCCGTCAAGGCGCGCGTCGACGCGGAAGTCAAGAGGCTCGACGCGGCGGACGGGAATACGAACGGCAACTTCGCCCGCTTCGAGAAGCAGATGAACGAGCATTTCGGCCAATTGCGTGAAGCTATCGGGCAGAACAGGGAAAGAATAGACCTGCTGAATGAGCAAATCAACACGAAAACAAGTCAGTTGAACCAGACGGTAGACACGAAAATTACCCGGTTGAGCCAGACGGTAGACACGAAAATAAGCCAGTTAAGCCAGAAGATCGACAAAAAAATAAGCCAGTTGAACCAGACGGTCGATAGCAAGATCGCTATGCTGGATCGGAAACTAGATAAGAAAATAGAAGTGCTGGATCAAAAAATCGAGAAGAAAATAGACCGTTTGGAACTGAAAATTAACGAAAGAATAACCCGTCTGGACGAGAAAATGGACAAGAAATTCGACCTTATGGACGAGAAGTTCAACCTCATCCTGCTGAGGCTCCCGCCGCTCAAGAAATAGTTTTCAGATATCGGTCTATGAGCGCTCACGCTCGAATACCCGCCACATAACCCTCAAGCCAGCGTTTCGCCGAGCGCCGCCAGTTCATCGAGCGCATCCCTGGCGAAGGAACTCTGGAAGACGGCCTCGGCGGAAGCCCCCGGATATACGGCGCACAGCGCCCCCTCCTCGCAGAGCAAGATCGTGGTGAGCGGCCGCAGGACGATCCCACTCAAGGTTTCGTGCACATCGGGGCGGTTGATCCACCGGCGGAACGAGGCTTCGCAATCCGCCGCAAGTGCGAGTTCCGAATCCCAGAGCGGATCGCCCGAATAGAAGGTCTGAAGACCCGGACTGCCCTTTTCATTCTCAAGATATGCGCGCTCGCCGGGCTGGAGGCTTTCCGCTTTCTTGTGGATTCGAAACGAAAAAGAAGCCGCGCAGGCGACGCCTATCCGCATCGCGGCGGGGTTGCCGCGGGTTTGCGCGCGATACTCGAACCTCACGCTTTTACCCGAATACCGGCCCGTCAATCGCCCGCCTTCGAGACGGGCCGTGCCCGCATCCAGTATCTCGGCAAGCGGCTTCATGCGGCGGGCGAGCCGGACGTCTCGAAAGAAAACGTAGTAGACGACCGCGCCGAGAACCACCGCCAGAGCGAGGAGGCTCAGCCCGTCAATCAGCATTCATTCTCCTGCCCATCCCGCCACGCGGGCCGGCTGCCGGGGAACATGTCCGAGTCGTGAAACACCTCGATGCGGTTGCCGTCGGGATCCAGGAAATAGATGCCCTCGTGCCCGCCCCAGAGGCCGTTGCTCGCATCGAGGCGCAAGGGTCCCCATACGACCTCGATGTCGGGGCGCGAGCGGATGTAGGCCACCGCGTCGTCGAACGCTTGTTGATCCGCCACCTCGAACGCGAGGTGGTGAAGGCCCACGTCGCGGCGCGGCACGGTGTCCCCGCCTTCTTCTTCCACCCAGTCCTCGGGCACGCTGAAAATCGCCAGTTGGTGGTGGTAGTCGTCCAGGTACATGAACGCCGAACCGAACGGCGCCGCCGGGTGGCTGCCCGCCTCGTGGCGTGAGCGCAGCTTGAAGCCCAGGACTTCGGAGTAGAATTTGATGGCGCGGTCCAGGTCGCGCACCTTGATCCCCATGTGCTGCAGACGGATGGAGCGAATCATCGAAGGCCTCCCGAGAATAAGATCACCAATGGAAACGAGAATACGCCGTTCGCCCCTGAAAGTCATGGCGTTCGGCGCGTCGTGCGGGGCAGGTTCGGCGCCGGAGCGGTTCCACCCCGCCATCGACTTGACGGAGCATGACAAGGCAGGATAAGGCTCGGGAACATCGACGCGCCAACCTCGCCCTCTTACCGAACTCAAGCCGTGAGGAAATACAACGCATGCAGATAGGCCTCCGCATCGGACCCCAGAACGAATTCACGCCGATCCCGGAATATCTGAAATTCGTGCAGCGCGCGGAAGCGCTCGGCTTCGACCCGCTGTTGTTCTCCGACACGGTTTCCCTGTCGCACTTCCACCTGCGCGACCCCTTCGTCGTCATGGCGCTTGCCGCCGGGGCGACCGGGCGCGCCGGGATTGGAACCGGCGTGACCGTCCCCTTCATCCGGCATCCGGCGGTCGTCGCCAACGCGTTCGGGTCGATCGATGACGCGATCGCCCCGCGGCGCACGTTCCTCGGGGTCGGCTCCGGCGATACGGCGGTATACCTGCTCGGAAAGCGCGCCGCCCGCCTGGCGGAAATGCGGGAATACCTCTCCGCAATCCGGGGGTTGCTGGACGGCGAGCCTGTAACCTACGAGGGTGCGCGAATGCAGTCCAACTGGCGGAAGCCGCACGTGCCGATCTGCCTCGCCGCCGACGGGCCGAAGATGCTGGCCATCGCCGGAGAACTGGCCGATGCGGTCATCCTCGGCGCGGGCGCGACGCCCGAGGTAATCGAGTGGGCGCGGGGCTGCATCGCGGAGGGTGAGGCGCGCGCCGGCCGCGAACCCGGCCGCGTGCCGATCTGGTTCGATTTCATCGTCAGCGTCGGCGAAGACCGCGACGCGGTTCGCCGGGCGATTCGGGCGCGCCTGTGCAACCGGGCCAATCATAACTTTCGCATGGGCTTCCATGCGGTGCCGGAAGAGCATCTTCCGGACGTGCAGGCCTTTCGCGAGAATTATGACGAGAGCGATGTAGGCCACAAGACGAAAAACGCAAGCCTCATCACCGGTTACATGGTGGACCGCTTCGCCGTCGTCGGCACGCCGAACGACGTCGTCGCCCGCTTCGAGACGCTGCACGAGATGGGGGTGGAGAAGGTCATCGTCGCCATGCCGTTCCGGCTCGAAGAACGCTACGAAATTATCGAAACCCTGGCCCGTGAAGTCATGCCCCGCTTCGCGGAAACAGGCGCATAAGACCGCAGCACAAAACCAAAAAGCGCACCGGCGTCATCGCCCGGGCGGCCCCCTCGGAGGTTGTTGAAAAAGCCCTGATGAATGAGGGTTTGCGCTTTTTGTAGGGGCGGACCTGCGTGTCCGCCCCAAACGCGAAGTTCGCATATCGAACGGATATCGGGGGCTGGAACGCCAACAGGGGGAGAAA